>JAUICQ010000001.1 GCA_030427425.1 Fimbriimonadia bacterium | reverse complement strand
CGTCCTCATCAAGGAATAGATGGCCTTACCCCTCTAGAGAAATTACATCAATATGGAACAGAAAATAACAATAAGGAGAAATTAACTAATGCAGAGTGAAAATAAACTAAAATGCTATTGCATATTTGTTTGTCACCGAATTAGTGAACACACACAGGGATGATATCATAGCAGGATATGCGGATGAACTTAAAGATAAGAGTGCTGAAAAAGTTGATAATATCTTAAAAATTTGCATGGAAAATCTGAAATTATATAAAGAAGTAGTGGAAATGACTAGTGGCAACGTATCAAAGGACGATTTAGCAAGCAAATCAACTGATTTAGTTATGGGTTCTATCCAATTTAAGCTTGTGGCATCTGAGTTGCTAGGAATTAATGTTGATCAACTTTTTTAATAGTTCATTCGCTAGCAGTAAACCAATAGCTATGCGGAATATGTAGGACTGGGTCCCGTTCCAGGATGACCCCGAAGAAGGGACAATGTGGTAGACGTGGTCCCACATTCCAATTTGTCACCCCGACAATATAAACATGTCGGGGTCTATGATCTTCTAAAGAAACACTCCAGATACTAGATTAAAAGTTAAAATGTGGGCATGAAATATTGTCTTCTCTTTATTAAATCTCGCAAAATATCGTCGTGGACCCCGGCTCTGTCCCGAAGGGGATCTATAAGTTTTCCGGGGTGATAAATAGAGGAGTGATAACTTTACATCATATTATTTTTAGTCCTGGAGAGAGTCATTTCCGGGGTGAATCCATAAACAACTAGTAAAATAAGTATCTCAATATAAGCTTTATTGAAAATATATAATTATTGCCGGTTTTTTTTTTTTTAATAAATCCAATACTTGTAATATGATGAAACAATATACATTTAAGTTTGGGATATTACTAGGAATAATCGGATTGGTATCTGGTTGTGGAGGTAATGGAAGCAGTGCTAGCGATGTTGCAAGCAGTAGTGCCAGAGTGGAGGCTATGGGTGGGTTGGTTATCGGAGGCTAAGAGGAAGGCTGCTGAAGCCCGTGCAGAAGCTTATGTACAAGAGAGGTCTCGTCAATCAACTAAAGAAACAATAGAGCATTTGAAAAATAACGGGTAGGGGGGGCGATGTTTGACTATAGTAAGTTAGATAAGATGCGTAATAATTAAGAAATGTATGGATTAAACTATAGGTTTAATCCATCAGATATCCATTTAATTATTTACGTTCTTCCGGACTAAACTTCAGGTTAAACTCTCTTTCAATAGAATAGGCTATTTCCAAAGCCTTTTCGTCATCTAACCGTTTAGTCATAATCTGCATACCGAGCGGCAGACCGTTACTGAATCCGCAGGGAAGGGATATTGCAGGATACCCGCCCATGTTGGCTGGAATTGTACATAAGTCGATGATTTTCATAGCAACGGGGTCGTTATTTTTTTCACCAATTTTAAACGCAGTAACCGGACTTGCTGGTGAGATAATGGCATTATACTTATCTAGTACCCCATCCATCTCTCCTACCATAACAGCACGTATCTTCTGAGCCTTAATGTAGTATGCTTCAAAGGAATCGGCAGAAAGAACGTAGGTTCCCATCATGATTCTTTCTTTTACTTCTCTTCCGAATAATTTCCCTCTTGTGGCGGCTACCTGATTAACATGCCCGTCAGACTGAACAGTAGATCCAAATCTTATGCCATCAAATCTAGCCAAGTTGCTGCTGGCTTCAGCTGTAGCGATAACATAGTAGGTAGATACACCAAGTTCGATAGTTGGGATATGTACCACGTCTATGGTCGCACCGGCTTTCTGGAGATTGTCTAACATATTCTTGAAACATGTTTTAACACCATCTTCAATCGCATTAGTCTCATACAGTTCTGAAGGGATAGCAAATTTTAATCCTTTTAAAGAACCATCTTTAATTTTAGTATAATCGATAGGTGGTAGGGGTTGGGAGGTATCCTCTTTGTGGTCATGACCCGTTACAATGTGGGCTACTTTAGCTGCATCCTCCACACATTTAGCGAACGGACCAATCTGATCCAAGCTGGAACCGTAAGCAATTAATCCGTATCTCGAGCATCTTCCATAGGAAGGTTTAAATCCTGTAATTCCACAGAACGATGCAGGTTGTCTGATAGATCCTCCTGTATCGCTCCCAAATGCTAGTGGGGCAAGGTTGCCTGCTACAGCAGCCGCAGATCCGCCTGAACTACCGCCTGGCGATCGTGTGAGGTCCCATGGGTTTTTAGCTGGGAAAAAGGCGCTAGTTTCATTAGATGCACCCATAGCAAATTCATCTAAGTTGGTTTTACCTAACATTACCATGCCATTCTTCTTAATGCGTTTAATGACGGTAGCATCAAAAACTGGCTCGTAATTTTCTAATAATTTAGATGCACATGTAGTTTTAATCCCTTTTGTAGATATATTGTCTTTTACTGCAATCGGAACGCCTGCAAATAGTGGGGCATCACCAGCATCTATTAATTTTTGCGCTTCTTCGGCTGTTTGTAGAGTGATGTCCGGATGGGTTGTTAAGTATGCTCCTAATGAATCGTTTTTAGACTCTATTGCATTTAGATAAGCTTTGGCTACTTCGGTAGCACTAATTTCTCTATTTTGCAATTTATCATTAAGTTCCGTTGCTGTTAAAGAGGTGATTTCATTTGCCATAATGTATTCTTAATTTTCAATAAATATAAATGTAGTTATTCTACAATTTTAGGTACTACAAACATACCTGCGCGGGTATAGGTGCTGTTTTTAAGTGCGTCGTCTCGAGAGATTGATGGATGAATATCATCTTCTTCCCAAGAATTCATTAAGTAGGTTAAGTGAGCAGGTACATCAGATAAATCGCCCTTATAGGAATCAATAGCATCACATAAATCTAATACTGCTTCTAAGCTATCTAATGTAGAATTTATTTCATCTTCTTCTAACTGAAGCCTGGCTAGATTTGCTAGGTATTTTACCCCATCAATGCTGATATGCATAATTTTATATTATATCACTTATACATAGACAATTTGTATAATCTGATATGAATCGTATAATTTTCAGTGAACTATACTATACAACAACGCCATTTGTTACCGGATGAATAAGGAATCCGATTAGTGCAGCCCATCCCATTCCAGTAAGTACAATAAAGCAGAATAGTGAGAATTTTTGCATAGCTAACTGTGAGCTTTCATTAATAGTTAATCCCCATCTAATGCAGAAATTCCAAATTCCGTAGCTTAGGTGGTAAGTACATATGAGAACTCCTAGCATGTATATCCATAAGAATGCGTAATTGTTTGCAGTAAGCTTGGCTTGCCAAGCATTATACTGTATGTACTCTACACCGTATAGTGCACCAGTAATGGATGTTGAATACATATGATAGACAAGGAACACAAATGCTAATATTCCAGTAACTCTTTGCATGGTATACATCCAATTCTCACGGTACTGGAATGCTTTTTCAGATATATTGGGTAGAGATCTGCTAGTAATAAATAATCCGTATACAGCATGGAACATAAGTGGTATCCAGATAGTTACTGCTTTTAATGCGTACAGAAAATGTGGAGGCATGCTTTCAAAGAAGTGGATAACTCCGTTAAAATATTCCGGACCCGCCAATGTGAATGTGTTAAGTGTAAGGTGCTGGAATAAATAATAACCAACGGGAATAATCCCAGTTAACGAATGTAGTTTATGCCAAAAATAACTTTCTCTTCCTATACTCATATCTGTAAGCAATATTACCTGGTTAGATACCTGGTTTCAAATTAAAATTTAAAAAGTTCTTATTTAATTATAGGTTGATAGTTTCCCTTTATTTAATTAGTTATTGCGGAAGTGCTTATTTTTTAGTATGGTCACGGATCCAAACGCTCCGTCCTCGAAGGGGGATATATAGTGTTGAGAAGACAGTTCATTTTGGGTGAAAATTAGTTTTGTTAAATAGTATTAGATAAGGTTTTGTTTTATAAGCTGTTTAATTTACTGAAATGTGTAGTATGACCCTCATTTGGTACAATTGAATAGTGGACACTTATGATGTAATAGTAGTTGGCGCTGGTCATGCTGGTATAGAAGCGGCTCTAGCTAGCGCAAGGATGGGTTGTAGAACCTTATGTATAACATTAAATTTAGAAAGGATAGGACATCTCCCATGCAACTGCTCCATAGGTGGACCCGCCAAAGGTCATATTGCTAGAGAAGTGGATGCATTAGGTGGCGAGATGGGTGTTGCTACCGATTGTACGCTAACTCATATCAGAAAAGTTGGGACCGGAAAAGGACCAGCCGTTCAGACCGCTCGTGCTCATGTCTGCAAAGAACTGTATCCTGAATATATGCAGGACGTGATGAGGAATCAGGAAAATCTTACTCTGCTAGAAGGTATGGTCCATGAAATTGTAAGTGATAAAGAAATTGAAGGGGTGAAATACTCTAAAAAAGGAGATGATTCCCGAAATTTTATCGCCTGTAAATCTGTCATTATTACCACTGGAACATTCCTGAACGGACTCTGTCATATGGGAGATGAGAGGAAAGTTGCTGCAAGAGATGGGGATGATGCCGTCATTACCCTAACAGATTCTCTGAAAAGCATTGGAATAGAAATTAAACGATTCAAGACTGGCACAACCCCAAGATTAGCTAAAAGTACAATCGATTTCAATCAGGTGCTCGCCATGGAGAGTGATGAGACCGCAGGACCTTTCAGTTTTATTCATGATAGAACATTCGAGAAAAATCCTCTTCTTCCATGTTGGCAGACCCATACCAATGAAGACACACACCAAGTACTAAAAGAAAATCTTGCTAAGAGTGCAATGTATTCAGGCAGAATTGAAGGGGTCGGGCCCCGATACTGTCCTAGCATAGAAGATAAAGTAGTAAATTTTGCAGATAAAAATTCTCATCCTGTATTCTTGGAACAGGAAGAGTGGGATTCAGAATCTATGTACATACAAGGATTCTCCACCTCCATGCCTGCAGATGTACAACTAGCAGCTATCCGTACTATAAAAGGATTAGAAAAAGCAGAAATTATGAAGCCTGGATATGCTGTAGAATACGATGTAGCGAATCCGATGCAGTTGAACCTAACGCTGATGTCTAAAATGATGCCCGGACTCTTTTTGGCGGGTCAGATTAATGGTACAAGCGGGTATGAGGAGGCGGCTGGTCAGGGGATCATTGCTGGTATAAATGCAGTAAGGTATGTGCGGGGGGATAGTCCGTTTATTCTCACTCGTGATAAGGCATTTTTAGGTGTGATGATAGACGATCTTATTACAAAGGGTGTAGACGATCCATATAGAATGCTAACTGCTAGGGCAGAATATCGAATTATTCTCAGGCACGATAATGCCGATATGAGGCTTACGCCACTTGGTAGAGAAGTGGGGTTAGTCTGCGATAAACGGTGGAATAGATACTGCGGTAAGATGGAGAAACTAAATAGTGCACTAGATGCCCTAAATAACCATTTTGTGGGTCCGCAACATACGGAAGTGGTGGAAGGAGTAGGCACCGGTAAAGTGGTGAATAAAACATCTTTGTTCGATTTAATTAAACGACCAGAAATTACTATTGAAAACGTAGAAAATATTATTGGTATGCTAGGTTATAGTATTGAACTGCCGAAGGATAAATCGGTTAGGGAACAGATTAAAATCGCTGCGATTTATGATGGATATCTCCAGAGACAACAGGATGAAGTGGATCGCATCGCAGGATTGGAAAAGAAGCTTATTCCAGATGGCATTGTTTATGCGGAATTGAGAGGACTAAGCTATGAAAGTGTGGAGAAGTTTAGCAAGGTAAAACCTCAGACCTTAGGTCAGGCATCGCGGATACCAGGCGTCCGGCCGTCGGATATCGTGTTGCTTTCTCGGTACATATAAAAGAGACATTGGTATTTATTTATTGTTATTCTGGCAAATAGTCTATAAAATATTAATAGTATTAAAAATAGGACATGGGCACCGAGGATATACAATGTCGGTGTGACGTTTTTGGAATGTGCGTATGAATAGTTGAGTATGCGAAGCAATTGTTATTTAAGATCGATTTCTTGCTAATAGCAGAAACTATCTTAATAAGCATGTCGTCTTTTTAATATTGTCGGTGCCCATGTCGCTGTTAAACTGAAGTGTTTCAGGGAGGATGCAGATAGATTTTTTGAATTTGTAATAAACAATATCCCGATTATTTCACAGTCCCGTAAGGGTACCGATCCATTTACGGACCGCAGTATTTCCTAAATAGACGCTCCCAAGTTTCCCCCCTTCTGGTGATGGATAGATAGCAACTAGCTCCATTTCACACTCTTCAGTGTCGGGTTTAGATAACTTACGCACAATTCCACTTCCGCTATCACCGCCATGAGTGCCTCTCTGGATTGTAGAATTATTAATTGCTGAGAATGTAATACTCTGAATAGATGGTGTTATTTCGGCGCTTAAAGAACATGGCATAGGTACACGTTCCAAGATATCGGTATCCGAAATGCCACTACTTAAGCGGTGGAGATAATCAGATACTGCATAGAATGTATCATCTGGTTTTAATACAGAATCAGTCCCGACCAACTTCACTGGCTTACAATCTTCGGACATAATCGGATATGCTAATTTTCCTAACGCAATATCTAAGTGAGGATAAGGGTGGATCGATTCAATTCTACTGAAAAACGTATTCTCACCAAGGTTGCAAACGAAGGCGAGTCCCACCGATCCATTAAGGTTGTGTGCGGAACCGATAATCCATCCAGGAGCTATCAGGGCTGCACCTGCTATCATCGGGAGATTTTGCACATCCTTATATTCTTGATAAAAGTGTAGTAGATGATCGGCTTCGGTAGGTGATAATTTTGAAAGTTTTTCGTCTTCTGAATAGTTTGTGGATTCTTTTAACAACGAACAGAAGCTTATAAGAGATTGATACTGAGCTTTTTTCGTTACCTCCTCTCTAGTAGAAGAATGCTGAAGTACAATAGATATCGGGTGCACAGTATGCACAAAAAAGAAATATAATATAACTGCAATAATCTGATTTTGTCGTGTTTTATTCTTCATTAGTTTTTATTATTGTAAGAAAATTAAAAATAATCCTGGTTCGATGAGTTTATTAGAAGAAAAAAAAAGTTGGAATACCTATAGACCATTAAGATTTCTATTTCTAGATCTTAATGCCTATTTTGCTTCTGTTGAACAAGATGTTAGATCGGAACTTTTCGGTAAACCTGTTGGAGTGGTACCTGTCCTTTCAGAGAGCAGTGTGCTAATTTCGGCATCGTATGAAGCGAAAAAGTACGGAATCGGGACTGGAACCAGAGTTTCTGAAGCGATTGCAAAATGTCCGAAAATATCTCTAGTCGCAGCCCGACCTCCAATCTACGTGCACTATCACAAACGCATATTAGAGGTTTTAGAAGATGTGCTGCCTATCCATAAAGTATGTAGTATTGATGAGATGTCTTTCATGCTTTTAGGAGACGAGATGAATCCTCAGTATGCAACTATAATCGGCAATCAGATGAAGAAAATTCTGGCTGAAAAGATCGGGCCTGCCATTAAGTGTAATATCGGGATTGCACCTAACACTTTTCTTGCTAAAATCGCCTCAAATATGAATAAACCAGACGGACTCACCATTATGCACTGGAACAAACTTTATGAGATGCTCTTGCCATTAAAGCTTACCGACTATACTGGCATTAACAAGCGTATGGAACAGAGACTGATAAGATCTGGTATATACTCTTCAAAACACCTCTTACAGGCTACGGCATTGGAATTAAGGACAGCTTTTGGGTCTATCATAGGGGAAAGGTGGTGGCACTTACTTCGAGGATATGAGGTATCGATACCTCCTACTAAACGCACGACATTGGGTCATTCACATGTTCTGCCGCCGGAATTTAGAACAGAGAATGGCAGTAAAGAAGTACTTATCCGTCTCATTCAAAAAGCCTCTGCCAGATTACGGTATGAAAATTTTTGGTGTAGAGGCATGATGGTATACGTAAAAGGGAAGGGTTTAAGTTGGAAACAGAAAGTAAGCATGAATCCTACTCAGGATACCTCCCATTTTATCGATATTTTTCTTGATATGTGGAGAGGGGCTGAATTTAAAAATCCTGTATTGGTCGGTGTAACATTTTTTAATCTTTTTAAACCTGAACAGGTTACATTGAATCTGTTTGAGAATAATACAAACACCATAGAATTGAGTCATGCGGTGGATAGTATGAATAAAAAGTATGGGAAGAATCGAGTGTTTTTGGCCTCTATGCAGAGATCGAGAGATACCGCTCAGGAGAAAATTGCTTTCCAGAAGACTACGCTTTTTGCTGAGTAGATGGGAGTGACCATGTCGCTGTAAATAAATACAGACCTCTAAATGGGCTGTTCTAATATATTCACTGAGGTACTATCGGCCGGATCGCGGTATTTTATGACACCGCGATGACGGTATTAGTTGGGAATTTATTCTTAGTTTCTGCACCCACACTTGGAAGTCACATCCCTCTGATTTGTCATCTTCGAAGGAGATCCAGTCTAATATAAATATTATTTTTCCTTGTCTTGCTGGACATTTTAGGAGTTTTCAGAAGGTCATGGACCCCGGCTCCGTCCTCGAAGGGGAACTATATGTTTTCCGAGGCAATGTTTAGATGTGGCGGTCAATTAAGGTATCCTCCCACCCTATATTGTCATCCTCGAAGGAGAACCAGCCCAAAAAGAGAACCTAAAAAAAACACCAAAATGCATAAAAACAGCAATAGTGCATATGTTTAATAAAAATAAAGATCCAATATTAATAATAAACTTGAAAAAGTTATTTATTACAACAGAGGTGTAAAATGAACTTAGAACAACAATTACAACAATTACAAGAAGCTATCGCACATTGTGTATGGAATAACGAAGCATGCAGAGACGAATTCGCAAGAAATCCAAGAGGAGCTATTAAAAGATACTTAGGTGTAGAACTTCCTGGAGAACTAAACGTACAAGTAGTAGATCAGACAGATCCTGAAACAGTAGTGTTTGTATTACCACATCACCCAGCAGCAGTAGCACAAGCACAGCAGGCAGAAGCAGTTAGTCAGGATGCCCTAGCTGGCGTAGCCGGTGGTAGACGCAGCAGAGGCGGTAGAGCTCCAAGTCCAAAACCAACTCAATCATTTAATTTCAATCCTAATGTAGGGCTCTATTCTCAATTAGCTGGAGGTTTTGCTGCATTAGGTGGGCAGATTGCTGGTGGTATAGTTGGTGGAGATACTGGTCAGAAAATTGCTTTAGCAGGACAGGGTGCAGGCCAAATGGCTTCTATGATTGGTCAAGGTTATAATATGGCTAAACAGAACGAATTTGCGAACCTAAATAATCCAAATGCAATGTTTATGGCTCAAGGTTAATTAATATAAAAAATTAAACTAAATTGATTGATTATTATTCCATAGCGTGTATCAAGTAAACTTGATACACGCTATGGAATTTATCCAGAACATTTTTCATCAGACTTATTTTAATTACCATCCCAAGCAGATGGTAGACATCTTACTGGTAACGTATATCATTTACCGACTTCTTAAACTGATTCATGGGACCAGAGCTTGGCGGATTTTAGGAGGATTGGTTATCTTCGTCTGTGCGCTACTGCTTAGTGACAAATTAGGACTCAACACGTTGCACTGGTTATTAGATAAGGCAACGATGTTCGCTCCATTTGCGATTGTGATTCTTCTCTTGCCGGAGCTTCGGGCAACCCTAGAAGAATTATATAAAATAGGTCAGTGGCCGCAGCGATTTTTACAGAAAAAGACATCCGCGAACCAGCAGACTATTGACGAGATTGCATTAGCGGTTCTCGAGATGTCTGCGAGTAAGACTGGTGCGATTATAGTACTAG
This sequence comes from Fimbriimonadia bacterium, assembly GCA_030427425.1. Lineage (GTDB taxonomy): Bacteria > Armatimonadota > Fimbriimonadia > Fimbriimonadales > Fimbriimonadaceae > JAUICQ01. The sequence goes on along the minus strand of JAUICQ010000001.1, from coordinate 233,002 downwards.
TAAACAAGAATCAGCTCGATTTTCTCATCCCGACAGGTACCGTACTGAATGCGACCGTAAGCAATCATCTACTGCGATCGATTTTCTATGGAGAGAATCCTCTACATGATGGGGCGGTATTACTGGACGGAAATCGTGTATTGGCAGCAGGATGTACGCTTCCACTTAGCGAAAGTAATAATTTAGGAGCTAAGTTCCATATGCGCCATAGAGCAGCGATGGGGATCTCTGAACAGAGTGATGCCGTAGCGATTGTGGTTAGTGAAGAGAAAGGCACAATATCTCTTTTTCAGAGTGGGGAACATAGCATCATTAAAGATATAAATGTTTTGAAAGATATTTTAGCAAAGCATTTAATAGACGATGAAAAACAGGTAAGTATTAAAACAAAATTACGAATAAAAGGATAGAATTATAAGTGTGAAAAGGGAGAATATCTATTTAGTTATAATTGCATTCACTATTTCTTTAATGCTCTTCCTGCATCTGGAAAACAAGATGCATCCTATAAGTGTTCGAGAGTTTTCAGTTCCTCTACGTATTAAAAATTTAAAAGATTCTTTAGTTGCTACTAATAAACCAAAATTCATAACTATTATTGCAGAAGGCTATGAATCTGATATTGAACAGCTTCATCCAGAATTTATTGGAGCCTCTGTTAATTTAGAAAAAGCTGAGGTGGGCGAAAAGTTTTATCCTATTCACCTACAATCGAAGATAGAGACTAACTTAAACTTAAAGCTGAAGTGTAGAACTCAGAATATTAAGGTTGAAAATTTAAAGAAAGTAACAAAAGATATAGTAATAGAAGAGAGTGGAAGTGTAGCAAAGCAGCTGATTTATGAAGGTTCTCACGTAAAACCAAGTAAGGTTACAATTAGTGGTCCAGAATCTTATATTGATAAGATTAGCAAAGTACGTGCCCTATTAAATTTAAGTGCGCTTAACAGTAGTGAAACCTCTCCTGCATTAGTGGATGTATTAGATGCTAGTAATAATAACATTACTCATCTTACAGTAGAACCAAACATCGTGCAGATACATCCTGCAGTTGCTTATGCTCCGGCTACCAAACAAGTGCCTATTAGTATCCAGTGGAAGGGTCAGTTGCCTTTAGGGCGGAGATTGGTAAATTATAAAGTGCAGCCTAGTGCAATTAAAATAACAGGTAGTAGCACTAGTGTAAGTTCTGTTTATACGGTTAATACTACTCCGATTGATCTTTCTCATATCTATACTAGTAGGGAAGTAGTAGTAGACCTTATTGTTCCTGAAGAAGTGAGCGCTACTATAAGGCAAGATATAAAAGTTACCTTATACCTAGAGTAAGCCATTTTAAAGATATAAGTTTCTGTCTTATATCTTTAAAATTATAATTTTGTATATTTTTTTCAGTTATATTCGTCTAGAATAAAGCCAAAATAAAAGTAGAGGGAATATGATTATTTATACATCCGAAAGTGTAAGTAGAGGACATCCGGATAAGATGGCGGATCAGATTTCAGATGCTGTTCTCGATGCCTGTCTTAGACAAGATAAGAATGCTAGAGTAGCTTGTGAGACACTACTCACCAGGGGAGCTATAGTAGTTGCTGGTGAGATAAAGGTGAATCACCGCATCGATATCGATTCTATTGCCAGAGATGTTGTCCTAGATATCGGCTACAATCGAGCAGAATTAGGGTTCGATGGGAATGCATGTTCAGTATTCAGTGCTATTCAGCAACAATCGGCAGAGATTGCTGCGGGGGTTGATACTGGCGGTGCGGGCGACCAAGGGATGATGTTTGGTTATGCTACTAATGAAACAGAGAACTATATGCCTTTACCAATCGCAATCGCTCATGATCTTACCGGAAGAATAAATTACTTAGTAAAAAATAATCCGGAATTAGGATTGAGGCCCGATGCCAAGAGTCAGGTTTCTATTGTATATGATAAAGGAAAACCTCTATATATAGATACGATTGTAATTTCTGCTCAACACGATTCTAATCTTAAGAGGGATGATGTGGAGAAAGTACTGTTTAGCCATGTTATTAACCATGTTCTAGATAAATATTCAGATTATAAGAGTGATAAGATTAAGTATTATATTAATCCGTCTGGAAGCTTTGTATTAGGCGGTCCGCATGCTGATGCAGGTTTAACTGGTAGGAAGATTATTGTTGATACATACGGTGGATTCTGTCCGCATGGTGGTGGTGCTTTCAGCGGTAAGGATGGCACTAAGGTTGATAGAAGTGGTGCTTATATGGCCAGATTCCTAGCAAAAGCGATTGTAGAAGCTGAATTCGCATCTAGGGCACTTGTTCAGTTGGCCTATGCTATTGGGGTTGAACAGCCAGTATCGATGTATATCGAAACATATGGCACAGGTAGCATGGGTGCTGATGAAATAGAGCAGAAGATTAGAGATAGATTCGATCTCTCCCCTAAAGGAATGATTAACATACTTGGATTAAGGAATGCTCATTACTATAAATCGGCACAGAACGGTCATTTTGGGCATAGCGAATTTGCGTGGGAGTCGTCTGAGGGGTCTCGTATACTTTCCTTGTGAAAGAAAAAATAATATTTATAATAGACCGGATTCCGTGCCGGAAAGACAAATCAGATTAAAATTTTAAATGTGGGGCTGGACTTGCCAATCATTTCCCCACTCGGTCGTCATCCTCGAAGGGGAATATCCGGCCGATCTGAAAAAATGAATAATTCTGACTCCTAGCAAAGCAATGACAAATCAGAGGCGGGGCGAAAGCTATCACTCAGTTCCTCACTCGGTCGTCATCCTAGAATGGGATCCACTGCAGGGTACATCCTTCATTATATATCACAAAAAATCGTCACGGAGCCGGGGTCCATGACCTTATATGAAAACTCCTAAAATGTTTAGTAAACTACTGGATTCCGTTCCGGAATGACAATAATGGGTGGTTAGCTAATTAGCAGGATGTGGATCCCCTTCGAGGATGACTCAGAGCGTTGTCGTTCCTGTTTAAGGGAATCCAGGTCTCTATTATTTAGCTAGCAATCAGAACTTAATGTTCCATTGAACGCTCTGTTTACCAGCCTTAGAGTATCGGACTATTTTAAGTCTAGTAATCTCTCCAGCCTTTAGTTTTTTAACTCCGTTTAACAGATCTGTGCTGCTGGTTACTTTTTTGTTCCCGATTGCTGTAATTAAATCTCCTACTCGGAATTTATATTTACTAGCAATAGTATTTGGTATTACTTCAGTAACAAGAGCCCCTTTTGCTTTAGCCGGTATATAGTAGCTTTTCCTAAGTGAATTATTAAGATCGGCTACTTTAACACCTAATTTTGCTCTCTCTGTACTCTTCTTAGGTTGCTCTTCTTTGCTATTAGAACCATTTGAATCGGGAGATTCTTCAATATTTTCATCCTGATCTGATTCTTCTGCATCACCTTCATCATCGTAGAAGTTATCGAATGGGGAAGGTCCGCCTGGGAATCCGAAATTGCCTTTTCCACGCATTCCGAAATGTCTTAGAAGTTCTTCGAGCATCTCTTGCTGTGGATTAGAGTATCTCTGTTTCTTCTGCATCCTTTTCAGATGTTCTTGGAAAGATATTGGTTTCACAGAGATGTTATGAGTTTTTTTATTTCTTATTATGACGAAATTAAGATTCTTTCCCGGACCGTATTCTAAGAGTGCGTTTACAACATCCTGAGCGTCTTTAATGGTCCTGTCTTGTATTTTGATAATAATATCGCCTTCTTTCAATCCGGCTTTTCCAGCTGGTGATTTTTTATCTACGCTATCCGATATTACCGCACCGAATTCCCGACCCAGTTCTTTTTTCTGATACTCTTTAATATCTTCAGGTCTAATACCAATCATTCCACGCTGTATCTTCTTCTTAGATATAAGAATATCGGATACTAACTTTACGAAATTACTTTTCAGCGCGAATCCTAATCCCTGACTTCCTCCACTTTTAGTTGCAATGAAAGTGTTGATTCCGGCTATACCAGGAGTGTATCCATTCTTTGTTTTTTCTAGTACAATTAAGGGTCCGCCAGAGTTCCCAGGATTAATGGATGCGTCTGTCTGTATAACATCGATTAAGCTCTGTGTAGACTCTCTTCTGCTATGTGTAGAACTAATCTTTCCGTAAGTGACAGTGTGGTTGAGCCCCATTGGAGAACCAATCGCTAGACACATCTGACCCTCTTTCACGTTAGAGCTGTTGGCAAAATTCAATGCCTTTAAGTCTTTTACATCAATTTTAACAACTGCAACATCTACTAAAGGATCTTTGGATGTGTATACACTACCCATTACACGTCTTCCATCATGGAGTGTGATAGTTACTTTTTTATGTCCATGTACTACGTGCTGATTGGTTACTACCCATCCGTACCCAAGGGAATTATCGGCTCGGACAATAACACCAGACCCGCTTGGTTGAGATTGTTGAATTACTTCACCACTTTTGGCTACTCTGCCGCCTACTTCTATATGTACAACTGCAGGCTTAACGGCCTCTACTAACTTTACATATTCTTCATCTTCATTTCCTAGTGCTGAAAATGGATGTTGTGTAATGTATGCTGCCGATTTTTGTGAAGATGTACTCACTGCTGCATGAGCATACTGAAGTCCGTTCTGAGATATATAGACAGTGGTGCCTAATACCCCTGCAAATCCGCCGATTAAAATCCAGAAACTGGGTCGTTTTAACATATTTACATAATACCTCTTCATAGATTAAATACTCCACTAATAAATTTGCTAATTACATTATATCACCTTACGAAGCTCTTTCATAAATGTTATATACGGTATAGCTACCTGAAATATGCAAAAATAAATATGGTCAGGTAAATTTCGGAAGAGTTATAAAATCATTATATAAGTGTTACTTTGTGTTATATTTTGGGTATAAATAAAAAGTGTAGTATATATTCCTATTGAATTTACAGATATGTACCGGAGGTTAATGTGTTGAGAAAGCCAGTTGAAGCAAGTGTTTTGTTTATATCTCTTTTAAGTTTATTCTTCATTGGTTGTAGTAGAAGAACAGCTGAGATTTCCAGTGTGGGTGGTAAAGAAATAGTGAAGTGTGCAGTCTCTTTTCAGCCTAATTCATTAGATCCTGTACAGAGTAACGATCCTGTTACGGGTAGCTACGTGATGAATCAGGTGTATGAAGGCTTGGTTGCTTATGATGAGAACAACAATCTCGTAGGTAGGCTTGCTGATAGCTGGCAGATGAATGATGAATGTACATCAGTAACGTTTCACCTTAGAAGGGGAGTGAAGTTTCATAACGGAAAGGATGTCACCGCTCATCATTTTAAACAGAGCATCGAACGTGCATGTAATCCTAAGCTAGCTTCACCTAGTGCTCCTGAATTTCTAGGAGGGATTAAAGGTGCAATGGACTGTTTGCATGGCAAAACTAATTCCGTAGATGGTGTTAAGGTTTTGAACAACAATACATTAACAGTAAACTTCACCCATTATTCTCCATTGCTCGTACACCGATTTGTTTATCCTTGTGCTAGAGTGGTAGATGTTGAAGCGATTGGTGGAAAAGATGTGCCAATAACAGAACTGGATCAGGCAGTAGGTACAGGTCCTTACAAGATTACTGAGTTTGTTTCCGATCTCTATTTTATGCTCTCAGCAAATGAATCTTATTGGAAACATCAGCCAAAAACTAAAAAAATTCAGGTATGCATCATGAAAGATCCTGAAACTATTTTTGCTAAAATTGAGAATAATTCTTTAGATTTTGCAGAGCTCTCTTCAAGTTCACTCCACTCTGTAATGAACAATCCAGCACTAAACAATAAATATCAAATATCTAACATGGCTGGAGTGACATTTATATATATGGATGGGAAGAATTTTCCTGCTCTTAAGAATAAAAAAGTTAGACAAGCAATAGCGTGCTCCATCGATAGAAAAAAATTAGAAACCGTATTCCAAGGTGTGCCAGTAAAATTAGCATCATCTATTATCCCTTATGGATTTCCTGGTTATCGAAACGGGATAAATCCCTACGGATACAATCCGCAGAAAGCCAGAGAGTTGTTAAAAGAGAGTGGGTATAAACCAGGAGATTTTAAAAAACTAGAAATTTCTTTCTATAATTCAAATCCACTGCCTGGAAAGATAGCTGAAAATATTATTTTGCAGTTACAAGAAGTGTTAGGTATTAAAATTAAAGGTTCTGGTATGGACATACATACATTTCAATATAAGAAAACAGAGCAGAAGTTTGCTATGGCGCTTAATGGGTGGATCGCCGATTATATGGATCCAGCAACATTCCTTTTTGATACCTTTTATTCCGATTCTGTACAGAATAATTTTGGATATAAAAATTGGAAGTACGATGACAAGGTGTTAATCGGGCATAGTTGTAAAGAGTATTCCGATAGAATAAAGATGTTTAATCTCGCTGAAGATATCTTGCTAGAAGATGCATGTGTGATACCTATAACCTATTTTCAGACTGCCATAGTATATTCTAAAAACATTGAAGGATTTAAGTGTAATTATTTCCACACACTTCCATTAGATGAGCTTGTTGTAGAAGATAACTAATCGGTTCAGAGTTGTGAGTTGATTGCTGAATTATTTTTCTTAGAAACTAAATATATCATTGAAAATTATCATTATGTATTTACGTCCGTAAATCAGCAAGTGTGGGTTCAAGAAACAGCAGATAATTACTAGCTAACACCGTCATTGCGGTGCCATAGAATATCCCGATCTGGCCGATATAGAAATCAATACTACAGTACCTGTCAATTAATAGGTTCTGAAGGTGCTATTGAGGTAAACTGTTATTAGTAATTAAAATAATATTCTGGATATTTATATTGTGAACAATGAAGAGCTAAATGTAAAATCGGTATCTGCTAAAATAGAAAATGCTTACACAGCAGATAGTATACAAGTATTAGAAGGTTTAGAAGCCGTCCGTAAGCGACCCGGCATGTATGTTGGGGACAATGGCAAAAGAGGACTTCACCAACTTTTCCGTGAAGCAATAGATAACTCAGTTGATGAGGCACTGGCAGGCCATTGTAACGAAATCTCCGTTCAGCTATACGAAGACGGTTCTATCAGTGTAGATGATAACGGTAGAGGTATACCTGTTGATATCCATGAGAAGCACGGCGTATCTGCATTGCAGGTTGTTATGACCACACTACACGCTGGTGGTAAATTTGGAGGAGGTGGATATAAAGTCTCCGGTGGATTGCACGGGGTAGGGGTTAGCTGTACAAACGCTCTATCTGAATGGTGTGAAGTTCAAGTTAAAAGATCTGGAAAATTGTGGTACCAAAGGTATCATCAAGGATTTCCTCAAGATCCAGTAGCGCCTATTGCTGATGCAGAAGGAACTGGTACTTTTATTAAATGGAAACCGGATTCAACAGCGTTAACATGTGTAGAGTATGATTCGGCTATCATTAAAGGCAGATTAAGAGAACTTGCATATCTTAATCCAGATGTAATATTTCACTTCATAAATGACTTAAAACCAGAAGAAACAGACACCTTTCATTTCAGTAAAGGAATTCAACAGCTTGTAGAAGATATGAATGAAGGGAAGGATGTACTACATAAAGTAATCTACTTCCACCGTGAAAGAGATACTTATGATTTAGAAGTTGCTCTCCAATATCATACAGGTTTTAATAATACTATAATAGCTTTCTCCAACAATATCCATCAGCCCGATGGAGGTACTCACGTATCAGGATTTAGTACTGCTCTTACAAGGGTGCTGAATTCTTATGCAAGAAAAATGAATTTTCTGAAAGAGAAAGATAAGAACTTTACCTCCGATGACGTAGCAGACGGATTAACTGCAGTTATCTCATTAAAATTAGAGAACCCAAGCTACAACAGTCAGGATAAAGTAAAACTTATGACTCCTGAAGCTCAAGGTGTTACAAACTCTCTAGTAGGTGATGGACTCAACACCTTCCTCGAAGAGAATCCGCAAGTAGCAAAAAGAGTAATCGATAAGGCTCTACTTGCTCAGAGGGCTAGAGAAGCTGCTAAAAAAGCAGCAGAGGCCGTAAAAAGATCTTCAGCAATGGACTCCTTCGGTCTGCCTGGAAAACTGGCTGACTGCGTAAGTAAAAATTCAGAAGAGTGTGAAATATTCTTGGTTGAGGGTGATTCTGCTGGAGGTTCCGCAAAAAGCGCTAGGGATAGGTTAACTCAAGCCATATTGCCACTAAAAGGTAAGATTCTAAACGTTGAAAGAGCAAGAGTTGATAAAGCTTTAGATAATGACGAAATTAAATCACTCATTGCAGCATTAGGTGTAGGTATATGCATATCTTCTGAAAGCCTGTCTAACTTTGAAGAGCGTACGAACGGTAGAGATCACTTCGATCTTTCTAAGTTAAGATATAGCAAAGTTATTATCATGACTGATGCTGACGTAGACGGTGAACACATAAGAACTCTTCTCTTAACATTCTTCTATAGATATATGAAGCCATTAATCGAGAATGGCAATATCTATTTAGCGCAACCACCTCTCTTTGTTGTCAAAGTTGGAAGTAACGAGCGTTATTATGCAGCAGATGAAGAAGAGCTAGATGACATACTGAAAGGTCTTAAGAAAAAGAACGTACAGGTAACTAGATTTAAAGGTTTGGGTGAAATGAATGCGGATGATCTGGAAGATACTACCATGAATCCAGCAAATAGAAAATTGCTTCAGATTAAACTTGAACCAGAATTTATGGCAGAAGTAGAGATTATGTTTAGTAAGCTGATGGGTGAAAAAGTAGAGCCTAGAAGAAACTTTATACAGAATCATGCTAAAGAAGCTCTCGATATAGACTGGCACTATTAAAGAGCCCAGTCTTGAATTTTTTTATGGAATAGCTAACTAGCTATTCCATAACTTGTTTAATTACTTCTTTTGCATTCTTCACAAATATAGCCTTCAGATTTTGTTTAATATCCTCAGGAACATCTTCCACATAATCTTTTTTATTCTGCTGTGGCAAAATAACGGTAGTGGCTCCTGCACGGAACGCAGCTAGCACCTTTTCTTTAATACCGCCAACAGGAAGTACCTCACCTTTCAAAGTGATCTCTCCTGTCATGGCTACATTAGACTTTTGAGGCTTGTCTCTAAACAATGAGACTAGGGCCGTAAGCATGGTAATCCCGGCACTGGGTCCGTCCTTAGGAACAGCACCTTCTGGTACATGGATATGTATATCTGCCTTTTCAAAAGCTTTTTCGGTTACCTTTAGCTGTCTAGTATGACTCTTAATGTAAGTAAGCGCTGCATGGACACTCTCCTTCATTACATCCCCCAACTGACCCGTTACCAGCAATCCTTTGCTTCCTTTTACCATGCTAGCTTCAATAAATAGTATGTCGCCACCCATAGGGGTCCAAGCTAATCCTACTGACATGCCAGGCTTAAGTGTCCGTTCTTCTAGTTCGGAGTGTAGATATCTTGGAGCGCCTAGATTGTCTTGTAGAAACTTGTTAGTTATTTTAATTTTGGCTTTTCTACCAGTAGCAAAAAGTTTAGTACTCTTTCTTGCTAACTTTGCTATCTCTCTATCTAAGTTTCTTACCCCAGCTTCACGTATATAGAATCGGATTAATCTCTTGAGAGCACTGTCATCGAAAGCAATCTGTTTATCGGTGAGTCCGTGTTCTTCAATCTGCTTAGGTACTAGGTGTTTAAGAGCAATCTGGAACTTCTCCTCTTCTGTGTAACCACTTAGCTCAATTACTTCCATTCTATCTCTTAATGCGGAAGGGATAGTATCTAATCTGTTCGCAGTTGCTATAAAGAATACTTTGCTAAGATCGAATGGTACATCCAGATAATGATCTCTAAAATTCTTGTTCTGTTCAGGATCTAATACCTCTAGTAAGGCAGAAGATGGATCTCCTCTGAAGTCTGTACCTATTTTATCAATTTCATCTAAAACGATAATCGGATTATTGGAATTCAGTCTTCTTATGTTTTGCAGTACCTGACCCGGCATAGCTCCTACATAAGTTCTTCTATGACCCCTTATTTCAGCCTCATCTCTCATTCCACCAAGTGATATTCTACCGAACTTTCTTCCCATTGCATTAGCAATAGATTTTCCGAGGGATGTTTTTCCAACCCCTGGCGGGCCTGCAAAGCAGAGAATAGGCTGTCTTAAGTCGCCGTCTTTTTTAACGATTCTTACTGCCAGAAATTCTGTTATACGTTCTTTAACTTTTTCCAAACCGTAATGCTCATTATTTAACACTTCAATAGCATGGTTCAGGTCTAGATTGTCTGTGGTATTCTCTTTCCATGGCATTGCTGTAAGCCAATCGAGATAGGTTCTAGTTACGTTGTATTCAGGGGAGCTAGGACTAATCCGTTTAAGTCTGTTAAATTCTTTAGTAGCTTCCTTTACTGCTTCTTCGGGCATAGCTTCTTTACAAGCATCAATTTTTTCTCTAAGCTCTTCTAATTCTTCGCCTCTATCATCAGCGTCGCCAAGTTCTTTCTGGATGGCCTTAAGTTGTTCTCTAAGATAATATTCACGTTGCGATTTACTTATCTCAGCATTTACTTCGTTATTAACCTTGCTACTAAGTTCTAATATTCTAACTTCCTTGCTTAGTATTTCTAGGAGAAATCTTAAACGTTGCTCTATGGGAAGAGTTTCTAAAATATTCTGCTTTTGTACAACGCTAACTGATAGATGTGCAGTAATAAGGTCTGCCATTACTCCTGCTTCGTCAACATTGAACGATAGTCCGCGTAACTCTTCAGGAAGATGTGGCGAGAGTTTAACAACTTGTTCAAAAAATGCAATAATAGTCCGCTTGAAAGCCTCTACTTGTTCTTGTTTTTGTTCAGGAATGCTTGGCTCTTCTAGTAATTCAATTTTTGCTTTTAAATAGGGTTTTTCTTGGATAAGTTCTACAATTTTAAATCTAGAAACACCTTGAACAATAAGTCGTACTGCATCTGGCATTTTAACCAGTGTACGTACATTTGCAATACACCCGATATGATATATATCATCGAAAGTGGGTTTGTCTTTATAAGGATCTTTCTGTGCAACTACTCCGATTATTTTATTTTCAGAGGTTACATTCTCTTCGATAAGTTTCACACTACTGTCACGTGCTGCACTTAAGGGAGCAATTAAAGTAGGGTAGATAATAGAATCGCGCAGGGGAAGTATGGCTATCTCTGTTGGAATAGATTCATGATTGATATCTTTGTTTTTTTCTTGTTCTGAATCTTCGATAGCTTCCAATGTTTCTATTAATTCATTTACAATACTTTCTTCTTGATTTTGCGAATGGAAATCGATTCTCTTTTTCATAGATTGATAGAAATTGCTGGAATATTTATTGATAATAAAATATTAATAGTCCTCTATACAGATGATACCCGCATTATTAAGTTATACCGCGACAAATATCGAATATACGGAACTTCTAAATGTAAATTTATTGTAGAATAATATAGTAAGTTATTTTATAGTGATTATATATTTAAAAGATGATTGAATTGAACAGTAATGCTAATAATAAACAGAGTTTAATTGGTTTAAGTACCAACGATCTCTCTAAGTGGTGTGAAGATAATAATTATCCAGCATGGAGAGGGAAGCAAATCGCAGAATTTTTATATAAAAAACAGGTGAAGTGCATTGAAGAGATGTATAATTTACCTTCTAATTTGCGCGAATTATTGAAGTTAAATTTCAACTTGAGTAACTTGCACCTTTCAAAAGATTTTTATTCTAAAGATGATGTTACTAAGTGCCTTGTACATGGCGGCGATTCTCAAGTGTATGAGTGTGTACTTTTGCCTTATGAAGATAGGGTGAGCTGCTGCTTAAGCAGTCAGGTAGGATGTCCGATGGGTTGTAAGTTTTGTGCTACTGGGTTAGGTGGATTCGATAGGAATCTTACTACCAGTGAGATTGTGGCTCAGTATTTATTGTTGCAAAGTAAGAGTAAAAGAAGAGTTTCTCATGTTGTATTTATGGGGATGGGGGAGCCACTTCTAAATCTTGATAATTTATTAAAAGCGATAGATATTCTTCATAATGAGATTGGGCTTAGTATGCGCCACATCACCATCTCCACAGTAGGGTTAGTGCCACAAATTAAAAGATTGGCCGATTTAAAGCTGCCTATACATTTAGCTCTATCTTTACACTCTCCACTTGATGAAATTCGTAGCAGTTTAATGCCTGTGAATACAAAGTGGAATGTTGAAGAGGTGATTGCTACCATGAAAGATTACCAAAGAAGTACCGGTAGAAAAATTACTATCGAATATCTATTAATTGATAAAGTAAACGATACATTAGATCAGGCTGACAAAATAGCTGAACTGCTGCGCGGTGTACCGAGTATTGTAAATATTATTCCATTCAATTATGTAGATACAGAAAATGGATTTTCACGACCTTCTAATGGTAGGATTCAGAGTTTTAAGAGTAGGTTGGAGCAGCAGGGTGTATATGTTACCCAGAGGCAAGAGCGTGGTCATGATATTGCTGCGGCTTGCGGTCAGTTAGCTGGTGAACATACTGGTAAATTTGCGAAGAGACTTAATAATGAGATGATATCTGTCCGTTAGTTGGACAGATATCAATAATTTTTTTTTATTATCTATTTTTAGATTTTAGTACCTGATTCCCAAAATCTTTTACTAATTTTACATACGTGTCGTGGTGGGTAATCTGCGATTTTGCATGGTTTGCATCTTTCATAATATGGAGTTTAGCACCGGCAGCTTGGGCAATTTTATTAGATTCATCGTAAGAAACAATATTATCATTTTCACAGTGTATAACCATAGAGGGTTTGCCTTTCCAGTTAGCAGCTGCTTCTATTGGAGATATTTTATCTGTATCAACATTAATGAGAGTTTTAGCTATTACTACCATTGGTTTTAGTATAGTGCTGGCTCCTGTGAACGTTCTTTCCAACCATCTATCACTTGAGAGTGTTAGAGTGAGGAATGCGCTATCGGATATAATTCCGTCGACATGTTTGTTCTTAGAAGAAGTGATCCATGAAGTGACTCCTCCTAGGGAAGATCCTAATAGAATGATTGTTGGATTATCGTGTAAATAATGGGAGGCAACCCAGTCTACAACAGAGGATACATCGTCAGCCTCTTTGGTTGCAAAGGTTGTGTGTGCAGCATTATTTGTATCATGTGCTCTTAGTGCTACCGTTACAACTTCAGCATCCGTAGAAAGATCGGTTAAAACTGGTGTCCAATGATCTCTATTGCCTTTATAGCCATGAATTAAAATATATACTAATTTTTTAGGTTTTTCAGTACATAATCCTTTTGTGATCCAGATAGGTAGTTTACAGGAATCTGTTTTTATGTTAGTTTCTATAAAATTAGGAGGATAGTTGGCAGCAGGATATCTGTCTGGGATAATATAGTTTTTAGCTATAATATAATTAATTAGAATGTAGATCCCAATTGTTAGAGAGACGACGTTAAAAAGTATTCTTAGTTTTAGATTTTTCTTTTTCATATATTATTTTGTAATTCAACAGCAGTTACGATATTGTCCATCAAGCAAGCGACCGTAATGGGTCCGATTCCACCTGGTACTGGTGTTATTTTCGAGGCTACTTCAATAGCTTCTTCAAACTTAACATCACCAACATCCTTATTAATTTCTGGAATTCTGCTATAGCCAACATCTATAATTACTGCATCTTTCTTAATCCATTCTTTTCTAATAAATTCAGGGTTTCCAGTTGCAGTACATATGATATCTGCATTCCTGCATTCGGTTGGCAAATCTAAAGTATCAATATGGGCACAAGTTACGGTTGCTTTTCTTTCAAGCAGCATAAGTGCCAGCGGTTTACCAACAATATTGCTCGTACCTATTATTAATACTTTCTTACCTTTAGTTTCTATCTTATAGTAGTCTATTAATTCAATAACGGCTTTTGGGGCAGCACATACAAATGCTTGCATAGAAAAAGCTAGTTTTCCAAGAGAGGTCGGGGTTAGTCCGTCAACATCTTTGTTTGGATTTATGGCATTAATCACCCTAGATTTATCGATATGTTTAGGGATAGGCAACTGTACAAAAACTCCGTGTATATCGGGATTATTATTCCAGTCTTCTATTATCTGAATAATATCTTCCTCAGAAGAATCTTCATTAATATATTTAACAATAGAATCTATGCCAAGTTCGTTTGCTTTAGCAATTTTCATGGAAACATATACATTGCTGGAATGATGTTTTTCTGAAACTATAACAGCTAACTTAGGTTTAATGCCTTTCTTTAAAAAAGCATCTATTTTAGTCTTAATTTGTTTGCAAATATAGTTAGCACAATTTTTACCTGAAAGAATTTTATTTTGGTATGATTTTAATTCTGTTGATTTAATATCCACTCTAAAGATTCCTCCTGATTTTCTACTGCTTCAGGATCTATTACTTCATTATCATCTTTTGCAAAAATATTATCTTCAGATTCTATGTTTAACTCGATGTTGTCATCACTCAGTTTTTCTTTATCGATTTTTTCTTGTTTAATAAATCCACCTAATACTCCATGGACTAATTTTGCACTATTTTTTGACCCGAATGTATCTGAAATGTAGAGTGCTTCTGTTAGTGTAGATTTAAGTGGGATCTCTTTGCAGTGGAGTATTTCGTACATAGCTATTCTTAAGACTATTTTTTCTACGAGACCTAATCTATTAAAGTCCCAGTTCATGCTTAGGTTTTCTTTAATAATGGGATCTATCTCGCTTATCGAGTTCAGCGTGCCGGTGGCAACTAACTCTGCAAACTTTTTTGTTTCTACTGTATATGGTTTTTCTGCAAATAAAACCGATAGATTATTTTCAAGATTATTATTGCCTTGAAAGTATTCGTATAAACCAGATAGTGCGATTATTCTAGCTTCTCTTCTAGAATTAATATAATTTATTTTAGCTGAAGACTTTTGAGTTTCCATTTCGATTATATATGTGGATAATGTTGTTAATAATTTAAATCCTATTGCAATAATTATACCCTGATTCTAATATTAATAAATATACACCTTTTCCTCGTAATTAGTTAGTAATACTTATAATGTTAAAATCTTGTTCTTCCAATAATTTAATTGGTTAATATTAATTCGGATGAAAAAATGGCTAAAATTTCAGATCTACATCTTTCTGTACTGAAAGAGATATCAAATATAGGAACAGGAAGTGCTGCTCAATCTTTATCTACTATGTTAGGCAGAGATATTCAGATGAGTGTACCAAATGTATCAGGTATTGAAATTTCAAAATTAGAATCTTTTTTCGGTGGTCCTGAATCTGTAATTGTTGGTACCTTCATGGAGTTAGAAGGAGACTTAGAAGGAGATTTAGCGTTTTTATTTACTTGGAATAGTGCCCTCGAACTTTGGAAAATGCTGGTAAATACCACACCAGATAATTATGAAAATTTATCAGAGTTAGAAGAATCGGTAGTTTTAGAAGTATGTAATATTTTAAGTTGCGGATTTATTAAGGCATTATCGGACATGACACAGTTAAATGTACAGGCTACACCTGCTTATTTATCTATAGAAATGTGCACAGCAATTATTAATAGTTTAATATCAAATGCTTATGAGCAGAATTCTATGTTGCTAGTAGCTGATACAAAGATACATGATGAAAAGAATGTTTTAGAAGGATCATTCCTGTTTATACCTAGAGAAGAGAGTTTTAAAGTGTTGCTATCGAACCTAACAGGTGAAACGGTTTAGGAGCTAATTGTGATAAGTGTTGTAATGGGGGATATAGTTATCGAAACAAAGCACGAAAAACTTGTCGCATTAGGTTTGGGTAGCTGTATCGGGTTTTGCGCATACGACTGTGTTGCTAAAGTGTCTGCTATGGCTCACATCATGTTACCTGAAGAATTTCCCGGTTCTCACGAGAATCAACCCGGAAAGTTTGCTAATACAGGAATACCTACATTATTAGATATGATGGTTGAAAAGGGAGCTATACGATCTAGGATTGTTGTAGCGTATTCTGGTGGAGCTCAAGTATTTAAGTTTAAAAATACAGCGGGAAAATTAGATGTAGGAATAAGGAATGCCAAGGCTGTCGAAGAAGAAGTTAAAAAAGCCAGATTAAGATGTCTAGGCGTAAGCGTAGGTGGGGGGTCTGGCCGGAGTGTAACATTCTGTACTGAATCTGGAAATATAATGGTGAAGACTGTAGCAAGTAAAGAAGTTTTACTCTGTAATTTAAAAAATGGGATGAAGGTGAGGACAAATGGCTAATACTTCTAAGAATATATCCGAGCTTATATCGAATTGCGATGAAATACCGGTAATTCCAGCTGCAGCATTGCAATTGTTAAGCAGTGTTGATGATCCTAATGTAGGTTCATTAGATATCGCAAAAATCATCTCTACAGATCAGTCGTTAACTGCTAAGGTGTTGAAACTTGCAAATAGTTCATATTATGGTATGCAAGGAAAAGTGACTAGGCTAACAGAGGCTGTCATGATTTTAGGAACAAAAAATGTTAGAAATTTAGCTATTTTAGCTTCAGCAGACGATCTTTTAAATATATCTTTAAGAGGTTACAGATTGGGTTCAAGACAGTTATGGACTCACTCCTTCAGTGTAGGAGTAGGATGTAGGCTTATAGCAGAAGTGGCTAATTTGAAAGATGTGGACATTGCTTTTACTTCCGGTTTACTACACGATATAGGGAAGCTAGTAATGAGTGTAACGCTAGATAAAGAGCTTAAAAAAGTATTTGATATGATACGGAAAGATTCAATCCCGTTTAACATAGCTGAAAAAGAAGTACTAGGATTCGATCATACTGAAATTGGAGAAGCTTTAGCACAGAAATGGAACCTTCCTCAAGTTATCTGCGATGTTGTAAGATACCATCATAATCCAAACGATTGTAAACCAAGTAATGTTTTTGTGGATTGCGCTCATGTTGCAAACTACCTTACTATGACAATGGGTTTTGGACTAGGTATTGATGGTTTATACTATGAATTTTTCCCTGAATCGTTAGATAGATTAAACATTAGCAATAGTGATATTGATAGAGTTATCGACGACTTTGTATATGAATATGAAAACTATGAAAGACTTTTTGAGGAGTATATGGCTGCATGAAAATAAGAGTACTAGTCGTTGACGATTCTCCATTTATACGTAGAATAATATCGGATTGGATTAAAAGTGATAGCAGACTGTTACTTGTTGGGGTTGCAGGTAACGGTAAAGACGCTGTAAAGATGGCTCAAGATTTGAAACCGGATGTAATAACGCTCGATGTTGAAATGCCTGTTATGGATGGGCTGACAGCACTAGAAGAGATTATGAAGTCTAATCCGTTACCAGTTCTTATGGTAAGCAGTTTAACTACAAAAGGAGCTAATACAACATTTCGGGCATTAGAGTTAGGTGCCATCGATTTCATTGCTAAGCCAGGAGGGAGCAAAAGCTTAGATTTTATGCAAGTTAAGGAAGAATTGCTGGAAAAAATAATAGCATCGAAAGAGGCCAAATTGTCTACAAAAGTTTCGTTGTCTAGTAATAAAAAAGAGAGTATTATAGGTGGCAAACCTATTAGTAGGACAAGTGATAAAGTTATCGTAATTGCGTGTTCTACCGGAGGTCCTAAGGCGTTAACTACGCTATTTGAATCTCTTCCGCCTAACTTTTCCGCTCCGATACTTATTGTTCAGCATATGCCTGCTGGTTTTATAGATAACTTTGCTAAAAGATTAAGCAAAGTGGGTCCTATTAAATGTAAAGTTGCTGAAAAAGGAGATAAGTTTATGCCAGGAATGGCTTTAATGGCTCCTGGTGATAAGCATATGGTTGTTAATGGAGATAAACTGATAGATTTTGACGATTCACCAAAACTACATGGGGTTAAACCTTCTGCTGACATTTTATTTTATTCAGTAGCTAAAAATCTTGGTAAGAAAGCTGTTGGTGTAGTACTGACCGGAATGGGTGTAGATGGTGCAGATGGTGCTTTAGAAATGTTTAAACAAGGATCTATCATACTTACTGAAAGCAGGGATACTTGTACAATATACGGAATGCCTCGAGCAACTGTTGAAAAACAAGCCTCTTCGAAAATTGTGCGTATAGAGAACATGGTTAGTGAATTAATTAAAGAATTATAGGAGAATGAAAGTGAATTGTTATGGCGTATAGTGAACATGAATGGGATGAGTTTTATAAGTTTGTTTATAAAAAAGCAGACTTAGATTTATATTTATATAAAGCTTCGCAATTGCAGCGTAGGGTTGCTGCGATGGTAGAGGCTGAGGGATTGAAGGATCTGAAAGAATTTGCAAAGCATTTAGGTAGTTCTGATGCAAATATTACAGCATTTTTAGATAAACTCGCCATTAATGTATCAGAACTATACCGAAATCCAGAAAAATGGACCGAATTAGAAAAAATTGTTATTCCAGAGTTATACGCCAAAAATAAAAACCTGAAAATCTGGAGTGCTGGATGCAGTTATGGTGCAGAAGCATATTCATTAGCGACCATGCTAGACAGTAAGTTTAAAGGGAATCATACAATATTCTGCTCAGATATCGATACAGAAGCTATGAATCAGGCAAAACAAGGTATATTTTCCGATTTAGATGTTAAAAATGTTCCCAAGAATATACTTAAGGAGTACTTTATTAAAGATGGTAAACATTGGAAGGCCTCTGAGAGTTTAAGAAAGTATTTTAAATTTAGTTACTTAAATTTATTGAAAGATAAATTTGATACTAATTACGATTTAATACTTTGCAGAAATGTAGTGATATATTTCACCGATAAAGCTCAAGTGGTTCTATACGAGAGATTTAGTGACTCATTGAAAATGGGAGGATATTTCTTGACAGGAAGCACTGAAAGGATACCGAATTACCACGAAATAGGATTTGAAACAAAAATTTCATTTTTATACAAAAAGACAGATAAAGGAAGAAAAATATGGCAAAACGCATCTTAATAACAGATGACGCATTATTTATGCGCGTTACTTTAAAAAACATTTTAACTCAGAACGGTTATGAAATTTGTGGTGAAGCTGCTAATGGTAAAGAATCATTAGATAAGTATAAAGAGCTAAAACCAGATCTAGTAACCATGGACATTACTATGCCTGAAATGGATGGTATCACAGCTTTAAAAGAGATTAAAGCTTTCGATCCAAATGCAAAAGTAATTATGTGTACCGCAATGGGACAGAAAAACATGGTTATCGAAGCAGTGCAGGCAGGTGCAAAAGATTTTATTGTAAAGCCTTTTGAGCCAGACAGAGTAATACAGGCAGTAGGGAAACAGCTAGCAAGCTAAGTTGCTCTTTATTGTTTGGAGGATAGTAAGGATAGAGTTATGAATGTAAAAATTATTAATCCATTTGTTGAGGCTAGTATGGCAGTTGTGCAGACTGTAATAAATGTTAAACCGAAATTAGGGAAATTATCTACCCGTTCGGAAGTATTTACGAGTCAGTCTATAAACGTAATGATAGGTCTTACTGGTGATGCACAAGGAGTTATACTGTTTAGCTTAGGTGACGAAGTCGCAAAGCATATTACAAGCACCATGTTAGGACAAGAAATCAAAGAGTTCGATCAATTAGCATTAAGCGCTATTGCTGAATTAGGAAACATGATAAGTGGTCAGAGTTTGATGATACTTTCTAAATCGGGTGCTAAGTGTGATATTACACCACCAACCGTTATTCAAGGAAAAGATATCAGAGCAAGTACACTTGATGTTCCATCAGTAGTTATTCCGCTAACTATTGAAGATATTGGGTTATATGAAATAACTGTAAGTATCAAATAAAATATAATACTTAATATCAAATAACATTAAGAATAAGTTGCAGATAAATAATAATTAAGTAATATTTAAGATGCGAAAAAAATACTTAGCATAATAGTTCATATACCATTTATAATATTATATAAGGTATATGAACTATTATCATGATGATGCATCTTATTGGAATATGTTAGTTTCGGAGTACGAAGATTTTCTTACCAATGATAAACGCGTTTCGCAGAATACCACTATCAGCTACATATCAGATATCAATGCTTTAATACAGTATTTTCAATCCCATAAAGTCTGTTTGCAAAATTTAGAAGCAATTTTTCTGGATAACTATATTAAAAAATTGTTAGATGAGAACTATTCAAAAAAAAGTATTGCTAGAAAATACTACGCTATCAGGAGTTTTCTTACATATACTTTTAATACCCTAAACAAAAAGATTCCGCCCTGGCTTTCTATAGACATCGATAGTAACTTTAAACATTTACCTAGAGATATCAATTATACTAGCCTATTAAAAATGCTGAGCACACCAGATCCCGATAATGCTATCCAGCTTAGAGATAAAGCCTTACTAGAATTATTATATGGGGCTGGAGTTAGAATATCGGAAGCGGTAGACTTAAAATTCTCCGATTATATTCACGATTCCGGCACCCTAAACGTTATAGGTAAAAAAGAGAAACAACGATTAGTCCCTCTGCCTCATACTACACTTTCTTGGTTAGACAAATACATTACAGAATCCCGACCCCGATTAATTAAGCGTCCGTCAAACTATATTTTTGTTTCAGATAGAGGTGGAAAGCTATCCAGACAAAGAGCGTATCAGATAATTGCATATTATGGCAAAATTACCGGCGATAAAATTCATCCTCATATGTTCCGTCACACTTACGCTGTGCATTTGCTGAAAAACGGTGCCGACCTCAGATGTATACAAGAATTATTGGGTCATGAATCCATCAATAGCACTCAGGTATACACTTCATTAGATACAGAAAACATAAAACGAAATTATAAATTATCCCATCCAAGAGGATAGTGCAGTATTCATTTAAATGGAGCCACTTAGGTAAAAGTAAAAGATTATCAGATTGCAGTAAACTTATGATATGAAACTACTCGGAGCTCATATGCCTACTTCTAAAGGGATGGGTAAAGCGATAGAACTAGGTAAAGAAATTGGTTGTAACACGGTTCAAATTTTCACACACAATCCCAGACAATGGAAAGGCAAAGAAGTGACCGCCGACCTAATTCAAGAGATAAAAGATGCCAAACTTAAAACGGGCATAGAGCACATAGTAAGCCACGATACATATCTCATAAATCTCTGTGCTAAGAATGAAGAAACCTACCAGAAAAGTGTGAATGCTCTTACTGACGAGCTTATCCGTTGTAGCAGGCTAGGTATCCAGTATGTTATTTCTCATATGGGAGCACATATGGGTAGGGGCGAAGATGAAGGTTTGAAATTAGTAGCAGAGACTACTAAAAGGATACTTTCAGAGATTCCCAATGATGTCTACCTCTGTATGGAGACTACAGCCGGACAGGGAACCTGCCTTAATTACAAGTTCGAACATTTAGCTAAAATTATAGAACTGTGTGACAATCATCCCCAGCTAGTAGTCTGTTTGGATACTTGTCATATTTTTTCAGCAGGGTATGATATACGCGATAGAGAGCAGTATGAAAAAACTTTTGAAAGTTTTGAGAGTACTATCGGGTTAGATAAGTTAAAAGTAATCCACTGCAATGATAGTATGAAGCCATATGCATCAAAATTAGATAGACATGAACATATCGGAGAGGGAAGTATCGGTGAAGAAGCGTTCGGATTGCTTGTTAACGATTCCCGTTTAGATAACAAACCTATCATTCTAGAAACCCCAAATCCGGAACAAATGCATCAGATAAATTTAGAAAAACTCAAAAGTCTGCTAGTTCCATCATAGTATAGATTTATGTTATAATAGCAATACAGATGGAATACTCATTTATTTACACACCAATATTTACAGTTAGTGTTTTCTTCGGATACATACTAGGATCTATACCATTCGGATGGTTGCTAGGAAAATTAAGAGGTATTAATATTTTAGAAAAGGGAAGTGGTAACATTGGTGCCACTAACGTCTGGAGGATATTAGGGTGGAGATTAGGAACTCTAGTATTTGCTTTGGACGTATTGAAAGGATTCCTTCCTACCTATGTTGTGTTTCATTATTTTGAATCTCATTTAGCAGCTAGTATCATTGGTCTCATGTGCATACTGGGTCATTCATTCTCTCCGTTTTTAGGGTTCAAAGGGGGGAAAGGAATCAGTACTGGCTTGGGAGTTTTTCTAGGCATATGCACGATTCCAGCCTTAGGTGCCTTTGCAACTTTTGGAATTGTATTAGGTATTTTTAGATATGTTAGTTTGGCAAGTATGTTAGCATCAATCAGCTTGCCTATTTACTGCTTTATCGGTGGATATCCACTTAGTTTTATATGCACACTACTCTTTATATCTGGATTAATTATATTTAGACATAGATCCAATATAGTTCGCTTAATTAATGGTACCGAACCTAAGGCGGGAATGAAAAAAAAGGATAACCCCTGTAAATGTATGTAGTCTAATTTAATTTTCAATTGAGTTGAAAATTTCATTTACGGTACATCTTCTGCAATTATTGCAAGAATGAAGCGATCTCTTTATTAATTGTATTTATTACAGGTAAGCTAAACTTAATAGAAAGTATTTTTATTTAGAATTACTCGTGATAAAATTACTTTTGTGGAGGTAATAAGTTGATTAAAAAAGTAAGTCTAAATTTTGCAATAGCACTATGTGGGATCTGTTCTTTGGCATTTGCTAATGATATGGATGCGTCTGTACCAGGTCCGGTAGATTCAGAAGATATTGAAGTACAAGTAGAGGATAAAGCGGAAGGTTGCTGTAAAGAAAAGTCGACCGACGAAGATGCTCGATCTGAAAGTTCTACTGAAGAAAAAGGTGATGCAGAAAGTACAACTAAAGAACCAGGGCTAGAAGATACAGGTGCTATAGTTGCATTAAATGATAGTGAATTTAATAATAAGAGTAAACGAGGCAATAAAGAAGCCTTTTTAACAAATTTACGCCGACCTGTTTTAGTAGTTCAAGGCGGATTGTTTAACGTTAAAAAACATTTAAATATCACCGCTATTACTGGTTTAAAATGGTTTACGGACGTGAATTTTCATAGACTAGTAGATCTAAATTGGAATAAAGTTACTCGTAACTACATGGATCTAGATTCTAAAGTTAACACAAAATTCTTCTTTGGTCCTGAAGTTATGGCTAATGACAATATGGTAGTTTTAAGCTTCCCTGTTGGTTTTCAATATAAGCACATTTATTATTCAGTGAATCCAGGGCTTCAGTTTAACTATGGAGATGCTAACTTGTCACTATTGGGTGCACATAGTACTGTAGGTTTACAGAAGAAAGCTTGGAATGTGCCACTATTTATAGAATTTAAGTATTCAGGTGGTGTAGTCCCCGATTTTGAATACTTTGGTGTTGCAGCAGGAGCTAGAATTAAATTCTAAATAATTCTATATAATAAAACTAATTTATTAGCGGATAGTGATTCTAAACTTGATATCACTGTCCGCTATTTTTTTAGTTAAGAATATTTTTGGAAATATGTATTAAAATATATATAGGGGATTTATTCCAATTCATTTATTTCTATAGACCTATCCCCTTAAATAAGTTATGTGTTTTGTTCATCTTCATAATCATACCGAATATAGTCTGCTAGACGGTGGTAATAAAATTGCCAAAATGGTGTCTAAGGCAAGAGAAATGGATATGCCTGCGCTTGCAATTAGTGATCATGGTGTAATGTTTGGTGTGATGGAGTTCTACTTCGAATGTCAGAAAGCCGGTATAAAACCTATCATAGGGATGGAAGCTTACGTAGCTCCACATGGAATTAAAAACAAAGCACCTAAAGGTGAAAATCAGTATTACCATCTACTGCTTCTAGCCAAAAATTTAGAAGGATATCGGAATTTATGTAAATTACATACGATAGCAGCTTTAGAAGGATTTTATTATAAACCAAGAATCGATCACGATTTATTAAGAGAATATTCCAAAGGATTAATTTCATCAAGTACCTGCTTGGGTAGCGAAGTATGTCAGGCTTTATTGAATAATAATTATCAGAAAGCCAAAGATATTGCTCAGATGTACAAAGAGATGTTTGATGATGGCAGTTATTTTATTGAACTGCAGGATCATAATATCCCAGAGCAGCATCATGTTAATGAAGGATTGCTCCGTATAGCTAAAGAACTTGATCTACCCCTGATTGCCACCAACGATACACACTATCTAAACGATAGCGATGCTAGAGCCCATGATGTTTTACTCTGTATTGGTACAGGTTCGCAGGTAGCCGATACTAAACGGATGAAGTTTGAGACAGAAGAGTTCTATCTGAAGTCGCCAGACCAGATGAGGAATCTTTTCCCTAATCATCAAGAAGCGATTACTAATACTTTGCACGTAGCTACTATGTGCGATCTAGAGCTAGGGAAACAGAGAGCCTTAATGCCCGATCCTTATCTTCCTGAAGGTAAAAACTCCGTTCAGTATCTGAGAGAGTTATCTGAAGAGGGATTGAAAAAGAGAGTTGCCAAATTAGATGAGGCGGCTTGGCAACGTCTGAACTATGAACTCAGTGTTATTGAAAAAACCGGATTTGAAGACTACTTCCTACTAGTAAGGGAGTTTGCCCATTTTACTAGAAGTAAAGATATCATGTTTGGAGTAAGAGGTTCTGCTGCAGGTTCATTAGTATCTTTCTGTATTGGAATAACCGATATCGATCCGCTAGAGTACGATTTAACTTTTGAACGATTCTTGAACATTGAAAGAATCGCCATGCCCGATGTTGATATGGACTTCGAAGATGCACGTCGTGATGAGGTTATTAAGTGGGTTACAGAAAAATACGGTAGTGATAGAGTAGCTCAGATTATTACATTTGGTACGTTAGGTGCAAAAGCGGCACTTAAAGACGCTGGCAGGGTGATGGGTTACACTCCTCAAGAGACAGATAGAATATGTAAAACAATCCCTACTGTTCCAGGCATGACGCTTAAAAAAGCTTATGACGAAATAGCAGAATATAAGGCTATGGTTAATTCTGAAAATAGAGTAAGCACGTTAGTGGAAGTTGCGAAAACTATTGAAGGATTAACTAGGCATTCTGGTGTGCATGCTGCGGGGGTAGTTATTAGTAAAGATCCTCTTTCAGAACATATTCCGCTTTTCAGGAGCAATGAAGGTCTTCCTGTAACAGCCTTCGAAATGGGGATACTGGAGAAGATAGGTCTGCTTAAAATGGACTTTCTTGGTCTCAGCAATCTCACAGTATTAGCAGAGAGTGTAAATAATATTAAGAAAACCAGAGGGGAAGATCTTGATATTAAAAATATTCCGTTAGACAACGAGGCAGCCTATGAAATTCTAGCAAGAGGTGAGAATACTGGAGTGTTCCAGCTGGAATCGGGTGGTTTCAAACGTGTAACCATGGATGTTAAACCACAGAGCGTAAAAGAACTAGCTGCTATTGTGGCGCTCTACAGACCTGGGCCAATGGAACACATCCCACGGTATGTTGATAATAAGTTTGGAAGAAGTAAACCAGAATATATCCATGAAAAGATGGAGCCTATTCTTAGTGAAACTTACGGAATAATCGTCTTCCAAGATCAGGTACTTAAGCTAGTACAAGCGATAGCTAACTTTACATTAGGAAAAGCCGATATCCTCCGTAGAGCCATGGGTAAAAAGGATAGAAACGCTATGGATTCTATGAAAATAGAATTTATGGCAGGTACCAAAGAGAACGGTATTACTGAAGAGAATGCTGAGAAAATTTGGGAACTACTATTGCCATTTGCCGGCTATGCATTTAACAAAGCTCACGCGGTATGTTATGCCTTTATCTCTTACCAGACAGCCTATCTTAAAGCAAATTATACAGTAGAGTATATGGCCGCTTTGCTTGCTGTATATAAAGATAGGGAAGATAAAGTAATTAACTTCATTGAAGAGTGTAGAAGATTAAATATTGATGTACTCTCCCCAGATGTAAATAGATCGGAAGCCGGATTTACTATTGAAGGTAAATCTATTAGGTTCGGCCTGGTTGCTATCAAAGGTGTAGGTGAGAGCTTAGTAGAAGCTATTCTAACAAGCAGAAGGGAAGACGGTGATTACAAAAATATATTCGATTTTGCTGAACGATTAAAACCACATAACCTAAATAAAGCTGGACTGGAATCGTTGATAAAAGCTGGTGCATTCGATAATCTGGACAAGCATAGGAATAGGCTATTACAGAGTGTTGAAATTGCGATGGCCTATGCCGATAGTAGGATGAAGGCGGCAGCAAGCGGTCAGGGTTCCTTGTTTGATGATGCGCCTAATGAAGATGGTGAAAACTTTAACTATCCACCCTTGCCAGATAAAGTTGATATGCTGAAAAAATCGGAGAAATTAGCCTTGGAGAAAGAAGTAATGGGTATATATATTTCCGATCACCCACTTCGAGGATATGAATCGGCTTTTGCTAAACTAAATAAGAATACTGTATCTTCGATAGAAGAGTTATCGGATGGAACCTCCGTTACATTGGCTGGTTTATTTGCCGGTGTACGTACTATAATTACTAAAGCAAAAGGTCAGAAGATGGCGGTTGCTACTCTAGAAGATTTTACGGGTCAGATAAGTTGTACTATTTTTCCAGCTACATATGATAAATTTCATGAAATGGTGTACAAAGATGCTCTGGTATATCTAAGAGGTAAGGTAGTACATAGAGAGAAGCTGGGATCAACAGAGAAAATTGTAGAGGTAAGAGTAGAAGAGATCTCCTCTTTGGAAAAATTAGTGGGTGTACAAGGTGAATATCAGTCTGTTAATAACTCTGATAACACAAATGGTACGCTTGTGCTTAAAATTAAAGATGCTACGAAAAGAGAATTAAAGGCTTTAAAAGATATTCTCTCTAAGAGTTTTGGTAAGCATGGTGTGATTATACAGGTAAACACCGGGGACGCTATACTCCCTATTGAACTAGTCCATACCGTTGATATATCTCCTGGTCTACTGCAGAGCATTAAACGCACAGTACCATCTAGTGAGTATGAAGTTATTGGGGCTTCAATGTAGCTTGATAATATTACAAGACATTTCTAGGGATAACATATCTATCGCCATTATCAGATTCTATTCTTATAAATTCTGTATTAAATGTTTTTTCAAGCATGCCAGATTCGTATAACGATTCTACTGCATGCATCTGAACAGGAATATTATGACCAATAAGAATAGCATGTGTACACGCATGAAAAACCCAGCTAATATTGTGACTAGCCACGAAGACGATATGTTTGTTTTCTTGAAAACTTTTGATGCACTCGTGTAACAATTTAATGGAAGACGGATCTAAATGATTATTAGGTTCATCTAAGAGATTGATTGGGGTTTGTTGAACAACATGTCTGGCGAGCAATACTCTCTGAAACTGACCACCGCTAAGTTTTGAAACAGGTGTATTTTTAAATGGGAGAAGTTCAAAAAAATTGAGAGCATCTACCGTGATATCAATATCTTCTTTAGTTTCTAACTTTGTGCTTTGATGTGGATATCTCCCCATTATTACGTAATTAAATACTGTGAAGTCTGTATTTTTATTATCAGCTTGGGGAAGATAACTAAAGTATTTAGCTAATTCTTTTTTTTTAAAATTTGTTAAACAGCTACCATTTAAAATGACATTCCCTTGTATAGGCTTAATAATCTGATTAATACTTCTTAAAAAAGTAGTTTTACCTGTTCCGTTCGGACCCAACACGGCAATTATATTTCCAGCACAGGCCTCGAAAGAGAAGGGGGGAGTGATAGGATAATCGCTATATCCAAAAGAAAATTCATCAAATTTCAGCTTATTTATTTTAAATAAGCTATTGAATAGGTTATTCTTAGTTGCTACATTAGAGGTCATGAATCATACCACTAGTATAGGCGTTATACATGGATGTGTATACATTGCCTATTGCCATTAGTTCATCGTGTGAGCCCTGTTCGATAATCTCACCTTTACGCAATACAAGTATCTTATGTGCTCTGGAGGCTGTTGTTAGTTTGTGTGCGATAAAGAAGCATGTTTTAGTCTCTATAATATTCTCAATAGCGTTCTGTACAGCTTGTTCACTTACTGGGTCTAAGTTGCTTGTTGCCTCATCAAGTATGAGCAGTTTAGGCCTTCTCATGAGTGCTCTTGCAATAGCTACTCGTTGTGCCTGACCGCCGCTTAATCCGGAATGCCGTTCTCCAATATAGGTATTGAACCCATCTGGTAAATTATCGATGAAATCTTCTGCATTTGCTAGTTTTGCTGCATTACGCATATCTTGTTCCTGAGTGATGGTGCGATATTTTCTAGGCACACTAAAGAGGAGGTTCTCAGCGATTGTTCCGCTAAATAAGAATGTCTGCTGAGGAACTACGCTCATCTGTTTTCTCAACCATCTATAATCTAGATCTCTAATGTCAACACCATCGAATGTGATTTCTCCTTCCGTGGGGTCGTAAAAGCGGAGTATAAGATCGGCGATAGTACTTTTACCAGCCCCGCTCGGACCGATTAAGGCTATAGACGTCTTTGGTTCTAAAACAAAGCTAACATTTTTAAGTGCCTGGGTGCCATCGGGATAGGTGAAACTAACATTTTTAAATTCGATTCTTCCGATTGGTGTTTCGATTAGCTTTGTACTTGGTTTGGATGCGGCTTCATCCGGCACATCGAGAATGTTTTCATAAATTCTATCGATAGCAGCCTGAATTTGGGCTATGGTCTGATTGATTGCTCCCATGTTTTTAGCGGCGCTATTAATACCGTTTAATCCTGTTAGAAATGCTGCCAGATTACTTACTGTTAATTCTCCAGCATAGGCGAGTCTACCGCAGAAGTAGATAGCTATTGAGAGCCCTAAAGCGCCTATTACTTCTAGTGTTGGTCTTAACACAGCTATTTTATGCGCGCTTTTAAGGAGTGCTTGGAGGCTTTTATCGGTAAGCTTTTCAAATCGATAAATTACCCTGTCTTCAGAGCTAAATGATTTTATAATTCTAATACCCTGGAGACATTCTTGCATGACAGAGTTAATATCTTCTAATCGCTGTTGCACTTCTTTTTGAATGCTGCGCATCTGCCTGCTATTGTTCCTAATAACGATGATCATGAATGGCATTACTAGCAGGGCTGCTAGGGCCAGTTGCCACTGGATATATGCGATGCTGAGGAATCCAAGTACAACTTTAATAGGTGTATCGATGGCCACTTTAATAACAGTGATAGCATTAGTGTAGACACCGAGGTCGTTCGTAAGGATGCTCTGGAGTCCTCCCGATTTCTTTTTCTGGAAGTATCCTATGGGAAGACGTTGTAATTTTATGAAAAGGTCTAGTCTTAATTTAGAGGTAAGTTGCGATTCCGCTTTATTAAGAAAGTAGCTCTGACCTCTAGTAAACCAGTATTTGATAGAGTAGAGTACTATTACTGCGATACTTATTGTGTTTAGTAGCGCTAGATTTCTAGTTTCGATGGCTTCTATGGCATATTTTGCACAGTTAACATCTACGATAATGGAGAGTCCTGAACCTATAACGGAGCAGAATAATCCCAGTAGTAGGCTTGATTTCTGTTCCTTAAGCTGGGATTTCAGTCGTGGGTCTAAATTGAAGGGAAGTTTAATGCTCATTTCGTTGATTATAGTTTAAAAATCGGCGTTTCTTGGGCACCTGTAGTATGGTATCACATCTCGGATATTTTTCATTCCTGTGATATACATAATAAGACGTTCAAGACCTAATCCGAATCCTGCATGTGGTACGGTTCCAAATTTTCTTAGATCTAAATACCACCAGTATGCTTCTTCTTCTAAGTTCTGCTCCTTAATTCTTTGTACTAAGACATTGTGTCTTTCTTCTCTTTGAGATCCTCCAATAATTTCTCCTATTTTAGGAACCAGTACATCCATGGCTGCAACGGTTTTATTATCATCATTAAGTCTCATATAGAAGGCTTTTATCTCTTTTGGGTAGTTATAGACTATAACAGGTTTACCAATTTTCTTTTCTGTAAGCCAACGTTCATGTTCGCTCTGGAGATCGGCTCCCCAGTGGATTGGGTATTCGAACTTTTCTCCTGAATTTTCTAAATATTTTATGGCATCTGTATATGATACATGTTCAAAATCTGAATTTACTACGTGCTCAAGGGTCTCTAGTATGCCTGGTTCGATGCGTTTATTAAAGAATTCAATGTCATCAGAACAGTTATCTAGTGCATACTTTATAACGTACTGGATAAACTCTGTAGCAAGTGCCATATCTCCTTCGAGATTACAGAATGCCATCTCAGGTTCTATCATCCAGAATTCTGCAAGATGCCTGGCTGAATTACTATTTTCTGCTCTAAATGTTGGACCGAAGGTGTATACATTGGTTAATCCGCAGGCGAGAGTCTCTCCCTCAAGCTGACCGCTAACTGTAAGGTAAGCAGGCTTGGCAAAGAAATCTTCTTGAGGATTCTTATTTTTCAGTTTATATTCACCGTTTTCTACTGCTAGAGAGTTGGACACATAGAACATTTCACCTGCACCTTCACAGTCGCTTGCAGTGATGATAGGTGTGTTAACATAGTGGAATCCTCTTTCGTTGAAGAACTGGTGTATAGCCCATGATGCTTTGCTTCTTATTCTGTTAACAGCTCCAAAAGTATTAGTTCTACATCTAAGATGAGCGATTTCTCTTAAAAATTCGAACGTAGCTCCCTTCTTCTGTAATGGATAATCTTCAACAGGAGCGCTGCCTACTATTTCAATATCAGTTGCACTCAGTTCTACTTTTTGTCCAGCTGCAGGAGATTCCACAAGCGTTCCTTCTACAAGTAATGAGCATCCAGTTGAAATTTCTTTTAGTAGGTTCTCTTCAAATTTACTAGCATCTATAACTATTTGTAGATCTGTAAAGCAGGATCCATCACTAAGTTGAATGAATTGAATCCCTTTGCTCGCTCGTTTGGTCTTTACCCAACCCTTTACTGTTACGGTATCGCCGGGTTCTTGTTGTAGAACGTTTTTAATATACTGCTTAACATAATGCACGTTTTTATTTTCCGTGCTTTTAATAACATCGGTCGTAGACATTTCTATATATATATGATACCGTCATTAGAAATATCGTAGATGAGATAATTAGTTATTGTTATTAAATTGTTACGTTTATCACAAATTATAGATTTTTTATCCTTTAGCTTTTAATTGAAGCAGATCTATCCATTTCTGACTTAATTTTTCTACAGAAAACCTCTCCGAATTCCTATAACCTTTTTCAATTAATTTTCTTCTGATATCTTCGTTTTCTAAACTTTTTATAGCATTTACGTAATCTTGAATATTATATGGATCTTTAATAAGAATACAGCTATCTTCTAAAACTTCTGCTAAAGAGCCTCCATGTGTAGATATAACAGGGAGCCCACAGAGCTGAGCCTCTACGGGTGTTCTTCCAAACCCTTCATAAAGACTAGGGTTTAGATATGCCCAAGAATTTTCGTATAAGTATCTTAATTCAGAATCGGACACCTGTTCGATAAAATATACGGGTAGGTTATGATCTTTCACGTACTGTCTATTAGCATCACCTCTGTGTTGATATTCGGGTCGGCCTACTTTGATCAGTATATAGTCGTCATTAAGTTGGTGCATTAATTTTAGTAAGGATTCAAAATTTTTCCGCTCGGTTTCACTTCCAACGTAGAGTAATTTTTTCTTGTTTGAGTATGGATCCTTTGTGAAATATTGTAATATCTCATCATTAATAGGCTCATTAGTGTTTTCGAGAGATATTGGACTATGGATTACAGTGATTTTATTTTTATCTAGCCCGTATTTTTCGATAAGTTTTTCTTTAGTAAAATTAGATATTGCTACTAGTTGTTTAGATTGTAGTGAACAAGCATTAGCTTTAGATAAATGGGAGGATCTCAACCTAGAAAATAGAGTCTGCTTGCAGTGAAGTCGTTCGTCTTTTTCATATGGGACGTGATTAAATATGCTGATAGTTTTATGTAAATTATGTTTAACTAATGGTGCTAAATGTTCGAGCTCTAGTACAATGTATTTAAATTTACCAGCATAGAAATAGAGGTATAAGGGATTGGCAATCATCATTAACAACAAATTTAGTAGTCTGTTTATTGTTTTTAAAAAATTATTTGCTGTTTGTGTATTGAATCTGAACAAATGGATATTCTCAATATCGTGATTCTTTGATAACTCATTAATGAAAATATTGCTCTGTTCACCGACGCCGGTTTTGCCGTATGATTCAATTGTAATCCATAATATTTTATTATCACTCATTTCTTTTTCTACTGGTTATAAATTTTAAAACTCATTTATTAATTATGGATTGATTATGAAAACTTTCTATAATATCTTTTCAATCTTAATAATTTTTTCTAAGATGCATATTTTCACTGCTATCTTCCAACGTTATTAGTAGAGCTTTGCAAAATTGAGAAATAACAGTTAGTCAGTAGAATCGTATATCCTTAGGTGTTTGCTCGAATCCTTCAAATAAAATAGGATTTTAGATATGTCCAAGAATTTTCATAAAGGCATATTGGCTCTTTATCGCTAACATTAGTTATAGGGTGTACTGGTAAGTAGTGTTCGTTATTCAAATGATGCACTAAGTGTTTCATTAGTTCTAGCATGAACAGTAATTAATGAATTAAATTATTCATTTAGTTTATATTTGAAAATTCAGACAATTCATTTATTATTCTAATAAACTGATTTTTAGCTGTTTCCTTATTAAAACGTTTAGCGTTTTCATATCCTTTATTAATAATATCTTTTCTTACTTCGGTGTTATTTAATTGCATTAGAAATTCTTTAAATTCCACGTGGTTTGTTGGATTTTGTACTATCATTGCTGAGTTCTGTAATGTTTCTTCTAACGCTTCGCAATTGGTAGATATAACTGGGAGACCAGCAAGCTGCGCTTCTATAGGGGTCATGCCGAAGGCTTCTTTGATAGATGAGTATAAGTAGCAATGTGAGGACTTATAAGCATATGTTAATTCACCCTGAGTAACCTTATCGAAAAATTTAACATTAAGGTTGTATTTTTCGATGTAGTTTAGATGCATTAATCTATTTAATGGATAATCTGAATTGCCAACTTTAATTAGCTGATATTCATTATTATCTAGCTCTCTCATTAATTTTAAGAGTGTAATGAAGTTTTTATGAGTATATTCATTGCCAACATAGAGAAGTTTTTTTAAATTTGCTGTATTTTTATAATGTAAAAAAATAGGTTGATCAAAGTCAGATTCAGTAATTTGAGCCAGATGACATATATTGTGGACTGTAGAAATTCTATTCTTTTCAATATGGTATTTTTCTGAAATTATTTTTTTTAAATGGTGTGATACAGTAATGATTCTATTGGAATAGTTGAATAATTTATCTATGATGCTGTAAATATATGCATAAGCAGTGAAGAGGAAATATGATAAACTAATCTTCTTTGTTTGAGGACTGATATCACTGGATGTGACATCACTGTGTATTACTGGGATGAGGTATTTTCTAGATATGAGAATATAAGGAAATACCTGTGTGGTTTCTAAGATAATTATATTCTTTTTCAAGATGTTCTGAATTATAATCTTGGGTGTAGTAAAAAAATAAGTAAATAGTTTTTGCAAATAGTTTAATCCCTCTGTGGCTTGAACTTCGATTATATCAAATTCTTCAGACTCTCTTAATGCATTAATTAGTAAATTCATCGATTTACCGATCCCGCAGTCGGGTTTGTTTTTTGTGAATCTTACAAATATGATACTTCTCATTAGAAAACATTAAATTAAATAATAATATTAATTTACATTATGAGTTTGGATCTATTGTAATGTAAATAGATTCTTAAAAAAAGAGTTAGTAATCTATAAATATTGCTTATATCTATCATGCGCAATAGTTGCATGATAGATATTCATTATAACAACCTTTTTAAAGTTATGTTCTAACTCATATATTTATATAAGCATGAAGATTTTATTTTGAAAATAAAGACCTTGTACTATAGAGTCTTTTTTCGTTTTCAGAAGTTATGAAATTTAATTTTTATTTGTTATTCAACGTTCTATTATTAAGGTAGATAGTATTTTTTTACTTATCTCTTAATAATTTGAATAAATTAAAGTAAGATCTGAGTTCAGGATAAATGATATATATAATAACTAAGAGAGATATAAACCACGTGCCAGAACTTAAAATGAAGCTAACCCAGGTATCTAGAATATAGTATTCTCCATAGAATGCACTAGATATTATTAGAATAGGGTAAATAAGAATCTTTAAATTCGATATACCTAGCTCAGTGTGTTGGTATTTAGTATTGATTAGTCTCAGTAAGTCTTTCTTATTAAGATAGATACCTACTAGTGCAGAAAATATGGAAGCTAGCGGTATTGCGTTTAAATGGAGTATAGGTGCGAAGATTGCTATAAGTGTTATCTTAAGAAACATTTCAACGAAAATATTTCTGATAGCAATTCCTGTATCTCCTACGCACCTGAGGTATAAATGGTACATTAACGAATAGCTTTGAAGAATATATCCTATAGCAGACAAGGTTGTGACCATCGTTCCTGCAAAAATGTCTTTTCCTACCCATAAGCTCACAAAACTTTTATTGTGAGCTATATACGATGTAACTAGAAGTAGTGCTATTACTGAAAATATTTTTTCAATTTTTCGAACCAGTTTAAATGAATTCTCATGATCCCCCTGATGAAATTTATTCGTGAAACCGGACATAGTAGATACTGAGAAACCATCAAGTTGCATTTTTAATATAGTAATAGCCTTCCGTGTTATAACAAACATTGCAGAAAATTTAGGATCAATAAAAATAGCCACTAGAAGAGATTCTGTATAATTATTTGAGTATTCTAAAATAGAATTTATAAATTGAGGGAATGAATTTTTAATTTTATCTAGTATTTCTTTAAACTTAGGGATCGGAATAGATTTTAATTTATCTAGATATTTTTTAAAATCCAGATATATCCCTAAGAAAGAAATGGAATATTTTAGTATAGAGGCATACGCAAGACTGCTTATGCCAAAATCATTAAAAAGTAGGCTGACTGCTAAAGCGATCGAAGCGATTTCTGCAATAGGGTTTAGTACTGCAACGGCAGAGATATTTCTTAATGCAATTAGCGTTAAATATAAGAAATGATAGAAAATACCTAAAGCTAAAGTTGCAGATACTGGGAGTAGCACTTCTTGAAATGTTGTAATAGTATGAGTTGTAAAAAAATTCAGATCAATTGATATTCTGTAAGAAATGAGTATAACAAAAGTTAACACAAATGAGTTGATTGCTAATATAGTAAGAGCGATTTTAATATTGTACAATGTTTTTTCAAAGTGATTTTCCTCTGAAATGTCACCCTTGCTGATATATTGCATAACTTGGGTTCCAATGCCAAAATCTATAGAAATTAATATGGCCATTATTTCACATAAAGAGTAAT
Organism: Fimbriimonadia bacterium; assembly: GCA_030427425.1. Classification (GTDB taxonomy): domain Bacteria; phylum Armatimonadota; class Fimbriimonadia; order Fimbriimonadales; family Fimbriimonadaceae; genus JAUICQ01. The sequence goes on along the minus strand of JAUICQ010000001.1, from coordinate 197,445 downwards.
AAATTCCTAGTTTATATAAACCAATATATTTTATTGAGTATCTAGTGATTACTAGTGCGTTGACAAGAAAATTGATTAAGGTAATAAACGAAGCGATGTATACTCGATATGCTACGGTAGTTCTTCCAAGAGGTTTTTTCATAATATAGCTAGTAAAATTTATACATTAGAATAGTATTAAGGATTGCTTGCAGATACTTTAATATATTAATTAAACCTAACCAACGAGTATAAGGTCAATGCATTTTTCTTTTTAAAATAAACGCCTTGCTTATTGCATTGTTACTGCATTATGATTTAATGATGATATTTGATGTATAACTAATTATCCTAATTTAATGGGATAATTAGTTATATGACCATTCTAGAATTATCATTTTTAATTACTATTCTAACAATTCTTATCGCATCAGCCCTAATCTACAAGAAACAGCAGAATGTTTTAGAGCAGCAGAGAAATGACATTTATGAAAAAAACCTTCTTATCGCAACCCTGGATGAACGATTAAAGAGTATAGATAAACTAGAATACGAACTGACAGAAAAGCAAAATATACTAGAAGATTTACAAAGAAATTTTCAGCTGCTTCAACAGGAGAAGGCAGTTCAAAGTTCGCAGTTTGAAGAGCGAGAAAGGCATTTAGAAGAGAAGTTGAAGTTCTTATCTACTGTTCAAGAAGACCTTGGTAGACATTTTGCTCAGATATCTCAAGGTGTATTGGAAAAGAATAATAAAATCTTTTTAGAATTAGCGAATCAGAATTTATCAAAATACCAACAGCAATCGAAGGAAGATCTGGAAAATAGGCATAAGGCTATTAGTGATTCCATGCTCTCCTTAAAAGAGACTATCGCAAAATTAGAAGTTAACAATAAGGAGATGGAGGAGAAACGTACTGCAGCCTATTCTGGATTATTTGAACAAGTTAAGAATCTATCTAGTGTGCAGACTAAATTACAATCGGAAACAAGGAATCTGGTCACGGCATTAAGGGCTCCTCAGCAGCGGGGAAGATGGGGAGAGATACAGCTTAGAAGAGTAGTGGAGCTAGCCGGATTAATCGAATATTGTGATTTCGAGCAGCAAGTATCTTCTGAAGGTGGAGAAGGGAAGTTGAGGCCAGATCTAATAGTACGGCTCCCAAATGATAGAAATATTGTTGTAGATTCCAAAGTTGCATTAGATGCTTATTTAACGGCTATCGAGACGGAAGATGATACATTAAAGGTTCAAAAATTAAAAGAACACGCGGTTCAGGTGAAAAGACATGTATTGCAGTTGAGTGCGAAAAGCTATTGGCAACAGTTTACGCCAGCACCAGAATTTGTAGTTATGTTTTTGCCAGGTGAGCCTATATTTTCTGCAGCCCTGGAACAGGATCCCTCTCTTATTGAGATAGGTGCAGAAAATAAAGTTCTAATAGCCACACCTATGACCCTTATCGCACTGTTAAGAGCTGTTGCCTATGGCTGGAGGCAGGAGAAGATAGCAGAAAATGCAATTAAGGTAAGCAGTATGGCTACCGATCTTTACAATAGAATGGGAACTATGGCCGAACACTTTTCGAAGGTTGGCTTGAACTTAGATAGAAGCGTAAAGGCTTATAACGATTCAGTGGGATCGATGGAAAGGATGGTCATGCCTCAGATAAGAAAGTTAAAAGACTTGGGAATGGCATCTGGAAATGATATTCCAGAACTAGAACCTATAGAAAAATTAACGCGCGAATTGAATAATACCAGTGTAAAGAAGAACGATAAAAAGAGTTCAACACCCGTATTAGGTTGAGAAATTCTCTTCAATAGACAACCTTGCAGTAAGCATAATATAATATCTCCAAACATATTTCTTGGAGATATTATATTAAATGCGTTGAAAAATTATACTAATCTAATATTTTATTTTAATCATGGAATAAATAATAAGCGGTCAATGGTAAAAATACTGGGATACGCAGTATAATAAATAGGCTTACAATACAAATTACATGAAAAATTCCGAACCATATTACATATGTCATCCACCATTTATAAATGTACAACCACTTGTATATCATTTATATAATTATTCTTGTAAGCATATTGTTATAGACAGTGTTCTTCCTGGAGAGATTAGTGTAGATTGTTTTAATAGATACAATGCTATATTAATGTCTAGTTGTTTTTCGTTAGAGAATGATGATATCCACTATTATAAAAATATAGGAATCTGTTCCGACCGCACTGTGTATAGTGTAGCATTATTTAGTAAAGTGCCTTTGGAGGATATTTCAACGGTATCATTAACTACTCAGTCGCAAACATCAATCAGATTATGTCAGATTCTTTTCAATGAATACATCAATAAAAATGTAGCATTCCGTATACGTCCTGGTACAGTAAGTGAAAATTTACGATATACAGATGCAGCTCTACTTATTGGAGATAAATGTATCTCCGAAAGAGTCTCAAAAAATTCTGAAAAATATTATATCTATGATTTAGGTGAACTCTGGAATAAATACACAGATCTTCCTTTTGTATGGGCTCTTTGGCAGTATAAAACTTACGACGAAAAGCTGTACCAAATTTTATCAGAGGCGAAAGAGATAGGTACATCTAAAGTAGACCTCTTTTCTAATATGATGAATAATTATTTTAGAAATAATGATAATGCAGACAATTACTTTAGGCATAATTTACACTACACGTTAGGTGAAAGGGAAGAAAGGGCTATAGGTTTATTTAAAAATCTGATTGAAAAACACTATTTAAAGTTGGTTATGCCTTCTAAAATTGCTAAATCTAATACCGCGGAAGAAGAAAAAACCGTGGTATTGTAAGTGTTGTATAATTAACTCCTAGCAAAAGTAAGAATATGAACATCTCCCGATCCCGATTTCTTTAGAGCCTCAGCACACATATTTGAAGTATAGCCTGTTGTATAAACATCGTCGATAACTAGGATGTCCTCACCATTTAATTTTTTACTACAAATGAACGGATTGCATGATTCATATTTCCTAGTATGCACTGAGTTTGCGGCCTTTGGCAAACTATCTTTCGTTCTCTTAATGATATCAAAACTAATATTTAACTCTTTTTTTTCTTTGAGTGAGCAACATAGTAGCTCCGACTGATTGAATCCTCTAGAATGATTTTTTTTATAATGAAGTGGTACAGCTGTAATAATGCAGTTTTGATAGAGTCCTTCTTCTAAAAGCTTATTTAAAATTAAGTTACTGAGTGGTGATGCCAGGGAAGTGATTCTAGAATATTTCAACAATCCTATAGCCTGTGCTGCTCTACCAGTGTAAACGAAAATGTTAGTTAATGATTGAATTAAATTATGGGAAGGGAAGGCGGTCGTAAGTGGGTCGTATGGGATCATTTCATTAATACAGGACTCACATAGAGAGTCTGAGTGAAATAACCCACACAACGCACATTTTGGGGGATAGAGAATATCGAGTAGACTGTCTACACGCATATCTATGGTATTCCATATATTATTTATACTTTTTAATATGAAAAATAATATCTAAAAGAGGATTTTATCAATTAGAGAAGAATATATAATTATACGGAATAATATATTTACTATGAGAATACTTATTACAAATGATGATGGTATCAACGCTCCAGGTATTAAAGCCTTGGTAGAGGTAGCATCTAAATACGGTGAAGTAAAGGTTTTTGCTCCAGACAGAGAGCGGAGCGGTAGCAGTAGAGCTATTACGCTCTATAAGTGTCTAAGGGCCAGAAAAGTAGAGAATAGATTTACTAATGCAGAAGCATATGAAGTAAACGGTACCCCTGCCGACTGCGTAGTGGTTGGTCTTAATGTAGGCTGGCCTGATGGCTGCGATCTATTGCTAAGCGGCTTCAATAACGGTCCAAATATTGGTTTTCATATTACATCAAGTGGTACTGTAGGTGCAGCTATTGAAGCAACTCTTTCCCATATAAAAAGTGTAGCTCTATCCATGGGGGTATTTGCATCCAGCGCGCCTGCACATTTTGAAACAGGTAAGAAATGGCTTGATGATAATTGGGATAAAATTATGAACACTAAGTTTCCCGAACAAACCCTGTTAAATGTAAACATTCCAGCAATATCTTCTGAAGAGATATTAGGGACTAAAATTACACAGAGCGGGAAAAGAGTTTATGCTAACAAAATGTTAGAAAGGTTGGATCCTTGGAATGAACCTTATTACTGGTACGGATCTGTAGTAGAGATGGATCCGCATGAAGAGGGGACCGATATCGATACTATCTCTAAAGGTTATGTTTCAGTAACACCTATACAGATAGGAGTTATGGATGACGGAATGTTTGAAGACTTTAAACATTTAGAATAATAATTTTCGTAGATGTTGGAGCTAATTAGCTCCAACATCATTTGTTAAAAATTCGGTCTCACTAATGGATAACTGATCACCGTTTTCCATGTTTTTAACTGTAACAGAACTTTTAGTTAGTTCGTCATCACCGATGATAACCACGTTCTTACTATTCAATCTATGAGCTAATTTCATTTGCTGTTTGATATTCCTGAAGTCTAGATCGAAGTTACATCTGTAACCTTTTAATCTTTTTTTATTACTTAGCTCTATAACTTTGTTCATACCAGAATCTGTTGCTGCAACAAAGAAAAAATCTAGATTATACTGTTCGTATTCACGTTCAGGCATAACCAGTAGAGCTCTCTCTATACCCATGGCTACCCCACAGCTAGGCGTAGTGGGTCCACCTAGTTGTTTTACTAGGTTGTCATATCTTCCACCGCCACATAAAGAACTTTGTGCTCCGATGGTATCGGATGTTACTTCAAAAACAGTCTCATTATAATAATCTAATCCGCGTACTAGTGTGCTATCTACCTGATAGTTAATGCCATATGTATCTAAAACTTGCTTTAGTTTGTTAAATCTATCTTTAGAGTGTTCGGATAGATAGGCATCAATTTTTGGTGCACTTTTCATTAGTTCCTTAATTTCCGGATCTTTGTTGTCCAGTAATCGGAGCGGATTTTTTCTCGTTTTACTATTAAATTCTTCATCTTTTGTAGAAAGATAAGTTGCTACATGTTGGAGTATGGCCTCTGCGTACTGTTTTCTCGCATTCTCACACCCTATACTATTTATGAAAACGGTAACATTATCAATGCCTAATGCACGATAAAATTTTGTAGTAATATCAATAACTTCTGCATCACTATAAACGCTATCGCTTCCCAAAAGTTCTAAACCAACCTGATGACCTTGTCTGCACCTTCCTTTCTGGGGCCTATCGTAACGGAAGATGGGGATAAAATACCAGAATCTGTGAATACCGCCCTGAGCACCTATTTTGTGCTGATTAAAGGCTCTTACAACTCCGGCAGTACCTTCAGGCTTCAGTGTTAGGCTTCTATCTCCCTTATCGGTGAAAGTGTACATCTCTTTGCTAACAACATCGCTAGTATCACCGCTGGAGCGTATAAATAGTTCAGTCTCTTCAAACATAGGCGTGGAAATTTCACCGTATCCATAGCTCTCTACAATAGATTGAAATTGACGTATAACATATTCCCATGCTTTAGAATCTTGGGGGAGTCTGTCATAAGTTCCTCTAGGTGCTTGATAGTTCATAAATATGTTATACCATTTTAATGTATGTATAACTGTTAAACTGTAGTGCTTGGACAGAGTTCCTTTATCGGACATTCTTTACATTTCGGATTTCTGGCCGTACAAGTATTTCTACCATGTACAATAAGAAGTTGATGGAGGGGAAATCGGTATCGATCAGGAATAATTTCTAGAAGATAGTCGTGAGCTTTATTGGCATCCATTGTTTGTGGTATTAGATGTAATCGTTTAGAGACGCGGTGTATATGTGTGTCTACAGGAATCAGATCGAATCCAAGGCCAAATGTGAGGACTATTGTTGCTGTTTTGGGTCCTACTCCAGGAAGATTCTCTAGCCATCTCCTTGCATGAAGAGGTTCCATGTTTTTTAGGAAATCTAGCTCATAATCGCCAGTCTGCGTTTTAATTATTTGTAAGCATTTTATAATATTTGCCGTTTTTTGCGGAGCTAAACCAACCGGTTTAACAATAGAGTATATTTTTTCATATCCAGCGCTTAGTAGATTATCCCATGTAGGATACTCTTTTCGTAGTTTATCGAAAGTAGGGAAGGTGATTTTATCGTTGCTATTCTGGCTAAGTATACAGCTTACTAATTCTTCAGTGGCGGTGTAAGATCTTGTCGGAAGATTTTTACCGTACTCTTCTTCAAGCAGATATATTATTTCTGAGATGAACTGTTGTCTTTTAATCATGTGAGAATAATGGTTATAGATTGATAACAATCTGGAATAAAGGTTGATAATTATCTGATATATCTTTAAATGTAGAAGGGAATAACTTTTGGAATTCATCAGCCTTTCTTTGCATTCCCAACAGCAAGTTAATATTCTGGGATAATTTATATTTTGCATGTAGGCTACTCTGCCACTTCAAGTTAGTGAGTTCTGAATTATCTTTATCTCTCTTTTTGTTATCGAAGCTAGTATGTAACATTAAGGAGAGTGTTAGACTATCTGATGGAGCAAGGGAAAGTTCACCAGATGCAAGATACGTTAACTTATCTTCTATCGTTTTGATAGAACTTGTTGCTACACTACCAGTTGCAGAAAGCTTAACAAACGGATTCAGTGTATAATGCGCAGAACCTGCTAAGGCATATTTTACTTTGTCATCAGATATAATGGAATTTGTATCATCATCATATATAGTTCCATTCTCATTATACTGAACCCCGGCAAGGAGTGAGAATGAGTTACGATGATATTTTAGTCCTCCAAACCAACTATTTATATCAAGAACTCCATTTTCTCTATCTTCCGATTCTTCCTTTACTACATTAGAATATCCCCCAATTAAATTCCATCTATTGTTTAGGGCTAGTGAAACCTCGGTTGCAGCAATGGTTCTTTTATCAATAGGCTTGTATTCTAGAAAAGCTAATTCGTTGTTATCAAAATTGTTGTTTAGAGATGCATATTGCGTGTGCATCTTTACCAAATTAAAATTAATATTACGTAGGATGCCTAATTTTTGGGGTGATCTTCTGATTTCTGGATTATTCTGTATCAAAAAAATTAACTTACTGGAACTAACATTAGCGGGATTGTTCAATATAATATTTTTTTTATCATATGCAGATTGTGTTGTATAGTATATGGGCGTTCTTTCAGAATTTTTTTTTGTATTCTCTAGTAAATCGGATAAGCCCAATCTGTTTATCCATTCGTTATGAGCATAAACTGGATATATTTCTGTATTGTTAACATTGCTATCAATTTCTGTCCAATTTACTCTAGTTACAAATATACACACTAATGTGAAGAATTTTATTTTATTTGTAACGTTACTCATAATAGTTGGTACCTAGTTACATATTTGCATAGAAAGATGTAATGTTGCAACACCTTTAGTAGTTGAGAATATTTATAAAGTAGAGAAAACGTTCTGATTTAATGGCTTGATAAAGTATCCTTTAATGTATACCAGAAGGATATCAGTACTACCCAGTATGGAAAAAATTCTTATCTATAAATATAGAAACTTAAGAGATTTATTATTAGCATTTCCTGTTGCACAAGCTCTTAGAAATGGATACCCTGATGCAGAGATAACCTGGGCGACCCATGCGAGATATGAAAGCATCTTAGAATGTAATACTGCAATTGATTCTATTCAACTGCTAAGAAAAAGTAGATTTCTAAAGTTTAGATCCTATACAAAAAAAAAATACGATCTAGTACTAAATTTGGATGGCGATTTTCTTTCCTCACTGGCTATAAGAAGGTATCAGTATAACAGGAGTTTTACAGTTTATAACGCCGCTAGTATCGCTACACTGTTTTCTTCTAAAGTAGTTCCTGATAGCAGCTCCACTCATGTAACGGATAGATATGTAGATGTTGCCAGAGCAGCTGGTGGAAGAATGCATGCAGCAGAATTTCCTATTCAGCCACTTTATGAAGATATTAATTCTATACGATCTAAATTAAATGGGATGGGGATTATACATAATTTTGTACTTCTGAACCCGGAAGCTGAATATGAAAACGATTCCTGGGAAATGTATAGATATTTAAAATTAATGCAGTTGCTGGCGGATAGAGGAATCGTATGTATTCTGGTTGGAAAAAACACCCCTTACTTAGAGTATTTTTATAATTCTCTCATAGATAATAAACTACTAAATGTATACTCTCTTGCTGGTAAGATTAATTTGAAACAATTAGTAGCTCTCGTCTCGTTAAGTAATGCCTGCATTGGCATGGACGGACTTCTAGTTCACTTAGCTGCTAGCATGAAAGTTCCTGCAATCAGCATCTATAGTAGCACTAATCCGGAAGTGTGCTGTCCATATGGTCAGATTTCAAGATGTTTATTCGATAAACGTGGAGTAGAATTTATACCTGTAGAGGCTATCATTGATGCTTTAGATGTTATATTTACTAGAATATGCTAAAATATTAACATATTTAAATTGAAAGAAAATATAACATGACTGCATTTGACGACAATCTTAATTTAAAGTGGTTGTTCTGCCTCACACATCCAGATGATGAAATTTTTATCGCTTCCTGGATTAAACAATTAACAAGCAAAGGTTGCCAGGTTTATCTAAGCTGGACCCACCACACTCACTTAAGAAAAAAGGAATCGATCCTTGCAGCTAAAATATTAGGAGTCCCTGAAGAGAATCTGTTCTTCTTAGACGGTAGAGATGGTTATATTTTAGAAGATATTCCAAATCTTCAAGATAGTTTTAATAAAATTATACAAGATATTAAACCTGATAGAATTGCGTGTGGTGCCTTTGAACAGGGGCATATAGATCATGATGCTACGAACTTCATGGTTAACCAGATATATGACGGGCCCATATTCGAGATCCCTTTCTATCATACCTACTTAACAATGTTTCCAAAAGTAGGAACTTTTTTAAATAGAGATAACATAGAGGTTAGATACTTAAACTCGTCTGATAGAATAACGAAAAAAAATGTTTTAAATGTATTTAGAAGTCAGAGTATAAAGCTTAACATATTGGCATATGAATTAAAAGAAAAGTTATTGTTAAATGGTGGTAATTTTTTCAAAAGGGAAGAGATGCGTCTCCAGACTCATAAAAATTTTATGAGACCAAATTATCCAGATGCTATTGGCGAGCTTCTGAAACAGAATAAAGTGTGGGCTAGATGGATTGATGTTATTTCCAAAATAAGTTAGAATCATTGTATAAAATTAATGAAGATAGATTTTTATCCTGGAAAATTATTAGCTATAGAGACAAGTTGTGATGATACTTGTGCTGCAATATTAGATGAAAATAGAATACTTTCTAATATTATTAGTTCACAATGTAATCTCCACAAAAAATGGGGGGGAGTTGTGCCTGAAATGGCTGCAAGAGAACACTTGCTATCTATCCTGCCAGTAATTGATGAAGCGTTGGAAGCAACTAATGTACCTAAGGATGATATCAGTGCATGTGTAGTAACTAACAGGCCAGGATTAATCGGCTCTCTTAGCATTGGGGTGTCTGCTGCGAAAGCGCTAAAACTCTCATTAGGGATTCCTATACTAGGTGTACACCATCACGAGGGTCATGTACTTAGTACTCTGGCTAAACTCTCAGATCAGGATGTATTTCCAGCGTTTCCACATATATGCTTGGTGGCATCGGGAGGTCATACAGAGCTTATCTATGTTGAAGAGCCTGGAAATTATAAAATATTAGGAAGCACGCTAGATGATGCGGCTGGGGAAGCATTGGATAAAGCTGCCAGACTGCTAAAATTAGAGTATCCTAGTGGGAAGAGTTTACAAGATGCCGCTGTAAATGGAGATAAAGCTAGATATAGACTTCCTGAAGCAAAATTGGGGGATAAATACGCATTTAGTTTTAGCGGATTAAAAACAGCAGTTCTCCGGCTTGTAGAAAAAGAAGGATCTAATATTGACATTAAAGATGCTGCGGCATCTATACAGGAAGTAGTAGCGAAAACTCTCTCTAAGAAGTTATTACTAGCATGTGAAGAAATGAAGGTAAATCATGTTACTGTTGTAGGTGGCGTTGCAGCCAATACTCGTCTTAGAGAAATTCTGAGAGAGGAGTGTAAGAAAAAAAGCATAGGAATAACAATTCCTCATTTTTCTTTGTGTACAGATAATGCTGCAATGATCGGGATTGCAGGATCGTACAGGTTAGCGAAGGGTGAGGGTGCCGATTATACGCTTGATGCCTATGCTAATGAATCGTTAATGAATATTTAATCCTCCTCGTTCATATACCTGGGCTTGATATAGATGCTGGTATTAATTCAGAGGTATTTTCAGCATCCATGAATACAGGTTTTTGAGGCAAATCTATTATTGATAAACTTTCTAATCGGGCACGAACCGATCGATTATTTTGAGCAGTAGCCGCAACGGACCGAGCCCTTTTATTAATGTTAAGTTTTGGAATAATAACTCGTTTTTTTCTTGTATCTATAATCAGCTTTAGTTGAATTTTTGTATATGGATTTCTGAGCAACTTCAGCATGTCGTCACTATGTAATATGCCATGAATTAATTCTGAAGACGCTGTAGATACTACATCAAATATATTGCTATCAGGAAAAGTTTTAATTCCAATACCAGTTTTTTTAAAAAGCGCAATATTGATATTCTTTACTACTTCTGAGAGTTGTGTAATTTCATTTAATTTACAATTAGTCTCATTTAATATATCAAGCAATTCCATTTCATTGATTCCTTCGTTTTTTATTTCTATACATTTTTCTAAATAGTTTTTAAGAAGTTGATAAGATAATAATGTGGCATCTATGGGATTGTTTTCATCTATATCCGAAAGCTGGCTATTAAAAACCTGCTGCAATCTACTAAAATAAACTTTCATGCTAGAAGACCCGATTTCTGCCTCTGCGCAAAAACATGCGTTACTTATGCCAGATAAACAAATTGATATTATATATATATTTTTAAATAACTTACTCATATTAACAAAATAGCACAAAACGGAATATTGCCGCTGCTAAGCTGATATTGTTTTTTAGCAATGATATAATTATGCAAGCATCTTATGTTTAGGAAATAGTATTCTTATTATTTCTTTTTGTGCCATTTATTAGATAGATAACTAATAGCAAGAAGGTATGTATCTTCTATAGGATTATCTGCTAAATTACTAATAATTTCATCCTTTGCATACTGTGATACTAAGTCTAGAGCTTCTGTCTCGTTTCCATCATAATAGGCATCTAAAGATTGTTTAAGACGCTTACTTGTTTTTATTTTATTGCCGAATAAGTCTAAGATAGTACTATCTTTATCCATACCCTCTAGCAATAAGAATGAATAGAATATAGACTCACATTTTAGAAGTTTTGCTATACCTAGTATGCACCTTCGCCTAGAGACTGGATTGCTTGTATTTTTAGCTACTATCAGCATTAGAGGAATATCGTCTATCTTGCCTACGCACCCTAGTGCATAACAAATTTCACTGGAAGATTCGTCTATGTGATTTATAAGGGCTTCTCTGAGCATAGGTGCTGCCTCATACAACTCTAGTTCTGAAACGGCTTCTGCAGCAGCAATTCTAACACTAGTAGCCTCATCATGTAAAGATTCCGTGACTAATGGTAACCCTTCGCTAGCTTCTAATATTCTTAGAGATTGCAGTACCGACCGTTTCAAATCTGGATCTGATGATTCTTGTGTAATATTCAATAAATAAGGAACTGCACGGTGATCACCGATTCTTCCTAATGCTTTAGCTGCCGATCTTCTAAGGGATGTTTTCGGATTTTCTAAGTATGCTATTAAAGAATCTACAGCTGTTTTGTTTCCAAAAGTCCCTAGGGCTTCCACTGTTTCGTTTTCAACTAAATCTGGATAGTTAAGCAATATATCGATGAGGGCATTAGTTCCGTCTGGCTGATTCAATCTTCCTAATGTAACTGCAGCCTGTCTACGCACTCTTGGTGCGGGGTCTTTTAATGCTTTTATTACTACGTCTGTAACTAACGTAAGTTGTGACAAGCCTACGCTGGCGATTGCTTTCTCTCTGGTCTTAACATCACTGCTTTTAGCTAGATCGCGGAAGGCTTTGTAACCTTTTGGAGATAGGCTTTTTAGTTGTTTTAAAGTTTCTTTTATAGGGATAGATCCTTCTTCATCAACCCTAGTAACAAGATATGCTGCAAGTAGCCTAAAAGACATACCGATTGCAAAAATTATATAGTAAGACGTTGTAACATCCAAATGCTCCATTAGCTGAACGATGAGTATCCCGGCAGTAAATGGTGCTAAACCAGTAACTAGTGCCTGGATAAACATTCCAACAGTAATGGCTTCCGAGAGTCTATCTTTGTTGCTAACAGCAAATAATAAGTTTAATTGACAAGTTATAGCTCCGCACCAGAACAGACCGCTTAGCAAGTGAGTAGTAATGAGTACTGATAAGTTATGTACTAAGTTATCAGGATAGCAGAAAAACCATCCGAGCGGTGTGAAAAATGATCCTATACTGATGATAACCAGAGTGGGTTTATTTCCATATTTATCTGCGAGGAATCCCCACATTTTGGCACTAAGTATGTAGCCTAGCCCTTGAGCCATGCCTGTAATTTGGAAGAAAGATATTGGCATGTGGAGTAATTTAAGTCCGTAAGCCGTATATAGGTTTCCAGTAAAATACAAGCCACTAGTAAATGCCATAGAGAAATAGAGGAACTGTCGCAATCGGTAGTCATGAACAGGGAGGGTGAATGCATTAAGCATGTCTCTAAAATAGAACTTCTCAATCCGTTCTCTAGGGTGATCGGACATCTTTCTGTAGTTTAAAAGGCTCAATGATGCAGCTAAAATAAGAATTGTAAAAAGAACACTGTATCCGAGGGAGGTCTGACCTATACTCTTAAAATAGTCTATTAATAAACCACCTAATAAACCCACGCATGCAGATACACCAGCAGCAACAGAGTTTCTTTTACTAAAAAACCATCCTCTGGAGCTAGGCGGCACAATCTGTGATAGCCATTCATTTAACACAGGCATGCTTATCTGATATCCTGCTGATGCTATTGCTAAAAAGAAGACGAGGAGTGATAATTTTCCATATGTAGGCACAGGAAGAAAAGGAAGGAATATGAGAGGAATGTGGAGCAATCTCCATGCTGCCTGAGTGTATAGTACAAATGGCTTATAAGAGGGAAGTGTTCTAGCAATAAAAGTACCAGGAACTTGGAGTATCCCTATGATACTTGAGATAGCCACTGATAGATTAATCCAGAATTCCGATCCTCCTAGGTGAGTGATGAGGCCTACTATAAATGCGGCCTTCATTGCTTCGGAAAAAGTTGTTATAAATGCAAAATCTACCCTTGAATAGTAGAGTGTTGTTAGAGTATTAATTCTGTTTGAGGATGCTTTCATAAAGATGGAACAATTTCGTGGATCTACATCTATTATTATGAAGAACTAAAGTAAGTTTTTTGTAGTAAATACTAGATTTAATACAACCTAATTAATTTTTTTACTGGTGCATATGAAAAACGGTGAATATCACACGGACCGTATTGTTTGAGGGCATCTAAATGATCTTTCGTTCCATAACCTTTATGTTTTTCAAAAGAGTATTCAGGGAATTTCAAAGCATACTCTTTCATAAGCTTATCCCTGGTAACTTTAGCTAAAATAGAAGCCGCAGCTATATTGATTATTTTTGCGTCTCCAGCAGGGATGCATTCATACGGTGCTCTGATATTTGGTGGCACCTGATTTCCATCTATGAGGATAGGTGCATCCGGACAGCTTAGGGAATGGATTGCTTCACTCATAGCCAGTAAAGTTGCTTGAAGAATATTTAGAGAATCTACCTCTTTATTACATTTTTGAATAATACTATATTTTGAATGATTCACTATTTCCAAGTAAAATTCATCCCTTCTTTTCTCTGAGAGTTTTTTTGAATCGTTTAAGCTACTCCAATCATAATTCTCATCAAGCAGCACAGCTGCTGCCACTACCGGACCAGCCAAGCAGCCTCTTCCTGCCTCGTCCACTCCAATTGCATTATGCACAAACTTCAAGCTACTCATCTTCAATATATTATACTTCCGAATATAATACTCTGTTAGCTCTGGAATATTTCATGCGTTAAAACTATAAGGTATGTTTATAGTTGATGATTGCAAAATTAAAAGGATTTGTTTCTGAATACCATCCGCCCTACATGATACTAGATGTCCATGATGTAGGTTATGAAGTTTATATTCCTGAGGGAATATGTTCTGAAGAGGTAGATTTAGATAAAGAAGTAGAGCTATACATTAGGCAAATATTCCGGGAAGATAGTGTTACTCTATACGGATTTCTAAATAGGAAATCTAAAGATCTTTTTGATAAACTTATTGAAGTTAAAGGTTGCGGACCCAAATTAGGAATGGCCATAATAGGTGAGCTGGGAGATAATTTAACCATACATGCCATAACTACTCAGGATACAAAAAAACTAAAAGAAGTATCCGGGGTAGGCGTTAGGTTAGCTGAAAGAATTATCCTTGAATTAAAAGGGAAGCTAGATGAGTTATTTGGTAAACAGCTAATAGAGAGTTATGCACCAAGAAAGGCTGTAGTGGAAATGAATAACTACCTGATAGATGCTCTGCTTAGTTTAGGCTATAAAAAAGGCGAAGCAGAAAAAGCTGCTCAATTATTAAAAGATAATATCGAAAATGTTAATGAACTTACTATTCAGCAGCAGATTAAACTTGCGCTTAAGGAGATGAGAAAATGATGCAAAATGAAGATATTTCTACAACAAAACAACCTGGTGACGAGAGCGCTGAATTATCGTTAAGACCCCGCAAACTATCCGAATTTATAGGTCAGAAAAAGTTAAAAGAGAATCTGGATGTATTCCTTAAGGCTGCACAGCAACGTGGAGAGAGTCTAGATCATACTCTTTTATACGGTCCTCCTGGATTGGGAAAAACAACTATGGCTAATATCGTAGCCTTAGAGATGGAGAATACGGTTCATGTCACTAGCGGACCCGCCATTGAACGTCCAGGCGATTTAGTTGGGGTTCTTACTAATTTAGAACCGGGTTCAGTACTATTTATTGATGAGATACATCGCCTCAATAGAACTGTTGAAGAGATTCTTTATCCGGCTATGGAAGATTCTAAAGTGGATATCATGATAGGAAAGGGTCCTGCCGCGCGATCGGTAAGGATAGATCTTCCTAAGTTCACCATTGTGGGTGCCACTACTAGACAAGGATTGCTTACCGGTCCGCTGCGTGATAGGTTCGGTATAATACTCCATTTTCAGTATTATGAAACATCTGCCCTAGATGAAATTATAAAACGATCGGCGGATATTCTGGGTTATAGCATAGATTCTGGCGGATCCAGGGAGTTAGCTCGTAGAGCAAGAGGTACTCCTCGTATAGCAAATAGATTATTAAGAAGAATTAGAGATTTTGCCCAAGTAGCTAATATGGATACTATTACTGCAGAACTTGCAGATAGAGCACTGAATGCATTAGAGGTTGATTGCCTTGGTTTAGACAGATTAGATATCATGTATCTCTCTACTTTGATAGGGAAGTATAAGGGTGGACCAGTCGGCTTGGATACTCTTGCGGCCAGTACTGGTGAAGATACGGGTACACTAGAAGATGTAGTAGAGCCTTATCTCTTACAGCAGGGGCTCATCCAACGCACACCGAGAGGTAGATGTGCAACTCAACTCGCTTATAATCATTTAGAAATCTCTGAAGAATCAATTGAACCAGGTAATTTATTTTAAATAGAATAAACATACCCGTTTTTGTTAAACATTACTATTCAATTCTTCTGTAATATATATCATTTACTATTTATTTCTCTATTAAAAATGATATATATTTTACTTTTTATCTACTAAACATAAATTATCACTTGACCCTAACGCAACGTAATAACTCAATATATAATTTTGTGGAGTCTTTGAATGAATAACATTGCTGAAGTTCGAGAGAATTATTGGAAAATCAACGATTTCAGCAAAATTACTGGAGTTTCGATTAGAGCATTGCAGTATTATGATAGCATTGAGTTGTTATCACCATCTTTTCGCTGTGAAAATAACTACCGTATGTATACAGTAGTTGAGCTTAACAAACTATGCAGGATATTAGCATTGAAGTCGTTAGGTTGTAATTTAAAGCAGATTAAAGAGATTTTTCATGACAACCTAGATCTGCTTCAGCTATTTAATATTCAGTTATCTAACATTGCGAAAAAAATTGTGTCTCTTAAAAAAACAGAGACTACTCTTAAGTACATCACTAAGTATTTTGAAAATCTGGGTCTTAATGATAATGATAAAATTATGCAGATATCTATAGTACTGAAAATGCATAAAAAGAATCTTTTTGAAAGTGCTAATGAATTTAATAATTTAAATAAAATAATAGATGGAGTAGATTATGAATTTATTTCAAAAAATGAAAGAATTCTCAGTATGGTTGAAACAATCTGTAGTTGCAAAAAAATAAGTGAAAATGAGCATAACACTGAAAATGATGCAGGGCAAGAAATTTTAGCAAACTATTTGCATGCTAAAAATATGATAGACAATACGGTTGATGAAATATTAGAGAATATAGACGAATCGCCAGAGTCGGATTTGGGATTAAAATTAGCAAACCAGTGGATAAGCAGAGCTGTGCAATTTAATGTTTCGAAGAACAATCTTGAGGAGTATCATAATAGAAATAAAAAGCAGAGTAATTTTCAGAATATAATCCCACTGTACATTTGGGGAGATATCGATGACCGAGTATCTTCTTGGATTAAGGATGCTATAAACTTTTTATATAGAGAAATCGGAATTATAAGTTAAAAGATACAGGTTTATAATTTTCAAAGAACCTCAAATACCATCACTCTATCTCTTCCCGATAGATCTTTTATAGTTTCCCTGTATAGCCATCCTTGGCTGACAAATACCTTCATGATTTCTGATTTCTGTTGATAACCTATTTCTAAATAGATAGATCCGTTAGATGTTAAATAGTTTTTAGATTTATGTGCTAGTTGCTGGTAGAAATAGAGTCCGTTATTATCAGCATACAGAGCTTGATGAGGTTCGAAATTGTGAACAGTAGTTTCTACTTCAGGATCGTTTTTGTCAATATAAGGTGGATTGCTAACTATGATGTTCCACTTCTTTTCGGGTAAATTCTGGAAGAGATTCGATTCATAAAAGTCGACTTTTGCATTCAATATTTCTGCATTCCCAATGGCTAATTTAAGAGCCTCTATACTAATATCCGAAGCCGAAATGTGCCAATTCTTGCACTCTAGTGCTAGGGTAATAGCAATACAACCACTGCCCGTTCCAATATCTAGCACATCCAGAGATTCTTCTTTACTACTTCCTTTCAATACAGCATCAATCAGTGTTTCTGTATCGTTTCTAGGGATTAGGACAGAATTGTTTACTGTAAAATTTCTTCCGTAAAATTCTTTATAGCCTAGTATGTAAGGTAGCGGCTCTTTTTTCAGTCTTCTTGCTAGAATAGGGAGGCATTTTTCTGCATTTATACTATTATTCGAATGAGCCAGCGCCCACGCTCTAGATTTTTCCATCACATGAGCTGCTAATAACTGAGCTTCTAGCAAACTGCTCTCGATACCTGCCTTCTCTAATTCGTGCCTTGCAAACTGTATCCACTCTGAAATTTTCATTTTCTACTTAGCAGATGGCTAATTTGTTTGATATTTTATTATGCATCTCCGGTGTAAGTTCTGCTTCAATATAAATACCATCATCTTTATAATCGACATTTATTACCCTGCCATATTTATAGCACTGCTCTACAAATTCGCTATTGGCATAGGGAATAACCGCAGTAAACTTAATAAGCTGTTTTTTAACATAGTCTGTGATATGAGTTAACAGATTATCTATGCCAGTACCTTCTTTAGCCGATATTGCAACGCTATTAGGGTGAGTCTCTAAGAGATGCTGAGTGAATGTTTCATCTTTTAAAGCATCTATCTTATTAAAAACAATAATACAGGGTTTATCTTCGCTTTCTAGTTTTTTTAGAGTTTCGTTAACAGCTGCAAATTGCACTTCCCATTCTGGATGACTAAGGTCTACGATATGCAAGAAAAAATCGGAGTGGACAAATTCTTCCAATGTAGCCCTAAAAGCGGCAATCAGGTGGGTAGGTAATTTACGAATAAATCCTACGGTATCGGTTAAGAATATACTATATCCATCTTCAAGAGGGATTCTTCTGGTGGTAGGATCTAGTGTAGCAAAGAGCATCTTATCTGCAAGAAGATCGGTTTTGCATAAGGTGTTCATGAGTGTAGACTTACCAGCACTGGTATATCCTACCAGTGTTGCAAAAGGATATGGATTCTTTCTGCGCTCTTCACGGAGTCTGTCTCTAGTACCTTTTACATGATCGATCTCACGTTTTAGCTTGGTGATTTTATCTTTCACCATTCTTCTATCAGTTTCAAGTTTGGTTTCACCAGGTCCGCGTAATCCGATTCCACCTTTTTGTCTTTCAAACTTAGTATAGACAGACATCAGTCTAGGCATCATATAGCTGAGCTGTGCTAATTCTACTTGCAACTGACCCTCTTTGGTGTTTGCTCTTTGGGCGAATATATCAAGAATCAGTTGTGTTCTATCTACTACTTTTTTACCTATAGCTTCTTGTAGGTTTCTAATCTGTATGCCAGAGAGTTCTGTATCGAAGAGTACTGTATCTGCTTTATCGTCTTTAGCGTACATTTTAATCTCTTCCACTTTTCCTTTACCAATGAAAGTTGCACTAGTGGTTCTGGATACTCGTTGTCTAGTAAATCCGGTAACTTCCAGTCCAGCAGTTTCGCAGAGTGATACAAGCTCGTTTTCAACAAGCTCATCCTCTTCATCTCTCTCATTAACAAACACTAGAAAGACACGTTCTTTTTCTTCTTCTGTATTGTGTAAATTCACTATATAAGTGTACTCGTTCTCAAGTAGTTTATTGCAGATCTTTCAGTTCTTCTAGTTCTTGTTCATTTTTTTCCCACTTTTGCATAATGGTATTGTATTCCTTTTCAGCAGCTGCAATCTCTATTCCTAGTTGCCTGAAATCGAGATTATCTTTTCCAGAGCTCATCTCATTTTGAATATCCGATATTTTAGTTTCCCATTCTTGTATATTGCTTAATAGATCCTGCGATAGTTTTTCAGTATCACGAATTTTTTTACTAATTTCACGAGGACTCAATCCTGAGAATTGGGATGGTGCTTTCGGAGTATTGCTGACTGTTTTAGATTTTACTTCCGGGGTAGTCTCTTGCTTACTATTTTTATGATTGTAGTACTCTTCCCATTTTCCAGGATACTGCATGGTTGTTTTATTATCTTCAAATGCTAGGGTATGGTTAGTTACTTTATTCAGGAGCCATCTATCGTGAGAAACGATAATGAGCGTGCCTTGATAATCGTTTAGAGCATTAATCAGTACTTCTCTTGAATTTATATCTAGGTGGTTTGTTGGTTCGTCTAATACTAATAAATTAGGATTTTCTACATAAAGCTTAGCAAGTACCAGCTTATTTCTTTCTCCACCAGATAGGGAAGTGATTGGTCTGAATACATCGTCACCAGATATTAGAAATTTTCCTAATATATCTCTAGCTGCCTGATTGGTTAAATCGCAAACATCTGCTAACCAGTTTAGTGGAGATTTTTCTAGCGCATCATTATCGAATGCTGAAGAAAAATGGTCTTGGGCAAAATAACCTAATTGCAGATTACTCCCTTGTTTTATATTGCCGGCTAATGATTTATTATTTTCAAATATATTTTTGATAAGGGTAGATTTTCCTAATCCGTTAGCGCCAACAATCCCCCATCTTTCCTGCCATCGTACGGTCCAATTGAGATTTTTAACTAGGATGTTATTATCAAAACCGAAAGATAGATTTTTACATTCTACAACGATATCGGAGCTGCGTTGGATCTCTTTGAACTGAATCTGTTTCCATTCTCGTTCTTCGAGGTTTTCAAGCGCATTCTCTTTCATCCGCTCTAGGTGCCTACGTCTACCTTTCGCTTGCTTGCTACGTTCACCGGCAATGAAGCGTCTAACATACTCTTCTTTTTTTTCTATTTCTTCATGCTGTTGTTCGATGGTTTTTTCTAATCGTTCAAACTCTTCTTCCCGCAGTTGTAGATAGTGATTGTAGTTTGTATCATAAAAAGCGATTGTATTATCTCTAATTTCAGCAATAGCTGTAGCAACGTTTTCGAGGAAGTATCTATCGTGAGAAACAAAGAGGATAGCGCCGGAGTATTCTTTGCACCAAGTTTCTAACCACTCTAGGGTATCGATATCTATGTGGTTCGTAGGTTCATCTAATATTAATAGGGAAGGGCATTCGATAATAAGTTTAGCCAAAAGAAGTCGGGTTTTCTGACCTCCGCTTAGTTTTCTTGCTGGAAGATTGTACATTTCTTCCGTGAATCCTAGTTTTTTTAATACGATGGGAATTTGATATGTGTTGTTGTTAGATTCAAGTAGTTCTTTTCTTTCTAGCAGAGCTGAATACTTATCGAATAGATTATCAGACGGATTAGATTCTAACTCTTTTTCAATTTTATTTAATTCATTCTCAATATTAGTATATTCATTTGCGTTTTCAGAAATAATTTCCCAAACGGTACTTTCATCATTAAAATGATGGTGCTGACTTAAGTAGCCGATTCTTTCTCCTTGGGGTAGCAGTATTCTTCCTGTTGTAGGTTCTTCTGCACCTAGGATACATTTCAATAGCGTTGTTTTACCGGCGCCATTGGGTCCGATTAAGGCTACTCGTTCGTTCCGTTTTACTTTTAAATTTATGTTTTTGAGAATATTATCATTCCCATAATCTTTTCTTAACTCTTGTACTTCTAAAATCATGGTAGTTTCTTAATAAATGGGATTGTAGACGGTTCTAAATAAATAGATAAATGTATAGAATTATGCTGTTACTAGCACTGGATTGATAGATATATAATATGTCGAAATGAATTTAGGGGCATAACATTAGTGTTTGTGTGCGATGTATATTTAACACTACACAATTATACCATCAATATAAGCGGAAGCATAAATGTAAAAACCATATTATATAATACTAGAAATCAATTGCTAGTCAAAAACAGTACTATGTTTTCATTATTGATATTCAGTTCTAATACATCACTATAAGCATATTAAAATAAAAATAATTATTCTATCACCTATAATATAAATACATGAAAACAGTAGGTGATAGAAATTATTATTATATTTTTTACTTCTTGTTAATACTTCTATTACAACCTCAGATAATCTTCAGTAAAAATATAATCGGTTATATACCTCTAGATACCAGACCCTGCTGTGAGCAGTTTCCGAAATTGATAGCGGATATTGCTGATATAGAAATACTGCAGCCAGATACAAAAAACATAGGAAACGATAAACGGGATGCCGATTTTAATAACATCCTTAGCTGGATTGAAGGTGCCGACCGTTCTAAATGTGATGCTTTTATTGTATCACTGGACACTATTTGCTATGGTGGACTGGTACAATCGAGATTAAACAATATATCACAAGAAGATGCAATAAATAGAATTAAAAAATGTATAGATGTTCTAATCGCCAAGAATAAACCAATCTACCTATTTGGATCATTAACAAGGGTACCTCCTACATACACAAAGGAGAATGCTTCCTACTATAAAGAAATTGTTAACGCTCTACGTATCACTTATAAGAATAAAATTGAAAAAGTAGACAGAAATTCTAACGGAATTCAGGATTTATTAAAAAAAATTCCAAAGCATGAATTTGAATCTATTTTAAGGATGAGAAAACGTAATTTTAAGATTCACAAATATATAGTTTCGCAATTAAAACAGAAAAAGAACTTAATGTATGTATTGGGTCAGGATGATGCTAAACGATTAGGGCCGCATATTTATGAATCGGAAAAGCTGATGAAAATGGCAAAATCTGATAGTATTTCACAGGATAGATTTCAATATGTGCAGGGGATAGATCAGCTTGGATGTACGCTTCTGGCTAGAGCTCTATTTGATAAGTATCAGTTAAATCCTGTAATTAAAATAATGTACCCAAACAAGAGTGTTCCTCGTTTAGTAAATAAGTATGAATCTATTCCGATTAATGAAAGCGTTCGAAAGCAGCTAGATATTGCGGGTTGTAGAGTAGTAGACAATAAAAAGTTGGCTGATGGATTCCTGTTTGTAAATGGCAAAAACAGTTCTGATGAACTTCTGAAATTTCTACAGAAAGTGAAGAAATATACGCTTAATAAAAAGCTCTGCTCGATACCCGATTTAGATTTAGACTATACAAATAAGGAGAAATTAGGATCGAAGCAGACCGGAAATCAGGAGTTAATTAAATGGTTGATGCGTAATGAAATTTATCCAGTATTAGCAGGATACGATTCCTGGAATACAGCCAGTAATACCTTGGGTACGGCAATCGCTCCACTCTGCATGGAGATTCTGTGTAGAAAATTAAATCGATCCTGTAATAGGGAAGCACATGCGAAATGGATGCTACATAGAGCATTAGATGATACAGGGTATCTAGATGTTGTTAGAGAGGATGCGCGTAGAAAAGCTAGCAAGATCGGGATTAATCGGTACAGTTTATCGGATGATATGAAGATTCAGTTTGAACAAGACATCCGGGAAGGATTAAAAAAGCATCTTGATAAATTGTTCAGAGAGAACTTTTTGAACTACTCAGTTGGTGACAATAGTCGACTGACTGGGATTAAGGATATCGATATCAGGTTGCCTTGGAATAGAACTTTCGAGGTTTATATCGATTTTAGTTTTGAGGTTAGATAATAAGGTTTCAGAATTATTGGTTTTATATATTTACTTTTATCGATCTGGTTTCAAAATACCGCGATTCGGCCGATACGAAATCTGGAATAGTTTTTTGATAAGGTCATAGACTCCGGCTCCGTCCTCGAAGGGGAACTATATGTTTCCCGGGTGACATTAGTGTGAGCGTGCTGTCGTTTATATTGAAAATTTGTTAAGCCTGGGTTCGAAAGAAAAATTGTCACCCCGAGATTGTATATTCTCGGGGACCATGACGACATTTGAAGTAATTGCTTCAAAAATAAATTTTTAAGTTCTCGGATCCTAACAGTATATAATGTCGGGAATACACCGTATAGAGTTGAGCCTAACACTTAACAGTTAATACTTCAACGTACGGATACAGGTGTTGTAAATTTTTTCTACGCTTGGTAGTACAAACGATTCAAGTGGTTTTACCCAAGGAACCGGTGTATCTAATCTCGTACATCTAGCTGGTGGTGCATCTAAGTATTCGAATGCATTTTCACAAACTCTAGCAAGCACTTCTCCTGCGAATCCGCAAGTTCGTGGTGCTTCATTTACTACTACTACCCGACTAGTCTTCTTAATGGAATCCATGATAGTCTGTTCATCTAGTGGCACTAGTGTACGGATATCAATTACCTCTGCGCTATACCCATCTTTAGCTAACATATCGGCTACCTGATAGCAGTGGTACATATTCTGACCGTAGCTGACGAGTGTAATGTGTTCACCGGATCTTCTCACCGTAGCCTTACCTAAAGGAACAATATAATCGGTAGTTGGTAATTCTTCTTCTAAATCCTTTCTTCGGTAGAGTTCTTTTATCTCATAAAATATAACCGGATTAGGATCTCTTAATGCAGCCTTCAATAATCCTTTCGCATCGTAAGATGTGGAAGGGCATACTACTTTTAATCCGGGCGAATGGCAGAACCAACCTTCATTCATCTGACTGTGGTATAGAGCTCCACCACCGTAGCCGCCAGCAGGTCCGCGTAGAACTACGGGCATTGGAACTTCACCGGCCGTTCGATAATGGAAGGTTGCTAAGTTATTTACAATCTGGTCGAAACCGCAGCTGATGAAGTCTATAAACTGCATTTCTGCCATTACTCTTCTTCCAGTTAGAGCTGCACCAACAGCCGTACCAACGATGCACTCCTCAGCAATGGGCATATCCTGCACGCGCCATTTTCCATATTTATCCACTAAACCTTCAGTAACACCGAAGGCTCCTCCCAGGTTAGCTATATCTTCGCCTATACAGATCATTTCACTATCTGCTGCCATCTCTTCATCTATAGCTTGTTTTAGTGCATTGAGATAATTGGTTTTTACTGCTTGTTCCACGCTCATGAATTTAACCTTTCTAAAAATCTATTTACTACTCTTTAAAAACCCACATTCCGCCTTCTTCTGCTTCTGGCAATCCGGAATTGATTGCAAAATCTACACCTTGTTTTAGGTAATTAATAACTTCCTCAGGAAAATCTTCGTCTGAAGCTTGAGATGCACTCTTGTTATCTGCCATATACAGATTTGCATCGTCTTTTCCAAGAATGTTTTCATTAACAAGATATTCTCTACATACAGCAAGCGGATCTCTACTGCGTCCAGAATTAACATCTTCGGACGGTCTATATTTATCTGCCCTGTTATCATCATGATCTCCATGACCGTATGCGCGGTATGTTTTACATTCTAATATGCTGGGTCCGTTACCTTGTCTGGCGTATTCTACCAATTGGGACATTTTATCGTAAACATCAAATACATCCTGACCATCAGCAACGATTCCTGGAATATCAAAACCCTTCGCTCTATCTGCTACATCGGGAGTGTTACATACTTCTGATACATGAGTCCCGTAAGCCCACATATTATTTTCAATAACCGTAATCATGGGTAATTTTTTAACTGCAGCGTAATTTATCGCTTCATGAAAATCACCTCTAGCTGTAGAGCCCTCTCCATTATAAGTTACTACTACAGTATCGCTGCCACGCATCTTTTCTGAGAGCGCCACACCGGCAGCAACAGGGATGGTGCCAGCTAGCATCGATGTTGAATGGATAATTTTTTTCTCTCTACTGCCGATATGGGACCAGTTATCCCTAGCTCTTCCTGGTGCATCAACTTTACCAAAAACTTGACAGATAATCTGTTCGATAGAGATCCCTTTTCGTTCAGGATTATTCCAGCCAGATTTTAAATCTTTTAAGAAGAATGCAGGCATATCCCTGTGTATAGGACTTATCCAATCTTCAGGATTAAGTGCATAAAGCGTACCAACTAGTACGGCTTCCTGGTTATGTGAAGAGTAGAGTGTTCCTCGCAACCTACCCCTCTTCTTCTCTTTGATGAGCCTGATATCAAAATATCTTGCTAAGAAAAGCTGTTTAAATATCTCTAAATAATCTTCTCTAGTAAGAGAGTGCCTTGGTAATTTCTTGGTTTCTGTTAATTTTTTTCCGATACTCATAAAAACCCAACTTTTATTAAAGCATCTACTCGTAATATTTCGGGTGCTATGAATTAATAGTACCTTTCAAGAAGAGTGATATATATATGTTTTTCCATGTTTTAATGTATATATTTACAGATTATTCAAAAAGCTTCTAACATCTTTCATTTCAATGTTTTCTTTTTTAAGTTGTTTATTAATAATTCTTTCTAATGAATCTGAAAGGGAAGTATATATAGAAGTTAATTTTATTTTTTCGTTAATATTTCTATTTATTGTGTTTTTAATATCACTGATTAATTTGAGGATATCCTCTTTTAAACTAGAATCGGTGCGTATTTTTTGAAAATTAAGATAATTGAGAGCATTACTAGTTAAAACTGAATTACTAAAATAAGAGAAGAAATTATTTATTTTATTAGCAGATTCAATATAAATTCCTGAGCTACTCTTGATAGTTTCTTCCACTTTACTGTTGACGAACTTTATCCCTTCAATGATTTTTCTTTCTGAAATTCCTTTATCCAGACAGTTTTGCGAATAACTTTTTATTTTTTCCAATATTAGTGAACGTATTTCATTTTTACTAGCAACTGGTGTGCTTTTACTCTGAGTATTATCGTGCCTATGACAACTCATACATGTAATTAAAATAATACTTATTAAAATAAGCTTAGATACATTCATACATATAATTCTATCATGATAATATTTATATAAAAATTAATATTAAAGCTCATCTTAAGCAGGAACGATGTTCTAAAATAATATCCAGTAAGTAACTATCCAGTTAAAGACTACGCTATAAATATTATGAATTACTGCCAACATTTATACTAGGCTATATATTATGAAAGTACTTTTATGTTCTCCAGGTTATGATAAACAAGAAGGATTAGGTGGGTGGGGTTACAGAAACTTCAGAGCGCCTTTGAAAAAGTCTGTAGATACTGTTATAGATTTCGATTATAATGTTTTATTTGAAAAACTTGGAAGAGAAGGGATGGAAGTGGAGCTATATAAATGTATAGCAGAGAATAAGCCCGATATTCTAATACATGCCAGAATAGATAATGAGTTACAACCGAGACTTTTAGCTGATCTTAGAGACGATTTTCCTATTGCAACTGTCGGATTTTTATCCGATCCTCATAAGGCAACGTGTTTTGAATATGGCACGATTGGTCTGTATGACATAGTCCTAAATTCTAGTATAACGATGTGCAAGAACGCTGTAGAAGTCGGTTTTACAAGAACTATTTTCCATCCTTATACTATTGAAAACGATTTTTATTATCCTACTTCTGCTGAAAAAGAGCACGATGTACTATTTGTAGGTTCAGCTTCGGAATATCGAGCAGGAATCATTCGTAAACTATTAGAGAACGGAGTAAACATTAGGGTTTATGGTGCTGGCTGGAATCATTATCCGGATTTAGACGGTATCTCTTCTGGTTATAGAATACATGATGAGATATTAAGTTTATATAATAAAACGAAGATTGTATTAGATTTGCCTTGGAATGAAGATGATGAAACAGAACCTTCGATGAAGAGTAGATTTTCTGAGGTTGCTGCCTGCAATGGTCTGCTTTTTACAAAGCATCATGAAGATATCGAGAACGCTTTTTCACATCTCACGCAATACATATGCTTTAACGACGAGACCGATTTATTGCATAAGATCAATCACTTTTTACATAACAACGACGATAGATATAACCTATCTAAAGCATTCAGTGTAGCGGTATCAGGCGCAATGGAGAGTGAACGTATATGGAAAAACTCATTAGATCAGATTATTAAACACATTCCAGAGGGAAAAAATAAACCTCAATATACCTTTCAAGCTAGAGAAGCAAGAATTGACGTAAAGCCGAAAAATAGATTAGCATTAACCTGTATGGTTTATAATGGTGAACGGTACATTGAAGATCATATTAAGAGTATATTAGAACAGACTAATCCCAATTTTGAGTACTTATTGCTGGATGATGGATCTACCGATAGTACTCCGGACATCATTAAAAAATATCTTTCTGATCCAAGAATAAAATATGTAAGACAAGACAACATTGGCTCCAATCTTAAAAATTTCGATAAACTTCTCGAAAGATGTATTAATTTAACCGATTCAGAGCTGATTGCATTTATAGGCAGTGACGATCTTCTTATGCCTAATAAAGTAGAATTACAGCTGAGAGCATTTGATGAAAATCCAAATATAGATGTATGCTATTCTGATGTTTATCAAGTATTAGGGGACACTGTCCATTATAACGAGAGATTATCTGAAAAGCTAGATTTATCACTTACAAGGAATAATATTCTTAGAAAATTACTACAGGTGAATTGTATTGTATTTCCATCATGCATGATGCGTAGGAGCGGTATTCAGAAGATGGGAGGATTCCAAACCTGTTTCGCATCCGACTATCATTTCTGGCTACGTTCTGCAAAATTCTTAAATTATCATTACATCAATCAGCCACTCATAGTCTATAGAGACAACGAACATAACAGCTCTAATCGTTGCGATTTATCTTATAGAGTAAGTGAATCCAAAAAAATAAAAGAAGAAGTATATAATTCATACTCAATACTAGATTTTTATCCGGAACTGACCGATATCGGGGTCCGTCAAGATAACTTAGCGGAAGCTTATTTTCATCTGGCCACATCTTTGCTGAGGGATATCTACATACCTCAAAACATTGTAATGGATGCGTATAACAAGTGCTTGTACCATAATCCGGAACACATTTTAGCAATCAACAACATGCTTCTAATTGCTGTAAGCATTCATTCTAAGGAGATGTATGATGGATATATTCAGAAATTTATGAATTATGCAACGGAATCTATCCCTTCAGATTACTTAGATACGGTTCTTAAAAACAGATTACTATTAAATGAGAATAGCTTTGAAAACCTTATTTCAAATAATAATTTAGAACCTTGTATGGTAAGTGAACACTTTAGAGTATTAATGCCTAGGAAAACAGTATCTGTGTAAGTATATAGGCCTAATCTTATACAGATATTTGTATAGTGTAGTGAAAAATAATTAATTAGTATTCATACTGAAAGTATAACTATTCGGAGGGAATATGTCTAATTTTGCATTAAACTATACATACAAAACAGAAGAAAAAACTCTTGGATTTTCGAAGAATACAAATCAGATTCGAACTAATAATAAATCTATAGATATTAAGACTATTGAGGGTAGAGAGAATAAGGTTTGGAATTACTCTCTATCGGTTAATGCAAATGAATTTCTAATCCTCATAAACACAAAAGGCAGCTGTATAATAAGACACGGAAAAAGCACTAATTTAATTCCTGAAAAGAGTATTTTATTTGTACACGGACCCATCAATATGGAGCTACAAGTTTCGAGAGGGAAGTATCAATTCCACCTCTTAACATGGGATGCCTTTCTTACAATGGGATTAAAGAATTGGCTAAATAACTCTTCCACCGAAGGTATTAAAATATTAAATAATGTTTTTGCATGTAGTTGTATCTCCAAAGAATTGAGTAGTATCTATAAAACCATAGTCATGTTACTCGATAAAAATGAATCGAATAGTCGTACTCTACTGTTAGGATTTCTGCATCAAATAGCAGTGTATGCTGTAATTGGAAAAGGGAAGTTGGCATTGGCAAATATACCGGAGGCTATCCCAGATTATATGAAGAAACTGTTATTAGAAGTAAAGAAAGATCCATCCAAGAACTGGTGCTTAAATAAAGGCGCTGAATTTGTTGGATACTCTTCTTACCACTTATCAAGAAGTTTTAGAACTGTTATGAAGTATGGATTTCCAGAATTCGTTGATAGATGTAGAATAGAGCAAGCTATCAATAAATTGTGTGAAGGAATACCCATTGAACAGGTTGCCAGCATTTGCGGATACTGCTCGGCGCATGTTTTCAGAGAGTCGTTAAAAAAATATACGGGATTCTTACCATCAGAAATTAGAAATATTAGCTACTGTTGATAAATATTTTACGATGATTTTGGAAATAGATCAGCAGGATTTGTTTAAATTATTGTAAAATAATTACATTGATGTTTGTAGATGAATGCGTAGTAGAATTTATTTCCGGGAAAGGCGGCAACGGAGTTGTTAGTTTTCATAGGGAGAAACATGTGCCACGGGGAGGTCCTAACGGAGCGAATGGTGGTAGAGGCGGAGATATAATTCTTACTGCCAGCAGGCATGAAAGAACCCTATACGATTTTAAATTGAAAAAGATTTACGAATCTGAAAATGGAGCCGATGCTATTGGGAACAAGAAAGGGAAGGACGGGTCCAGCGTAAATCTGCATGTACCTATTGGTACATTAGTAGTAGACGAATCTAATGGAAAGATAATAGCAGATCTAGATACAGACGGGAAGAGCTTTACTCTTTGTAAAGGTGGCCGTGGCGGGTTCGGTAATCTACACTATGTAAGCAGTGTTAGGCAGGTGCCTAAAATAGCAGAGAATGGTGAACCTGGAAAACGAATATTGGCTAAGCTTGAATTAAAGCTTTTAGCAGATGTAGGCTTGATAGGTCTTCCTAATGCAGGGAAAAGCACGCTCCTCAGTGTGTTAACAAGTGCTAAGCCAAAAATAGGGAACTATCCTTTTACAACCATAACGCCGAATCTTGGGGTGGTTGTTTGTGGTGAAGAAAACTTTACTATAGCAGATATGCCGGGACTCATCGAATTTGCTAGTGAGGGTGCTGGGCTAGGGATACAGTTTCTAAAGCATATAGAACGGACTAAAATGCTTGTTCATGTAGTAGATGCATTTCCATTAGATGAATCGTGTCCCATAGAAAATTATAAGCTTATCAGAAATGAACTAGCAAATTATTCAAAAACATTATCAGAAAAAAAAGAGATAGTTGCACTTAATAAATTAGATTTAGATTTTGATAATAGAACAGAGCAGATTGTAAATAAATTTGTGGAAATGGGTATTGAGCCGATTCTTGTTTCAGGTGTAAGTGGTAAAGGAATGCCAGTGCTGCTAAAGAACATACTAGAAGAATTAAAACAGATAGAAGATGAATTAAATTCAATACAGGATAATTCCAATTCAGAAATAGACAAGGAATCGATTCCAGTATTAAGACCACAGCCTGTTAAAAGCAGAGGGAAGGTCACTGAATCTAGTTCAGTTAATTACTATCTTGATGAAACTGACGGCATTTATGTTGTAGAAAGCGAGAAAATAGAAAGAATGGTTGCAATGACCCAGCTACAGCATGATGAGTCGTTAAGGTACCTTTATAGAAGACTTAGAAAAATTGGTATATTCGATAAACTAGAGGAATTAGGTATCGATGAAGATGATACCGTACGATTTGGCAATATTGAATTAACCTATATTAAGGATGACATTTATTAATGAAAAAAATTGGTTTATATATAGAATATTTCGATCCTCCGCATAAAATACACATCGAAAATGCCCACCAGCTGTTAGGCGAAGAAGAGCTAGAAGAGATCATATTTATACCCGCAGGGAACAATAATTTTCAACACTCAGCAAGACATATTACTAAGCCTGCTTATAGGCTAGAGATGTGCTTAAAAGAACTAAATAAAGAGACTAAACTTTCTCTTTCAGATATAGGCATTCAGAAAGATAGCCCTATGCACTGGATTGATGTATTAGATGAATTTTACATGGTGTATCCAGCTAGGTATACTTTAATAGTTAACGGGAATGATATTAATAATATAGCTACCCCCCGCAGCTCACAAAAAAGAGATGTTTTAGACAAACTTATCATCTGTACTCATTCATTGAAAACCGATGAAATGTTTCTGAATAAACTCCCAGAATGGCTAGTTAATAAAGCTAGAATATTCAGAATTGATACAAAACTTCCATCAAGTGAAGATATTAAAGATAAGTGTAAGAAGAAATTACCCATTTCAGGATTAATGAAACAGGATACTGAAAGATATATAATAGAAAAAAAACTATATTTAGACTAAAAGAAATTAAACGATTATGGAAACCAAAAACAGATTAGATCTTATTATTAACTTCGTAGAAGAGATAAAAGCAAAAGATATATCCACTCTAGATGTTAAAGCCAAAACCAGTGTAGCCGATTATTTTGTTGTATGTACCGGCACTAGCAATATTCATGTGAAATCGATTGCTGAAAATGTATTAGCTAAAATGAAAGATAACAAAGTAAAACCATTACGAGAAGAATTTGGTGATGGTGGCTGGGTGTTAGTAGATTACGGCGATGTAATATTACATGTAATGCTAGAAGAAAATCGGCAGTTTTATGATATAGAATCATTGTGGAACAATATATCTCCTTCAGATAACCTGGCTTAAGAATTAAAAATTATTAAGCAATACGGATCCCCTCGAAACTAAACATTAAGGGATCCGCTGTTTTTTTTAGTAAACTCTTTCATGCGATATCTTAAAACAGCTAAATTCACATAGATTTCTTCTACATAAACAATCCCAATAAACCAAAACAGCTATAAATTTCATAATATATATTATCGGAAAAAACGATTGTTCCAAAAAGATCTGGATAATATAGTATATTTATACTAGTATGCTGCATTATTTTAGTAATCACGAAACCAATAAGAAAAGTCCTTTAGTTTGGTTATTATTGGCTGGAATGTGTTTTATTATCTCACTGTATCATTTAGATAAGTTAGAAAATAATGCATCGAATCAGAACAGTGCAGATATCCAAAAAAAAATATATGAACTAAAAATTGGCATCGGATACAAGTATATTTTAGAAAAATACCAAGATCAACTACCAGTGGATTCGTCCAACATGAATATCGCGTCTCCATTTGATAACTTAATATCAGAACTAGTTGATACTCGTGAAGATAATTTCATTGATAGCCTTCTGTACATCCTACTTAGACATTATGATAAGAAAACTATAGATAAGAACGATATAGAGGTATTACGGAAAAATACTAATATCAATATCTTAGATGAACCGCACGCTGCAAATAAGTTTGCTTCTGCTATCGAAGGCATATATATCAATGATAAAATTACATTGTTTGAACTTACCGATATATATGATTATTTTAAAAATATATATAATAACACTAACCAAGAAGGGTTAATTCAGTTAACATATCTCATCCTCCTTAGTGATGTAGAAAAAGAATTAAGTCAGCATGGTGAGAAGTATACAGAATACTCTTCCGATTTGAATCATATTTGTTACAATTATATATTGAGTATGGGGATTCTCTCTCTCACTGGTATTATTGTCCTGTTAGTAAGCATGTATAGCTGGATAATATATCGGATGTACAAGAAGGATGGGGGAGCTGCGCCACTTAAGCACCCTATATATATAAAGTCTCAAGCAGTAGCGGGGAAATTTATTCTCGTCTTTATGACTATGTTCTTATTTGCCGATATTCCAATGCAGTTCCTGAGCCTTTATACAGGTTACTATCTTCGATCGAAATCTATATATTTATTGTCTCTACCTATTTTTCTATTTATTCATCTCAAACTTTATAACTTATTAATGAGAATGATCCAAATTAATATTTATAAACTTCTTAATTTACAACAGAGTATTTTTTACTATTTAAAGTGGGCCATATGGGGTTTCTTTGCGAATTTTTCAGTAATCGCCTTGGCAAGCATTCTCTCGATTGTAATTGCTCCCTACTTCCCTTTTCCTAACCACCCGATTTCCGATTGGATAACAAGCAATGCAT
Source organism: Fimbriimonadia bacterium (assembly GCA_030427425.1). Lineage (GTDB taxonomy): Bacteria > Armatimonadota > Fimbriimonadia > Fimbriimonadales > Fimbriimonadaceae > JAUICQ01. The sequence goes on along the minus strand of JAUICQ010000001.1, from coordinate 164,238 downwards.
CTACATTAGATATATTGAAATTATTCTTTTTAGCTGGTATCGCAGCACCTATTACTGAAGAAATACTTTTCCGGGGAGTGCTCTTCCCTGCTGCTATAAGACGATTCTCATCTCCTGTTCAAGCTGCTGTTTTTACAGGACTGATATTTGCTATGCTCCACCCACAAGGACCCACTGCCTGGCCTGTTCTAACAGCCATAGGTGCAATGTTCTGCATGCTTACTTATCAAACTAGATCGATTATCCCTGGCATCATAGCTCATGCTCTACACAACTCCTTTATTTTATATGTATCGCTATTGCCTAATCAGATGTCAGACTCTTTGTTAGGGATGATATTTCAGACGCTTAAAAACATATTGTAAGAAAAGATGGAAAGAATATATTTAGATAATGCAGCCACTACTAAACCATATCAAGAAGTTTTAGATACAATGAGCTCTTGGGTTACTAATAACTATGGTAATCCAATGAGTATTTATAGTGAAGGCAGAGTGGCTAGGAATAGCATAGATGAAGCTAGAGAGCTTATTTCAGATGTTCTGGGTTGTGAATTTAGCGAGTTGATCTTCACTGGAAGTGGTACAGAAGCAGCTAACTTAGCTATAATAGGACTAGCTCTTCAAAATGAAGAAAAGCGTAGAGATACTATTTTTTTCAACTCTACTGAACATGAATGCGTTCTAAATACCAAGCATATACTAACTAAACTAGGCTATAAAATTCAGCTGATACCCGTAACAAAGGCAGGGCTAGTAGATTTAGATTGGTTGAATAGCAATATCTGTGATAACGTACTGCTTGTTAGTACGATGCATGCTAACAATGAAACAGGTGTCGTTAACAATATCAATAGTATTTCTGAAATTGGGGAAACCATGGGCGTTATTCATCATGTTGATGCCGTTCAAACTTTTCTTAACCCGATTGATAACGGTTCTTTATGGAATGTAAACAGTGTTAGAGCGCATCTGATTAATGTTTCGGCACACAAGATACATGGTCCGAAGGGTGTTGGTGCTCTTTATATAAGAAGGGGTATTAAACTAAAAAGTTTTGTTTCAGGAGGAGAGCAAGAGCGCTCTTTAAGAGCTGGAACTGAAAATACTGCAGCAATTACAGGGTTTGCAAAAGCTGTACAAATATCTCATGATAACTATCTAGATTTTTACGAAAATAAAAAAATAGCTAAAAAAGTATTCTGGGATCAGTTAAAAAAACATTCACCGGTTGATATTGAAGAAACGGTTCCTAAGGATGAAGTGCAAGTACTAGGCGGTCATCTCCATTTAAGATTTAAGGGTGTAAGTGCAGAATCGTTATTGATACTGATGGATCGCGCTGGCATTAGTGCAAGTAGCGGATCGGCATGCGGGGCTGGGAGCATGGAAACGAGTCATGTTCTAAAAGCTATGGGTTTGTCTCAAGAGTTTGCTAAGGAGACCATCAGGTTTACTTTTGGTAGTGATACTCCTAAAGAAAAAGCTATCGTGGCTGCTGATAAATTAATTGAGATCCTTATTAGATTCAAATAATTTTAGACTATATCTCATAATTGCAGAACGCTCTTACAAATTCTACTGCAGATTGATATCCTTCATTATCATAAAGCATGCATATGGTCTGCTCTACCCTATCCCCTAAATCGTGTACATTATAATTACTTATAAATTCAGAATTCTCAGGCGTTTCAAATAGTTCTTTAGATCTCTTAAATAAAAACGCATTACAGCCATATTTTGTTTTATATCCACTTAATACGCCCCTGTTACATATAAATCGTGACTCTATCGCACATTCTAAAATAATGCAGTTTAATAATGAATCACCTCTAGTAGCTAATATTCCATCAGGATTTCTAATCGATATATTAAAATACTCGGCACCTATCTCTAGTATAGATTTTTCTTGTAAAAAATCATTACTTACAGATTTTTGTGGAGGCGGGAGTACGTCATCACAATCTAGATCGCTAGCATGAAAGTCTTCTTCTAGCATTAGTATTTCCGAATTCAACTCTATATGAACCGAATTATTAATTTTTCTTTTCTTAGAGTTCCCCAGTACACTACTATATGTAGTGAATAAAAGTATCAATATAAATAGTCTGCTATTAATCATTATAAGTGTGTCGGATGAATGTTTCATGATTTCTATAATAATAGTAGTTTTTAACTATATAATGTATAATAATCGCTCTGAAAATGTCAATAACCACGTTCAAATAATATATTATCAACATCCTATTCTAAGATGTTTGCATAACAAGAATATAATTCTAAGCATCATGTTTTGTACTAATATATGAGACGAGCGCACTAAATAAATATTAATTATTATGTTTTTTTATTTTTATATGCTAATAATATAAATTTCTTTGTAAAATAATACTATGAAGAGTAATATATTGAAATTCAGTAAGTTTCTTGTAGTATTAACTGCAGTTGCGTGTGGCGGTAAATCGGATAAGAGTAATCAGAAATATCCTAAAATTAACAGCAGTAACAGAGCAGATGCTGGTGGGAAAAAAGAAAAAAAAGCTTCAAAGTTTGTTCCTGTTTTCCTTACTGTGAATGGAAAAGTAGATGAGAAAGGTAGTCCACATTTCTGGTCGTCTATATATGAAGTATCTGTTCAGAGTGGAACTAATATTAAAACAATATATAAAGATTTATCAGGAAAGCACCTCAATTTAATGAGTATAGTTACAGGATCGTTATTCTTGGGTGAGTTTGCTAATACTGGAGACACTGTTCAGCGAGTAAGCCTAGTGCTGAGTAAGGATGCAACTGATGTTACAAAGGGAGATAAACCTAACATTCTTAAATTAGCTAACGAATATGATTATAAAGATGAAAAAGGAAAACTTTTATCAAGAATTAATATAGACGTACAATTAAACGATCTCTCTTCTGAAAAACCAATTATTCTTAATTGGAATTTAGATAAAATTAAAAAGAATGGAAATGGGTTGTATCAGCCTGAAATTTATACCAAAAAGAACTTTACCGATCCTAAGCTTAAAAGACAGTTGGAAACTAGCTTTGTAGGTACTCTTAAGGATGTAACCGGGAATAAAGGCAGTTACACAGCTAGGCTAGAATCATCATATAATAGCGTACTGTTCCTAGATTTCCAAAATACAGCACTTAAAATTGATACAAAAGGAAATCAACTAGTAGAAATTAAAGAGGGTCAGCATGCACTAGTAAGAGGTAAATTCTCACTAGAAAAAAGAGGGCTTGTTGTAGAAGAGTGCTTAGTATCCAATAACAAGATTGAAAACACAGACTTTTATGATGGAAGACTGGTAGATATAGATATTGAAAAGGGTGTACTTAAGTATCAACCGTATGTTTTTGAAGGTATAAGCACTAAAGAAACAACGCTAGATGTAAATATAGGCGATAAGCCGGTACTATACAATAATGAAAATAATCTTATTTCTGCTGGGATGCTTAAATATGCCTTAAACAAGTACAACACCAATCAAGCAACATTTGTAGTAAGTAAAGAAGTTGTTAAAAATAACGACAATAAACCTACTGTTAAGAGCAATCTAGTATTTGCTAAAACTTATGGTAAGGCTGCTGTAGAGGAAGAACTGAAGGAATCGACAGCTGCAAATGCTTCAGAGAACTCAGCTAAGCCCGATGAGGCTAGACCAAGTGAAGATAAGCCTGATGATATAGAGTTGGATATCACTCTTGACGATCTGGAAAGCAATGAGGCAGGACAATCTGATGCCAATAATTCAGTAGAAAATAATAAAGCAGCAGAATCTAACATTAATGAGATAACTCCGCAGGACGAATCTCAAGAAGATACTAACTTGTAAAATAATAGCAGTCTGTTAATTCAGACTGCTATATTCAAAACATTGATATCTGTATCCAGTATCAATAAACCCAAGTTTACTGTAGAACCTGAGTCCTAAGTTATCTGTAGAAGTAAGCATTCCCCATTTACAGCCCCATTTCTTTGCTTCGTTAATCCGGTAGTTAAACATTGTTGCCCCAAACCCCTTGTTCCTGTATTCTTCCCTTGTAATTAGATTGAAAAATATCACTCCATGTTTATACTTAAATAAGGCGCCAGTGGTGACTGGAGTGCTATTAAAGCAGCCTACAAATAACCTAAGATTACTATCGGCAGAATTATGGATATATAATTTTCTAAAAACATCGGCTGCAACGGCATCATACGTAGCAACTATCTCTGCAAACTGATTATATTGTAATTCATTTTCAACTAGGCTAATGGTCAGATCTGATGAAAGTTCCCCTGCGTGTAATTTAGTTAAGTCGGCGAACATAACTGCTTCTAAAGCTTCTTTATGGAATCCCATATCAAATAATGTTGTTTCAATTCCAGTATTATCACCAGGGGATATCCACCAAGCAAAAGGCTTGTTGTCATAAACTTCTATTATATCTTGAACATAATTTGTTTTACTATCTATTTCACCGCTACAATCTTTATTGGATAGCACAAGATTAAACATGGATGATTGAAGCTTAGAGTTTACTACAGTGTTGTAATTATTTCTTATTATTTCAAACTGAAGTATATCTGGAATATATAAAAAATTCTTGTTTTCTAATTCTATAATATTAGATAATAAATCATTCCTAACTATGCACATAGATTTATTATATACAAAAAAAGCCGTCCTTAATAAGGACGACTCTCTAAATTCTATTATATAATAGAATTACTTAAGTTCTACTTTAGCGCCTGCAGCTTCTAAAGCAGCTTTTAATTTTTCTGCTTCGTCTTTGCTGATGTTTTCTTTAACAGCTTTAGGAGCACCGTCTACTACATCTTTAGCTTCTTTGAGTCCTAGACCTGTTAATTCTTTTACAGCCTTCACTACTTGTAGTTTCTGAGCACCTGCATCAGCTAGCATAACAGTAAATTCTGTCTTTTCTTCAGCTGCGCCTGCATCTCCACCTGCTGCTCCTGCCATCATTGGCATTCCCATCATAGGAGCTGCTGCTGTAACATCGAACTTTTCTTCTAAAGCCTTCTTTAAATCTGAAAGCTCGATTGCTGTTAAACCACTAATTTCTTCTACGATTTTTTCTATTGTTGCTGACATTTGTTTCCTCTTTTTTTATATATTATTTATTCTCTGCTGCCTTATCGGCCACAGCACCGATTGTCCTAATAGGTTGTGCATATAATGCTTCCACAGTTGATACAAGATTGCTGAGAGGTGCGGCAATGGTACCGATAACCTGAGCAATAAGTACTTCTCTTGGCGGCAATTTAGACAAGCTATCTACTTCTTTGCTATCTAATGCTTTTCCTGAAAGAAAACCACCTTTAATAGATAAGGCTTTGTTCTCTTTTGAGAAATCCATTAGTATCTTGGCACAGTCTGGCTCATTCCCTTTCAAGAATGCTACAGCTGTTGGTCCGTTATGCAAATCATCAGGAAGACTCTGAGAATCGTCCCCAATTGCAATGCGCAGTAGCGTGTTTTTTACAACATGCATGTCCGCGCCTTTCTCTCGGAGCTTAGACCGAAGTGCCTGCATATCCTTAACTTTTAATCCTCTGTAATCTACGAATAGCATTGCAGTGGATTCTTCATATATTTCTTTTGTCTGCTGGATTATCCTAGCTTTTACTTCTGTAGGCACATTCCCTCCAATAAATAAAAAACGACTCCTGGTGGTATCCAGGAGCCGCTCGTAAAAGAACTGCTATAATAATACTATTATTATTCCTAAATACCCCTCGGCTGGCTCCCATCTCTGGAATTATACTACCAACTGTCTTTAGAGCTTTTATAACAAGTATACCCTAAGTATTTATTACTGTGTATTAAAAATACAGCAGACTCTCTTCTAATATTACAAACCTCGTATTAACACCTATGCACTTAGATAGATATTATCCAAAAATCAAATTGTAAATAATAATAAAACGTTATTAAAAGAAGTAAATGGGGGAAAATGAATAAGTTTATAAGAAATATAATGTGCGCTATTGCATTCATTATCACAAGCAGTAACTGGAATAGTGTAGAAATAATTCCAGAAAACAATAGTGCATCCATAGATCATGTTCTACATTTAGATGAAGAGGGTGGATTTGGTAGCTTTTTCAGTAGTATAGGAAATGGTATTAAAGGTGCAGCTGAAACAGTAGGTGGTGGCTTTAAAAGTGCAGGTGAAGGATTTGTTAATGGTTTTAAATCTGCAGCAGAAGCGACTGCAAACGTTGCCAAAACTGCAGCAGAAGCGACTGCAAACGCTGCTAAAGCTGCAGCAAATGCGACAGGAAATTTTGCAAAAGGAGGTTTTAACTTTGTAACGAATACGGCCTTCAATGCGGTAAAAGACGGTGTGATGACCGGAGTAAATACTGTAGGAAGTGGGTTTATGACTGGAGTAAATACTATCGGAGGCGGCGTTATGACGGGTGTCCATGGGGTAGAAAGCGGAGTCATGACAGGCGTTGGAGGAGTTCTAACAGGTGTTAATGCTGTTGAAAATGCTGCTATCACAACTGGAAATGCATTTGCAAAAGCTGGAATTGCTACAGGGGATTTCTTTAAAAATGATGTAGGACCATACATGGAAACTAACTGGCCAATGTTTGCTCAGATAGCTCTTATTGCTGTAGCAATTGCATTCCCCGAACTAGAACCTGAATTAACCATGGTAGGACAACAGCTTATTCAGATGGGAACAATGATACAAGCCGAATACGATCCTAAAATGGCTGCTGCATTAGGAATGCCTCCGCAGCAACAGCAAGGAGGAGGGGGCGGTGGCCAAGAACCTCAACCTAGTGAATACAGATACCCTCATGTTACTCTTTTATCATGGAATGGTAGTAACTGGAGTGAAACGTCATCCATTAAAGGTAAAGCACTAGTTGCAATGGGTGATTTTGGTACAGGTGCCTCTTTTTATCAGTTTGCACCAGAAATGGTAACTACGTTAGAAAAAGTTGGAAATATAAAATTCGATTCTATTGTACTAGTGCAATATAACTCATTCGCGCCGCTTAAAGATATAGCAAACGAATTAAACAATTCATTAGCAAAATCTGGAGATGGAATAAGTGAGATAGTTGGAATGGGATTCGGTATTGGAGGACTTCTGTTGAGAGATGTTATCCAAAGCAAATCTCCTATATCTTCGAAGTTTACAAACTTAGTTGGTTTTGCTGTTCCTAATAACGGAGCAAATGTAGATAAAAATAGCACCATTACCGGTGGTATTATCAATATGGCTACAACACCATTCGGTCAACAGTTAGCAGGTTGGAGTAAGGAGCAAGGTGAGAATATAGCTGGAATGCTTGCTAAAGTAGGACCAGATGCTATGGTTAATGGTATTAATGAGAATATCAAGAAAAAAGTTGAAGCACAAGGTGCAGATCCTGCACAAGCTCCAAAATTAAGCTGGCAGAAAAACTTTGTAGAAGATCTCTTTGTAATGAGATCTCCAAATGACTGGATTGTTGATGGTGGAAATGTACCAAAATATATTTCTGACCTCAATCAACAGGAAGTCCCTAGTACAGTAAAATACTACTTCTGCGGATTCGATCCATTTAATCCTGCTAACCAAGGTCAGGGCGATGGGGAACAGGCATCCAATTCACCTTATCTAGGCAAAGATGCAAACGATGGTTGTGTAGGAATAAACAGTGCTGTTCCTGCTAGCTTAGATGGCAAAGGCGGATTCAACAGCAAGGATGTATCCGTCGTAAGCAAGACAGATCTAGGTAAAATAGAAGTGAAATTAGGTACTGCTTTTGTATCTCCTAACTGGCCACATGGTATGTGCTTTGTAAACCCATCACAAGATGGAAAAAGCTCTGAGTTAATTACTCTAAAAAATGACACTACCATAATGAATTGGTTATTAGAGATATTTTCCGGACAGCAACCTCAAGTTAGCGCTGCTGCATCTGTAAAATAATCATGAATAGATAAAAAATAAGAATCTCTAAATACGCGGTTCTCACTCAAAATATGAGTAACCGCGTATTTACTTTTTTAAATATAAGCTTAACAAAATAAAACTCATTAAATAAGAATTTTGTTCACTAAAGAAAATATTTAAACCAATACTATTAATTAAGAGGTAAATTTATGCCAGTTATGAATAGAAATATAGATAAAATCGCAGATCTTTTAGGTAAAGACGCAAAATTACTACTCGAACACAAATGTTCAACCATACCAAAGGAAAACATTCATGTTCCCAACCCTTCATTTGTAGACGATGTATTCATGCAATCGGATAGAAATCCCCAGGTCTTGAGAAATCTTCAAAGCATTTTTAATACAGGTAGACTAGCTGGTACTGGATATATTAATATCCTCCCAGTAGATCAAGGTATAGAGCATGCTGCAGGAGCAAGCTTTGCAAAAAATCCTATCTACTTCGATCCAGAAAACATTATAAAGTTGGCTATCGAAGGTGGATGTAATGCCGTAGCCTCAACATACGGAGTGCTAGGTACATGTGCCAGAAAATATGCTCATAAAATTCCGTTTGTAGTGAAAATCAACCATAACGAACTATTAACTTATCCAGATAAACACGATCAGATACTATTCGGCAACATCCAACAAGCATGGAACATGGGAGCAGCAGCAGTAGGAGCTACCGTCTACTTTGGCAGCCCTGAGAGTAACAGACAGATTGTTGAGATTAGTGAAGCATTCCAACACGCTCACGAACTTGGAATGGCCACAATCCTCTGGTGCTACATTAGAAATTCCGCATTTAAACAGGATAAAGATTATCATGCATCAGCCGACTTAACTGGTCAGGCTAATCATCTAGGTGTTACAATCCAAGCAGATATCATTAAGCAGAAGTTGCCTGAAAATAATGGTGGTTATGCAGCATTAAATATGGGTGGAAGTAGCTATGGAAAATTCGATGACAGAATCTACAAAGAATTATCATCAGATCACCCAATAGATCTCTGTAGATATCAGGTTGCTAACTGCTACATGGGTCGGGCTGGCCTTATCAACAGTGGTGGCGCGTCAGGTACAAACGATCTTTCTGAAGGAGTACTCACTGCCGTTATCAATAAGCGTGCGGGTGGTATGGGACTTATTAGCGGAAGAAAAGCATTCCAACGACCAATGAAAGAAGGTGTTGAAATATTAAATGCCATACAAGATGTATATCTATGCAAGGAGATCGATATCGCTTAAGAGCTAGTTCTATATGAGAGCTGGTCTCCTGATATTCATGATTTCAGGGTTAACAAGATTAGTATCTAAAGTTACATAACTAAGGTCCCACATTTGGAAGATAATTAACAAGTGTGGGATCTGCAAATACCAATTGCTCCACAAATATCATCGTCATACCAGATAGCCTGATTAATTTTCATCACCCTCTTTGGCTCATCTTGGAAGAGGATTCCGTTCCATATCAAAGATGTATTCTTAACTTGCTAATAAACTAATGCTTAAGACCAAGTAGATATACATTATAAAATATTAACAAATATTAGGCAGATTATTCTTAGCCAATATCAGGCAATCTTTGAAATCGTCAAAATGTACACTTAACTGTTTTAATATTTTAGACTCTTCCCTATGCGGATTATAATCGAAAGTACTCGCAACATAATAACTCTCTCTTCCCTGTTTATCATAATCTAAAATGGTATCTGTCACATTCTCAGCTTTTAATAAATTAAGAAACTGCGGATAGGTAGCCGACCAGAACAGAATGTAGTCGCCAATATGCTTATGGACAAGTCGCTCTTTTTCGAACGATTCAGCATTCAATGTCACATCTCCTTCCTGCACCATATCTGCTACAGCATGTACGCTTTTACCTTCGTCATTCTTAATTCCGAAAATATTGTCTGTATGAAGAAATTTAATCATTAGTCTAGTTAGATAGTTCTGGATATCTTCATTGGAATAGTCTGGAGCTCTGTAATTAACAGCCTTATTAACTGCTACTGAAAAAAGCTCATGTATAGAATTTTGTTTATTAAAGTGATGGTTTTTCATATACTCCTCCTATCTATTAGTATCTTTGTTCCATAAGTGTTATAATATTTAACAATATATTTACTAGAAAAGTTCCATTTGATATAAGATATCTTAAAAAGATGCAACATTTTGCATAGGCATTAATCCCTAAATGCAATAATTATATATGTATAACTTCTTCAGTAATAACTATATAGCCCTACAGTAATATTAAATTATTTAAAACTTCTATTGAATATGCAATATTTGACAGGTAACATGTTTATTGTTAGTGCATGTCAAATTTTTAGCAGAGAGGCTTCTAATGAAATTATCAATAAATGCAAATTATTCCGAACTTCCATTAATTACTGCAAGACATTTTTTAAAATGCTTAGAATTTGAACCAAAATCGCACGAGCAAAAAACACACTATGCAGCATTTACATTAACAGATTCTACATATGATTGTGATAACAAATTCAGCTTAATAGATAATTTTGCACTGTACAATAAGGCTATGAACTGGATTGGTTCTAATCTTAAGCGATCCATCATCTATATAGCTAATGATATAGGAGAAAACTATCCTATAGAAAGGGTAGAAGTTTTCAATGCAGGAAAGCTCGATTGTGAATCGAGAATTTTTTTCGAGTATCTATATAGAATTCATAAAATTGAGATCGTCTACTATCAACATTCTACTAAGAATATTGAACAAAATATCAAGATTGACTCTGCTTATGAAGATCTTTTAGGTGCTATTCAGATAAATAATATTCCCCTCCAATACGTGGATACTTTTCACAAGTACTCCTCTACCTTATTAGGCAAAGGGATTCCTAAACTAGTTATAACTATTAATCAGGGCATACTAGCGGGGTTGTATAATGCAGATAAATCAGGTGATAACAATAATATAGAAAACATTAGAAATAAATGTTACAGATTCCTAGTTACCGCATGTATTATGGCTGCTGATACAATTAAAGCTGAATACTTCTGTCACCAGTGGTTAAATAATTCAAATATAGAATATAAATTAGAAGCAAAGACAGTACTCACATTTATTAAACTAGAATACCATTCGGAATATTTAAGAGATGAGGTAGGAGGCAGAAAATTATTAGAAGAACTGTTTGAAGAAGTAAATACTAATCCAGACATCGATACTTCAGAGGACCTCCAGCTGTTGAGAGTGTTTATAATAAATGCTTATGCTTCACTTCTAGAGAAAGATAACAAATTGGAACAAGTCTACCATCTTATGGAATGGGGACTGAAAAATCTAGATAAATTTGAAAATACCCCAAAACTAACCATATATAGATACATTCTAATGTATAACATAGCAATGTATAATTTTAAAGAGAACAAGATTGAAATTGCTGAAAAACAATTGAGGAAAATAACTAAAACGGATTGCTTCTGTATAGATTTTTATCTTGATATAGCAAAGGCATATATAGAAGTAGATCTTATTTCAAATGCTGAAAAAGAACTGAAGAAAGCGTTGAAAATGAATCCTTCACTTCATGAAATCTACGCTCTATTAGCCAACTGTGAAATAAAAAGAAATAGTTATTATAAAGCTAAAGAATATTATAAAAAAGCCAGCATATATTCCAGTAAAACATCTAACTACTTATATCAATACCTAACAGTCCTGTATGATCTAGGCAGATACAAAGATGTAATTAAACTAATAGAGAATGATATGTATAAAAGTGTTAAAGGTAATTCGACTAATGACATTGCTATGTTACTAGTTAAAAGTTATGCATTATTAGGAGAAGTTAAAAAAATTAAACACTTTACCTCTACTAGAATCTATAAAGTATTTACTTCAGATGCTACCAAAAAGCAAATTCAAGATTTATATAATACTCTTCAGAATAAATCGTTATCAGATAACATTATAAGAGAATCTATAACAGTTAGATAGAAGGAAGAGTTTTATATGTCATCACCTGGAAGATTCTACAATTACAATCTTCCAGGTGTCTCCTACTCTTAATTTATTTTCCAGGGATACCAGGCTCTGTTAACTTCACAGGATCTAATACTTTCTGTAATGTTTCTTCATCTAACAGATTGTCTTCACGAACAACTTCTGGAATAGATTTACCCTCACGTAATGCTTTTTTAACAACATTAGATGCTGCTTCATATCCAATATAAGTATTCAATGCTGTCGCCAAAGATGGTGATGTTTGAGCATAATGCTTACATTTTTCTTCATTAGCTTCTATTCCCTTAATACAGTTTTCTGTAAATGTTTCGATTGTATTAGTTAAAATCTGGATAGCAAAACCAGCACTAAATGCCATAGATGGCATCATAACATTTAATTCTAACTGACCCGCCTGTACGCAATAATCAATCGCCTGACATTGACCCAATGCTTGGAATAGAACCAGGTTCATGTTTTCAGCCATGGAAGGATTCACTTTTCCTGGCATAATACTAGAACCAGGCTGAACTGCTGGAAGGGTTATTTCAGCAAGCCCTGTAAGAGGTCCGGAACTCATTAGTCTAAGATCGTTAGTAATTCTGGTTAATTCTAGACACAACATTCTTAGGGCCGATGATAAACCAGACATTGCCAAGTTGCTCTGCATACTTTCACATAAATCATTAGAATTTCTAAATGGCACTCCCGTATATTGTTCTAACAGCTTAACTACATGGAATCGATATTCTGGGTGTGTGTTCATTCCTGTACCAGCAGCGCTGCCACCTATCCCTAATTCTTCTAATTCGTTCGCTGCATTATCTAACCACTTTCTACACTTCTTAATAGTGTTAGCATAAGCAGTAAATTCCTGGCCTAATCTGATAGGTACAGCATCTTGAAGGTGCGTTCTAGCCGATTTCAATACTCCATCAAACTCTTTACCTTTATTCCTAAGCTCTCTTTCTAATGTATCTAATGCAGGAAAAAGGTCCGAAAGCATTGTTCTTGCGAATATTCGCATAGACGTAGGAAATGTATCGTTTGTGCTCTGGCCATAATTAACATCATTATTGGGATTTACCTGTTTGTACTCTCCTCTCTTCCCTCCTAATATTTCTTCTGCTCTATTTGCTAGAACCTCATTAGTGTTCATATTGAAGCTAGTACCGGCTCCCATATGGAAGACATCAACTGGAAACTGATCACGCAGCTTGCCTGATAATACTTCATCAGCAGCCTGCACTATCGCATTACCAACTTTCTCATCAAGCAGACCTAACTTAGTATTAGCTTCTGCACAAGCTTTTTTAAGCATGACAAATGCATCAATCATTTTAGGATGTTCAGTTAAACCTGTAATTTTAAACAAGTTTCTGCTGCGTTCAGCCTGACTTCCCCAGTATGCTTCGACTGGCACTTGTACATCGCCTAAACTATCTTTTTCTATTCTGGATGTTGCTTCGTTTAACTTCATAACTTTCTAATTAGATATTCCATTTCCGTATACATAATAAACAAATTATATATAACAGTTTGATGCACCGGATATATATTATATCCAGTGCAATGCACTACAGAGTGGGCTTCCACAAGATCTTGGCACTCTTGATTTGAATGGTTGGAAGCTAAACATCCATGAGATTTCTTTTAATATATCTTTCTTAATAAAAATCAAATCGGATGAAGGCCAGATGCCAAGAGTGGAATCGGTAACCTGTTCTGTAAATAAAACTGGATATAGATTGAATTTATTAAGATAGGCTATAACATCCCCAAGCAACCATTGATCCTCAACGTAGTAGATTAATCTTGCTTCAATTTCTACAGCTTTTACCTGCTCTAGAGTATGAACCGATCCTTCTAAAACTTCCTTATCATGTCCTTCAACATCAATTTTAAGATAGGTGTTATCTAATGATATTCTGTTTTGTTCTAAATAACTATCTAAAGTATATGTAGGAACAGTAATCTCACCCACTGGATGACCATCTGCTAAAGCGCCATTCTGAAAAGTTGGCTTGAAACCACTACAGGCAGAGTCTGCACAGACATGAAAGGTCTTCTCGGTATTCTCGTTGCTTAACGCAATGTTATGTAATACCCAGTCCAGGTTGAGCTGATTTCTATTTTCCTCTAACTTGTTAAAAATAGTGTTAGCTGGTTCAAATGAATGTATTTTATTTTTATATCCTATGCTAAAGGTTCTTCTTGCATACTGACCCACGTTTGCACCTAGGTCTAATATAGTTTCTATTTCAAGAAAATCCAATAGTGCTTTTCTCTGGTGTTTCTGAATTTTTTCTTCTATAACATTTGCGCCTATACATGATGAGAATAAGTTATTCCAGTACAAACTTAGTTGCTTTAATTTTTCAGTGAGTCCTATTTCTAATTCCGAACTGTAATTATTTAATAAATCTTTAACCTGAGCAGGTAAAATTTCGTATTCCTCTCTAAGGATTGTTACATCTGAAGAATCATATTTATCAGAGAACGTACTAATGATTTTTTTAACATTAGATTCTACTTTTGAAATAATGTACGGAAGAGAATAGTTGAAATTCTTACTCAGTTTGTTATCCGGATTAAGTGTCTGAATATACAGTAAAATCTGAAGAGTAAACATGTTGTTTACTATAATATCAGATATATTCTCTACACAACATTCAAGTTTTTGATGTTGATAATCTTTCTTGTCGTCACATATTTTTACATCTACTACCATTATTTATCTAGCTCCAATTGAGGATAATTTATTTATATTAGAAAGCGACTATAGGTCTTACTTTATCTAGTGGCTGAATGCCGGATACAACAGTATCAATTGCGATAGCTGCAGAATCTGGTTCAATCTCTTTAACAATTCCTTTAGCAACTACCTTTTTCCCACGGATAACTATAACTGGAAGGCCTAAATAGTATCCTTTATTTTTTCCTGAATTGATAAATGCTAAATTAGTAAGTATATTCTGCACAAGTGCTACAGATAAATTATTTTCCTTGATAGTTTTAGCCACATCAAAACTTGCCTGAATTAAAACATTTTTAAATAAATCTATCCTGGATGATCTTGAATCTTGATAAGTGCTATTAGATTTGACAATCATTTTATTGCAAACCTTTCCACTTACACCATCAATAAGTCTAATAGCAATAGTAGCTTCCACTAAAGTTCCCTGATTTTTTTTGGTCTGTTTAAATTCATTGATACTGCCAGTAATAATAAGATCTGCATTTACTTGTGAAGATAGAAAACTATACTGATTTTCTGTTAATAGAGGTAACTGCATGTCTAGTTTGTTAAGTGTATTAGAAACAGCGTCATCACTGATAAGCAGAACGCTCTTATCAAGCAGTAAGAGTTTAGATATTTTTTCAGTTAAATATCTCCCCAGTCCGGCTTCATAACTTTTGCTGTTATCCTCAAAAGGTAACACGGCCCAATTCTCTTTAGTTGCTTCAGACAGAATACTGGTAAACAGCAATACGGTTGTGAGGATTATTTTTTTATTTAAATTTAACACATTCATTATAATTAGTCCCTAGTGGCTATATTTATGTTATCTTATTAATCCATCTTCAAGTAATATTTCCTGGATTTTTTCTTTTAAAATCTCTGTTGAGACATCAGTTTCAATCAATCTATCACACCTATTTATTTTTTTATTATCGGGCATCTGAATTTTAATTAATTTTTCAGCAGTAGATCTATCACCTAACCTATCAGTTAATCTTTGGAGTTGCGTATCATCATTACAAGTTGCTAACCAGATTCTTTTAAAGTGATTCTCATATCCGGCTTCAAAAAGTAATGGGACTTCTGTTACAGTGGCATTGATAGCTACTATTTCTTTCAGAATAATAGGATGTAATAGATTATCAAGATATTCTTTGGCTTCAGAAGATTCTATGATTTTATCTCTTAGTTCTGTCCTAGATAATGGAAAACTTATATCTAGTTTCTTTGCGATAATCTTCTGAATATCTTCCCTATTAATCACTTCTCTAGCTACATCATCAGCCGATAGAACGGAAACGCCATATGAACTAATAATTTGTAATATGGTACTCTTCCCTTTTGAAATCCCACCTGTTAAAGCAATCTGCAACATATATCTAACTATTATCCTAGGTATGATTATATTTAGGAGTAAATATGGAGCAAATTTATCTTTTTTGCATGGTAGCATCTGGAATTTTGATTCTTCTTACGGTTTTTCAAGGAATTTCTAGCTCTGTAGATATGGTAGAAAACATCGATGCAGAACATAGCTTTGATGTAACACACGATCATTCACATGAGATGCCTGCTTGGATACCATTCTTCAGCTTAAGATTCTGGTTATATTCAGCGTTCTTGTTTGGAATTTCAGGATATGTTACCCCTATGCTATACGTTATTGATAACAAGCAACTACTCTATATATCTATAGTATTTGGTTTCACTGGCGGCTGGATAATTCATTTATTGATGAACAAGCTACATCTAAATAGCAGTAGCAGTCATGAAAGCATCCTTGCTTTAGTAGGAAAAGATGCACGAGTTATACTCCACTGTAGCAATAAAGAGTATGGAAAAATATCTGTTCAGACTGCAACAGACAGAATTCATCTCTTGGCTTACAGCGAAGAAGAATCTATAAAAGAAAATGAAGCAGTAATTATTGTACAGATTAAAGACAATATAGCAATAGTAAAGAAAAAACAAAACTAGGAGAAATTAATATTAGTGATGATAAAAGATATTTATATACATGCACAAAATACAATATTGAGCTACAGTGATACAGCTAATAATTTATTAGATTTATCAGCAAGGCAAGAATCCACTACCTTAACCTATGCTGTTGCATTCGTACTTTTCACAATAGGATTCATATGGTTGCTTAAACAGCTTATATGCATCTGCCCACCAAATCAAGCTTTAATTTTTAGTGGATTAAAAAGGAAAATGCCAGACGGATCTGTTAAAGGATACAGAGTATTAATCGGCGGTAGAGGTATTCTTATTCCCTTCCTAGAAACAGTCCAGAAAATTCGATTATCCACCATTGTTGTTCCCATTTCTATTCGTGAAGTATATTCAAAAGGTGGTGTAGTGATAGATGTAGATGCTGTAGCTAACGTTAAAATTTCAAGCGACCCCGTTACTATTAACAATGCAATAGAAAGATTTCTTGGGAGAAAATTAGAAGATGTTCGAAGAGTTGCAAAAGAGACATTAGAGGGTCAGCTGCGAGGTGTGGTTGCAAGGCTTACACCAGAAGAAGTTAATGAAGACAGAATTAAATTCTTAGAGATATTAGAACATGAATCTGAAGAAGACCTTAATAAATTGGGCATGCATCTAGATAGCTTGAAGATTCTACACGTTAGAGATGAGAAGGGCTATTTAGATGCCATAGGAAGGCAAGCTATCGCCAATGTAGTTCGTACAGCAGAGTTAGCTGAAAGTGATGCTAAACGTGAAGCTGAACAAGCTATAGCTATCCAGAACAGCAGATCGGGCACTATAGAAGCAAATGTAGAAGCTAATATTGCTAAAATGAAGAACGATCTTCGAAGCTTCAAAGCTCAACTAGAAGCAAAAATACAATCGGAATATAAGCGTACGGAGGTCGCACCACTGAAAGCTAAGGCGTTATCCGAACAAGAGCTGCAAAAAGTGAGATCTGTATGCGAGGAGATAAGGTTGCAGTGCGATATTAATCTACCAGCAGAAGCTGAATTACAAGTAGAACAGTATAATGCGATGGGAGAAGCTGCTATTGAAAAAGAAAAAGGTCTGGCTCTTTCTCATGCTATCGATGTTTTAGGTAAAGCCTGGAACAATTGTGGGGATGATGCTCAAAAGATTGCCATACTCTCAGAGATTGATGTTTTATTAGAAGAAGCCTCAAAATCGCTACAAAAAGTAAAGGTTAATAAAATGAGAGTCCTACACGGCGATGCCGGCTTGGCCATTAAAGAGTATGTAAAAGCTTGCCATGGGGTGGTCTACTCTATGTTTGATGCTACTAAGCTATCAACTGGGATGGATATTCCTAGTATTCTGAATTATAATACTAAAACACTTGCAGGTACATCAAAAAGAAATAAATCGGGAGGAAATTAATAATGTCAGGAGTCTTTACATTTTTATTCATAATACTATTTTTTGTAATTTTAATAAGTTTATTCGCCTTACGAAATTTAGTGTTCATATGTTCACCTAATGAGGTGCTAGTATTTTCTGGATCGAGAAGAAAGGTTGGTGAGAAAATATATGGCTATCGAATAATTAAAGGCGGCATGGCCGTTCTCATTCCTCTCATAGAACGAGTTGATAAGCTAGATATCACAAACATGATTATAGATTTAAAAGCTAAAAATGCTTATTCTAAGGGATGTATACCACTACATGTTGAAGGAGTAGCAAATGTAAAAATTGCTGGATATGAACCAGTCTTAAACCATGCTATAGAACGATTGCTGGATAAGACCCGAGAAGAAATTGTTGATATAGCCAGAGCCACTTTAGAAGGGAGTCTGCGTGGAGTATTGGCGACCCTTACCCCCGAAGAAGTAAATAGCGATAGAATACTCTTTGCGAATAAACTAGTAGCTGAAGCAGAAAAAGATATGCTTGAGTTGGGATTTGTAGTAGATAATCTTAAGATTCAACACATTCATGATGATGTACAATACCTAAACTCAATTGGTAGAATTAAAAACGCTCAAGCATTGGCGAGCGCTAAAATTCGTGAAGCTACTACTCATGCAGATGCTAAAATACGTAATTCTGAAAACTTAGAAAAAGAAGTTACGGCACAAGTAGACGCAGAAAGAAACATAGCAGAAGCACAGGCTAACCAGAAAATTATCGATGCAATATCTAAACGTGAAGCTCTTATAGCAGAAGCAAAAGCAGGGGTTGAAGCAGAGATCGCGAAAGTAGAGGCTGAAATAGATTTTCAAAAAGCTAGGGTTGAGCAAGTAAAAAGACAACTTAATGCAGATAGAATATTGCCTTCCAAAGCAAATTATGAAGCAGCGGTATTAAACGCAAAAGCCAATAGTCTACCAATTATAGAACAAGGAAAAGCTAGAAGTGAGGCGATGATTTCAATAGCTAAAGAAAGCAAAAAATACGGTGAAAACGGGATTCCAATAATAATGCAACAGAAGCTACTCCCTATAACTGAAACATTTGTGAAATCGCTTCCGGAAATGGATATAGAATCTGTAACTCTATTAGATTCCGGTTCTCAGCAATCGGGAAGCTTGAGCAATAACCTTTTATCTTTAGCTGAAACATTAAAAACCTCCTATGGTTTTGATGTTATTAAATGGATGCAAGAAAAGAAGTAAATACTAAGAGAGTGTAGGCCTTTAAATAGGCATTAAGTAAGGCTTACACGCTTATATTAATGGTATTATTCTAATATAAGGGCATTAATAATGCGTGCTAGATATAGTAAAAAACTTACACCAAATTTAGATTCAATAACCCAGAGTATTAAAGATTATGACGCCAGCCGACACCAATGTTTTAGATAAATCAGATATAGTACAGTTATTAGATAAACCTAAGCTAGAAAACACTGCATTGGAAACAGATAAAAGCAGTGTCGGTAGACAAAAATCTAGCGTTTTATACAGAAAATATAGAAGCCAGAGTTTCGATGAGCTAATGGGTCAGGATATCATTAAATCTGGTCTTCAGAATGCATTAAAAAAGAATTTAATTTCACATGCTTATCTATTTACAGGTCCGCGTGGAACAGGAAAAACTTCTACTGCGAGAATTTTAGCAAAAGCTTTAAACTGTGAAAATTTAATAAACTATAATCCTTGCAACCAGTGCGCTTCTTGCCAATCTATAACAACCGGTTCATCCATGGACGTATTAGAATTCGATGCAGCAAGTGAATCGGGGGTAGATAATATTAGGGAGCATATATTACAAGTTACCAACTATCTCCCAACAGTATCTCGCTATAAGATATTTATCATAGATGAGGTGCACGATCTTTCCAGTAAAGCCTTTGATGCCTTATTAAAAACAATAGAAGAACCTCCGCAACATATTATTTTTATTCTAGCTACGACAGAATATCATAAAGTACCACTTACTATTAGGTCTAGGTGTCAGAAGTATAACTTCCATAGAGCAACTATCCCGATTCTTGTAGACAGAATTAGATATATTTTAGATAAAGAAGGATACACTTGCGAAGATTCTGCCGTTGAAGCAATAGCTAAAGCATCCGATGGTGGATTCCGTGATGCTCTAAATTTCCTACAACAAGCAATGGCTTTATCTGAAGATATGACCATTACTCCCTCTATTATATATAATCAGTTAGATCTTATTGATGAAAGTTCTTTATCTAAAATTATAGATTTACTAGTACATCCTAATACAATTGAATCTTTAACCGATATCAGTAAAGAAATAAATAATCTTTATACATCAGGCAAGGATCCGAAAACAATCTTAGATAACTTAATTTTAACAACTACATCGTTACTAGAATCTAGAAAAGATATCGCAGGTGAATTGATACGCATTAGATGCCAACTTACAGATTTAAGCAAGCCTTTGAGAGACGTAACGCTTCCGTCAATATGGCTGGAAGCTAATTTACAAAAAATATCTCTCTCGTTATCTAGTGCTACCGAACCTAAAAAAGTAACCACAGAGCATACCGCTCTATCTACAGTGAATACAGAAGCTAAGAGTAAGCCAACCAGTGAGAACATTACTGTAGAAAATAATATCAATGCAAACGTAAGTAACAAAAAAACAAAAGAGACTACTTCAAGTAAAAGTGATAAGACTAATATTAATGAAGCATGGAACTTATTAGTTAAAAACTTCGAAAATATATCTAAAGCCGCTCATGCAAGACTTACTAAATCTCACGTTGATAGCGTAAACGATAACAGTGTGACGATAGGGTTTTCAAGAAACATTGATGTAGACTGGGTAAATTCCAAGCCAAAATTAGTTCAGACAATAAAAGAAGAACTCGCTTCTATTTCAGGTAAAGATTACAGTATAGAGTTTATTCAAAAAAAAAATTGTCTGAATAATGAGAATACATCAGAAATCCATTATGAGGTTCCTCTAACTGGCAGCAATCTTTATAACAAAATAAAAGAAGTATTCAATTAAAATACTTTAGTTAGATTAGATCCCTACAAGAGATTCCTCCGATCCTCTAGCCACAAAAATATTCTGATTTGAATTGAAATCTGCATGCCTGTGTTTATTGTCCAGATTATCATTAAAGGGCCACGATCCGAAAATGTGCTGATACTCTTTCTTCGTTCTTAGATCTACAGTATCATATAGTTCCATTTCTACATCCCGCTCTAATGTAGCATAATCCTTTGGATACGGACACCTAGCCCGAGACTTCTCTGGCATATAATAATACTGATTTAATCTTCTCTGTATGATAGCATCCGTCCACGGACTGTATACAAACCATAATATTAAAGCATCTGCCATAGGAAATGAAAACGGATACCCTAAGTAGTGGATCCCGTTCCCGCACAGCTTAGGATCTTTGAAATTACCATCCTCGAAACAGTGCAATACTCTACTGCGGTATCTTTCTATACCAGGATAAGTAAAAGTGAATCGTGACGACCTAGTTCTATCTTTTTCAAAATATCCATGGTACCTCTGCGCTACGAGCGGTTTATCATAGGTTAATTCGTCAGCATCATAAACTCCTGGAGGATCAGCCATATTTATCCCATGAGGAGCATAAGCCATTACCCCATCGGCTTCTAGAGATGAAAGAAGTGCATCCATGTTTCTGGTGCAAAAAAACTCTGAAGGATTCATGGTCATTTTCCAGCAACCTGGATAGAGTCTTTCATAGTCCATTCCTTCTTGAATATCGTCCCTAACAAAAAACTCTTTGTCGTCATGCCGTACAATCTCCCAGTTAGGCGCATACTCTTTAACGATATCTGCAGTATTATCTTTCGATCCACAATCTATCATAATACCGTGGTCGAAAAGTTGCACGTGATGCTGTATCCACCAAGGCATTAAATACTCTTCATTGGTAAATCTTGTAATTACTATAGCAGGCTTGCGTTTTTTTCTTTTTGAAAGAATCTCAGTCATAACGATTATCCGTAAATAATACTATAAGTATAATTATTGGCATAAAATCATATTTATTAAGTAAATGTAAACTTTATGACTGCTCTATAACAGCCTCAGTATCAATTTTGCTTATAATCCCAGCTTCCCTCTTATAATCGTTGATTAGCTCTTTCTGCTCAGAATAGTTATAAATATGAAATGCTGGCAATATAGTATCCACGTATAGCGGAATTCCCAGTGCACTAGCTCTTACAGAAAAATGGACATCTTCGCTATTGAATGATAGATTAGGAATTCTGTGGAAGTGTATCGGATAATTTAATGCGTCTTTGCGTAAAAATGTACAAGCCCCCACACCTCCTACTTGGATGGTACCAGGCAGGCTAAGTGTTTCAATCATGTGCTCTTTTCTAGCTTTAATCTCTTGTTCAGAAGGTTTTTCGTAGTTCCCTATCCAGTATCTTAATTTTTCATCATAAAACCATACTTGAGGTTCTTTATTTCTAGCATCCCATATAATTTCTGAAATAATAGGCTTATCACAAGCAATAAGATGCTTCAGAGATCTAGTGTATAACAAAATATCAGCATCAATTAATAGAAGATAATCAAATTCGTCTCTTTTTGCTTTATTAATAATCATATTCTTTAATTCAGCAACGCGAAACTCTTTATTCCAATTCCATTCTTCATCAAGAGAGTCTTTCTCTTTTCTTGTTTCATCTTGAGGTATTTTAATTATCTCAACATTTTTTTTCTTTCGAGAAAATAATTCTAATAATCCTGACGAAACATTATCTGTGTTATCGTCTATAAAAAGATATGATACGTTAAGATTATTAGTGTCTAGTTTCAAGAGTGAATTGATAAATTCTGCTAATACTACCGGATCTTTATGTACCACAGAGCCTATCAGTATCTTTGCATTTTCACCTAAAGACTCTTTCCACTGTATCAGATTAGGATTTTCATCGAGGATTGATCTATATTGCTGGAGAGATCCATATTTACCATCTCCATCTTCTTTCATATAATAGTCGTACTTTCTTAAAATATCTACCGGATCGGCCCATCCATAATGCTTTACCCTTATATCAGAATAGTATGTTTTTAAATTAGTAGTATAGTTGATAGGAAATCTTCCACAGTGCTTAGGTGCATTAATCCATTCAGGGTTATCTGCGGTATATTTAACTAAAAATGTTTTATAGTAGTGATGGGCCTGCCAGGATGCATCTTCTCGATATTTATCTTTACATCCCCAGAAATCGTACAGTCGGAAGGCATATGCCTGATATTCATCTGATTCCAACATGCCCGGAATACTATCGATAATAGCATCCTCAAAAATTTCATCAGCATCGATAGCCAGAATCCACTCTGGATTTAAATCGGCAGCATGCTTCCATGCCAACTTTCTTAACTCTACCTCATTCTCAAACATCGAATTTTCTAGCTTGATAACTACTGCTTTATCATAGGACTCACAGATCTCTGGAGTATGATCTGTGCTAGCATCATCTATTATGAGCATTTTATCGACATACCTATCCAGATGATCCAGACATTCTTTTAAATATCTATGTGCCTCATTTCTTACAATGAGCATTGCTACTAGCTTGGGACTACTACTATTCTGATTGGATTTTTCATTTAATTTTGTCACTTCACTTACCTACTCTGCTTATGTTCACTTAATTAACCCCGCACTGAAATAACATCACTGATAATCGAAGACCTGCCGGGAACACTTAAATTTAATTCTTTATTAGCATCTTCTGTCAACTGATTTTTTAGCATCTGCTCCCAATGATCCTTAATATTATATAGAATATCAGACTCTGGGCATCCTATTAGTTGTACTATATCCCGAGGTGCGTATAATGCAGCAAATTTATCATACACTTCTTTTGAATTATCAATAAAAGATTTTCTATCATTAAGTTTAGAATGAATATTAATTCTACTGAAATTCTTAACATCTAATATAGAGCCAGTGTTTTGAATAATATTTCTTTCTTGACGTCTAAAAACATCAAACAACTCCAAAGACCACAACGTAGATGATAATGAATTAATTTCTAATAGTGCATTTTGGAAGACATCTCTTCTTACTAAGAAATTATCAGAACCTAACCCGTTATAATGGTATAGATTATTGCTATATAAACTACTAAATAGTTCATCTAACCTATCGATACTCCAGCTACCATCAATCCATTTAGGCATGTAAAAGTCTTTATTGTACTCTAGTTCATAACTACTAATTGGAAGCATCACATCTATATTGCTTTTATAAGCTAATCCGTAAGTGTTAACCAATACCGATTCATTAAAACTAACATTTGAATTTAGGATAAGAAAATAATTATGTGAAGAAAAATTTAAAAATTCTTCCATAATTTCTTTCATGTTATTATCTTTAACATGAAGAATCTTAATCCTAAATTGCTTAGAAAGCAGATCGGCTGCTGAAAGACAGGATTCATTATCATTAACCACTAATGTTATATCCGAATTTACTGGAAGCTGATTAATAAATTTGTTAATATTTAAATCATTCTCTTCTCTAGAAAAATAAAGTAAGGATAATGGAGTCAGATTATGATTTTTAATTTGGGCAGTGTTTTTATTGCAAGATACAATAATATTTTCTTCCGATAAATTGCTTAAGAGTGCACTGTTTTCCTGTTTATGGATATCAAATAAGTTTCCTATGTCTTTTATAATATTTTTACTATCAGCTGGTAGATTAGCCTCTTCTGTATAATTGATGTTATCGAACCCAGAATTCTTTAAAATTCGCTTTAAAGAATATTTAGTAAACAACATAGAGTTTAGTTCATTATGAGAAAATTTATTTACTGGTATTTCATTGATAAAAGCAAACTTTAAAACTCGTTTCCAATAACTAGCATTCATATTGATAACAGTTAATTCTCCATTATCTGTAAGCATGGATCTAATTATGTTTAGTACATAGCTTGGATTAATTACTTTATCTATAGCATGGTAGGCAATAATATGATTATATTCTTGTGAATTGGCAACAGTGCTATTCTGTATCAACTTATCTGCTGAAATAATTTTAACAACACTGTTATCAAATTTAACATTTTCTTCATAAAATTCTTTATTTACAATTACTAGCACTCTGTCATTCGATTGTATATTCTTCTTTTGAAGCAATGCACTCAAATCCTGGTACATTTTTTCATCAGATATCTGATTTGAAACCAAAGTCTGTGCAGTTCCAGTACATGAACTAACTTTTATATATGATAAATTAAAAGAACTAATGGATATATTATTGAAATTCTTCAACCCTACCTTCTCTAGCCAAGAGAAAAACTTATAATATTTAGAGCTAGAGAAAATGTGTTCTGGATAATGAGTGCCAATTTGAAAACCAATCTCTGCTAATAAATTACTGATGTGCAGTGGGCTAAGTCTATTCCTAACAAATAATTCACTATTATCATCAATAGCATATCCTCTATCCATGTATCCAGATAACAACTTAGAAAGAGATACTACGTTGCTAAAATTCGCATAACTCAACAAAAGAACTCCTCCAGTTTTAAGCTTTTTTGATATTACATTTAAAAAACTAATAGGATCCTGTAAATACTCGAGAGTATTCTTAACCGCAATACAGTCAAAATAATTGTCTGGCAATTCGATATCTATATTACCCTGGATATCTATCACTCCTTGTTTATACAAGCTATCTAGGTTTAATTTATTCTCTTTCTCTTTTAAATCTAATCCCCATATCTCGATATTGTTCTCGGTTCTATATTTCCAATGATATAAATCTTCACCGTTTCCTAGGCCAATATCTAGAATATTTCCTGCGTTTTCTGGCATTAACATCCCAAGCAAATTAGACGACTTCGGCCTTCTTCTAGACGGATCTATCATATATTCTTCATAAGAATTCGGAAAATACATAGTATAATTGTCGGCAAGAAGAAAATACAAATATAGTATATTAAACAGGTTTACCTATTTCTTAATACTGAATCTCTTAGAGCGGTAGCTGAAACATGGAATCTCTGTTTAAAAGCTCTACAGAAGTTTCCCATTGTTACATAACCTGTAAGATTGCTGATTTCGCTAATAGATAAATCGGAGCTGATTATTAAATTTCTAGCTTTTTCTAGTCTATAGGCATTTAAATATTTCTGGTATGGAATCCCTATACATTTTTTAAATAAAAATCGGAAATGTGAGGTGCTAATATTTAATAAGTTGGCCATGTTATCATCATTGATATCTTGTGAGTACATTTTTTTAATGTATTCAATACACTTATCAATGATTGGATCGCCTGTGGATTCCGATTTATCAAATAATTTCGCTGTTAATTGATTAATAATCTCTTTAGCATATTCCGCGATGTGGGTTATATCTTTATGTTTTTCAAGCTGTCTGGCAGCTTCTAGTTGAACTTTATGGATAGATCTTGGTGCACCTAACTCTAATAGTGCGGTACTAACCAAGGAAATAAACATCAATGCAAGTCCGCGGGCTTCATCTAACATCAGATCATGGTTTGCACTTCTAATATTTTGTATACTAGTTAAAAGTTGATTCAATGCTTTATTAAAATTATCTTTGTCTCCCATACGGATATAGGTTGTTACTTCATGCAAGGGGATAGCATTGGAATGAGAGTGAAATGGACATGATTTTCCGCTTGCTTCAATAAAAACATCAAAGATTAGAAAGCTTGCAGGAATACCCAGATTTCGAAATATAATAGTATCCATCACTTTAGGGTCTGAAGTTAAGTCTATACTTAACACATCAATCCTATGTTTTTTTCCAGCATATTCGATAGTATCTATATATTCTAAAGAAGTTCTATCTCCATGAAGTCTAATGCCTTTAGTTTGATCGGTACTATCTGTGTAATGTATGCCTCTGATAAGTTCTAACAAGTATACTTCTTCACTGTCTAACAGACCCTGTATAACAGCTCCTGGAAAGTTCAGCTTCTCTATGGATTCATTTCCCCATAAAGCAAATACGCCAACAATATGTATTTTTTTAATTGAATGAAAAGGTTTATCAATATTTAGAACTAGTTTTTTAGGATTTAATTTGCAGGGGTGATTTTTTGTAGCACCACCATAACTCTGCCAGGGGGAAGTTTTGTTCAGTGGTAATTGATGCACAATATTTACAGGATCTATTTCAAGATCTAAGCAATTTCTATCAAAAGGTACTCTTACCAGATTCTGATTCTGCATCTGTAAACATTTTACCAGTTATTCCATAACGTTACGTAACAATTGAATTTTTAGAACTATTTCTAACAAAATATATAGTAGAAAGTAAGAAACCTATTAATATTCCTAAAAGAGTCATTAAGATAGGTTTTTTATTTAGCGGCCTATCTGAAATGACGGCATTATCTAACACCTGCCACTTATTAGGGTTTTTAATTGTTTCTAACTGATACATCTCTCTTTTTTTAATCAACTCTTGCAATACTACGTTTAATATAGCAATATCTCGCGTTAAATTGTTAACTTTAATGGTATCTGCAGGTGTTTGTTTAATAAGCTTTTCTAATCCAGCGATAGTAGTCTCCAGGCCTACTTTTTCCATAAATAATTGTGAAAATTTCTCAGTAAATCCTTTATCTAAAGCTTTGCTAAAATTATTAATTTCTCTTTTAAATTCATCATTCAAATTATCCAATTCTTTACGCAATTTTACAACTGCTGGAGCTGAATCGCCATATGTAAGCTTCATATTATTCAGTTTAAGCTTAGTATTAATTATTTTTTTTCTCCACGCTTCCATTCCAGGATCGAAGTTTGGAAGTAGATTAGAATCGTTCTGTAATTCTCTAAATCTTTTTCGGAAATCATTTAATTGAGATTCAAGATTCTCTTTTTCTAACTTTTTAATTTTATAGTCCTCTATAATTTTAAACATCCCCTTTTCATCTGCCAATGAAGTGGCAGTATCAGAGAGCATTTTTTCTAATTCTAATTCTAATTTTTTAAGCTTATCTTTTTTTTCATTAATACTTATATCATAAGCTTCTATCTCATTATAATTCCCTGGAAGATTAAGGTCTTTATTAGCTAATGTAAAAGAATGGAGTAAATCTAAAAGAATATTTCTGATTAATTTTTTATCTTCTCCAACATAAGAAAACTCAATAATATTAGAATTTTTTCTTTCAGTAATATTTAACTTTTTCACAAAACTAAGCTGGTCTAAATCATATTTCTTTATGACAGATTTTAGCACTCTATTGCTCTTTAATATAGAAGAATACATGCTAATATTAGCAGATTCTCCTGAACTTAAATTTGCCAAATTAAAACCTTTAGAATTATTAGCAAATGTTAAAATAGTAGATACATTCCAAACAGGAGTTCTTACTCTATCATATAATAAAAACAATAAACCTAAAACTAGTGATACCCAAAGAATCTTATATCGCGCCTTTAATATTATATTCAAGACTCTTCCAATATCAACACTATCATTGTATTTTCTAGCATTATCAGCTGTTTTCATTTACTTAACAATACTCCTAACTAATAAAAACGAAAAAGCTAGATTTGTAAAATTATCTAAAAACTTATTAAATTTTTCCGACTTCTCTTCTATAGCAATTGGCATTACTAAATTTGGAACAAATATCGTATCACCTAAATAAATCTTAGTTCTAAAATTTGCCTTATCAACTACACCATTAGAACGTATGACTACTATTTGTCCCTTATTAGCATCATCACAGCAACCTCCAGATCTATTTACATAATATTCAACATTGTATCCTTCTTTAAATAAAATAGTAGATGGAACTACGACAGATCCTATTATATTGATAGAACTAGGAACCTCAGGAACAATTATTTTATCATTATTCTTTAAAATAATATCATCCTTCGATCCAGGATTTCTTAATGCTCCGGAAATATTGATATTTAAATTAGGAGAAGGATGCAAGTTTCCATAATCAAATTCCCTAGCAGGAGTTACTAAATTTAAGTTATTTAGATTTAACTGATATGATGAACTGTTATCCTCTTTTTTGTTAAAAGATTTATTAGTTTTCTTCAGCATAGAAAGCTCTTTACCAATCAAAGAATCGGCTTTTGTTTCTGATGCTCCAGAGTTGCTATTTTCTCCTGTTATTTTATAAAACTTCAGCTGCATTTCAGCAGTTAACCTTTTATATTCATTAAGTTGGATAATTTTATACAGATCGATAATTTTATTCACAACATTACTTTTAAACTCTTCACCTTCTGGCCTCGCAGATCTATAGAGTCTTGCACCACTTAAAAATGCATCGTTCATAAGCCCTCCTGCTCTATAAATTACAGAGCTTAAAGTCTCGTAATTGGATTTTAATGGGTAAGGTCCTGGTTTCTTTACTCTTCCTTCGATATAAACTATTTCTGGTCTTTTCTGGATGACATTTAATTTCGAAACAGTTACGACATCACCTTTAAGAATATAACAATTAACACTTCCGTTAATGATATCTATAGTTTTATATTTATCTATTTTATGAGTATTGCCTGTATGATTCAATTTACGATAATAATTCGATCTGGCAACTTCTACTTCATCCGATGCCTCCGGCAAAAAACCACCCGCTAACTGCACTAACGATTGCAAGGGCATGATAGAGCCACAAGGATACGAACCAGGCTTCTGCACAGCTCCATAGATACTAACCTCCTCCTCAGGAGTAAATTGTATTTCATCTAATCTTTGTATATTAACCTCATCCCTATCTCTGAGTAAAGTATGCTTCGACCCCTTACTTTTCTGCACTTGTTCTAAGTTGCATCTTACCAGCTCGCCAAAAGTTCCATCCTGATTATATCTCTGCAAGAAAACGTTTCTAAGATATCCTTCTGGAAGGACACCTCCGGCTCTATTTACTAAATCTTCAAGGGTCATATTGTCTGGCCTGTAATATGTACCAGGCTTTTTGACTGCGCCGGTAATTTTCACAAATCTCTCCCCTTGCCATTTCAAATCTTTTTGTTTGTATATTAGAACGCTATCCAACGGGTTGAGCACTTTATGCTTTCCTTTGTCAGCTAGAAGCTTCCTTAAATCTACTATCTCAAGCGCTTCTGAACCATCCTTGTTCTTATGAATTAATTCACATCTATCAAGATACGCATCTTCTAAAAGTCCACCGGCCCTATTGATAATATCTTCCAGAGTAATACCTTCGGTAAATTCATATTTCCCAGGTATTTTAACGGCTCCTTCAATGCTCACCTGATTCATCACTTTCTTATGAACACTTCTTACTTCTACAGTATCATTATCATATACCGGATACAAGCCATAGTCTCTGTCTTTCGTTATATCAATATCTTTTACGGTTCTCTCTTTATAAGGAACAACAGACTCTATATGTATGTTATTAGCATTCGCTGTCGATTTTATTCCTCTACAGCACCATAAAAGCTCTTTGATATTGTTATTCTCTCCCAATTCAAAAAAACCAGGTCTAACAACTTCTCCCTTTATTAGCACTCTATTTTTACATGGAGGAATATAAATAATATCACCAGGATTAAGAGGTATATCCTGACTACAATCGCCCTCTATTAAGAACTTATAAAAATCGAAATGTATAGTATCATTACCTGTTCTTTTAATATGGATGTCACGTAATGTTCCATTTATATTAACACCACCAGTTGCATATAATAAATTATATAGTGTGGTAGTGGAAGGTACATCATAATTCCCCGGAAGATACGATTCTCCCATTATTGTTACATGGATACTTCTAATTTCTGATAGAGTTAATGTTATTTCCGGCCTGTTTAATGCTTGAGACAGCTCTTGTTTTATACTTCTTTCAGCCTGTTGAAGATTCATGCCTCGCACTGTAAGAACTTTTCCTGTAATTGGTATATTAACACTACCTTTATAATCTACTTTTAATTTAGTCTCGGTAGGCGGCTCTGTTTCACTCCAATATTTAAGTAAAATAGTATCGTTAACCCCAAGCAGATATCTATCTGAGTTGATTACTTTATCCGATAATCCTTCCAATATGTTAAAATCTACAGTATTATTCTCTGCTGATTCGCCCTCTACAGTAAAAGGAACATTTTTTTTAGTTGCTTTCTTATTCTTTTTATTAAACTTTACTCTACTATTGATTTTCTCTCTAGGTAATTGAAAATAATCCATACCGAAGATAGTATATTCGTCGTTAAATTTTTTATTATATTCTTTTAATTTCTTCGTTTTCTTATTTTTTTTGCTTTGTTTACTTTTTTCTGAATACGCTTGTTCTATTCCTGCATTAGCAAGACTAGCCATAGCTGTAAAAAATATTACTAAATAAAATATAAAAGAATTTTTCTTTAACATATACTTCCCCAATTAATAATAATTATTATATAAACTGGATATACTTTTCAATATAAACCACGTTAATAGAGGATTATTATCATGAAAATGCCTAAACATTTAAATAAATTCATGCCACAAGGTGGAATGCCTGGAATGATGCAACAGCTAGAGCAATCTATGCAGAAAATGCAAGAAGAAGAAAATAAATTGTTAGATGAAAGAGTTGTTATAGAAAAACAGTTCTTGAAAATAACATTAGATGGTCAGAGTAATGTTAAAGAAGTAAAGATACTTGAAGAAGACCTTGCGAATATCGATGTTGAAATTTTAGAAGATATTATTAAAAGCGCTTTTCAAAATGGAATAGAAAAAACCAAAGAGCTCAAAGAGTCGAAGATGAAAGGCATCATGCCTAATGTACCTGGCCTATAAATAATTCAACTCCATGAAAATGATTGTAACTTAGGCATTAATACCTATTTTATAATCATTTCATTTCTTTTTAATATTATTCTTTCTCTGCTTATCACATATAAGTGCGTATATTAGGTATAAGTACCAATAATATAATTATTATTAATATATACGCTTATGGCAAATTTATATCCTTTTCATGCAATAAGATACCACGAATCCGCTGGAGATTTCAAAACGCTTATATCTACATT
Source organism: Fimbriimonadia bacterium (assembly GCA_030427425.1). GTDB lineage: Bacteria > Armatimonadota > Fimbriimonadia > Fimbriimonadales > Fimbriimonadaceae > JAUICQ01. The sequence continues at coordinate 132,151 of JAUICQ010000001.1, read as the reverse complement.
TAATGAGACTCCTAGACAGATAGACCGTGACTATTTAACAAGCAACAATGAATATAATATAGCCAACTTAACGCTGCCTGAACAATTATCTGAAGACAGAAGTAAGTTTGTCTGCTATGCAAGAAGCGCTGCTCTTTTAAAAGAATGGTTAAACAAAGGAATACTCTATACGGAAAATAAACCTGCGTTCTATAGATATACTCAACAATTTCAAATCGATAAATTACCAGAAGTATTTAATAGAACATCTTTGATAGCCCTGCTGGAAATAGAAGATGCTGCTGATTCGTTAGTATATCCTCACGAGCAAGTGTTTCCGCAATACTGCCAGGATCGACTCCGATTGCTGGAGGCCACTCAAACCCACTTTGAAACTATACTCTGCTTATATGAAGATAAAGCAAGTAAAGGATACTCATGGATAAATTCATTAAACACACTGGATGAATTTACATGGAATTCCGAAAAGAACCTTACTAATACGCTAGAAAAAATTCAAGACGACATCTATTCAAGGGCTATACTAGAATTTTTCCGCACTAAAAAATTAGTTATTGCTGACGGACATCACAGATACAACTCCACATTAATGTTTCACAATCTATATCCGAAGTTAAAAGGCGGTAAATATATTCCCGTTGCACTAACAAGCCTGCACGATCCAGGATTATTTATTCAACCTTTCCATAGAATGGTGAGCAAATTAAACATCAATACGGATCAACTGCTGAACATACTCTCTACTAACTTCAATATTGAAAAATTCAATTCCACTAATATCCAAGCTACTATCAACGATATTAAAAATGGAAAAAATAACGTATTCGGTATTAAACACAAAAATGTAAAATATATAATAACCTTAAAAAATCCACGAGAAGTACAAAATTTTTATATGGATGATATAGATGATATTGTAGCTAAACTAGATGTTAGCATATTACATCAATTTATATTCAAACACTTACTTAAGCTAAAACCAGCTCATCCGATTAGTTATTTTAAGAACATTAAAGAGCTAGACAAATATAATTCTGATACCGATTTAATTTTTTATTGTGCCTCTCCAAATATAAAACAGATCACGGACATTGCCTACAATCACAAAATTATGCCTCAAAAAAGCACTTATTTTTATCCTAAAATTCCTGGAGGGATTTTAATATGGAATATGAGTCATCTATAAATTGAAATATCAGATGTAATCACAATATTTACAGAGAAATTGCAACTAACTTTAACTCTTGGAACAGTAGGTTTTTATGATGATAGAGCTAAAAAGACTTACTACTTCCCCGTAAATATTGGATAGTTAGGATAAAATATTTAAAATTAAGTTAAATATTGTTGATTTATCAAAATTTATAAAGACTTAGATAAATTAATGTACGGTGAGTTTTAATTGGTGGGCCCAGTGGGGATCGAACCCACGACCAAGCGGTTATGAGCCGCCTGCTCTAACCGCTGAGCTACAGGCCCCATTCCAATAACATAATTATACCATACCTTGCTAAGATCTATAATAAATTTTACTAACAATACTCTCTATGCAGCACCTCTACTAATTTTAAAGAATGATATCGCCTCGTCTAGATTAACAGCTATACTTTTCAGCTTATCTGCAGAATCAGCTAACTCTTGTCCAGTCGCAGTTAGCTCTTGAGCGCTTGCAGAGGTCTCTTCACTAATAGCAGCCACGTTTGTAATTGAATCGGATACCTGATCGGAACCTTTATTCATAACAACACAAGCCGATTCATTTTTTTCAGCAGCTTCTTTAACATTACCCATATCAGTCAAGACATGCTCTGCACGCTCACGCACCTGATTTACACGCTTCGCTACATTCTGTACTCCATTATCAGTCTTTTCTATTGATGAAACTGCTGATGATACAGTATCACGAACGCTCTGAATTAGTTTTGCGATATCTTTAGTAGCACTAGCCGATTGTTCAGCAAGATGACGAACCTCATCTGCTACCACTGCAAAACCTTTACCTTGTTCTCCAGCCCTAGCAGCTTCTATAGCTGCATTCAAGGCTAACAAGTTAGTCTGGCCGGCAATCTGTTCTATTACATTTACAATCTTTCCTATCTGCTGCCCTTTCTCATCTAAGTCTCTTACTTTTAATGCCGAATCGCTTACCAACAATCTCACATCTTGAATAGATATCATATCTTCATCAAAAACCTGAGATTCAGAATTATCCTCATCGCCAGCATCCTCTACAGCTTTTCTGCTTGAATTAGCTACACTCTGTATGTCTTGGATCATCTCTTTAATAGCCCTATCTGCTGTACCAACAAGCGATCCCTGATGCTTACTGGCATCATCTACGCCGTGTATCGAACTAGATAATTTTTCCATTATTTCTTGAGCTTCACTAGCAGAAAAAGCGAGTTTTTCATTAGCGCTAGCTATTTCATTTACAGCAACCGATGCCGTAGTAGCATTATCGGTTAATTTGTAGCTACTATCATTAAGATTATTAATTGCTAATTTAATTTCATTTACTGCACTTGTAATTTTCTCTCTAGACTGATTGTAGCTTTCTAATGCAGACTGTATCTTCGCAAGCATATCATTAAACTTTTTACTTACTTCACCAATTTCGTCCTCTCTAACTGTCTCAATAGGTGTTGTTTTTGGTTCAACTTTCAGCGTTAAATCGCCATTGGCCATGCGTTCTATTCCTTGCTTAAAGTTTGTAATACAATGATCATGTAAACTTGTTAGTTTTTCCGTGAATACTTTTAAAGGCACCGTAATACTCTTGTATAACGAGTAACCCAACAATAAACCTAAACCTATACTGAACAGAACTAATGCATAAGTAAAAGTAAGTTTATCTTTGTAATTTATGTTGGATACCAAATAAGAACTTTTTACATCTTTCATATTCTCTGCAATAATTTCAGATATCTTACCTGTAATGGGGTCTATCGATTGGTACAAGCGATCAATTGTAAAAGCTACTAAGACATCCTTATCTTTCTTCTTCATTATTCTTAACAGCTCTGCAATATTTTCATCAGCGCTCTTCATTAAATAAAGAGCTTCTTTTATTAATTTTGATTCTTGAGTAGTATGATGAGAAGACAAATACGCATCCCATTCTTTTTTAATACCACTCCTTGCTTCTTCTACATAATGAACGCCCTCTTCCCAAGTAAAATTATTATTTCGTACTTGATGACTAGCATCAACAATATTAATTGCATATAGATCTGAAACTCTTTTTAATTTTTCTATACTCTCCATTTGTACACTAACTACATTTTTGAAATCATTATGTACGCTGCCCATCTCTGAAACAGTACTATAGCCTAACAACATTATTAATCCAGTAATTATAGCAAAACTACCAATTATTCGCTGTGACAATTTAATTTTATTCATTACAATCTCCTTTTTCATACAGTTACAATTTTATTCTAGGATTGTTGTAAGACTTTCATTAAGGCAAAATAGCCAGTAATTTAATAAATATACATAAAAGTATATTATTTTTTAAAAAAACCTGTTCTTAATATCTGTTTATTGCAACAAGTAGTCCATTACACCTAAATATTAAAGTAATTTAGTCAAAAAAATAAATGGAGAAAAGTATGAACGGTACATTAGTTAAAGAATTTGGTATTAGTATTAACGAATTAAAACATAGAGTTGATATCTACGGGATAAAAGAATCAGACAAGAAGTACATAAGAAATATTGAGGGACTAGTAAATAGAAAAATGAGCAAGCTTGTAAACTCATTCTACGGTCATTTAGCAACTATTCCTTCAGCTATGAAAATTATTGAAAATTCTGGTTCAAGTATAGATAAGCTTAAAAAAACTAATCCAAATTACTTTAAGGAATTACTAAGATGTGAATATGATGAGAAGTTCTTAGAAAGTAGACTGATAATCGGCTGGATTCATGCAAGAATCGGCCTTCATCCTAAGCTTTTCTTCTGTGGAATGAGCACATATTATGATGTATTATTTGAGAGCATCACTTCCTATTACAGGTTCTCAGCTAGAAAAAGCGGTAAGACTATCGCTGCCATTATGAAAGCTATAAACCTAGATCAAGAATTAATTATGGAAGCATATATAGAATATGCATATGTTGCACCACTAAGAGATAAAGTAAGAGAATTTATAGAAGAACTAACTGCCAGAAGTGCGGATACACACTCTGCAGCTAATAACACAGCAAATCTTACTAGTGAACTGTTGGCCATGTCTGAAGAATTAACAGCAAGTGCTTCTGAACTATCCAATATGTCTAAACAATCTACGAATTCGATGGATAAACTAGAACGACTAAAAGAAGATATGATTAAGGCAGCCAACAAACAAGATACTTCGTTAGAAAGAATGGTTGCAGCTATCGAAAGTGTTCAGAATAGTATTGGAGAGATAGATATTCAATCGAAAATCTGGTTCGAAATTAAAGAACGAGTATCTGAGATTAAAAGAGTTAAAGAGACAGTTCACCAAGCAAGCATATTAGTAGAGGATATGAATCAACGATCTAATGAAATTGGTGGAATTGTAGATTCTATTAACGATATAGCAGATCAGACCAATCTACTCGCCTTAAACGCTGCTATTGAAGCAGCACATGCTGGAGAGCACGGGAGAGGATTTGCATTAGTTGCTACTGAAGTAAGAAAGCTAGCGATTAAATCTAAAGAATCTGCTGATGAAATATCTAACTTAATAGGTACTGTTCAAAAAACAAGTAATGATATGTCCGGAGCTATTAAAACTACAGTCAATGATGTAGATAGTGTTTCAAAAGTTACCATCGATGCTGCGCTAGCCCTAGAAAAAATAGCCAATTTAACTGAAATTACTAGTGAACAAAACAATACTATGTCTGAAGCTGTAATAGGCCTTAAAAATATGAATGGAAACAATAGAAATATTTTAAATAATATCAGTGAACAGATATCCGAATCTAATAAAACTATTAAGCATATGTCTCACAATATTTCAGAAGTATCAGATGCCGCAGAAGAATTATCTAAGTCTGCAACCGACCTTCAAGAAAATATGATGACTGTAGAAAACAATACTAAAAAAATAGATCAAAGAGTTACAGAGTTTGATAGTGCTGTAAACAACATGATTGAAGCACAAGCAAATTCTGCAGATAATATTGATTAATAATAATTAACTAATCTGAATCTATAATTTTAGGTTCAGATTAGTTAAGATATGCTTTATCATTCGTATCTTTATAAATTACTCCACCCCCGATAACAGTCTCATTAATATAAGCAACTGCCATCTGACCGGGAGTAATAGCTTTCACAGGATCTGCGAATTTAATGTAATATTTACCATCCTCAATGGATAATATAGCCGGAGTAGGATCCATATTGTATCGTATCTTCGCAACAACATCAATCGGTAACAAATCCTTATCAATATTTAGATGAACATCCTTCATAGGAACAATCGTCTCTTCTAGTTCCTCTTTTTCTCCAATGATTACCTTATTCGTTTTTGGTTCCAGACTAATTACATACAATGGTTTTTGATGGGTTACCCCTATCCCTTTTCTCTGCCCAACGGTAAAGTTGGCAACTCCATCATGAGACCCTACTACTTCCCCACTTGTATTTACAAATTCGCCTCGGTTATCAAATAAATCAGGTCTGTTCTTCCTGAGAAATTCTGTATACCCTCCAGCTTCACTTACAAAACAAATTTCTTGAGAATCTGGCTTATTAGCAACTGGTAAATTAAATTCTCTAGCTAGCTCTCTGGTGCAGTGTTTTCCGTCCATATCTCCTAACGGGAATAATAGTTTAGATAACATATCCTGAGAAAGCATATAGAGCACGTAACTCTGATCCTTATTCTTACATACTGCCTGCTTTAATAAATATCTGGAAGACTCATCATCATACACACTCCGCACATAATGACCAGTGGCTAAGTGAGTACAACCTAATTCTTTCATTTTTGTAAATAAACTTTCAAATTTCACCTTCTTATTACACTGCACGCACGGATTAGGGGTGCGGCCAGCAGAATATTCATCAATAAAATAATCGATAACAGTCTTCTTAAATTCATCCTTATAATTTATCACATAATGAGGTATATCTAGCTTTCTAGCAACTCTCCTAGCATCCTCAACAGCCCCTAATGAACAGCAACCATTCTTTCTTGCCTCCACCTGACTCTCTTGCCATATCTGCATAGTTATGCCAATTACATCGTAACCCCTCTTTTTAAGAATCGCTGCAACAACACTACTATCTACACCACCAGACATAGCAACTAAAATAGTGCCAACCTTATTCTCGTTTTGATACATACCTAATATATTACAATAATATTCAAATACAATTCATGCAACATTCTTATAATAAACAGAATTTATCCAAATTTAAGTATATTTGCCTTTTTTTGCATTATATGTTATTTTGTTACATATTATCATTAATATTTTTCTACTCCTTCCTATAATTTAATTAAATATTAAACATATATATTTACATCTCATGTTTATGGGATTTACAGGTTAAGGAGATTGGAATGAAAAAAGTTGCAAAAAAATTTAGTTTACCATTGATAGCATTAAGTACCGCCGGACTAGTTGGTTGTGGTGGAGCAGATAATAAAGTAGATAATAGAACATCTAAAGTCGCTGAAGTGACAAGACTTGACGACTTTGGTTTTGGCGATGATGCAAGCATGGACATTAGTTTCGGCGGAGAAGATGATCCATTAGAGATTAGCTTCGATTCAAAAGAAGCGTCAGATGCTACCGTCGTAACAAATGATGATGCAGTTTCAGGGGGAGATGTAGTTTTCAGTGAAGATATCAATTTTGATCCAAGTGGAACATCTGGCACTTCAGACACAGTAGATTTCGACAATAACAATTTATCAGATTTAAGTGTTGTTTTAGAAACTACTACAGATGCTGCAGACTCTGCAGATAACAGTGGCGCTACTGATACTAAAGAAGAAGTCGCTGCTGATGATTCTCCAGCTCTAGAGGAACTAACACTTGGTGGTGATAGTGGTACAGCTGATGATTTAGGTGCTCTGGAAGAATTCACTGTTAGCGGTGATAGTGGTACAGAAGAAGTCGTTGCTGATGATTCTCCAGCTCTAGAGGAACTAACTTTTGGTGGTGATAGCGATAACACTGAAGAAGTAATGGATTTCGATATACCAAGTCTAGGTGATGATACTGCTGACAATTCTGATGAAGTGGTAGAATTCAATATACCAAGTCTAGGCGATGATACTGCTGACAATTCTGATGAAGTAGTAAATTTCGAATTAACAGGACTAGGCGATGATACTGCTAACAATTCTGATGAAGTAGTAAATTTCGATATACCAGGACTAGATGATGTCACTGCAGAAACTACTGATGGCGCTACTGACAATACTGATGAAGTAGAAGATTTCAAATTTACAGGCCTAAATGATGAAACTAATGATAATGAAGCAGATGATAGTGCAAATACTGATGAGGTAGTAGATTTCGATTTATCAGGCTTAGGTGATGATATACCTGAATTCACACCTACAGAAGAAGTGAATAGCGTAGAAGCACTAGAAGCAAAAGTGGCAAACGGTGAAGCATCTGAAGCAGAAAAAGCTAAATTAGAAGCATTTCAGTCTAGCCTAAGTACACTTGATAGCAAGAAAGATGAGTTCATGTCCTTACTTTCTAATGTATATAAAGCAAAAATGGCGTTAGATACTGACGAAAGCGCTGAAGCAAACTCAGACGAAACAGTTGGTCTCTTTGGAGAAACAGCTACTGACGCCGCTGCATAAATATTTACAGTAAATAAATAAAAATAGTGGATGAGTATATTTACTCACCCACTATTTTTATTTAAATAACAAGATCTGTATATTAATTTTCAGAACTGCTCATAGACTTGAAATGATCACTCATAGATCCTTTCTTCGAATAGACCATAGCCCCGATTAAGAATATACCGGACACCCCAGTTACTCCCACTAAAACACTAGTACTTAATGGTTGTACAATAATAGGAGCAAGTAGTACTGCAACTAGGTTCATAACCTTAATTAATGGGTTAAGCGCAGGACCAGCCGTATCCTTGAACGGATCCCCTACTGTATCACATACAACACTAGCTTTATGTGCATCACTTCCCTTTCCACCATGATGACCGTCTTCGATTAATTTCTTAGCATTATCCCACATACCGCCAGAATTAGCTAACAATACCGCTAATAACTGACCGCTTACTATGGCACCTATTAAGAACCCACCAAGCGCTTCAGCTCCAACTAGATTGTATCTCTCACCACCGATAATTACTGGATCTTTGCCAATAGAGAAACCAAATCCTACTACTATAGGCATACATATAGCAAGAATCGCTGGACCAATCAACTCTTTTTGAGCAGCAGCGGTTACAATTTCTACACATCTACCATAATCAGGTCGGCTAGTACCAGCCATTATTCCAGGATCAGCCTTAAACTGTCTTCTCACTTCTCCAATAAGATGGAAAGCTGCTCTTCCTACAGCACTTATAGAGAATGCAGAGAATAGGTATGGAGTAGCACCACCGAGTAGTATTCCCATAAATATTTCTGGAATGTTAGCTCTAATTCCTATATTTTCGAGGTGAGTATCCTGTATATATGCTTGGAATAAAGCAACAGCGGCTACAACTGCAGTGGCAATAGCGAATCCTTTGGTCAATGCTTTTGTTGTATTACCAGCAGCATCTAATAATCCTACAGCTCTAGCTGCTTTTGGATTATCTTTTCCTGCTCCAGACATTTCAAATATCCCTTGTGCGTTATCGGCTATAGGGCCAAAAGTATCCATAGCTAGGATATAACCTGTAGTGCTTAGTAATCCTAGACCTACCAATGCTACGCCATAAAGGCTCAGTATGTATCCGTCAAACATCGATGGCGGGAATATTACCATAGGTGCTATAAGAGCGAGTACGATGGCAAATACAGAGAATACACTGGATTCTAGTGCGTACGAGAACCCTTGTATCAGCATTGGTGCAGCACCAGCAGTAGAGACACCCGCTACTTCTTGCACGGGCTTCCTGTTGGTTGATACATAGTAATCGGTTAACAGTTCTATAGCAAAGGCCATAAATAATCCAAATGCTACACAGAGGAAGAATCTCCACCAGTCCACGCTCTTATGCTTAATAACAGTAAGTTGTGGTTGTACAGTGTGCTTATCTAAAGATCTAAGTGCTGTAAAATCTTTAGCTTTATTAGCATCAGCAAATACTTTATTTAAGTCAGTTGCAGATGCTGCATATAACTGTAATGGGGCTACAGACTTCCTTGCATCGTGTCTTTTCAATCCGCTAACGGCAGCAACGATAGCATTATCTTTGGAAAGATAAAACTCTACTGGCTTATGTTCAATAACATCAATAATAAGATCATCAGCTTTCTTTTTCTCATCAATAATCTTATTAATTAACTTATCAAACATGATAACCGACTGTTCACGTGGTTTCTCTACGGATCTCTTTGTAGGATCATCTTTGCTTTTATTTACTTTTTTAATACTAAGTTTATAGTAATTAAGATTTCCTGCTTTTAGAGCCTCACCTAAACTAATAAATTCACTAACCTTTTTATCGGCAGGATCTATCCCTAAAAATCTAGAGCTAACAGAGTATTTATCAGCTACTTCCTTGTTCTCATTTAAATCTAGCTTCTTAAAGTTTTTCATATCTTGAAAAACTAGTTCTTCCGGATTCTTAATAGACAATAAACTTGCTAAATAATCTTTATTTTCTACAGTAGTTAGCTGTTTCTTAATTAATTTAGGATTCTTTACAATATCATTCACCACAATTTTATCTGGGTGAACATTCTTGTGCTTAGCTTGCTCTAGCTTAACCTCAGCAACTAACATTGCATCTTTCTTCTGAAATGCTTCGACAGGTACTAACTTGCTAGATATAACTCCACCTTTTTCTCCATCAAACATATACCAAGCTGCAACACCTGTACCTGCAATACAGAGTAGAACTGCTTTTTTAAATCCTAATCTAATAGCTGATAACGGATCGCTATTTAAATCGTCACTTCCTTTAAATGTAAGAATTCCTACTATAGATGAAAGAATACCAATACCTTTTACCATAAATGCAAAGAGTACTAATCTCATCCAAACATCTTGCTCAAATATCTCTGAAGTAGTAGCCCCTAGAACGATTGCAGCCACTAAAGTAACAACGTAAGATTCAAACACGTCTGCAGCCATACCAGCACAGTCGCCTACGTTATCCCCTACATTATCAGCAATGGTAGCAGGATTTCTAGGATCATCTTCTGGGATTCCAGCTTCTACTTTACCAACAAGATCGGCCCCAACGTCAGCAGCCTTGGTGTATATACCACCACCAACACGCATAAATAAGGCAGCAAGCGATCCACCAAATCCGAATCCAACAAGCATTTTAACCGATGCAGATCCGCCTAAAAGAAATATTACGGAAGCACCAATAATACCCATACCGATTGTGGCTAGCCCGGCAACAGCTCCACTTCTAAAAGCTGTCTCAAGTGATAACTTATAACTTGTTAACGCAGCATTTGCAGTTCTTACGTTACCATTAACAGCCATCAACATGCCTATGTAACCAGCAAAGTATGATGCAATAACACCACCAATAAAGCTAACTGCAATCAACGATGCAGTGGCAGCTCCGTGTGTCCCCTGATACAGACCAAATAGTCCTGCTGCAATAAAGACAACCAAGATAGACATTGCTGAAACTTGCTTTCTTAGATAGGCTAAAGCGCCGTCCTTAATTGCATCAGCAACAGACTGCATCTCTTCACTACCCGCGCTCTGTTTCATAACAGAGGATGATATGTAAAATCCTAACAATAATGAAAGAATTCCAAATCCTAGCGACACATAAAGATAGAGTTGCTCATTACTAGAAAACTCTACATTAACATTCCCGCCACCAGCTGCTTGTACGCTAGATGTTATTGCTAGGAATGTAGAGACTAATACCGAATAAAAACCCTTCTTAAGAACAGAGCTCTTATCTGAGGCTTTTATTAATAATGTTTTAAACTTCGAAATTGAAGACCTATTTTTAGACATTTTTACACCTATTACAGTGTATATTAATACCCTAATTTTAACAGATATTCAATGGATAAAAGGAATTTACAGTAGTATTTTGTATTAACTAGGCTATTTCTAACAGATCAACGCTAAATCACTATAATACTACCTGATTTCTAGTAGCAATTAGTCGAACATGTAGTATTGATTTATATACTGTACGCCTGGAGCTGTTGAGAAAAAGAATTTCTTCTATACAACCGCTCCAGGCGCTAACAACCTGCAGCTGAAGATCACTAGTGTCAAAGATTTAATACTTCAATCCCAGCCCTCCGGCGCAAACCTATCAACTGCTACAAGCTAGAAAAAGATCATGCAGATTCTTTTACCCTGGATAATGCTAATTCAATGTTGCGTTCATAGATTCCTAATTGCGATGTGATTGAATTATTATATCGCTTATCTCGAGGGGACAATATTCCAGTCATTAACTTACTTACACTCTCTGTTAGATAGTGATAGAAGTCATAATATGCATCAGCTAACGAATCTAAACTCACAGAATGCACTGGATTAACTTTATAGAATGGTATTAGCTTTTGCTTAATTACATACTGAATCTAGAACACACCGCATCCGACTATATCAAGATGCGATCTGCTCTTTCTTAACCCAGTAACTATTCTCCATGCTATCACTAAAAGCATCCTCTTCCCAGTGCATCAAGTTAAGATGCATTCTAGTATTAATGTACTCGTTATCCGGGACAACTCTTAAAACATAACCCCAAGAACCGCCCTTCTCGCATGCAATCTTACCTTCAAATAGATGCTTATTCCCTTCTATATTTTCGATACAGTTTAAACGCACTACTTTAGGATTATTTAAATCTCCACTGCTACCAACTGTTCCGACTAGAGTTTCTACACAGACGTCATTCAAATTAATATTTCCTAATTCTATTTCTGCCTGAATTTCAAACGATTCACCCTGCTGCAGCTCCGATCCTGATAATTCTCTAACGTTTTGAATCTTAACTTCATGCCAATGATGCATCACATGATTCTTCCAGTCTAAATACTCATGAAGGGCACCGCTATCTCTGGTTAAATAGTTGTAAGCTTTTGCAGCTAACATATAATGCTCGTCAGTATAATTCTGCACCATCCGCCTAGTGGAAAATTCAGGAGTAAGCTTTTTAATACTCTCCTTCACCATTTTTATCCAATTTTCTGGAATACCGTCTGTATTTCTATGATAGAACTTTGGAACAATCTCTTTTTCGATAATGTCATAAAGCGAATTGCTATCTATCCAATCTTGATAGCCAGGATCATTATACTCCTCACCATCACCAATCGCCCAACCACAATCTGGATGATATCCTTCCGCCCACCAGCCATCTAAGATACTGCAATTTAAACCGCCATTGGCCAGCACTTTCATTCCACTTGTTCCACTAGCCTCTAATGGTCGACGAGGGTTATTCAGCCAAACATCTACACCTTGCACTAACTTAGTAGCTACATCCATATCATAATCTTCCAAGAAAAGAATTCGCTGTACACCTTCTTCTTTCTGAATATAATTAATGATATCCTGAATGTACTTTTTGCCACCATCATCTCTAGGATGACTCTTCCCTGCAAATATAATCTGAACAGGGTGTTCCGCATGGTGCAATATATTCTTTAATCTTTCAATATCTGAAAATAGTAAGGTTGCACGCTTATAGGTAGCGAATCGTCTAGCAAAGCCGATGGTAAGTATTCTAGGATCTAATATGGCTCCTTTCTGACACGTACTCTTCTGATAATGCTGCTTAGCAGCTCGTTTCCTAGCAAACCTAACAAGATCGGCCCGCTGGTTTTCTCTTATATTCCAAATCTCTTTATCAGGTATAGCATCTACTTTTTCCCATACACCTTTGCATTCAACAGAATTTCTCCAATCGCTACCAAGATATCTGTCGAATAACCTGCTCATTCTATTACTGATCCATGTCTCTACATGAATTCCATTAGTAACAGGCTGTATAGGCACTTCAGAAATGGATAAGTTCGGCCATTTTTCATGAAACATACCCTGAGAAACCTTAGCATGTAACTTGGACACCCCATTGATTGTATTTGTGTTAGACATTGCATAGAGCGCCATATTAAATAATCCATCACTAGAGTATTCATTAAACACCCCTTCCGATAAAAATCTGTTTACTGGCAGATTAATCGCATTTATCGCATTTGTCAGGTACTTATCAATTAAGCTGTTATGGAAAAGATCGAATCCGGCAGGCACTGGAGTATGAGTAGTAAATACATTACCGGATGATACCAAATTCTTGGCCTCATCGTAATCTAACCCGTTCTTCTCCATCAACTGCCTTGTTCTCTCTAAACTTAAAAATGCAGCATGGCCCTCGTTCATGTGGCAGACTGTTGGCGTAATACCTAGAGCTTCTAGCGCCTTCATACCACCTATACCAAGAATTATCTCTTGGCGGATTCTCATATCCTCATTTCCACCATATAGAGTATCGGTAATACTCTTATCAAAATGATCGTTCTCTAAGACATTACTATCAAGTAAATATAATGGAGTTCTGCCGACCTCTGCCTTCCAAATATGGCAGAACACTTTTCTATCAGGAAAATCAACAGAAATTTTTAGAGGCTGATTATGTTCGTCTTTTACCAAATTTATTGGCATATTAAAATAATTATATTCGGGATATTTTTCCTGTTGCCAACCATCAGGAGTGATGAATTGTTTAAAATAACCCCTTGTATACAGTAATCCCACGCCGACCAGCGGTAAGCCTAAATCACTAGCGGCCTTAAGATGATCTCCTGCAAGAATCCCTAATCCTCCAGAATAGATAGGAAGACATTCATTAATACCAAATTCTGCACAAAAATAAGCTATCTTGGAACTCTGTTCATCTGGATAACTCTTTTGAAACCATGTAGAACTGCTTAAATAATTATCTAAGCTATTTTCACAATGCTTTAATTCCTTCATGAATCCAGCATCAGACAATAGTCTTTTTATACTTTCTTCAGATAACGAATTAATAAGAGCTACCGGGTTATGTTTTAACTCAGTCCATAACACTTTGTTAATGCTTTTAAACAGAAGCTTAGTAGGATGATGCCAAGACCATCTAAGGTTGTAAGCTAATTTTTTTAACGGCTCTAACTTTTTAGGAAATTTTGAGAGAACCTCGAATGTTCTTGCATACTTTATATGTTTCATAATACTTAATTGTACTTTTCCACATATTCAGCATTAAATTGATATACCAATTCTACTAGTTTTTCAATAACTCAAGCAATCGATTAACATAATTCTTTCCATATACTGTTTTATCTTCCTCTAATTCCAAGGCAAGTTTTTCTTTTCCATATTTCTTGATTCCTATATCACAAGAACCAGCACTATATATCATGGCACTGTAACCCAGATTGTTTACTAGGCTAGCACTTAAATAGCCTAAGTCTGGAGAAGTACTTACACCAAGACATTTAACCTTAGATGGAGCGAGCTTGCTTCTGATAGAATTGGTACGAGAATAGTCGTTATCGATAATCGATATCTTATTGAGATCCAGCATTTCAGACGTTTTACAATCTTCACAGGGCTCTATGATACTGATAAATTTAACATCTTGATATTTAGCAACTATAGTTTCGAATATTTTACCAGGTGGAAGCTCAACTATTACTACTGTCTTAACGCTCTCTTCTTCAATTAAAAATCTCACATCTTCTGCAAATTCAGAGACGGTAAAATTTTCTATTTCATATACCTGATACTTTTCTTTAATTTCTTTTTTATTAAGGATGTCAGTTACAAGTCGATTGTTCTCACCAAAACTCTTACCCTCTGAAGAATATACTACTCCGATCTTTTTTTTCTCACCATCGGAACCACTTACAATATCCTGCCCTCTGCAGCCAACTAGAAATATTACTAATAATAAAGAAAATAATTTGCGGTACATATATTTTATACTGTCTCGATACTAGTTTCTAATAGAGACTCTTCTGTCTCTTTATCAAACAAGTGTATTGCATCTAGATTGATATAAAAATTACGCGATTCACCTTTTTTAATTTTAACCGATGAATCTATCGTAGAGACTAGTTGATATTTACCAGTGCTTAGGAATATAATGTTCTGTGCACCTAAAGGCTCTACCGCGTCAACTACGGCATCGAAACAGTTATTTTCAGTAGGCCAAGATCCCAAAGCAGCACAATTATCATGGACAGATTCTGGCCGAATACCTAATATTACAGACGTCTTGCCTTCTTTTACTACTTTTAATATTTTCTCTTTAAGTGAAAAGTTTTGATGCAAACTTAAAACGAAATCGGTGCATGATATAGTGACATGCTTTCCTTTAACTTCAATAGTAGCATCTAAAAAGTTCATTGGAGGATAACCAATAAATCCGGCTACAAACTTATTCTTGGGAAATCTATAAATATTTTCCGGGGTATCACACTGCTGCACTTCCCCCTGATTCATTATTACTATTCTATCACCCATCGTCATTGCCTCAATCTGATCATGGGTAACATAAAGCGTTGTAATACCTAACTTTCTATGAAGCTTTATAATCTCTGTTCTGGTCTGCAAACGTAAACTAGCATCTAAATTTGAAAGTGGCTCATCCATTAAGAACAACTTCGGCTTCCTTACAATAGCCCTAGCAAGGGCCACACGCTGTTTCTGACCGCCCGAAAGCTGATAAGGCCTCCTAGATAGTAAATGATTAATCGATAGCAGTTTAGAGACATCCTGCACCCTCTTGTCAATACTCTCTATCTTGTCATGATATTTTTTGGGATGCAGTACACGTTGGAGTAATCCACCAGCCTCCCTTACTTTTAAGCCAAAAGCAATATTATCATATACACTCATGTGTGGATATAACGCGTAATTCTGAAACACCATCGCTACATCTCTATCTTTTGGAGGAGTATTATTCACAAGCTTATTGCCAATATAAACTTCCCCAGAACAACAATCCTCTAAACCAGCTAAAATTCTTAATACACTAGTCTTGCCACATCCAGAAGGACCAACCAGCACCATAAACTCGTGATTGTTAATCTTAAGATCTACGTTGTTTACTGCAAGTACATCGTTATCATATTTTTTATTAATTTTACTTAAAGAAATACTAGCCAATGTTGTTTCCTATAACGATACGTTCATACTAAATTATGGCATTTATATAGCAATTTCTAATGCGGTATTTTAAAAAAGATTCTAATACCTAGGTTAAACTACCTAATTTTAAGGTAATTTCTTAATTAGAAATGCTTAGAGAAATACTTCAGGCTCACCACCCAATAATATATGAAGATTCCAGTGTCTGCGAAATAGTAGACAAGCTAGAGATTTATAAATTCCCTGCTTTGCCAATTTTAAACCAGAATCATTATCCCATTGGTATAGTCTCAGAAAACGATATCATTAAATGGAGTACCGATTATTCCTATACCAAAGAGTTCGGATCTATGGAAGTATCCCGTTTCTCTTCGGTAAAACCGCTCATTATTTCAGTAAACACATCCGTGGATGAAACCCTAAACAGAATGATTACAGAAAATGCAACAGTAGCTACCATCGTAGAAGATGATAGCTACCTAGGTTTAATCCAGAAAATACATATTCTCCAATATAAACTTTCTAATTACAATAACTCTAACTGATATTTTCTAACTATCTCGCACCTACTCCACTACTATAATTTTCATCAGACGACTTCCATGATTCATCTTCATTATTACTCTTGCTCAGTGTCTCATTACCTGAAAAGTTTATATCTACCCTTACGTTCGTGTCTTTAGATACTTCTTCTAGAATCTTAGAAATATCTTCCTGAATCTTAGAAATATCTTCCTGAATTTTTTTACTTATTTCTGTAAGCTGTTCACTTTTTACTTTATTTTCATCCAGCATCTCCAAACTAGAAGTTTTATTAACACCACTGGTCTCAGTATCACTTGAACTGCTACCACTATTGCTGCCACATCCTACTATAAACCCAACTGTTCCTAATAATATCCCACACTTATAAGCATATTGTTTCATCATATTACAAGTATTGGATTTATTAAAAAAAAAAAAAACCGGCAATTATCATATTTTTACAACAAATCTTCAATCTTGCCGTATTGGTTTTTTAAACATTTAAGAAAAAAAATATAAACATAAGGCGAGATATCATTACAAAGTAATAAGATCAAGGGGATATTAAATGGAGTACCGATTATTCCTATACCAAAGAGTTCGGATCTATGGAAGTATCCCGTTTCTCTTCGGTAAAACCGCTCATTATTTCAGTAAACACATCCGTGGATGAAACCCTAAGCAGAATGATTGCAAATAATGCAACAGTAGCTACCATCGTAGAAGATGATAGCTACCTAGGTTTAATCCAGAAAATACATATTCTCCAATATAAACTTTCTCAATAATTATCGAATTCTGATTTCTTCAGATAATCTTACCTAACTTCACTACCGGTCTCCATCTCTTTTGCCGGATGGATAAGAACTGCGCTTCCATCCTTATCTGTGGCAGCCAGCAGCATACCCTCACTTAAATGACCTCTTAATTTAGCTGGCTTCAAATTCGCAACAACCACCACTTGTTTTCCAATCAACGCTTCAGGATTATACTTATTTTTAATACCAGCTAGAATCTGTTTTTTAGCATCACCAACATTTACTTCAAGCCTTAACAACTTATCACTACCTTCTAAATCTTCAGCGAGTTCGATAGTACCAATCCTAAGCTTCACTTCGGCAAAATGTTTGATATCAATCAGTCCGGCATTACTACCATCATCTTCTTTTTTAACATCTTTTTTGTTCTGTTTTTCTATTTTTTTATCTTCCTTACTACTCTCTTTAAGATTTTTTTTCATCTCTTTCAGATCTAGTCTAGGAAACATTGGTTCAGGAGAACCTACTGTATGATTAATCGGCGCCAATGCCTCGGTGCCAACCTCATTCCAATTTTTTATAGCATCTAATTTTAGTTGTTTAGCTATAATCGATGCAGTATCAGGTGCAATAGACAGTATAAATCCTTCTATATTTCTTAACATATACACCATTGTCCGTAATACAGCATTTAACTCAATACTCACTTCTTTAGCTAGTGCCCAAGGTGCTTTTGTGTCAATATATTTATTTAACCATCTAGAACAGTTTAACATTATTTTAGCCGCTAGATCGATTCTAGAATTATCGATGTGATGTTGATACTCTTTTTTGCAGTTTGAAATATAATCGATAGCTTCCGCATCAATTTTTGCATCTGGAATAGTTCCTTCAGAAAACTTATGGACCATGGTAAGGGTTCTATTTAGCACGTTTCCTATATCATTAGCAAGATCGGAATTATACCGTGCAAAGAAGTCTTCCTCAGTAAATACTACATCGTTCTCAAAAGGCATACAGATAGCCATATAGTATCTCACTGCATCGATAGCTAGTAGATAACTACATCCTGAAACTTCTGATAAGTATTTTGCTAGTTCTACAGGAGCTACTACATTCCCTTTAGACTTACTAATCTTCTCTCCACCAATTAACAACCAACCATGACCAATCATCTGTTTAGGCAAAGGTAGTTTTGCGGCCATCAACATAGCAGGCCACATTGTAGCATGAAATCTTGTGAGAATATCTTTACCCATCCACTGAGTAGCTGCAGGCCATTTATCTGTCCAATCAGCACTATCTGGCCACCCACAAGATACAAGATAGTTAATTAAAGCATCAAACCATACGTAAAATACTTTAGCTGAATCATCTTCAAGCTGTATTCCCCATCCCTGTGACTTTCTGGTGATACATACATCCCGTAATCCTTGATTAATAAATGAAATCACTTCATTTTTTCTATTTTCAGGCACAATAAAATCGGGATTTTTCTTAATATGATCTAATATAGGCTGCTCAAATGCACTTAATTTAAAAAACCAGTTCTCTTCACTTACCCAGCGTACTTCGTTTCCATCCGGACTCTTGCCATCCACTAGATCCGACTCTTTGTAAAAGGTTTCGCTACTAACATCGTACCAGCCCTCATACTTGTCTTGATAAATATATCCGTTTTCCTTAATTATATTAAAGAGTCGATATACTCCTTTGTGATGTCTGGGCTCTGTAGTTCTAATGAAATCGTCAAAAGAGATTTTAAATTCTTTCCATATTTTCTGAAAATCGTCTGCAATGTTATCAACAAATTCTAATGTTGGCTTACCTGCTTTTTCAGCGGCTTCCAATACTTTAATAGCATTTTCATCAGTCCCGGTCATAAAGTGTACTTCTTTTCCGGTTAATCTTTGAAATCTAGCTTGCACATCGCTCAATAGGGTTGTAGTAGCAGTGCCAATATGAGGAACGCTGTTTACATAATAAATAGGGGTGGTTATAGTATATTTTTTACTCATAAATATAATATTACCTTTTAAAATAATAACTAAATGCTAGTATTCCTTCAGATATGATGCATTCGTTATATGAGATGCGGGAATAAAGCAACCACTCTACTCCCCACAAAATCGTCTTCCTGAAACGGGATCCATTTCTCCCTTAATCGCTGAATAACTTATACGTCAGAATCGATTAATCAAAAAGTATTCTTTCTGAAATCTTTAATAAAAGAAGGAATGTCGAAAGAATCTTTACCATCTTCAGCATCTTCTACAGATTCGTTTTTATTATCTTTGTTCTTATCAAAATTTTCATTAGAAACACCCGCTAAATTCTTATTGCTATCATCTTTATTAGTTTGCTTCATTAATGATGATTCACTAACTTCAGCAACTGCCTTTACGGGAGGATTCACCTGCTTCACTGGTGAAGATATCTGAAATCCGGTAGCCATAACGGTTACTCTAACATCTCCTTTCAGATTCTCATCTACAACAGTTCCGAAGTAAATATTAGCATCTTCAGAATGGCATAGTTCACTAATGTACTGCATAGCATCAGCGGCCTCTGTAAGTGTTAGATCGTCGTCGCTAGTAATATTAATCAACAACCCTTTAGCACCATGAATAGTATGTTCAAGTAACGGACTACTAATGGCTTCCTGAGCAGCATGCAATGCCCGATTCTCACCATTCCCTGTACCAATACCCATCAGTGCATGACCAGCATTTTTCATCACTGCCTTTACGTCTGCAAAGTCTACATTAATCTGTCCAGGTATGGTAATAATATCACTGATACCTTGCACTCCTTGCCTCAAAATATCATCAGCAGCCCTGAATGCATCCATTAAAGTTGTTTTCTTTTCTACAACTTCTGTTAATTTATCGTTTGGAATAGTAATAATTGTATCTACATTGCTAGTTAGCTTATCTATTCCTAGCTTAGCTTGCTTATTTCTTCTAGCACCCTCAAAAGCAAATGGTTTTGTAATAACACCAATAGTAAGAGCACCTAAATCTTTTGCAATTTCTGCAATAACAGGAGCGGCTCCGGTTCCGGTTCCACCACCCATTCCTGCAGTAATGAATACCATATCTGCACCTTCAAGCAGTTTGCGAACTTCATTTCGGCTCTCTTCAGCAGCATTCCTTCCTACTTCAGGATTTCCACCAGCACCTAACCCTCTGGTTAAACCTGCTCCTAGCTGTAAAGTTTTATCCGCAGAAGAATTCTCTAGCACTTGTGCATCTGTGTTCATCACAATGAACTCTACACCTTTGATTCCCGCATCTATCATGCGGCATACTGCGTTAGAACCTCCGCCCCCTACTCCTACTACCTTAATAACAGCTCTATCTGTACTCAACTCACTAACCCCAACTTTTCTGGAAATTAATCCTTCACTATAGATAATCTACCTTTTATTTGCAATAGTATTATCAAAAATAATGTACTTCGGAAGTATTCCCGTATATATACCTATGTTTAATTAACAATACCACTATATTAATTAATGCTTTATACACTTAATTACTCTTTATACGCGCATTTAATTACTATTTTAGTGATTTATAATAGAATTATATCAGAAATAAGAGTCTTTAGCACTATAAACCTTCCTCTTTTTTAAAAAAAGGAAAACCTTTATTCTTAAGATACATACGGCGTAATGCGCTAATGTTATTAAAAATTCTCCAAGCGAAGATTACTGTTATGGAAAGAAATAGGTCGATCCCAATATTATCACCTATCCATGCCAGGCCATACGCTACTATCACATTAAATATAAATCCAGAGTAAAACAAGTAAGATGAAAATTTGTTCACAACTCCACATTTTACGCCGCCTACGATAGAGTCTAATAAGGTGATGCTAAGAACAGCAATATAAGATCCACCTATGTGCGGAAATACTAAATTTAATTTCCATCCAATAAACAAGCCCGATATAAACGACAAAAAAATGATTAACCACTTCATAAAGATTCACCATCTGGTATTTTGGCATGTTTAAGAATAGTAGTTCCCGAATATGCGGGGATTATTATTTTGTCTACTTTTTCAACTTTCACCATGTCTTCATTTCCTAGGGTCATAATCTGATTTATCCTTTCTCCTGGCAAAAGTACAGCTCCAAAAAGTGTATCAGGATCTCCTATGGCTTTAATATAAAAAGGTGACGAAGTTTGAACACCATTTATTCTGATGGTACTTCCAAAACACCAGAAATGAGAACCTTGTGCAATTCTTTGCGAATTGATAGAAATAGCTTCAGCCCCCGCATTCCATAACAGATTTGCAACATCTAAAAGATCGGACGAATGTATTATTTCGTAATTGATATTCCCAAATAGCGCAGATTGTCTCTCTTTACTCACAAAGTCTTTTAATGTTATTAAAACTCCTGGGCCTTCGAGCTGAGTAAATCCGGCGTACATTTTAAGTTCTTGCAGGCTTTCATTAAGGAGTTTGGCATGACCTGTTTTTTCTGCTACTGCATTTTGGAATTTAGTATTTTCTTCTCTTAATTTCTTTACTTCTTCTAATTGCTTATTATATTCTGCCGAGAGATCGAAGTTGCCAAAATTGATTCGCACTCGCTGTTCAGCATCTAGTTTTTCCAAAACTTTACTTCTATTATCTGTATTCATCCAGCCAATAGAAATACATATTCCTGAAACTAAGGACAACAAACTAACAGGAAAAATCCAATTACTACTATCAAAGAGCTCATCATATAATTTGTTGCTGTTCATTATCTAGAGAGTACCTAAAAAAATAGCATTTTTACCTAGTTTAACTCTTATTTAGAAATAGATATAGAAACTAAATTTAAAAGTAAGTAACTGCTCGAGGATTTATTAAATTGATTTTCTTAAAATTCAATTTTTCATCAAGCTTTTCATGAAGTATTTTATGTAGTATATCTATTTTTTCATCGAGTAAATTCGGATTACCGAGGAGCACTTCTCCACCTAGTTTTAAATTAATAATGAGATTGCCTTTAGAATCAACATTAAAAGAATCAACAGATTCGGGAATTTTTTGCTGAATAATATTTATAGAATCGGAAAATTTTTTCAATGGGGTATTAACCGTAAAACTAGCAGTTAATTCAGACACATCATCAGACAAAAGAATTTTAATTAAATCCATTGAGTTATTAGTTGAATTTTCTATTACTTTACCGTCTGCAGTCATGCCAATACAACATTCCTCCGTTGTGGTTTTCTTATTAAAATCTATGTTTGCCACGAATTTCCTCTTTTGAAATGTTAAATTACTTATTACAGGAAAATAGGAGCAATCAACATCAGAAAACTCTGATATATTTAACAATTCTGTCAACAGGGTGTTCCAAGAAACATGTAGAATCGGCGTATTTTTCAGATATTGTAGCTTATCCGTAACTGATTGATATTGCTCTAGAGGAACATTTTCAACATTAACTCTTCTAATAGCTGTTATTCTACTAAATAAGATACCTGCCAGGATATTGATAAC
Organism: Fimbriimonadia bacterium; assembly: GCA_030427425.1. Classification (GTDB taxonomy): domain Bacteria; phylum Armatimonadota; class Fimbriimonadia; order Fimbriimonadales; family Fimbriimonadaceae; genus JAUICQ01. The sequence continues at coordinate 109,095 of JAUICQ010000001.1, read as the reverse complement.
TAATAAACACGTCAGAACTCTATCTAAGTATATTCTTCGCTTAATCCTCTCTCTCTCTTTTCCCATACCGTTATAAATTTTACAATAATTTACAACCTTTAGATGCATTTATTACAATAGATGGTTTTAGATAACCCTCTGAGAGAGAACCGATTCCCAATAAGCTCCGATTAGAATCTAGTACTAAGACATCACCACTTTCATCTTCCTTAATGCTAGAATTGGGCCTAGTTCTACCTGAATTAAAACATATCACATCCTGATTATATAAAATTACTTTATTCATATAATCTAATGCCGGCATCAGATTGGAGGTATTGTTATCATGAATATCGTCTGGGTGTATAGCATCATCTATATGGTATGGCCCCACCCTAGTACGCATTAAACCAGACAAACATGCTCCGCAACCTAGCTTAGATCCTATATCATGTGCCAGACTTCTGATGTAGGTTCCCGATGAACATTCTATTTTTAATTTCAAAACATCGCTTTCAACAGATATTATGTCTAGTTTAAATATTTCAACTTCCCTACTAGGTATTTCTATATCATCATCCCCATCTCTAGCATAACGGTATAAAGCTTTTCCTTTCACTTTAACTGCACTAAATATTGGAGGATATTGAACAATTCTTCCTGTAAACAATTTTAAGATTTCACTAACTTCCCTACTATCTATTACTAGATTTTCGTTGTGTATAGTAAGCTCACCTTCCATATCATATGTAGTAGAAGTTACACCGAGTTTTATAGTTGCTATATACTCTTTGGGTTCTAATTGGAGATACTGTATAAGCCTGGTTGCCGATCCGTAAACTACCGGCAAAACTCCAGAAGCAAAAGGATCCAGTGTGCCAGTATGACCACATTTTTTAATTCCGATTTTTCTTCTTACAGCATTTACTATTTGATGAGAAGTAGGCCCAAAAGGCTTGTTTACACAGTAGATTCCAAACATTTATCTAACTCATTAATCACTTTTGGCATTACATCATCTAAATTACCTTCAATGGTACAACCTGCAGCTGCAACATGTCCACCACCACCGAAAATATTAGCTACTTTAGCAACATCTTTTCCTGGTACACACCTAAAGCTTACTCTTATGAAACCTGGATTCGTCTCTTTGAAGATTACTGCGTATTCAACACCACTAATATTTAATAAATCGTTTACAATACCTTCTGAATGAGATTCATCAGTACCAGTTGATTCAAATATTGAAAAAGGCAATGACGTCCAACACACTTTACCATGAGAACATATTTTGAGATTATTATAAGCATAGGTTACAAGGGTTATACCTTCCTTAGGTCTTTCTAGCGTTTTAGTCGTAATCTCAAGCAAGTCTCCACCTTGCTCCATTAAATAAGCAGCAACAGCCAAAGATGCAGCACTTGTATTCTGATTCCGGAAATGACTAGTATCAGTTACTATACCTATTAGCAATGCATTTGCTATTTGAGGCGTAATGGACACTCTTTCCATCTGGAACATTCTAGTAAGAACATATGTTGTAGCTGGAGCGGAACTATCTATGATACGGAAATCTCCAAAAACTTCATCAGGAACATGATGATCTACCAGCAAAATATATTCACATCTATCAAGATAGTTACTCACTTTGCCCAATCTAGCTCTGTTACTAAGATCCATTACTACACATAAGTCGAAAGATTTAGTATCAGTATCGGTCTTTATTTTATCAAATCCATTTAAAAAACTAAGTGAGTCGGATGGCAAATTATTTAGTACAATTTCGTTTTTTATTCCTATCCCATCTAAATAGTAAGATAGAGCTATACAAGAACCAATAGCATCCCCGTCAGGATTTAAGTGTGAAGTTATTAATACGTTTTTTGCATTATTTAATATATATAAAAACTTTTTTGAAATGTTCTTGTCAGGAATCAATACAGACCTCTATAAGTATTATATTACAATAAATATGTACCATATTTCTAAATTCAAGTCCTTATTCAGCAGTGTTTTTACAAATATCTATATAATATTTTTCTCATGAAGACTTAAATTTACAAATAATACTAAATTATATTGTGTATAATAAATATGTAAGCGCCCCTGTAGCTCAGTGGATAGAGCAGCAGCCTTCTAAGCTGTTGGCCACAGGTTCGAATCCTGTCGGGGGCGCCATTTTTTTTATCTAATGGAAAATCGTGTCATACTCATTGTACTTGATGGATGCGGTGCAGGAAGCACACCGGACTATAATGAATTCGACGAAACTCAGCCTGCATCAACTATTTATAATGTAATTAAAAACAATCCGCCTTTACAATTGCCAAATCTAGAAAAGATAGGATTTTTAAATGCATGTGGTGTTCCAGGAAGAGTCTGTTATGGTAATTATGGAAGAATTCTACCATTATCTAGAGGCAAGGACTCCGTAACGGGTCATTGGGAGATGATGGGGATTGTTACTGAACAACCATTCCCTACCTATCCAACCGGATTCCCCAGTAACCTTATTAAAAGTATAGAAGAAACTTGCAGTACAACTTTTATAGGTAATAAAGCAGCAAGCGGTACTCAAATTATAAGTGAACTAGGAGAACTGCACATCAATACAAAGCATCCAATACTATATACTAGCGCTGATAGCGTAATGCAGATTGCAGCTCATGAAGAGATTATTCCCTTAGAAAAACTGTACGAAATCTGTATAAAAGCTAGAAACATATGTAAAGAGCCTAATAACATACAAAGAATTATCGCAAGACCATTCATTGGTAATATTCAGAAGGGATTTACTCGCACCCAGAATAGAAAAGATTATCCATTACCCGCACCGATTAATTATGTAGATGAATATAATGAGCAATTTGAGTCAGAAGTATTCGGCATTGGGGTTGTTCCTGAACTATTCAATGGCAGAGGGTTTAAAAAAGTTAAAAGGACTCAGAATAATAAAGAGCATTTTGAAATGCTGTTAGAAGCAATGAAAACAGATTCAAAATTTATCTTTGCAAATTTTGAAGACTTTGATATGTTATACGGCCATCGCAATGATGTAACAGGATTCGGAAAATGCTTAGAAGAATTTGATAAATACTTAGGAATTATACTAAATTTAATTGGCGATAATACCATGATTATACTTACAGCCGACCACGGGAACGATCCTACCACTAAAAGTACCGATCATTCCAGAGAGTATGTCCCCTTCGTATCTTATACTAAAAATACTCTACCAACTTCAACTGGAGATAGGACATCGATGGGTATTATTGCAGAAGAAATTAGAAAATATATTCATTAGCTATAAAATTATGATACGATTATTATAGGAAATTAAATTAAAAGGAGAAAAACAACTTTATAACAGCACATACAAGCCAGTATACACATTATATATATTATATATGTCAAGGGTTAAAAGAAATAGTTGGATTCACACAATTTTTTCATATATCTGTATACAATAGTTTAAATATCAAATCCAATATTTGTATGTTTCTGTTAGTAAGTTATTATTTACAATATGAACAATGTACAAGTAATACCTCTAGGTGGAGCAGGGGAAATTGGAAAGAACTGTAGTGTAGTAGTCCAAAATGATGATATGATCGTCATAGACTGCGGACTCTCTTTCCCTAATGAAGAGATGCACGGTATAGATATCGTCATTCCCGATTTCACTTACATTATAGAGAATAAGAATAAATTAAAAGGAATATTTCTTACCCATGCACATGAAGATCATGTTGGCGCATTAGGCTTTCTCATTCCTAAAGTAAAATGCCCCATTTATGCAACCCACTTCACTATTGAAATGTTAAAAGCAAAACTTAGTGAAAAAATGGACATCTCAAAAGTAAAATTTATAGAGATTAAATCGGGTGAAATAATTAAAACAGGATCACTAAGTGTAGAACCAATTAGAATTACACACTCGATTCCAGGCAACTGCGCAATGGCGATAAGAACCATGCACGGTATAGTCTTATTTACTGGTGATTTCAAGTTCGATTTCACTCCGGTAGATGGAAAACTAACTGAAATTAATCGACTCTCAGAGCTCGCTTCAGAAGGTGTCGTATGCCTCCTCTCTGATAGCACCAATGTTGAAAGAGAAGGTTGGTCTCAGAGTGAAAAAAGTGTCAGCGAAGGACTACGCAAAGTATTTACTGAAGCACCTGGAAGAATTTTAATGACAACCTTTGCTAGTAATATCCATCGAATGCAACAAGCATTCGATATAGCAGAACAGACTGGAAGAAAAGTAGCTATTGCTGGTAGAAGAATGGAGCAGAGTGTTGAAACCTGTGCCAAGTTAGGATACATGAAAATTAGTAATAAAGTACGTATCCGACTCAATGAATTAAATAAATATAATCCTGAAGAAGTTGTCATACTTACTACCGGGAGTCAGGGAGAGCCCCTCTCAGCACTGGTCCAAATGTCTAAAGATGAATACTCCAGACTTAAAATTATGGAAGGAGATACCATACTTTACTCAGCCAGACCTATTCCAGGAAACGAAGCAGCCATATGGAGAACAGTAAATAGATTGTTTAAAATAGGAGCAAACGTTATCTACGATACACCTACTACAATTCACGTATCTGGTCATGGACATCAAGAAGAGCTTAAGATGATGATTAATCTAGTAAGACCATTCTATCTCGCTCCTATCCATGGAGAACCTAGACATCAAGACCTCTACTGTCGTATGGCAAGAAAGATGGGTTATCCTGAACACAGAATATTTACACTCTCTAATGGTTCACCATTAAGTATTACAGAATCGAGTGCAACTGTAGAGCTTCCTGTATCTGCAGGAGAACAATTAGTAGATAGTAGCGGCAAACCAGGCGTAACCAGCGATGTGCTAAAAGAGAGAGCGTCCCTGTCTAGAGATGGAGTTATTTCTTTAAGTATTGCGCTTAATAAGGCTAGTAAAAATATTTTAACTGCACTAGAGATTGATGCGAAAGGGTTTTCTGGAAACAACCAGGCATTGAAACAGCTAAAGTCCACTCTTTCCGACTATGTTCAATCCAACAAAGCTATTAAAGGGTTATCTCCTGAAGCTATTCAGGCATCATTATCAGATTTCACTTCACAATGGATGTATAAAAAATATCAGCACAAACCTGCTATATTAGTATCAATAATTAATTTAAAATAGATTACAGCCGTATTGAAATTCAATACGGCTGTAAAATACCACCTACTCTAAGGATACAGCCTTATAATGTCTTAACTCCCTATTATCTACAGCAACGACATCAAACCTTATATGAGTATTTTCTAATTTGTGTTCCATAGTATAATTCATAATGCTATTATAAAGCCTTTCTTTTTTTCTCCAAGTAATGCTCTCTTCAGGAGTACAATATTTACCACTTCTCATTCTAACTTCTACAAATACAACTGTATCTAAATCTTTGCATATTACATCTATCTCGCCATATCTACAGTAATAGTTAGATTCTACAAAAGAATAACCTTTATGTTCCAAATACCTTCTAGCAAGTAATTCAGAATTTTTACCTTTCTCTTTATTGGATAAATTTTTGTTAGAATTATCGGAGTATATTTTCATATAATAATTATTGGAACATAATTGTTATATCTTATACCCATCAAAAAATTTAAGGTTGCGATAATGTATCGGATAGTTCTCGGATATCATCATCAGAACTATCTCTAGTATAGGAGCTTGGCATCAGTACTGACCCAGCTTTATTGGAAAACATCATCTCTATATCTAATATATTCTTTAGTACATCTCTTGGCTTCGATCCCTCTCTCGGACCTACTATTCCCTGCTCTTCCATGGTATCAAGAAGTCTAGATGCTCTCTGGAACCCTATAGAGAAACGTCTCTGTATCATAGAGGTGGATGCCTGACCTTTTTCCACTATCCATTTAACAACTTCTTCCCACAATGGATCCATCTCCTGATTTTGCATTTCTGCTTCTTTTTGCTCCATAGCAACCTGGATTGGGTTAAGTATGTACTGTGGCTGTTCTTGTGATACCCAGTGTTTACAGACTTCTTCTATCTCTTTTTCAGACACATAACATCCTTGTATTCTAGTTGCCTTACTAGCACCTATTGGATAGAATAACATGTCTCCCCTGCCAATTAATCTTTCTGCTCCGGCAGAATCTAATATGGTTCTTGAATCTATTTGTGAGGATACGGAAAAAGCCATTCTTGATGCGATATTGGCCTTAATAGTACCGGTTATAACATCTACTGAAGGTCGCTGAGTGGCAATTACAAGATGTATCCCTGTTGCCCTAGCCAACTGAGCCAATCTACAGATAGAAGATTCTACTTCAGCTGCAGATTGCATCATTAAGTCTGCTAATTCGTCTATGACAACTACTATGTAGGACATCCTGTCCTGAAAACTAGCTTTTTCATTCCAGCTATCGATATTTCGAACACCCGCTTCAGAAAGTTTCTCATATCTCATATCCATTTCTCGCCAAACGGCTCTCAATACTCCTGGTGCTTCTTTTACATTTTTAACTACAGGATGCATTAAGTGTGGAATACCATCGAATAGAGAAAGTTCTACACGTTTTGGATCTATCATAACAAACTTTAGATCTTTTGGAGTATTTCGTAATAATAAGGATGTGATAATACTGGCGAGACCTATCGATTTTCCGCTATTGGTAGCCCCGCCTATCAGTAAGTGAGGCATCTTTGTTAGATCGGCATACCTGTTTATGCCACTTACGTCCTTACCTACAGTAAATAACAGTCTGGAATCGGAATTGACAAACTCTTCAGACTCGCAAAGTTCTCTTAAAGTAACAGCGGATGGTCTATCGTTAGGTACTTCTACACCGATAGCGCTTTTTCCAGGAATAGGCGCTTCCACTCTTACATGAGAAGCAGCCATGCTCATGGCAATATTATCGGCAAGCGCTGTAATTCTAGAGACTCGGATCCCTGGTCCTAATTGTATTTCATAACGGGTGATAGTGGGTCCGTTTGCTATTTCTACTACATTAGCATCTATTTTGAACTGTTCTAGAGTCCCCTCTAATGTTTTTATATTTCTTTCTACTTCTTCTTTAGTACGCACATACTTCTCTTTTGGTTCTACTAATAAAGTGAGAGGAGGTAAAGTATAACCTTCTTTAGGTATGGGTGTGTCCGAAATTAGCACTGGGGTATTTATGTCTTTAATTGTAGGCTTAGTTACTCTTTCAATGACGGCTTGCTTAATATTAAAGCTATTACTTGATTCTAGTTTGCCCTGCATATTACTACTTGAATTCGAATCTAATGCCAACCGTGAATTTTTTGCGTAGGATTCATTTGTATCGTATTCTTTCTGCTTGTAGTTTTGGAGTCGTTCCCTAAGTTGTAGCCATATTTCGTAGAGTGGCCTATCTAAACAGAGCACGCAACCCACTAGAGCTAGCGTTAAAAATCCTAATGGAGCAGCTTTTCCTAATAATTGCACGAACACCCATCCAACTATAGCTCCTGTATAACCGCCCTCTTTGGGAATACTGTTAATATCTAAAATAGTAGAACCGCTACTGGCTCCTAAATAACCCAATATAGATATAAAAATACACAATATACCGTATTGGCTTTTACTATTTGAACGCTTTTTCCATCTAGTAAGTAGAGTATAACTATAAAATACTAATAAGACTGGGGCAATCCATGTTGCTTCACCAAATAATATTTCTAACAACCATTTTATGGATGAACCTACAATACCAGTATCACCAAGAAATAAGCTGGTTAATATTAGAAGAGATATCGATAGTACTAATATTCCTAAGATATCAATCGAATCTTTAGAACTTTGACCTTTAATTTTGGATTGTTTTTTAATCTTTGACATAACATCTAGGAATAGCTTCCTATTTATTATTATAGCTTTTCATTCCATCCGCTAATAAAAAATATAACCCGATTATCTCTTATCGGGTTATATTTTTAGCTTTTAGAATTTATTGATATTAAATTAATATATTTTTTAATATATTATCTAATTAAGCTTAGAGCAGATCTAGATAATGCCATAGCGTTTCCTAGAACAGCTACTGCACCTTCAGATAGAATCTGTTCCTGAGCAAATTTAGCAGCTTCAGCAGCCATATCTGTATCAGCAATAGCACTCTTACTTGCTAACATGTTTTCTCTACCAACACTTAAAGATCTCATGTTAGAATCTAGTACGTTCTTTTGGAAGTTACCAATTCTACCACGCATAGAAGATACTTCATTGATTGCCTTGTCAATAACAGTTAGTGCTTCACTAGCATTTTCAGAGCTTACTAAGTCTACATCAGATAAGCTGTTACCACCAGTTCTACCTAGGTTATCTGCCTGAATGTTATCTAAGCTTAAACCTACCTGATCCTGAGTTGTATCATTGATACCTACTTGGAATCTAGTTGGTCCACCAACAGGTAACCGTACTTGTCCTGGGTTAAATGTTGTTGTACTTACTGCTTGGTTTGGTGTTAATTCAATAGTGTTACCATCAGCATCTTTAAATGTCTTACCTGTACCACGGTTGAACGTAACTGTGGCAAATTCACCACTTGCATTATAGTTAATACATACCGAAGCCACACCATCTGTACCTACAGTACTTGAATTTGTAGTTGATATAAGAATAGTATTAGGGTCTACAACATCAATTCTACCGGCACTACCCCATTCAGTTGCAACTAGAGATGCTTGTGCACCAGCTCCTGCAGAATATGTTACATATACACCAGTTACATCACTAGCAGCATTAACCATAGAATATAGTTCCTGACCAGTGGTACTACCTGTGGTATTAAATACAACACCGTTAATAGAGAACGAACCTGCACCTACAACACTTAAAATACCATATGCCTGACCAGCGTTAACGGATGCAACAGACGCTGCTGTTGTAACTGTAAATGATATTGTAGCTGTTGTAGATAGTGCGTATCCACCGAATGCACCAGTAAAAGACATACTTTCAACAGATAATAGAGCTGTTGATAGCGCAAAGATACCTGTAGAACCATCTAAAATTCCATTTGTACCGTATTTTGTATTTCTTGCAATTCTAGTAATACTGCTTGAAATAGATTTCAACTGATCGTTATTTGCATCTCGCTGAGTGTCTGTTAGAGTTGGTTGGTTTAAACTATTTAGAGCCAATGATCTTGCATCTCTAAGTAATTTGCTTACCTCGTCTAAAGCTCCTTCAGCAGTTTTCATGTAATTCTGATTTTCTTGTGTTGTTCTAATTACACTTTCCATACTGCTGATACTATCCTGCATTCTGGATGAACCAACAAAAGCAGCTGGATCATCACCAGCACTACTTACACGTAAACCACTACCTAATCTTCCCATGGTTTTGGTTAGATTACTACTTGTACTAAATACATTCCCTATCGATGATTGAATTATGGGACTTGTCTTAACATTAAAAGCCATTATTTCCTCCTTGATTTAAAACAAGAAAATCCTATTCCTTGTAAAAATAATATCAGCCAATACAATAAATATCCCTATTATTACAATTACCAGTATTGAGTATTTATAGCTTTTATACTAGTATTCCCCGGTGACTATTTCACCATATGGCGTATAAGCAGATATTATTCCTAGTTGTAATATATTACAGTATTAGAAAAATTAGGTATTTATTCTAACTAGCAATAAGATTTGTAAAATAAGTTCACTGCTATATTGGTTAATTGTAAAAATTACCTATAATTTATTTATGCAAATAAGAATATGGCTAATATTATTATGTATAACATTATTAAATCAGAGCACTTATTCAGGAGTAGGTAGCAGCTGTTGTTGCTTTAATGATGAAAAACATAATACACAGACCCCGGTTACATCATTGAAATCGAGTAGAGATAGCAGAAGAAGAGGTTATAGCAAAGGCAGCCTAACAAGACAACGATCCGATTCCACATCAGATTCGGAAACTATCTCGCAGAGAGATTTTAAAGGTAGAAGTGAAAGTAGAAGTGGAAGTAGAAGCAGTAGCGCGCGACTCAGTAGGCGAGAAAGTCTTGAAGCTTCAATAAGTATATACGATATTTTAGAAAGTTGTATAGTAAGTGATATTACAAAACAGGACAAAGATACATCGATACTAAAAAAAATTTCTGGAATTGAAGAAGAATACTATAGTATCCAAGCAAAATATGAAGATAAAACGTACAATTTTCTTTTTAAGGAATCTTGTGATGAAAGCATTAAATCAGAATTAGCAGCAAGTAGACTAGCCAAGCATCTACTCTGGATACGACCATTGCCATCAGTTCACAAAGAATTTGTATTTGCAGGTAAGTGCTACAATGGAATATTATACGCATCGGAAGAAATTCTACATCTAGACAACGACAACACAAGGTACTCTACAGACAATAAAGAAAAGAGTGCGATAGATTATCTTAAAATTCAGGGATATCTATTTGGTATATCAAATTTAGATGAATCGAATTTATTACACTATGCTGATTCTAATAAAGGATCCAGAATATATTTTTATGATACATCTATCATGCAGAAATTACATAGAAACAATAATTGTTCACATAATTTGATATCGATTCATTATAATGATAAATTCAATACCTTAGATTGGTTGTCACATAATTCTTTATCAGGAGTAGAATTTAAACAATTTACACAAGAGAGTATCGATGAATTCTATCATAAATACGATATCAGTCTTCCTGATCATATTACAGATAGTGTAGATTTCGATAATAATATCTACTATTACAAGGTATTTAGGAATAATCTGTGGGTTATATCGGAACCAGAGTTAAACTTTAATTTAAGCGAATCCTGTAAAATGCTTACAGAAGACGATTTCAGGAAACTTACGATCTTCAATGATAAGAAGAAAATAAGGGCTCTTATATATATATCTCGAGGAACTCAGATTGCAACAGAAGAGAATTTAAATGAGATTTTAGAAAGAATTGATAACATTAAAACATACATATCTTTTTAATGTTTGTTTTAATGTTATCTTAAGAAATTACTTCTTTGTTTCAGTCTCTTTCTGAGCTAGATTCGTATCTAAATGGAAACCAGGACCCATTGTACTGCTCAATGTTATAGACTGTAGGTACTTACCTTTCGAACTAGATGGTTTAGCTTTAATAACGGTATCTAATGCTGTAATAAAGTTCTCTTTAATCTGTTCTTCGGTAAAACTTACTTTTCCAATCTGTAGATGTACAACACCGGCTTTATCAGCTCTGTACTCGATTCTGGTTGCAGCTTTAATCTCTTTAACTGCCTGATCAACATTGTTTGTTACAGTACCGTTTCTTTTGTTTGGTGTTCTTGTACCTAGAATTCTACCAATCTTACCGATTTGTGGAGCCATCTCTTCAGTAGCAAGCAATACATCAAAATCTTTAAATCCTGCTTGTATTTTAGCAATTAAATCGTCTGAACCAACTTCGTCAGCACCTGCTTTCTCAGCAGCTGCAGCTAAATCTCCCTTTGCTAATACTGCTACTCTCTTATTCTTTCCTGTACCATGAGGGATTGTAGTAATTCCTCTCACATTCTGATCGCTCTTTCTTGTATCAATACCTAATCTAATAGCAAGATCTATACTCTCATTAAATTTAGCATTGGCTAGCTTTTTAACATTACTAATGGCTTCTTGAATTTCGTATAATTTATCTTTATCTACGTTATTATTTAATTCTAAATATCTATTTGAATGCTTCTGTTTTTTTTCTAAAGTTTTGTTACTCAACTTATACCTCCGTGGTTTTAGTGAATTACTTCTCCCACTAAGTATATTTTACCCATTATACTCACCTATTTTTTTGAACTATTCAACGATAATGCTAAATTGTTTAATGCAGTCTCTGCATCTGGAAATTTAAAATAGAACCCATTATCTAATGCTTTTTTGGGTACTACCCTCTGAGACATCATAGCAACGGATAATTCATTATTAAGAATTAACGAGAAAAAAGGCACTAAAAAGTCTGGCAGAGGCGGCACATACGGTCGATTCAAAGACTTTCTCAATAGGCTCATAAAATGATGATTTGTAGTCGGGTTAGGAACAACCCCATTAATCGCACCATCTACATCTGAGGACTGTATCCATTTAATAAGAGATACTAGATCGTCTATATGTATAAAACTGTAGTATCTTACCTTAAAACCTAAAGTACCTGCAATAAATAACTTGGCTAGTTGATTCATTAATATGTATGCCCCGCCATCTGTACTAAGCACCATGCTTGTCCTTAGAGCCACCCTTCTTACTTTAGGCAATTCATACTTATAAAAAGCCGATTCCCACTTTTGGCACACGTCTGATAAAAATCCATCTCCAAGCGCTGAACTCTCGTCCAAATATTCTGTACCTCTGTCGCCATAATATCCAACTGCACTACCATTTATCCATAATGCTGGAGGGTTCTCTAGTGATGATAGAGCTTTCCCTAAGCATAAAGTTGGCTCTACGCGAGAGTCTTCAATTTTCTGTTTATTTTCCTTGGTCCATTTGTTAGAAATAGACATGCCAGATAAATTAATCAAAACATCAGAATGTTCCAGTTGATGACACCAATCACCACAATCTTTACCATTCCAATTTAACCATGATATATTCTTATCACTATCAATATTCTGAATACCTCTAGAAAGAATAACTATTTCATTCTCAGCTTTTAAACTCTTTACAAGAGCTCTGCCGATTAATCCAGAACCACCTGCTATAATTATCTTCTTATTTTTCATTTTTGATATCATCTACCATCCACTGAGCAAATATATCCTGATCTATACCCAACAACTGCAATACTCTAGAGACAACAGTATCAGCAAGATCGTTAAAATTTTTAGGATGATGATACCATGCTGGTGAGGCAGGGACTATTGTAGCTCCAGATTCTGCCAGACTGGTAAAGTTACGTAACATGATTAAATTCCATGGCATCTCACGAGGCACTAGTATCAGCTTTCGATTCTCTTTTAAGCATACATCAGCACTTCTCGTTAGAAGGTCGTTACTAATACCATTAGCGATTCTACCAGCCGTACCCATAGAACACGGGATTATCACCATACCATCGTGCCTGAACGATCCGCTAGCGGGAGGACAGAAGTAATTTTTTTCATCCATTAATTTAATTTGAGGATAATCTGCCCCTAGCCATTCATTAATGTTGAAATTTTCTTTTGAGATAGGTATACCAAGCTCTGTATCAATCACCTGGTAGGCTTGTCTGCTCATGATGAGGAATATCTCTTCATAATACTTACAAGCATGCATTAAAAATCTTTTGGTATAAATGGCACCACTTGCGCCAGTAACGCCTACTACTAACTTTTTATATCTATAAGACACAAATTTAGTATGTCATATTAGATAGTAAAAATACCTACTTGCATAGACTAAGAAGACGCTAACTGTTCCCTTCTACGTTTAATAAATTTGATAATATCCTCTATAATCGCATAAGGTATCGATAATATAAACAGCCATGGTAACCAGGCTCTATAAGGATTAGAATCCGAACGTGTAGGCAGTGCAATATTGCTGACTATTAATTTACTGGAAGTATCATCATTCTTAATCTGAATGTTCCCTCTAGAATCTATAATCCCACTAATACCCAACGGACCCACACGTAACAATGGCAATCCGCACTCTACCGATCTCCATATACATGCATAAAATAGTTGTTCTGGAGCAGCTGTGCCTACATACCAATCATCAATAACAGTATTTACAAGTAGAGTAGCATCCTGACTCGTATGTGTAGAAGCTAGATCGGGAAAATTCGATTCAAAGCATATCAGGGTCCCAATTTTAATATCATTCTGGAATTGGAATGTGGTCATTTTATCTCCGGGGGTCATGTCTCTCATGATGAAATCCTCGGGTAACTTTAACTGCTTTCTAAATGGAATATACTCCCCAAACGCTACTAACTTAATTTTATCGGCAAGTTTCCACTCTTTTCCATCGTACAAGAATATGGATTGATGCACTTTCTGCTCATCCCCTTCCCTGTGAGCCCCGAATAAAATGGGATATTTAGGATGCTTCCCAAAAAAGTTTTTCTGAGCGTATTCTAATCCAAAACACATGGCCTCAGGAAACACTATCAGGTCTGGATTGGCTTCATAGGCTTCTTTTAAAAGATTTCGAGTAGCTGTCTTAATTTTATAACTTTTTTCTGGCTGTTTTGTAAATGCAAAGTCTACTCCTATCTGTGCTAAAGCAACTTTAATAACCGCAATAGGGCTCCGCACATCATAATATCTAATAAGAGAGAATATTAAACATGAGGTAACGATAATTCCGGATATAGCAAACCTTCTTGTTGATGTTTTAATAAACAACATTACAACTAATATATTAACAAACGCAACCCAAGCTGAAACCATATACACAGTACCTATAGACGCGTGTTGTATTAGATAAGGCTTTAAACTTAATGGCGTTGCAAGCAGACCCCATGGAAAACCGATGATTGGAAAATAAGACCTTATCAGTTCGAATGACACCCATACTAATGGAATAAGCTCTAACCTATTATGCTTCATACACTTTCTTAAACAGAAAGATAGTGGTAAATAAAAGAAGATAATACAGAGCACCGCAACCACAAACCAAGCAACATACCCCGCAATAGGATCCCCTATATACGTAGTAATTAACGATTTAACCCATGCCATCTGAGTAAGGGTAAATAACGTTCCGAAGAACGCTCCCGTTTTCAATGCTTGAGGTGTACGTATCGTTTTTAACTGAATAATCCATGGGACCAGAGCTATAAAAGCTAACCAACTGTAATGGAATGGCGGGAATGCAAGAGTTAGCAATGCATAAGATATAAAGGATGGTAAATATGTTTTAACAATCTTACTTTTTAATATAGTACTCATAACTGTTTTATTATCATATTTTACTCTTACGAAAAAATAATATGTGAAAATAAACCACCTATCATCCCATTTATTCTAAATACACAACAATATTAGAGGTAAAAACCATATATGTATTTCAAATATTGCTTATTCATCGTAGTATTTATCATCTCTATTGCTGGCTGCAACCGGAACAATAATGAAGAATCTTCTTCAAAACGAGTAGACTCTATTAGTACTATGCATTACGAATTAATTATAATCGGATCGGGCCCTGCTGGTTACACTGCTGCACTATATGCAGCAAGAGCCGGCATTAAACCACTTGTATTAGCCGGAGAAACACCAGGCGGTCAGTTGACAACTACAACTGATGTAGAGAATTATCCAGGATTCCCTGATGGTATTCAAGGAACAGAAATGATGGATCTGTTCCAGAAACAAGCTGAACGATTCGAAACAAAAGTAGAATACAAACACGTAGAAGAAGTAGATTTCAACACTGAGCCATTCATTCTAAAATGCGAGGATGAAACGTACTCTGCAGATGCTGTAATAATCGCTACCGGGGCTAGCGCAAAGTGGCTTGGAATACCTAGCGAACAAGCATTTAATGGCTACGGAGTTAGCGCTTGCGCTACCTGTGATGGATTCTTCTACAAGGGTAAAGATGTTATCATAGTTGGAGGGGGAGATACTGCTATGGAAGAAGCGCTCTTCCTATCACGACTCTGTAATAAGGTTTATGTTGTTCATAGAAGAGATTCATTTAGAGCCAGCAAAATTATGCAGCAACGAGTTTTGAATTCCGATAAGATAGAAGTAATTTGGAATCACCAATTAGACGAAATTATTGGAGACACTGAACCTCGGAAAAAGGTGACAGGAGCTAGATTAAAGAATACTCAAGACGGATCTACTAAAGAGATCTCGGTTTCTGGAGTATTCATAGCAATTGGTCATCAGCCAAATAGCAAAATCTTTAAAGATTTTATTCAGATGGACGAAGTTGGATACATCTACGTAGACGGAAGAACATCAAAAACGAATATTCCTGGTGTTTTTGCAGCAGGCGATGTATGTGACAAAGTATATAGACAGGCCGTAACATCTGCAGGAATGGGCTGTATGGCTGCAATAGACGCAGAAAGATACTTAGAAGAAAAAAAGCATCTATCTAAGTAACAATTTTATCGCAGGGATCTATTCTGTAGCAACTTCATGTTGAACATCCCTGCAACATCCTCACCGCTTGTATTAACAAATAAGCTTTGCATCATGCCATTCGCATTTATACTATTCACTCTATCCATGCCAGAACCGATACTAGCTGTAGGCTGATTATGAGAAGCTCTCATCTTACTGATATTTTCTTCTTTAAGAATATTTTGAATGCCACCTAATGCGCCAATAGCTCGTTCGGAATTCTGACCCGACCCAAACACGCCCGATAGATCGTTAATGCTCTTACCGATAATGCGGATCTCTTCCGATAGTGTAAGATCTGGATTTTTCCTACGAGCCTTTTTATCTGATGGAAGAGTATCCTGAATTAAAAATCCTAATTTCTTGTCTTTAAATTTATTTATCAAACTTAAATTAATCGGTCTATTAAATTTAATGGTATTCCCACTAACATCCTCTAACGTGCCATCATCAATCTTATTAAATAACATCTCCTTGGATAATCCTTTCTGATCTATATTCAGAAGATACTCTTCTCTATTTTTGATAGTGGATACCATCTCTTTAAAAAACACTCTGCCACTATCTATCAGATACACTTCTTGATTATCATTTCCGGCTGCTTTATTAAATTGAATTTTAACCCCATCATTACTCTGCACTAGCTTTGCTTTAACTCTTGTATCACTAACTTTATCTGATAATATTTCTAACACATTCCCTAGGCTAGAATCTTTAGGAATAACAAGATCGGATCCATTTATCCTTAACTGAATATCATGTTTGTTATCTAACGGGATATCTGTAAATGGAAAAGTAACAATAACAGTTTCATCATTTTTAGATGCATTTAAAACAATGTCCGTATCAGTAAAACTAAGATTAACATCTATGCCATGAATATCTTTAATGTTATTAATACGTTGAATATATCCACCCAGAGTATCGGAACTAAGCATCGGGATGTCTACTCCATCTACAGTAATGTTTTTTTCTTCACACTTCACGCTGTTAATGTTGAAAGATTTTTCTGATAACAACGCCGCATCACTCTTAACTCTCTTCAAATTAGAGAAAGTAGAGAGCATGCTCTTATCAAATAATTCAGGGAGCTTGTAGATATTAACTTCTGCTATATCGTCCGGAAAATTAGTGTAGAATATAAAATCATCTGAATCTCTACCTGCTGAATTACTGTTCAGCATTTTAAAATAATTCTCATGAACACTCATCATGTTATTCATTAAGAATGCTCTGTTGCTATCGGTAATTTCTCCACCCATGTTACTCATCATGCTTAACATGTTTCTAATTTTAGGACCAGATTGTTTAGAAAACGATTCTAACAGCTTGCCATTAGTAATACTATTCTGAATTCTGCTATGCTTCTCATGCAGTGTATGAGCATTCGAAAACTCCTGACTCTGCATGTCTACCGTTGTGCCTTCTAAACTTTTGGCGACAGATTCAGTTAAGCGTTCTTTCCCCTTATGATTAACGTTAGCACGCTCATATACCAAAGAACTAATATTACTAGGATACACCCCTGTTAATTGTTTCGCACTAAACATAAATTACCTTTAACCTATCAATACTTCTATTCTAATTCGTCCTCAAAACTCTTGTTTTTTATCACCATATCGTACAGGTAATGAGCTATCTGCAGCTGCTCTATCTTTGTTAGTGGAGTAAACTTCACGCCTACGCACTGAATGTTATCATCTTCCATTTCATAGCAATATCTAACTTCAGCATTTAATTCCATGGCGGATGTTGCTTCTCTTGGTATATGCAACACCACTTTGTTGCCAACCTCTAATACTTCCCTGCACCTTATTTGGGCGCCACGGAGAGAAACATCTACCATTAAACTTCTAATATTCCCGCCAGTAGACAAATTATCCACTAAAACATATTCTAAAATTGAAAATCGTGTGTGAGTTCTTTTCTCTATACTACTACCCATCTCTATACTTCCTATCATATACTGCCCGCATAGCGGTCCCAATATATTCCACACGAATAAATTTCACTTGTTAATTAATCATCGGAAGATAAAGTATTTTTACTAGGTATAGAGTTAAAAAAGATAGATTATTTTCTAGTGAGATTGATGTTAAATTATTAATATCCTTAGCAAACACATCAATGGTTAGTCTGAAATCACGTGTAGACAACAGTGTTCACCTAGCCCCGCTCGCTTTAGTCATCCTCGAAGGAGATCCACTCTCTTACATAATGCCGCATTGTGAATTTATCGTTATATATTAAATAGAAGTCTTAATTATTTAAGCAGTAGTGGAGCTAACTCTTTCTTCTCGTACAAATTCACATTTCCACTTATCATCAAACAGAGGCACTTCTTGCTGTGTCTATCTGAGATAACAGGATAGTATTCATCTACTGAAAGCTTCTCATCCACCTGATTCGCTTTATCGTCTTCACCTGGATTAAAATCAGAGGCGGCATCAAAAAGTAAGGGATACTGATGGGGTTCATCTATATCATTAATATTTGCACTTGCTATCTTTGCATTTATTACGTATGAAGAAAATCTTTTTGGCTTAGTCTCTTCTGTTTTTTTATCCTTTAAAACGTCCTTGATTTTATCAAAATTCTCTCGGATTGTTTTAGCAGAATCGTCTACCGGACATATATACATACCAGGATCTTTGGTGCCTTCTTCATAAAGAGCCACTGGCCACTGCTCTTTATACTTATCTTTAGTGTCATCTACTACTACAGGAAGATTATCATCATTATCATGCATATAAGCAGTGAAAGCTATAAACAATTGTTTTAAGTTATTCATACACTGGGTTTTTCTAGCGCTTGCCTGCATCTTTGGGTACTGAGTGAATCCTATTCCCATTAATATGGACATGATTGTAATTACTACTAATAACTCTACTAAACTAAACCCTGAATTCCGTCTCATAATTTAATATTTTCACCTAATCTTATCTAGTACAAATAACAATGCATACTAAACAAGCTTAATATAATTGTGGCTAATAATTGCTCAATAATATTCTATTTTTTATCTAAACATTAAGATTTTTGTTTAAATTTGCACATTGACCGGTTCTCATGCACCATTCATGCAATTTTTTATCATTAGGGAAATATGTTGTTAAGAACTGAATAATTTTATTTTCCAGGTGCGAGGATGCTAAATATAGACTCTGTTTTAAACCGCCCGATTCTTTCATTATTGCAGCTGCTTCTATATCTAATTTTTTATATTTAATGAATATATAAGCTTTAGCATAAAATAACATCTCATGTTTATTTAACTTCATGCAAGAATCAATCCACTCTAAAGAAGCATCTATGTCTCCTACTAAGTAGTACCAATTTAATACATCCATCTGAGCCCCTATATTCCCTGATAAACTTGCTAGCATACTACTGCTATCAGTATTACCTTGAGAGAGAAAACTTTCTGCTTTTAATAACGGATCCATGTTTGATAGATAATGCAGATTGAGTAAAGCATCATCGATATCCTGATTCGCCTTCCTTCTACAGTATGCAACCAACCACCACAATAAAAAGCTATCTGAATTATACTGTGCGCACTGCTCTAATTTAAGTAATGCAACACCATACTCTTCTTTTCTAATCTTACTAATTACATCAATAATTAGTGCATGATGTTTAAATAAATAACTATATGATAATCTCTTAACATCGATATCTTCCCTACTATTCTCAAGTAGTAAGTTGACGCAAGATTCATACTCTTTTAAAACCGATTCCTCTTTACTTAAAATGGATACTTCATTCAAATACGAATCCCATTGATAATTATCTAACTGAATAAAGCACGATTCCTCTAAATTGATATCTACCCAATCTTTTTGCTCCGATAAATCTCTAATAAGAATTCGCGATATACTCTCTTGAACATTCTCTAAGCTTACTTCTTTAATATGTTCAGGATAAAAATCGGTCTGGAGTTCTAATTTCTTATCCGTTTCCGTTACTAATAATATTTTGTTTTTTTCTAATTTTCTGTTAGCCTGCACATATAGATTCTCTTTATCTACACCTACAACTCCATACTCTGATGCGCCATCAATCCGCTTAATCTGAGAAAATGGATATAGCTTCATTTGCCAAGAAACGGATTCGAATGGCATGAGATGATAATCGCCTGGAACCATACCTATATCAACGGCATCACCCGATTTTTGAATGGAATGGAGTAAACAGTCTTCATGATTCACAACAAATCCCGACTCCCTCTCTTCCATCTTTAGTAATTTAAGGCCAGCATTATCTTTAGCTTCAAAAACAGTTGTATCCTTACCATTAAAAATTAAACCTGAATGTAGTGGTAAAGGATGAAAGTTCCTGTTTATAGCATTGCAGGTAAGAGTAATTTCCGTGCTATCACTATCCAAAACAATGCTTCCATACCAAGAAAGTCCTTCTTGAGGCGAATATTCATGTATCAATAGGGTGGGATTTGCATCCATATTCTCATCATGAATAGAATAGTCTACACTTCCCATACTGTTCACTCTGTAGCTAGAGGAAAACTTCGGATTTGTTATACTCCATTCCAATCCCTGCAATAACTGAACCCCTCTAATTAGATGTGGCACGGGCTCTAAGGCTGTAACTTTAGGCAAGAGATTTACCTTGGTCCGCTTATCAAATATCTCTAATATTCTGCCACCTAAATCTATCGCGACTGAAATTTTTAAATATTTATTCTCTATATGAACTAATCTTAGACTAACTACATGGGTTTTATCTGAAAGATCTAGTACCGGTAAATAAGATATATTCCAATCGTGAATATTCCTATCGGGCGATATCGTATTTATTATTCTGCTCTGAACATCTAGTATGTCTTCGTATATTTTAGTCATGTTCAATTGTATTTGCCATTTAATTGTTTATTATTAATGTTATACTAAAAATAGAACTTATAATTATCATAATTTATTGTAATGAACAATTATACATCCCTACATAATATACTAGTAAATAAAAACTATTATGCTAAATTATTTGTTAAGTGGTTTATGGTACCACCACTCTTCTTCTTTACAGGTTACTACTTTCTAGGCAACTTTCTAAATAATTATGTGCAAAGTTTATCTAAAGATACAAAAATAATTACTACGAAAGGCATAATAGATTCCAACAACAGTTCGGATTCTACCCCTAAGACATTAGATAGTACTCAGATGAATCCTAAGATAGAGATTACTATTGAATCTAAGTCTACAAAAACCTGGAAAAAACCCAAAGACTTATATAATCATAACAAGAAAATAGAACCAAAAGAAAAAGCAGAAATTAAAATACATGAAGAAACATCTGATTCATCCAGCAAAGAGGATACAGATACTAAAAAAGAAGAGTCCTCTTATGAAATAGAAGTGTAGTTAGACACGTTTAATTAAACTTTTCAACTTCGCATTTACATCAGAAAAACCAAAAACATGGAGAAATACCATAAAGTTGAGTACTGAAATCGATGATACAATGCAGATCTTTATCAATGCAGAAAAGTGCTCTTGAACTAAAACAATATCTCCTAAAAATTTATTAATTATCACTCCAATTAATGTACTATAAGCATAGAATGCAATTAACTTCATAAATAGTAAACCTAAACCTGCATACTGAATATTTTGAAGGTACTTCTTTGAAAAAATAATATATAAGGCAACGCAGAGCAGTGCAGTACAGACAAAAGAACAGATTGGCATATACTGATAACTTAAGCCAGAATAAACCACCATATATCCTAAAAACACAAATAGTACCGTAGTAATAGTATTAAGTATAGTTGGAAGAACCGTATTCTGACTAGCATAAAACACTCTAGTAATAAAAGGCAACAGCGAACAAGGCACTATCTGCAAAGAATAAAATACAAGTAGATCTTGTATTCTCTCAGCATCACCCGCAGTAAACTTTCCATACTGAAATAACAGAACTACAATCTCTTTTCTTAATATCCCAAATAAGGATGCAACTAATATTGATAACAATAAAATCATCAACGTTGACCTCCTTACCTGATCTACGAATTCATTCATCCGTTTCTCATTAATTAAATTAGCTAATACAGGAAATGCTGCCATACCGCTCGCCTGACCTATTACCGCCATCGGCGCTTGTATTAACTTATTTGCTAGATCTACAGCCGTATTAACTCCTGAATCGTAATAACTTACAAAAATCTGCGTAATTATTCCTAATAAATTCGTAAGAGATAAACTTAATAATACTGGAAGCGCAAGTAGCGCAAATCTCTTTATTCCAGGATGATTTAACTGCATGTTCATCCAAGGATGTTTTTCTAGCTTTAACATATATAGAACCGGAATAAGAACGGCCCCTATATAAGCACCAAACAGCGCCCCCCAACACATACTATTTATTCCAGCATCAAATAAAAAATTGCCACCTATGGCGCTTATAATGATAAAAAGATTATAGGCTATACCCGTTATTGCTGGAATATGAAAAATACTTCTCACGTAAAGCGTTCCAGATAACACAGAACCAATGATAAATGCAAACTGTGCAGGTAGTAGAATTCTGCTCATACTTGCAGCGTTATTCCTTATTTCAATACTCTTCCCAGGAGCTAAATAATCCATCAGGAGATCTGAACAAAACCATAATATAGCAATAATGATAAATGAAAAAATGGCTAAAAGAAAGTTAATTGAAGCAAAAAAATCCCATGATTCCTTCTTGTCTTTCTGATAATATTCACTAAATATCGGTATAAATGCAGCACTCAAAGAACCTACACTAAGAAGATAAAATACAAGATCTGGGATTTGAAAAGCTAATCTATAAGCATCTGTAGCGTCATTAGCACCAAATAAGGATGCCATAACTGTATCACGGAGCACACCTAATAGCCTACTAGCAAATATACTTATCATTATGATAATAGTTGCTTGCTTAATATTTGTTTTCTGCATTTTAGAATCTGTTTCTGTAAACTGCCTTATTTAAGTGCATCGGACCCTGAAAATTAAATTGAAGTTTATCAACCCCATCTTGCACTAAGTATACATCGTCTTTAACAAAGAGAGGCATGATTAATCTTTCTCTATTAACTATTTTCTGTATATCATTACAAATAGACACTGAAAATTCTGGCATAGCTACCGCATTCAGCTTATTTAGAGCTTGCTGAAATGTCTTGTTATATTTTGAATATTTCATTACATTTTTTGAGGAGAGAAGCAAATCTTCTAACACTAGTTGCACATTTAACGAGTTAGGTGTATATCTATGTATAGCCATAGGTAGTTTGCTTCTAGACAATTTTTTTAGATAATCGTTCCAGACAATAACACCTACTCTACAGTTTATATTTAGATTCTGTTTTAGATGCAGACACATCCTTTCTGCGATGGCTCTACCTAATTTTCTGTGTTCGGGGGCATATATCACAAGCTCTGGAAGATCGGATCCACTATTATAGCCTGCTCTTCTCAATAAACTTTTTGACCAACTAGGATTAAACTGCACTATATTATCGAAATTGCTCTCTACATTACGAAAAATAGAATTTGCAACATACATTTTTGTTCCATTCAGTATTGTATCCTCAATGTCTACTAAATTAATCCCATGATATATCGCTTGCCTTATTAAAGGATTTTCAAATGGTTTATAAGCTATTGCAGAAAGTTCAGTATAAAATAATGATCCGGATGGGACCTTTAAAAGCTTATTCTGCAACTCCTTATCATCCACTGCCGATCTTACATCATCCGGTGAAATCTCACAAAAGTGGAACTCTTTATTCTTAAACTTTGCCACCAGGCTATTTAAATCTGTTACTATCGGGATTTCTATATTTTTAAAACACTTACACCTTGTATGAAAACTATTAAAATAGCTTAACTTAATTAAACTTGATGGAACTATTTCTTCAACTTTATAGGCACCGGTTCCAACAAGCTCTTCATAATCTGTTATGGGAGCTATCTTTGTAGATAAAGGAACAATGCTTGCTACTGGATATGTTAACTTAGAGAGGAAACCTGAATCTGTTCTATGTAAATGAAATTTAACAGTATACTCATTAACTACCTCAATGCCGTCAATACTCTTCTTAATGCCCTGGTTGTAATCAGTAAACCCTTTTAATGTACTAAAAGCTTTTTCTGCTGTTGAAGATACCAAATCGGGATGACAGGCCCGCTCTATGCTATGCTTCACGTTGTATGCGTTAATAGGTTGGTTATCATGGGAGACTAAGTTTTTCTTTAGGTAAAACGTATACTTTTTATAATTGTGCGATACTTCCCAGTCTTCAGCAATACTTGGCACTATGTTATTATTTGTATCATATACAAGCAATCTATCGTAAATATGCTGGAGCAATCCGGTGTATGTTCTAGGATCTGAAACAGTAGCCACATCATAGGAGGTGGGATTAACTGTTAATGGATAGATTAATCTATCTCTATCAATATTCAATACGGTTTCTTTGGCAGATCTACTACATCCAAACATAAGTAGCATGAAGACGTAAAAAATAGATACTACTAGGTTAATGTTTAATTTCTTTAAGATCATACTCCATTACTCCTTTATTCCAGTGATACATACCCACATACTTTCCATGGGAACCTGTGTGGCAAATAAATGTATCATTCACTTTCACTGGTTTCTCTAGTATATCATGAGAATGACCGCCAAGAATGATAGATATCTCCGGACATAAAGAAGCGAGCAACATATCCATCTCTAAACCAATATGGGTTAATGCTATGATTACATCACACTTTTTACGAATTTTACGGATAGTTTTAATGGCTATCTCAAATGGATTTTTCCAGTAGTAATTACTACCTATTTTCTTCGATGATGCTTCTGTTAAAATGGGTATCATCACACCAAAAACACCAACCCTTAGATTGCTTTCACTAAATACTTTATATGGAAGATGTAATAAATTATTCTTATTATTAAATAAGTTTGCGCAAAGTATAGGGTGCCTAGCACCATATATCTTCATGTTATTAGCATATTTTAGAGGATGCACTTCCCTATTTCCTAATGTAGATGCAGAACAATTTAAAAAAGCTAATCTACCCCAATTATCTTCTAAAGTTGAATATGGAATGGTTAAATTACCTGTTTTAATTAAGTCGCCTGAATCAAAATAGTAATTAACATCCTTCCTTAACTCTTTTAACACCATTGCCCTTTCATGAGTAAGAAACCCATGAAAATCACTAGTGTGCATTATTGTGATAGACATTACTGATATATATTTTTATCTAGAAAAAATCAGCTATTACTTGCTAAGTAGTTCAACAATAACATAAGAGATATAAACAAACCACCTAAAACAAATGTTGCTCTAGACATATAATCGTCAAAACCTGCTTTCCCTTTGAAATTTGTCCTGATAGATCCACCACCACCAGACATTGCATCTGCTTTACCTGTAAACAACACCATTATTATAAGGCAAAGACTTACAATGATAGCTAAAACTAACACTATATTATATATACTCATACTATAAAATTATATCCCAGTTTAAGATTAATTTCATTATGAAAAGCAATAAATAGCAAATTCCACTACCTAATAGTAGATAAGGAGCACCACTTAACCGAAATCTATTTATAAAATTAGATTCAACACTAGGATAAAATTGATACTGTTCTAAAATATCAGTACATACCCTCAACCCTCTTCTTACCTGTTGATAACTAGGCTTAGATACAAGGAAATACTGATGGATAAAATCTTTTAGAACATAATTGAGGCATATCCCTGCAGATAGTGAAAACATTATATTCCAGAATAACTGATCCGCTATATGTAAATTATAAAAAGAGAAGATAAAAAACACTAAAACGAAATAGTTTGCTCTACAACTTGAAAACTTTCTCGATGTATTATAAAAAGATTCCATTCTAATAACATCACCACTCTCAATTACTTTACTAGACATATGTTGAACACAATGGATTTTAGATAGTGAAGAAAACTTGATGGAAAATAATATCATAAGTAAGGCGAGAGGAATATATAGCGAATCTACATAATAAATATCCCTAATGATATTTAAATGATAGATACTCTTTAATAAAATGTAACTAACATTAAGAGATATTAATATTGAAAATAGATATATAAATCCAGAAACAACCATGCCTAAGTCTGTAGATCCACTCGATAAGTTACCATCAGAGAGGTAGATCCCAAACGGAGTGGTTATACCCGATATGCATCGCGGCCTTATTTCAGAAGTTTTTCCTGCCAATAGATGAGAAGCCGAAATAATACCTAAATAATGATCATTATAATCACATAACACTACATAAGGCAGCAACTCTCGTCCTAGCCTACTAAAAACCTCTTTAATAGGAGTATCGGGATAAACAGGGGCAGGCTTATTGCTATCTAATATCTGTCTGATAGGCGTGCTAGGATTAAGATGATGATTCAATGAATGCAATACATCCAGCTCAGTGAAAACTCCGATATACTTTTCACCTACTACTACCGGGACAAAATAATATCCGTTACTCCTAATAAATTCAGCAGCAGCCTGGATACTAAAATCTGCAGATACCACAGGATGCTCTTTAGCATACTGAGTAAGTAGACAAATTTTACTTTTCGAATTTACTACCATAGCATTACAGATTATATTTTATCTTGCTATCTGTAAAAATTGATATGTCTCAGTGAAAATTCTATTTTTATAACAAAATAGAATCATCAGCAGAGTATAGAATTTTCGTTGTAAACTTAAATATGTGAATTTAGTTAAATATGAATTACTAAAAATATGTCCCATGACAGGAGCTAGAAGAGGAAGAATACATACACCTCAAGGGACTGTGGAAACACCAGCATTTATGCCTGTCGGGACCTGTGCCACTGTAAAAACATTAGGTAGTGAAGATCTTGAAAATATAGGCTTCGAACAGATTCTTTCCAATACCTACCATCTAGAATTAAGACCCAGTAGCGAACTTATACAAAATTTAGGCGGACTCCATAAGTTTATGAGTTGGAAAAAACCTATCCTTACCGATTCCGGAGGATACCAGGTAATGAGTCTTAGTAAAAGAAATAAAGTTTCAGATGAAGGAGTAATGTTCTTCTCCCATATCGATGGGAAAAAATTCTTTCTTACTCCTGAAGAATCTATTAACATACAACACAGGCTAGGAAGCACCATCTGTATGATGCTTGATGAATGTGCACCATATCCTTGCAGTAAAAAAGAAGCAAGAATAGCTATGGAAAGAACGCATCTCTGGGCACCAAGAAATTTACAAGCAAGAAGAGAAGAACAGTCGGTATTCGGTATCATTCAAGGAGGCATGCATGAGGATCTCAGAAAGGAAGCTGCTGAATTCATGGGCAATCTTCCCTTCCAAGGATTCGCTATGGGAGGAGTTAGTGTTGGTGAACCTACAGAACTCCATCATTCGATAGTGCAGCACACTGTTCCGTTAATGCCAAAAGACAAAACAAGATACCTAATGGGAGTGGGGCATCCACAAGATATCATCCATGCAGTAAAATGCGGTATCGATCTCTTCGATTGCGTACTACCTACTAGAATGGCCAGACACCACTGCCTCTACACCCTCCAAGGCAGAGTTAATATCATGGCCAAAAAATGGGAATCTGTAGACGATTATCCCGATCCGTTAAGCGTATTCCCCGAAACAGAAAGATATAGCGCTGCATACATGAGACACTTATTTAAAGCAAAAGAAACCCTTGGAGCAAGATTAGCCTCTCTCCACAATCTTAGATTTTATCACAGACTTATGGAGGATATCCGGAACGCTATCGATAATGATAGCTGGCATGAATTAATCGAAAAATATAAGAACGCCTAGTCTTGTTTCAGTTTGGCAACCTAAACTGAAACAAGACGCCCAAAAACCTCTTCTTATTTCAGTTTAGAACCCTATATTGAAATAAGAACACCCAAAGCCCATCTTTATTTCAGTTTGGCAACCTAAACGGAAATAAGACGCCCAAAAACCTCTTCTTATTTCAGTTTAACACCCTATATTGAAATAAGACACCCAAGAACCCATCCTTATTTCAGTTTAACACCCTATATTGAAATAAGAACACCTAAAACCCATCCTTATTTCAGTTTATAAAGCTATAATGAAATAAGGATGGATGATAATTTCAGAATCACAGGACATTATATTCAGCATGGAAAAAGAGAACATTTCCTGCCATACCCGCTGCCACCTGAAAAACCACCCTTTGAACTAAGTTTAGAATTAGCTAATTTATACGGAGAAACGAGTCATGCACTAGGACACCTTAACGAAATGTGTGACCGACTCCCCGATCTTAACCGATTCATCAGAACCTACATCGTTAAAGAGGCCATGGTATCTTCAGCAATCGAAGGCATTAATACTACAATGCTAGACATGCTAACTAAACCTGATGAAAATTTCCAACACAGCAAAGAGACTCAGTTAGTATTAAACTATACAAGTTCGCTAGCAGAAATTTTAGTCCTTATCCAAGAAGAAAACATGCCCATTGCAACTAGAATCATACACAAAGCACATGAACTATTAATGACCGGGGCTGGAGACAAATATACTCCCGGAATATATAGGAAACACGCTGTACAAGTCGGCGATCTTATACCAGCTCCTGCGAACGAAATAGACAGGCTTATGAACGAACTAGAAATCTTTATTAATAACGATTCTACAGTACCGCCCCTCATTAAGTCTGGCCTCGTTCATGTGCAATTTGAGACCATACACCCTTTCTTAGACGGAAACGGCAGAATCGGTCGACTCCTCATTATGCTCATGCTAATAAAGGAAGGCATACTTAAAAAACCTATTTTCTATCCATCTTATTATTTCAAAAGAAATCATGCTGAATATTATCACAGATTAGATAGCGTGAGAACAAAAGGCGATTTCGAAGGCTGGATAACCTTCTATCTTACAGGAATTAAAGAAAGCTGTAAAGACGCTTATAATAGAGCCAAGCTAATTGAAAAACTAGAAGCCGACCTAAGAGATAAAATTGAACACGACGATTCTTTCTATAAAATAAGAGAGACCGCCATGAATACATTAAACGTTTTATTCCAATCGCCAGTTATTAATGCTACAGATTTAAGCAATGCTCTGCAAAAAAGCTTTAATACATCTCAAAACATTATTAAAATATTTATCGAAAAAGGCATCATGCTAGAAGTAGGCAACGCAAAAAGGAATAAACTCTATCAGTTCGCACCCTATATCGATCTTCTAGACAGACCCCTACAGTAATCGACAAGATTCATTCTACCCAATGAATAAGTCAAAATCACCTTTAGGCCCATCTGTTAATTGACCATTTATCCGCAATGATAAATTGATACTATCATTCTCTTTTTCCAAATATATAATTAAGTTAGTTAATACTAGCAAAAATTGGAGGAAAAATAATGAAAGTACAAGAAATAAAAGAAATCGTAGGAATCGCATTAATGGCATTGGTATTGATGATTACACTCAATTTTGGGCTAGTATTGTTAGATAAGAAATTACACTTCTGGGTAGGAAAAGATAACTCTAATTATAAAACCAACTCTTCCCTACTATCGCATATATATTTACCTCTGGAATAAAAAAACTGTCCTGAAATAAAAAGTTTCAGGACAGTTAACCACTACTAACGTTTAATAATTTATAAAATATTAATTACTTTTTCTCTTCGGATGAAAGACCTGCCAAATAGTCTTTACCCATAATTACTTCTACTATCTTGTTCTGATTAATCTTATATTTTCTAGCTCTTGGCGCGATATAACAGCAATCAACCTCTTCAAAATCAAACTTCGGACCGTCCTTGTGCCATGTAGCTAGCGTTGTTTTCAACCACTCTTTGTCATCCCTATTAGGAGTATCCATCTTGAAGTGAGCCCCTCTCGATTCATTTCTAATAAGCGCCCCATCTACAATCGCTTTGGACATCTCTATCATATTCTTCAGCGCTCTAGTAAATGGAACAGCCTGATTTGCCCAATTACCGGTATCTATTAAATTACACTGATGAACTCTATCAGACAGATCTTTTAATCTCTCTTTGGCTGATGTTAGATCTTTCTGAGTTCTCCAAATTCCACAGTTGTTCCACATTACATCACTTAATTCAGCATGTAATCTGTAAGGATTCTCCGTACCATTGCTCTTAGCAAATCCTTGGTATTCTGCATCACACTCTGCCTTAGCATCACTCAGAGTTTTAGCGTCTACACTGGATGCATCACCATCCATACTCTTTAAGTAAGCACTTACGCCTAACGCTGCAAGTTCACCACCTGTTAAACAAGTTAATAGCGCATTAGCACCTAATCTATTAGCACCATGATACTGGAATTCACATTCACCAGCAGCAAAAAGACCTGGGATATTGGTCATCTGATTACGTGGACTGTTCTCATCTAGCGTTGTCTCCTTACCACGTTCATAATCTACCCATAATCCGCCCATGGAGTAGTGAACCCCCGGATAGATACGCATTGGATTATCAATCGGATCTTCTCTCATGAATTTTTCGTAAATCTCTAGAACACCCTCAAGCTTGTCCATAATTAACTCTCGAGACATCCCTTTTTCTCTGTGCAGATGACTGATATCTAGGTATACCTGCTCCTTACCTTTTAGACCTCTACCCATTCTACATACACAGTAGATAGCAAAGGATACAATGTCTCTTGAAAGAAGGTTCCCGTATACGGGGTCTAGCTCTTCACAGAAATACCATCTTTCACTTTCTGGAATATCGGTGTGGTATCTAGAATCATTAGGATCACGTGGCACCCATACTCGTCCACCTTCTCCTCTTACAGATTCGCTCATTAATCTACACTTATCTTCACCAGGAATCGCTGTAGGGTGAATCTGAATCATTTCAGGGTTCCCATAGGTTGCACCCTGTTGATAACAGATACTTACAGCACCACCTGTATTAATTATTGAGTTGGTAGATTTTCCAAACACAACACCGTTCCCACCGGTACACATTATTACGGCATCGAATGGGAAGGAGTGTATCTCCATGGTAGTTAGGTCTTGAGCGGTTAATCCTCTACAGTTACCTTTGGAATCCTTAATAATACCTGTAAATTCCCAGCCTTCATACTTCTTAACTTTACCATCAGCTTCGTGCCTACGCACTTGCTCATCTAATGCATAAAGCAACTGCTGACCCGTAGTAGCACCAGCATAAGCAGTTCTATGTTTTAATGTTCCACCAAATCTTCTGAAACTTAGATACCCCTCTGGAGTTCTATTAAACGGAACACCCATCCTGTCTAAAAGATAGATTATCGCAGGAGCTCTTTCTGCCATACGCATAACAGGAGGCTGGTGATTTAAGAAGTCGCCACCAGTGATGGTGTCTTCAAAGTGCAAATATGGGGAGTCGCCTTCACCACGCAGGTTTACCGCTCCGTTAATACCACCCTGAGCACATACACTATGACTCCTCTTTACAGGCACTAAACTAAAAATTGAAACTCTTACGCCTGCTTCTGCAAGTTTCATAGCAGCCATTAACCCTGCTAATCCACCACCTACTACTGCTACATGTTTATCGGCTTTCATAATTGTATAAGATATCTACCTTTTATTATATTGAATTCAGCTTACCTAAATTACATTCCATATTTAAACAGAATTAAGCAATTATACGAATATAATTAGTTGATAAAAAAGTGTTAGTTTTTAGATCGGCCGGAGAGGTCCTGTTCGTAGATAAGGGCTGGACCCCAGCAATTCTATGTAGCTGGGGTAACGGCAGCACGAGGAGTAATTAGATAACGTGTATCCCACATTTAGAAGAAAATCACCAGGTGTGGGTCCAAAAGTAAACAAATATCATCAAAACACCGAGATCCAGCCGCCTTTATATTTTTTCTTCTGGATCCCGTTCCAGGATGACGGACTAGTTAGAGAGGCGAGTGGGGAGTATATCCCCACATTTGGCAGACAATAATATTTATATTAGACTGGATCTCCTGCGAAGATGAGAAGCGGAAGAGACGGATAAAATAAAACCAAGGAATATTCATTACATCCTTTCTAGTAGCGCATTAGTCCAGGTATAATAAATATTAGTTTGGAGAGATGGCAGAGTGGTCGATCGCGGCGGTCTTGAAAACCGTTAAAGGGCAACCTTTCGGGGGTTCGAATCCCTCTCTCTCCGCCACTAGTTTTTCTTCACTTTTATTATCTTTATAAAATCACCTGTAATTATTGCCTATATAGTGCAACCTACTAAGACATCATAATATAATAGTAGAAGAGTATTACTATGGAAAAAGTAGAAGTAACCCTAATAGCCAGAGGCAATCAGGCATCAGAACCTTGGATATGGAAATTATGCAAAAATTTCAATGTATCGGTTAACATCATTAAAGCCAATGTAGAACCTACATACGGATCGATGTTAGTTGAATTTGAAGGACCAGTTGAAGAGATTCAGCGAGCAACTGCATGGCTTCTAACAACCGGAATACATGTGGAAGCTAAGCAGCGATCGGTAGGGGTTCAGGAAGTTTAGATTGTCGAGGATTGTTATGGATCCTGCACTACTTAAACCCAATATCCCGCCCAGCTTCACCGATTTCTGGCATAGCATTACCAAAGATGCTATGCAATACCCCCTTAATTATAAAGCTACATCTATACTTAGCGAAGTTGATACCGAACATCACACCGTCTATAACATAGAATTCAATGGCATTAAAGACGAAAAGAGGCATGGCTGGATAGCAATTCCAAAAGAAATTCAGCAAAATGAACAATGTCCGGCTTTTATCTGGCTGAATCCATATGGAAGTTGGAGTACGCCACCAAATAAATACACAACAAGACCTGGATACATCAGTCTAAGTTTCAACTTCCACGGACTCCCCTCTATCCATGATGAAAAATATTCAGTAGCACGAGGATATTTCACGAATGGGATTGAGAGCAGAAATACGTTTACATATAAGTATTTCTATCAGGATGCCATACTCGCTGCTAGAATCTTGCAAGACCATCCGAATGTAGATAGAAATAGAATCAGCTGCATGGGCCTTAGTCAGGGTGGAGGCATGTCTATCTGGATGAACACGTTCTGCCCGATTATCCAATCCGCTTGTGCCGATCTCCCTTTCTTTGTTGGCGTAGAATATATACTCTCTCACCGATTCTATCGGTATCCTATCAAAGAGATTCCGGACTACCTAGAGAAGCACAATCTAAATCTGGACGATATCCTAAATGAAACGCTCTATTTTGATACACTTAATATAGCTACATTCAACAAAAATCCACTGCTCATCTCGCTAGGATTGAAAGATCCCGCATGCAAGCCAGAAGCCATTAGAGCACTCTATGAGAATGTAAGTAGTGAGAAACAATTAATCGAATATCCAGGCGGACACGATTACGACCAGCATATGGTACAAAATAATCTAAACTGGGTAAACAATACTCTCCAAAACAGAATGAGTAGCTAGAAAATAGGCTACTTTCTGCATAAAAAAAGTAAACTATTACTAATGAACCGGAATAAAGGATTCACCATCATGGAACTACTAGCAGTAATGGGAATTATTGCCATTCTTTCTGCTATCACCTTCCCTGCCATGCGTACTATTAAGACAAGTGCTAATAAGAATGCCGATATGGCATCGATGCGTGAAATATGGTCCGCTATTAAATTGTATAAGAACGATTATGGAATTTTCCCTGAATCTTTAGCAGGTAGCGTGCAATTTGAGCAAAAAAAAGGCGCACTTAAACGTTCACAAAAAAAGTTAAACACCCTGCATCCAAGATACATTAAGAGTCTACAAACATTTAAACCACAACCTTCAAAAGCAGAACTGAAGACTAATAATTCTAATGATATTATCCCTGCTAAATTCCCTAAAAAGTATCAGAATCAGGCCTTTGGAAATATAGACGGATTCGTTATTCCGTTTAAATTAAAAACTAATACAAAAATTCTTCCTACAACGAAGGATGACCCAACAACCATGTTCTACTATAAATTCAGCGGGTACGATGCAGCACAAATACCAAACCAAAACAGTTATCACGAATTGCGTTACACTCTCTTTTGGAGTGAAAAAGCAATTAAAGAAAATGGTAGCAAGAACGATGATCCCAGACAGCTTGGCTACTACAATCCACCTGGAGACACCATTGTTACATGGAACAGTTACTACCGTACTTATAGAAAAGACAACACTCCTACATCAAGCAGTAAAGACCTCGTACTCTTCCTAGACGGGAGCGTAAAAAGTGTAAGTTCGCGCACTATGGCAGAAAAAGGATGGCAATATAATCCAAACTAAACCATCATGATTCCACGCAGTCTGTTCTCGAAGAATATAAGGAGATCACAAGGAATGTCTATTCAAGAGATTCTAGTGGTTATCACTATATTCTCCGTTGGCATATTAGTCGCGTTCCAGATATTCCCCTCAGGAATTAGGAGCTTTAAAAATGTTAAAGAGTACGACGAATGTGTTCAGTTAGCAACTATCTTTAAAGAACGATTAGAAAAACATTCTCATAAAATAATCAGTATAGATTCTGATAGAATTACTGAAGAGATAGATCTAAGAAAAATCCCCGTGAATAGTATTGTAGAGACATTACTTCCTATCAAAGAGATCATTGATAAGGATAAAATTGATAACTTCGATAAAATTTTTGCTGAATATTCCATACCCCCTCTTCGTATTCTAAAATTAATCAGCGTAGACCCGACTATAGATCTTACTTATAAACCGATTCCCAGCAATCAACTATTCCAATATATAAATGTTGAAAAAGATAGTAAGAATAAAACCACAAATCTCTATTCCGGAAAAATAGTCACGGACACCGTTACCATTATTAACTTAAATACGTGTCAAAAAATAGATAGCAAAGAGGTTGAAGTAAATTATAATCTCGGAACAATAAAATGGAAGAACAATTTTAACGAGGATTTTAAAGCACTAGCACTTTTTAAAAAACCAGACGACTTTAAAATACACTATGAACTAAAAACGAATAAAATAGATACCATCATTAGCTACGGCAAAAATTCTAACGGGAGGAGTAAACGATTCAAATATACTTATGATAAAGAGTGGCACTAAACTTAGAAACCGATATTCCTCGGGCTATACTGTACTAGAACTATTATCAGCAATGTCACTATTCGCGATAGTACTATCCATCATCTTTGTTCCCATGCTACAGAGTATGAAGCTGCTCAAGAGTGCATCAGCAAGTGAAGATATTCAGTCCAGAATCCGTGAAGTAGGAAGAATAATGAGCAGAGATATCGAACAAGCCACAAAAATTGAATTACCCAACATAGAAATTCAATTTCCTAATCAAGGACCTGCGTTTAAACATCTAATCCTAGATTTATATATACCTAATAGTGATAATCAGTCGAATAATTTCGTGAATCCTTATGTTAACAATAGGATAGATCCTACTCTAAAGGCTCCTCTCACCATTCCGGATAGAAATGGCCCTTCCCTTAAAGTAATTAGATACTTTGTTTATCCAAGGGAGATCAGAAATACTTATAGCACTAAGGGCAACAAGCCCAATTATGCTACCCTTTTTAGAACGGAGATAAAAAAAGATGATGTAACAAAATTCGAGCCCGACAAGTATGTTAATCAAGATCTTCTTACTGATAATAAAGTAGATGTTCTAACCATGCACCAAGATAGACTATCACCAAGAATAGTGTTTAAAATAGATACCTCACAAGATGAAAATATTGGATGTAAAGTAGAACAGTGTACTGTAAACACAGAAGATTATAAACATGAAGATTTTCTTTCACATTTGAACCTATCCCACTACACCACAATACGCGATAATTATGCCAAAACCGATCCATATCGCAGAGCCTATATCCTCAACTACTTAGCAAGGACATACAACTTATTTAAATCGGATAAAGACTTCATTCCTTTCCAACCCAATATATCTTTAGAAAAGTTTATAGAAGAATCAACCGATGTAGAATCTATTAAAATACTACCGAATTCTATCAAAGTAATCGGTCCCGATCAAATTCCATCAATTGATAACAAGATCTCAAATTCGAATAAACCTAGTGTGCCTAATGCTTTAATCAATAGCCATCAGGGAAACGCATCTCAACTCCACCAATTATATAATAATCCTGCCCCCTACAGATTAGTTAGCAACGCTCCATCCTATAATGAATTCCAGTTCTGCGAATCAGCACCTTATAACGATAAATTTTCAAGTATTGAAGAAAATAATAATTTTCAAATAATGCCGAAAGAACTTCAAGAATTATTTAATGATTACTTTAAAAAAAATAATCTCCTAATATTTTCAAATATTACAGAAGAGAATCACAGATCCATTAAAAAAATCGAATTCTCCTATCAAAACGTTTACAGCCCCACTAATGCACCTACTACTTTTAAGGAGATTCTCAATGTAGAAGTTGGAGCGCATAAAAACCTTAAAGGTGGGATTAACATGAAGAATATTGGTACATACAGAAATATGTAT
Source organism: Fimbriimonadia bacterium (assembly GCA_030427425.1). Lineage (GTDB taxonomy): Bacteria > Armatimonadota > Fimbriimonadia > Fimbriimonadales > Fimbriimonadaceae > JAUICQ01. The sequence goes on along the minus strand of JAUICQ010000001.1, from coordinate 72,438 downwards.
ATCATTAAGAATTTAAACAAGCAAGGGGTGAAAAATGCTGGATAACAAAAGGAATGAACGGGGTCAGGCACTGGTACTAACTATCATGATTCTCTCTGTTGTCATGATTATCGCTTTTGCATACACTGGCGTTGTAGCTAAGAATATCCAGATGTCCGGAACAAATGCGAAACAACTCTACCTGGAGAATATTGCAAAACAAGGAGTAAAATTCGTACTCAAAAAACTGACCACCAAACCCGAACTTGCTAACTGGAGACCAGAACCAAAAACAATAACCCCCGACGATCCCGATTATGATCTACTTGAAGAAAAGAATTATTCCGGCAGAGAAAATTTTGAAAATAGCAGAATTCTCTATCGAATAAAAATAATCGAGAAGAAAGAAGGAACTGAATATATCCACCATAATGATAATCTCAAAGGGAAAATAGGAATCGAATGCGTCGCAAGAGAAGGAATAGCAGACGGAGACGACCCTACCATTAGAGGCAAGTACAAGGGTCTGGAAGCAATCTATATCGGAATCGTAGATGTACCCGAATATAATTATCAACGGATTATCACTAATAATGAGAAAATTGAAAATAATTTAAACATAAATTCCCTTCTGCCCGAGAAAAAATCTAAAATTATATCGGCAGCAAATTTAGAGAATCTTCAAAAAATAAATAAAGTAGATAATCTACCATTAAACAAGGTCTTTGAAAATAACACTCTACAAAAAAATATTATAGCTAGAGCAAAAGATAATAATTTCATCGAATCTGGAACTGTAGAAAATAGCCTAAAGCTACTCCCAGAATACTGGTGGCGAAAAGATGCTGGCTGGAACGGACCCTTTTTCCTCCCAGACCTTCCAATTATAAAATTCGATTCAAAAAATTATACAGTAACCTATAAAGACAAAGAGAATCCACTTAAATCTCTAGATGAAAATAACATTATATATGTAGAAGGAGATATAAGAGTCTGTGGACATATTGAAACGCCCACTGCGATTTTCTGTGATGGAACTGTCTACATAGACGGACCCATCAACTCGACAACAAATTCTTTACTCCTTTATGCTAAAAATCATGTTGTCATTAACACTACTGCATTCGAAGCTCCTAATTACGCAACAACCAATAGCTCTAAAGATTACATTCTTATTGAAGAAAAAATAGATCTAAACTTAAATAATATAACTGTAAACGCTGTTTCAGGAGAACCACAAGATTATATTCAATTAGTATTAAATATCTCTCCATATATCGAAAACGATCCAACCACTCAAACTTCAACATCGGTCGAGGAGGAAAGTAATCAAAGAGTTTTACATCAAAAACAACATCTTAAAACAGATAATCGTAAAAGATTATCATTTCAGTATCCCGAAACCTTCACACATAATAAAATAAGCGAAGACACAGTCGTGTTATATCTCCCTCCAGCTAAGAATCAACAATTAACTATTACTAATCATGATTTTAGCAAAGGGAGAAAATATATCTTAACTGGTGCTAAAGCATATAATGCAGATATAGACATCCATGCCTCTCTGATTGCAGAAAATGGTAGTATATACATCATCCCACCGCAGACAAATACAACAAAGATAACACCTCCTCTGAGACTAACAGAATCGAGGATTAACATTAACGGATTCCTAATCGAGAACATCCCAGCCCCAACCCCCTATCAGTTACAATGGATGGAAAAATGCAAGAATATTTATGAAATAAGTTTTAACAGAGAACCAAGCAATATCGTTAGCACCAGTAATAATTTATACTCTATTCCATCCTTGCCTACATCCACAGAATTCTACTACCTAGGAAAACCTCTGTAGATACATCTATAGAATGTGAATCTGTGTAATGAGAAAAATTCTAATAAAAGATTACTTCCGCTAGTTTGGATTATACTTTCTGGTAGGTCCTGAGTAAGGCGAACTGCCCTGATACCACAAGCCAGTAGCCCAATCATACTTCCATTTTCCAGACATTGTGCCAACCATAGTTTCACCCTCTGCCACGTTGCTACCCTCTACATCACTAACACTACTATCGCTACTACTTCCGCATCCAGAAGCTAATCCGATTATTCCTAAAATTATTCCAAATTTATATGTAAGCTTTTTCATCTTATTATATATATTTGGATTTAATAAACAGAAAAACAGATCAACTGCAATATTAAATCATTAACAGGATTAGAATCAACAAATAAATCTAAGGATAGACTTTCTTAGCTTCCTGCCAAAGATTCTGCCATTCGTCCGGACTTAAGCTCTGTAAATCTTTCTGACCATTCTCTTCTATATGTCGGAACCTGTTCACAAATTTCTTGGTTGCCCTACTTAGAGCACTTTCAGGATCGGTCTTCACCATAACTGCCGTACTTACTACGGTCATAAGTACATCGCCAAGTTCATCCTCAATTTTATCGGCATCACCCAATTCACATGCCTCTTTTAATTCTTCAAGCTCTTCTTTAACCTTGTCTATAGCACCAAACACTGTTTCCCAGGTGAAGCCAATATCAATTGCCTGCTTCTTGATTTTATAGGCCCTTAGCAGTCCGGGAAGATACTTTTCATCTTTCAGAATACTCTTCGGAGCTCCACCCTTCTCTTCTTGCTTAATTCTATTCCACTCGCCTAGAGCTTCTTCTGCAGTAGCCGCTTTTGTATCTCCAAAAACATGAGGATGCCTACGGATTAATTTCTGTACATGACCCGCCGCCACGTCCGATATATCCCAGCCACCATTCTTCTTTCTAATAGCAGCATGAAGAAATGCTTGGAAGAGATGATCCCCCAACTCTTCCTTTAACTTCTCATCACATCCTTCATCTATAGCATCAAGTACCTCATAGGTCTCCTCTATAAGGTACGGCTTTAACGATTCATGAGTCTGCACCCTATCCCAAGGGCAACCATCCTCAGACACTAATTGTTCCGTTATTTTCTTCAGTTCTGTTAAAGCGTCAGTGCAATTTTTCATCTTATATTATTCTACTAGTAATTTAAGTTTCTGTTGCAATTTATCTAGAGAAAATTCCAATTCTTTATGTTTCTCTCTATCGGCTTCAACTAACTCCGGTTTCGCTTTACTAGTATAATTTTCATTCTGCAATCTGGCACTTAACTTATCTGCTTCTTTCGAAATTTTTTCTATATTCTTCTTAGTTCTCTCAATCTCAGCATTAATATCAATGCTATCATCAATCGGAATATGGAACTCAACATTACTGCTTACTCCAGACAAGAACTTAACCGATTCTGGCCGACCCCCGGATACCTTCTCGATCCATGCCATCCCTTGTATAATTTCTGCAGGAATATCCAAAACATTATTCTGAATGTACAGCTCAGGAATTCTCTTAACTGGCGATATCCCGATATCCGCTCGCAATGCTCTAACCGCTCTTATTACCTGGAACCAATCGGATACTCTATTCTCTATTTCCGGATTATTCCATGCATTGTCCAATACTGGCCATTCAGCAGACATAACGAATTCGGCTTTCTCTTTAATTGGCAAGTAAGAGTAGATCTCTTCTGTTAAATGGGGCAGAATAGGATGCATCATTATAAGGAATTTTTCTAAGCATTGTAATAATACCCAGCTTACAACATTCTTATCATCAGCATCTTGGAATCTATTCTTAGAAATTTCAATATACCAGTCGCATAAATCGTACCAGAAGAAGTTCTGAAGAGCATTACATGCTTCCATAAAATTACACTTTTCATACGCTTTCTCTGCGATACCTGTTGTACTATATAATCTAGAAAGAATCCATCTATCAATCTCCTTTAAGGCCTTATTTTCAGGCTTAGTAGGAGACTCGTCTATATTCATGAAGATAAATCTCGATGCACTCCATATTTTGCTACAGAAGTTTCTCGATTCCTCATTCTTCTTATCGCTATATCTTATCTCCTGATTCTCTCCAGTAGCACCAAGTAGAGTATATCGTAGCGGATCTACCCCCATCCTCTCAATAACCGTAATCGGATCTATCCCTGTGCCAAGACTCTTACTCATTCTTCTACCATCTTCCGTAAGAACGGTCGCGTGAACAAATACTTCATCGAAAGGTTTCTTATTCATGAAGTTCATACCCATCATTATCATTCTGGCTACCCAGAGGTAGATAATAGTTCTATCGGTAACAAGCAGATTGGTAGGATACCGTTCATCCAGATTAGAATAATCGTCTGGCCAACCCATAGCAGCAAAAGGCCATAATCCACTACTAAACCAAGTATCCAGTACATCTTCATCCTGATGCGTTATCTTATCACTACCAGCCTTTGCCTCAGCTTCTTCCCAGCTCTGTGCTGCGAAAGCATTCCCGCTCTCAGTATAGTAAACAGGAATTCGATGACCCCACCAGAGCTGTCTACTAATACACCAATCGCGGATGTTCTCCATCCAATCTATATAGACCTTCTCATACCTTGCAGGAATAAATTTAATCTCGCCTCTTTTTACAACATCAATCGCATCTTTAGCAAGCTCTGTCTGTTTTACAAACCACTGATCCGATAATAATGGTTCTACGGGTTCCCCACTCCGTTCGCTAATAATTAAAGCAATCTCATGATCTTCCACTTTAATTAACGATCCTTCTTCTTCTAAGTGCTCAGCAATTACCTTTCTAGCTTCAAATCTATCCATTCCCTTACAAGGTGGATACAGATCGTTAATTTTAGCATCCTTATCTATCGTAGAAGGCATGTCCAAGTTATGTCTCTGCCCCACTTCGTAGTCGTTAATGTCATGAGCTGGAGTAATCTTCAGAGCTCCTGTACCAAATTCTGGATCGGGGTACTCGTCAGCGATTAATGGTATTTTCTTTCCTGTCAACGGAAGAACTAACATCTTTCCGATTAATCCTTTATACCTCTCATCTTTAGGATTCACGGCCACTGCTACGTCTGCAGGAATCGTTTCGGGTCGGGTTGTAGCTATGGTTATCTCACCACTACCATCTTCAAACTTATACCGTACATAGTACAGTTTTCCATTTACTAATTTTCTTTCGGTCTCGATATCGGATACGGAAGTCTGAAGTTTAGAGTCCCAGTTAATTATCCTGTTACCTTTATAAATGTAGCCTTTTTCAAACCATTCAATAAATACCTGAAGTACTGCTTTAACATATTTTTCATCAAGAGTAAATCTTAGCGCATCCCAATCAAATGCACAACCCAATTGACGGAACTGCCTGATTATGGTATCACCACTTTCATGACGCCACTCCCACACTTTTTCTAGAAACTTCTCTCTACCAAGATCGTGTTTACTAATCCCTTCTTTCTTTAATTTTTTCTCAACTAAAGACTGAGTAGCAATACCAGCATGGTCCTGACCCGGTATCATCCATACATTATATCCCTTCAATCTTTTAAATCTACCAACAGCATCTTGGATAGGATAACATAAAGAGTGTCCCATATGGAGCGCACCAGTCACATTAGGAGGAGGAATCGTTACTGTATACTGCTTTTTTGTATTATTGCTACTTGGTTTAAATAAATTTGCTTTTTCCCATTTATCATACCACTTGCTTTCAATGGCGTCAGGATTATATCTAATCTCTAATTCTTGTTTAACTTCAGTACTCATTATATATATTTTGAATGATATATTACAAACCTTGCGAGCTTGGAGGGTAACTTTTAATATAGAGTGAAGTATTTATTATCAAAATTATTAGTATTTATCCATAGACCCATTATATTATCCTTAGGAACCATATTCGGACCCGTCTTTATTAAGGGATGGAAAAATGTTCCTCGCAGAGGAAAATTAATAGTTGTAGTGAATCATATTTCAGATGTAGATGCCGTTCTGGTACAACTTGCAAGCAAAAGACTGATACACTTCATGGCAGCAGACTACCTCTTTAAGATCCCTGTTGTGAAAAATATTATGAGAGCCTTTGCTGCCTTCCCTGTAGACAGAGACAGACCCGATAAACGGAGCATCAAACATGCATTAAAAATTCTAAATGAAGAACAAGCTCTTGGAATCTTCCCTGAAGGAAGACTAAGCACTGATGGCAAATTAAAAAAACTACTTCCAGGAGTAGCCATGCTTATTAAAATGACCGATTCACCTGTCATATGCTGTGGAATTAATGGAGCCCACAAAATAATTCCGTACGGCAAAGTGATCCCAAGACCAGCCCTCAGTAAGATCACCCTAACATGGGGAGAGGTTATTAGGTTCGATAAAGATGATTCTAAAGAAGATATTCTCGAAAAATTAAAGCAGGAATTGATAACCCTTAGTAATGATAACAATTAACACTCTTATTAATACTTGGTTTCAACCATTCACATAAACTATTAGTGCATTAGCAACCAATAATTCATATAGTTATGAATTATATGAATTATATGATAAAAAATATAAACAAGCTACTCCTAAGTGTTCCAATACTTCTTTTTTCTGTTTTAACACAGGCAAATAATACATCATTAAAAAATCTACCGGTAGATATAACAGAACAGAATTTAGTAAATAATGAAACTAGTTTTGAAAATTTACTGAAGTTTGCGGCTGATAGTCCAAAATTAAAAAATCAGCTTAAAAAGCCTACTGTATGGGAGAAGATTGAATTAACACTTAAAGACATACCCGACTTTTATAAGCTATGCAAAAGCGATGAATATGCTGACTTAAATATCGCTAAGTATATTGAACATTTAAACATTAATTTATACGATAATAACTCTATTTCTCAAGCAAATATACCTATGAGCTTCTTTAATAATTTTACTAAGTTAAAAAGTTTAACCATAATATCTGACGGAGAAGATGATTATACTAGCTCTAATAGCCTAAATGTGAGAAATATGGTAAGAAACTACTTACCTATGCTACGTAGTGTAATAAGCAACAACATCAATACACTAGAAAGCTTAGAACTGAAAGGCTATATGGATAATAATTTTACCGCGGAATTAAAAAAATTAACTGGATTACAGTCGTTAGTATTAGGGTGGCGCGATCATATAGATGAGATTTATCTCGATTTTCCATTTAGTTCTATTTTCAAACATAACAGATCATTAAAGACTCTCAAAGTACACGGCGCTAGTTTTTCTAATCTTACAGAAAACGATGTTAAAGATGTTCACTTGAATGTTCTAGATGTGTACGTTAAGAATTCGAGAGTTATAAATACACTTATTAAAAACAGTTCACTTAAAGATCTAAGACTATCAGGACGTGATGCAGAATTAAACTCACTTCCAGCTCTAACTACAGTGCGAAGTCTTGAATCTCTAGATATTACTGTAAATGAAGATCGAACGGTATCTCTAGTGGCTAAAATATTAGAAAACAATCTGAACATTAAAAGATTAGAAGTAACATTAAAAACCAATCTAACTAGTAATTTAGAATCAGCACTCTCTAAATTAAATAAATTAGAAAACTTAAATATTCACGCATCTAAAATGACAAGCGAAGATATTCGAAACATACTAGATCTGTATCCTCATCTTAAAAAACTTAATTTAGACTACTCGAATGTTGATGTTACTATTGTAATGCCACTTAAAAAGATGGATCAGCTAGAAGATCTATCTATGAAGATATCAAACTACAGTCAATTTACTTCGCAACAAGCAAGCTTGGTACTTAAACAACTTCTAGAAATGAAATTAAAAGAAGCAGACCTTGATTTAAAAATAAAATTTAGTAATGCTCAGGACAAGTTAGAATTTGATAAATTCATAGACACATTACCTTCAAATATAACATTTAAATATAAGAGAACTTATTAATTGGTCAGTACTGAAGATAACTGAGACTTTTAATACTTACTAATTATTAAGCCACGCTGGCTTATTCTCTTTAGAAAGAGGAGTTAGAGGTAGAGATGGCTCAATACTGGTAGATGGCGCATTTTTAGTTGTCACACTTTCCGGAGCCACTCCGTCCTCTTCACCTAAATCTCGATGAGCATTTTTAATAGGCTTATAGTATTTTACTGGTAAAGGAGTCTCTTGCTCCTTTATTTCCTTCTGTGCGTACCTCATCACTTCTCTCCACATATCGGAAGGAATGGTACCGCCAAATACTTTATTCATACCTGTTACAGCATGCATACTATTGGCTAACCACGCAACCCCTAATAACTCATTGGTATATCCACAGAACCAAGCATCGGTGAAATTGTTAGTAGTTCCAGTTTTACCTCTAGCATTTAAGACGGGCGCTACACGCTTGCTAGTACCATGAACCACAGCGCTGCGTAAACTATCATCTATATAATTAGCTGTAAAACTACTAATCACACTCTGTTTTATAGAATGGCTGAATTCGTATAATGTTCTCCCATCCGGACCTATTACTCTCTTCAAACCTATCGGAGTTAATCGTGATCCACCAAGCATAAATGTACTGTATCCTTTTGCTAATTCCACCATAGTAAGATCTGTACACCCTAGACCAATTGATAGACCTACATTCTCCTGTACCGGTAGTGAAAAAAGAGATTTAGAAAGAGAAATAATATTTCTAACACCAATGCTCTCTGCAGCTCTAATAACAGGCATATTAAGCGAATGTGTAAGAGCAGCTGAAATATTTGCTTCTCCACCATACTTACCTGAAGCATTTCTAGGAGCCCATTCAACTTTAGTTATAGGATCTATCCAAGAATATCTTTCGTTAGAAATCATATCTTTTTCAGTTAACTTCCCTGTTTCTAAACCTAAAGCATAGATAAATGGCTTAAATGCGGATCCTGGTTGTCTTCTGGCCTGGGTTGTTCCATTATACTGACTCTCATTGTAATTGGGTCCGCCACACATAGTTAAGATGTTTCCATCTTTATCTAGTAACAGAAATGCGCCAGTGTTTATTTTGGCCCATTTATTTTTATTAATTGTGTTTTGTAAAATATAATCGGTATGGTTCTGAATTTTATAATTCAGTGTTGTCTCTATTTTATACCCACCTTCACTTAAGTCTACATCGTTCAAATTATGTTTAACGATATCTAGAATGTAATCTACAAAATAAGGAGCCAACTTCTTTCCGTTACCTACTCTAGGATTTTTCCTTAATTTCAAAGGCGTTTTAATTGCTTTTTTATATGTATCAAGATTTATCATGTTCTCTTCATACATACTTTTAAGAACATAGTTTCTGTTCTCAATACTCTTTTCTGGAGCAACAAAAGGGTTCTCTATACTAGGAAGTTTCACTAGCCTAGCGAGTAAAGCTGCTTCTGGAAGAGTAATTTCATCTAATTTTTTATCAAAATACACCTCTGCGGCAGCTTGGATACCGTAGGCACCAGCTCCATAATATACCTGATTTAAATATATTTCCAGAATCTGCTCTTTAGAAAGCTCTCTTTCCATAATTACAGCCAATGCAATATCTTTAAATTTTCTCTGGAATGTTTTTTCAGAGCTATGGTACAATCGTTTTGCAATCTGCATGGTAAGCGTGCTACCACCTTGCGATTTACTTCCAGATTTAATATTAGTAAAAACAACTCTGAACATAGAAAAGTAGTCTATACCTTTATGATCATAGAATCTTCTATCTTCAGCCGCAATAGTAGCATTAGTAATGAGTTTGGGGATATTCTGAAATCTTACTGGTTTCCTATATTCAGTAGACAGTAGAAATAAATCTTTACCATCTTCACTAATTATTTTAGAAGGGGGTCTAGATATACTAGATACTAGATTCGGAAGATTATTTATTTTGTCGCCAGCATGTTTTAATTCTAAGGAGAATAGAACAAATAATGTTATTATGCCTATACAGGATACAATAAATAGAAGCGAGAAAATAATTTTAATAAATTTTAAAATTTTCACTGAAGGTTTTTAAAATAATTTAATTTAATAATAAAAAATCGCCTATATAACCAGGCGATTTTTTATATACAATTCTAAAGAATTAGAAGCGTACACCTACAGCTACACCAAACTGGCTTAGCTTCTTGCTATCATCACCAAAGAAGTGATCGTAGTGACCTTCAACAAATACGCTAGATCCACCAAAGTTGTATACATCTGCACCTACAGTTGGCTTAACCATAAATCCATATTTACCATCTTTTTCATCTTTGATGCTTGCATAGAATCCAGCTGCGGTTAATTTTGCGTAGAACATATCGTTTACTCTAACTCCACCAGATACACCACCGAATCCTACAGAGTTATCACCCATATATCCACCTACTTCCACACCTGCTTCAGCTCTAGTTGTACTAGATTCATCTAATGCCATATTGTAGAAGTTATATTCGAAACCAGCACCGAAGTTCCATGTACTTTCTTTCTTGCTGCTATCTTTACTATCTACCTTCTGACCTTCTTCGTTAGTAGGAACAAATAATGCACCTTTTACACTAACACCTACTGGTTCTGTTTCAGTTGCTGACACATTTACAATACCAGCGGATACTGCAGCTAAAACTACTGCGAACTTTAAACTTGCTTTCTTAATCATAATTTTAATATATCTCCTATTAATAGGCTTTGCCTAACAAGATTATATAATATTATCATCAAATTGTCAAGAACTGTCAATGTATAGATTTTTATAAATCAAATTTTTTCCATTTTAAATGTGGAGTAGGCAGTAGCTGTTCATCTTTCCTAATGGGTACTTTACTATGAGTCATATACATCTGGATTCGCTGCTCTGCTTCCTTTTTAAAACTCTCTAGTTCTTCCTCTAGATCTACTCGCATACCCTCCATATCATCCAAAAGCCTTAGTATAATCTCTACACCAGCTAAATTCACCCCTAAATCTTGAGTTAATCGCTGTACCTGTCTTACTTTATAGATATCGTACTCACTATACAGTCTATTTTTAGTACCAATTCTGGTAGGAGTAACAAATCCCAACCTTTCATACTGCCGTAGTGTCTGAGGGTGAATTCCACAAAGCTTAGCAGCAATACCTATCATATAGACTGGTTCATTTCTTTTATCTCTCATACTGTCACTCCACTAATCTCTCGTAGATTTAATAAAATATTCTTCTCCTCATCTGATATTTGCTTTGGAATTTTCACTTGAATTACAGCATATAAATCTCCTACTTGTTTCGATAGAGTGGGCATCCCCTTTCCAGTGAGTCGGAATTTCTGATTATTCTGGGTACATTCTGGTATCTTCATGGATACCGATCCGGTTAATGTAGGGATCCGGATCTCTGCCCCTAGCAACACATCTATGTATGAAACAGGGACTTTTACTTCAAGGTTATCCCCATTTCTCTGAAAAACTGGATGTGATTTTTCTGTGACCTTCACATAAAGATCTCCTATTTTCATCCTAGAACCAGCGGATCCTCTTCCTGGAACACGGAGCTTTTTCCCATTCGTGATTCCTTTCGGTATAGTAACCTCAACCTTCCTATTAGCATGAATAGTACACTTCCCTCTACATGTAGGACAATTATCTATATTAGTACTACCACTGCCTCCACAAGCAGAACATTTCATATTCATACCTGGAAACTGATGTACGACTCCTTTCCCACCACAACCAGAACACTTACTGGATCGGCGAGTCCTTACCTGACCCGTTCCAGAGCAGGTGTTACATCCATCGAGAGCTGTGTATTCTATAGTCTTCTTTGTTCCAGATGCAATCTCTTCTAGTGTAACTTCTATCGATATATTGATATCTTGTGGAGGAGAATCGTTACGGGATCGTCTTCTGCCTTGCTGTTGAAATACATCTCCGAATCCATCTGTATTCTGAAATCCACCAAACAAATCTTCAAAAATACTACCAGCATCACCAAAATCAAAACGGGACCCACCCATATCTCCACCCTGCGCCTGATATGCGTGTGCATCTTGCCATCTATCACCGTAACTGTCATACATTTTTCGCTTATCAGCATCTTTTAGACATTCATACGCTTCAGTTACTTGCTTAAACTTATCTTCAGCTTCTTTATTGTTAGGATTAACATCAGGATGATATTTTCTGGCTAACTTACGGTACGCAGATTTTATCTGCTTCTCATCTGCATCCCTACTTATGCCCAATATACTATAGTAATCTTTACTTCTCGACATCTTTATCTTTAGTATACAACACTCAATTAGTTGAGCGAGCTCCACTAAAGAAATTCTTTTTTATAAAAAAAAATAACGGCAGTGATTAACTGCCGTTATTAATACTTTAATTACCTGATTTTAATTAGTAGGTTGCTTTTTTAAGCCAGCTCTTTGGTAATGGCTTAATTCCGCAAAGTACTTCTGCGAATTTTTCACTCTTTAATATCGTAGTAGCTACCTTTAGTTGAACTTTACCATTAGGTGTCTGAATAGTTACTTTCTGTAGATTAGGTAACTGCAACCTGTTTTTCTTAGGCGCTCTGTTCTTCCAAAGCCCAGAGTGCGGGTGTCTGATATGCTTAGCGTTATTAGCTTTTTTTCCACTTACTTGACAAATTCTAGCCATCTTTTACTCTCTATATTTTTACTTATTTAAGACAATATCTTATTATACCATTATTTATAGATATTAATTGATATCCTATTACTTATGTGGTAATTTAACTACTTACTTCTTCAATTCTTCTGGATTCAAGCACTGCAGTTCAGGCAGCACAAACAGTCCGTCTTTACGAACAAGTTTGCCATCCATCCATATCTCGCCGCCACCGTAATCTGCTCTCTGTATCAAGACTAGATCCCAGTGAATCGCGGATACATTTCCATTTCCAACATCTTCATATGCTTTACCTGGTGTTAAATGTAAACTTCCTGCGATTTTTTCATCAAATAGAATATCTTTCATCGGATAAAGTATTTCCGGATTGAACCCGATTGCAAATTCACCAAAGTATCTTGCACCTTCATCGGTATCAAAAACTTCATTAATCTCTTTATCTTTTCCATCAGCGTATGCTTCAACAATCTTCCCTTCTTTAACTACAAGACGAACATTATTAAATTCTATTCCATTATAGACACTGGGGACGTTGTACTGTATAGTCCCATTTACAGAATTCTTAACAGGGCAACTATAACATTCACCATCTGGAATATTTCTCTCTCCTACACATGGCATACTACCTATCCCTTTGATGGAGAAAGTAATATCGGTTCCATTCCCTTTGATGCATACTTCATCAGTATTATCCATCAAATGCTTTAGTGGCTTAGCCGCTTCAGCAAGTTTAGCATAGTCGAAATTACATACCCTAAAGTAAAAATCTTCAAAACTTCTAGTAGACATAGATGCTAGTTGAGCCATGCTAGGATTAGGCCATCTCAGAACCACCCATTTAGTATCATTAACTCTCTGGTTTAACACATCTCTGTAATGAGAATTCCATAGTGACATTTTGTCTGCTGGCACATCCGATAGTTCAGTAACGTTCCTCCAGCCTCTTAAACCTATATAAGCTGTAGCTAATTTCATTTCATGCATCTCATTATCTGCAATGATTGCGGCATTCTCTTCAGTAAGACCAAAAAGCATCTCTCTTCTAACCACAGCAGATTCTTTACGTAGCATAACATTTGCTCCGGCAAGTTTAGCAACTCTTATAATTTCTGCAATAACATCATCATCAACATCAAAAGCATGTAATAACAATGTATCTTTTTCGCTTAGCTCTATGGAATAATTTACTAATACATTAGCAAGATCGGTCACTCGTTTATCTATCATAATACTTATAGATTACCATTTGGCATATTAACTTCTCTTCTAAAAACATCAATTGCATATTCAGAACCATACTATTTACTATGCCTTAATTCATGAGTTTAAATGTATAATTATAGTATAAGCAATTAAAATCCATAAATCAGGAGATACCATGAAAATTTTTAGATATTTATTATTTGTACTTATTTTAACCATGCTAACCGTATTAGGTGTGTATGTAGGTTACGCGATCTTTGGCCCAGCAGGAGGACTCGTCACCCTTGTAGTACTAGGCTTAATTAACTTCGCACAGTACTACTATTGCGATAAAATAGTAATATTAATGACCGGCGCACAATTAGCAACAAAAGAGAGTTATCCCAACATCCATGTGATGCTAGAAAAGTTGGCCCGGAATGCTAATATTCCTACACCTAGATTGTATTTAGTAGCTAGCCCTGTCCCAAACGCATTTGCAACAGGAAGAAATCCTGCCAACGGACTAGTAGCACTAAACACAGGATTAATCGAGAGCCTGAATGCAGATGAACTGGAAGGGGTAATCGCACACGAACTTGCACATATCCAAAACTACGATACATTAATATCAAGCGTTGTAGCCACCGTAGCTGGCATGCTTGAATATTTTTCACGATTGTACTTCTGGGGATCTATAGGCAACAGACGTAACAACAGGGATTCAGGTTGGTTAGAATTAATTATAGTTATCCTAGCGCCCATCATGGCAGTACTGGTTCAGCTAGCGATATCTAGAAGCAGAGAGTTTGAAGCCGATAGAACTGGTGCCAAAATAGCTGGCAATACAAGAGGACTCATCTCTGCTCTTAAAAAATTAGACTTATCTAACAATAGACTTCCTGATGATATTCAGCCAAACAAAGCAACCGCACATATGTACATAGCTAGTCCGTTTAAAACAAATAAGAGAAGCTGGATTATGCACTTATTTAGTACTCATCCACCTATGGAGCAAAGAATTAAGCAGTTAGAAAAATATCAGTCTGTACTAGATGGTAGACATGCATTGGATGATGATCTTATATAAATAATCCAATCATAATTTATATTGTTACCTGGAGACTGGATATTCCAGGTAATACCTTTCCTTCCATCAACTCAAGCGCTGCACCACCGCCAGTACTAATATGAGAAACTTCATTCTCTAAGCCCAGTTGTTTCAATGCTGCTGCACTATCTCCACCACCAACTATACTTACACCTCTACAATACTGCATGGCTTCGGCAAGACCTTTGGTGCCGCTAGAAAATGCTTCTTTTTCATAAATACCCATAGGCCCGTTCCAGACTACGGTATTAGAATGCTTGATATATGCTGCATACTTCTCTATAGTTTTCGGTCCGATATCAACACCAATCATGCCATCAGATATCCCATCTATATCAACCGTTTCTACTACAGTAGGATTCTCGATATCATCTGTAACCACAATATCTACAGGCAGCTCTATCTGATAGTCGTTATGCTCAAGTAACTCTTTAACAAAATCGATTATAGTATCATCAACAAGAGATTTTCCTACATTAATGCCGCGGGCCTTCAAAAATGTAAACGTTGCCCCACCACCTATTAGAAGTTTATCTACCTTTTCTAGTAAGTTCTTTATCAAGACTACTTTATCGTTGATTTTAGCACCGCCTAGAATAGCCACAAAAGGTCGATTCGGACTCTCTAAGACGGATTGAAATGCATTCAACTCCTTTTCCAACAATAAACCTGGATAGGATGGTAGATACTTGGTGACACCTTCAGTAGAAGCATGAGCCCTGTGAGTAGTTCCAAAGGCGTCATTAACAAATATGTCTGCAATGCTGGCCAACTTACACGCAAAAATTGTATCGTTCTCAGTCTCTTCCGGATAAAACCTGATATTTTCTAGCAAACACACTTCACCAGGCTTAAATAATGATTTTGGATCTTCATTAAGAAAATCATCAACTAACCTAACATTTACACCCAATAAACACTCTAGCTTTTCCGAAACTATTTTTAATGAATATTTTTCATCTCTAGATTTAGGTCGTCCTAAGTGAGAAACAATTGCAACTCCAGCACCATTTAATAATAGCTGCTTAATTGTAGGAAGCGATTCAACGATTCTTCTATCATCTACGATAACACCATTATGAATAGGTACATTAAGATCACATCTTAATAAAACCTTTTTTCCCTTCACATCTATATGTTGGATACAATTATTCGCAATTTTCATCTGTTCAATATTTAGTTTAACACTATTAATTCATACTAGGATCGATTCTAACCGGTTCTGGACCAATACTAGGGGGATCGTATATCAAAAGATCGTTTACAGTACCCGGATCCTGAGCTGGATTAGCCACTGGAGATGACTTTAAATATTTAAACGGAAGCAGTATCGATACTCTTCTATTACTGAAATGATAAGGATCTTCTGGATATCTTAACTTCTTATCTGCATTGGCACGCACCGCTTGGACCATTTTTGGTTTCACTCCACCAGATAGCAGAATCCGCTTTAAGGCAAGAGCTCTATCTCCACTTAAATCCCAGTTATCATAATGAATGGATGGATAACCTTTAGCGTCAGTATGACCATCAATAACTATTTGCCGAGTAGATTCCGATAATACTGCAGCAACTGCTAAAAATAATTTTTTAGCCGCAGGTTTTACTACAGCACTACCAAGTTCAAAAAACATTTCAGCAGTCTTTTCAATAAATTCAATTAGCAGACCTTCTTCAGTGATAGTAAGTTTAATGCTATCAAGTAATTTCTTCAATTCCGGATCTAAGTGGATGCTTTTAATTTTCTCTAACTCCGCTTTTATTTTAACCATAGTTAAATTCTCAGACTTAATTGTCTGTGGACTAGCATTAGGGCCAGTACCTCTATGGACCACCCTCGCTATTTTTTTCTGCTTTTTATCGCTCATTACAGCTCGTGGAATTGCAGGAGCATCTATAACTATTTTCGATCTAGATTTATTGCTATAACCTACGGGGTCTTTAAAGAATCCTTCTACTTCTGCTTTTATTTCATCAGATAAGTTAACAATCCACATTACCATGAAGAATGCCATCATCGCCGTAACGAAGTCGGCATAAGCAACTTTCCATGCACCACCGTGATGTCCGTGGCCATGACCTTTCTTTTTCTTTATGATAATAGGTGCTACTTGTTTAGACATTATAGCGTAAAGACTTCAGCTCAATTATTTGCTTTTACAAGTCTCCTCCATTTCACTAAATGACGGCCTTACATGTGGCTCAATGCTTCTTCTGGCAAATTCAACACAAGTTAATGGAGCATCACCACGAGCAAAGCTTACCAAAGCATGTCTAATACACTGCAGATAGGGTCCTTCGGCCTTTACTTTAATACTAATAGCTCTAGCTATCGGGAAGAATATGGTATAACCACTTAAAATACCAATAAACGTTCCTACCAGAGCAGCAGCAACAGATTTACCAATCGCTGCAGCCTCACCACCAATTTTACCCATAGTAATGATAACCCCTAAAACCGCAGCAACAATCCCTACGGCAGGCATCGCATCCCCTACGTTCTGGATAGCCTCTGAAGGCACCATCTCTTCTTCATGAGCAATATCAATGTCTGTTTCCATCATATCAGAAAGATCGTGAGAGCTAACAGATCCTGTCAGAATAACTTTCAATGTATCACATAAAAGCTCTGTAGCGTGATGATTAGCCAAAAACTCTGGATTTGTATTAAATATATCACTAGATCCAGGATTTTCTACATGCTGTTCTAGCCCTAACAGACCATCTTTACGTGCTAAAGTAAAAAGACTGTATAACATTTTAAGTAAATTTAAATAGCTACTTTTTGTTATAGGTTTAGCTTTCAACAATCCCGAAATAGCACCAACACTAGCTTTTGCAACCACCATTCCGTTAGAACCTAAAAATATTCCTATTGCACAACCAAATATAATTATAAATTCGGTTGGTTGTATAAGAACCGATATCTGCCCGTGGTGCAGAACGTATCCTAACATAGTACATACTAACGAAATAATTATCCCTACAAAGGTTATCATCTAAAAGAGCTCCTTGCCTTACAATATTGTTTTGTTAGAAATCGATATCAGTGTATATCAGTAATGTTGATAGGATATCAAACCTCTAGTAATTAATTGGGTGTTTTAAGTGAAATCTACAGGTTAAAATCATCCATTCTAGTAATAATACAGTTTTGATTATTGTAGTATGCTATAAGTAATGATTAAAAATGCAGAAATAATATCTATAGGTACAGAGTTACTGTTGGGCCATACTACTGATATTAATTCTACAACAGTATCTAAATTTCTTCTAGAACACGGTGTTGATGTTTTGCATAAACAGACAGTAGGAGATAACATGGATCATATTCTAGATGCACTAGATCTCGCTACTAAAAGAAGTGATCTCATCATTACTACAGGAGGATTAGGGGCCACCCAGGACGATCTAACACGAGAAGCTATTGTTGCGTTCACTGAAGATACATATAAAAAAGATGAAGAAGCTGCAACCAGAATACACGATTTCATGTATAGCATGAACAAGCTACCTTCCGATGCTCTTCTCAAACAAGCATTAATACCTTCAAGAGCAACACCAATTAAAAATCCCATAGGCACAGCTATTAGTTTTATTCAAGAACATCAAGGAAAATTTATTATCGCCTTACCCGGACCTAATCAAGAAGTAATTTCTATATTAGATGATGAACTGGGAAAAAAACTAGGAGAATTAATACCCTCTAATAGCACCTATATAGAAACCATTAATTTAACAGGCTTAGGTGAATCTGAAGTCCATGATATGATTATCGATCAACTGGCAAGTGAAGATCCTATCGTATCTGTTTATGCAAATATAGGCGAAGTACACATAAGAATTATATCAAAAAGTAAAGAAAAAGTTATTCAAAAACGAGACCACATTAAAGCCAGATTGCAGAAGTATATTTACGGATATAATGACACTACTCTGGAACTCTGTATAGCAAAAAAATTAGCCCAAGAAAAAAAAACCATCTCATTTGCTGAAGGCTGTACCGTAGGATATTGCTGTAAAATACTAGGATCTGTACCAGGTATCTCAAAAGTATTAAAAGGAGGAACTATTACATATACACCTGAATGTAAAAGGGAACTTTTAAATATTCCTCAAGAAATTATAGATAAATACTCCGCTATTTCAGAAGAGTGCGCTAGGATAATGGCTATAAACATAAGAGAAAAAATGGGTTCTGATATAGGTGTTAGTGCAACAGGAATGACAAACCCATCTCCTGATGCCCCTGAACTTCCTATTGGACTCGTTTATATCTGCATTACAAGCAAGGATTTATGTTCCATAAAAAAACACTACTTCCCCGGAAACAGAACTCATTTACAAGAACGATTTGCAAAACAAGTTTTTACTAATTTATGGAAATTCTTAATAAGGCATTAACCTAACAGCACGCCCTGATTAGTTTAGAACAATTGCCTATACTAATCAGGGCGTGCTTAGAAGAATCTAAGATTGTAGTATATTAAGCAGCATCTTTTTCAGAGTTAAAGAATACTACAGTCTCTTCTAACTCTGTAGACAGTCTCTTTAAATTCTCTGCAGAATCGGATAACTCCTGACCTGTTGCCGATAACTCTTCAGCGCTAGCCGATGTCTGCTCACTGATTGCTGCTACACTAATGATTGATTCACTTACCTGACCCGAACCCTCATTCATTGTTAAACAAGCACTTTCGTTCTGTTCAGCAGCCATTTTAACATCGTTCATGTTCCTTAAAACCATCTCAGCTTTTTCACGAACCTGATTTACTCTTTTTGCCACATTCTGAACACTGCTGTCCGTGGTTTCAATGGAAGATACTGTTGTAGTTACGGTATCTCTTACTCCTTGAATTAGAGCAGCGATGTCTTTTGTAGCATTAGCAGACTGTTCAGCCAAGT
The DNA here is from genome assembly GCA_030427425.1 of Fimbriimonadia bacterium. GTDB lineage: Bacteria > Armatimonadota > Fimbriimonadia > Fimbriimonadales > Fimbriimonadaceae > JAUICQ01. Next base: position 52,784 of record JAUICQ010000001.1, on the reverse strand, counting down.
GTCTTACTTCCTCAGCTACAACCGCAAATCCCTTACCTTGCTCACCAGCTCTTGCTGCTTCAATAGCAGCATTCAGAGCCAATAGGTTTGTCTGGCCTGCAATCTGTTCAATTACGTTAACTATTTTACCAATCTGTTGACCTTTCTCATCTAGCTCACGAACTTTAGCAGCAGAATCGCTCACTAACATTCTTACGTCTTGTATCGATACATTCTCTTCATCTAGATTAAATATATCCATACCAGATTCACTGTTTCTAGATGAATTAGCAACGTTTTGTATGTCTGTAATCATCTCTTGAATAGCCTTATCTGCAGTGCCAACTACCACACCCTGAGATTTACTGCCATCATCAACAACTGCGATAGATTCTGATAGTTTCTCCATTATTTCTTGTGCTTCTGTAGCCGATAGCGCTAATTTTTCGTTACCTGTAGCAATTTCATTTACTGCTAACGATGCGTGATTTGCAGAGCTAGCCAGTATGTCACTACTGTCATTTAATGTATGAGCCATTTTAGTTATTTTATTAATAGCACCACTTATCTTCTTTCTACTATCATTATAACCAACTAATACTTCTTGTATGTCTTCTAACATTTTGTTAAAAGCTTCTGATACTTCACCTAATTCATCATGCCTTTTAATTTCAATAGGCTGTGTTTGAGGCACAACATTAACAGTAAGATTTCCTTTTGCCATACTGTTTATACCATTTTTAAGATTTGTTATACAGTGATTCTGCATCGTATGCATTCTATCAAGAAGCTCATTAACAGGATTAGCTATACTTTTATAGATCCAATAACCTAATACTGAACTTAGTACTATAGATAAAAAGATAGCTAGCATCACAAGCATGAAATTCTGGTTATATTCCGCCATGGCACTTGCATATAAACCATCTGCTTCTTTAACAGTATAATCCATTAACACTGCTAAACCATCCGCAGCAGGAGTTAAAACTTGATACAGGGTATTATTGTTAAAATTTTCTAGGGCTTTAACATCTTTGTTTTTCATAATTGTCTGCAATTTTTCAATTGCAGTATCAGCAGCCATCATTTTAACATCAATATTTTTTATCATAGCTAGCTCTTCAGCATCATGGTCCCCAGAAGACATGGGATCCCATATTTTCACTTTCACATCTCGAGCTTGCTTGATTTTTTCGATACTATCCGACCAGCTTACTATCCCCTTCTGTGCCCCTATACTAGCACTTTGTACATTGTCCACAAATGCATTTTTAAGCTGACTTAAGTGTTGCACTTCAGCAAGTATATGCTTTGTCATACGTTCTAGATTGCTTTCAATTCTAGACAAAGAACGCATACTGTTTAAACCATTTGCAGTTAAAATTGCCACTATAACGGCAAAACTTAACAAAATTTGTTGAGACATCTTAAAATTCTTCATAATCACCTACTATATATTTATATATTCAGCAACTATTGCAATTTCTTTACCCCTTCGTGTGTGTCAGAGCAATCTATTTCTTAAATAAAGCAATAATACAAGTGGTATTTAATTATTTAGAAATATAGTATTTCTTATGTTGATACCATAAACCCATTCTATCCTATCTTGTAAGAAATATCTCATCTTGGGTTATCTAATTTAGTGAAGTATATTGATATACTTCACTAATGCGTTATATTTTTATAGAAATTTATTTGAAATTAAGATTAACTAGCCTAGACAATAAACTATTCTATAGGATCTTCCCCGCCAACATATGTTTTTAGAAGTTTATTATCACCATGTTCACTTAAGATCTGATTGGATCTCTTTAATGCCGTCACAACATTAGGAACGAAGTTACTCTCGCCAATTTTTTTAATAAAACCTGAGCTCTTAAAGAGTTTATGAGGGCTATTTCTAATACTGCAGAGTATAAGATGCTTATTCTTCTTTTTCATTTCTGCGAGTAGATCTTCAAAGGCAAGTAATCCTGTTGAATCCAGCGCTGTCATGTGGCGTAATCTAATAATAACTACAGGATGAGATTCATCTATTTCTACTGGTAAATTCTTAATTTTATCAGCTGTACCAAAAAGCATAGGTCCGTGAATACTAAAGATTGCAACCCCGCTAGGTATCTCTTTAGAATGAAGAATATGCGGTTTACTCTCCACTAAATGCGATCCTGAATCTATTGTAAGAGTAGTATTTGCAGAAGCTTTATGAATATAGAGTGCTGCTGCTAATAAAAGTCCCATCTGGAGTGCTGTATCCAATCCGACTATAACTGCTAGAGCAAAAGTTACAAACCACACTAATCCTTCCGATCGATTCGTTTTAAGCATACGTGGTATTTCATTCCATTCACCAATCGAATAGCCAATATAAATCATGATTCCAGCTAAAACGCATAGTGGTATATGATTCGCCATTGGTGCAGCATACATCAGAACAAACAGTACTGCTAGCGACTGGAACACACCTGCCATGGGTGTTTTACCACCACATGTTACGTTATTAGCGGTTCTACCTATCGAACCGGTTGCAGGCATTCCTCCAAAAAATGCAGACCCAATATTAGCTAAGCCTTGAGATACAAGCTCCATATTAGGGTTATGATTATCTTTTCCAAGCTTGTCTCCAACAACTGCTGCTACTAACGATTTCATTATTACTAGCATAGCTATAGAGACTGCTGTACCCATGGTAGGTGCTATTAAAGCAAAGTCGAACTCTGCATTAAATAACTGCGGTAAACCTAAAGGTATACCACCAGAATATTTCTCTCCTATCGTCTTAACGGGTAAATCTAATAAATATGCAGCTAAGGATCCGCCTACGGCGACTAAAACACCTAAAGGAAGCTTTTTCAGTGGTTTCTTAAAAATAAACATTGAAGCAGTACAACAGACTGCTAAAATTAATGTTGGAAAAGATATTGTATCAATATGCTGAAAGAGTGCCCCGATTTTTCCAGGAAGATGACTCGGCACCTTGGTATTAATCGTTAAACCTAATGATGGAATAATCTCGTTTATAATTAAATTTAAGCCTATACCATTGGTTATACCAAGAATCATAGGCCTAGGAATAAAATGAACAATCTTACCTAGCCCTGAAAAACCTAATATCACTAGTATTAGCCCAGCCACTATCACACATGTAAATAATGCATTAGGGCCACCCTGATTCAATAGTGATAATACAAAAAGATGGAAACCTGCAGTTGGATTCGTAATTTGATATCTAGATCCAGTAAATAGTGCCCCAACCAACCCAGCAACAACAGAACAGTAGAGTCCTACTTCGGGTCTTAATCCTGCTGAAATAGCATAAGCCATAGTTAAAGGAAGAGATGTGGACGCTATAACAAGAGCAGAGCCCATATCTGCATATGCAGTAGATAAATTATAATATGGTAGGTACTGATATATTTTAGGAATAAACTGTTTTAAATCTATATTGATAGTTATCCTTTTCTTTCTAGAAGAATCTAAATTAAGGATATCTTGTTCTTTTACATGACTCTTCTTTTTAATACCATCATATGTCTTATCATCTTCAATCTTTGGCATACATAAACTCCACTCAGTTAACAGAACTGCTAACTAAAAATAAAAACACCACTTTAATTATAGCAGAAGAATTACCTGGTTTACTATTTTATAGGTTATTCAAAATCACTTCTTTATTTCAAATATAAAATAGGATGACTAGGGTATGGAAGATAAACACCTCCCAAAATCTATTCATTTACAATTACGTAGTACTTATACTTATCCCCACCTATATTATTTATGAAACTATCTCTTGATATATTTCTTTCATTCTCTCCATTAAAGTATGTGTAATTGAGGTTGAAAAAATAATCGTCTACTTTAAACTGCTTTTTGGTTGCAATCTTCTCACCAATAACTACTATACTACTGGAAGACAAGCTACTAAGAAAATCAGACTTTGCCTTAGTATACGTTTTACCATTATATGTATATTTCACATCGTCACCAGAAATAGACACATTGGATTCAAAATTACCAATATTAAAATCCTTTATATTTAAATTATAATCATAGTTCACTGTATCTTTTACAGAACTTAAGAATGATCCATAACTTAAGTCTAATTCTTTTGTGCCATCATAGATTAATGTAAACGTACTACTCTTGTTAGCTGATACTTTAAGGCTACTGTAATTCACGCCATCAAATCTAGCTCTTCCAGTCAGACTCACTTTTCCGTCTTTAATACTATTATACAGAGCGTCCAAGCTGTATTTTACATAAAAATCATTAGACAATATTTCTAAAACAGTATTATTGGTTTTATCGTCATTATATTTCAATGTAGAAAGGTCTGAAGTTCTACCTCCTGGCTTATAGGGCTTGAAAATAAATACCGGATCTGTACTATTAGATTTATCGCCTTTATCTGAAGAAGAATTACTATTTTTCTCAGGATCCGGATTAGGATTCACCGTGTATTCATAAGCAAATTTACCACCACTAATGCTATCTAGATATCCTTGTGCACTAAGTGGAAGATTTCCACCATCAACAAATTTTAGATTGAATATTATTCCTTCAGGAGTATAGCCATTTATAGCCTGCATCGTGAAAGCTACACTCTTCTCATCTGCATTTGGCATACGTAAATCTTTACCTTTTACAATCAGCTTATCTTGCTGTAACGCTTCATATAAACCTTGAACATTATACGAAACTTCGTACCTATGGTTTTGTGCTTTTAATGTGCCACGAAAGTCGTCAAAAGTGAAGTGGGCCTTATAGCCATCATCATATTTAACAAAAAACTTATTACCTTCTTCTGCTATCAAACTGAACCACTTACTATTTGGATAGTACTGACCTCGAACTGAATATACTCCTTTCTTCATATTCTGATAAAGCTCTTCAACTGATAGAGTTGATATTCCAGTGACTATTTTATTATCAGTAGTAACAAAAATATTCTTTTTGCTAGCATCGTTATTTGCTTTTATCTCATATCGATGATCCTGGATTTTTAAATTTTCTGCTAAAACGTCAAAACTGAAGTAAGCCTTAAATCCATCATCATATTTAAGCAAAAACTTGTTACCATCTTCTGCTATTAAGCTGAACCATTTTCCATTTGGATAGTACTGCCCTCTTATTGTAATCGATCCATATTTAAGCCCATTATAAATACCTTCCACATTAAGCAGAATATTATCTTTACCTATCAGACCAACTACTAAATTATCCGTTCTTATTATCAAGTTATCTTTCTTCTTCTGAATATTATATCTATGATTGTGAACCTTGATGGTATTCACAAATGCGTTATAATCGAATTCCCCATTAAATCCATTGTCGTATTTTAGATGGAATTTGTTATCCTTCACCGCCAATAAACTAAATTCCTTCCAATTTGGCACAAACTGACCTCTTATCTCTATCTCTCCAAATTTCAGCCCATTATAAATACCATCAGTTTTATATACAGCTTTACCAACCGGATATTCTACTTCTAATTTATCATTATTGAAATTAATGTTATTCTCTGTTTTAGGAGTTACTTGAAAAGAATAGAATCTATCTTTAACAGTTGCTAAGCATTCATCAAAAGTTAAATATGGCGTAAAACCATTATCATATGCTACTGCAATTTTTTTATCTTCTTCTGCATCTAGCTTAAAACTTCTACCTGTCTTTAAATAATTGCCTTCTACTAGTAAATCTTTCCCTTCTATGTTTTTATACAATTCATCAACTGTATAAGTGCTACTTTTCCCAGGAGTTTTCACTTCTAGCTTTTTATCTGGAGCAACGCTGATGTCATTTCCATTATATTCTGAAGCATAATAAAACCTAACACTCCCAATCCAATTTTTCATGGTACTTATACTAGCCGATTCAGTACCATCAGTCTTTAAATTCCTTGCAACTAAGTATCCATACTGGCTTGGCTCTAGAATAAATTCTGCTCCATTGTTTCCAGCACCCCAAATAAAGAGCTTCCCTGCTTTCACAGCGTCTACCAACTCACTATCAGAATAATCTACTTGCTTATCGCCAAAATCTACTTTCAGCTTATTATCGCTAGTAACAGAAACATTATTCTCCACTACACCAAAAACTTTAAGACCGTTACTTACATAATATAAAAACTGACCAAAAGTAAGAGGCTCTGTTCCTTCGGAACGATATGTTACAAAGATTTTTCCATCTACTGCACCAGACCCAACTCCTTTTTCTGCTCTTAAAGTATACTCATCACCTTTACCATACCTATCGTATCCTGTTATATAAATCTTATTCTCTTTAAGAGCATTGTATAATTCTACAACGGAATAGCTTCTATCTCTACCGGCTATACGATATGTAAAATACTTATAATCTAGAGACAAGTCTTCGCGTATTGCTTCACTAGTTCTAGCATACAACACCACTCCCCTAGGCATAGTGTAAGTATTCTCTACTGCCAAAGATGGATCCCATTTAGCATACTCTTTAACTATTTCTGCTGCACCATCCACATTAGCAATTTTAGAAACATTTCTCCCACCCTCCTGATTCTCGGTATTAGCAACCTTAGATGATGACGTTCCATTAGAAACAATAGCCGGACTACTATCGGAAGTACGATTTATTTCAGGAGCTCTAAGGGTATTGTTGTTTTCACAACCAGATATGATAACTATACAGATCGAATATTTTACTAGTTTAAATACGTAGCGCAACATATTATTCATAATTGGCTAGTATATGTAATATTGATAGACTTTCTAAGAAGAATACAAATAATATATTAATAATATAAAAGGCTCCATAAGAAAATCTTATGGAGCCTTTTATATTAAGCTAACGAGCCCATAGGATCCCAAGGATCGAGCACTACGGGTTCTATTTCAAGCATATCTAAATACTTCTTATCGATATACTTTTTATGGATGGCTACTCCATACATAAATTCATCAAACCAAGAATCAGTCATAGAATAAAACCCTTTATCACCGGAAGTATCTCCCCATGAATTTTCAATTCTCCACTGAACAGGATTCTTATTTTTATCTAAATCTACACCGGTCAGTGCCATGGCGTGAGTCATCAACGACTGACCGTAATCTAGTCGTTCAGCTTTATCCATCGTATAATTGGTACCATAAACAGATTCATAATCCCACATAGTAGCATCGTTAATACCGGACGTTCTATCAAGGTATTTTCCTACGTCACAACCGAACCATACTGGCATATCATCTTTCAGTTGCTTTACTGTAGCCTCTTTAAACACATCCATTTCAACGTTTAGGTATTTTACTGGATTACCACCGACTACGTTACCTAGATATTTTACGGTATACGTTTTATAAAACGGTTTTGTCTTTTGAGGGCAATGAATTAAGCATACATAATCGTGCAGATTTACTCCAACAAAGTTATTATAAAACTCTCTAGGCGTCATAGAATCTTCACGATGGAATTTCTTATCTTTATCTCTCCACTGTAAAGCAAATTCTGATGGTGGTTCTCCTAAGTGTACAGCAGCTATCCGATAGATAACCTTCATCATCTTCTCTTTCTCAGCACGTAGTTGATCGATTGAAGCACCTGCTGCATGCATTTTTCTAAACTGACAAGTGAAATCTTGTAATTTCTGAGTAAATGCCTGATTCATTGCTCCTGTATTTATGCTACTAGCAGTCTCTGGCATAATATGTTTTGGAACCAGACCGTACTTATCTATTAAGTTAAGTAACATCTGCCACTGCCCACCATCGCTCCAGAAGCCAGTAAAGAACCATCCCATAAGTCTGGAATCTAGTGGTTCGTCTAGATTGTCCAGCATGCCCTCTAAAAAGTAGTTAGCTCGTTCTACTTTGTCCCAGAAATGGAGATAAGTTTGAGATAGTTCAAAATCGTTTGGAAGATTCATATTCTTAATAGCATCGTATCTCAAACAGTTAAGAAGAGCAAAAATCCAACATCTACCGCTCGATTTCTGATTGCTAATCTTATTTTCTGGAAGATGCACACTATATGTTTGATGAATTTTAACAAACTCTTCCCTTTTTACTGCTACCTTAGCAACAGGTACATTACATATGGCATTCTTAGCTAAATGGAAAGTAGCATCTTTATGGAGATCTTCTTGAAAACTGTTCCAGTGCATATCTGTCATTGCGCCTGGCATTTTAGTTACATCTACATTTGGAAGCAAGTACTTGCTTGTCTTTTTTTCTTCTTTTTTCTTTTTATTACCTTTTCCCATACCTATATTATCGGCACAATGCACTAGGAAAAATGCTATCTTTTATAATTTTTCATGTTTAGGCCTTAAATGTTTACTCATATAAGACCTAATAGCACATCGATATTACACCTAATGATTCAGTGCAATATTCTGAGTTTTCTCTAATCGATTTATTTTATCAAGCATGCTCTGATAATGCAGTTTACTCATGCTATCAAGTTTTGCATTAATCACCCCACTATTTAAGCCAGACTTTAGTTTCTTGATATACTTATCCACTAAAAGTCGCATATCGCTATCAACAGCCTGAGATGATAATCCATGAGAAGGGTGCCACCATTGGAACAGCTGGTTCAATAAAGAAAATTGAGTATCACGTCTAACTGAAGAAACATTACACTTATTCTGAATCTCTTTAAACACATGAGAACAGATAGTACTTACATATTCTTCCAGCGAATATACCTCGCTGTTACCTTTGCAGTATTCAGCATTTCTAATAATATCATTTATCTTTCTAAAATTGAATAATTCCCAGATCATATATCTATTAATTAGTCCAATTAAGTGCCTCAAACTTGGGGTATCTTTAGTTTCTATGGTTCGACATACCATCGGTGCTGGATTATGATATCCCAGATTCATATTAAATGCTACGTCTTTAGGCAAATTAGGAAGTTCGATATTCAGTGAGTAATCTAATACCAAAGTCAATGCCTCCCTCTGCAGTTTTGCATCAATCGGTTTAGCAACGTAAGTAAACCCTTCATCACCTACTCTACTTCTACTCTTCTCTACTCCACCAATAAACTTACATGGTGATGACAACCCAGGCAAAGTCATCCCATAAGAGTTTAGAAATTTCTTTGTCTGCTTAGAGAAGTTTTTATCTCCAATAACATAATGTTTTAAAAGATTTTCTCTAACATCCGCAATTAATTTCATGTAGTCTCTGGAATAATTCAATGTATCTCTAGCCAATACTGACGTATCAGCATACGGGTTATTACCATTATAAGTATCCTCATCAGTCATGAATTTTAAGCCAAGTAATCCACTATCTTTACACACCATACTTTGAAGAATCTTTCTTTCAGTCTCTAGCGTACTTGCTACTACGGGCATATAGCCATACTTAATAGCCCACTTATCATATTCTCCTAATCTATCCTGGTAAAACACACCCTCCTTCCCATGCTGAAAAGCGTAGATATTGTCTCCAGTATAATCCATCACGCTGGCTACTATACCATTCTGCTTGGTAAAGTTTTTATCTTTAAGCTGATCTGTGGTAAAAGCAGTATGCGATGTAAAATTATGCCTAAGGCCAAGACCATGACCAACTTCGTGAACAGCAAGATGTTTTATAAACTGTCTCTTGATGCAATCTTCTAAGTCTTTTCGTTTCTCTTTAGTTAAATGAACAAGCGACCCTACCACGTTTTCGATTAATCCAAACGCATTCATGTTTTCAGGGCTAATCAGTTCTTTCTGCAAGCTTTCAATCAACTTATCATTAACAGCTCCATTTACTCCAGAATTAGTACAAGTAAATAAATTCGTAATCCATTTACCTAATCTTGTATACCTCGGGCTCATGATTATTGACGATGATTTTATTTCACCTGTAAAAGGATCCATCAGCACATTTGTTGATGCACTCATATTTGAATGCATCATGGTCCATCTTACTGTATTAAACCTGATATCACCAGGATGATAATCTTTCACGTCTTCTGCATTCTGCACCCTAACAACATCCTTGAAACCTAAAGGTTCAAATGCCTTATTCCATTCTAAAATTCCTTCCTTAATTATCTCTCTATATTCAGTAGGTACAGAATAATCTAACGTCCAAACAATCTGTTTTGTAGGCTTAGATACTTTTTCAGCAGGGTTCTCTTTTCTTACATCCCATCTTGCAATTAACATCTGCTGAGGATTATTTTTATCATACTTATCAAGATTATGGACATTCCTTGTAAAGTAGAGCACTCTTTCATCAGCAAGCCTTGGTTTATAGCTATTATTCTCCTTATACCACCATAAATTAGCAGAAATCTCTAACGGTATATGCTTCTCACTCTCTAAGCAATTACCTAATCTGTTAGGTGCAGGTGGGAATGGAAATTCTATGTTGTTTGTATCTAATTGAGCAGAGAAATTAAGAATTGTATTTTCAGAATAATTCTTAATATTCATTAAATGGAAACTATCAGATGGTCTTATACCGTGCCATCTAAATACATCTTCTGCAAATTCATGATACAACTCTTTCCTAACAAACGTACTGCCATCCACTAAGTATTTTTTAGTAAACGGGTTTTTAGCAATAATTGGAAGAGTAGCAACAATCGGTTCACCTAAACCATTCTCTATACTCTTAGCTATAGAGGCATGTTCACTCCATTGATATTTACTATTAGCCTGCTTAATTAAAATGTTTTTCCCTTTTTTTTCAAACTTATAAGGTTTGGCAATCGGAAATACATTCATCAAATCACCAGCGGATAGACACTCTTGAGATCCTTTTGTAACAATCGACTGTACACACCAGATATCACCTAGCTTCTCTTTGGGTAATTCGAAAAGCACCTCACCTTTACTCTCCCAAACTTTAAAAGCACCTTCATGTGCCTTCTTATTCTCTATTAAAGAATTATATATATTAATAGCTGTCTCATTCTTAACATTTGTAACGCTATTAACTGCTGGGTGGAATCTACCTAACACTTGTCGTAAAACATGAAAAAATACATTATATCCAGTAGTAATAAGTTCGTTCTGAAAATCGTATTGCAGCACCGTTAATTTATTTTCGATGACTGTTTTCAACGTACCGGTATATTCAACTGTATCAAGCCTGGGATTATACACGGAATCGATAAAATAAGATTCAGCAACTTCTGTTCCTGGACTTACTTTCAGCATGCTATATATTCTACTTACTTCAGAAATTATCCTATCTGCACCCTCATCAGCATAGGTGACCTTTCCACACCCATAACGAGGACCAAAGTTAATCTCTAATCTATTTTTTTTAATATCAAAACGGATATAACCGTCGATACGCTCCTCCTCATTATTTAATTTATTATCGTATAATGCAATAAAGCCATCTTTATCAAGAATATAAAGTAGATCTGATAGCAATACTGGTCCTTTAATATGCTTGTTTTTCAAATTACATAAATCTTTCCAAAGTTTTTTGGCATCTAAAGGGATATGAGTACTGCTTGTGAAATGACTATCATTAATAATGGAGTTTATATAATCTCTCCTCTTCTCAAATTCACTCTCCTTTTCTATTTTTTCATCTGCCTTTGTAGGTATCTTTCCTGCATTAGCACTTTCAGCAGAATGAGCAACAGATACAACTGCTGCAATTAATAAGGCGGTAATTGTGCTATTTTTTAAAATATAGCCGAGAATTTTTTTAACACTTTTTTTCCTATTTTCCACAAGTTAAAGTTTACCATTATAATATTCACGAACACGAAAAACAGTCAACGAACCACATATCAATACAATGTCGGAAATAGAGATAAAATGCTACTATATTTAAATATGGATTTTAAAAAAATCTATACATATTAACTCACTGAATAGGTTTAAATTTATGAACAACAAATGCTTTTTAGGTTTTATTGAAGTATTGACTCTCTGCGCCTTATTATCTGGCTGCAATAACACACAACATAGAAATGAGAATTCTGGCAATATGCCAACTAGAGCAGCGTTGGAAAAATTAGCAACAAATAACGAACATAATGTACAGCAGAAAGATGTTGATAAGCTTCATGCGATTATTACTCGAAATAACAATACGATTGATAAATTAAAGGCATTTTCTAGATGGAAAAGTAACGTAAATAGTAGCAAAACAGAGCAGATTACAGATCTTGAAAAAACTAACAAGTCTTTAGCAAAAAGTTTAGACACAAAAGAGCTTGAAAAACAAGCTACAATTGCAGAACTGAATACCAGTAGAATATCTCATCAACGCACTCTAGACCACCAAGATGTAAGAATTAACACTCAACAACGTTATATCAATGGATTAGAAAACCATATCAAAGAGAGTAAAATATCTAACTCAAAAGAAGTGCAGAAATTAACCGAAGAGTTAAATTCGGAAAAAGAACTACTATCCCAATCTAACATTGCTCTTGATGCCGCCAGACTCACTATCGATCAGCATATAACAGTTATTGATACACTCTCTAAATATGCAAGCAACCTAAAAGATATTAATTCAGACCTCACTACTTTAACAGAAGCACTAGAAATTAGCAACGCTGAACTTAGAACCGATCTACAAAATCTAGAATCTGAACTCAGCCGAATAGTACAAATAGAATCTGTTTCGAAAAATAATGGTACAGAAAAAGAAATTGAAACTAAAGATGTAGATCTAAAAGAAAGAGCAGAGACTGCACTGCGCCTCTTAGATGTCTACTCGGAAAAAATCACACAACTTGAAGAAGAGTTACGTGTAATGCACTGGCTATTTAATTCTAAAGATACAGATTTAGAAAATAGATTTGAAAAACAGAGTAACACTGAAGAATTCTTAAAAATTATACTAGAAGACTTACATGGTATATCCAAACAAGCAGACTCTATGAAACTAAAAATCCAGCATATTGAAAACAAAGAAACAGACTAAATTCTAGAGCTCCATAGAGAATATATTTTTCTTTGGAACTCTACTCTGGTAACAAATCAGAATATATCAATTTGATTATATTAAAGTACTCTGCATATTCTAGCTAATTAAACAACCACTACTTCTCTCGCCTCTTCAAGCGGAATAAACGAAAAATTCACAAGCGTATTTAAATATCTATGCAACACCACCAACACGGCAAGGTTCCTGTTCCGCTCCGATTCATCTTCTGAGAGCACCATGGTATTATCCAAATACTTTTCAATGCAAGCAGTAAGCTTTAACGCATTTTGCAGGGATGGATCAGACTCTAATACACCCACTACTTCATCAAAGATTTCAGGCAACTTATAGCCACCTTCAACATTCGGCAGAGTAAACTCTTTGTTTTTAGCAGCTTTTATCAAATTAAACACTCTAGTTGCCGATCTTGCTAGTGGATAGTACGCTTCGTTAAATTCGATATCTATAGCAGCTTGAATACGATTTCTCACTAATCCTACATTCAACACTTCACTTGGGCTAAGATCTTCTAGCGCAGCATTTAAAAGTCTCACATCTAACTTATCATGATTATCCTGTGAAAACAGTATCTCTCTATTATCATCAATACCTGTCAGCACTCCATACCGCTGAATAAACAAGTGCGAAATACTCTTAAATAAATCATCCTGTTTGATAGTTAAACCCTGGTTCTCGTAAAGATCCATTGCAAATTGAAATGCATCATAATAATATTCAGAACACTTACTCTTATTACCGGCAATAATAATCAGGTAATTGATAGCTCTTCTCAAACCAAAAGGATCACTAGAACCCGATGGCAACTTACCTATAGCAAGAAATCCGGTAAGCCTATCTATTAAGTTGGCTACAAAAAGAATTTCCGAATACTCATCCTTATTTTTCAGTACAGATTCTAGCTTGTAATGATTCCTCACTGCGCAACACACAGATTTATGATAACCCTCCCTTGCTAAATAAATGCTACCAATTATCCCTTGTAAGTCTGGAAGTTCAGCCACTAGTTCTGTAGAAAGATCGGCTTTGGAATATAATCCGCACTTCGCAGCAATATCCTTGTCCAAATCTAATTTATCAGCAAAGAATGAACAGATATTGGAGAGTCTGCTTGCTACTTGTTTCATGGTGCCCAACTCTTTCTGGAAAAGAACACCTTCAGTTTTATCCAAGAACGAATCTATTTTTACATTACTCTCTTTATCGTAGAAGAATTTAGCGTCATTCAATCTGGCATTAATCAGCTTCTCGTTCCCCTCTCTAATGGTATCTACATCACCGCTATTAGCTATCGATATAAATTTAGGAACAGTAAACCCATCTTTGTTTATAATAGAAAAGAACTTGGCGTGCTTAGCTAATGTATCCTGAATTATCTCGCCAGGTAAGCTCATATACTCACTACCAATACTTCCTAGTATCGGCAAGACATTCTCTACTAAATACGTATTCTCCTCTAACAGACCCTTATCTATCTTAATGCTCTCATCAGAATCCAGGAGACTATTCGATTCATTAATAATTTTCTCTCTTCTAATAGAAGCATCTGGCTCAACACAATTAGCTCTCAACGAACTCAGCAGGCTATCCAAATTCTTTGCCTCAAAACATGCTTTAGACAGATGACGATGACCCCTGCTGCTGCTCCCGCTTTTAATTCCGCACACTTCAAAAGGAATTACTTCCTCATCTAATACAGCAATAATCCAGCGTATTGGACGTGCAAACTTCATCTTCCAGTTGGCCCATCTCATTGTTTTAGGGAAATACAGCTTGGATAATATATTAGGAATTAACTCTGCCAGAATATCTTTTGTTTCTCTACCTGGAATATTTTTCTCTATCCAAATGTAATCATCCCTCTTTTCTACGGAATTTACATCTACCCCATTACTTTTACAGAACCCTATTAACGCTGGAGCAGGAGAACCGTCTTCCTTATAAGCTGCTTTTAAAGAAGGTCCTTTCTGAACTTTAGTAGAATCTTCTTGCCGCTTCTGAACATTCTGAACAGAGACAATAAGGCGTCTACATGTACCATAGGTGGCAACCTTTTCGTAGCTCAGTCGGCTATCATTTAAGTTTTTTTCTATTAAAGAAGAGAGTTCTTTCAGTGCTGGAGCAACAAAACCAGCAGGTAGCTCTTCGCAACCCACTTCCAGTAAAAATTCTGCAGAATTATTAGACATATCTAATTCTATTTTACCCAGAGTGTACTAGGTAAAATAAGCTGTTATACAGAGTCTACTCTTCTTCTTCTTTTTGAAATGCCTTTAAATAACATAACGCATTGGCAGGGATATTACAGCCTAACAAAGATATTTTCTGTAATTTCTCTGTTAGTGACTGCATTACTGGAATCCAGTCACTAACAGAGTCTAAGCAAACCCTATCAAGATAAATTATTTCTAGATCTCTAAAACACTCAGCTAAGACTAACAATCCCTCCATCCCAATATTCGAATGAGCAAGATAAATTCTTTTCAAAGTTTTAGGTATGTATTGCATGGTGAGTTCCCAGTCTCTACCAGACATATGTGAACCAATTAACGCTATCGATTCTAAGCTCTCCAGATTTTTAAGACCTACTGTCCCAGATGGTATGATACCTGTATTCGTAAGAATTATAATCTGAATACAAGAAGACAGCTGCTCAAGTACCATTTTCCAATCGCCAGGATTACTAAACCAAATTCTAGACAGATCTATATATTCAAGCATCTTGAGTTTAGCTGTTAATTCCGTCAAACTTAATACATCAATATCACAGCGGCCCAAACTTAAACTATTTATACTATCAGGTAAAGCTCTAACCACCAGTAACCAGTCTGATACTGAAGATAATCGAGTATAACCCAAATGTAAAGACTCTAGATCTTTCAATCTACTAAGAGCAAGAAGCCCTGGTGTATCTAACATAGATTCATCAAGATTTAATTCCTTTAATCCTATAGGTAAAGCTTTAATAACGCATTCCCAATAACCATCAATTCTACAACTAAAACTTGGTACCGTTCTTGATTCGTAATAGGCAAATAATGTTATACAATCCCATATCCCATCATTATTATTCGCAAGAGACAATTGAGAAACATCTAATGCTTCCAGACTTTTTAAACGGCTTAATTCCCGAAGACCACCCTTGTTAATATTGCTTTTACTTAGTCTTAACTTCTTAATGCTAGTAGGTAAATATTGAATTACCTCTACCCAATCTTCTCTAGTAGTTAAAACTATCTGTTTTAAATTTAGCTCTTCAAGCAAAAGACATCTGCTTAATTTTTTCAAACTATCGCTTGTAATCTCTGAGCTATATAAATTAAGTATCTTTAAACCCAATGGTAAAGATTCGATAAGATCATTCCCATCCTCATAGTCTCGTAGGCAAAGGTAACTTAAATCTATATCAGTTAGCCCTGAATAAAAATCTAGAGTCAGCAAATTGATGATATCTTTCTTAATCTTAGGAATCTTTTTAACATCCCTACTTACCTGTACAGTAAGCCCTTTCTCTTTGCAGCAAGGAAGCATCTGATTCACTTTAAAAAGAAAGTAGGAGAGCCCTTGTAGATTATTCTTTATGTTTTTCTCAAGATCTCTCAGCCTTAAATATACTGTCCTAGATGCTTGAAAATCTCTCCAGTTGTCTTCATTCGTTAGTCTATTAAGTTGCTGTAATACTCTACTGATTTTTTTAAAGTGAATCTTGCAGACCATAGGCGTCCTAGGTTGCGCATTACATGTTTCAGAACGAATACTTTTTTTAGAGGCACATAATCCACCGAAAAAACCTGTGCATCCAGATTTCACATTTTTTTCTATTTCTGGAATCTCCGAAGAACTAGATATTTTTTTTAACTCTCCAGAAAATCTCAACTCTTGAGAGGAAAGGTCTCTGCAGATAGATTGTATAGATTCATCAATTCTCTTCAACCTTTCTATTCTATCTGGCCCGCTAAGATTATCTGAACTCTCATCGGAGGCATCAATAGATGATAAACAATCCGATCCAACCGGACTATTCGTCCCCACTGATGCAGCAGCACCCTTGTTCCATACTGAAAATAAACTAAATAATAATATTAGATATCTCATACCTAGCCTAGAGTAATTCTTCCCATTATAAAATCTGGTGTAGTGGATATAATTGCATTCATCGCCCTAAAGTTAAAAGTACTACCTTCATATCTAGATACATCTTTTAGAACAGCTGTTAGTAGTTGAATATTTTCCACTGTATTCACACCTGAATTCTTTAAGGAACCAGTTAGTCTCTCCAAGTAGGCCTGCGTAATAGATTGCTTAACTATTAAATAGAAGAAGTCTTCATCAATTTTAAAATGCTTAGATAACAACGCAGCAGATTCCGGATGCATGCATATTGCTCCTGATGCATTTAGTATCATTATATCTAACTGATTATCAGTAAAAGAATCTTCTGGAAGATCCGTAGCCTTAGGCATATTCCACTTATAATTAGTGTCCAGACAAATCGATGCAACAGGTAACACTCTATCTTCAAAGTTTCTACATGCAACTAGTGGATAACCTAATTTTATACCGGTATCTCTAAAAGATAATTTTTCAGCAAATAAATCCACTGTAGGCTCATAGATTTTAACATACTCAGCTCTCTCTATTACTGCATCTGTATTTTCAACACCTACATAAAGCAAGACTACATGCTTATGACCATCTTCCTTGCATAATATATCCGAGCTACTACATTCGGAAGTCCAGATATATTTATCACAATCCGTACAGATAACAGAATGCACAATCTTATTAATTCCAGGAGCCGCTCCATCAGGACACTCCACTATCTTTAAAGGAAAACTCTCCTCCATGTCTAAATCGTATAGCATGTTAACAAACTTATTCTGGACATAATTAAAAGAAGCATCAACATAATCATCTACAGTTTTGTACTTAGCAGAATCATAAGTTATCTCATGCACGTCATCAAACAGCGATAAGGGTTTTATTCCTAGTAAAACATAGTAGAATCCGTCAATTTTGTCTATATACTCTTCTAGAGTACTACACCTAGACGTCCTCTCTATCAACTGATAGTGAGCTGGTAGAATATCCGATCGCATTTCTGCAACCGTATACTGACTAAACTGGACAAACAATAAAATAGAAACAACAGCCTTTGTAATACAAAGTCTAATTATATAAGATGTATTCATTAAGTTATATTATACTGAATAAATTCATATTCCAAATTTATTCAGTATAATATACCAGTAGTTTAGAGGAAAAAACTCACAATTATCTTATTTACACTCTCTCTTCAACTTTTACCGTAAAAGTAATACTCTCATTAGAGTATCCCACCTCAACAGTATCGCCATCCTTCACCTCTCCGCTCAACAATTTCTCAGCAAGTGGATTCAGGAGATGTTTCTGAATAGCTCTCTTGATAGGTCTAGCACCAAACTGCGGATCGTACCCAACGGTTGCCAACTGCAATAGAGCATCATCGTTAATCTCGATAACAACCCTTCTATCTTTTAATCTTTCAGCTACCTTCTGAAGTTGAATTTTCACGATATTTTTCACTTCATTCAGAGCAATAGGCTTGAATACCACTAGATCGTCTAATCGATTGATGAATTCTGGTCTAAAGAAATTTTTCACTTCCTCCAAAACCATCTCGCTCACTTTAGAGAAATCTTCATCGGTCATGAAATTATCCTTATAGTACTGCGATCCCAGGTTACTCGTTAAAATAATCACCGAATTCTTGAAATCTACAGTCCTTCCCTGACCGTCTGTCAATCTTCCATCATCCAACAACTGGAGTAAAATATTAAACACTTCAGGATGTGCTTTTTCAACCTCATCCAGCAAAATAACAGCATAGGGTTTACGTCTCACAATCTCTGTAAGCTGACCTCCCTCTTCGTATCCAACATATCCTGGAGGAGCACCAATCAGTCTAGCAACGGCATGTTTTTCCTGATACTCGCTCATATCAATGCGGACCATAGCTTTTTCATCATCGAAAAGGAATTCAGCTAATGCCTTGGCTGTCTCTGTTTTTCCAACCCCAGTCGGACCCAAAAACAAGAAGCTACCAATGGGTCGGTTCGGATCGTTAATTCCACTTCTACTTCTTCGAATAGCATCCCCAAGAACAGAGAGTACATGTTTCTGACCCACTACCCTCTGGTTAAGATGCTTTTCTAGTTCGAGCAGTTTCTGCATTTCGCCCTGCAAAAGTTTACTGACAGGAATACCGGTCCATTTACTTACAACAGTAGCGATATCTTCCCCATCAACCTCTTCCTTTAACATCCTTTTGTTGTTATCTTTATTCTTGTTTGCTTCTTCAACTTTAGCAGTAAGTTCGGCCAATTCTTTTTCTAGATTTGGTATTTTACCGTGCTGAATTTCTGCAGCGGTTGTCCAATCGAAATCGCGCTCAGCCTGCACTAACTGATTTCTTAATCCGTCCAGATTCTCTTTTAAGTCTCTTATCTTCTGGATTCCTTCCTTTTCTAACATCCAGACACTCTTTAATGAAGATAGCTTTTCATTTAGTTCACTCAGTTTTTTTTCTACCGTGCTAAGTCTCTCTTTGCTAGCCTCATCAGTCTCTTTCTTTAGAGCTTCCTTATCTATCTCATGCTGCACTATCTGCCGCTGAATATCATCAATTTCGCTAGGCACACTATCTATCTCTATTTTCAATTTAGAAGCAGCCTCGTCCATTAAGTCTATGGCCTTATCAGGAAGGAATCGTTCAGAGATATATCTATTGCTTAGTGTGGCAGCTGCAACAATTGCAGAATCTGTAATCCTTACTCCATGATGTATTTCATACTTTCCTTTTAGCCCACGGAGAATGGATATACTCTCTTCAACGGTAGGTTCATCTACGAGAACAGTCTGGAATCGTCTCTCTAGCGCTGCATCTTTTTCAATATACTTCTTATACTCATCAAGTGTTGTAGCCCCTACACATCTCAATTCCCCACGAGCCAACATCGGTTTTAACATATTGGCAGCATCCAGACTTCCATCGGTCTTTCCTGCCCCTACCAGAGTGTGGAGCTCATCGATAAATACTACCAGCTCACCTTCCGCCGATTTAATCTCATCCAGAACAGCTTTCAGTCTATCTTCGAATTCACCGCGGTATTTAGCTCCGGCAATCATCGCTCCGAGATCGAGAGAGATTACTCTCTTATTCTTCAAACCCTCTGGTACATCACCAGACACAATCCGTTGGGCCAATCCCTCTACAACAGCTGTTTTACCAACACCAGGCTCTCCAATGAGAACAGGATTATTCTTTGTTCTTCTACTCAATACTTGAATAACACGGCGAATCTCTTCATCCCTACCAATTACAGGATCTAGCTTGCCAGATTTTGCCTTTTCCGTTAGATCAATTCCATACTTTGAGAGTGCCTCATACCGCTCTTCCGCTGCGGCATCATCTACTTTTCTACCGGCTCGTAAACCCTGAATAGCTTCCATTAGATTAGTCTCGGTAAATCCTGACTTCTTTAAAATTTTTCCGGTCGCACCAGAATCGTTAAGAGCTGCCAGTAAAACATGATCGGTTGCTATGAATTTATCACCCATCTTATTACATCTATTCAACGATTCTGTAAATAACTTTTGCAACCTTGGTGTTATACTTCCACCATGCGAACTCCCACCCTGAATTTTTGGCATACCGTTTAGCGCAGCATGGAACTCTGTCTTTAAATTAGATGCAGAGAATCCTAACTTCTCAGCTATATTCTTGAAAACACTCCCCTCTTGCTCTAATAAAGAAAGCATAAAATGCTCTACATCAACATTCTGATGCTGTAAATCTATAGCTATCTGCTGCGCATCTACCAGCGCACCCTGTACTTTGCTTGTAAATTGCTCCATTTTCATATCTCACCCCGCACTTTAGTCTACCACACTAAAGTTATCTTACTCTATTATTATAATACCATGTTCAACAGGAAATTAAAATAGAAAGTTCCATAGATAATCGTACAAATAAAAATATCCTGTTAGCAGAAAAAACTATTTTCAAACTATTTATTGCACTTGAAGAAAACATGGAATGAATTAATTATGGAATTCCATAAATTTTACCGGGGATTATTTATCTCAATTTATATAGTAATAGCAAAGATCTCTTATTCGTATGAACTGAGCATAGACGATAAGACTAAAAAAGTTTTATTAGGCGCCATCAATGCAAGGATGGATAAAAAAAAGTTTGCTCCATTAACCCCTATCGAAAAGTGGCCTAAAATAATAAACAAACCAATCCATAAAAAAAATATTAAAGAAGCAGACACTCTATCAAAGTTTATATTTGCTATTAATAGAGCCTTTGCAGACTTCGGCGTGAGTCATCTACGACTTACGGCTAACGTACTAAAAACCAGCGATATTTTAAAAGATACAGGAGAGCTTGAATTAGCTAAAAAATATCAACAACTTGAAGATAAAAGATCGAATATCAAAAGCTCCTATCCATACATAACACCAACCTGTAATCCCGGAGTATTCCTGGCCAAACTATCCCATATAAACGGGATGATTGTAAAAGATTTAAGAACCGGATTCCCTGCTCAGATAGCCGGACTCATGGTCGGCGATATTATACTTAGCGCAGATGGAATGCAACTAAATTCTAACTGGGATCTAGGAGGATATCAGGGTGAGCATAAATTACTAAAAGTAATTAGAAAAAATGAATTACACGAAATAAAGTTAAAACTCTTTTATAAATACCACCCACAAAAAGATCCTATAGAATTTAAATGGTTAAATCACCCGGTTTCTAATAAGAAAATACCATACCTGAAATTAAATCATCTCCGTAGAATAAGTTACACGACCAATGAGAACAATAAAGAAAGAGTATGGAATAAACCACATGAACAGATTAAAGAGATTATAGAAAAAATTGGATACGAACAACCTAATAAACTAATTATAGACGTAAGAGATAATTCTGGAGGATCTTTAGAATACACCTCTTTCTTGGTAAAATCACTTAGCAACACATGGAATACAGTAACTGTGTACGCTTATGGAAATAAACAGCATATCCGCTGGTACGGCACTCCCAAAGAAATATACTGGGACACACTGAATACATCTACCCATGCAACTACCTCTCTACATGCAAGCATAAAAAAAAGAGAACCCTCTTTTAACGAGAACAACCCTCTAACCTACCCAAAAATACTAAAGATGGTTCCAAAATACAAGGAAATAACCTATTCACCAGAACTCATTAACAGTCATTTTAATCAGAAACTTTTTATACGACATCCTTATACTATGCCTAAACCAATAGTGCTCTGTAACGGATTCAGCAAAAGTTGTGCTGAAGTTTTCACCGAGATGATGAAACAAGAAGGAGCCACGGTAATGGGCAGTGAAACCCGGGGCGAAGTAGTGGTATTGAATAACCCGATTCTCGCCACCTATACCACTAGTGAAGCATTTGCAGGTATTGTCAATGATGAATATCTACCAAGCTTTAAAACCAGCTTTATTCATGAACAGAGCGGAAAAAAACAGAATGCAAAGATCAGCGGAAAGGGTGATTCCATTATCATCTCTCTTATGTACCCCAAAAAAACATTTGTGTTCGGAGACAATAGGAAGAAGACTGCTTACATCTTAGAAGGAGCCGGTGTAAAGCCTAACCATAAAACCGCTAGCTTTGAGAAAAGTGTAATCTCCGACGATCCTTTATTAGAAAGAGCCCTAAGTGTTTTTTAGAAAAATGTCGGCCAGACCCCAGCACTTCTAAAAAGTTGGAGTGACGGAACAGCGAGAGGAGTGTAAAAGGAAGAACTCCACATTTGACTAATAATCTCCAAGTGTGGGTTCAAAAGATAACTACTACTTACCAACCAACACCGTCATCGCGGGAATTTAAAGATCCCGCGATGAGGCCGATCTTATAATCTAAAAAAACTTCTAAAAAATATTTAGCAAGACAAGGAAAAATAATACATACAATACTACTGGATCTCCTTCGAAGATGACAAATCAGAGCGGGGAGTAAGTTGATAGTTTAGGTGCTACACTTCAAAATGTCACCCCGAGATTGTATATCCTCGGGGACCATGACCTTCTATAAAATATCTAGCATGCTAAGGAAAAATAATATTTATAATACTACTGGATCTCCTTCGAAGATGACAAACTAGGGAGGAGACTTTAAAGAGGAAGGCCCATGCCCTTCTAAAAAATATTTAGCAAGACAAGGAAAAATAATACATACAATACTACTGGATCTCCTTCGAAAATGACAAACAAGATAAACCTAAATAAGGTAATCTTTTATTAGTATGCGCTCGTAGCTCAGCGGATAGAGCATCAGCTTGCGGAGCTGAGGGTCGGAGGTTCGAATCCTCTCGAGCGCGCCAACTAAATCTTAAAATAAGGCATTATTACCGATTCTTCTTTTAATTTAAAAAGCAGTATAATATTTACAGCATGAACTATCAAACTAAAAACAAACAGAACAACGAAAAGAATAATATACCTATTATAAAAGAAAATAGTTCCTGCAATTTAAATACCGCTTGCATGAGCCTCGACAAAGCTGGTGGTATAGCTAGCACCATATGTGCCATACACTGCCTTTTAACAAGTATTGCTTTAGGAGCCTTAAGCACTGTTGGCTTAGGATTCATGGAATCTCCACTCGTTGATATTGCTTTTATTTCTATCGCTATCATCGTTGGTACGTTTTCATTAAAACATGGATACAATCATCACAGATCTATGTTACCTGCATCACTCTTTACTATCGGTATAACGCTAATTGTAGTGAGTCATTTCGTCATTGGCCACAATCATCATCATGCACACGACGGATTCCACCTAGAATTAGTAGACATCATGGCTATAGCAGGCGGACTTACTCTCGCCACCTTCCATTTTGTGAATGCTTCCCTGCTTAAAAAAAGCAATAACCATACCTGTTGTAAGAATCATAAAAACTAGTATCTCTGCATAATTCATCCTACACTAGTTTATGTAAATACGTGTAAACTAATGAGTATGAATAGAAATCATACACTTCCACTTACAACAATAGATCCAGAAATAGCACATCTTGTTAAAGATGAAGAGGCCAGACAGCAGAATCATCTAGAGCTTATAGCCAGCGAAAATATTGCCAGTAGAGCCGTTAAAGAAGCTATGGCTACGGCCCTCACCGATAAGTATGCTGAAGGATATCCAGGTAAGAGATATTATGGAGGCTGCCACGTAGTAGATAAAGTTGAAAATATTGCTATAGAACGTGTGAAATCTATCTACGGCGCCCAGCACGCTAACGTGCAACCACATAGCGGATCTCAAGCCAACATGGCAGTGCTCTTTGCATTCTTAAAACCAGGAGACACCATACTTACCATGGATCTTTCACATGGAGGACATCTTACACATGGCAGTAAAGTAAACTTCAGCGGAAACTTCTTCAATGTTATCCACTATGGTGTAAATAAAGAATCGGAATTAATCGATTATAACCATGTAGAATCACTAGCCAAAGAACATAAACCCAAAATGATTATTAGCGGTGCTTCAGCATACCCAAGAGTAATAGACTTCCAAAAATTTGGCGAAATTGCAGACAGCATCGGTGCTTATCACCTTTGCGACATGGCTCACTATAGCGGACTGATTGCCGCAGGTGAGTATCCAAATCCTGTTCCTTATGCACATTTTGTTACGAGCACTACTCATAAAAGCATTCGAGGTCCGAGAGGGGGGATGATCCTCTGCAAAGAAGAATATGCTAAACAGATAGATAAATCCATATTCCCAGGTATCCAAGGCGGACCCCTGATGCACATTATTGCAGCCAAAGCAGTATGCTTCAAAGAGTCTATGGAGCCAGAATTCAAAGAATATCAAAAACAGGTGAAAGCTAATGCAAAAAAACTTGCTACTTGTTTGGCGAATGAAGGCCTAAGAATTGTAAGTGGAGGAACCGATTCTCACTTAATTTTAATCGATGTGAAATCTGTTGGAATAAACGGAAAAGAAGCTCAGGCAGTTCTTGATTCAGTTAACATTACTACAAATAAGAATACAATACCATTCGATATAGAAAAACCTATGGTTACTAGCGGAATACGCATAGGAACCCCTGCACTAACAACCAGAGGCATGAAAGAAGCAGAGATGGAGACAGTAAGCAGACTAATCTATAAAGCTCTATCAAACAAAGACAATTCTATAGTTTTAGAGCAGATAAAACAGGAAGTAATCGCACTCTGCAGCAACTTTCCAATACAGAGCAACGTACAATCTGGGATGTTAATTTAAATCCTCCAAACAATTGGAGGATTAATCATCCGCTTTTCCAAGACAAGATAGCTTCTCTAGTATTTTTCGAAATGGATTTGTGTTATTACTCGTTTTATTACTTGTTTGGGTAGCTATCTCCCTATTTTCTACAATGGATATTTCATTTGCATCAGAGGCAACTTCATCACTCTCATCATCTCCTGAATAGCCAATAACCACCTCTACGTTATTATCTAGATTAACATCTGTAAAGTGATTATCAAACTCTATCTCTATTTCTCCACCTTCACCATTAGCAAGCGGTTCTATATTATCGAATTCTGCAAGTATACTATCCACTGATTCCTCTTCAATGTTCGGCACCGGAATAGCGATGACAGTCTCCTCTTCAGGACTAAATTCTCCTAAATGATTATCATCACCGCCATCATCCCATCTCCCTATTTCTATAGAGGATACACTACTCTCATCCCATCTATCTATTTCTACAGAGGATGCACTACCAGACTCTTCTTCTCCAGATTGATCTTCTTCAGGATCTTTTTCTTCAAATATATCAAAACTAATATCGTTCAACCATAAACAATCTTCCGGATCTACTTTTTTTAGATCTACTTCTTTATTCTCTTCATCGCATCTATTTATCTTAATAGGATTGGCCTTCCCTGATGTTGAAGGATTTGAACATCCGATAAAAATTATAGAAGCAGGAAGTACACTAAGAACAGATCTGTATTTAAACTGAAATAATTTCATAACAATATAAGAAAAAACATTTTAAACTAAACGGTTATATCCATAAATAAAAAATAGAGGACCATATACCTATAACATATAGCCCTCATAGATAGTAAAAATCAATTCATCAGTCGTTTAGAGAATAATAAGCGGACTCATCACTTCGTCCAAGGCCTTCTTAATATTCTCATTATTATTAGTAGCTTCTAACAACGACTTCGATAAGTTCTCTGCTACATCTTTTCTACCTGATGCATTGGCAGCCTTCACCGTTGTAATAGCAAATGGGATAGAATCCTGGAATTTGCTAGATTGTGAAATAAGAATTTTGAATGCTTCATCAGCCTTATTCTTAGCGATATAGATATCCGTTAAATTAGCATATCCTTCCACATAACCTGGATACATCTCTAATAATTTATAAACAGTCTGTTCTGCTTCATCAAAATTTTTGGAACTAATTAAACAGTTTGTTAATAGTGCCCATACTTTCCAATAATCGGGAAGCCAGTTTTTCAGCGGCCTTAACAATTGTAGGGCGGCTTCCATGTTTCCAGATTCCATTTTAGCTAATGCTTCTGTATAAGACTCTAACCTTTTGGGTTGCAACATCTCTATGTTCCAAGCATTTATATGAGCTCTAGTATCGGCATCGATATCTAGTTTAAGTATATTCTGTAGAACTGGAGGCACTTCAAATTCTCTTCCTGCATTCTGAAGGGTAAATGCATAAGATATTAGCGCATCGGCATCTGTAGGCTCATTATCAATGTAATCTTCAAAAAGATCCATTGCCTTATCAAAATTCTTCTCTTCCATGAGAAGTTTGGCGTAAATCTTCTTTGCAGCATTACTATTTTCTACATTCTGGATAACGTTTTCAAATACCTTTACAGCATCTTCTTTCTTGTCATTTCTATAGAGGGCTACACCATACTTAATGTGAGCTCTTACATTGTTATTATCTAGATCTACAAGTTTCTTCCAGAGCCCTGGCACTTCATGATTTCTTCCTGAAGCATTATACAGCTCTGCTAAATAATCTGCAGAAGGCTTGTCATTATCTTCTAGTTCAAATGCTTTTTCAAAATTTTTCTCAGCATTATTAATCATCCCAGTAAAAGCTTGTGCTTCTCCTAATCTGATGTAAACCTCAGGATTATCCTTGTCGCACTCTACGGCAGCTTCAAAAGCAGATAAACATTTATCCGGATTGCCTGTTAAGTAGTAGAATCTACCTAGCATGATGTTCCCTTCAGCATTATTTGGCCTAAGCTCTACTAGCTTCTTGCACAAATTCTCAGCAACAGTAGGATCCGCAACATTGAATCCTATTCCATCTTGCACTAATTTAAGTGCAGCACGATAGGCTACATCAAACTCATTATCTAACGTACATGCTTCCGCCAAATGGTTGAAAGAATCTTCAATTTTAAAGCTTTCATCAACATTACCCTGAGATCTCTGCAGATAACTGATGCCATCTGTACCTTGAATAAACTGCAAAAAGGCTTCTGCACTCTCGGTATTAAAAAAGTTTTTTATATTATCAAGTTCATCTGGCAAACCTAATCCTAGTTGTGTACAATATCCTTTTAGAATATCTATCAAGGATGTAAACAGGGTGTCTTTAGTAGCAGAATACTCAAGTAAATCTGAAGTACCGTTACTTCTGTTAAATCTTATCTGGAAATGGAAGTTTTCATTATTCTCTTCAGAAAGTAATCCGTCAATAATTACATCTGCTTTGTATTCATAGCCTAGTTTATCAATATCTTCTTTTAAATTTAACTCTTCAATAGGATTAAATTGTACTTGTATTGGAGAATTCTCATCTTGTGGCTTAAGATAGCTTATGTATCCAAATTCATATCCTGAAAACTCACTAATAACATTTGCAAAGTACTGCGAAAATTGTCTCGCATAAACATGATTCGTATTTTTTGCTGCATTAAACGGTAAAATCAGTACATTCATACAAGAAAGTGTACCATTTATTCTCCAGCTCCAATTAAATTAAGATCTTAATATTCTCCGTGTTTACCAACTGTTTTTCAACAACAATCGGATTCTGAAATTTATAATATTATCTAGATTTATTACATATATTTAATTTTATTTAAAATAACAATAGTCCCTATGATACTTAAACTGGAAAATATCACTCATTATCATGTAACATCTAATTGAAATACTATTAACATAAATTATTAAATACTTAAGGGATTGTTTATGAATTGTCATGAAATATTTAGCCATCGATACTGAAAAAAAGAGTACATTTATAGGAATATCTAGCGGGATACTGTTCTTAGTAATTACACTATCTGGTTCGATAATTACTCTTCTGTTTGAAAAAAACAACAACTTAGAAAATTATGTTTTCTTGCATAACTTTATGGCCATATCTGGGATACTAACCCCGATCGTACTTGTTCACTTATCTAAACAAGGTGCCAGATTCACCATTGCTACAGGTAGTATTCTGTTAGGATTAGGAAACATTATCTCAACATATACAGGTCACCCAATTACTACCTCCCTAGCCGGACTCTTCTTAGGAATTGGGATAAGTATTACTAACCTCGCTATACGCAGCATGATATTCTCTTTGCCAGATATCAAAGAAAGAAAAATTAGTGTTGCGAATCTATCCATAAATCTGCAAGTAGCCAAATTCATCTCCAATGTGATAGGAGCTGCACTCATTGCAGGTGTGCTTTTCAACTCTTCCAGCATGATGTATATTCTATATGGAACAGCCTTCATCTCTATTCTCATACCATTACCTATTTGGAACCAGAAGCTATCGATAAACAGGAATGATACCGCCATAACATTTAATAGCTATCTAGTAACGATGAAAAAACATAAGTTAATCCTGTTCTTTATCATAGCTCATCAACTATGTACCGGATTCTATTTAAACACAGTTGGCCCGTTCTTAAATATATTACTTAGCAGAACGGGGATAATTATTCCACATATATTACTGATTACAGCAAGCTGTGCACTTCTCTGCGGAGGAATACAATGGTATCTATCTAGAAGAAACTATGCGGATAAACTATGGTCGGGATTTATTATCTCATCCATGCTGATGTTAGCCACCCTCTTTATTATTCCTGCTGTGATGGAATGGAAACTGATTGTAGCTGCGTGTATTATTCTATTCCAAATATTGCACGCCGTTCTCGTCTTCTTTATTAGATTCATTGAACTAAGAGTATTCCATTCTAATGATGCCGCCGTTTTTTATTCTCTTTCGCACATGATCTTCTTAATCGGGAATATGGCAGGCGGATCCATCGGTACATATCTGTTTAAATACAGGATGGAAAAAGAAGCCTTTCTTATTGCAGGAATAGCCCTGTTCTGTTCCCTAACCGTTTCCCTATATCTATTGAAGAAGATACTTGCTAGACATTAAAAACTATACGCCGGTCCAATTAATTAATAGATTAAACCAGAGAGGTAAACCAAGAGTGATGATTAAACAAGTATAACATACTAGTTTAAATGAGTAACTCTCATATACTTCTTTGTTATCTATGTTAGTACTAATCGTATAATCGGGTTCTGCATAAGCACTTCGTATAATTCTCAGATAATAGTATGCACTGATAATAGAACTTATCCCTAGTACTATTACTAATGTAGTAAGACAAGAGTCGAATGCATCACACATAATTAAGAGCTTTCCAAAGAATCCAGCAGTAGGAGGCAGACCTATCAATGATAACATGCTAATAAGCAGGGTGAAAACGGCTAACCTAGATTTATAACGCATGCCAAATAGTCGTGCAAATGGCAGATTTTCCTTGTTCCATTCTACTAGTGAACCCAGTACGGTAAACGCACTAATTGTTGCTGCTGAATAGGCTACAAAATAGATTAGCATAGTACTTTCATCTATATTGTCTATATTGATAACATAGCTGAGAATAGCTACCAGAAGGTATCCGGCATTTACAATAGATGAATAACTTAAAGCTCTCTTAGCATCTTGTTGTACTACAGCCAAGCAACTACCAAAAAGCATGGATACTCCAGCTATAATACAGAGCGGCATTAACCAGACATCTTTTAGTAGAATAAAACCATCAAGCATACGGTAGAGTACTGCAAGAGATGCAATTTTTGTTACCGTAGACATGTATGCAGTCACATTAGTTGGAGCACCCTGATATACGTCTGGCACCCAATAATGGAAAGGGATAAATCCACACTTAAACAGCAGACCTATTAATACCAAGAACAGACCTAAATCGAACACCAACGGAATGCTAGACATGCTCTCTAAGACTAATTCCATATCGTTAATGTTTAGAAATCCGGTAGCACCATATAAGAAAGACATTCCGTAAAGAATAATCGCACTGGCAAATCCACCCATTAGCAGATACTTCAATCCGGACTCTTTTGAACATCTATCATTCGGATTAATCCCACACAATACATAAAGTGAAATAGATAACACTTCTAAACCCAAAAACACTACTAACATATGAACGCTAGACACCATGAGCATAGCGCCAAAAGTTGCCCAAGTTATAAGAGAGTAAAATTCAGGATAATTTAGTTTCTTATGCTTTAAATATCTATCACTAAAAAGTACTACTAAGGCCGTAACTAATATCAATAACCCATTCGTAAAAATATTAAACCGATTCGTAGTAATCATTCCGCCGAGTGTAGTGCCAGATATACCACCATATACCAGATAGTAAAGCCAACCTATCGCCTCTAGTAAACCAAATGTAGTTAAACATACATACCAGCCAGAAGACAACTTATTTCCCCATATCATTCTAACTATCAAGACAATAATACCAGTACATGCCACAGCGATATGAGGCATTACCTGTAGCCAGTGAATTTCAGCAGGAATAAAATTCCACATTAGTTATCACCTCGCACTTCTCTCTTGTTACAACCATTGCACATCTTATGCCACTCTTCCCATTCACAACGCTTCCATGTGGGTCGTTCACCTGCCGGACGTATCACCATCTCTCTAACTGCACCAATACTCGGTTCTATAGTTTTTGTAACTATCGATGGATTAAATCCGATTAAAAAGATTATTATCACCATTACACCAGCTGCGTAGAATTCGAACGGTTTAATATCTCTAAGATATCTATCCTTCAAATTCGATAGATCGCCGTAGAATATACCTTGGAACAATCGGAGCAAATAACAGGCTGCTATAATTAAGCCTAATCCAGCCACTCCTGCAAGGAAAGGCTCTAAGCCATATGCATAAGCAGCGCCCGTTTCAAATAATCCTTGTAATGACAGAAATTCACCAATAAATCCGTTAGTACCCGGCAGACCAACACTAGATAACATTGCAATTAAGAACAAGGCAGCAAAAATCGGCATCTGAGCTTTCAATCCGCCATATTCGGATAATTTTCTCGAATCTTTTCTTGCAAAAAGCATTGAAAGCAACATCATGATTAAACCTGTACTAATAATATGATTCAACTGCTGTATCGTACCACCAACCATTCCATTATAAGATAATGAGAATATGCCCAGTAAGACAAAACCCATATGAGAAATAGACGAATATGCCATTATTCCCATAATGTTTCTCTGAGAAACGGCTAAAAATCCACCATAAACTATACTGGCTATACACAGACTTACCATCCAAGGCACATGATACGCTATCACATCAGGAAATAGCGGTAAGCAGAATCTCAAAAATCCGTACGATCCTAATTTTAATACTACTGCAGATAATATCATAGATCCTGCCGGAGAATACTTGTATAATCTAGGCATCCATGTATGGAAAGGCACCATCGGACTCTTCACCATGAACGCAATAGCAAAAGACCAGAATATCCACTTCTCTAGCTGGATATTAGTCTTCCATAAAGCTCCATTTGCAACTACACTCTGTATATCCAAATAATTAAATGATAATATTCCAGTTGCACACCTATGCATTAAACCTAAAACAATTATCCCCGCTAACATAAAGATGGAACCCGTAAAAGTATACACGAAGAACTTTAATGCAGCTCTACTTCCCTCTTCGCCTCCCCACATGCTAACCAGTAAGAATACCGGCACTAGGGTCAGTTCGAAACAGATAAAGAACATTAATAAATCTAATGAGATAAATGCACCAATTAAAGCTAATTGAAGAAGGAGTATGCTGTTTACCAGGGTTTTCATTTTAGTTTTTTCATATGCCGAACATAAGAGGGCCATAAAACTTAACAGACTAGTAGCTAAAACCAACCAGAAATTAAGGCCATCTATACCAACAACATAGTGGAATCCTAAATCTGATACCATGGTGACTCTTTCTATCCACTTAAAATGATAAGTATCTACGGAAAACATCCCTATGCATTTAAAGAATAATACATGTCCTAATAGCGTAGATAACGTGAAGAACATACCCAAGGCTCTCTGCACTCTTGAATACATATTAGGGATTGCACTTACAACAAGCATTCCGACTAATGGAAGAAGTGATATATATGTTAATGCACCAGGTATATTCAAACAGACAGAATTCATTAGTTTAGCCCTCCTTTAAGGATATAAAATATGATAACTAAAATCGCTAGGGACATCATAAATATATAGAATCTGATGTTACCATTCTGGAAGAATCGGGTCATTTCACCGCAGATACTGGAGAGTTTACCAAACATATTTACTATGCCATCAATCAGGAAGTTATCGAATACGTACCAGAATCCTTCAGAGAGTTTATAGCCACCTCTACCAAAAATTCTACTTAATGATGAATCGAACATAAATCCGTCCTTAGCAAACAATCTAAACCTACTCCACTTTTCTTCATTGTATCCTTCTTTTTCCGGTAAACCTCTACTGTATACTATTAGTGCATAAGACATACCGATTGTAACTGCCAAAATAGATATGTACAGCAATGATTCAAGGACGCCATGATTATCATGATAACTATCTACTAGAATCTCAGGTTTTACCCAAGAAACTGCACTACTAGAACTGAGGAAATGCTCTAAGAAATGATGCTGGTGTAAGAAAAATCCTCCAAAAATGGATAGTATAGCAAGTATCACCAGAACTACCTGCATAGAGTATGGCACTTCTTTAGGTTCATGATTTTTGTCTAGGGCATGATGTTCATCTGAATGATGACATCCGTGCGAGCATAATTCTCTACGATAAAAGTTAAATGTATCATCTGAAAAATCGTATTTTTCGCTCTCTACAGCACCCTCGCTTTCGCTATGATGATGATGATGATCATGAGCAGGGATCAATCGCCACCGCTCCGCACCATTTACAAAAGGAATCCCAAAAGTCAGCAGATGCATTCTAAACATATATGCTGACGTAAGTATAGCAACAAACACACCCGTCCAGCCGACCAAAGTCGCGACATCCACCCCTAATAAATTAGCAGGATAAGACGATTCAAACGCTGCATGCAAAATAGCTTCCTTACTCCAGAATCCGGATAGCAACGGAATACCAGCAATCGCAAAAGTACCAATCATCATACATATCCCCGTCACTGGAAGATATCTCCATAAGTTGCCGTACCTCCTCATATCCTGTTCATGAGCCATCGCATAGATTACGGCACCACTACCAAGGAACAATAAAGCTTTAAAGAAAGCATGAGTTAATACATGGAACATCCCAACCCAGTATGCTCCCACTCCACAAGCCATGAACATGTATCCTAACTGAGATACAGTAGAATACGCCAACACTTTTTTGATATCTGTCTGACCAAAAGCAATGAGAGCAGCCCAAACAGCAGTAATCGCACCCACTACAGATACAATCGCACTAGCATATGGTGAAAATTCAAATACCATATGCATTCTGTTTAATAAAAAGATACCGGAGGTGACCATAGTAGCAGCATGGATCAACGCAGATACAGGAGTAGGACCCGCCATCGCATCTGGCAACCATACATACAGAGGAAACTGAGCCGATTTACCCATAGCACCTACAAATAACAGCAGTGCTATAGCTGTAGCATAATCCGGATACGATGTTAAAATACTTGGCAACAATCCGAAAATTATATCATAACTTAACCATCTGGGATCTAGTATCTGAGGTGTTATCACATTACCAGCAGAATTAATTCCATAAGTAGAATGTAGCAGAAATGCTATAGAGAATATACCCAACAACAACCCAAGATCCCCAATCCGATTAACTATAAATGCTTTATTCGCTGCTTTAGCATTCTCTAAATTTTTGTACCAGAAACCAATCAGGAGATAACTGCACAAACCTACCCCTTCCCAGCCTACGAATAACAATAAGAGATTGTTCGATAAAACTAGGATCAGCATAAATCCAATGAACATATTAAGATAAGTGAAGAATCTACTATATTCTGCATCATCAGACATATAAGCTGTAGAATAGAGATGTATTAATGAACCTACACCAGTAATCAGCAATACCATCGTGATAGAGAGAGGGTCCAGAAACATCTCAACAGGAACTCTTAATACTTCAAGATTAATCCAATCGAAATAGGTAAATCTAAAACAACAAACATCTGCAGGATGCTTTAGAAATATATCTTTTACTACCAATAATGCTAATCCAAATGACGTACCTACAAATGTAAAAGCTAGAGAACCTAACAACCATCGTCCACTCTTTACACCAAGTAAACATTCTGTTAGCTTGCCATACAGTGCCTGGAATAATGCCCCTAAGAAAGGCATTAATACCATTAAAATTATTACACTGTGCAACCAATTATAATTTTCTAAACTTATCATACCTACTCTATCCTTTTAAGTTGCTTAATGCATCCACATTAACATCTGGCTCATTTTTATAAATAGACATTATCATACCTAAGCCAACAGCGACTTCCGCGGCAGCCACTGCCATGACAAAAAGCACTGTAATTTCACCGGTCATCCATTGAGAAGCCGTCTGTGTTATATCACCACTTGCCACCCAGGGAGCATACCTTGCAAAAGAAACAAAAGACAAATTAACTGCATTTAACATCATCTCTATACACATAAACATCACTACAGGGCTCTGTCTAATGATGATGCCAACTAATCCGGTTAAAAACAAGAATAAACTAACAGATAAATATGCACTTAACGGTATCATTAAGCCTTCCTCCTAGCTAATAATATAGCTCCTACTATACCAACCAGCAATAGAACACTAGCTACTTCAAAAGGTAGCACATACTGGGAAAACAACGACTTCCCTATTGCTTCAGGAGAACCAAATCCTTCATCAGCTACTGGATACTGCATGCCAAACAATGGGTATAGTACTTGAAATGATATTAATGAGAACATTAGTAAAGCTATCAGAATTGCAGGCACCAGCTTTAAGTCTAATATCTTCATGCCACTTCTATCGCTCCCAATATTTAGCAACATGACAACGAATAGGAATAGCACCATAATGGCACCTACATATACCATTATCTGAGTTATCCCAAGCATGTTTGCTTCTAATGTAAAATACAAAAATGCTATAGAAAACATATTTACTACTAAGGATAGTGCACTTTTAATCGGATGCTTAGCCAACACCACACCTAATCCAGCAAAGCAAGCTACCAATGAAAGAACGATAAAAAGTATTTCTCTCCCCTGCATCAGTTACTCTCCTCATTCTCTTTTAAATTAAATTTAGCCATCTTAATTCTTCTTTTAGTACTCGTACTTTCATTGAAACCTACAGCTTTTATATTTAAGTATAGGACAAGCAGTATAATCGCAGAAACAACGAGAGATGCATAACCCGCAATCATTCCATATAGGTTTGTTACCATAATCCAGACAGCTACAACTATAAAGTTCGCTACTGCAGCAGGCAATAAGCTTTTCCACCCTATACTCATTAGCTGATCGTACCGTAATCTTGGTAGCGTAGCTCTCACCCAAACAAAAACAGTGAAACCTAAGAAGCATTTTGCAATAAAAGCGACTGGTGAAAGCCAATAATTAGCAGAATGCATAAAATAAAACCATTCACTCCAGCCAGGAAAATCGACAGCAAGTATATCCCATCTTACCGGCAGCATATTGTATCCACCTAAGAATATGGTAGCAAACACTCCACTAAATACAAACCTTGCTGCATATTCGGACAAGAAGAAGAGTCCGAATTTAAACGAACTATACTCTGTATGATATCCCCCGATAAGCTCACTCTCAGCTTCAGGTAAATCGAATGGTGCTCTGTTTGTTTCCGCAATAGCACAGATGAAAAATATCACCCCAGCCACAAGACCAGTCGGAGTTAACAGGTTCCAATTCTGTATATAAGGAAAAATCCCCCAAAGCGGACCCGTCTGATATGAGACCACCTCACTCATACGCAAAGAACCTGTTACCAGAATAATCGCTGCTAAGGATACGGTCATCGCTAATTCATAACTAATCAACTGAGCAGAAGCTCGCAATCCTCCTAATAAAGAATATTTATTATTTCCTGCATATCCCGCTAAAACCACTCCGTAAGAACCAAGAGATGAGATAGCTAAAACATATAACACACCGATATTTATATCAGCTACAGGAGTAAGTAATCCGTACAATCCTTCAGCAGGAGCCCACGGCATAGTCCCACCAAGAGCGAACGCTGGTAAAAATGCTAATATTGGTGCTAGATAATAGATAAATTTGTCTACACCACTAGGTACATGATCTTCTTTGAGAAATAGTTTAATGGCATCAGCTACTGGTTGCAATAAACCAAACGGACCCACTCTGTTCGGACCCACCCTATCTTGCATCCAACCTAACAACCTTCTTTCCCACCACACCTGAATAGGAACAAACATAATGGCAATACCTGAAAAACAGATAATTCTTACAAAGATAGCAAGTACAGGATGTAAATTTGAAATGAACTCTTCTAACATGATGCTATATTCTCCTACTTATCCTCAGAACCTTCCTCATCTGTACTGTTTTCACTGCTTATATTTATTTTGTTAAGTGTATCGGCGAGATAACCTAATTTTAATTTAGAAGATAATTCACGCTTCAATAACACTCCTTCCGTCTCTTCACTAAGCTGTTTAATTGGAGCGTACCATTCAATACATTCTACAATCTCTTCTTGTATTTCTTCTACAGAAAAGTAAGATTTATTGAGTCCGGATTTAATTAATAAATCTGCAAAAATTCTCCATGCACTCTTACTCTCTCCAGGAGCAGTTAATATCTGCTTAATATTTTGCACTCTACGCTCCATATTAGTAAAGGTACCATCGCTCTCTGCAGGTGCATGCATAGGTAATACTACAGAAGCATAATGCATTGTTTCACACTCCATAGATCCTTGATATACCAAGAAATTCACCGACTCTAATGCTTTTTTAGCCAGTTTAGAATTGTAATATGTTTCAGCTATATCAGCATCTACTAACCAGAGGCATTTCAACATTTTACTAGCACACCCATCGATTATGCTATTTGTATCTAATCCTGATTCTACCGGGAAGGTATAAGGATAGTACTGTAGAAGTTGTTTTACTGCTTCATGATTTTTAAAGTTAATACCACCGGGAAGCATGTCTGGCAACACACCCATATTCCCCGATCCCTCACCATTTGCTTGCATGCCATAGAAATTAAATTCAGCACCTATTAAAGCAGAAATACCTCCTAGAATATCGATTAAATTAGATTCAGCAACATTCAGGATTCCTTTTGATGTTACAATTGCCGTAGATTCATTCACTATCATATCTACAATAGCTTTATAATCTTTTTTAGCTAGTTTCGACTGTTGCTTAATGGTATTCCAATCTATTTTATCCAGACTCTCTTTAACTTCAGCAGGCAGTTCTACCGATCTCTTTTCCGATAGTGATTTTAAAATTCCTGTAGCCACTGCAAGTTCGGAACCTTCAGGAAATATATGATTAATGGATGAAATAGAGTCCAGTTCAGATGAAGCGGAATGCAATTGAATTAGCTTAGCCCCTTTTCTTGTTACAGCCTTACGAACTCTCAAATAAAGGATTGGTAAATCATCAGCTAACGATGTTCCAAATACTAAAATCTGCTTTTTATTTTCAAAGTCTGCAATACTGGTACTTACCTGAGAAATATTCGCTTTATTCTCTAATCTATCCTCTACACTCTGTAAATTTCTAGTCCAGCGGTGATCTATGTTGTTGCTTTCAAAACAACCTCTAAATAATTTTTGTAAAAGATACTGACCTTCATTGCCAAAGTTAGGTTTAACCAGCACGGCCCCTTTATCTTTAACCTTTCTAAATTGAGTTAGGATAGCATCATAAGCCTCTTCCCAAGTAGCCCTTACTAGTTTATCATTCTTTCTAATGAGGGGATATTTTAATCGTTTTTCAGAATTATAGTGGTTTAGGCCGAATTTACCTTTATCACAGGTCCACTCTTCATTAACTTGCTCATTGGTTCTACCGTTGATACGCACCATCTTGCCGCTTCTATGATCGAACCAGACGTTACACCCATTAGAACATTCGGTACAGACGGATGGTGATGTTTCTATATCCCATGGTCTTGCTCGGAAGCGGTATTCACTATTTGTAAGAGCCCCTACCGGACAAATTTCGATTGTATTTCCACTAAACTTTGAATCGAAGTCGGTTAACTGGAATGTAGTGGGCTGCATAGAATTTCCACGGAATCTAAATGCAAGTTGATGATCTCCGGAAATCTCTTCTGTAAATCTAACACATCTCCCACACTGAATACATCTCTCAAGGTCGAGCGTGACATACTTACTTAACGGAAGAGCTTTAGGAGCGTGGCGCTTCTCCTCTTGATACCTACTGTTGGAGGGTCCGTAAAAGAGCACATTGTTCTGCAGAGGACACTCCCCACCTTTATCGCATACAGGACAATCAAGCGGGTGATTAATAAGCAAAAACTCTAGGACACCTTTTCTATCTTTATGTACCTTCTCTGTATCTGTATAGATAATTAATCCATTACTGGCAGGCAAAGTACATGCTGCTTGTGGCTTGGGCATCATCCTCACGCTGCCGTCCGGACCCTTTGTACCCACTTCTACCAAGCACATCCTGCACATCCCTACCGGTTGCATTCTAGGATGATAACAGAATATAGGAATATCCAAACCTAATCGTTTTACACTTTCTACGATTAGCTCACCTTGTGGAACTTCTATATCCACACCGTTCACGGTAATAGTTACCATGCTTATCTCTTTTTTGGAGTGTGCCTTATTCTCTTCTACCTTGCTCATTTCACTAAGAAATCAATCCATTATAAGGAATATTACTAGATTAGACTACCGTATATTATACAGGCCAATTCTACGTTAATTTAAATTTTATATTATTTACTCTTCAAGTATAGTATTGGCTTTCTATGAAAAAAAAAGAGTCATCCTATAATGATGTTATTTTTTCTTTTTAGTAACTCTTCTCTTTTTAACAGGTTGCTTCTTGACTGGTTGTTTTTTAACACTCTTTGAAGGAGAATAAATTAAGATGCTTTTATTATCCGTGAGATGATATTTTAAGTTCAGTCTGCCACAAATAAGCTGGAGTGCATCGACCAATCTTTTCCTCAGTATATGCGCATCCATACGAACATTTTTCACTTCCGGACTCACTTCAATAGCTACTTTGGCCTGTTTAGATATCGCTGCAAATACTTCTGTTAGCTGTACTTTATTCATTTTTAAAGTAACGGCTTTTCTCAACTGAGCATTTGTAATTTTCCCTTTATCCTGAATTTTCTTTTCAGTTTTTTTAATTTCTTCAACAGCTTTTGAAACTTTAGATCTTGCATTATTCTTAGGATGTAACTGTATAACAGTGTTATCAGCTTGCGATTCTATGGAATCTAAATTCTCGTGTTTTTCAGAATCTGGTATAGGTATCTCAGGCAAATCGGACGTCGCCTTTTTTTTATCTACTAATTTTTCATCTATTTCAGGAAAATCTGGGACAGGAGGGAGTGCTTCTTCTTCATCAAATTCAATTGCAGGATCTTCTATTTTAGAATCTTTCGGGCTTCCCTTTATGTCGCTACTTTTTTCTTTACTATCTTTTTCTGCAGTATCTTCACTTTCAGTTTTTTTCTTTTCCTTAACACGCTCTTTATCTTTTAGTATCTCTTCATCTGTTTTTTTGCGAATATAATAGATACCATCCTCAATTCTATAAGTTAAATTAGCTAATCTAGAGACGATATTAAGTGCTTTTTTAAATTTAACTTCCTTGAGGGATAAATAGATGATAGTGTGAGGGAGATCTTCCAGAACAAATTCATTACTGCTCTGTGTAAACAAATCGTACAACAGGGTTCTTGCATCAACCCCTTTTGCTGTTATGTTAATAACTTTTTCAGTCTTACTTTTCGATACTGTTTTAACTGCACTTTCAGTAGAGTGCACTGGAGATAAAACAAAAAATACCGAGAACAGAAGTAAATATCTTTTCATAAGCATAACTACTAGTATTCTCGGTATTTTTTTAAGCTTCATATACTCTTATTGTATCTTTTTTTACGTTAGCGGCTCTACTTCTTTTGTTATTTA
The DNA here is from genome assembly GCA_030427425.1 of Fimbriimonadia bacterium. Lineage (GTDB taxonomy): Bacteria > Armatimonadota > Fimbriimonadia > Fimbriimonadales > Fimbriimonadaceae > JAUICQ01. Next base: position 12,300 of record JAUICQ010000001.1, on the reverse strand, counting down.
TAGGACCTCTTAACTTGTTAGATCTTCTTTTTTGTCTAATAACTCTTTTTCGAAGAGATTTTTTCTTTGCATTAACATTCTTCTTTAAGTCGTTTTTCTTTACTACGGCGTTATTATCAATCTCTTTTGTATCAGTATCTTCAGTTTTAACTACTGGAGCACCTTTCTTCAGAATTGATAGCATGCTCTTTTTAGCGGACTTTACACTATCTTCTGGTTTAATAAACTTCTCGTTTTCAGGCTTGATAAACTTCTGATTTTCTGGCTTAATAAACTTCTCGTTTTCAGGCTTGATAAACTTTTGATTTTCTGGCTTAATAAACTTCTCGTTTTCAGGCTTAATAAACTTCTCGTTTTCAGGCTTGATAAACTTTTGATTTTCTGGCTTAATAAACTTCTCGTTTTCAGGCTTGATAAACTTTTGATTTTCAGGCTTGATAAACTTGACCTGAACCTGTGAAGTTACTTCCGGATTATACGATGCTGAATGCTCTAACTGATTTTTTAATAACTTAAAGACATAGCTAACTACCTTGCTGTTTTTTTCCTGTCTAATAGGAGCAGCATCTCTAATTGCTTGTAACTCTCTATCGCTTTCATTATCAAATTCAACATTTCTACTTACACCAGAAGCATTAGTTGCAGTCGAACCCATAACATCTGGAGCTGATTCACTTTCAAATCTACTCTCTGCTTCATCTATCTCTTTATTTAGAACATTATTATTCACAGAAGTCTCAACTTTACTGTTTTCTAATGCGCTAGATAAAGTAGTACCTCTCTTAATATTAGTTACTCTGTTTTTCGAAGGAGAACTTGCATTTGAAACTTCTATAACTTTCTTCCCTAGCATCGCATCTGGCTGAGATAAGGCATGACTCATCATAATTAAGGCCAATGCACCACCAGCCGTCCAGGCCACTGGCTTCCACGTATTGTTTTTCGGAGCTGTTTTCTGTATCACTTCTTTTAAATTTGGTTTTGGAACATTAAATCTCTGCATATCGTTTTTTCTATCAGTAATATTATTTTTAATTTTATTTTTCAATAGAACATCATGCTTTTTAGTAAGCTGTTTTAATAAAACATCAGCAGACACACTATTAACAGTTTTTGATTTAGCATCTTCTTTTACACTATTATCGTTCATTAAAGATTCTAACTGAAACTGTTTTTTCTGAAGAACCGCGCTACAGCCTTTACATATAACAATATGATTCTCTATAGCTGAAACTAGATGTGCAGATAAATCGGCACCTAATAAGTACTTATTTATTTGCGACTGTACCAGTGTACATTTGCTCAGTTTACTGTTTTTATTCTCTGTGTTTTTATTCATATTTGCTCCGAATAGATATGCTAATAGGATTATAGGTATATCTACCAGTTTTCTTTATAATTGTTTATATTTTACCATCCAAATATGGAATAACATTAAGGATTTCTATTAATACATGGAAAGATATCGATCCGGTTCTCTTTTTATATCTAATCTCATGTGGTAGAGGAAGTAGAATTTTCTAGAATACTGGGCCATAACAAGTCATGGCGAACTGGATCCCCTTCGAGGATGACTCCCAGTGAGGTGAACAATAATAATTTTCCATCTCAGATTAATAAGTTACCCTGCTATCCATATGAAATTACTAGACGCAGGGCTAAAGTTATCACACAACTCCAAACTCTGAGTCATCCTCGAAGGGGATCCATACTTTGCATTGTTTATTCCTAAGTTTGGTAGAAATTAGAATTGTTTATTATAAGGTGGTGGACCCCGAAAGTATATGATTTCGGGGTGACAATTTAGAGATGAAAGATAGATTGTTAAAAGATTCTCCTCGATTCCATTTTTAATAGACGCTCTAAAATGCTATCTTTATAAATAGTGATAAAAGTAAGTAATCTATACCATCGATACCGTCAAAAGCTAGTGTTAAAAGATATCTCTTTCGAACTAGAATCTGGTGAGATTCTAGTTATAATGGGATCTAGTGGTGGGGGGAAAACAACATTGCTTAAATGCTTAAGCGGTATTTTTCAGCCTACATCTGGAAGCATTGTTTTCAGTACAGAGGGAGAAAATACAAGCTCAAGCTTCGGCTATGTTTTTCAGTACAGCGCTCTTTTCGATTACATGACTGTAGAAGAGAACATCCTCTTTGGCATTGAAAGAAAACAGAAGCTGAGTGATAAACAGAAAAAAGAGACAGTTAGATTAGCGCTGGATCAGGTACTACTTGGAAATATAGAACATTTATTACCTAGTCAGTTAAGCGGTGGTATGAAAAAGAGGGTTGCTTTGGCTAGATCATTAGTATTGAACCCAAGTATACTTTTTTACGATGAACCCACTAGCGGACTAGACCCGGTTACTGCTTATTCCGTTGATGAGTTAATGTATAACACCGCTAAACAGAAAAAAATCACGAGTATTGTTACGACACACGATCCTAAATGCACGGCTCGTATAGCAGATAAAGTTGCATTTCTAAGCAACGGAGAGCTCCTTTTTTATGGTGAGACTGATGCTTTTATGGATAGTAAAGAACCAATTATACGAGAAATTCTTGATAAATCTTTAGCAGAATCTCTTTAAGTAAAGCCATCTCTTTAAATTATTTTTCAATTTTCAAAATTCTATCCTCGTTAAGCCATTCTAAGCAGATAATACCGGAAAATTAGGACATTTTTTATAAAATAAATACTTCTATACCTACTAATTGTATTTAGCAAGCTAAAGATTTTTGAAATATTTGTGATTATTAATAGTGTAGGGGATTATATCTCTCTATATTTTATTAATCGGTTGCAGTTATGTTTCTTAGGCAAATAATGTTGAAAATGGCAGATTCAAAAAAACTAGAAAGTTTTGCTAAATATTCTAGTTTAATGAAACCACTTGTAAGTAAATTTATAGCTGGTAATAACATCGAAGAAGCGATTGTTCCTTGCGAGAAACTTACTGAAGATGGTATTCAAATAGCTCTAGACTTCCTAGGTGAAAATACTAAAAGCGAAGAGGAGTCGGAAAATGCTGTAAAATCTTACATTAATGTTTTAGATAACATTAATAGCACTAAATATCCGGATAGAATGAATATCGCCATTAAACTTACTCAGTGCGGATTAGATTTAGGGGATGAATTAGCAGAAAAGCTCTATCGTAAAGTACTAAAGCATGCTAAGAAGTCGGACACTTTTGTGCGAATAGATATGGAAGGTTCTGCATACACCCAACGTACGATTAATATATTAGAGAAAGTATTAAAAGAGTATCCAAATACAGGAACCGTTCTACAATCGTATTTATACCGCACCCCTGACGATGCCGTAAAATTAACAAAACTAGGATCCAGAATCCGCATCGTAAAAGGTGCTTATCTAGAACCCAAAGAAGTAGCCTACTCTGAAAAAAAAGATGTCGATAAAAGTTATATCGAGATATCTAAGTATTTAATGAAGAATGGTAACTACCCAGCCATTGCAACCCACGATGAAAGCATTCTCTACGAGCTACTCCAATTTGCTAAACTGGAAGGGATCCCTAAGAGCGCATTCGAACTACAAATGCTATACGGAATAAGAAAAGATCTACAGTACAAATATCTACATGAAGGCTACAACGTAAGAGCCTATGTTCCCTACGGAGATAGCTGGTACCCTTACTTCACCAGGCGGTTAGCAGAAAGACCTGCCAACTTGTTATTTATTATGAACAATATGTTTAGATAAATCTTCCTGGAAGTATACAGGTGAAATACTTTTTTAGATTTATTTATAAAACCCATATTTTTTGATAATATATCCTTATAGATATAGGATACATTCATTAGTTAAAGGTATATATTATCATGATATCACTAAACATATCACTAAACATAAAGGCAGCACTCACCCTGTCATACGTCCTCATCTGCTTATCTACCAATTATACAGCCACTCATTCAAACTCTACTCCAATATGCCCAATTCTAGCAGGTGAAATGAATGATTATTGTGCAACTCCAAAAGATTGCACGGAATCGTGCTGCAGATGCGACCCTTACTGCCCTTCTCCAATCCACCTATTCCAATGCTGCACCAAATGCGAATGTTGCAAAGTGGAGATTGATAGGTTTGAAAATGAGATTGGATACAATAAAGAGGGTCGTCCTGTAGCTGTGGGGAAAGATAGGGATCATATTGTCGCTCAGTTATGCTGCGATTGCCCTGGAAGAAATACTGTTGATAATACATGTAGATGCTGTTGTTTAATACCTTTCTGGTCTAACATTGTTTCCTGCTTTGCTATTAATTCAACATGCTCTTTATTAGACCTAATCTGCTACTTACCTATCCTCAATTCCTACAAGAAAATTTCCAATTGTTTAAATTGCCATAAACATAGCATCTGTTGCTATCATTCCCCGTTCACAGAATTTATACATTCCGACTGCTGCTGTGAGTACTATAGTTCACCAAACCAGAATCATAGTTTAACAAAGTGTTCATTAGATTTAATGCACTGCTCTCTTTTCAGTTGTGTTCAATGCTTAGGAGGAACATGCTGCCCTGAAGAGTATCTGGCATCTAGAGCATATACTGAACATAGAAGATTAAGCGAGGGGAATTCGTCATTAAACTCATATCATAAAATTATTGATGAGAGCCATATACAGTACAGGCATCATTACAGAACAAGACTCTATGTGGAAGATGAAGTAAGTAAACATGCAGTACCTTACATAATAATTGATAATATTCGTCCTCCTATGATAATACGGATGGAGAATAATAACTAGTTAGTGACTACACCTAAGTATTTATATTTTTTAATAAAGCAAATGGTTCAACATACTGACAGACTCACCCGCATCTCACTGGTTATGAATAAAGCCCCTAACCCACATCTACAAGCCAACTACAAGCCGACTACAAGCCGACCGTGAATTCGGCTTCGGTCTTCTCTTTCAACTCATCTAGAGTAACCCCATCAGCAAGTTCTATCAGGGTAAGCTTGCCGTTATTAATTTTGAACACTCCTAGATCTGTAATAAGCATATCTACAACATTTTTACCCGTAAGCGGAAGCGTACACTCTTTTAGCACTTTACTCTTACCAGCTTTATTGCAGTGCTCCATCACCACTATAACATACTTAGATCCCGATACAAGATCCATGGCGCCACCCATCCCTTTCACCATTTTCCCTGGAATCATCCAGTTAGCGAGGTCGCCATTCTGAGAAACTTCCATCGCACCGAGAATAGTTAGATCGATATGACCGCCCCGTATCATCGCAAACGATTCCGCAGAACTAAAGAAGCTACCACCAGGCAGTACTGTAACGGTCTCTTTACCGGCATTTATTAAGTCGGCATCTTCTTCACCAGCGTATGGATACGGTCCTAATCCTAAAATTCCATTCTCACTCTGAAGGCATACATCGATATTGTCAGGAATATAATTAGCTACCAGAGTAGGAATCCCAATCCCTAAATTAACGTAGTAGCCATCTTTCAATTCTCGCGCTGCTCTTTTTGCAATAGCTTCCCTGTTCCAGGCCATTATTCTACTCCTTGCTTCTCTCTAACCGTGCGTCTTTCGATATGCTTTTCATTTTTTGTAGCCATTACTAATCTATCCACATAAATTCCGGAAGTATGGACTAAATCTGGGTGGAGAGGATTATCACACATCTCTTCTATTTCAGCAATACAAATTTTAGCAGCTGAAGCCATCATCGGATTAAAATTTCTTGCCGACATTCTATAAATGAGATTCCCAAATTTATCAGCTTTGTGGGCTTTTACTAGGCTAAGATCGGCATATAAAGCGGTCTCCATCACGTACATCTTTCCGTGAAACTCTTTTGTCTCTTTTCCTTCAGCTATGCTAGTACCATATCCTGTAGGAGTAAAGAATGCAGGTATACCAGCTCCACCTGCTCTAATACGTTCAGCTAGGGTGCCTTGAGGATTAAACTCTACTTCTAATTCACCACCTAAGTACTGTTGTTCGAATTTTTTATTCTCTCCAACATAAGAGGATATCATTTTTTTAATTCTATTAGCATCTAACAGAACTCCTAACCCGATACCATCAACTCCGCAATTATTGCTGATAACAGTTAAGTTTTTAACTCCGGATTCGCACACTGCATGTATAAGGGTTTCTGGTATTCCGCAAAGGCCAAACCCTCCGACCATAATCGTCATACCATCGAATAAACAATCTTTAATCGCAGCTGCTGTGTTTTTGTTTAACTTGTTCATTTCTATTTTATTCCACAGAAGGTGCAATGTAATTGCATAAACTTCTGCTGGTTTATCCTATATTTTATTAACTAGCAGAAGTTTATTAGCTTTAGCTATCCATGCATTTATTCTGCTGAATAAACTTGGAAGTATACTGTTTGCTGAACTATTTTCTCGCCCAAATCTACTCGGTATTTAATAGGGGCTAGTCCGCTGAAATTTGCTGGTACTTTAAATTTCACATATAAGTTAGCATGACCATATGGGTGGAAGATAGAAAATGTACTATCGGCTCCCTCTAATAGCTCCCATCCAGCAGGCAATTCTAATCGGAATCTACCTCCCAATTTTGAAGTTGTTAAAGAGTGCACCGTAACGTATCCATCAACAGTCTGTTCAGTTGGAGATTTTTTAGTTTTAGCCTTATAGTTAATTTTAAATTCAACAGGTCTGGCTACCTGAAAACACGATTGCAACAGGGTTATTTTATCATCGCTACGATAAAGTTTAGCTTGCATCAAATAATAACCATAGGGTGTAGGTTTAGGAATATTAGCTGAAAATGGCGCATAAGCATTTCCATAACTATTATATTCTGGCATAGGGGTACTTAAAGAAGTAGAGTACTCTTTATCCATCCCAAAAGGAGCAATCTTAATCCGCTTTAAGGTCACATTATCAGGCTTAGCAACTTTCCAGTTCATCCCAAAATTTGAACCAGGCTGTACATTGCGTACTTTTGCATTGTAACTAGCATCCCAACTTAAACCTGGAATATCATTTACTGATCTTTCAAAAGCAAGTTCTACTGTGTTCAATACTCTTGGAACAATCGCGAGTGGGGTCTGTTGAAACTTATTAATGGAATCGGCTCTAACACTAATCTTATTTCCAATCTCAAATCCAGGACGACCCATGCCTAACAGCTTCAACTCCATATTCCAGAAATTAACATCCTGCTTCCCTACTAATTTAATCTGTTCACGTACTATCTTTCCAACACCAAATACCGGATGGCCAGGATTAGAACTATCTACTGTTCTAATAGTATATACAGGTTTGTCACCATGCCATGTAACTCTTATCTCATGGTTTTCCTCACCCATCAACCAGGCACTTCCACTCAAATTCAAACTAAATACAACATCTTTTCCATTTGGTACTCTTGCACCAAAATAGTTAACACCTGGCTCCCAATTATGGAACACCAACATATTATTTGATGACGAAAGCATATCCCAAAATTGAGTATCTAGTTCTCCATTCATTCCAGGAGTAATAGCCATACGCTTTTTATTCGTTACTTCATACGGATTATTAAAAACTAAATTTGATAAATTTAAAGATGTGCCACTGTTCTTTTCTGGAGCAACAGACTCTATTTTCTTCTCAGCAGTAGTACTACTTCCCGCTGATTTCTTCTCTTCAGTAGTCTTGGCACTCTCTTCTTTAGCTGCAACAACCGATTCGGTTTCTTCATTCAAATTCTCCTCTTCCCAACTTCCAGGGAGTGGTGTAGGAATAGGAATCACGTCTACCGATATTTCGTCAGCTTCTTCAGCCAGTACTATATTGCCTGCTATTAATAATGGTATAAACCAAGCATTCTTTTTCATCATTAAATCTCCTTTCTAGATACTAAAGATAATTTTACTATTATTTATTAGTATTACATACTTATTAAAAGGAATAAAATTTTAATAGATGGCTGGATCTCCTGCGAAGATGACAATAGTGGGAGGAGCCGTTGAAAGAACACCTACCACACACAACCCCGACATTGTATATAGTCGAGGTCCAAGACCTCATAAAAAATCTGTTCAAATACCACTGCTTAACAACACAAGTATTAGATTCTATAGCCGGCCGGATCGCGGTATCTTGATAACACCGCGATGACGGTGGTTGTCGGGTGTATAGTAATCGTTTAAAATCCCACACTTGGAAGTTTCTCATACAGCTGCCTATTTGTCATCTCTGTGTGTGTTCACTAATACAATACAAGCAAAGAAATCCTTCAAAAACCGTATTCAAAACATTGTTTTCTTTAGCACTCTATCCGGTATACTGCTAATATAATAATGCAAAATAAGCGCATTTCATAAATTTACAATAGGAGGAAATTGTGAAATTACAACCAATTAATGATAGAATTATAGTGCAAACTTTACAAGCCGAAGAAAAGTCGGCTGGAGGGATTATCCTTCCCGATTCTGCTAAAGAAAAACCACTTCAAGGGAAAGTACTCGCTACCGGACCAGGAAAAACTTTAGATAACGGTACTATTACACCAATCGAAGTTAATGTTGGCGATACAATTATTTACGGAAAATACTCAGGAACAGAAGTAACCGTAGACGGAACCGATTACATTATTCTTAAAGCTTCCGATATCTTAGCAGTTCTACAAGGTGCTGCATCGATGGCTACAGTAAAATAACAGAGGAAATAAAACATGGCTGGAAAAGTATTAAAATTTAAAGATGATGCAAGAAAGAGTATCGAACTAGGTATCGATAAATTAGCAAACACAGTAAAAGTAACATTAGGACCTAGAGGCAAAAACGTTGTTCTACAGAAAAAATTTGGTAGCCCCACAGTAATTAATGACGGCGCTACTATAGCTAAAGAGATAGAAGTAGAAAACCGATTTGAAAACATCGGCGCTTCCCTCGTAAGAGAAGTTAGTACAAAAACAAATGATCTAGCTGGTGATGGAACTACTACTGCCACCGTATTAGCACAAGCTATCTTCAAAGAAGGATCTAGAAACGTAGCAGCAGGATCGAACCCTGTGCAGATTAAGAACGGTATTGAAAAAGCAGTAAAATGCATTGTAAATGAACTCAAAAATATCTCAGTACCTGTAAAAGGAAAAGAAGATACATTAAGAGTTGCTACCGTATCTGCAAACGACCCCACAATTGGCGAGCTAGTTTCCGAAGTAATTGAAAAAGTAGGAAAAGACGGAGTAGTTACCGTTGAAGAGAGCAAAAGTACAGACACTACATTCGATCTAGTGGAAGGACTCCAGTTCGATAAAGGATACCTAAGTCCTTACTTCATCACAGATCCTCAGAAGATGGAAGCAGTTTACGAAAATCCGTATATCCTCTTCTTTGAGAAAAAGGTTAGCAACATCCAAGATCTCGTAGCACTCCTAGAAAAAGTAGTTCGACAAGGTAGACCATTCATCATCATTGCTGAAGATGTAGAGAGCGAATGTCTCGCAGCACTCGTTATAAACAGGTTAAGAGCAAACCTCCAATTAGCAGCTGTGAAAGCTCCAGGTTTCGGAGACAGAAGAAAAGCTATGCTTGAAGACATGGCTACTCTAACCGGTGGAACCGCTATCACAGAAGAGCTAGGCATTAAGCTGGATACCGTTGATACTGCTATGTTAGGTTCCTGCGACAAGATTGTTATCACCAAAGATACAACTACTATAGTCGGCGGTAAAGGCGATCAGAAAAATATCGAAGCTAAAATCAAACAGATTAAGAGGCAGATAGAACAATCGGATAGCAATTATGATAAAGAAAAGCTTCAAGAAAGATTAGCTAAACTCTCTGGTGGCGTTGCCGTTGTTAAAGTTGGAGCTCCAACTGAAACCGCTATGAAAGAGAAGAAAGCTAGAATGGATGATGCTATTGCAGCAACTAAAGCTAGTCTTGAAGAAGGAATCGTTCCAGGTGGCGGAGTCGCTCTATTAAGAGCAGCTAAAGCTTTAGAAAACCTCTCTACTGAAGGTGATGAATTAATCGGAAAACAGATTATTCAGCGCGCAATAGAAGCTCCTCTAAGAACTATTGCTCATAATGCAGGCCTAGAAGGATCGGTTGTAGTAAATAAAGTTAAAGAATCGACTGGAAATAACGGATTCAATGCATCCAATCTTCAGTATGAAGATCTTATGAAAGCCGGAATCGTAGATCCTACTAAAGTTGTTAGAACAACATTAGAAAATGCAGCATCTATCAGCGGACTTCTTCTTGTTACTGATGCGGCAGTAGCAGATGCTTCTGAGGAAGAAGAAGAAGAAAACAACAACTAAACCAATCAATCTCATTAAATAGTTATCTGTCCTGAATCTCAGTTACAATCCATTCAGATTCAGGATAGATAATTAAGGGTATTCATCTCATTATTCATCCTATTATTCCCTCTAAAATTACACTGCAAAGTACCTGTATAATTACTAGCACAATAGGGGTATAAATATAGATATGTACAACTTTAGAAGTATATTCAAAAAATTGTTTATCGTAGCGGTTGTTTCAGCCCCTGGATTTATTAAGCCAGCAAAAGCTGCTGCTGCAAGTGAAACAACCATCGTTTTGTCTAAACCTAGCAACAGCTACTGGGGATATGTCCATGCTGGCGGCTTCAACACTACCATCGTAAGCGTATGGGGAGACGGAGAGAGCAGCATAGGAAACGCAGGTATAATACCCTCTCAAAGCCATAGCTTGAGTCATGGCATCTATGAAGTTCCAGTGACAGTTCCTACCGATAGAATTACAGGAATAAGATTTGTATTCCCTATAACCAATCTCCACAACGAAGATGGATATATGGAAGAATGCCCTGTTGAACTATACTCTTTACCTTTACATGAAGATTGGATAGAAAATATGAGAGAGACTGGAATACAGATAAAAGTTTCTAGCGATTCATTAATCTCCACATTACATTTGAATGGTGAAGAAAATAATTATTATATGGAGGGATTAGTTACCAATATAACAGAAGAAGGAGATCTATTACTAGAAAAGCTACTAGATACTGTTTATGGAAAAGAAGATGGATGCCCATATATAGCATTTGCACTAGCAAGCAAAATTCCTGGAACTATCCGTAGAACAAATTACTACGAATTTTCTGGCACAAGTGGCAATCCACTTACTCAACCAATAATTGAATTTTTTACAACCAAATAATATAAATATAATTTTAAGAAGAAAAGTTAATATCATTTAGCTTTTCTTCTTTTTTATTGTAAGCTATATATAATACATCAAGAGCACACTTTATGAGAAGAACAAGAGGATTTTCCCTAATAGAATTATTAACCGTTATCACTATTTTAATTATCATTGCAGCATTCGCTTATCCATCCTACATAGATTACAAAGCAGCTGCTCACTGTACGCAAGATTTAAGTAAACTACGGGATATCTCCAGAGCCATGTTACAGTACACATCGGACAACGATGGCCAATGGATACCCAGCAACCCTGGTAAAAACAACTCGAAATTGACAAATTCAACTCCTCAAAGCAATGATACTGGATGGCCAGCTGAACTCTGTTCGTACTTTAATAAAAGTATGGAAGCATTCCAGAGTCCGGCTGACAAGCATTTAGTTGAATCGATAGAGAAGAAGAATAAAACGCAAGGGAATCCTAATGATATATACTTTGTTGCATACTATGTAAGCTGGGGATATAACTTCCACTTCTTAAATACCTCCAACGATGCAGGAGTCCATGCTTCAAAAGTATTAGTCCCTTCAGAGACTATTATTTTAGCAAATAGTACTTTTACAGACAGTCAACAAGAAAAAGAACATGGTTCATTTAAAATTTATCCTCCTATCGATAGAAACAGTCTCGATCATAAAATACACTGGGAACACCGTACAGACAAAGATAAAAATACTGAAGGGGGAAAGAAAAATTATCGCAATAAGTTCTGGAACCGTATAGATGAGCCATTTAATATAGAAGATATCGCAACTCATCCTACTAGTAAAGGCTCTATCTCTTCTGAGGATGCATACGGCCGACTATGGCCAAGGCATAGACGACATACTAAGTGTAATGTTGCCTTCGCAGACGGATCGGTTAAGAGTATGAAGTTCGAACACTTAACAAGAAAGGATCGATCACCTATACAGCGCGATCTTCTCTATTACTGGGTTCTAGATAAAGATACAGTTAATTAATAGAGAGTAAACAATCGAGAGCTTGAGTACGATCTAAAAGCGCACCTTTTATCTGCTGGAGCTTCTCCCACTTCTTTCGCAACCTCTCTTTACCAGAACTTATAGTCGACACTTCTT
>JAUICQ010000009.1 GCA_030427425.1 Fimbriimonadia bacterium | reverse complement strand
TAAGAGTATATTCTTCGGATTGCTTGTCGGGATACTGGGTCAGGCTGGTGACTTGTTAGAGAGTAGATGGAAACGCATCCATCATTTGAAAGATAGTGGATGCCTGCTACCGGGTCATGGAGGCATTTTAGATAGGATCGATTCTATGTTAGTTTCCAGTATTCCGGCGCTTATGATGCTGATTCATTAAGTTTCTTCCAAGACCTTCTAAAAAGTCTATCACTTTGGAGCAAACAAGAGGCTTCTTGTAAAAGGCATCGAAAGATGTTAAACCAGACTCCAAATATGGTAAAGCATATCTATGGGTAAATTTTTTTCATGTTTTAAAGCTTACGATATCCGTGGTGAAGTACCAAGTGCACTTAATGAAGATTTAGCATACCGTATTGGTAGAGCCTACGCAGATAGAACTGGGGCTAAGAGAGTATGCTTAGGATACGATTCCAGACTATCGGGCCCATCATTAGCTGCTGCACTTTCAAGAGGATTCCATGATGCAGGAGTAGATACCGTAAATTTAGGCACAATTGGTACCGAGATGGTATATTTCTCCACTGCACATTTTGATTATGATGGCGGAATCATGATTACCGCTAGCCATAATCCTCCAAAAGATAATGGCATGAAAATGGTAACCACCCAAAGCCGACCCATTAGCGGGGATACCGGGCTGCTAGATATAGAAGAACGCGCATACCATCAAAAATGGGAACGAAATGGTAAGGGTAGTGAGGAAAAGAGGGATGTGTATCCTCAGTATGTGGACCATATACTGGGTCAGATAGATGTATCCAAAATAAAGCCTTTTAAAATTTTAGCTAATGCAGGTAATGGAGCGGCGGGCTTAGCTATGGAAAAGATTGCATCCCGACTTCCTATAGAGGTTACGGAAGTACTATTCCAGCCCGATGGCACCTTCCCAAACGGAGTGCCTAATCCTATCCTGCCCGAATGCAGAGCTACTACACTGAATGCTTTTGAACAAGGGAAACACGATTTTTCAGTTGCATGGGATGGCGATTATGATAGGTGCTTCTTCTTTGATGAGAACGGTAGATTCATTGAAGGTTATTATATAGTAGGTGTATTGGCAAAATCTATTCTTCAAAACTGTCCTGGAGGCTCCATTATTTACGATCCTAGACTTACTTGGAACACCCTGGATGTAGTGAGTGAATCGGGTGGAAATGCGGTGATATGTAAGAGCGGTCATGCATTTATTAAAGAGAAGATGAGAGAAGTTGATGCAGTATATGGTGGGGAGATGAGTGCTCATCATTACTTCAAAAGCAACTGGTACTGTGATAGTGGCATGATACCACTTATGTTAGTTCTACAACTGCTATCAAATACAGGTAGTACTCTCGGAGAACAAGTAGAAGAGATGATGAAAAAATATCCTTGTAGTGGTGAGATTAATAGCAAGGTAGATGATGTATCCGCTACTATTGAAAAAGTGGCCAGTAAATACTCGGACGGGAAGATGGAACGTGTAGACGGACTCTCTATAGAGTATCCAGAATGGAGATTTAATCTCAGAGGCTCTAATACAGAACCCGTCATCCGTCTTAATGTAGAGAGTAGAGGAAATAAGCAGTTGATGGAAGATAAAACATCGGAACTGCTTAATCTAATTAGGGAAGAGAGGTGTTGCGAAGTTTAGTCGGGTAGGGACTCCGGTTATATCCGGAGTCCTTTCTCTTTAAGTTCCTTGATGAACTCTTGAATATCTTCTTCCGATACTCCACGCGTATCATTACTATCTTTTCTTCTTTCTAGATATTTATCAAGGTAGATACTAGCATTCAGCGACTTCTCTGCTACATACGATTTTGCCAGTTCCCAATACACTATACTTGGAAATACTGGATACTCTGTAAGTTGCATTAAACTCTGTTGATAGAAATCGATACCAACTGCATGTCCTGCATCAAATTTATTTACAAGCGGGTATTGTAGAGATGCAAGTATACTCTCCGCGATAGTAATCCAGTAGGTAAGGCTGTTTGTATCTCCAGGGGTGAGTTCTTTTTTAACTTTATGCAGTTTATCCTTCACTTTGGAGAGTCCTTTTTGCAACTCTTGGATGTTCTCGTCCTGGCCTTCTAACAGTGCTCTAGAGAATAGGTTTTCAAAAGTTCTTTCTTTTTTAGAAAAGTCTGAAAATTCTAATAAACCATCTATCGACATTAAGTTAAAACTGTATTTTAATAGAAGTGGGGATTCAATCTTTACTTCCTTCCAATAAGCCTCTGCTACATCTTTTAATTTGTTACGTATGTACTTATCATAAATAAACTCTTTTTTAATCTGTTCATATCTCTGCTTAAATTCATTCTCAGGCATTTTTGTAATTTTTTTTACATACCAGATACACAAATACCTCGATTGATGAAATCCTTCAGATTCATCATGATCTCTACCTTTATAATACGTAAAAAGTTCATCCAAAGGTAAGTATGCGTTACCCGGAAAGATATTCTTGTTTTCATATTCTAAATAAAGGAAAGTTTTAGCCTTCAGAGGTGTCTTTGGTATAATAAATTTAAAGGAAGTATTTTTTATTTCTCTCTTAATTTTACTTATTCTGTTAATATATTGCTCTGCTTTTTTTAACGACCCATGTTTTTTCGCAATTGATAACATTGATAATACTGTCCGCTCTTTTATAGTGTGAGGAAAGCTAAGGTAACTAATTTCATAGGTGTTAGTGTAAGATCTTAAATCTGAATCTGAAACAGGGTATTGATGCTTGTTTTTTTCAATTAGCGCATCAACTACGTCATGATATGTCTCTACCTTATCACAGGCTTCACTGCTTAAGCCAAGAAGCTTACCGAATGCTTTAACGATAGCTATCTCATAATTTTTATTATAGACTTCTGTTGCATAGAGAGTGGGTTTAGCAAAAGTATCCATTAACTGATTTGTTAATCCATCTTTTGGGAAGAATACCTCTGCGTATTTTTGATACTTTTTATACATCTTTAAGTACTTAACAAGAGCTGAATATCCTGTATTCTTGAGTTCTTTTTCATCCCCATCCCACTTCAATGCAGCATCTACTGTAACTGTATTAACAGGGAACCCATCAATTGTAAGTATTTCTATATTCTCCGCTCTAGTTATTGTAAATAACGTTGCCAGTAGACCGATGGTGCTTAATATATGCTTTAATTTCTCAGAAATCATAGAGTTAGTTTCTCCTTTACAAGTGTGTTAAAATTAGTTTTTTCTTCGTCTGTAATAAGTTTATTATTATGCATAGCATTGATTAGATTTGTTACGCGGAACATTCTTTCAATCCTCCGCTCTGCAGGTAGCTTTTCACCATTCCAGTTGCTGTTCACTAGTTTGTTATCAAAGAAACTGTTTAGGTGTAGTTTTGCATCTATTTGCAATCGATGCGTGGCTATCTCTGCAAGCTCTAGCGAGATAAGAGGTGATTTTGATACACAGTTCACAAGTTTGTAGATACGTTCCTGAAGTTGCAGTTTTTCTTTACAAAGATCTGTAAAGATTGTTTTATCAAAAGCTACGAGAGCTGTTGCGCCTAATGCCGAAATGGATCTTGTGTAGTGTGGTGCGCTCTCTATTTTCTCATAGGAGAACTTTTTACAGAAATTATTGATGATGTCGGCAATAATATTTACGTTGTTTTTTAGCATCCGATTCCAGTCGTTCAAAGCATCTTTATCTTCTACTTCACGATACATCCCAAGGTCTTGCATGCTCATAAATCCATAAAAGAGAGTCATGGCTAGTCCTTGTAGAGTACTGATTGTTGGAAGCATCATAATCTGACTTAGCGTAGCATCAAATACGGAATTCATAGCATCATTCCCGAATAGAGATGCTACATATACATTAAACAGAACTTGAGAATAACTGAATCCGTCACGCTTAGCTTTTTCTACAGCGATATTCCTTACAATGTCTCTAAAAATTTTTTCGTAAGAATAATATTCACTTATTTTATAAACAAGTTGATATGTTTTTGTGTTTTTCTTAATGCTCTGTTTATGATTGTTAACTACTTTGCCTAGAAGTATATATGTTGTATCTGGATTGCGGTATCCAGACTTGCTAAATAGTTTATTGCCATGAGAAGAATATCTCTGTAACTGTATCCTGGCCATATTGCCGACATCTGATATTTCATAATCTAACTTTCCTCGATAACTATTTAGGACTTGGACAACAGATTTATTCTGCTTTACTGCGGTTGAAAGTTTTTTATTAAAATACTCTTGTTGTTTCCAGTTTAGTTTATTATGGCCTTTTACTATGATTTTTGTTGCAGCATGTTCGGCAAAATCAGAATAAAGTCTGTCGAGGTTTTTCTTATCTATTTTTGAATCATAGGCAAGGTATAAGTAGAGCATTCTGTACCAGTAAGCTTCGTCACTCTCATTCTCTTTTCTTTTAAAATATTGAGTATTCTCTGCAAGCTTTAATTTTAAGAGACTTGATTGTTTACTGGGTTTGGCCAGAAAAGATCCTATTCTGTAGAGAGGATATGCATATTCATCTAACATGTCCGATAGCAAAGAATCTTTTTTGTCTATCTTTAGAACACGGAGTAAGTTTTTTGATATCTTTTTAGCTTCTTCGATGGTTGTTTCATCTTCTTTACTATTTTCACCAATCTCGATTAGCTTATCCCAGTCTGGGATATCTATACTGAAGGAATTCGATACTGGAACTTGGATCATAGGTAACGGACTCTCATTGCCCTCTTTTTTAATAAATCCAATTTGGGGCCATTTATCAGGAAAATACTTTTCCATCAAGCTTTTAAACAGCGTCGGATTAATATCTGCTGAAACAAAACTGAAACCCACTAGACAGAGGGTAAGCGTAGTTATTAATTTATATACTTTTCTCATTAATCATTCTCCTTTAGTTATTATGGTTGTTTTGCTTTCATGCTTTCATATTTTCATATTTTCACCTCTGAATTGTCATCCCGGAAACATGTAGATCCCCTTCGAGGACAGGGTGCTGGGGTCTGGTCCGCTTTTAAATATCGACCGGATCGCGGGACCTCTAAATTCCCGCGATGACGGGTGTATTTTTGTGATATTTGTTGGTGATAGAGCCCACATTTAGGTGTTTTAAATTGGTAGTAAGCATCTGTCGGTTTAGTATCTTTTCTCATATTATCTCTAAAGTGAGATAATATGAGATTCTGCTTGTGGTTGCTTAAGTGTTCAATAAAAAGGTAATACAATTCTAGGTGGATATTTTATTAAACCATTCCATAGAGTTACTTGATATCATCATGACCGTACTTGCTGTAAGCTTGCTGCTAAGTTTGTACCGATTGATAATAGGTCCGTCACTGGCAGATAGAATCGCTTCGTTAGATCTAATTGCGATGATTATCACTTGTATGATGTGTAGTTATTCAGTAGTGACAAATGACCCTATCTACATAGATGTCGCGATTGCTGTTGTACTGGTTACTTTTCTTAGTACGGTAGCCTTTTCTAGATATAAGGAGAAAGCTTTAAGACAATGAATTTACCAATATCACAAGTCACTATGCTGCTAGGTAGCTTCATAACATTTTTAGCCGCACTTGGTATCGTACGTATGCCAGACTTTTTTTTACGCTTGCAGGCTATTACAAAAGCTACTACACTAGGGATCGGACTCACGTTATTGGGTCTTATTTTCCACTTTAACGATCTCCATATAGCTCCAAGAATAGTTCTTATTCTATTCCTTGTATTTCTTACAACTCCTGTTTCAGCCCATATGTTATCAAGAGTTGCGTATCTATCCAGTGTGCCGAAGTCGTTAGATACCGTAATCGATGAGCTGGAAGGTAAATACGAAGCGGATGGCATGAAGCTGAATGGCTTAGAAGATTAAAAATAGAAGATCACACTCTGCCTTGGCAGGGATAAGTAATCTCCTGAGATTCCGTATCGATACTTTCTTGTTCACTGGAAAAACAGAATACTTCAGTGCCCATTGCTTAATCTATATACAACTTTCAACCTACCGTTCATAATATATATATACATATGAAAGCTAGTACCCTTAGAGATAAATATATATCCTTTTTCCAGGAAAAATTGCACGACCACCATGCATCAGGATTATTAATTCCGTATGATATAACCGGAAAGCTAGATGAATCGTTACTCTTTAACGGTGCCGGCATGATACAGTTTAAGCCATACTTCCGAGGTACAGTAACGCCAAAAAATAAAAAATTGGTAACCTCTCAAAAATGTCTTAGAACAGGGGATATCGAATGCGTAGGGGATAATTCTCATCTTACTTTCTTTGAAATGTTGGGGAACTTCTCATTCGGAGATTACTTTAAAAAGGAAGCGATCCATTTTGCATGGGAATTTCTGACCTCAGAAAAGTGGCTGAACTTAGACAAAAATCGATTGTGCACTACTATTTTCAAGGAAGATGCTGAAGCAGAATCTTACTGGACCGCAATCTGGGAGCAAGCAGGATTTAATCCGAAAAACAAAATATTCAAACTAGGGGAAGAGACTAACTACTGGCCGGCAGGTGCTTTCTCAAACGGACCTCCTGGTCCGTGCGGACCCAATTCTGAGATTTTCTACTGGAGCAAAGATCAGAATCCTCCTAAAGGAGATTACTCCGTAGACGATTATTTAAAAGATGAAGATGCTGGTAGCTGGTTAGAAATTTGGAACCTAGTATTTATCCAGTACGAATGGCAGGGCGAGCTGAAAGATGCAAGCAAGCCTGCTCTGGGTTATAAAAAATCAGGAATGCCTAATCTGCCTTTCCAGAGTATCGATACAGGGATGGGATTAGAACGTACTGCGGCAGTGTTATCAGGGAGTAATACAGTATACGATACCGATGTATTTACCTCTATATTCAATGGAATTAGCAAAATTACAGATGGTAAATATCAGTACAGGCAGAAAGAGGCAGATGATTACGCTGCGAGAATTATAGCCGACCATATGCGATCGGCCGTATTCTGTATTGCGGATGGAGTACTACCCGGGAATACTGGCAGAGGTTATATCCTAAGACGACTCATTAGAAGGGCTATTCTAAAAGGGGATAAAGTACTGGGATTAAATAAGAACTTCCTGCATAAGCTTGTGAGTAGTGTTCAAGATGCACTAGCATCACATTACCAGGAATTACATGAAAGAGACGAGCTGATTGTAAAAACTCTGGAAGGAGAAGAAAATCTATTCCGAAGAACTCTCCATACAGGTACTCAACTATTAAACAATCTGCTGAAGAATTTAAAACATGGTGACACACTTCCTGGTGACGAAGCATTTAAACTCTACGACACTTACGGATTCCCGCTCGAGATTACCCAGGAGATATGCCAGGAACAAGGTATTGGAGTAGACTTAACTGGCTATGAACTATGTTTGAAAGAGGCTCAGGAGTTATCACGGGCTAATCTTAACATGGATACGGTCTATGGCGGATTAGAAGTTAATACGTCCGAAATATCAATCGAGGAAGCAGCCGGAACAACGACATTTATCGGATATAAAGAGACCGAAGGCAATGGTACTGTTCAGCGGATTAGAAACGTTGGAAATAAAGATGGTATTTTTACTGCTGAAATATGTACGGATACGACTCCCTTCTATGCCACATCCGGGGGTCAGGTAGGCGATTCCGGAACTCTTGAGGTAGATGGCAAAAAATTAGAAGTTAGTACCACTACTAAAGAGAATGGATTATTTTGGCACCGCATTATTACTGAAGATGACTCTATCGAATTTAAAAGCTTCCTAGGCAGACAAGTTTTTCTTAAAATAGATCGAGAGAGGCGTGAAAAATTAGAGAAAAATCATACTACGACGCATTTGCTACACCAAGCACTAAGAGATGTGTTAGGGAATCATGTGAATCAGGCAGGATCGTTAGTAGAAGATTCTTATCTCCGATTCGATTTTACTCATTCAGCAGCATTAAGTAAAGAAGAGTTAGCCCAAGTAGAGAGTATCGTTAATAAGAAGATTCAGGATAACCTTACGGTAACGATCCATGAAGATGTTCCAATAAGTGAAGCCAAGAAGATGGGTGCAATGGCTCTGTTTGGTGAGAAGTACGGCGATTTTGTTAGAGTCGTTGAGATTAAAGGGTACAGTACCGAACTCTGCGGAGGAACCCACTTGAAAGGGACCGGTAGTGCTGGTATGCTCTTTATCACCCATGAATGTTCGGCCGCGAGTGGGGTAAGAAGAATCGAGGCGAAAACTGGTATGAGCGCCTACGATTGGATGCAACAGAAACTATCGATTCTGAATAATACAGCTAAAATTTTAAAAACCTCTCCCGATTCATTACTTGAAAACGTTGAGAAGCTTACTAAAGAGACGAAAGAACTGAAAAAGAAGATTGAATCCGGACTAGTGAATAGTGGAAGTGGTGCACAGCAGAAGGAGCATAGAATAGGAGATGCCACTCTGACTATTTCTCACATGAAGGGTATTGATGCTGGTGCTGGAAGACAGATTGCCGATAGGATGGTAGATAATAAACAGAACGCGGTCGGGATTGTTATCTGTGAAATGGAAGAAAAAAGCATGATTATCGGAAAGGCTACCCCAGACATTGTTAAAAACGGATTCCATGTCGGGAATTACGTAAAAGGTCTGGCGAGTTTAGCTGGTGGTGGCGGTGGTGGAAAACCCGACTTTGCTACTGCAGGTATTAAAGATAATAGCAAGATACCTCTCATTTTAGAGAAGTGTGCTGATATGATGAGCGATGTACTATCCGTACGGAACGGGTAGTGCTAGTTTCCCCTTCTAAGCTGGATGTGGGAGAATATGTGTCTTATGCTTAACGGATGAGGCAAGGGTGCCGCTAGAGGCCACCCTGAAGGGCTGTAGATAGTCTGAAGAGTTTGGTCGGTTGATTGTATAGCTAACGGCAATCGACTATTCTCCTAGATCCCCTCCGAGGATGCCAGTTTTTATTTTTATAATTAATATTTTCTCTCATTTCCTCTGCTTCAAGAAAAAAAAGTTAATAAATTCTCAGGTTTAAGTCATGAATCATCTCTCTACAGAGGGTCCTTCTGGGATGTAATCTAAAGAAGTTTGAAAAAATCTTCTATCTTTTACTAAAAATTTAAAACTTCGGCGCTTTCTGATGAGAAAAAATCGAGGCGTATTTTCTATTGTTGTCAGAGAAAAGTCCAACAGTACAGGAAAATCTTAAAAAAAAATAAAAAAATTTTTCGCTCGGAAAAGATCATGTTTTTCGTGTAAATCTATACATAAGTGCTAGCAATTTACAGAAAAGGGGTAGTTTTCCTAAAAAAAAAGTTAAAATTCTCAAAATATGTCTTGACAAGTAAGGGAGGAGGTTCTATAATGAAATAGTCGCAGGTAAAAAATGCGAAGTAAATTGAAAAGAACATAGCGATTGTACGCAAGCATAATCTAGAATCATAATGTGATTCGTCAATGAATAAATTTTCTATGGAGAGTTTGATCATGGCTCAGGATGAACGCTGGCGGCGTGCCTAAAACATGCAAGTCGAACGGGACCTTCGGGTTCAGTGGCGAACGGCGGAGTAATATATAAGCAATGTGCCTTAAAGACCGGGATAGCCGATCGAAAGAACGATTAATACCGGATGTGGTGAGTAATTAGCATTAAGAATTCATTAAATGGATTTATTCGCTTTAAGAGCAGCTTATAGCCTATCAGCTAGTTGGTGAGGTAATGGCTTACCAAGGCTATGACGGGTAGGGGGTCTGAGAGGATGATCCCCCCGAGTGGGACTGAGACACGGCCCACACACCTACGGGTGGCAGCAGTTAGGAATCTTGCACAATGGGGGAAACCCTGATGCAGCGACGCCGCGTGGAGGATGAAGGCTTTAGGGTTGTAAACTCCTTTTGTTAGGAAAGACTTAGGACGGTACCTAACGAATAAGCTCCGGCTAACTACGTGCCAGCAGCCGCGGTAAGACGTAGGGAGCAAGCGTTATCCGGATTTACTGGGCGTAAAGGGCGCGTAGGCGGCCTATTAAGTGAGAAGTGAAATCTTCAGGGCTCAACCCGGAGACGGCTTCTCATACTGGTAGGCTAGAGGAACATAGAGGTAGATGGAATTCCTGGTGTAGCGGTGACATGCATTGATATCAGGAGGAACACCAAAGGCGAAGGCAGTCTACTGGGTGTTTCCTGACGCTGAGGCGCGAAAGCGTGGGTAGCAAACAGAATTAGATACTCTGGTAGTCCACGCCCTAAACGATGGATACTAGACGTAAGGAATATTAACATTCTTTGTGTCGCAGCTAACGCACTAAGTATCCCGCCTGAGTAGTACTGCCGCAAGGTTGAAACTCAAATGAATTGACGGGGACCCGCACAAGCGGTGGAGCATGTGGATTAATTCGATAATAACCGAAGAACCTTACCCAGGTTTGACATCGCGTGAAAGACTGTGAAAGCAGTGCCCCTGCCCACAAGGCAGGCACAAAGACACCTGTTGCATGGCTGTCGTCAGCTCGTGTCGTGAGATGTTTGGTTAAGTCCAGCAACGAGCGCAACCCTTATCGTATGTTGCCAGCGAGTAATGTCGGGAACTCATACGAGACTGCCGGTGTAAGTCGGAGGAAGGTAGGGATGATGTCAAGTCAGCATGGCGGTTACACCTGGGGCTTCACACATGCTACAATGGATGAAACAAAGGGACGCAATACCGCGAGGTGGAGCTAATCTCAAAAATACATCCCCAGTTCAGATTGCAGTCTGCAACTCGACTGCATAAAGACGGAATCGCTAGTAAACGCAGGTCAGATATACTGCGTTGAATACGTTCCCGGGTCTTGTACACACCGCCCGTCAAGTCACCCGATTTGTTTGCACCCGAAGTCCGTGGCCTAACTGTAAAGAGGGAGCGGCCGAAGGTGTGAGGGGAGAGGGGGACTAAGTCGTAACAAGGTACCCGTACCGGAAGGTGTGGGTGGATCACCTCCTTAAACGAGTAAAACATACCATAAAAATTTGCAAGCGTACAGCTATGATTCTTTTTAATTACATTTTATTACTTCTTTTTATTCAAAGCTATTTTTTTCTTTCATTAATTCTTTTGTCATATCAAGTTATGAAGAACTTTTTCTCTTAACTTCGTTCTTTAAGAAGTGGAAGATCTATATGAATTCGATTCTATAGTCATACCCTGGTTAGGTGCTGAGTAATAGCTTTATCCTCATTCTGTTTTGTCATTCCGGAAACATATAGTTCCCCTTCGAGGATGACCTACTAGTGGGGCGATGATTGGTAGCTTTATCTCCACTTCTGAATTGTTATCCCGGAAACATATAGTTCCCCTTCGAGGACAGAGCGGAGTCCATGACCTTTTAGAAAAACACTTTAGATTATTAGCCTAAAGTCTCTAAATCTGGCATTCCACTGAGATCATCTAATGCGTCATCGTTAGCAGGTAATGTAGTATCGACACCAGCTAATGCGTCATCTTCGGAAGGTAATGTAGCATCTCCACTACTTAGTGTAGCATCGCCATTAGCTAATGCATCATCATCAGCAGGTAAAGCAGCATCTCAACCACTGCTTATTATGTGAAAAAGCCCGACTTCGATTGAAGTCGGGCTTTTATAGTAAGTGATACTCTTGTAGAATTTTAAATTAAAGTCCAGTTAAATCTGGCATGTCACTAATGCTTGATGGTCCTAAATCATCATCGCCACCACCAGCTAATGCATCATCACCGCTTAGTAGTCCTGAACTATCACTGCCTGGTAAAGTACTGTTATCTCCAGCTAATACATCATCACCGCCTTGTAGTTCTGAACTATCACCGCCTGGTAAAGCACTACTGCCTCCAGTTAATGCATCCTCACCGCCAGGTAGTCCTGAACCATCACTGCTTGGTAAAGTACTACTGCCTCCAGTTAATACATCATCACCGCCTGGTAATGGTATTACTTCACTTGGCATACCTGCTACTGTATCGACAGCATTATCCATTTCTGGCATACTTGCTACTGTATCGACAGCATTATCCATTTCTGGTATTACTGGTACCGGATTGATCCCAGGAACTGTACTAACAACATCATTTTCCATTTCTGGTATTACTGGTACCGGATTGATCCCAGGAACTGTACTAACAACATCATTTTCCATTTCTGGCATTACTGGTACCGGATTGATCCCAGGAACTGTAGTAACAACAGCATCATCCATAACTGGCATTTCATTTACCGGATTGATCCCAGGAACTGTACTAACAACATCATTTTCCATTTCTGGCATTACTGGTACTGGATTGATTGCAGGAACAGTATCACTGACTCCTGGCATACCTATTACAGGAATACTTGCTTCTGTTGCTTTAACATCCCCTGTTGGCATATTTTCCATAGGAGCTGGCATATCGTTGATTACGCTTACAGGTGCCTGATCTCCTGTTCCGCTGAGTACTCCGCCTGGCATACCAGACATATCAACACTTACAGGTGCATAGCTTCCTGCTTTGTCCATGTCTTCCGAATGGTACTCTTCATCGCTTGGATATGGGCCTGATACATTATCGTCATCACTTTCTTCTGAGTGATCTTCATGATTGGGTTGGTTTCCAGGTCCCCATGTTGCTGGATTTTCTCCAAGCATCACTCCTTTATTATCGTTGTCCTGGTTATTAGGTTGATTTCCTGGGCCCCATGTTGCAGGATCTCCTCCTACTTTTTCAATGTGGAAATCGTCTCCAGTATGTCCTACGTTCTGTGAATCATGTGAAGCAGGATTTGGAGATCCGAATTCATGTGAGGTGCCAGCATTTTCTACATTAGGATCGAAAGGATCTACTTCTATACCAGCTTCTTCTAGCTTAGATTTAAGATCGTTCAATACAACCCGTACCTGATTTACCATAGGATTGTTTTCTGGATTTTTCATCTCTTCTAATTTGTGTCTGATATCTGAAATTTCATGCTGATAGTGGTTCGATACTTCTTGTAGATGTTCTGATATTTTGGCACTAACTTCGTTTACTCTTTCTGTATCAACTTTACTCTTTGCAGCAGCTCTAATAAGGGTAACTAGATTTCGTGCAACTTTGTTGTCTACCTGCTGTTTTAGTGCTTGGAATTGTTCATAGGAAGTGTCAAACTTATTTTGAACTTTAAGAACAGCGTCCATCACCTTGGCAGCATTTTCGTCTAATAAATCCACATCATCCATACGTAGCATATCTAATACATGGTGAGGGATTGGAGGTCCGTGTGGAGGTTCATTTTCACTTGGATACATATCTTTATCATAATAGTATCCATCTGCTACATCATCAGGCACTCCAGGTGAATCGTTTTCTGCACGTTCAACTGGTTCGCCATTAATGTACATAACCCCATCTTTTTCGTATTTGTCATATTCAGGAGCTGATGATTGTCCATCATTACTATGGTCACCACTTGGAGTATTGCCTGCATCTGGTCTTGGTTGTTTTTCAAACTCTTCTTTAGCTTTTTTAAGCTCTTTAATTTTTTCCTCGTACTGCTTTTTAAGCTTCTGTCCCTCATCAGAAAGCTTTTTCTTTTCTTCGTTGCTTTTAGCTTTATTAAATTCAGCTGCTTTCCTGTAAAGGTTATCTTTGAGATTATCAATCTCTTTTTGTAGTTCATTCAACCTATTCATGGCATTTGTTGAAGCACTACCTGTTGAGGTGAGAGTCTGTACTGGATTGCCATTAGCATCTACATTCGCATTTCCTGCTTCTGGTCTTGGTTGCTTATCAAACTCTTCTTTAGCTTTTTTTAGCTCTTTATTTTTTTCCTCGTACTGCTTTTTAAGCTTCATTGCCTCATCATAAAGCTTTTTCTTTTCTTCATTGTTTTTAGCTTTACTAAATTCAGCGCGTTTCTGATTATATTCGTTCTCGAGCCGTGTTTTCTCGTTATCTAGTTGAGCGACTTTATCTGCTGCTGTCGAAGAAGCAGTGGACATCATTGTTCGAATTTGTCCCTCATTGTTTCCACTAACAGTTGTGGTGTACATAACTTCTTGCCCGTCAGAAGTTCTTTTTAACTCTTCAGTGTTCCGTACAGGCATAATAGTATGCATTACTTCAGGTTTTGCATCGGTTCTTCTTCTTGCAAGTTCTTCTTGAAGTCTTTTATATTCGTCATAATATTTTCTCGCTGTTGCTAAGAATTCTTCTTTAAGTTTTTCTGCGGATTTAGGATCCTTTTTAATTTTATCACCGTATTCGGCTTCTAGTTCATTTATTCTTCTGTCGAATTCTGCTTTTAGATCTTTTTTCTCTTCTTCTTCGTTTCTAGCAACTTCTGTTAATTTTGATACGGGTGAATCGCTAGGTAGCATTTTAACAACATTCCCAGGAGCAGATACTCCAATTACTTCTCGTTCAGGCTTTTCTTCAACTTTTTCAGTACTACTTACTGGTATTGCCTTAGGAAATACTGGAATACCACTAGAGCTTAGTGAAGTATTGAGGTTTGTTGGGACCTTTACTTCCTCTAGACCTGCTGCTTTAGATCTACCGACTGACGACTTTTTAGAGGTTCTTTTATCGGGGGTTGGTGTGCTTTTTGCATCGCTGCCACCACAACCGGTTAATCCCATGAAAACCACTGTTCCTGCTATACTTAATACTTTGCTTATTTTTCTGTTATACATATTTACTCCGATTTATAATTTATTAAAAAAAACTGATTTAATTACGCTACAGGGGAAAACTCCTCATCTCCAAATGGGTTGTCGCTGACATCAAAAGTGGATGTTGAGTTTACTTCTGTGTTTACAAATAGAGGATTGGAATTTTCTGGTGCTGATAATTCCGTACTGTCGAAACTATCTCCAAATCCTTCTGCCTCATTATCGAAATCTGCATTAGGATCTACAAAATCATCGACGGATCCACCATTTTCCTCTGGAAATTCTTCAGCGAAGTTATTCGAATCCTCTGCTGGCACTTCAAATCCGAAATTATTATCTTCAGTTTCGTCTGCTGGATTGTAAACAGGATCGATGATATCTACTGAATTATCTTGTTCTGCTTTTTGTTTTGCTTCCAGGTGTCTGTCTATAGCAGACTTAATTTTCTCTGAGGCATCATTCAGTTCTGCCATTACTTTTCCGTAGGGAGAGTTGCTATCCTCGAGGGATTTGCTAAAACTTTCAACTTCGGCTTTAAGTGTATTCAGTTCTTGTTCTGTTTTTTTAACACTCTGGACCTTTTTGAAGTCGGAATCGGCAATTTTTTCTAATTCTTTAACTGCTTTACTCGCATTTTTATCTGTGAATTTTGGCACTAATGCCTTTGCAAGTGCGGGATAAGCTTTTTTGTCTAGAACTCCTAGGTATCCCTTTGCTAGGTATAGTGGATTCCCTTCACCCTCTAGTTGGTTTCCTTCAAAATGTGGATTGTTTTTGGCCTTATCACTACTTGCTGTAACAATAAGTTTTCCTAGATTGTTTAGTTCTGTTAGCTGTTCTTTTCTTCTTTCTTTACCACTCTTTCCTGCTTGCATGCCATTAGCACTGTTTCCGTGCATATTGCCATTAGAAGGTCCGTGCCCTTGAGCGCTGTTTCCTTGCATGTTGCCATTAGAAGGTCCGTTGCCATTAGCATTGCCCTTTCCGTTCTGCATTCTAGAAACTTCACTAGATGCAATATCCGATTGATTACTGCTAATCTCTTTGTTATTATTTCCACCACATCCAATAGCTACTGGAATTATGGCGCTAAGTATACATCCGTATGTAAAATATCTCTGTTGTTTTCTCACTAGTCACACCTCGCAACAATTACACAAAAAACAGAAAAAATCCCACATGCAGACCGTTCTATTGTTTAATAGTTGCATTAATGGCATTTTTAATGGCTGTAATTTATGTCACTTAGTGGTTTTATTGGCGGTAGAAATAATATTTTTATTTATTTATCATAGAAAAAAAACAATGAAGAAAAATCTAGTAATTATGCAGATATGTAATGCAATAAAGTTTAATGATATTTTTGATATATAGAAAAAGATCCTCTTGCCGATAATATTAGGTGTATAAGCAGAAGAGCTTTAAGAGGGAATATATGAGAACATTAAAGAACTTAGTAAAAGTAGGTTTAGTATCCGGATTAATTCCAGTCGCTATGTTGAGCATAAATGCTGAATGTCATTGTGAGGAGAAGTGTGAGTGCAAAGAACATTCTAAGGCATGTTGCAGTGAAGAAGAAAAAAAATCATCAGAAGCAGCAAGTGTAAAAGATGAAGTTAGTGAAGTTGCTAGTGAAGCAATGGACAAAGCGGGTGAACTAACAGGTGAAGCAAAAGAACAAGCATTAGAATTAGCTAAGCATATTGAGCAATTAGCAAAAGTAGTAGATAATAATTTTGATAAATATTTAAATGAGTATAACAAGAAAAGTGAGGTTCGTACATTATTTAATGAAATGTATACTAAGCTTCTAGAAAAGCACTTAGGTGAAAAGCTTGATGATGAGGCTAAGAAAGTATACGAAGTAGTATTACAGACTATAGTAGGTAGTTTTTATCAATTAGCAGCAGAGGCAGACGATATTCCCAAAGAGCAGAAGCATTTTGCTCAGTTAGCCACTAAGATGCATGCTTTAATGAACGAATTTGTTGCAGAACACAGTAATAAGTTATCAGAAGCAGAAAAGGAAAAAGCTAAGAAGCTTGCAGAAGAGAGTATGGAATATGTCGAACATCATGTATCCGTATTAAAGCCTGTGATTGATGTAATACACAAGGATATAGACAAGCTAAAGAAATTGAATGATGAGGAATTAAGAGATTATTCTAAGGTTATTACTATAAACGTAATAGGAGTAGCTGCGAATGATGCGGATAAAGCGTTCCATAATGTAGTAGTACATAAGCTAAGGAGTGCTGTAAATGGTGCAGAATCTTTAGCGAAAAAAGTGGTGTCCTTTGCTAACGATGAATCTAATATGGCAGAAGGTACTGTTAAAAAGGTTTATAAAGGTGCTGTGCATGCTGTTAATAATGCCGTGAATGAGGCGAAATCGATGATCTCTAACTTGTTTTAGGCTAGAAACAATCAATAGTTTAGTTGAAAGAGGATGCTTATTGGTTTCTAACCAGTAGTAAGCATCTTCTTTTGCGTTATCAAGAGGATATAATTACTATATGGACAAGAATAAACGGTTATTGTTTGGAATACTAATAACTGTTTTTATCGATCTACTTGCTTTTGGGATGTTTATTCCCGATATTCAACTAAGGGCATGTGAGTATGCTGGTGGAGAGGGTTTTCTTGTAGGGTTTACCATTTCTGTCTTTAGTATTTCCCAGTTTATTTTTGCCCCGATTTTAGGAAAGATTAGTGATAACATAGGAAGACGACCAGTGTTGCTTGTCTCTACGATTCTAACCACACTTAGTTTTATTATTTACGCCAATGCTAGTACGCTACCGCTTATGATTCTTGCCCGTATTATAGTCGGGATATCTTCTTCTAACATAGGTGTTGCTCAAGCGTATATATCGGATATTTCAAATGAGGAGAATCGTACCAGGTACCTGGGTCTGATTGGGGCGGCATTAGCAGCCGGATTCACTCTAGGTTTTCCCATGGGAATGTTGCTCATAACCTTAGGTAAGGGGTCGCCTTATCTCTTAGGGTATACGGCCTGTATATTCTCTGCGATTAACTTTCTCTATATATTTTTCTGGCTCCCGGAATCTAGAAAGAGAGAGTTGATGGGAAATAATGGCAAGCCAGAGTTGAATCCGTTTAAGAAGCTCTCTAAGCATCCACATCTGTATCCTGTGTTTTTAATCTATTTTATTGGTGCTTTCGCTATTATTTTAGTAGATACTACCTTTATGCAGTATGCTGTAAAGTATTTCTACATGAGTAGAAATGAGGTATGTGCAGTGTTATTTATGCTGGGAATATCGGCAGGATTGATGAATGGGGTTGGTGTTCAGAAGCTTACCATGAAATATAGTAATGAAAAGCTTGCTATTTGTAGCATGCCTATTATAAGTGCTAGTTTTTATCTTTTGCCTGTTGCTTGGCCATGGGTCCCTTTATTACTTACTGTACTGGCCATGGGATTATCGAGAACATTAATAGATACTTGTATTGTTGGGATAATTTCGAAGAATATAGATAAGGATAATCAGGGTGGGGTGTTTGGTATTACTCAATCGTTGACGTCTATGGCTAGGATGGTTGGTAGTATTCTGGCCAATATGATGTTAGCAGCGTATTCTTGGGGGCCTTACGTATTAAGTGGTAGCCTTATAGTTGTTAATATCTGTTTAGCTTATAAATACTTAATAAAGGATAGAAAATATGAATCGGCAAGAGAAGCAGAATAAAAAGAGTAAACTTCCATTTTTTCTTACTACTGTAGGGATTGCAATAAATCTTTACGGTATCTACAGAATTCTGCAGTTTATATCCTTTTCGTTAATAGATCATGTTAAAGTGAAACCGTCGGACAATGCTGTTAATATCGACGAGATTTATGGAACTATTCAGATTATGATTTATGATATAATTTTTTCCTTAAGCCTCTGTCTTATAGGTACACTCTTCTTGTTTTTTAGTATGAAGATGTTGAAAAAGCAAGAAAAATTAGAAAAAAATGGGAGTGTGGAACCTTCTCATAATATAAATGGTTGAATTAGATAACTCCTCCAGGAGGAGTAGAGAAACTAAAAGAAAACTAAGAAAAACGGTTATTAGTATCTCGAAGCAAAACAACAACTACATAAACCGAGAAAACCAAATGCAGCACATAACAATCCCTAACCATAAGGTATCTCATTTATTTCCCCAAAGATGAGATACCACCCACTCCCACAAGATTATCCTCTCTCTCTTCTGTATGGACTGGAAGTTGCGGTGCAATTTCTAATTTAGGCAGATTATCTAAAGAATTTAATCCGAATACTTTTAAGAAGTGTTCGGTAGTGGCATAGATATTGGGTCGGCCCAGAGTCTCTTTTTTCCCTACTACATATATGAAGTCTCTTTCAAGTAGAGTATTAATTGCGTAATCTGGCGGTGATCCTCTTAGTTCTTCTATGTCCTGAGCAGTGATTGGTTGATAGTAGGCTACGATGGAGAGTACTTCGAGGAGTGCTTTGGAGAGTCGTTGTTTTTTAGGAGGTAGTATCTCATGGATCCAGGCGGTGTATTCTACCCTAGTGCAAAGTTTGTATCCTCCAGCGATTTTTTTAAAGGATAGTGGTGTATTTTCATGAAGGTATTCTTTGAAATTTGCTAAAAGATCTAGGATGTTCTCAGAATGTTCTGGAAAAATCTCTATTAGCTTCATCTCTTCCACAGGTTCTTGAGCGGTAAAGAGCAGGGTGAATAGTTTGTGCATCTCTTCATTCTGTTTGTTTTCATCGAAGCCATTCATATCTTTGCGAAGAGTACCTCATCTTGTTGAATTTTCACACTAGCTCTGCCTTCTTTAATTAGTTCCAGGATAGACATCAGCCACCATACGCAGTCCTCTTTGGTATAGGTGAATCCCATTACCTCGCTAAGAGGAGTGAATGTGGGCTTTAGAGATGCGTATACTAGTTTAATCATCTGTTTTAACGATCTTCTCTGTTTAGATAAAATCTGTGGAGCTGGATGATTGGCTTGTTCTATCATTCTGGTTAATAATCCAGAAAGTACTTCCGGATTTAGGGTGACCTCC
Source organism: Fimbriimonadia bacterium (assembly GCA_030427425.1). GTDB lineage: Bacteria > Armatimonadota > Fimbriimonadia > Fimbriimonadales > Fimbriimonadaceae > JAUICQ01. Next base: position 46,897 of record JAUICQ010000009.1, on the reverse strand, counting down.
ACTCGTTTTCTGTTTTTATAGATAGAATCATCAATAAATCCTTGTAGTTGATACTTGCTGGCTTGCTCATGAAGTTCCATGAGAGCATCTGTTATATAGGCGATCTCTTCCTCATTTAAAGTATTTCTTAATTGCAGTTCTTCTTCAGGTTCATCCTCGGATGGTTGAGCAAGTAGAGCCGAGGACTTTTTTTCTAGTAGGTAGCTTAATAGTGAATATGCAAGGATACTCTCTTCAAGTTGTAAATTGTTATTCTGGATAATATACTCTACATACGATGTACAGAATGGGAGTAGAGATATTTCGTTAAGAGAGATTTGATGTTTCTTGGTTGCTTCTACCAGCTGAATTAAACTACCTTGGAATTTATCGGAGGAGAGCGTGATCTGCTCTTGGATGGGTAGTGTGCTTTTATCCGAGGTATGTATTACTGGAGCATGTTGAACATTCATAAGTCGATGACAGATTCAGACTCTAAACATTTGGAGGCGCCGAGCAGATTCGAACTGCTGAATAAAAGTTTTGCAGACTCTCCCCTTAACCACTTGGGTACGGCGCCTTTTTCATTAGTTTACCTGATATTTATAGATAAGGAAATGATTAGCTTTCCTTTAACATTTGTATATGTAGGGTACTATTCCTTATAATTACATGAAGTATTTTAATATCATTAAAACAGTTATTTTTGCCTTTTTAATATGTGACATAGGTGATGCGGCAGCACAGAAGACTCCTTTGGAAGATTTATTTCCGTCATTGTTAGAGATTAAAGGTTTGTTGAGTGCTAAAAATATTTTTTCAGAGATCTATCATTTAGATGCTAGTGATGGATATTCTAAGAAAGATGTCTATAAAGTGTTTGGTGGGAATGCAAAGTACATAGCTCTTTCTAGTGAAGAGCTGAAAATAACTAACTTTTTTTCAATGGATGAATTGTCAGATTTTTTTTCTAAGCACCTGCAAGGAGAAGAGTTATTAATCATTCCTGATAACCTATCAGAACATTATGTTTATATTGTCCCCGAGAATTATGGTGAAGATATAAATAGACTCTGGAGATCTTCACCTATAAATGGCGGAAGAAACCTTAAAAAAAGATTTGATAAATTTCGAAGAAAAAATGGTAGCATTCAAAAAAACTCTGAAATAGCCTCTGCCGTAAGAGATTATTCAGAAAGTTTGATAAATTATAATCATCTTCACTATCCTTATCTAATGGAGAGGGTTGATGCAGCGATTCCTGCTCCTATGAGATATATGTACATCATCAATCGTGGATATATTATCAGAGAATTATTAGAACAAAAAATTTTAGAAAGAGGCATATCACATCCCGATTCTATAAAATCTTTGAGAGAAGAACTATCAGAGTACTGTACTCCGAAAAAATGTCTTGAGATATGTAAAGAAGATGAAGAAGAATTTGCTAAATTTAGCAGTAACTTAACGGCTTCTATTTCCAGAAAGAAATATAAATTAATAGATAATTTTGTAGAACATGCGATGAACCATTTAATAGATGTTTCAGACTTTTTGAATACGGGAGTTATTCCAAAATTGCACAGCTCAAAAAGAACCGATATCGAAAATGTGAATGGTCATAATTCGCTAGAACGGGAAAAATCTACATTAAGTAGTCTGAGTTTAATATCTAATTGTGAATATATTCCTCTAGAAAAAATCGATGCGATTAATCGGAATTTTTCTGTAATGATGGACAGTGCTGTTAGCTCTTTTCTACTGCATTTTACAACATGCTGTTATTCTGCAGTGAAAGTATTAGGTGAAAACGGTAAGATAGTTTATCCGCTATTGCTAAAAAGTGGTGATGAAAATTCATCCTTTGTTGGACGTGTGCCTCCAGAAGATTTCCGTGAATTTCTCATCAAGGAATCGGGTGTGTTTTCAGGAGACAAGTATTCTGTAATTACAATTCCAGAGGGTCCTGCTAAGGATTCTCAACAGATTACTTTTTTAGTAGATAATAAAAAATTAGAAGATGAAGTGGTTAGAAGCTGTCTTCTCTCTAGAAATGAAATAAGAAAAAATATCTCAATACAAAACATAATACATAGCTATGCTAAAAAATGTTTATATCCCACCGTGGAAGAACTTAGAGCTAAAATGAGAGATAAAAGAAATAGACGTGATGAAAAAGGCAAAAAAATAATGAGCAATCTGTATTTACTTATGTTACAACATAGAGTACTAGTATTAACAGAAGAAATACAATATTATAAACTTCCTGCGGAATCGCATACCTATATTCCTTTGTTTCGGATTTTTGTTATTTTAGAAGATATACTAAACGGAAGAGTAAACTTGCAGAATTGAAGTATTTATCCATAATAAAAAGAGTTTATATTTCTAATCTATTTAGCAACGGTATACTACAGTTATTATGCTAGTAGATAAAAGAGTAATTAAACTATTTAACTTGTTAATGGACCATTCGATACGTCTAAATAGTGATGATGTGCTTCTGATATCTACCGATAATATTCCCCCTGAGCCAGTCGCACAGTTGGTTAAGTTAGCATATCAGCGTGGTGCCAAGGTAATGGTTAAGATGAAAAGTAGCCTGCCATTAGCAGCGCAGGTGCCAGGTTCTTCAGATGAGTTCATAAAGAAATTAGGTGAACAAGATCTGCAAGAAGTGAAAAAATGTACAGCTTTAATCAAATTATTCTCAGACACGAATCCGTTCGATTTAGCCGATGTCCCGACTGAAGACATGGCGCGCTGGAGAAGTGGTTTACGAGCAGCACAGAACGAGATACTAGATAATAAAAAGTGGGTGCTGGTGATGTGGCCATCCCAAACGGCTGCTCAGATGGCATCCAAATCTACCAAAGCATTTACAGACTATCTTCTGAAAGTATGTACAATCGATTATCCTAAAATGGCCAAAGCAGCAGAACCTTTAGCCCAAAGGATGACCGCCGGAAAGGAAGTGCAGATTAAAGCCCCTGGAACAAATTTAAGATTCAGCATAGAGGGTCTGCCAGGCATACCATGTACTGGTGAGTACAATATCCCAGATGGTGAAGTATTTACATGTCCAACAAGATACTCTATGGAAGGTGAAATTACTTACAATATTCCTAGCACCTACCTGAATACTAGTTTCACTAATGTACATTTTAAGGTTAAAGAAGGAAAAATTATCGAGGCTACTGCGGATAATAATGTTAAAAAACTAAACGATATACTCGATACCGATGAAGGGGCTAGATACTTTGGTGAGTGGGCGATAGGCTTCCATCCGCTGATCACCGAGCCAATGAACGATATCCTATTTGATGAAAAGATTGCTGGCAGTATGCACCTAACACCTGGAAGAGCTTATAAAGAGTGTGATAACGGGAACACTTCATCGGTGCACTGGGATCTGGTACAGATACAACGACCAGAATACGGCGGTGGAGAAATATGGATAGATGGAGAGCTTATAAGGAAAGATGGGATGTTTATACCAAAAGATCTGCTCCAGTTGAATCCAGAGAATCTAACCTAGAGAGGAAAGGGGTCTGCTTATTTTTCCTCAATCGGCATTTCGGTATAGTTAGAAATATTTTTCATCCGTACCGCTCGTATTTTCTCAGTATATTTACTACACACTACCCAACTAATGATAGTAAAAATGGCAGAAACAATAAACATCTGGTCTATCATCTGATGGTAGATTAAAAATCCACCTATGAGTACTCCAGCAATGTTTCCCAGCATAGTAATGATTAATATTACAGAGAGCCAAGATTTTGAGATGGTAGATACTACCCTGTTCTCAATAAATCGTTTTGTGGCATTTGTTAATGCTGCTGGTAGGAAAAAGAGCATAATTCCTACTGGATAACTGAATACTTTCTGGCTGTACATCAAAAGAATAAGTGCCATCAAAATGATATTTCCTCTAATAAACCGCTTCGAAAAATCTCTATTTACGGGGTAATGCATGAAAAAATTTTGCCCTACAATCACAGCTAACATTCCTAATATCATGGTGTATCCTATCGTAAACAATTCCGAACCGTTCCTATAGAGAATCACTGGAAAATAAAGAAAGAGAACATTGATAGATACAGCGAAGAAAAAATTCATCAACAAACCAAGAGAAAGGATCTCTCTATCGTTTGAATACATTTTTAAAAATTCTTTCCAGATTATTGTATTTTTAGTGAGATCTATATTAGTAGTATTAATCTTAGCTTTATCCGCAAATAACATCGGTATGATACTCATTAGAATCAGTGCTGTGCCCAGATAGAGGGAACTCTGCAAAGATGCAGGTTGATACATGTATAGATATGCCATTACCAGAGCAATTCCCATTAGTCTCCCTAAGTTGTTTATTATTCCGGAGTATAAGAAGTTGTTATTTGCAGTAAGTGCTTTCATTAAACTATTTATAGTAAGGAAAACAATACATACTCCAAATCCGTTTATAAATCCTCCAGCTATAGGATATAAAATGTTTGAGCTGAAACTGCTCAGATATATTCCAAAGCCTGCCAAAAACATGGTGCCACATAGCAGGATTAAGTTATATTTAGGTTGGATTCTGGATAATAGTAAGCTTGTTATTAAAATAGCAAAAGCCTGTGAGCAATATGCTGCGGTAGAATAATGTATCTTTCCGTCCTGTTCCATCCACAAACTGTAGTAGATTTTGTGTGCGGATATACCAGCATAGAAGAGGATATAAGTGCTGTTCAACGCTATTTTATTCTGCTCATATGCTCTAGGAAGATCCATCTTTTAAACTCCTTGTTTAGCTGGAATAGTCACCGCTTATAATCTATTGATTCGAATGTGTACCAGCACTCATTATTGTTGCACATTTTTTCCCATGCTATACAATAACTATAATGCATTAATGTATAAATCTTCTATAATCTACTGGTAAAATATGTTTTTTGTAAGAAGTAGTTAGTTCTAAAGTCCTTTCCGTGGGATGAGAGCCTGCGGGGATTTTTTCTCATTATTTTCTATAAAGTTGCGCTAAATGGAAGTTGCCACTCTTTTATATTTTAGAAGTAAAATGGTAGCATAATTATTCAAAAAAGTGTTTTTACAATACAGGTTAAAATATACAACTATAATGCACATTGTTGCACTTTATTGGATATATATTAAAGAAAGTGTATTTTTCAGGTAATAATACGAATATTATTGTTAATGGATTATTCAGTATTATAAATTTGTGTGTACTAAATAAATGGTAAAAAGAATTCTAACTAGAGGCACAAGCTAACACGATGAATATAGGCAACACAAAAATAAAGATGGAGAGTATTCAATTAGAAAAATTGAAACCAAATTACCTGGGAGAGCTACGTATCATTAAGAGGGGAATAAAAAGATGACTCTTCCAAAACAATATGAACAGAATAAAATAGCGTTGAACAGCACTTATATCCTCTTCTATGCTGGTATCTCCGCATACAAAATCTACTACAGTCTGTGGATGGAACAGGAAGATAAAATCTACTACTTTACTATCAGTCAGTGTGCTCTTTGGTCAGCCATTATTATATCTAGTTTATTGTTAACTAGAATAAATTCTAAATATAACTCGATTCTGTTATGTAGTACCATATTTTTGGCAGGCTTTGGAATATATCTGAGCAGTTTCAGCTCAAACATTTTATATCCTATTATAGGCGGATTTTTAACAGGGATAGGTATATGTGTAGTTTTTCATACAATTAATAGTTTGATGAAAGCTCTTATAGCTAACAACAACTTCTTATATTCTGGGATACTCAATAACCTAGGAAGGCTCTCCGGAATTGCACTAGTAACTTCGTATATCTACTTATCTCAATATTCTTCCTTGCAGATGTCCCTCTATCTGGGCGCAGCACTAATTCTAATGAGTATCTTACCCATGTTGTTTGCGGATAAGACTGAAATAAATAGTATAAGCATTCATACCAAAAGGTCTCCAATATCTTGGAAGGAATTTATGGCTATTTATTCATCTCAGAGAGAGACAGTCGGGTTCCTTCTTCTTATCAATTTTCTTTTTTCCTTATCAACTAACATCCTGACACCATACTTTTCTATAATTCTATATAAAAATGAAGAGGGGATGTTCATGATAGGATTAACCATCATTTTGGGAGGTATAGTTACAAATTTGGTGCAAAATTTCCTTGTTAATAATCCTATCTATAGAAATTTCTCATCCGAATTTCTCAGAAGCTGCTTCTATTTAATGGCATTTACTCTGGTGATATATTATTACAATATATATAGCAACCCTGCAGCAGTCGTGATGCTTTCCCTGTTGGTTGCAGTGACAGTTGCAATGAAAAGATTTATTGAGAATAAGATGATGTCCCGTAGAATCTCTTCAGAATTCTGGTATTTATCAGCTTTAATATCAATGATGTTAGGCAATATAGGTGGAGCGATAATTGGAGGTTGCCTTCTTTACAATAAGATGATAGATCTCATGTTTCTTGTATCAGCCTTTTTTATGTTTGCTATTATGGTTACCAGTAGTGTTTATACGAGTAAATTAATAGATAATAGTGAGAAAAAAGAAGAACGTCTATAGAAATTAATTCTTAGATCTTATTAATTGACGAGGATCACACACTTTTTTATGCAGTGTGTGATCCTAAAGAGTCTTAGTTCGCCAACGTTTTATGGCTTCAATTCATCAACCCATATAATAAAGTTCGTAGGCTGCACCTTTTTTAATATTCTTGTTGTTTTTCATTTTAAAACCTAGCCTCCTTTGTTTATTTGGAACTTAATTGCCGTTCCAATAATTTTTTACCTTAGTATTCTTTCCATATTAAACCTTTCGTCATTATGGTGAAAATTATCATGTTCTAAACCTGGAAAAGAGTATATGAACATGGACGATACTTGAACAAACAGTTTAAAAGGCTTATTTCACCGCAAGGACTTTAGGCCCGTAGTGAATTGCATTGCTAGAGGTAGGCAGAAAGCATTAAGGTAGTTTTATTCGAGGATAATAATTTAATAGAGAGCGGAGCAATCTCACACTCTCTAAAACGGACCTATAGCTGTTGTATTCATGTTCTCTTTAACAAATATCTTGTTAGCAAATTTCTTAATATCTGCTAAGGTAACTTTTCTTATCCCTTCGATGGTAGTCTTCATCGGAATAAGTTTATCGTAGAACAACATCTGACGACCATTTCTCTGCATTTTAGCATTCATCGATTCCGTACCCAGCACCATCTGACCGCAAACGCTGTTCTTGGCTTTTTCTAGCTCTTGATCGCTAGCCTCTCCGATCTTGATTTTTTCTAGTTCTTCTTTTACCAGTTCCTGTACCAACTTCCAGTTTTTCGGGCTAGTTCCCCCAAATACATTAAAGATGCCTCCAGGCTTATAGTAAATTTTATAACTACCAATAGCATAAGCTAATCCGCGGTGCTCTCTAATTTCTTGGAAAAGTCTACTGCTCATCCCTGCTCCTAGGATACTATTCAGAACATTACAGGTGTATACATCATCAAAGTCGTAAATAGAGTTGACGTCTGTTCCTATGCAGAAGTGGACCTGTTCTACATCCTTAGATATTTCGTTAATCGCTTCTGTACCAACGGGTTTTTCAATAGGGGTAGACTCTTCTTCTAAGTATTTTATACTGCCTAGTTTCTTCTCAGCAATATCCATTACATCATCCGGATTAATATTTCCTGCTACAGAGAGAATTAAATTACCAGCATGGTATCTTCTGTCCATATATTTAAGGATGTGTTCCTTTCTGAAGCTACTTACCGATTCTGTGGTACCGATTATCGGTTTACCATAAGGGTGCGTTCCCCATCTTTTTTCTAAATGTAGTTCGTGAATAAAATCGCTTGGTTCATCTTCTCCACGTTTAATCTCTTCTAGTACTACGCCTATCTCGTTTTCTAGGCTTTCGGAATCGAATACGGAATTCATATGCATGTCTGCAAGGAGATCTATATCGTCTACGAGATTATCTTTTAAAGAAAGGCAGTAGTAGCAGGTTGCTTCCTTATCGGTATAAGCATTAAGAACTCCTCCTTTCCCTTCAACAGCTTCAGCTATCTCTTTAGATGATCTTGTTTTTGTACCTTTAAAGAGCATATGTTCAATGAAGTGAGAGATACCTGCTTCATCATCAAATTCATCAATGCTGCCAGTTTTACAGAACATACCAACTGCTACCGATTCGACGGTGGGATTTGGTTCTATTACTACGGTTAAGTTATTTGATAATTTTTTTACGATACTATTCTCTGCTTTAGACATGATGATAAATATACTCCTATAGCAATTTTACCTGCACGATTCCAAGATCCCCTACTTTGATGCTAAGAGAATCGCCTGCTTGTAAGTATCTTTTGAGAGAGGTCTCTTTTATAGAGGGTACATTCAGCGGCGGTGAGAGCAACATCTCTCCAGGATGAACTAGTATGTGATGCGAGGCGTGTTTTATCATATCTACGAAGGATACTCCCTGATCCACGTTCCAGTTTCCAATCTCATTATTATCGGCGGAGTACGATACGTTCCAGATGCTAGTTAAATTATCTAAGGAATCTTCTTTCTTTTCCGGATAACATTCATCAGTTGTAATTATAATCGGGCCAGGTATGTAGACTATATCGTTCCCCCTGCAAGCTGGCAATCCTTGCACCTGCTCTTCATCAAGAATCTGCCTGGAGATTACTTCTACAATCGGGAGGAATCCTAGGATATGGTTCGGTATTTCTAATAACCCAGTATTTAAACATGGCTGTTGAATAACACAACCTATCCTTACAGTAATATCTATATCTTCGATGTTATCATTTAACTGGAAGTACTGACCAGGTTCTAATAGATTAGTAGGATTACCGTAACTGTAATAAAGAGCTCTATTATTAGTACCTCTATTGAACGATTCATATTTTCTTACACTAAGAGGGGTTCCAGTGGGTTTAAGGAGTTCTATGTTACTAAATTCGTGTACACTTACAGGGACTAATCCCTCGGTCTGATATATTTTTCCGTCTTTATAAATGCCAGTATGGATAGTATTATTATCGTCTGCTAACCTAAATCTGCATAACTTCATACATTCAGGGTACCAGATTCTAAACTTTCTAAAATAGAGTTAAGATTGTTAACTATGATAGCTGGTTTAGGACAACCTTGAGGAATAGTAAAATCGGGTTTGGTTAACTGTAGGCTAAATGGCATATCCGTACTCCTCTGTATCCATGCGACCTTCCAGCCCCGTTGTGTAGGTACCCGTATATCCTGAGGATAAGCGTTCCCAATCATCAACAGTTCGCTTTTTTTATATGGTGCATGCTCTTCGGCTAACTGAAATACTCTCTCATCGGGCTTGCCGAATCCCATCTCACCCTCAATAAAAATCTTATCAAAATATTGTTCTATATCCAGTTTTTTAATTTTATCTCGCTGAATATCCTTTGGGCCGTTTGTAATAAGTCCTAATTGATATTTGGAGTGGATGGCCTTTAAAAAATCTAAGCTTTCAGGAAAGAAATCGAGAAGTTCTAGTCGTTTATTCTTATACTCTGTGCTCATAATGGTAGTTAGTTCGTAGCTATCCTTTCCAAGCTCTTCCAAAGCTTCTTGGAATACCCGATTTCTAATGGGAGTTTCACTTTCCAGATATAGCTTGTACCATTCAGATGTTTTCAAACTTCTTCTAATATAATCGAATTTTTTGCACCATATATTGTAGAATTTATCAGATTCTTCTTTAGTTGGAAAATGGGAATCAATCACCTCAAGTAAGGCCGCTTTTGCTGAACACCAGTACGTGCAGAGTGTGTCGTCTAAATCTAAGTATATGTACTTAATAGAATCTAATTTCATTTTCTATTTATGAGTTTAACCTTATTTTTAAAGGATTGGTCAAATATCGGATGAAAGTCGTATTTATTTAGTCGGAGGCCTCATGTTTCTTCCATAAATCGTATTCCGAGTCGGAAAATATTAGGTCTCTATGCCTAAGTTTTCAGGGAAAAGTGTAACTATTCTTTTATTCTATAAATATTGAAGATATGTATAAGTCTCATATTAAAATAAGCAAAAGAGAGTTATAGTTTTATGCTGGCATATATACCAGTGTTGCTTCATGCAGTTGATTTTATCAGTAACCCATTAGCTATAATCTTTTTATTAATTGAGTGAGGAGAGTATGAAAAAATTATTCGTTTTAGCAGCCGTTTTTATGGGGATACATGCGTATGGTGCATGTGAAGATTTTGACATTAGCGCACTATTTGAGGAGTCCGCTGGATTAATGGGAGGGCCGCCTTCGGATTGGGATGATCTTAGTTTGTCCAAGGAAGAACGAGTGGTGCGGAAGATGATTGCTTACGGGGTAGATCTCAATGCTCCGTTTCCCGATAAGGAGCCTCCGCTTCATGCGGCAACGCGGGCCGGAGATGAATCTCTATCGGAAGAGTTAATTAAACATGGTGCTACCGTAAACGCGTTGAATAGTGATGGATTTGCTCCATTAAACTTAGCGAAAATTCCCGAGGATGCGGTTATTATTTATCTGCTGGTGATAAATGGTGCGGATGTGAATGCATGTTCCAGACCGATGCCGCCTCTTACTAGCGAGTATCCCCTGTTAAGCGCAGTAAAGGGTCAGGATATTGGTCTAGCTGCCTTCTTGTTGCAGAACGGTGCTGACGTAAAGTTGATCGATACCCCGTCCTCACCTATTTTAGGGATTATTCTCACCAGTATGTCTGGGGACACAAGAGATTCTTTCGTGAAGATGTTCGCCAAACACGGTGCAAATGTTAATTGCGATGTAGAGGAGGGTTATTCTATTATCCAGTATGGGATAGTAAGAAATTTGCCGATAAAGGTGTTTAAGATTCTGTTTAAATACGGGTCTAGTCCTGAAAGAGGGATTGATTTTCGGATGATGTTGGAGGTCAAAAAAAGGAAAGATGTTTTTGTTCTCTGTTTGGAATACGGTCTGGATCCGAATATGAAAGTAATTTGGGGAAGATATCGCCAACCACTATTAAACATGATCCTTATTAAACCAGATGATCTTGAACTAGTTCAAAAAATGATTGCTTATGGAGCCGATCCTAATTTAGGTGATGAAGATGGTCATACACCCCTCAATAGAGCTAGCATGAGAGGAGATCCAGAAGTAGTAAAGCTACTTTTAGAGCACGGTGCTGATCCTAATTTAGGCGGTAATTATGGTACGACACCCCTCCACTGCTGCAGAAGAAGTGATATAGCAAAAGTTCTTTTAGAACATGGAGCTAATCTAAATCTAGCGGATAAAAATGGTGATACACCTCTCCACCACTACATTATATTTAGTACAGTAAAAGTTCTTTTAAAGTACGGTGCCAATCCAAATTTTGGTAATAAAGATGGTAATACACCCCTCCATAGAGCTAGCATGAGAGGAGATCCAGAAGTAGTAAAAGTTCTTTTAGAGTACGGTGCCAATCTGAATCTAGCGGATCAATATGGTAGAACACCCCTCCAATTAATTAGCCAGAGCGAATTAATTAGCCAAGCCTATACAGATGAAGTAAAACTTCTTTTAGAACATGGTGCTAATCCAAATTCAGGAGATAAATATGGTGATACATCCCTCCACATGGCTAGCGAAAAAGGACACAAAGCAGTAGTAAAACTTCTTTTAGAGCACGGTGCCGATCCAAACTTAGGTAACGAAGATGGTAATACACCCCTCCATAAAGCTAGCATGAGAGGACGCACAGAAGTAGTAAAAGTTCTTTTAGATCGTGGAGTTGATACTAATATAGGTAATAGAGATGGTAATACACCCCTCCACGTAGCTAGCGTTAAGGGATATCCAAAAGTAGTAAAAGTTCTTTTAGAACATGGTGCTAATCCAAATTTGACTAATGACAAGGGTGAAGCATATCTCGATTTAATATGGGAAAATAACACAGATGGATTCACAAAGTTGCTTTTAGATAATGGTTTTACTATAAAATCTACAGACAAAAGAGGGTGGACACTGCTCCATAGAGAGTGTTATCTTGGACATTGTATAGAATGTAGACCGACAAGGACTCTACTGGAGCTTGGAGCGGATCCAAATTTAGCTGATTACGAGGGCAACACCCCACTCGATTTGGCTAGAAAACAGGGAAATAGAGGTTGTGAAGCAATTCTATTGGAACATGGAGCTGATGATAAGCTAAAGCATCATCCTGATAGAACAGCTTCCACATCCAGTGCAACATCTGCCTCGGCCCCTCAAGCACCAAGTGCTCCTCAAGCACCAAGTGCTCCCAATGCACCACCTGTTCCGCGTGCTCCCAATGCTCCTCAAGCACCGTGTGCTCCAAAAGCAGATACCGTAGACAAGCCTAAAGAAGTAGAGCTAGGCGATAAGGATATAGACGATCTGATGCAGAGGATTGCTGATGATTTAAAAATCGACCGAAAACCAACCAGCGCCGATTCCGCCAGTGGAGGACCTTCTAAGCCAGATGTTCCCGCTGACGATAGTGGGTACTTTTCTAGTGGTGATGAAACCGATACTCCTCTTCTGAATGCTGCGGGCCATTACGGACCCAAAGCCGCGGAGTGTGCTGCTGCTGCGGTAAAAAGTTTGCAAGATTCTTCGTATGTAGGAAGTGCAGCCGTAAGTGGTGTTAGTGCTGTAGGTAGAGGTGTAGGCTGGGCCTGGGAACATTCAGTGGGTCCGGTACTGGATAAAGTAGGTGAAAACGTAGCACCTGCTGCTCATGTATTAGGAAAGAGTGTTGCTAGAGGTCTACGGCAAGTGGGGGTAGATAAGCGTTATGCTCAGGACATTGGAAAATGCTTTGAATTTGGAGCACGTGAAGGGAGTGAATGGTTTACTCTTGGTGTGCTGGGTAAAGTAGGTAAAGCAGGAAAAGCGGCTGCTACAGGAAGTAAATTCGGGAAATCGGTTAAACTCCCTAAGGCCATGCGGAAGTGTTCTGCCCTGCTGAAAAAAGTTAAACCCCAGGTTGCGGGTCGGTTGGTGAAGTCGGCTTATGTCCAACGGTTCTTAGATCGTGTGAAGGGTCGGCGGAAGTCCACTCGGTTGGTGGAGAAATTCGAGTATGCTTTAAAGAGTAGAGAGGTTCCATCCAATTATGCGAGCTATAGAGAATATATCAAGGGCATGATAATAAATATGGAATATCCAATGGTACACGATATTGAATTAAGAAAAATAGTAAATATTATTTTTGATCCATTTGGAGAAATAGGCAATAAAAGTCTTGGAGCGGCAGTTAGAAACGAAAAAATAACCAATTTGCCTACAAAGGGAAAGTGGCACTATCAAGAAGCATCCGACCAGATGAATAGTATTAGAAAGTGGATTAACATGAATCAATATAATCCAGGAGTATCAAGCCATGATTTACAGGTAGCAAAAAATCTTTATGCAGACTTAGATTTTTCCCTTAATGGTTCTGTTGCTGAATTTTTAGAGTACGGAGTGAAAGGTGAGTACAAATGATTATTAATCTACACCAAGCAACGAGCTTAATGTGGAAACATTTTCCTCGATTCAATAATCAGTGGCAAAAGTTTATTGAAGATTGGCACGATAATCTGTTGCCTAGCTACCGACCCCATACTACTGGATATGAAGAGTTTTGCAAATACGCTACTGCTTTATTGAAAAAAGAAGAAGCTGATAATACTGAACTGGACAAGATATTTCTTTTTATTGAACGCTGTTTCATAGAAGGTGATGATTCTGTGCAGAATGAGGTTGGTGTTGGTTTTATCGAAAGTTTATCTAGCTGGGTATATCTGAATCCATCAAAATCGGATATTACTTACAGTTATTTACGACCACTTTCAAGAGATAGTTTCGATGCGTGTAAGGGAACTCGAGGTATTCATGTAAGTAAAGATTTAGTCGCTTCAAATTTAATATCTTACTTCCTCCTGAAGTTCCCTGGTTTTACAGAATCTTGGCGGATCCACCTCTCCTCCTGGTTGCACCCGGGTTTTAATCAGCAGTTAGATATCGGGATAGAGTTAGAGGTCTTTGCTCAATACACTCTGGATAGTATATCCGAAGATTCTACCGGAGAAGATTCTCCATCTAAAATACTAGGATTTATCGAAGAAGTTTTAGAGAGTGGCAGTGATGATGCCAGATACTACGTTAAGTGTTTTTATTTAGAGTATCTGTATATGTCCAATGTGGAAGGTTTCGACTGGCGTAAGATAGCAAAACACTTAGGAGCAAAAAGTAAACAGTATTTAAACGATATTGATTCTTTTTGGGCAAAGGAGATCTACTTTCCTGCAGAAGAGGATGCCTTATTCCAGTTGGTTCGTGAGCATCACCGTTTATGTTGGTATGTAGCGACCATAACCAAGCAGGAGACCTCCGAAGATGAAAGTGTGTTAGGATTGAACCATGTTTATAAGCTTGAAGTGTATATCAAAAAGCTGAACAGGTGGTTAGATGTGTATGCCGATGACGCCTTTGTACCGGATTCCTATCGATTGGTACTATCGGATTTGCGGGAGTATATGGTAGGTGTGCTGGGTGTGAGAAAAGAGTAGTTGAGTGTCTCAGTTAGTCATTTTTCTGGATCCCCTCCGAGGATGACCAAATAGCGGGGGGATCTTTTAGCAATCACCCTTATATCCAAAATGTCACCCCGGAAACAATAAAAATTCCGGGGTGACATGACCTACTAAAACCTACTTCTGATTACTAGCAAGCTTAGGGAATAAAAATATTATGGTGAACTGGATTCCCTGAAACGGGAATGACAATTCTTCTAGTTTGCTTAAAAACAAATACACCAGAACCGACTATTTACGATCAAAATCTCACATAAAAGATCGAATAACGGATATCCTTAGAATTACTGGACAGTAAAAATAATGGATTACGGGAAAAATCAGTTATCTAGGCAACAATTAGCTTTTGAATTAAACAGCGAGTTCACTCCAAAAGGCGATCAGGAGGAGGCTATTCGGCAGCTTGTAAACGGACTCAATGATGGCGATAGATGTCAAACACTGCTTGGTGCAACGGGAACCGGAAAAACATTTACCATGGCGAGTGTTATTCATCACACTCAGCGACCGGCCCTCATCTTCGCTCATAACAAAACTTTAGCAGCTCAACTATGCCAGGAGTTCCGTCAGTTTTTCCCTGATAGTTGTGTAGAATATTTTATTAGTTATTACGATTACTATCAACCAGAAGCCTATGTCCCTACAACTGATACTTATATCGAAAAAGATGCTCAGATTAATGAAGAGATTGATAGGTTGCGGCACGCAGCTACTCAGGCGTTGTTAACTAGAACAGACGTAATTATTATTGCTTCGGTTAGCTGCATCTACGGTCTGGGATCGCCTGATACCTATGCGGGGGCGGCGGTCAATTTTACAGTGAGTGAACCGGTAGATATGGATGATGTTCTCAGTAAGTTTGTAGAGATGCAATTTACAAGGAATCATATCGCACTAACAAGAGGAACCTTCCGATTAAAAGGTGATGTATTAGAAGTTCAGCCCAAAAATAGCGATTATATTACGAGGATAGAATTCTTTGATGATGTACCAGAGCGGATTAGGATTATTAATCCAGTCTCTCAAGAAATAATCGATTCCCCCAAGACTTGCACTATTTTCCCTGCTACACACTACATTGCTCAGAAGGCTCATATCAACGAGATTATTGCAACCATTAATAAGGAGATGGAGGAGCAGGTAGAGAAGTTTACTAAAGAGAACAAACTGATTGAAGCTCAACGTATAAAGCAGCGAGTAACCTACGACATGGAGATGATTAAAGAGGTGGGTTACTGCACAGGAGTTGAAAACTATTCTAGATACTTCGATAGAAGGAATGCCGGGACTCCGCCTTATACGTTGCTCGACTTCTTGCCGAAGGATGCCATCATATTCATAGACGAGAGTCATCAAACTCTTCCACAGATTCGCGCTATGTACAATGGAGACCAGAAGCGGAAATCGACTCTTGTTGATTTCGGATTCCGTTTGCCATCTGCTCTAGATAATAGGCCTCTTAAGTTTGATGAGTTCTGGGATAGGGTGAAGCAGGTGGTCTTTGTAAGCGCGACCCCGGGTCCGTTTGAGAAAGAAGTTCAAGACAAGATTGTAGAACAAGTTATCCGACCAACTTATATTGTGGATCCGGAAATTGAGGTGCGTCCAGTGGGGAATCAGGTGGATAATCTTATCCATGAAATTCAGCTTACTATTAAAAAAGGAATGCGTATACTGGTTACTACCCTCACGAAAAAGATGTCTGAAGATTTAACCGGCTACCTAAAAGATTTAAAAGTAAAGGTTCAGTATATCCATAGTGGGATTGATGCCTTAGAACGACCCGAAATATTACGCGAATTGCGTTTGGGTAAGTATGATGTAATAGTTGGTGTGAACTTATTACGAGAAGGATTGGATCTTCCTGAGGTGGGTCTGGTAGCCATTCTGGATGCAGATAAAGAAGGATTCTTACGATCTGATACTTCACTTATACAGACTATCGGTCGGGCTGCAAGAAATATCGATGGAAAGGTGATTATGTATGCTGATAATATTACCGGATCGATGGAGAGGGCGATTGATGAAACTAATCGTAGAAGGAAGAGACAAGAAGAGTATAATCAGCAGTATAATCTAATCCCACAGAAGATTAATAAGAAAGTTCATGATACCGTTCGGCTTACCTATGAAGCAGATGATGAGAAAACTACTAAGAGAGACGATAAGAACAGTAAATCTTTAGTTCCTGGTAAAAAAGGGAAGAAAGAGAGTTATGAAAAACAACTGAGTAAGTTGGAAAAACTGATGCAACAGTACGCAAAGAGTCTAGAGTTTGAAAAAGCTGCTAAGGTACGGGACGAGATTAAGAAACTTACTGAATACTAAGGATTAAAACAACTTCTCAGCTCTAATCCTTAGTGCCTATAAGATGTCTTTCAGTCTTTCAAGTACGTTTTCTACATCAGGAATACACTCTAACTCTAAGCATCTAGCGTAAGGCATCGGAACGTTCAATCCGCCGACCCTCTTGACTGGTGCGTCCAGGTAATCGAAGCACTCATCACTTATTCTGGATGCGATTTCGGCACCGAATCCGCCATTTCTCCATCCTTCATAGACAACTACGGCCCGATTAGTCTTCTTCACAGAATTGGAAATTGTCTCCATATCTAAAGGAAGTAAGCTGCGCACATCAATCACTTCGGCTGAGATATTCTGTTCTTCTAATTTTTTTGCTGCCTCTAAACAGACGTGAACCATCTTGCTATAAGCTATAAATGTAAGATCGGTTCCTTCTCGTAGCACATTGGCTTTTCCAAAAGGAACGGTGCTCTCTGCATCATCGGATACTTCTCCTTTCGTAGCATAGAGTGTAGGGTGTTCGAGGAATATAACCGGGTTGTCGTCACGGATTGCTTCTTTTAGCATCCCTTTAGCATCAGCAGGAGTGTAAGGCGCTACGACTTTTAATCCGGGAACATGAGCATACCATGCTTCTACCGATTGACTATGCTGCGCACTTAACTGGTTAGCAGCACCAGACGGACCCCTTATCACCATTGGAACTTTTAGCATTCCGTTGGTCATATAATGAATTTTGGCGGCATGATTAAATATCTGGTCGAACGCTAGGATGGAGAAGGACATGGTCATCATTTCTACCACTGGTCTTAAGCCGGTCATAGCTGCTCCAATCGCGATTCCGGTGAATCCAGGCTCTACAATCGGGGTGTCCATTACTCGCTTTCCGCCATACTTTTCGAAAAGTCCTTGAGTAACACGGAATGTGCCCTGATATCTACCGATATCTTCACCCATGAGAAGTACGTTATTATCTCTGTCCATCTCTTCTATGAGGGCGTTACGTATTCCATCTCTGTATGTTATTTCTGCCATGATCTTTAGTGTCCCCTCTCAACAGTTATATCGGTATATACGTTGTCATAAACTTCATGTAATTCTGGGAATGGAGATGAATCGGCTTCTTGGTACTGATCTTCCACTAACTCTTCATACTCTTCAGTAATACTCTCGATTAGTTCATCGTTTAACACTTTTTTATCTACGAGGAGTTTTTCTAATTTTCTAACGGGATCTTTCAGTTTTGCTTCTTCTAATTCTTCTTTAGTTCTATATAGAGCCTGATCGTTATCGGCCGCTCCATGACCCGCGTATCGGTAGCACATCATCTCTATTAGGTAAGGCTGAGGATTCTCTCTAACGTCCGCAATAATTCTTTTAGCTTGCTTGATGACGTTTAGGACGTCCATACCATCGATGCGTTCATGTTTCATTCCGAACGGATATCCTCTTTTGTAGAGCTCGGTATCGGATGCGTGGTATTCCAGTCGGGTTCCCATGGCGAATTCATTGTTTTCAATAATAAATATACAGGGAAGATTCCAGAGTTTAGCCATGTTTAACGATTCGTATACTACGCCGGCATTAGCAGCACCATCACCCATGAAGTTTAGTACAACACTATCTTCTCCTTTATATTTTGCTCCAAGTGCGAGTCCGGCTCCCAGAGGAACGTTTCCACCAACAATTCCCCATCCACCATACAGACCTTTTTCAGGATCGTACAAGTGCATCGATCCACCTTTTCCTCTACTTAATCCGCCCGATCGACCCATTATCTCTGCAAAAATCGCAACAGGATCGCTACCTAATGCTAAGGCATGAGCATGATCGCGGTAGGCTGTTATAACATAATCGTGACCCACATTTAAGCAGTTCATCCAACCAGATGAGAGTGCCTCCATACCGATGTATACATGCAAGTATCCGCCAGCTTTACCAGATCGGTATATCTGGTTACACTTCTCCTCGTATATTCTGGCATATACCATCTGCTTGTATAAGTTTAGCAGTGTATCGTTATCTTCTAAATTGCTTACATCGATAGGTACATTGTTCATGGTGTTATAAGTAGATTATTCCATGTTAACGTCAAGAATCTTGTATCCTGATTAAGAATAGGATATATTTTCTGAGACGGTTTTGGAGTATTTACTGTTCTAGCAAAATGAGGAAGGAAATAATTGACATGTCTCTGGATCCCCTTCGAGGATGACAAAATAGTGGGGAAGAAAATAATATGTAAATGCTGTATATTAATAGGCTAACTAGGTGTAACTTTTAAATACGTGAGAGGTGGCGCTAAATCTATTACTCTACTCCCCACTATTTTGTCATCCTCGAAGGGGATCCACATTTAAAAGAAAATCACTAAATGCGGGTTCAAAAACTAACAAGACTCTCTTAACTACCACCGTCTTCCCGGCGTTTTAAAGATGCCGGGAAGACGGCCGTTTTTATATTTTGAAGGGCTTTCAAAAAAGGTCATGGACCCCGAAATATATAAGTTTTTCGGGGCGACAGATTGGATGTGGGGCTAAAGCTATTTTACTCATCTCCTCACTACGTGATCTTCGCAGGGGCTTTAGTCCGATTAATTGAGTCGTATTTTTCGCAGCGACCTATGTCTGCTAGGTACTACGGGAAGATTCTGCATGGCAGCTTTTTCACTTGCTGTAATGGAGACTAATTTCTCAAGGATTATCTTTATAGCTCCTGCTACGGGGAATGCAAAGATCATGCCAACAATTCCTAGTAAATATCCTGCACTGAATACAACAAACAGACTGATGATGGGGTGCAAACCAACCGATTTCCCTAAGATGGTTGGGAAGAATATCTGGTCGAATACAATGGCTACTACAACAAAAATTCCGGCTGAAACTAGGGCAAATTCCCAGCTGGAGTGTAGCGTGTAAAAGGCGTTACCATGCCTTTCGGAGAGTCCTGTAACAAGCACGATAAGGCTTGTGCTAATCCAGGATCCTATGTAGGGAATTAGATAAAGAAATCCGGCAATAATAGCTAATAAGAATGAATAGGGTACTTCTAATAATGTAAGCACGATAGCTGCCATGGTAGAGTACATTAAAAATAGTAGAGTTATACCATGAACATAACTTGTAATAACTCTGGCAATCTCTGTTACAACCGATATAAATTCATTTCTTATAGATACGGGTATCCAGTGGACACTTTTAATGCGGAATAGTGCCATATTGCTAAGCATTAGATATACAAGAATCGGGACAAAAAATAACATAACTAGCTGACCGACGATTGATTTTAACATGCTAAATATATCATTGAAGAGCGTGTCTAATATGGTGGCGATAGACTCTCTCTGTGGTTGAATATACTTTTTAACTAGATCTATACGGTTGGTAGGAACCCCCATCTTTCGAAGTAGGCTATGGTTGTGTTCTAAAAAATTATCTATATAGTAAGCTGGGCTATTAACTTCGGGTGGATTGGTGTTAGATAAGTTAAAACTATCTACAAACTCATTCATGTCGGAGAAGTTCGTTACTTGGTCCTGAACGGCAATATTTAGTTCTGCAAATTGGGAGGCTATCATGGGAGATAGTTTGAATCCTAGAAAGGTGATGCCTCCAAAGAAAGAGAAGAATACAATCGCAACCGCTACTGCTCTAGGAATCCCTTTTTTAAAAATTTTCTCTACATTGGGGTCGAGAATGAGACTAATTACAATCGCTAAAATAAAGGGAAATAATATTCCGCGCACAGCATATAAAAAATAGACCATGCTAGCAAATGCTGCGATCCATACAAGTAATTTCCATGTACTACTGTTACTAGATGATTCTCGATAATCTCCCATCTTCTTTATTATGAAAGAAAATTCAATAGATTATGTTAATTGTCTAAGGAATATGAATTCTTTACTCCTTGAAGTAGTTTATATATTAAAAAAAGTCTTACATAAATATTTCTCCTGTAAATTTTACTCCTAGTATACGGATCTCAGTTAAGTATAGATATAATGATAGTAAGTTATATATTACTAAGGGGATTTTGGAAGATGGCAGTTAAAGACGATGTAGTACTAGGTGAGAATGTTACGATATTCCAGCCCTCTTTAGTTAACATTTACGGGTGCAGAATAGGAAGTAACACGAAGATTGGTGCTTTTGTAGAAATTCAGAGTGGAGCGGATATTGGTGAGCTCTGTAAAATCCAGTCGCATTCATTTATTTGTGAGGGTGTGACCCTTGAAAAGGGAGTGTTCGTGGGTCATGGAGTGATGTTTATTAACGATAGGTATCCTGCATCATCGGATGGCGATAAATTATTAGAGGGATCGGACTGGAGTTTAGAGACTACCCTAGTGAAAGAGGCGGCTACAATCGGAAGTGGATCGGTTATTATGTGTGGGATAACAATCGGTAAGGGAGCTATGATTGGTGCGGGGTCTGTAGTAACAAAAGATGTTCCCGATTACGCCATTGTAAAAGGAGTACCTGGTAGAGTATCTGGCGACATGAGGGAACGTGTGTCCAGAGAGCTGAATACATCGGTATAAGGGAGTAGGTTTTGAAGGTTCCATTTTTAAATGTTCAGGCACAGTACAATGAGAATAAAATAGCTATGTTAGCCGCTGCGGAAAGGGTGTTAAGTAGTGGTTGTTATGTACTAGGCAAAGAAGTAGAAAAGTTTGAGAAGAATTTTACAGAAGTATCGGGCACAGAATATGCGATTGGTGTAAACAGTGGTACCAGCGCACTCCATCTCGCTCTTTTAGCGTTAGGGATAGGGCCTGGGGATGAAGTGATTACTGTTTCCCATACTTTTATTGCTACCGTAAGTAGTATCCAATACACCGGGGCGACTCCGGTACTAGTAGATATTCATCCAGATTACTATACGATTGATGTTCGCAAAATAGAAGAAAAAATAACTCCGAGAACAAAAGCGATTATACCAGTCCATCTATACGGGATGGCGGCTGAAATGGATGCCATTATGTCCATTGCTAATAAATATGGCATCCCTGTTATAGAAGATGCAGCTCAGGCTCATGGAACCCTTTACAACGGGAAGAAAGTTGGTAGTATCGGAACTCTAGGGTGTTACAGTTTTTATCCGGGTAAAAATTTAGGGGCCTGTGGAGAAGCGGGCATGGTGGTGACTGATGATTCCTCATTGGCTGCAAAAGTTAGGAAGCTCCGCGATTGGGGTGCGGAGAAGAAGTATTATCACGATTTAGTAGGCTACAACTACCGGATGGATGCCATACAGGGAGCTTTTTTAGATGTTAAATTAAGAAGCTTATCGAAGTGGGATTCACGTAGAAAAGAGATTGCAGAAATGTACAATTCACAGTTGGATAAGAATATGGTCGTGATTCCAAAACTTAACCCTCAGAGCACTCATGCGTATCATGTATATAATGTTCGAATAAGCAATAGGGATTTATTACAGAAAAAATTAACAGAGAAAGGGATCGCGACCGGAATCCATTACCCCATTCCAGCGCACCTGCAAAAATGCTATCACTTTTTAGGATATAAAGTTGGTGATTTACCCGTTACGGAGAGGGTCTGTGGTGAGATACTCTCATTGCCTATCTGCCCGTATTTAAACGATAATCAGATAAATTATACTATTGAATCAATTAATGAAATTGTCAACAAAAATGAATTTAATAACCTCCATGCACAGGAGAGTATAACAGTATGATAGAGATGGAAACAAGAGTAGTAAAAGCTTTTCACGGAAAGCAAGAAGTTCCAATTGATGCAAGTTATCAGAATGGATTAGCTGCAGAACTAAGAAATCAGTATTCACCAAGTTCTCTTATTGAAATGTACGGGAAATATATGCACGGTGATGGTTTCATGGACAAGATGATGCGGAGAGTATTAATCAAAGCACTAGCATTAGATTGTGGTAATGGACTAAATGTTTCTACCGGATTCAATTTTCTTCACCCTGAGACATTCCGTATTGGAGATGGAGTATTTTTGGGAGCCAATGTAACTATTCAGGGACGGTATGATGGAAGGTTTAGGATTGGAAAAAAAGTTTGGGTGGGTCCGCACTGCTTTTTTGATGCTCGAGATTTAACGATAGAAGATTATGCTGGAATCGGCCCGGGAGTGAAAATGTTGGGTTCTGTCCATACTGGTATACCGGTAGATGTAAAGATAATCGAGACCGATCTTCTTATTAAGAGTATCGTAGTAGAAGAAGGAGCTGATATAGGAACAGGGACTGTAGTATTGCCAGGTGTAAGGATAGGTCGACATAGTATTGTTGGTGCTGGAGCCGTTGTTACTAAGGATGTTCCTGAATATGCTGTTGTAGCGGGTGTTCCTGCTAGATTTATGTATGATAGAAGAGAAAGAGAAAAAGAACTAATGAAGTAAGTAGTTGAATTCTTATTCATAAATAACTGAGGGCATCTTTAAAGATGCCCTCAGTTATTTATGAACTTAAGCGTATTCTCCCTTCCATTCTATCAGTAACATTAGAAACAGCAGCATTCCATGCTTTTTCAGAAAAGTTTTTTCCTGGAAATGATTCTATATCCTTCATTAGAAGCGTTAATAATTCTCTTCTTTCTTTATTGTCTAAATGCTTTTCTTTAATAATAGGCATCAATGTTTGAAAGTAGTTATTGAAGATAGTCTGCTTTATTATGAGGTCTGTAAATGTTTCATCTACTATTAAATGTTCAGCAATTTTATTTTGATCTTCGGGACTAATAAAGAATTTGGAATTATCCTGAATACGCACAGTGTAAGGAATATCAATGCTTTCACAAATATCTTTTTTTGCTTGTATCCTGAAACTATATGGAGCAGATAATCCTGTATGTATATTATCTAACAAGATGCACGTAACTAGTTTGGATTGATGCTGAGCGAATTGAATACATCCAATTAAGGGGTAGCCGTAGTACATTCCTGTAGCGATTGTGCGAAATTTCCCAGGATATTCTGATTCAAATTTTTCTTTTAATAGCTGAAAAGATTCTTTCATAATCTCTTCATCAACTCTTTCTATAGCATCCTGATTGTACATATTCATGGAACAAGACATTGGTGTAGCATAGGAGTGACCTTTTATCTTACATGCCTGAATATATTCAAATTCCCCTAAAATGTCACTAAAAGCAGGAGGCATGCTGTTTTTAAGATGATTGTATTCTACGAGAGAGATATATACATACTTTTTACAGTCTAGGCATATAACGGATTGCTGATCTAAAAGAGAGGAAGGGTATCTTATATCCAAAAAGTCTAAACTAGAGCAATTAATACGTGAATGGTGTTCGTTATTTTGCATCTGCTCTTCGAGCTTTGTACGGATGTCTTGGGGATACTTTGAATTATTTATCCAACGAATCATATGCTGTACATGACTCGATGTAGGTTTAAGTCCCGCTATTACATAGAATGCCGCATCGCTTTCTAAAATAATATCGATATTTTTTTTTGATGAACCGTGTAGCTCTTCTTTTTGTAGAAGGGAATAGTTTATGTTATCTTCTGCACTAAATACTGCTGTAGTATTAATGATGAATAGAACGGCAGTGTTAATGCTTGTTTTCAATATGTTGTTCATGATAGTGTATATTTATAGTACCTTACTCGCGACTTATGATGCAAGTTTGTTGCGATGGCGGAGATGTGATGAAAAAGCGATTGTTACAGGGTTAACCATTAAGATTTCTTTTTCTTCTTGCTTTTATTATGATTACTTTGAGTAACGATATCTTTATTTAGCATGATAGATACTCTTGTAATTCTGGTTCGTGCCATGTTTTCTACGCAGAGTACTCCTATGCTGGTGCGTACAGAATCGCCAGCAATGGGGATGTGTCTTAATTGTTCCATGATGATAGTTGCTAGAGTATCTGTGCTAGCGTACTCGTCTTCTATCCCAATAAAGTCTAGAAGTTCGTCATATCGCACTTCGGCTCTGGCAGAGATTCTATTCTCGGATACCTGCTCTAGCGTGGGTCGTTCACTTTCTAATGCATCTTGAAATTCACCAAACACCTCTTCAATAACGTCTTCGAGTGTTATCATGCCACTGGTTCCACCGTATTCGTCTACAACTACGAGGATTTGTGACTTCATCTCTCTCATTCTTGTAAGCAGCTTGCTGAAAGATAAGTTTTCAGGGATGATTACTACTGGATGGAGGATGTTTTTCAGTTGAAAATCTTTTTTATTAAAATATTTTGCTATATCTGGTAGATAGAGTATGCCAATTGTTCTGTCTACATCACCATCACAGATAGGGATTCTGCTATGCGGAATTTCGGCTAATTTTTCAAATAATTTTTCTTTTGGGGTGTTAATGTCTATCCACTTGATATCTAATCGGTGTATCATGAGATCAGCAGCGTCTAATCGGTCTAGTCGCAATGCTCTGGCTACCATCTGTGCATGTTCTTCATCGAATAATCCTTCGTTGCTGCCAGATTTTATTAGCATAGCAATCTCCTCTTTGGAGAGTGTTTCTCTTTCAAATTTTGAGATATCTACTTTAAACGGCTTCAATATCAGTCCGCCGCTATGCCTTACCAACCAGATAAGTGGCTTCAAAAAAACAATAATAGCATGCAAGGGTCTAATAAGAATAAGCGCTACTGTTTCTGCATGTTTAAGAGTTATATATTTCGGTACAAGTTCTCCAAATATTACCAATATATAAGTTACAAGTAATACAGATATAAAAGTACCAACGGTAAGACTAAATTCATCCGGAAGAATTTTTTTAATGAGACTCGTCACATAAGGTTCTGTTATGGCACCTATAGCGATGCCAATCATAGTGATAGCTATCTGTATTCCTGCTATATATGTGCCAAGATCGTCTAGTGCTCTATTTAGTAATATTGCCGATTTATTCTTTTTTCTGGCTAGTGCTTCAATCCTATTTTTTCTAACACCAATTAAACCATATTCTGCAGAAACGCAAAAAAAACTACCTGCTACAAGCAACAAACTTACCCAAAAATATAATAATGAACCTTCTTCCATTTATGTGCGTACTATATTATTATATACGTTCTGAAAGAAAATAATCTTTACTCTTCCAGAACGTTTTTTATTTTTAATATTAACATATTGCACTTGTCGAGCATTTTAGTGTAATTTTCATTACTCTGATTCTCCTTGTTCAGGACATCTAACATACTAGATGTTTTTGCTGCATAACCGAGTGCCTTTTTGTAATTACTAGTTAAGTAAGCACATTCCGTACAAATGAGTAGGAGTTTTGCGCTTAAATAGTCTGGATTCAAAGGACTCTGCTCTAGATATTTTTCTGCCAATACTAATGCCGACTGATATTCGTTAGCATTCAGCAATGTATCGATATTATCTAGAGAATGAGAAGTTTTCTTCTCTGTATTTTCTTCTGAGGGTATTACTTCTATAATCTCAGAAGAAGTGTTAGATTTAGGTTTTCTCTCTAAATCCTTTTCTTCTGCGTCAGGTGATTTTTTATCATAAAGCGTATCGTTACTGGGTGTATCTAATGTGTTTTCAGAAATATTAATCGGCATAGGAAGAATTTCTGTATCTGCAACATTAGATTTTAGTGCCTCCTGGTTGTTATTGGTATTATTGTCAAAAATATATTCCGATTCCTGGTCTCTGTTTATAAATTCAGAATCTGTATAGAATATAGTTTTGGTTTTTTTTTTTGGTTCAATGAGTGTAGTATTATTAATTAATTGCGTAGAACATATCGTGAAAAAGAGTGTGGAACTTATAAGTGTCCCTACTGTAGGGAAAAAATATTTATTAGAAAAAGTTCTATTATCTTTAACTTCTAACTTATTTTTTTCCACCGATTTTTTAAAATCGGCTGCTAGTATTTTCAGCTCTTCATTATGCGGATACATCTCTAGAGCAGCTCTTAGAATTAACTCTGCTTCTAAATAATTACCTCTCTCAATGTGTTGATATCCTTTTGCTATATAAGTAACAGCGGGATAGTTTTTTCGGAGAAAAACTCCTCTGGATGTGTTTTGGCAAGTATTAAATTTCTTGCGGGTGTTTTCCATGCTACTGCACCTCCACGTTTAGGTTACCTGCATTTTTTATTCAGTAGCAGTTGTGAATTGGTCCGTATAAAGAAAATTAACTTTTTTTGATACAGAAGTGTGTTAAATAGTAGTTTCTTCATAATATAAATACTGGTTATATTTAATTTAACCGATACTTTTATGGGGATTAATTTATCTGGTATCATAAGGTCTGCTAGCAGGCTCTGGTGATGATTTAATCCTGGTTTAGATATGAGTAAAGTTTCAATAGACACTTCTAATTACGGAATATGGAAGCTAACTTGGCCAGTGTTGCTGTTAAACTTCTTTCCTGTAATAGCAGACTTTTTTGAAGTAAAAATAATTTCTCATTTAAACGATTCTTCTTTAGCTGCCCTTTATACCGCTAATACCATAGTATATCTATTTCTTTGTGTAGGCTGGGCTTTTGCAACTTCTGCTACAGCACTCATTAGTAGAAGTGTTGGGGAAGGCGACATGGCTAAGACCAGATTGAATGCCAATAAGGTTTTATCTACATCTATTTTAGTCTCTATATTATTATGCGGATTGTTCCTGTATATTAGTCCGATTATAGCTAGAACGTTACTCCCTGAAAACGACTTAAGCGCGCAGCAGTATCTTGTAGATTATGTATTAAGGTGTAGCATTGGTGTGCCTGCGCTTTTTATCATCCATGCTCTTAATGGAATGTTTGTAGCTTTAGGTAATACTAGAGTGCCGATGATGATAGCCTTTGTGCAGATTCTTCTCCAGCTGGGTTTATCATATCTCTTTGTGCCAAAACACTCTATAGTAGTAGTTCAGGATTTTATTGTAAATACGATGGAATTAGGGATTGGCGGAGCTGGTTTAGCCCGCAGTTTGAGTTTTTGGCTAACTCTCTTGCTGTATATACCAATTGCTTCCAAGAATTTTTTTAAGGATATTTACAGAATATCTCTTCCTACAGTAGCAGGAGCAAAAAAAGTATTGGATATCGCTATTCCAGCTATTCTTGCTTCCATGATAAACATCTCTATGTATATGGTGTTTAATAAAATTCTTACCTACTCCGAGAATGCCACTCAGGTGTTAGCCGCATCTAGAGCAGGTATTGCAATTGAGGCATTTACTTCTATCCCCATTCTGGGTTTAGCTACAGCCGCTAGTGTATTGGTTGGTAGAAGCTTAGGTTCGCAGAAGAAGGATTTGGCCGTTAAAATGGGTTGGAGATGTGCGCATTACGCTTCATTTATTACAGGAATGATGTGTATAGCCATACTGTTAATGCCATCGCTGTTGATATCATTCTTATTAGATAGTGCGAGTGGTGATGTCATGTACCTAGCCGTACAATACTTAATGTATATCTGTCCAACCATTCCACTTTATGCCTACGGTGTTGTTCTGTTAGGTGGAATACAGGGAGCTGGCGACACCAAAATCCCACTTATAATAACTGTCATCGATATGTGGGGTATTAGAATCCCTATAGCCTGGTATGTAATGGTGCACTTAGGCTGGGATGCTACATATGCCTGGCTAATTATGAGTGTTACCCAGGGAATGTTTGGGGTTTTTGGAATGTTATGCTATCATTATATTCCTTGGTGGAATAAGGAATTATAAGTTAGACTAATACACCATGACCGATATTGATTAATCTAACTTATTTAATGGAACTTACTTAGGCCCTTTGAACGGATTTCCGCCAATAGTAGCGGATGGTGTAATAGGGTATGTAATAGGGTGCTGCAAGTTACTCTGAAGCTTGGGGACAAAGCAACCTCTCTTCTCACTTTCCCAGGTGTTTCCTGCAATACCAGCCGGACCCATTTTAATCTGAATGTTAGCATTGTTAGCTCCGTTAGAAGATCCACCGGCAACATTTCTAAGGTCGGCATCATTTACATTTCCAGAGCAACATGAACTATCATGGCCTGAACATGCATGTTGTTGTTCTACATTATGGTGAGGAAGAACAAAAACAACTTCGTTAGCATCAGCTGCATCTATTACCTGGATATTCCATTCGGCAGGGAGCTCCACACCGATGTATTTTTTAATGGATCCTCTGCAATTTTTAAGAAAATCGGATCTTGTTTCTGGGTGTTCTAATACTATATTCGTAATTTTATTCTGTACCTGACTCAACCAGGCTTCTACATGTTGCTGATTCTGCTGCATAAAATATCTCCTTTTTAATATAATTCTTGCCATTTTTAATCCATAAATGCATATGCAATCTTACTGCTTTATGGATTTGTGCTAGTGTGAAAGGAGTACACTATATAATGTGAAGGTATTAATATTAGATGAAAACCTGTTATGGGGGAGTAGGTTGAACAACACGGTCGGCGGATTGGGTTATGAGGCTGTTTTGCTAACAAAAAATCCCGAAGAACTTCCCGCAGCAGATATTGCTATTCTAAATTTATCTAGTGAGGAGTTTCCTGTAGATAAAGTAGCAGAGAGGCTACATGGTTTAGGTGTATATACTCTTGCCCATGCTGGCCATAAAGAGAAAGAGAAGCTATCGATGGGGAATGAATATGGCTGTAAAATGGTAGTAACAAATGGCATGATAACCCATAAGTTGAAAGAGTTGCTAGAAAAAGCAAGAACTGAACTGGCTTCTGCAAAGTAAGAGTGTCTTATTTTGTCTTAGCTGGTTCTTTGTACTGAGCTAAATAATTTTTACAACAGTTTCTCACCAGTGCTCTTACTCTTTGAATGTATTGTGCGCGTTCGTTGACGCTGATAGCACCGCGAGCATCTAGAAGATTGAATACATGACCGCATTTTAGGGCTAGTTCGTATGCAGGGAAAACAAGTCTTCTTCCAAGTGGATTTTCACAATTTTCATTCTGTATGCTTGTCCAGAACTGATGATTTTTATCCCAAAAAATTTCAGTATCGGAAGTGCGTCTGCTCTCTGCTTCATACATGTCAAACATCTTTTTTAGCATGTCTACGTCTGCTATCTCAAAATTATAGATACAGCCTTCTTCTTCGCTAAAACGTTCAGCTTCAGAGTATGATAGATTGTTGCTCCATTTAAGATCTTCCCAGAAAGACTTTTCATCATTTAGCATCAGTACTAATCTTTCGGGACCGTATGTAAGTTCTGCGCAGACACTTTCACATTCAAATCCACCCATCTGTTGGAAAAATGTAAACTGACTAATCTCGGTAGCATTTAAAGATACTTCCCAGCCCACTCCACTGGCACCGAGGGTAGGGTTTTCCCAGTCGTCTTCAATAAACTTGATGTCGTTTTTCTTTGTGTCAAATCCGAGATACTCTAATGATTCCAGATAGAGGTCTACAATGTTTTCAGGGCTAGGTTTTAAAAGTACCTGATACTGATAGTACCGTTGGTTACGGATAGGATTTTTTGTATATCTTCCATCGGTGGGTCTGGTGCTTGCTTGTACGTAGGCTACATTCCAGGGATCGGGTCCAAGGCATCTTATAGCTGTTGCTGGATGTGATGTTCCAGCCCCTACTTGCACGTCGAAAGATTGTAGTATAGAGCAACCTTTACTGCTCCAGAACGAATTGAGTTTTTCTATGAAATCTTGTACAGTAAGCATGTTTGTAGGAAGAATTTAAATGGTCGGGGCAGCAGGATTTGAACCTGCGACCCCCTGCTCCCAAAGCAGGTGCGCTACCAAACTGCGCCATGCCCCGTCAATATATTTATTCTACCTCACAACAATACACTCCGTTTGTGTAAATTTTGCAAGTTTTCTATCATTCAGGAATTTTTTTATTCATGCTCTTGTAGATCCCTTCAATCAGCTTGATGTTCTCCATTGCGTCAGTGCTGTTTTTATTATATTTTAGAGCGAATTTGTATAAGCGTAATGCTTTTGGATATTTAACGCTGGGTTTAAAAATATTGGAATGGAGCACAAAATAGGCATATTGCAATACTTTCCCACTGGCATCAAGAGCCTCTTTTTTGTTAGGAGAGGTGGTATTAAACTTTTTCAGTATCTTTAGGTAGGTTTGATGGTGTGTGTGCAATGTCTTCCGCTGCTTACGAATAATATCATTGTTAGCATAGATTGCAAAAGAAGAGATGGTTAATATAATAAATACGGTTATGGCTTTAATGGTTACGTCTTTATATCTGAATGTCATTACAATGATAATTTACCGTAGAAATATACAATTTTAAAATCATTTGTTGTGTTTATTAGGGCAAAAATTGTTTAGTTTATCCACATTAATTGGGGATAACTGACAAAAGTCCTGTGGAAAAGGTGTGTTTTATTGAGTGTTAATACTGTAACAATCTGGTTTCTATTAGTAGAATGCATTATTTATCAGAAGGTGTTATACTTGTATTGGAGAGTTCCGGAAGAGATATTCTGAGGTGATGAATGAAGTGTCCTTTTTGTGGTTCTTTAAATGCGAGAGTACTAGATTCTCGTTCTTCGAGAGACGTATATACTGTTAAGCGGAGACGGGAGTGTTTAGAGTGTGCCAGTAGGTTCAACACCTATGAGACTGTTGAGGATTCAATAATTTATGTACTCAAAAGGGATGGTACGCGAGAGGTTTTTAGTACTGAGAAAATACTTCGAGGGATGTTAGTGGCTTGCAGGCGTCGTCCAGTGAGTATTGAATGTTTGAAATCTGTAGCAGACGTTATCAAAGGAGAATTTTATGGTAGGGCACAAATAGAGATACCATCTTCTGAAATAGGAACAGCTATCCTTAAATACTTGAAAAACATTGATGAAATAGCCTATATACGGTTTGCAAGCGTATATCAAGACTTTAAGAGCGTCCAGGAATTCATTAATATAGTTCAGAGTATAAAAGGTATTACATATAAAAAGAAAAGAAAATTTACATTAAACTAGTAAAAATATAGTTATTTATATAAGATTGAAGTTAAAAATTGAGCAGTAGCTTGTTTTTATCATTTTTTTTCTTGTTTAAAATGAGTAGAAAGGGCGTTATATTTAGTAGAATGTATATATAACCGAGAGTAGATGTAACATGAAAGTAACCCGATTATTTACAAAACCCGGATCTGGTCCTTATTCAAATATAGAGTTTGAATCTAGAACTAGTGAGATACGTAACCCTGATGGATCGTTAGTATTTAAAGTAGACGATATTAAGGTCCCTAAAACTTGGTCTCAAGTAGCCACTGACATTATAGCCCAGAAATATTGCAGAAAAGCTGGTGTAGATACTCCTAGTGGTATGGAGACAGATTCTCGTCAGGTATTTCATCGTTTAGCTGGTTGCTGGCGCCATTGGGGTGAAAAGCATGGTTATTTTGATGCCAAAGAGGATGCTGATGCGTTTTATGATGAGTTATGTTAT
This sequence comes from Fimbriimonadia bacterium, assembly GCA_030427425.1. Classification (GTDB taxonomy): domain Bacteria; phylum Armatimonadota; class Fimbriimonadia; order Fimbriimonadales; family Fimbriimonadaceae; genus JAUICQ01. The sequence continues at coordinate 14,628 of JAUICQ010000009.1, read as the reverse complement.
ATGCTTGCTAATCAGTATGCTGCTCCTAATAGTCCACAGTGGTTTAATACTGGGTTGCATTATGCTTATGGGATAACAGGTAATGCGCAGGGTCATTATTTTGTGAATCCTGATACATCTAAGTTAGAAAGAAGTACAAATGCTTACGAGAGGCCTCAGCCACACGCATGTTTCATTCTTAGTGTAGATGATGATTTAGTTAACAAGGGTGGGATTTTAGATCTTTGGACCAGAGAATCGAGAATATTTAAGTATGGTTCTGGTGTAGGTACTAATTTCAGTAAAATCCGTGGTGCATGTGAGAAGCTTAGTGGCGGAGGAAAGTCGAGTGGGTTGATGAGTTTCCTCAAAGTAGGCGATAGAAATGCGGGTGCGATAAAGTCGGGTGGTACTACGCGTAGAGCTGCTAAGATGGTCTGTCTAGATTTAGATCATCCAGAAATTAGAGATTTTGTATCTTGGAAAGTTAAAGAAGAAGAGAAGGTTGCCAGTTTAGTTACAGGTTCTAAATTAAATAAAAAGCATTTGAATAATATCATGCAGGCATGTCATGCATGGGAGAATAAATTAGAGAAGTTTAATCCGCGCAAGAACAGGATATTAAAGCAGGCTATTGGTGAAGCGAAGAGAGACATGATCTCAGCCAATTACATTCAGCGTGTTATTCAGATGGCGGAGAATGGAAAAACTAGTATAGATTTTGAGGAATTCGATACTGGTTATGAGAGTGAGGCATACGGTACGGTATCGGGTCAGAACTCCAATAATTCCGTACGTGTTCCAAATAAATTTTTTAATGCTTTAGAGAAGAAGCTTCCATGGGAATTAACTTCACGAGTAGATGGTAGTGTGTTAGAGACTGTGGATGCTGAGCGTTTATGGAGTGACATCTGTTATTCTGCTTGGGCATGTGCCGATCCTGGTGTGCAGTACGATACTACGATTAATGAGTGGCATACTTGTCCAGTTGGTGGAAGAATTAATGCAAGTAATCCTTGTGTAACGGGTGATACTTATGTGGCTACCATTGATGGCAATATCCGTATTTCAGAGCTTGTGGGTAAGAGTGCCAACATTATCAACGGTGAGGGTGATATTGTTCCTGTTGAGCACATTTTTAAGACTGGCCATAAAGATGTTTATCAGTTAAAGACTGAGTGTGGGTATAACCTTAAAGTTACCGGAGATCATAAGATATTAACTCTAAACAGGGGGGATGTTCCAGCAGAGGATTTAACCGTAGAGGATACTATCTGTTTAGAGCGACCTACTTTTGGTGATAGGATATTAGTAGATGGTTTAGCGTCTCAGTTAGGTGCTATTGTAGGGGCTGAAGGTGTTACAGGGGATGCTGCTAGAATACGCTGGGTGATGCAGAGATATGAGATGGATTCGAAATCTAGGGTGTATCATGATATGTTAGTTGAATCTTCATCTTCGTCACATCAATCATCTGGATCCAATTATTGTACAGCTACTTTAGATAAATGGGAAGATCTTACGGCTAATTTTAGCGAGACTGATGATATTAACTCTGTTATAGAGAGAACTCTTCCCTTATTAGTAAAGTACGATGCTGAAGATGATTCTGTGATGTTTACAGATGATGTCTTCTTATTAGACAAGGAAGCGGTTGCGGTTATGTTGCGCAGTTTATTCCTTGCAGCAGGTGCCGAATTTGATTGGGGTGAATCGCCCATTACAACATCGATTGCTTTTAATAATCTAAAAATAGTTCAGCAGATTCAATTGCTACTATTAGGTTACGGAATTAAGAGTAAGATTGTTGAGAATCCGTTAACTATATACAAGATGAACGTGGGTCCGTTTAAGGCAAACGATTGTCAGCGAGCCACTTATTCGTTAAGTATATCTCAGTCTTCAGAGTGGCAATTTTATTCTGAAATAGTAAAGCGGAATGAAGAGGGGAATATCTCTGTTGTATTGCAAGGTAAAGCGAAAAATCAGGAGCAATTTGCCGATTTATTAACTGATAAGTTTGCAACTCTAGCGCATATTGGTACAGAGGACGTGTTCGATTTAACAGAGCCAGTGAGTCATCATTTTGTAGCAAACGGGATTATTGTTCACAACTGTTCAGAGTATATGTTCTTAGATGATACTGCATGTAATTTGGCCTCTATTAACTTAATTAAGTTTTATAATACAGAGACTGGAGAATTTGATGTTAAGGCTTATGAGCATGCAATAAGACTTTGGACAACTGTATTGGAAATTAGTGTGTTGATGGCACAGTTCCCGAGTGAATCCATTGCACAGAGGAGTTACGATTACCGTACATTAGGTCTTGGTTATGCTAACTTAGGGGCTCTGTTGATGCAGATGGCGGTTCCTTATGATAGTGAAGAGGGTTATGCATTTACTGGGGCTTTAACTAGTATCTTAGGTGGTGTTGCGTATGCTACTAGTGCTGAAATTGCAAAAGAGCAGGGTCCGTTTGTAAAGTATGAAGAGAATAAGAAGCATATGTTGCGTGTTATTCGAAATCATCGCAGGGCTGCTTATAATGTACATAAGTCTGAATATGAGGATCTTAGTGTTTATCCGGTAGGGATAGATGCGAAAAAATGTTCAAAACCATTATTGGATGCTGCAAAAACTGCTTGGGATAAGGCTTTACAGTTAGGAGAGAAGCATGGTTATAGGAATGCACAGGTAACAGTACTGGCTCCTACGGGCACTATCGGGTTAGTAATGGATTGTGATACTACCGGTGTTGAGCCAGATTTTGCGCTGGTTAAGTTTAAGAAGTTAGCTGGTGGTGGGTACTTCAAGATTATTAACCAATCGATACCTGTTGCTCTGAAGAAGCTTGGTTATAATGAGAGTGAGATTAAGGACATAATAGATTACTGTATTGGTAAGAAGACCTTAATGGGTGCACCGAAGATTAATCATGAAACCTTGAAGAGTAAGGGGTTCAATGATGTAGCCATTGATAAAGTGGAATCGGCGCTAGGTAATGCATTTGAAATTCAGTTTGCTTTTAACAGATGGGTATTGGGAGATGATTTCTGTATTCATAAGTTGGGTATACCTGAAGATTCTTTGAACGATTGGAACTTTAATATGTTAGAGACCTTAGGGTTTTCTAAGCAGGATATTCAGGAAGCAAACGACTATGTTTGTGGAACCATGACCATTGAGGGAGCTCCGCATCTTAAAGAGGAGCATTATCCTGTTTTCGATTGTGCTAATAAGTGTGGTAGATATGGTAAGCGGTTTATTAAAGCAGAAGGGCATATTAAGCAGATGGCAGCTGCCCAGCCATTCTTGAGTGGTGCTATTAGTAAAACCATAAATCTTCCTTCAACTGCAACGTTAGATGATATATCAGAGTGTTATATTTTAAGTTGGAAGATGGGTATAAAAGCGAATGCGCTTTATAGAGATGGTTGCAAACTGAGCCAGCCATTAAGTGCTTCTGTCGACGATTCTGCTGCGGCTATTCTGGAAGCATCTTTAGAGGATGATATCCTGGATGCAGAGAATGGTACAGATAAAATTCTTGCTACGGCGCAACGATTGGTGTATAGATATATTGCTAAGAAGCGATCGATGCCTGCTAGAAGAAGAGGATATACTCAGAAAGCCAGAGTGGGCGGTCATAACATATTCCTCCGAACCGGAGAGTATGATGATGGTAGCCTTGGAGAGATCTTTATCGATATGCACCGTGAAGGCGCTGCATTCCGATCGTTGATGAACTGTTTTGCTATCGCCATTTCGATTGGTCTGCAGCACGGAGTTCCGTTAGAGCAGTATGTAGAAAAATTTGTCTTCACACGCTTTGAGCCAAACGGACCAGTAGGTGGGCATAGGTACATTAAGATGGTAACCTCGATGGTAGACTACATCTTTAGAGAATTAGCTCTCACGTATTTAGGTAGAACCGATCTTGCCCAGGTGAAGCCTGAAGATTTAAGAGGTGATTCGATAGGTAATCCAACACAGGAATCGAAAGATACTCCTGAATTCTTTGCAGAAGAAGATGGTGGGATTATCAACGGTAACGTTCCTGGGGTGACTAGTGAGGAGCACACTGCTAATGGGTATCTTGTAGCAAGTAATGGAGAAGATGGAGGTGTGGTATATCCATCGGCATCTAAGCAAGTAGCTACTGAGGTGGAAGAGGAGTCTCCAGAGAAAGTGGCAGCTAATAATGCTACATTAGAAGAGAAAAAGACTACTAAGAAAACAGTTGCAAAATCTAGTAAAAATAAACTTGCAAGTGCTATTAAGACGGCAAGGTTAAGAGGTTACGAAGGAGAAAGTTGTGGTGAATGTGGAGCATTTACCATGGTGCGTAACGGGGTCTGCTTGAAGTGTGATACTTGTGGATCTACTAGCGGCTGTTCGTAAAGCGAATGTTGTTATCAAGCTGGGTTGAGACTTTACTCTCAACCCAGCTTTTTTATTATAGAGAGACTTCTTTAAAAACTGTCTAAATGCCTGCTGGAAACTTGTGTGATAAGTAAACTAAATAGTATCATGCAGTATAAAATGGCATATTATAAAATTATATTCAGTATTATATTATTTCAGCTATGCGTTCAAGTTCAATCGCAGGAGCCGATTTTAGTGCCTTACCCTTTAAGTGATTCTGACGATCTTGAGATTGAGATTATTCCTGGAGAGCCCACATTTATGGATACAATTCCTTCTGAAAAGCTGGAAGGAGAGATTGGGGGCAAAAAAATTCAGAAAGAAAAAAAACAAGATCTGAATAAATTCTTTAATAAAGAAGAAGGTGTTCTGCCTTTGAAGTTTAGGGTGAAGTATAGCAATTACGGTGAATCTTTCATCTCATCGGAGAATGCCAATGAGCATAAGTCGATAAATCATTATGGAGGGCATGTTGAATGGGATGGTAGGATAGATCTGAAGTTTTCGAGATATATGTCTCAATATCCTTTAAGAGTGTATAAGAATAACAGTATCGACCACATACTGATGGATAGCACATGTCATAAGAGCGGCATAAGTTATAATTTAACAAATCTTCTAGAATCACCTGTCTGGATAGGGTACCGTTATTTAAGTTATTCTGCTCCTGAGGTTAGCAGTAGTAATAAAGAAAAGAGTGTAACAGATGGGTATTCTATGTTGCATAAGGAACATTTATCAAAATACAGTTTAGGGGGGCATGTCTTCCAGATAAAGTGGCTCCCTTTTAAGGCACGTTATTCCTGGATGAAGGCACCAAGCGGTGTAGGCCCTCAGGATGCTGAGGGGATGTCTAATATTTCTTTTGCATTGAAGTATGGTGACGATAAGGATAGTTTCTGGTTTTTAAAGCGTAGTGTAAACTGGCAGATGCAGAGGATTAATTTCTCGGATAAAAATTTAGATAGCAATATATTATATGCAAAAGGAAGTTTAGGTATCCGGCCTATTAAATATTTAGAAATAGCAGGTAGTCTTTACTGTTCGTTTTGGCATCCTTATTTAGAATCTCCAGACAAGGTAATGAGTAATAGCATGCTAGCAATTTATAAGAAGAACCAGGTGAGTTTTGGTAAAATCCCGATTGTTTTCCTACCAGCATTTTCTATTAGGTTGAAATTTTAGTGGAACAGCAATACTGCAGAATTGATAAGAATTAAAAAATTACTAGAAATATAGGCAGCTATAGGAATTTGACAGTGATTAAAGGCTTGTTGCAGAAGAAGTTATGTTTAAGAAATATAGTATAATTAACTTGTGGTAGTTAGAAACTGGTGTTTATACTATATAATCCTAATATCTGCATCTGCATGTGGGTGTGGGGGAGCGGGATCTTCAAAAGATGCCGGAATGCCAGATGTTACCAGACAAGCTTCAAAAACAGAGAGCATTTTAAAAGAGAAGAAGGCTGTCAAAGAGATTCCGAGAGTAGTCCCTTCTGGTGCTAGTAGTCTAGCAGATTCTACTTCATCAACCATGCAACCAGGTGTTGATAAAAAGTGCGACAATCCTTTGGTAACTGGTGCAGTATTAACGGAACATTTAGAAGTGCTCTCTGTTCCGGATACTAACGTAGATGAATCTGATGATGTTGCGTATGGTGATGATGTATCTACAGTAGTTCCGCCAATTTCGATAAATGAAACTTCTCTGCCCAGCTCAGAAGCATCTATTAGTTCGGAGGTATTGTCTTCAGTTAAGGAAAAGCCGTTGAAAAGCAGCTTCGAAGAAAAGTTTAGGCAGGCCAAAGCAAATGCAGAAAAAAGGGCTAATGAGGTTCAATGGAAGCCTAATCGTGCTAGTGTTAGTTCAGATGAGGATTTATCAAGTACCCGAAGTTCGATTGATAGTGTTGATCCTTATTCAGAATATATGGGAGAACCTGAGAGCTTTTTAAAAGAGAAGAAGGCTAAAAATATTCCGATAGATGCTGCTTTTAGTGCTAGTAGTCTAGCAGATTCTACTTCATCAACCATGCAACCAGGTGTTGATAAGGTGTCCGATAATCCTCTGGTGACAGGTGCAGTATTAACGGAACGTTTTGAAGTGCAGTCTGTTCCGGATCTTGAAGTAGATGAATCTGAAAACGTAGTATCAGTAGAAGCTTCTCAGCCAATCTCAGAGGTATCTTCGGTTTGTGAGAAATTATCAAAGAGAGGCTTCGATCCTGAGAAATTTAGGCAGGCCAAAGCAAATGCAGAAAAAAGGGCTAATGAGGTTCGACTGAAGCCTAATCGTGCTAGTGTTAGTTCAGATGAGGATTTATCAAGTACCCGAAGTTCGATTGATAGTGCTGATGCTAGTTCAATATCTAATGAAGAAGATGATTCAGAAGAGGATGCCGTTGGTCTTAATGATAGTTTTATGCAGCATCTAGATGATGTTTTAGAAGAAGGCAATGGGTGTGAGAAAAGTCGCTCCGATTTACATTCTTCAGCAGCAGCATCCTATCGGAGCTCTATATCTGCAGAAGAATTTCAGTATAGCGGTCATTCACTCTCTGAGGTAGATGTTCAAGTAGAAAATTATTCAAGCCGTAGATCATCATTAGATGATGTAGCTGTTAGTCCAATATTTAAAGAAGAAGAAGATATAGAAAATGTTGGCATGGTAGATCGGGCTGGGATATTCATAGGGGATGCTTATTCCCAAGGAATAGATCGAGACTTGCAGGGTAGTGTGTCTACATCCCAACGGAGCTCAATATCTTCTGATGAGTTACTTTCTAAAGATAATTTAGTTGGTGATAATAATTCAGCCAATAATCCTGCTGTAGAATCACCGGCAGTAGTGCCTGCATTAACTGGTCCGCTCTTTGAAGATGATGAGGATCCATCAAGTATTGGTGAGGATTCTGGATCTAGGCAGGAGCTGTCTGCTGGAAGAGGGGATATCGCTAATGCAGTTCCAGGATCGGATATGGATTCATCTGGAAGGCTGTTATCAGATAGACCTACGGGAGACTATTCAGGAAATAAAGAAGAACAGCAAAGTGAAGATAACGATGAGAGTCAGCATCTGCCTTTAGATTCTGTTGACGATTCTGGTTCTGATATGAAATCAGCATCTGTACTTAGTTCGGTGAAAAATAATGGTACTAGCAGTGTAACATCTACTCCACAGAAGAGAAGTGTTCATTTTGCTCAAAAATTAGATGGTTTAATGGGAGCAGATGCAAATAGTGAGAGTTTAGTGCAAAGCGCTCCTTGTTTAACTGATTCTCCCATAAATGCTGGTAAAAGTGTTAGAGATTTGGATGAGTTACTAGGAGATCTTAGAGCTAAGATAGGTAATGAGGATTTAGGTGATGAGCAAGAGGAAGAAGAGAATGTTGAATGTGATGAATCGAGAAGTGAAGACTCTTTAGATCTTGGTTTGGGAGTGGGTATTGGTGAGATAATAAGTCTTAACGAATTAATGCTAGAAAAGGTAGAAGGTGAGGGTGAGGGCTTAGTGCAAAGCGCTGGTAGTAGAACTCCTTCAGAAGCGGATGGTAACATGCCAACAGCTCCTTGTGTCACTCCAATAGACATGAATGGCAATTCTGTAGGGGTAGCTATTCATGTGTACGAGGATGTTATTAGTACTAAGTTGAATGAATTGGTTGTAAAGAGAGACACCCTTCAACGTATTCAGGATGCGATAATAGAGATCACTGCGCAATACTGTAATGAGATTAGGGCCGGATACGAAAGAATGAAAAATAACTTTTTAGAATCGGGGGGGGATAACCTTATGGAAGGCCCGTTTGATAGTGTAACCTCTCCTGCAAGGATCGATAGTAAATTTGAATGTTACGAGTCTCAATTAGAGCATATTCAAAAACAAATAAAGAACTGTGATCAGGAAGTGAAGGATAGTTTAGATAGATATGTAGTAGAGATGAAAAACTGTATGACCGATCTTTATAGAATGAAGACAGTAGTTGATGTGAGATATATATTTTCTTGTTATTATATGTCAACGGGATGCGATGCCAATAGGTGCCAAAAAGAATTTACTAAGCTAGCAAATGATTTAGTATCTAAGGACTTAGAAGGAAAATTGAATTTAGTTATAGACTACCTGGCGAAGCATATTGGTGAACTAGAGTCTATGGAACCTCAGAATAAAAAAGTATATTTGTTCGAGGTATATAATCCATTACACATATATTTTTCAAAGCTGGTAGGAAAAGATATATTGGATTATATTGATGAAGATCTTATACCATTTCATATTGAGAAAAACAATCCTGGCGAGATAATGGTATGTATTAAAAACGCAGAATTTCTCAAAATGTGCGCGCAACGAGAGTATTCAGAGGAGATTCTTGAATTAAGTACTACATATGCACCGGGCATGCTTTGCTTTAATCCGGAAACTCAGAGAAGGGTTGTAAATTTTGTATTTGAAGGGACTTTTGCTAGACAGTCGTATTCGAGTGAAGATAAAGCAGTAAAATTTTTTGACATGCTATATCACTATCTTAATGACCAAATACCTGGTGAGCCTATAGATTATATATACAAAGAAATGATTCCCCTCTTTATCAGGGCAGATCGAAGTGATCTACTCGTTGAGTGGATTTTGAATGCTGAATTTGGTAAAAAGATATTAAATGATAAATATAATAAAAAAGTTTTTTTAGATGATGTGCCAATGATTGATGATACTAGTGAGGATGAGGTTGAGAGAATATATAGTTATTCTCAAGTTCTTATAGAAAGTATAATTGGGAGAGAATCGCAAGGTGATGAGTTAAGTGATATCTCTAGTTATCATAAATACTTACTTGACTATATTACTTCTAAGTTGCCTAACAATTATGATTTCATTACCTATATTGAGGAAAAAATAATTCCATACTTTCTTAGAAAGGGTAGTCGCGGTAAGATTTTAGACTGGATTAAATATGAGCAGTATATCAAAAAGTGGTTAAAAATAAATGATCTTAGTGAAGCAAATTGTGAAACTTTAAAGGATAGAGGTCGCCCGTATTTGGAGTGGACTGAAGATATTCGAGATAGGGCTGAATATACAAAAGAAATTATTGAATTGTTTAGGCTACGATTTAAATTAGAAGAAAATATACAGAGAATCAAATCATCGTATATTCAAATACATGCTTATATTTCAAGTTCGATAAGAAAGGATTTATTAGATTATATTTCGGAGGATATAATTCCTTACTATATTAGTGAAAATAGTAGTAGAGATGTTTTAGTTTGGGTGAGTTATTTATTAAAAGTTCAAAAATGGCTAATTCAGGGTGATGCTCTAGATTATGGCTATGATATTCCGGATAAATCTTATGAAAACTGGCACGAAAACTTTGAAGAATCTGTTGAATACACTAAATTTATATTGAAAGCAGTTGTCGAAAAATATACGTGTGATGAATATAAAAATGGTTTCGAAGATTTTTTCAAAAAACTGCATGATTATTTTTCTACAGCTGTAGGCAAAGACTTTTCTGAGTATATTAGGGATGATATTATTCCTTATTATCTAGAAAAAGACTCCTCTAAAGAATTAATCGACTGGGTTCAGCTCATGACATGTGTTCATCAATTGTTAGATAAGCAGAGTGATAATCCATGGCTAAATGAAGTATGTGACAATGTTGTCAAATATACTAATGATATTGTTTCTGATAAGTGGTGTGAAAATAAATATGAGGCTTTGGACTATATAGACGTTTTAATGAAAGGAGCTCTTTCAGTAAGTAGAGCTGACGAGAAGATAGATAGGGCTAAAGAAGTTCACATCGATTTTTATAATTATATTTCAAAAAAAGTAGATAGTGATTTATTAGAATATATTGACGATACATTAATACCATACTGTCTTAATAGAGATGAAATACGTTATGATAAGATAAAAGTTTGGATACAGTATGCAGAATACATGAAGCAGTTATTAGGAAAAGAGTTTAATGATCGAGTATTCACATGGGAGTGGAACCATCAAACAAATCAATCTCTTATTAGAAATGTTCTAACTACTCATATTACAAAAGAAAAAAAGTATGAGTTGGCAGGGGATATTAATGTCTCTCCAGAAAAACCAATTTATATTGATTGATACGGTACACTACAATAAGATTGTATTAAATTTTACTGGAATTTTATGGATCAGAAATATATCCGCAACTTTTGCATCATTGCCCATATCGATCATGGGAAATCTACATTAGCCGACAGAATCATTGAGAAGTGTGGTGCCATACGTGGTATAGCACAAGAACAGATGCTCGACTCCATGGACATAGAACGGGAACGAGGTATTACGATTAAAATGACCTCGGTACGCTTAATGTTTACTGCTAAAGATGGGAATACTTATCAGCTGAACTTAATCGATACCCCTGGCCACGTAGACTTTACTTATGAGGTAAGTAGATCTCTAGCTGCTTGCGAGGGTGCTGTTCTGGTAGTAGACGCTAGTCAGGGTGTGGAAGCTCAGACCATTGCGAATGCCAGTATGGCCATGAATCAGAATTTAGAGATAGTTCCGGTAATTAACAAGATAGATCTTCCTCATGCGGATGTGCAGAGAGCGAGAGAAGAGATTGAAGAGGCTGTAGTTATCGATGCCAGCGAAGCGGTACCGTGTTCAGCTAAGAGTGGTATTGGTATTGAGGACATCCTTGAAGCGGTAGTTAGATTGGTTCCAAGCCCTAAAGGGGACGTAGATGCTCCGCTAAGAGCATTGATCTTTGATTCTCATTTTGATGCATATCAGGGCGTAGTTGCATATATACGTGTTATTGATGGATGTGTAAAGCCAAAAGATAAAATTAAGATGATGTCTACAGGCAAAGTGTTTGAAGTAGATTCTGTAGGGGTGTTTAATCCGAAATTGCAGAAGACAGACATTCTTAATACTGGAGAGGTAGGATTCCTCACTGCTTCTATGAAAGATATAGGAGATGCAGGTGTAGGAGATACTGTTACGCATGCTGAGAATGCTGCTACAGAAGCATTAGCCGGATATCGTACTGCAAAGCCGATGGTATACTGCGGACTGTATCCTACCGATACAGCATCGTATGATGATCTTAGGGATGCTATAGAAAAGTTAAAATTAAACGATTCCGCTCTAGATTTTGAACCAGAAACATCCGCAGCACTTGGTTTTGGGTTCCGATGCGGCTTTTTGGGTCTGCTCCACATGGATATTGCACGGGAGAGACTAGAGAGAGAGTTCAACCTAGATCTATTACTTACTGCTCCCAGTGTAGACTATCAGATAACTAAGACTGATGGCGAAGTAATCCATATCAGCAATCCTAGTGAAGTGCCAACTCCGAATCAGATTCAGTTGATGGAAGAGCCTTTCGTGAATGCTACCATGATGTTACCTAGTGAATACATTGGTGCTGCCATGACGTTGTGTCAGGAGCGGAGAGGGACCTATGTGAAAACAGAGTATCCTTCAGAGAATAGAGCTATACTCTACTACTCACTACCGCTAAGTGAGATACTCTTAGACTTTTTTGATAAACTGAAAACGAATACCAAGGGTTATGCTAGCTTCGATTATGAACTTTCTGGATATGCATCATCCGATTTAGTTAAAGTGGATATTCTTCTTAACGGAGAGATGGTAGATGCGCTCTCCTTTATTGTGAGCAAACAGTTCTCCTATCAGCGAGGGCGGGCTATGGTCGAACAGCTTAGGAAGGTAGTACCTAGACAGCAGTATGAGGTGCGTATACAGGCTGCAATTGGGGCAAAAATCTTGGCTTCTGAAAGTGTGAAGCCATTCCGTAAAAACGTTCTTGCAAAATGTTATGGTGGAGACGTTTCCCGTAAACGAAAACTACTTGAAAAACAGAAAGCTGGTAAGAAACGTATGAAGCAGGTCGGAGCGGTGGAATTGCCACAGGAAGCCTTCCTAAGCGTGCTTAAGGTAGCAGATTAAGCCCAAGCTGGTATGGTGTAAAGTTAAGATTATCTTAGTTGGAATATACTTTATAAGTGAGTTCAGATATTTATAATTATTATTTTGTAACGTTATTCCCAGATTCTATGTTGCAGATGATTCGCACTTCGATGACAGGGAGAGCGGAGGCGAAGGGGATTGTGCGGTATGTAGCATCGGACCCCAGAGATTTCACTACGGACAATCATCGTACGGTAGATGATAAGCCTTATGGTGGCGGACCCGGCATGGTGATGAAGCCGGAGCCAGTAGCGTTAGCCATAGACTCTCTGAATCTGCCTGATACAGCTGAGGTTATTTTAACCGATCCGGTAGCTCCTCTATTTACTCAGGGAGATGCTGTGGCACTTAGTGATAATCGGGATGTGGTATTTGTATGTGGCCATTATGAGGGGATTGATGAACGTATAAGGGAACGGTATGCTACAAAAGTATTTAGTATCGGTGATTATATTTTAACTGGTGGCGAGTTGCCGGCTCTTGTTATGGCCGATTCTATTGTTCGATTGTTGCCTGGTGTTTTGGGGTGTGAGGATAGTTTAAATATTGATAGCTATTCTAATAATCTGCTTAGTTATCCACAGTATACAAGACCCGAAAATTGGCGAGGTATGGGGATTCCGGAAGTGTTGAAGAGCGGTCATCATAAAGAGATAGAGAAGTGGCGCCGGGAGCAGAGTGAGTTACGGACAAGAGAGTTCCGTCCGGATCTGTTAGGTGGTTCCTGATTTATTTGTTTTAGAAGGGCATCCTGTATCTTTTAATATATATTTTTCTTAGATTTCCAGTTATCGGAAGTGTTTTTAAAGAAGGTCATGGACCCCGACTATATACAATGTCGGGGCGACATTTTAGAGCTGGGGCTAAAGATATTACTCATCTTCCCACTCGGTCGTCATCCTCGAAGGGGATCCACACTTAGAAGAAAATCACCAAGTGTGGGTTCAAAAGCTAACAATTATTCCCCAAGCGTACCCGTCATCGCGGTGATTTAAAGAAGGTCATGGACCCTGACATATTTAAATTGTCGGTGTTGTGTGTGTTCACTAATTCGGTGACAAACAATGAGGGAAAATAAATATATAATGGACTGGATCCCGTTCCAGGATTGTGTGTGTTCACTAATTCGGTGACAAACAAATGTGCAATAGCATTTTAGTTTATTTTCACTTTGCATTAGTTATTTTCTCCTTATTGTTATTTTCTGTTCCATATTGATGTAATTTCTCTAGAGGGGTAAGGCCATCTATTCCTTGATGAGGACGATGCTCATTGTAGTATAGCAAATACTTCAATAGCTCTTCTCGTAATGCCTCTACACTATCAAAGATCACCTCTTCTAGTAACTCCTCTTCCAGTGTCTTCCAGAAACGCTCTATCTTGCCATTGGTTTGAGGAGTATAGGGTCGGGTATGAGAGCTCTTTATCCCAAAATGCTTCATTAAACGTTCAAACAGATGATTCTCTTTATTCCCTTTGTTGGACGTAAATTCAGGGCCATTGTCGGTTAACATGCCTCTAAATTGTATTCCATAACGCATATGAAGCGCCAGAAGGATATCGAGCATCGCAAAGCTCACATCTATCGCTTTAGCACTCTCTACCACTTCTAACCAGCAGATCCTCGTATGGTCGTCTATTACCCCGAGAATATAATATCTTTGTCCCTTACTATTTGCTATAGAAAACTTACTTAGGTAGTGTAAATCTGCATGTCCTAAGTCTCCTGGCTCTGCTTTATGGTATCTTTCCACGTTTGGTTTCTCCTTACCTTTAAGCCCACCTAATCCATGCCTAGCCGCTATTCTATAGATAGTGATAGGAGATACCATCTTCTCTTTTGGGATATGGGGATCCTCCCTCAATAGTCGGTGGATACTATACCTATTGAAGCCTTCTTTCCTAAGTTCTATTATCTTCTGCTCTAAATAGCTAGGACAATGGATGGAGTCTTTATACTTAGGTTTTCTGCCTCTAGTTACTGGGAGGAGAGCGGATGGATCGCGCCCTTGCTGCTGGAACCTATGGTAGTATTTAATAAAGTTTTGTCTAGCCAGTCCGTTCTCTTTATAGAACTGTGTAACGGTATGATATCTTGGGTGTTGATTCTTTTTAATCAGTTCATAGTCTTGGATATGTTTTAACATAAGCTTGACGTTTCTTTGAACAATAGATGGGTCTATCTGCATTCTTCCCATAGGAAACCTCCTGGTAAGAAATAGTATAGATCAT
>JAUICQ010000019.1 GCA_030427425.1 Fimbriimonadia bacterium | reverse complement strand
TAAAATCTATACAACCGAGGAATGGAGTGATCTTGTTTCTAAGCTTGATGATGATACTTGTGAGTTGCTTTTTAATGATAGTAACTACCGTGGTGAAAACATCGAGCGAGTTCTTTCCTTAGATTTAAAAAAGTTAGATCTAAAGGGTTGTGATCTTACCCCTGAGTGTTGGTGCAAGATTTTTTCTGTAGGTGATGAGTAGAAACGCTTTTTTTTAAATATTGGATGAGAATATATTCCATAATCATGTAATTTATATGTTATAATGTTTGCAGGGTTATGGCGTATGAAAAGTGTGATAAATCTGATTGGTGTGATCGTAGTTATTTTTGGTAGTGTTTTTACTTATGGTAGTAATACTGATATAGCTTTTAAAAATGATAATAAAAGTGATGAAGATTGGTTAAAGGCAGTAGCAGAGATTTCTCTCGAAACAGAGTATGTAGATTTTACAAAAAGCAATTATTACTTACAGGGTTTTGAACTAATCAATGACCTAGGAAAACTTAAAGTCATAGACTTTAGCAAAGTTAAGCTATCAGGTGAGGGGAGCTGGATCAAGCTTTTTACAAATCTTCCTGATAGCATAGAAACATTAGTATTGTGTGGTACAGGTTATAAAGGAGAATGTCCTGAATTAGCAAGTCAGCTTCCACATTTGAAAAATATAGATATGTCTAGAGAGGGGTTATCAGAGGATAAATTTAAACGTATAAAGTCTAAATTTAATAAAGCTGGCATTAAGATTAATTCTGGTAAGAGTACCCTTACAAAGAAAGAATCACCTAAAATTTATGACAATAGAACAGAAACTTCAAGTTCTGATTCCAGTCGTCCTTCTGGCATCCGGAGCAGACAAGAGCGTGGCACTTCTTCCCAAAAACCTGATGACACTATTGCAGATTATTCTGGTGATAAGGATGCAAGATCTCGTACTTGGAGATCACGTATTGGAAAATTATCGAACAGTCTCGAGCAACTTATCTTAAATTCGAGTAATTATAAGGGAGAGAATGCTTGTGGTTTTCGTAAGTTCAAAAATTTGCAATATTTAGATTTAACGAAATGTCAATTATCCTTAGAAGAAAATATTGATAAATGGTCTGAACTTTTTTCGAATTTGACAAATAAATTGGAAAGTCTATTTTTGTCTAATTCTAATTATAGTGGAGCAGAAGTGGGTAAATTCAAATCCTGGAAAGAGCTACGAGAACTACATATGGCTTCTATAGAACTAAATCCCAGTGCTGTGAAGTGGGCTTTATTAATCGAAAATCTCCAAGCCGAGATAGTACTACTAGATTTAACTAATAGTAGTTATAGCGGTGAGAATGTAATAGCTTTTGATCGCTTATTCAACCTAAGAATATTATATTTGAGTCATTGTAAAGTATCCCTTGATAAATATCTAGAATTAGTGAAAAGACCCAGGCGCCAGATTCGCTCTTATCCTGATGTTATAGCAGATTATTCAAATGCTCAGTTTGAACCAAGTGTTTGGAGAAACAGTATTGAACAAATTCCCGCAGATTACATTACTGAAATAGATCTTAGTGGAAGTAATTACCAAGGTGAATGCCGCGACAAATTTTCTAGTTTTAAAAATTTACAAACATTGATATTAACAGGTTGTAGAATCTCCGCTGATAATAAAACTGACTTAATAGCAATCATAAATAATCGTACCATGGCCCAGCATTGCACAATAGTGGATGAAGAGCAATCAGGTGGTGCTTCTTCTTCTTTCGGTGGTGGTGCTACTGCTTTGGGTGGTGATGGATCAGGCCAGGATTCAGATGTAGAATCTGAAAAGGAGCAGTCAACGTCTAAATGTTGTGGCATGACTTTTACAGATAGTAAAATTATAGAGAATTGCAACTGTAGTCTATCAGGTTGTGTTGCTCAGTAACTATATTTTATAGGATTAGATATAAAGGTGCTCTTAGCGATCGAGATAAATCATATCATCAAGGAACGGTCTGGCCCTGGCTATTGGGTCCATATCTTTCTTCATGTTTAAAGTTATGTTATAAGGATGAATTCGTAGAGGGAATTCTT
>JAUICQ010000017.1 GCA_030427425.1 Fimbriimonadia bacterium | reverse complement strand
GGGAAGATCCATGACCTTCTAAGGCTTTTTAAGTAGCGATAAGACAATGACCCTAGGTCCCCTCTTGGTTGTCATCCTCGAAGGGGATCCAGTCTTGCTTTAAAGCATTCATCGCACATTTGTCATTCCGACATTGTATAGAGAGCCTGTCCTCGAAGGGGAAGATCCATGACCTTCTAATAAAACCAATATTACTGAGCCGATTAATTATAGCGATGCAGTAATTTTAAATTCAAGAAAACCAGATATGAATTCCAGCCTGTTTTTAGCAAAAAACTTATTGGGAGTGTTGCTGCTACTAATATTGATTAAGGGAAGAGAGAAGACACGCATTTTTTTTTCTAGGAACTTACTCAACTCTTTTCGGAGTGTGTGAAGTTTTTCCTCTATTAGACGGATCGTGCTTCCATCTTTTATTTTGGGGAGTAGAGCGATGTAGTAACATCGGATAGGGATATCTACATTTTTTGATACTAGCCCCCAGTCCTTATTTTCTATCTCTTCACCCATATCTAGAATGGCATATGGTGGTAATTTCTGAGTTTGGGAGGAGTTATGGATGCCCTCGATGATCGCATCCCAGTCGATTGGAAGATTAGTGCCAAATTCGAAGATCTGATTCACCTCGCTCCAATGTTCACGTAAGAGTTTTTTGATGAACAATCTTGTTCTGTTTATGGTGTTCATAATGATGTATTCTTTTATAGCTTCAGTAAAACTTCTTCTGTAACGAGGCTCTGATATTCTAGTTTATTTCCTTTAAACAGTTTCGATTTTCCAAATACTCTCCACTGAAGTGCTGTACTTACTTCTTGGATGAGGTCTCCCTTTTTTATAGCAATACCTATGGGGAACAGAAATTCTTTTAGTTGTTTATTGATGTTATTTAAGATATCTGTAGAGTTCGTATCTGTTATGTACTTTGATATACATGGAACGTTCTCCTGAATCATGCAATATTCTCCGTCATCATTTTTTCTAAGAATATGACATCTCTGTATTAAAAGTCTAGTTAATCTATGATTCATGATGCCTCCTTAAAAAGAATAACTACATCGCATGTAACGTTGTACCGTATGATTGAAATCTTCATTCCACTGCTTAAACAAATCGGCATAGAACGGACCCCCATACTCCTCGCTTACTCCAAACTGTTTCCAGCTTTTTAATCCTTTACTAATACTAATGAGCATCGCATGGAGTATCTCGGCCGATCCCTTTTTCAGTATAGCCATCCATACATCTTCAGGAACTTCCCGACTGTAGCCCCAGATGCCTGTGATATGCAACTTCCTCACGCCTTTAAACGTTTTTTTGTTTAGTTTAATCCACTCATACGGGATGTTGTTTTCAAGAGCGTTCTCTGGATATAAATCCCAGTCTTCTAAGTTATAATAAGTTTTGTTATTGTTGTCCCTAATCTCTGTAATCTCTAATAGTGGGATAGGTAAGTGAATTAATCCGTTATTCTTAGAAAGTGTTTCTAGATTAAAACAGAGCGTTTTAGTCTCTTTAGGAGCGAGGAATTTGTCCCAGCCGGTGAAACGTTCAAATTTTCTTACAATGCTCTTGATGGTAGATTCAATCGGATATTTTTCCGGCGACTCTATATTGAGTCCTTCACAGAACTCTTTGATGTCTTCAATGGTTGGATATTTTGTATATTTCATAGCTTTATCTAATTTTGGATACTTATCTCTTGAAGTAGGGATGCCCCCAGTTAAGGGGGCATCGAAAAGTATTTATGTTTTAGCACCAACTACTTAGTCCATCTTCCTATCACAAACAATGGGAATGTTAATTTCCGATTCGTTCATGAACTTTATATACAGATGATTCTTAGGAAAACTATAATTCAGACTCTGAATTTTTCTTACGTCTTCTTTCTGTAAAATAATCCCGATCTGAGTAAGCAACCTCCATAGGTCGGCGTTTCCAGGTGAGAAAAGATGACCGATAGTATATTGCAGTGTAGTGTTGAAATGCACAAGAGCTTTTTTAACTTTTTCTAGAAATTTCATTTAGTCCTCCTCATTTTATGATACGTTTGCTATACCAGCTTTTAATTTCCATGGCTCTACAACTTTGCCACCAAATCTTAATCTTCCTACAATAACAAGTCTGTTCTTTAATGCTTCTACTTCACGTAGTACTTGTACAGAGAATCCGGTGCGTTGTACTAAATAATATCCCGATAAATCTCCAAAGATCATACTAGCTTTGTTCTCTGCATGAGATGGCATCAAGCCACTAAAGAGAACTTTATTGCCTAGTAATCTTCGATTGTAGTAGCCGTTTTCTAGGCCTGCATCATTAACACCCATGCCCCATAAAGATCTACCCAGTTCGTCTTTTAAATTTGCTAACTGTAGTCCGGTACTGTTATAGTTCATAATCCACTTGCTCTTCTGAAGATACTGTTCTGGAATAGAGAACGCCATTTCTGCTAATTTTTTACTAGAAAGTGCGTTGTCTTCATTAAGAGCAAGAGCATCGAGGTAGCCTGTCTCGCCTACTTTGTGTAGAAGTCCTTCTGGCATGCCATTTCCATTTCCGTTGAGGATAGCATCCTCATATAAGAGGTTAATGCTCTCCCTAAACTTATCTACACACCAGTTCTGGATAGGGAATAGGGAATCTTCAACCATGTCGTTGGTAATTCTTAACGACATCATGGCTGTATGGACAGGGATGCTCACTTGCTGGAATTTAGAGGCGTTTACTTGATGGGATAGTTCATCGTCAATGTTTTCTCCAGTCCATGTTGCTCTAATTCCGTTAGAATAGATATTATCATCGTTGTATTCTACTCTTGGGATTAATAAATTATCTCTTGAACTATGAACGGTTGTAACTTCATCCCTTATGGAAGAAGGGCTGGTAGATTTGTCTACTATTTTTCCAAGCATATCTTCAGGAACTAAGTATCCCCCTTCGGAATCGGTACCAACCTGCAACGATTTTAGTTCGGTTCTGCTTAATCCCCACTCTCCTTTTCTTAGATAGGTACGAAATGCACTCTTGTATTCAGTAGAGGATATTGCATTTAATGTTTTAGTGTCTATCAATCCCTCCCCTTCTTGGTGAAGAATCCGATTGTTTTCGATAATAGTTTCACCGCTCTTCTTCATCCCGATTGGTAGCGGTCCTGTTACAGGTTTATAGAGGAAATCTTTATTCCCTTTTAAATTCACCTCGGCTTCATTAATAAACTCTATCTTCTCTTTTAAGCTTTTTAGTTCTGTATTTAAAGATTCTGCTTCGTTGATGTCCTCTGCGGTAAGAGCTTCACCCTTGGATAGGATGCCTTCTAATTTTTCGTTCTTTTGTTCAAATTTTTCAATAAGGTGTAATCTGTTTACGTTCATATATGTTGTCTCCTTTTTAAACTACTTTTTAATTTTTAATAACCATCTGCTGTAAGCATCCTGATAGATTCGGAGCAGCTTACTCTCATCATCATAATGATTTTTACTTTTAACCGATGCCGTATAAGTGCACCGATTCGCCCCAATCAGCACAGGTGACCACTCTACCCAGTCAACTTTTAGAATCTCTCTGCCACGCTTAGTTTTCTTCTGTTGCAATACCCGGAATCCAAAACTATATTCGTTAAGGATGCCCGCCTTAATATCACTAAAAGTCTCCCTGCCTCGTTGTGTGTCCAGGTTGAATTTTCCTATAACATGTAAGCCTTCATTATCTTCCCAAGCATCTACCGTTTTAGCGACTGGCTTCGTACAATCGTGATAGAATATTCCGGGTGGCAAGGTCCCCCGTTTTTTATGCCGTTCAATACTGTCTCGGAAAGCACCCTTGATAATAATATCGCCGTGAGAATCGGTAACATTAAATACCGAAACCACGGCGTGTACAATCCCTTCTTCTTTATGTTGTTCCTGTTTTATTTCGAAACACTTTTTTTCATTCATCTAACCTCCATCATCATTATTTGAAATGTAAATCCCTAGAATGCATACGTAATGTAGACATCGCAATACTCACACTATCTATTAAATCGTCATGTTTCCCTCGTGGAAAGGCTTCACATTCTGCTAAAAACACATCATGCCAACCAGTGCCATTGTCTACAATACATATTCTGCCGCTTTCCGCTATCGGGCTCCATTCCAATACTCTAGTTATCTTGTCTCTATTAGCATTGATGTTACGAATACTAATCCCAGCCAGACTAGGCTCTCTTTTTAGCTCCTGAATAGCTGCTGCTTGGAATGCAACTTTTTCCACTCCAATGCATTCAGTATTATTACGTATGGCATGACCGATTATCTCTCTTCTAGCATCCGGCCACTCTGCCCTATCTCTATACGGAGGGAGTAGATAGTATTTTCCATCCTCTCCAATACCGATAGGAATTGCAACAGTATAATCGCTGCTCGTTTTTGTAGAAACTGCTAAATCTACCCCCATTACTACTCGAGTTAACTTTGGAAGATTCTCTTTTTTTATAATGTTGAACCAACTCTTTTTAATCAGCGCTCCACCATAAGGAATCGGATTCCCCTGGTATAGCGCCTCCCATGCATAGGTCCCAATCGACCTCTTAATATTCCTTAGTTCATCTAAAGAGAATTTGTCTTTCCACAAGGGTTCTTCTGAAGAACTTATTGCGGGTAGATGGAGTACATGCCATTTTTCTCCACCTATTTTTTCACAGTTTAATAACCAGCCACTTAAATCGTCCTGGTGCCATCTTGTCTGGCACACAATAATCTTTCCATCCTGCTCTAGCCTAGTACGTAAATCGTGTCGATACCAGTCTTTGATACTCTCACGGATTGTTTCAGAATTAGCCTCTGCTGCACCCTTAACGGGATCGTCTATAATCGCAAGATTAGCTCCGAAACCGGTAATCGATCCACCAACGCCCACGCTAATCAGTCCGCCTCGGTGATTATGGATGTCCCACGCTTCAACCGATCGAGAATCCTTTGCAGGCATTATCTCTGGGAAAAAATCTTGATAAACCTTGCTGTTAACAATGTTCCTTGCAGCACGACTAAACCTATGGCTCAAACTGCTCGAATAACTCGCATGAATTATCCTTAAATTGGGATTGTGTCCCAAAAACCAAGCAGGGAAGTGTACCGAAACAAGCTCGCTCTTCCCATGCCTGGGAGGCATGAAAATCATGAGCCGGTTTATCTCTCCAGATGCTAAACGTTCTAGAGTTTTTGCAATCAGTATGTGATGAGGAGCAGCCCTGTATCCAGGGAAACAGGTTTGAGTGAATTTTAATAGTGATACCACTCACCCCTCCTACTTTATTTTTTAACAGCCGATAAGTTGTAGATGCTGAGATATACATTGTTATCCCGTGATTGTATATAGAGCCTGTCCTTGAAGGGGAATATCCATGTCCTTTTATGTCATCCCGACATTGTATATGAGTCGGGATCCATGTCCTTCTAGAGCTTTTTAAGTAGCGATAAAACAATGACCCTAGCCCTGCTTCTACCCTTGGTTGTCATCCTCGAAGGGGATCCATATCCTTCTATAAAAAGCCTGTAGTTAAACACCTACTAAGTAGCGATTAGAACTATCATCTTAGTCCCACTCTGAGTCATCCTCGGAGGGGATCCATGTCCTTCTATAAAAACCAAATGTCTCAACTAATTATCTACACCTATTGCAGCTGTAAGACAAGGAACGGTAGCGCACAAAAAGAAATCAAAAAGTCCTGGGTACAGAATTTCTCTTTTCTAGAGGTTGCCACCTATTTGTAGGGTAAAGAATAGGCTATAATATAATAAGATAATAATCTATAATTGGTTAAAATATTATCAAAAAAAGAGGGTTCAATGGAGAAAGAGAGGGGATTGATTGATGTTCAACTTAGATTAATATCTAAGCTACTAGCATTCTCCCTGCTTAACTTCTTGCCAAATGTTTCGCAGTCGGCTACATCCTATTTAGATAAATACTTTTCGATTAATTTCATCTGTCTGAAGCAGAATTCGGATTCCAAATTAACTTCTGAAAGTAAGTATTTTGCCACAGCCCAGTTCTCTAGAAAGAAGCAGATTGTTATCAAAGAAAAGAAGTCTGGGATAACCCATTTTTATAAATCGCATGTCATAGATAGTATCGATGGCAGAGAGAATCCTCCCCGCGCCGGACCGTAATAGATCCTTTATTCAATAACTTGAAAGTAGTTCTGCATTTTGGAATTTAAGTTCATGTCTGAGATGCCACGGTTTAAATTTAGGATATTTTAAAACATTATTATGGTAGGTTTATTAAGAAAATTATTAGATAGAAGTGATAGAGAAGTTAAGGCGAATATGCCTATTGTTAGAAAGATTAATGCCCTTGAAGAGGATATTAAGAGACTCTCTGATGAAGATTTAGCTAACAAGACTGATTATTTTAAAGAAGAATTAAAGAACGGCAAAACACTCGATGATATTCTTCCTGAAGCATTCGCCGTTGTACGTGAAGTAAGCTGGCGTGTGCTTGGTATGAGGCAGTTTGACGTACAACTTCTCGGTGGAATCGTTCTCCATAAAGGAGAGATTGCTGAGATGAGAACTGGGGAAGGTAAAACCCTGGTAGCAGTAGCGCCTATTTACTTAAACGCACTCTCTGGAAAAGGGACCCACCTCGTTACCGTTAACGACTACCTTGCACGTAGAGATGCTACCTGGATGGGACCCGTATACCACTTTCTAAAACTGAGCCTCGGTATCATACAGGGTCAATCTCCAGAATCGGATGAACTTGGCGGTAGCTATAGATATGAGCCAGGTACAGAAAGTGAAGATCCTAGATATACTAACCTGGTATCCTGCTCCAGAAGAGAAGCTTACAGCTGTGATATAACCTATGGTACCAACCACGAGTTTGGATTCGATTACCTCCGGGACAACATGGCATTTAATCAGCAGCAACTCTCTATGAGAGAACTGAATTTTGCCATCATTGACGAAGTAGACTCCATCCTTATCGATGAAGCAAGAACGCCACACATCATTAGCGGACCCTCCAACGATGATGTTAGCATCTATAATGTAGTAGATAAAGCTACACGTAAATTGCAACCGGAAGTACACTACACTGTAGAAAAGAAGAATCATCAAGCGAGCCTTACCGAAGAAGGGATGGACTTTATTGAAGAGCAGTTACAGATAGATAACATTGCTAGCCACCCAAAAATATTCCACCACGTGAATGCTAGTGTAAAAGCTTATGCACTTTTCGATAAAGACATAGACTACGTTGTAAGAAAGAATGAAGTAATAATTGTTGATGAAAATACAGGTAGGCTCATGTTCGGAAGAAGGTACTCTGACGGACTCCACCAAGCACTAGAAGCTAAAGAAGGCGTAACCGTCCAGAAAGAGAGTCAGACTGTTGCCGTTATCACTTTCCAAAATCTTTTCCGACTGTATAATAAGCTCGCTGGGATGACTGGTACAGGTAAAACCGAAGAAGATGAATTTAGAAAAATTTATGGTCTAGACGTAGTTACTGTCCCAACGCACCGACCCATGATACGTAAAGATGAAGACGATATCATCTTTAAAACTATCGATGGAAAATTTAGAGGAATCGTTAAGGAAATTTTAAAGGCATACTCTAAACAACAACCAGTGCTGGTAGGAACTAGATCGATAGAAATGACGGAGAAAGTATCACAACGCTTAACTGCCGATATGCTCCAAAAAATGCTCCTCTGTGATAGGCTCTATGACGAAAAAGAGAATGGCAAAAAACTTGATAAAGATCAGAAAAAAGGAGCTCACGAGGTATGTAATCTAGAACTCTCACAGCTGAATAGAAATCAGCTCATCCCTTTCCTTAATGCTGCAGAAATTCCAACCGATGCATTCGATAAAGATAATATTAACTGGTTTATTAAACACTACGAACTGAATGAAGACGGATTCGGATATATTGAAGAAGCACTGAAAGAAGGGATTCCGCATAATGTTCTAAATGCAAAATACCATGAGCAGGAAGCGCTGATTATTGCTGAAGCTGGTAGAAAAGGTGCCATTACTATTGCAACTAATATGGCAGGTAGAGGTGTTGATATCTTGCTTGGTGGAAGAATCGCCGATTCCAATATTAGTAAGTCTCGTGAAGAAGAAGAAGAAGAGCATAAGGCTATGGCCGAAAAGTATTCTGGAACCTTCGAACATTATAGGAGAGGTGGAAAAGAGAGAGCAGCTCCGCCACTTCCACTTAATGAACAAGAGCGTAGTACGCTAGCAGATGAAGTAAGAAAACTAGGCGGACTCTATATCATCGGTACAGAAAGACATGAAAGTAGACGTATCGATAACCAGCTAAGAGGGCGTGCAGGACGACTTGGGGATCCCGGTACTAGCCGATTCTTTGTTTCGCTAGAAGATCATCTATGGAAAATATTTAATCCAAAAATGATGGAAAATCCGCTCCTCAAAACATGGCCTAATATAGAAGAAGTACAGGCTAAATTTCTATCGAGGATGATTAAGAAAACTCAGGAAAGAATTGAAAACCACTTCTTCGAATCTAGAAAACATACGCTAGAATATGATGATGTTCTTAATTCACAACGTGAACATATCTATGGTATGAGAAGAGAAGTGCTCCTAAGGCAGTTCGATATAAGAGGTCATTTAAAGCAAGGATTAACAGATATTATTGGTGAGATTGGAGAAGACTGCTGTTTCGCAGATGAAGCTGGTAAAGAAACGCTGGATATCGATACTTTCTATCACCATGTTAACGAATATATTCCGTTAGTAGATTTTGTTTCTCTTGATGAGATGAAGCAGGAGTTTGCAGATGCTTCCGATATTGGAAATATCGTCCAGTACACAATAGATGTAGCACAAGATATTTATCAGAAACATACCGAAGAGCTCGGCGAAGATACCATACAAGATCTGGAATACCGCATTACGCTTCAGATGATTAACGATAAATGGATGGATCACCTCCAGATTATCGAATACATTAGAGAAGGTATTAGTCTCCGTGGTTACGGTCAGGTAGATCCTCTAGTGGCTTATAAACGAGAAACATACGATCTGTTCCACAATACACTTAGACAGATTAGAGATGCTTCTGTTAAGCTGCTCTTCAGAACAACCACGATGAGAGTGGAACATGCAAAAATGGAGCAGCATAAAGTTGGTACCGCAGCATCTTTGGAAGATATGCAACTGATAAGAGCTGCTAAACAGGCTGGCGTGCTTAAAGTAGAGAGCAATCTCCCAGCATGGCCAGAAGAGACCGATCCTAAGACAGTCGCCAGAAATGATCAGTGTCCTTGCGGAAGTGGTAAGAAATTTAAGGCATGCCACTATCCAGAATTTAGAGCGCAGGATAAAATATAATTAGCAACATAGTGGAGTCTTCTGTGTATCAGAAGACTCCACTATGAAACCTTCGTATTTATCGCCCTATATCTATTCGTCTTTCTCTCAGGATATCTGTATCTTCACAATTCGAACAATGAAGGCATATTTTTTTCAGTGTATCTGGTAATGCCTGGATGACGGAGTCCCAATCCTCTTCGTTGGGTAATTCTACTCCCATTAAAAGAATCTCTTCCAGATGCTTTAGGCTGTGTAACTTTCTGAATGCAAAAGCATCGATATTAGTGCTACTAAGATCTAATTTTTTCACTGTATCTGGTAATTTATGGATGAATTTTGCCCAATCCTCTATGTTGGAGAATTTAACATAATGCAATTGAATTTCTTCCAGATGGTTTAGTCTATTTAATTCCAAAAGAGCATCCGTATTAATCTTAGTACAAATCAGAATTAATAACATGTATTCCTTTATTTTTTAGGATTTTAATATGATAATCAGAGCAATTCGTATAACTTACGTTTATGTTTTTCACTGTTTTTGGTAATACCGAGATGACCTTTCTCCAAGGACTTAATTTGAATAATTTTATGTGTTTTAAATTAATATCCTCTAAATGTTTGAACTTATTTAATTCTATAAGCCCAGTAGCATCTATATTAGTATGACCAAGACCTATTATTTTCAGTGTTTCTGGTAATGCTTGGATGACGGATACCCAATTCTCTATGTTGGATAATTTAACATAATACAATTGAATTTCTTCCAGATGGTTTAGTCTATTTAATTCCAAAAGAGCATCCGTATTAATCTTAGTAGAATTCAGATTTATTATTTTCACTGTATCTGGTAATGCTTGGATGACGGATACCCAATCCTCTCGGTTGGATAATTCAACATAATACAATCGAATTTCTTCCAGATGGTTTAGTCTATTTAATTCCAAAAGAGCATCCGTATTAATCTTAGTAGAATTCAGATTTATTATTTTCACTGTATCTGGTAATGCTTG
>JAUICQ010000008.1 GCA_030427425.1 Fimbriimonadia bacterium | reverse complement strand
CTCTGTTGATGAGAGAGAACCTGAACTAGAAAAATAACGTTCAATGGTTTCAGCAAATTCAGGATAGGCAGCACCCTTATATATAGATCCAAAGGTATGAATCGGTTGAAATATATGAGCGGGATCACCATCACCTAATTTCTTGCTTACGTCTTTTAACTGCAAAAATTTCTTATACCTATCTGCATCCTCGAATGCAAATATCCTATCTAACTGCATGAAAAAATAATATCTATTAGGAAACTGCATCTTATAGGTCTCTTTTATCTTATTCTCCATGGAGTTCATAGCACTGTGAAAATAACCTAAACCTTCTTTTTTTTGCTTCTCACTTATTTTTGTAATCATCAACTTCTCTTCTTCAGTTAATGATGAAAATGGATTGGAATCATCTCCCTTACCAGAATTCAGTGCACGGGTATATTTCATATATCTTAGTCGTATTTTTCCGAATTCTTTTGCCTCTATATGCACCTTGCTTGCATTATAATTCTCTGCAGTATAACCTAATAAAAACAAACATAATAAAACCTCATCTCTTTGCTTATCGTATAACAAGCAAAATCTATTTTGTATACATTCCTTCATATATTCAGAAGATCTATTATATAATTTGATAAAATAATAAGCCGCTGCCAAATCCAGCTGTGCTTTAAAATCATACGATACCAAAGACATTTCTGTGCCATCAATAATATCCTGACTAAAGCCATGATCGGTAACATATAGATCCCGCCATTGAGGATTGTTTTTCAACCCGATTAACCTATCCCCTATGTTTAACCACCAGGCTTTAACTTCAGGCCTAATATCTTTATTCTCTATATGCCTTGCTAGACCTAGCCAACCCCTAAACGAAGACTCACGCGGTCGGATAGTCTCGGGAAGAATATGTTTATCAAACGTCTCTTCTACTAATCTCACAGATTCTGATTCCTCGTTTTGTTTTTCCATAACGGTGGTCATTATCTCATTCCAGAAAAATAAATTTGTTGAGATTACAGCTCTTGGTTTGTATTTAAACTCTTTCCCGTTTCTTGTCATACAACCTTCTTCAAGAAGCTTTTCTATTAGTTTTACTGCCATCACTTTAGGGATTACAGAACTGTAAGAACAATAACTATCAATGCTAGACCTTAGCAACATTTCTCCATTCATCAGACATCTATAACTATCTTCTGTAAGACTAAAAAACTCATCTTTACTAGACATTGGAACAATGGCATTGATACCTAATTCCTCAAACCTTTCTAGCATAAATCTCAGCAATTCTCCCGGTACTCCATAGTGTCTAGACGCTTTCTCAACAAAAAAATCGAGGAGCTCACAGAACTTCGCCTCAATCTGCTCTTCATAAGTCTCGTAATCAGGCACTATCGGATCCACCGATTCTGCATCATCCATCACAGACATCGCGATTTTAACTATCTCATGAGCTTCAAAAGTGACACCATCTTCAAAGACTAGCTTGGTATAAAGATTACTATTATACTTGGGTGATGTAGATACAGAATCGCTACGCTCCATCGCTGAAACATTGCTCACAACCATGAACAATAATGCAGAAAAAAGAAATTTACTATATAGACTTATTTTTCTTAGCATGGCAACATCATATTACCATACATTTACAAAAAGGAATCTAAACGTTACGCCAGCTATCTGTTTGGCTCCAAGCCCATCCAGAATCATCTCTATTACTAGATTTATTGCTGTCACTACTGCTATTGGACGAGGTCGCATTATGATAGAGCGTGGAGAGTCCGACTGGAATATAGAGTTCCGGATTCCAGTTTGGGTATTCCCTTTCCAGGTAGTTTGTATCAAAGTTACCATCCAGGACGTTCTTATCTTCTAAAATATCTAGTAAGTAGGCGATATTGGTCTGAACACCTAAGATATGAAAATCTTGTAGAGCCAACTTCAGTCTATCGATTGCCTTACATCTATCCTCTGCAGTAACGATTAATTTCGCTATCATACTATCATAGTATCTACTAATCTCTGCACCCTCGCAAACCCCAGTATCAAGCCTAATTCCCGGACCCTCCGGCACGGCCCAACCAAAAATCTTCCCAATAGAAGGCAGGAATCCTTTGCTAGCATCTTCAGCAGTAATACGTGCTTCTATCACATGACCCCTCGCTTTAAATGGTAAATGCTCAACTTTTTCTCCGGATGCAATCGCCAGTTGATGTTGCACGATATCTAATCCGGTAAGTTCTTCTGTTACAGGATGCTCTACTTGCAATCTGGTATTTACCTCTAAAAAGTAGAACTCGCCAGTGGCGTCATCCACCATAAATTCAACCGTACCAGCGTTCCGATATCCCACTTCTTTTGCTAACTTCTTAGAACAATCTTCTAGCTTCTCTCTTAAGTTTAGTTGTGGATGATTCATTATATATGGAGAGTGTGATTCTTCTAGCACTTTCTGATGTTTCCGTTGCAGACTGCATTCCCGTTCGTGCAGTGTATGAACGTTCCCATAATTATCGGCCAATACCTGAATCTCGATATGTCTCGATTTTGGGATATACTTCTCAACCATCATCGTACCATCCCCAAACGCCTTCTCCGATTCGGATGCGGCTAGATCTAATAGTTTAAGGAAGTCGCTTTTTTCCGAGACAACTCTCATCCCTCTACCGCCTCCACCGGCGGAAGCTTTCAACATAACAGGATAACCGATTCTTTCTGCTGCTTCTTCAAGTTGATGCCTGGTAGCAGTTGCATCAAAAAATCCAGGAGTAAGAGGGATCCCTAATTTAGTAGCGGTCTCTTTAGCTGAAATTTTTGAACCTAGTGCATCCATACTGGCAGCAGTCGGACCCACAAACGTGATTCCCGCTTCTTCACATCTTTTTACAAAACTACTCTTTTCAGAAAGGAATCCGTATCCAGGATGTACAGCATCACTCTTTGTAGCAAGGATAGCATCTAAAATTTTCTGTTCATTAATATAACTATGGACGGGCTCTGGTTCACCTAAGCAGACAGCTTCATCAGCAAGAAGGGTGTGGAGTGAGCAGGAATCGGCATCACTATAAACAGCTACCGTCTTAATACCCATGCTCTTTGCTGCACGGATAATTCTTACTGCTATCTCACCTCTGTTTGCAATCAGTAATTTTTTCATGATTTATCTACCACGAAACCTGCTTTCCGTTTTTCTAAAAATGCCGAGACTCCTTCCCTGCCTTCATCACCCGATCGCTTTTCGGCTAATCTCTCAGCTGCCTCATTTAATGGTAGTGGATAATTATAAATCAACTCTCTAGATTTAAGTATAGCTTCCGGACCCGACAGCATAATATGGTCTATCTTCTCCTGAATCAGTTCATCTAACTGCTCTTCCGGACCCATCTCATGGATTAATCCTATATGCATCGCTCGAATCGTATTAAACGATTCCCCTGTGAGGAAAAGATGTCTTGCATATCCCCTCCCTATTTTATCGATAACAACTCTACTAATGGTAGCAGGAATCAGTCCAAGTTTAACTTCAGAGAAAGCGAATCTCGCCTTACTGGAGGCTATTGCAATATCGGCAGCTGCAACTAATCCACACCCTCCTCCAAACGCATTCCCATTTACTCTAGCAATTAAAGGAGCTGGTGAATTGGCCATCTTCTCTAATAATTTAGCCAGACTTAATGCATCCTGTTTATTCTGTTCCTGAGTATAAGATGCAGTCTTCTTCATCCAGTTGAGATCGGCACCAGCACAGAATGCAGACCCCGATCCTGTTAAAACAATAGCTCTTGTTTCTGAAGGAATACTATCCCAAATACCATGTAACTCCTGGATAAGTTCGTCATTAAATGCGTTCCGCACCTCGGGTCGGTTCAGAGTTACTCTATAGATTCCGTTCTCTAGCGTGGTTTCTACCATATTATCTGTATGTTACCAGTCGGGATACTCTCTACCCAAGTTT
Organism: Fimbriimonadia bacterium; assembly: GCA_030427425.1. Classification (GTDB taxonomy): domain Bacteria; phylum Armatimonadota; class Fimbriimonadia; order Fimbriimonadales; family Fimbriimonadaceae; genus JAUICQ01. Next base: position 84,038 of record JAUICQ010000008.1, on the reverse strand, counting down.
TTATCCAATTATATCTCTGGGATGAAATGGTTTATCCCAGGGCAATCTTCTATCTGGAGCATCAAAAATCCCACCCTGATTCGGATTGCCAGACAACTCGTTTTTTCTACCCCAGTACATCATATGGTGAGCATTCGTACCACCAGCTACATTATCTAAATCATTATCGTTTACTTCATTGGAAGATGATTCCTCAGTTTTTGGTGCTTCTTCTTTGCAGCAAGCTGTGTTTTCACAAGCCGATTGATAGTTTGGCGTATAAGGTAAAAAAAAGTGTACTGTATGATTGTTTTCCTGATTAATCGATTTCACATCGATATTTTCAGGAATATCTATTCCTAAATATTTCTTAATCGCTTCTTTAGGGTTTGCTATAAATTCATCTTTGGTACCATTATTCTGATAAATAACATTATTTATCCCCTGTTGAATATTCATTAAAACCTGCTCGACTGTTGGACCGTTGCTTCCGTTCTGATTCATCATAATAACTTCCGTATATTTCTTTTCCTACAGGTATTATTCCGTATTTCAACACTTTAATCACACAGCAAATATACAGCTAGACTGTAGAATAAATGGTCGATCTTGGAACACCAAGAAAGATACTACCCATCCATATTCATCATCTCTAAGGTCCTTATCAGAAAACCAAATAGCGTATACTTAAGTAAGTATGCAAAAATCTGGCACCCCTATAGTTGATAATGTTTCATCAAACAATTCTGCAGTTATCTATCCCACAAACAACCATACAGAAGAAAATGTTGTTAGAACTGCTTTAGATTTATCCAAATTAAATAAAGAGCAGCATGAAGCCGTTACATGGCCAGGTGGCGCCATCCAAATTTTCGCAGGAGCAGGATCGGGCAAGACTCGAGTAATCACTTACCGTATTGCCCATTTAATAGAAAAAGGGGCTCATCCAGGATCCATCCTTGCTGTTACCTTTACAAATAAAGCTGCAAGAGAACTCCAGGAACGTATAGAGCAATTATTAGGAAACACCACACGCGGAATGTGGGTAGGAACATTCCACTCCATTGCCGTCAAAATGCTCCGTATGTACGGAATACATATTGGGATAGATCCCAATTTCGTCATCTACGATACAAACGATTCCTTAGCCGTCATCAAAGAGATTCTAAAAGAGAAAAACATCGACGAAAAGAGCTTCCAACCCAAAAACATTCTATATGCCATTAGTGAGGCTAAAGAAAAGTTCATTAGTCCGGAAAAGTATAGCGCCTCTTCTATGGGCTTCTTTGAAGGAGTAGTAGCGAAAGTATACACCTCTTATCGAGAGAAACTTCAGGTAAATAACGCTCTCGATTTTGACGATCTTCTCTATTATTCCGTTGAACTATTAGATACCTGTGAAGAAGCACGAGATTATTATCAGAATAGATTCCAGCATGTATTAGTAGACGAGTATCAAGACATTAATGATGTACAGTATAAAATGGTCCATCTCCTTGCTGGAAAACATAAGAACATCACCGTAGTAGGAGATGACGACCAATCGATCTATGCATGGAGAGGCGCAAACATCCAGCTGATGTACAAGTTTCGAAACGATTATCCCGATACAAAAGTTATTAAATTAATGCAGAACTATCGGTCTACAAAGAAGATTCTAGAAGCTGCTCATTCCGTAATTGTTAAAAACACTTCACGTGAAGAAAAACAACTCTGGACCTCCAACGAAGAAGGTGAAAATATACACCTCATCGAATCTGGATCGGAGTACGATGAAGCACTGATAGTAGCTAACAAAATTCTAAACGAAGTACAAGACGGAAATAAGAAGTTCGGAGAGTTTGCCATTCTTTACCGAACCAACGCCCAGAGCCGTGTACTTGAAGAGACCCTCCTCAATTTAAGAGTTCCACACGTCCTCATAGGAGGTCAGCGATTCTACGATAGAAAAGAGATTAAAGACACTATATCCTATCTCCGGCTCCTCATTAATCCGTATGATAGCATCTCACTGAAGCGAGTGATTAACACCCCAGCAAGAGGAATCGGAACCACTACTATCGCCAACTTAGACAAAGTAGCCTATGAAGAGAGTTGCTCTGTCTGGGAGATACTCACTTCATCTAATATAGAAAATCACTTCACGAAACGTACTGCCGGGCTTCTAGAGATGTTCACGAACACTATTAAAAAAGCTAAAGAGTATAGTGAAAACCATACCATCTCAGAAACTACTAAATACATCCTTGAAAAAAGCGGATATCTCGAAAGCTTAAGAAATGAAAAAACGGCAGATGCACAGAGCAGAGTAGAGAACTTAAACGAATTCCTAAACGTAACAAGCACCTACGAAAATACGGCGGATGAACCTTCACTACTCGGATTCCTTGAAAGCGTTGCACTAGTTGCTGATGTTGATAATCTTGTAGAAAATGGTGATGCTGTCACCCTCATGACCCTCCATGCATCAAAAGGATTAGAGTTTCCAGTAGTATTCCTCTGCGGATTAGAGGAAGGCATCTTCCCACATAGCAGAACCCTCCAAGACGAAACAGAACTAGCAGAAGAGAGACGACTCTGTTACGTGGGTATTACAAGAGCTAAACAACATCTCCACTTACTGTACGCCACACAACGATCGATGTACGGTCAGCCAGTGTATAACCCACCTTCACGATTCATAGAAGATCTCCCACAACAACTATTGAACGTAAAATTATCTAATCGGGCATTTAATAAACCTGGAATGTTCTCTCAGAATAGAAACCATTCTCCTTATAAGAATGATAGGAATAAGCCGTACCAGAATAGATACAACCGTAAAGAAGAACCCGACATTTTTGAAGAAGAACAAGAGACTAAAACACTCTTCAAATCGGGTGAACACGTCAAACATGTAAAATTCGGTACTGGAGTGGTTATCAATTGTACGCCACTATCAGGAAACGATTATCAGGTAACAGTCGCATTCCCTGGCATTATCGGAGTGAAGAAGCTTGTACAGAGTATAGCTAAACTAGAGAAACATGATTCGTAAATTAATCTACGCCTTATCTATCTGCTTAACCTGCACTAGCTGCTTAAAAAATGACGCTCTTATGCCGCTAGAGATTGGTAATAAATGGAGCTACTATGTACGTACTGCTCTACAGAGTAGAGTGGAAAATCTTGAAGTTATAAAACAGATGCCAGTTGCAGATACTACCGGATATCTACTAGAGAGTGAATCTGGAATACTGCAGCTGGCTTGGAAAAAGAACATTCTCTACCTTCAAGAGACCCCCGCCATAAGATTTATCCCCGCCATACCATGGATAGATACTAAAAATGAGAATTCAGAAAGAGAGTGGAAAGGCAATATACTCTTCCTAGGTAAAGAATATCCCCTCTCTATAAATATCCAACAAGAAAAAACGCCATATAATCATAACGGCACGAAAGTGAAGTCCATCAGGAGCACACTACACTTTGAGCATAATGAAAAAAGCATCGAACTCATCACCTGGTTCTTACCAGAGATAGGTATCGTAGAACAACAACATAGGACTAATCAGATACTCGATATCTCACAAGAATATCTCAGCGGACCCAACTAATTCACTCGATGAACAGCATTCCCGCTACTCAAAAATTCAGAAATGATACTCACTACCTTTTCACCAACAGCTGCCTGTGCCTGACTAGTACTAGCCCCAATATGGTGTGTACAATATACATTAGGCAGACCCCTTAATTCGCCATCATATAATCCTTCTGGGGTAGAACACTCTCCTTCAAATACATCTAAACCCGCAAAGATCTTTCCAGATCTAAGTACGTTTAACAATGCACCCATATCCACTACTTCCTTTCTAGACGTATTAATCAGGTAAGATCCTTCCTTCATACTATTTAAAAAAGATTCACAGATACAACCTCTAGTATCATCCCGAAGAGAGCAGTGAACACTGATAACATCACAAGATTTTGCCAAACCTAGCAGATTCTCCTCTTTGGAAAATCCTTCCTTTTCTATACTCTCTGAAGTGCTATGATTAGAATAAACGGAGACATCCATACCAAGTGCGAGACATACCCTCCCTACCAGCTTAGCGATGTTCCCATATTAAACCTATCCGTTTCCCCGCGAGTCCTCTCCCTTTACTAAACTCTTTCTTGTTCCACTTCCCTTCTCGTAGCTGGATAACATTATCCGGAATCCTTCTATCTATTGCAGTGAGTAATCCGATAGTTAGTTCAGCAACTGCCGCACTATTGGTGCCTGGACAGTTACAGACAGCAATCCCACATTCTGTAGCAGCATCCACATCGATGTTATCATAGCCTGCTCCCGCACGGATAATTAGTTTCAAGGAACTATTTTTCATAGCCGATGCTGGCACTTTGGTCGATCTCACCACTAAGATATCTGCACTAGAATTGTTTACAGCCTCACCGATATTTTCAACAGTAATTTCGGGATTATTAAAAAGTTTAACATCCATTAATTCTAATGAAGCGATTGTAGAAGCATCTATTTTATCAGCTAAGAGAACGTTCATGTTACTCATTCTACTCTATGAACCAGAAGAAGGGAAAGTATTTTAAGAAGATTGGCGCGGACGAAGGGATTCGAACCCCCAACCCTCAGTTCCGAAGACTGATGCTCTATCCGTTGAGCTACGTCCGCCAGTAAATATATTTTACCTTTATAGATACATCTCTATGTTTTGAAATATAAAAGATATCAACCTCATCTATAAAATATATCGCTGATATTAATATGCAGACTTATTCTGTACTGTTCTCTGAGGGGATAGATTGTAATTAAGGAAGTGTTTAGAAATAACTGGAGCGGGCGGCGGGAATCGAACCCGCATAGCCAGCTTGGAAGGCTGGAGCTTTACCACTAAGCTACGCCCGCTTTAATAAATATATTTTACCTGATACTTTTTACACTCCGCTACCAGGAAACAATCTACTTTACAAATTCCTTTGGATTTTCTTGTATTTTCATAACACTTCTATCGGATATGTCTTTGTAAATATATTTTCGTTTCACTCTAGGAGTAATGAGTATCGGCATCTCTCTCGGATTCATTCCGGCTAATTTACATAAATCTTCCGATCGCACATGACCTCCTATAAGCTCTACGACATCACCAACCTGTACATCCGGTATATCAGTAACATCAATAAATAGCTGATCCATACACACCATCCCAATAATAGGAGCTTTATATCCGTTAATATATACATGCCCCTTATTGCTTAATACTCGCGGATAACCATCCCCATAACCCACTCCTACAGTAGCAATCATAGTCTCCCGCCTAGTTTGATACGTTGCCGAATAGCTAACATAAGTATCTATAGGACGTCTGCGTACAGATAGTACTCTTGTTTTCCATTCCATAACAGGCTTCAACATTCCATCCAGCATGGAACATGGTTGAATACCATAAGCAGCAGCGCCCACACGAACTAAGTTATATTCCGATTCTGGAATATTTTCAATCGCAGCAGTATTAGACATATGGATAATATCCGGCAGAAACTCGGTCTGCTTACATTCATCTACTACCTTTTGAAAAGATTCTATCTGACGATTACTTAATTCTTGATTATAACTACTATCAATAAAGTGAGAGGCGATCCCCTCAACAAAGATATTTGGATAGTTAACTACTTCTTTTAGGATAGTGAGAGCATCTTCTGGCAAGCATCCAAATCTGGACAGACCGGTATCCACTTTAAGATGAACAATCGAATTTCTTCCTAACTGTTTAGCTACGTTATTAAGAAGAGGTAACATTGTAGTATCTTCGATCATCACCCTTAAATCATAGAATACCGACTGTTGTATCTCATCGGGAAGAATCGGCGACATCACTAATACAGGAGACGTAATTCCATTCTCACGCAGCTCTATCCCTTCCGATACGGTAGCTACTGCACACCAATCTACACCATTATTCAGAGCGTACCTTGCAATTTGAACGATACCATGACCATAAGCATCTGCTTTAACTACTAAAGCCACTCTGGTCTTAGAATTTTTCAATTTAGTTCTTACAAGTTTGATATTATATGCCAAGGCTGGCAGATTCACTTCAACCCATGATCGTGGAAAGGACACCATATCTTATATTGTACTTTGAAAAAGATTTTATTTAATTTAACCGATGTTATAAATATGAAAAAGAATTTATGGACATTTAAATCTTTTATACCATCAATTATAGGTGTCTCACTAGGATTCCTATATTTCTTATTCGCTCAGGATTTAACCGATACTTTTGATATTAGTAAGGCTTTAATGCCTGTAGCTATTGGAGTTGTGATTGGTCTACTTATCAGATTTATGAGATAAATTATTTGCAGGTGCTGGGAGTGATGCGTCGCACCTAGGTTCCACTTACCGTTGCTACCTTCCGGTCCTGGCGGGGTTCATAGTCCTTCAGCCGCGCAGCTCCCAACTAATATATTGTAGCATATTTTAAGCTAGATTCATAACCCAGTAAGAATCTCTGGGCCGTCTCTAGTGATAGCAATCATATGTTCAAAATGTGCAGAATATTTATTATCTTCGGTTACTATGGTCCAGTTATCACTTAAAGTTTTCACTTTAGCTGTACCCGCGTTTACCATCGGTTCTATACAGATGGTGAGTCCTTCTTTCAATTCAATACCGGTATTAGCTTTACCAAAATTAGGCACACCTGGCGGTTCATGGATGTTCTTACCTATACCATGTCCCTCTAAAGCTCTTACAATAGAGAATCCGTGAGATTCAACATACTTCTGGATGCAAGCGGCTATATCCCCTACTCTATTCCCTACTCTAGCTTTTGCTATTCCTTGAAAAAGACTCTCTCTAGTAACATTAAGTAGTTTCTGCGTCTGCTGAGTAACTTCCCCAACAGGAAAGGTCCAAGCGGCATCTGCGTGCCATCCGTTTAAGAATACACCGAGATCTACACCTACGATGTCCCCCTCTTGTAAAGGGATATTTGTTGGGATGCCATGTACAACCGCTTCATTTACAGATATACAAGCAGAATTAGGAAATCCGTGGTAGCCTAAAAAGCTTGGAGAGGCTCCGCTATCCGTTATTAGTTTGTGTGCAATTCTATCAAGTTCTAGCGGAGTTGTTTTTCCAGGATGTATCGATTCTGATATCTCTTTTAAACATCTGGCAAGTATCTTACCAGATGCTCTCATGCATTCAATCTCAGTCCTAGATTTATAATAGATCTGCATAACTACGATGAAAATAATTTGAAAACAGTTTTAGATATGTCTTCGGGTGATGCTGATGCATCTATCTCTGCGAGCTTTCCTGAATGCTGGTAATAGTTTAGAACAGGTTCTGTAGTACTTCGGTAAGTATCTAACCTATTAGCTATGGCATGAGGAGTATCATCAGATCTCTGGTAGAGCTCTCCTCCACACTTATCACAAACACCTTCTTTAGACGGCTTGTTATAAATTTTGTGGAAGGTTGTACCACACTTCTTACAAGTTAGCCTATCAGAGAGTCGTTGAATAATTACATTATCATCAGCATTTAATGCGATAACGCACTTTAACACATAATGATACTTTTCACAAATATCATCAAGCACTTCTGCCTGATTCACATTTCTTGGGAATCCGTCTAAGATGATAATAGAATTATTTTTAGCTACTTCAACGATAGCATTCTCTACCATACCTAGTGTAACGGAATCTGGTACTAGCTCACCTTTATCAATATATGATTTTGCTTCTATCCCTAATTCTGTCTGATTTCTGATATTTTCTCTAAAAATATCACCTGTAGAGATTCTTGAACAGTTAAATTTTTTTTCAATTAGTTCGCCCTGAGTACCTTTTCCTACTCCGGGCGGACCAAAAAGCACATATACTTCAGTGGAATTCAATTACATCTCCCCCTGACCGTACTGCTTCATAAGGATGTTTGCTTCAATCTGCCTCATGGTTTCAAGAGCAACACTTACCATAATTAGCAAGGATGTACCAAAAGGAAGTCCTAAGTTGGCTACACCATTAGCAATTAATGGTACTACATACTGTGTTAATGCAACACCAGCTAAGAAGATGGCTCCGATGAATGTAATTCTAGAGATAACACCATCTAAAAACTCCTTAGTCTGCTTACCAGGTCTAATTCCAGGGATAAACGATCCTCCCCGCTTTAGGTTATTGGCAATGTCTTCCACGTTATACTGTATAGCAGTATAGAAATAGGTAAAGAAGAATATTAAAGAAGTATAGACTAAACAACCAAATACACCCTGCCATCTAGTTAGATCGGGCATTAAAAAGTTGGCCATGCTACCTAAAACTTCATAAAGGAAGTTATCAGGAGATAACATTCTTTGAAATTGAGCTGGCATATAGACTAATGTTAAAGCAAATATAATTGGGATAACACCAGCTAAGTTCAATGATAATGGAAGATAGCTTGTATTACCTGTAGCTAATTTTGCTCCACTCTGTCTTCTCATGTGCTGGATAGGGATTCTTCTCTGAGCTATTGTAAAGAGCACAACAAACCAAGTGGTAAGTAAAAATACGGTTAACAATAGTGCACCAGAATACCATGGCAACATACCATTCATTAGAGATGTACCTATTACTTGCAACATGCCTGGAAGAGAAACAAGAATACCGGCAAAAATAAGTAATGATATACCATTACCAATTCCTTTCTCCGTAATCTGGTCACCTAACCATAGTACAAACATGGTTCCTGCACACCAGAAGGCTAAGATAGCTAACTTTACATAAATAGTAGGATTACCTAATGCACCTGCCATCATATTTACAATTCCCCAACCTTGGAAAAAGCAGAGTGCTACGGTAAGAGCTCTTGTACGTCTATTCTGTTGACGTTTTGCATACTCCCCACCTTCCTGCAACTCCTTCTTTAAACTAGGTGTGGTTGCTGTAATAATTTGCATTATAATAGATGCACTAATATAAGGACTTAAGTTTAAAGCAAATATTGAGATACGTTTTAAACCACCACCACCAAAGGTATCCATCAACTGGAATATGGCATTGTTTTTAACTACTTGTTCAAACATCTCTGGTGAATAACCAGGAATCGGAACAGGTACATGAACACCTAGAACATAAACAGCAAATACGCCTAAAACAAAGGATAGACGTCTCTTGATTTGCTCGTCTTGCATGGCTAACTTTAGGGTCTCTAAAAACGACATGCGCAGACCTTTGTCTGCGCCTGGTCGTTTTGGAGAATACCCATAGCCCGATTTAGGTATGGATGGTCTGTTTCTCACAATTTAATTACCTCTCCACCTGCTTTTGTGATAGCAGCCTCTGCACTCTTACTAAAAGCGTTTGCTTTTACGGTTAATTTCTTTGTAAGACTACCGAATCCTAGTATTTTCAATCCATCATTATTTTTTGGAATGAGAGATTTTTCAAGCAATAACTCGATATTTACTTCGCTATTTGCTTCAAATAGATTCTCTAGATCGTCCAAGTTTACAATGGCATACTCTTTATGATTGATATTCTTAAAACCTTTTTTAAGAGGCAATCGTCTATGTAATGGAGTCTGACCACCTTCGAACCAAGGACTGATCTGTCTTCGAGCCTTCTGACCCTTCATACCGCGTCCTGCAGTTTTACCTAATCCGCTACCAATACCCCTAGCGATTCTTCTCTTACTATGCTTGCTTCCTTTATTCGGCTTTAGCTGATGTAATTGCATTATTCAGCCTCCTTTGTTGCTTTTTTCTTCTTTGCAGCAGGCTTTTTAACACTAGCTTCTGCTTTTGCAGCAATCGCTTCTAACTTTTCACGATTACTCTTCAAGCTAGCTTTTTTAGCGTTTATGCTACCGCTCTTAACTACTCTTTTTTCACCTGGAGCTTCAGATACTTCTAAAAGATGTTTTACTTTAAAGATCATGCCTCTAATAGTAGAGTTATCTTCATGAGTTACAGTCTGCTGTACTTTTTTCAAGCCTAACGCTTTCACTGTAGCTCTGTTCTTAGGAGTATTACTGATAGCACTCTTTACTAATTTAACCTTAAGCATTCTGTTCCTCCTTTCTAGCTTTCTGCAACCAAGGCATTAACTCTTCGATACTTAGTCCACGCAATGCGGCAAATGCTTCAGGATTCTTTAAATGCTTTAAAGCTTCCATGGTGGCTCTAGCCATATTGATAGCGTTTCTACTACCTATACATTTGGACAAAATGTTATGTATACCAGCCACTTCTAAACAGAGACGTGTTGCACCACCAGCTTTAACACCAGTACCAGGGCTTGCAGGACGCAATACGATTGTTGTCCCACCCCATGTGCCACGAACTTCGTGAGAAATGGTGTCAGTAATCATAGGAACTTTGTAAAAACTTTTCTTAGCGTCTTCTTCTCCCTTACGGATAGCATCTGCAGCACTTCTAGCTTTACCTAATCCGATACCAACCTGACCCTTATTATCTCCAACTACTACTAATACACTCCAAGAGGCAGTTTTACCACCTTTAGTGGTCTTGAAAACTTTATTAGAACGTACAACTCGCACATCGTACTGAGGTCCTTCACTTCTGTGATCTCTTCTATTCCCTCTATTATTTGCTGTTCTCATCATCATAATTCAGTCCTTTACTCCAGCTTAGAGTACTAACCCCTTTTCACGTGCTGCATCGGCCAGATTAGCCACTCTACCATGGTAGCGGTAACCGCCTCTATCAAATACTACGCTCTTAATCCCGTTCTGCAAAGCTCGTTCTGCCAACCTAGCACCAACTAGTTTTGCACCTTCTATATTCCCACCGTTAACTTTAGAATTCTTCTCTGCACTGTTTGCACTGCAAAGAGTAACACCCTTCTCATCATCTATAATCTGAGCATAGATATGATTTAAACTACGGTATACACTTAACCTTGGTCGTTCCGAGGTACCGTGAATAGTTTTTCTAATTCTACGATGACGAATCTCTCGTTTTTCCATTCTTGTTTTTTTTGACACTCTATTTATTCTCCTAACTTAAGAATAACTGGCAGAAGATACAACATCCGAATCTCATCAGCGTTGATAATATTCCTTCCACCAGGCAACCCATTAACTGGGCATATTCATCTTACTTCTTAGCTGATGCCCTCTTACCTGCTTTCAGCTTAATTACTTCTCCAGCATATCGAATACCTTTACCTTTGTAAGGCTCGGGCTTCTTGCGCTTCCTAATATCAGCAGCAGTCTGACCCACTAAGTACTTATTTATACCGGAAACTTTAATACTCTGCAACCTAGTCTTCTCATTAACAATCACTTCAAAATCCACACCTTCTTCAGGTGCAACCTTTACCGGATGAGAAAATCCTAGATTCATAGTTAGACCTTTCCCTTCTGCAGTTACACGGAAACCAACACCATGCACTTCTAGTAATTTAGAGTGGCCCTTAGTAACACCCTCAACCATATTATTGATCAGGGTTCTTGCTAAACCATGCTGAGATCTTAGTCTACTCTGATTATTTGGCCTTGTTAAACATAATGAACCTTCATTCTGCTCAACGGTTAACTCTCTTGCAATCTTCTGAGAAAGCTCACCCTTAGGACCCTTCACTGTTACCACATTATCAGCAGCAACATTTACTGTAACTTCACTAGGTATGGAAATAGGTAATCTACCAATTCTTGACATAATATTCTCCTTTCTTTCAGTAGCTTAAACTACCAGACCTCGCAAATTACTTCTCCGCCTACACCACGCTTTCGGGCTTCACGGTCGGTCATAACACCTAAGTTAGTGGACAAGATCTGTGTTCCCAAACCTCCTCTAACAGGCCTGAGATCTTTACAACTTTTATAAACACGCAAACCAGGCTTACTTACTCGCTTCAGATGAGTCATGATTGGTTGTCTTCTTACATCATATTTCATCAAAACTTTAATCACAGGGAACTTCCGATCGGAAACTACCTCATGACTCTTTACAAAACCTTCTGCTTCGAGAATTCTTACAACCTCTACCTTCATCTTACTAAGAGGTATCTCTACAGCATCCAGCTTTGCACTGGTGCCGTTACGAATTCTTGTTAATGTATCTGCTATCGGATCACTATGCATAATGAATCTCCTTACAAGTCAGCTATTACCAGCTAGACTTTTTAACTCCTGGCAATAAACCTTTGTGAGCCATTTCGCGTAAGCAAATTCTGCATAAGCCGAAAAATCGGAAGAAGCCTTTACTTCTACCACATGAACTGCATCTATTGTATGCACGCACCTTAAACTTGGGTGCTCTTTTCTGTTTTTCTATTAAACAAGTTTTTGACATATTTTCACCATTCCTCAGGTGGTTTGCACTAAGCTGCACCTATCCTGTGGGAATTATAAACATAACTGGGTTATGTTACTACTATAATATAGTACCATTTATCACCCTTTTTTGCAAGAACATAAGCCCAAGTATTTGCCAGATAATATCACGAATACTACTAGCTAGTAGTATAGATTAACATAAATAAGAACTCAATTATTAAAGCCACAACAGATTTAGCAGAATACTTGCCATCTACAAGTCCTAATATAACGTATTATTATCATTATTTCTCGTATACCTACCGATTAATTAAGTAAAATATAATTGTATTTTCAAATTGTTAATAATGAAGTTTTCCAGACTAAAATCTATATTGCTAACAATCATTATGACTAGCTCTTTATTATCTTATGGAGCTGGCAAGGAACCTGTAGAACTAAGACTTGCTCTTTGGGACGGCGCACAGGGTCAGCTGATTATTGAAAATTGTGTAAGGCAGTTTGAAAAAAAGAATCCTCATATACAAGTTCGCGTAGAAAAACCTGGATACGCTGCTTACTATCAGAAACTCTTAATGCAGTGTGCTGCAGGCGTCACTCCCGACGTTGCAGTACTAGGTTTAAAGCAGTATAAACAGTTTGCCAGCAAAGGAGTCCTTACTCCACTGAATGATTTCATTATAAATGATAAAGATATCAGACTTGATAGATATTATCCTAATTTAGTGAATCAATTAACTTACAATGGTGACCTCTATGTTCTTCCGCGTGACATCACATCGTTTGGGGTTATTTATTATAATAAAGAAATTTTTGATGAATTAGGACTCCCCTATCCCGATGGATCCTGGACATGGGATTTTAAAATTAGACCAGAATTAAAAGAAAAAGACTTTCTCTGGGTCCTTCAACAATTAACCCGATACGATGAAAATAATAAACCTACTCAATGGGCACTGGCACCTTGGCACTACCATTTTGTAGCAGACACGATGGCTCTCTCGATTGGTGCCGATTTTGCTGATGATTACAAGAATCCAACTAAGATTTTTTTCAATCATCCTAAAATAATTAAAGCGTACCAATTTGCAGCAGATCTATCTAATAAATACGGATTCATCCCAAGTAATCAGATAGTAAGTAACATTGCACAGACCACTAGGCGAGAACTATGGTTTAACAAAAAAATTGCTCTCTATATGAGCGGGAACTGGGATATACCGGTCCTTAAAAAACGACTCGTCAAAGGGAGCAAGGATTGGTTCGAATGGGATATGGTTAACTTCCCCGCTTATAAGGATGGAACTAGCAGGATACCAGCAGATGCTTGTGGGTATTCCATAATGAAGAGCACAAAACATCCTCAAGAAGCCTGGGAACTAGCAAAGTTTTTATCCGATGAACAGACAATGGCCCAAACAGCCAGAGCAGGATTAACTCAACCTGCACTCCGAGATGTTACATTAAAGCACTGGGTGCCGAATGAATCCCACTCCGATGTAGAACAGTACCCGAAAAATCGGCAGTGTACTGATAAACTAATATTAGAGGGATTTTTCGAACCCAGAAGTGAACACTGGCCCGCTCTAAGCACCTATCTTACAGATGAACTCCCCCTCCTCTGGAATAATGAGGCAACAGCAGAAGAGGTTCTTACCAGAGCTACCATTAATGCACAGAACCATCTTACTACTGTACTGGAAGAAGAACAGAATACTGAAGAATTTAGCTGGAACAGTGCCATTCTAGCAACAATAGCCATACTCATAGCTCTCTTTATATGGGTTCTTTGGCCAGAAAAAAATAAAACGGTAAAACAGAAGAATAGACTAGCTTATTTATTGCTTACACCATGGTTGTTAGGATTAGTCATATTAACACTAGGGCCTATTATCATGTCTTTTATACTTAGCGGAACCAGCTGGGACATGATACTCCCTGCCAAATGGGTAGGATTAAAAAATTATGTAGAGGCATTCACCACCGACACTCTGTTCATGAACTCTCTCTATGTATCTACGATATATACAGTAATTTCAGTACCATTAGGAGTACTCTTCTCTCTAGCATTAGCGATGCTCTTAAACATGCCTATAAAAGGGACTAAAATATTCCGAACCCTCTTCTATCTACCCTGTATTGTTAGCAGCGTTGCCACGAGCCTGGTATGGAAAAAAATGTTCCAAGTACAAGGCGGACTCATTAACCTCTTTATCTACGGATCGGACGGAGAAAAAAATCCACTGGGCTTAAGAGGACTCTTCAATCTAATCTCTAAAACAGACGGACCCACCGATTGGCTTGGAAATGGAGACACAGCTCTAGGAGCCCTTACATTTATCTCTTTCTGGACCCTAGGAGTATGTATCATCATATTCTTAGCCAGACTCCAATCGTTGCCAAAATCCAGAGTAGAAGCATCTATCCTAGATGGTGCAAATGGATGGAGACGATTTAAAAGTATTATTTGGCCACACCTTACCCCAACGGTATGGTTCTGCCTTATTACCGGATTCATCGCTAGCTTCCAAGTATTTACTAAAGCCTACGTCCTTACAGAAGGCGGACCTAGTCATGCTACAGAATTTTACGTACTACACCTATATAAAGAGGCATTCTTATCACTAAGGATGGGATACGCATGTGCCCTAGCATGGATACTGTTTGCTATCATCTTTGTACTTACCACACTGCAATTAAAGAAAAGCAGATGGGTGTCTTATGACGGAGATATGAAGTAATGAAAAAAAGGAGAGGCCTAATGCAGAACATAAAATGGAGACTATGGGTAAACACAATAACTACCTATGCACTACTCCTAATAGCATCCGTATTCTTCTTGGGTCCGTTTTACATCATGTTTATGGTATCCCTTAAATCACCAGGCGAGGCACTCCTCAGCGCCAGTTGGAGTTTCCCAGAAAAAGCTTCCCTTGATAATTATATTGATCTTTGGAACGATACATCTGTTAACTTCGCACTATGTTTCTGGAACAGTACCGTCATAGCATTGTTAAGTATGATTGGGAATGTATTCTCTTCCAGCATTGCAGCCTACGCATTTGCCAGGTTAAACTTCATAGGAAGAGATAAACTTTTTATCATTCTTATAGGAACCATGATGATCCCTTCTATCGTGTTATCCCTCCCATCTTATGTCCTCTACCGACACCTCGGCTGGATTGATACCATATACCCGCTCATCATGCCACATATGACAGGAACCGCTTTCAGCATATTTCTATTAAGACAGTTTTTCAAGAATGTACCTACCGAATTTGAAGAAGCCGCTATGATAGACGGGGCAAACTTCCCTGCTATGTTTATAAAAGTTATTCTTCCACTTACAAAACCAGCCCTTATCACAGTAGCAATACTTACAGGAGTCTCCCAATGGCGCGATTTTTTTGGTCCGCTACTTTATCTTAACGATCCCCGGAAACAGACCATAGAGATTGCTTTGAGAACCTATCAGTATTTCCACTACGAACAGTGGCATCTACTTATGGCAGGAGCCGTTGTGGTTATGCTACCCATGATTATCCTCTTCTTCTTTGCACAGAACTACTTTATTAAGGGCATGGTAATATCCAACTCTAGATAGTATCTCTTTATATCATTTTTCGATACCAGATATACTTAAAGTATGAATTCTCAAACATTACAAGTTAAACTATCTGAAGGAGCGCAACTCCCTGCTTATCAAACCGAACATTCTGCGGGATTAGACATAAGAACAATCGAAACATTTACACTAAAACCCCTAGAACGCAGATTAGCTAAAACCGGACTCCACATCGCTATCCCTGAAGGATGCGAGGGGCAGATTAGACCCAGATCTGGACTCGCTCTCAAAAAAGGGATCAGTATGGTAAATACTCCTGGCACTATCGATAGCGATTACCGAGGTGAAATAGGAGTTATCCTGATTAATCTAGGGAATGAAGAAGTACATATTGAAGCTGGAGAGCGAATCGCTCAACTCGTCATCTGCCCTATAGTTAAAGTGAATATCGAAGAAGTAGAAAACCTATCAGAGACCGTACGAGGATCAGGCGGATTCGGTAGCACTGGAGTGAAATAAGGTTTATTAGTCAGCGCTAAACTACTGGTTTGTAAAAGAATGTCATGCCACCTACTTTACATAATGTCGGAACTTCTCCCACATTGTCACCCCGGAAAACATAAAAATTCCGGGGTCCATGACCATATTTTCCAGAATCATATTACGAGAATGATACTATTTTAAAAATCCGGGAACTAAAAGTTTTTCCAAATTGTTTACCTTAGTGTATAAGACTCAAGTATTCTTCGTGCTATAATATAAATATAAACAACTTTTAAGAGGTATTAAATATGGGAAAAACAGTAGGTATAGATTTAGGAACAACAAATTCGGTAGTAGCCGTCATGGAAGGTGGAGAGCCAACAGTAATCTCTACCGCAGAAGGAACACGCACACTCCCTAGCGTAGTGGCTTTTAAACAGAATGGAGAACGACTCGTAGGTGTCACTGCTAAAAGACAAGCAGTTGTGAACTCTGAAAACACTATCGCAAGTATTAAACGATTTATGGGGCACAGCCTCGACGAAGTAAGCAATGAAGCTAATAACGTTGCTTATAAAGTTAAAAAAGATTCCAAAGGAAACGCAGTAGCCTATGTGCCGGCACTAGACAAAGACTTCACTCCAGAAGAGATTAGCGCTGCCATTCTTCAAAAACTAAAGGCTGATGCAGAAGCTTACCTAGGAACAGAAGTAACAGATGCTGTTATCACCGTACCAGCTTACTTTAACGATTCCCAACGTACTGCAACCAAGAACGCAGGTGAAATTGCCGGATTAAACGTCCTTAGAATTATTAACGAACCAACCGCTGCTTCCTTAGCATACGGATTAGACAAGAAGAACAATGAAACCATCCTTATCTTCGATCTAGGTGGTGGAACTTTCGACGTGTCTGTATTAGACGTAGGAGAAGGTGTATTTGAAGTAAAATCGACATCTGGCGACAGTCATCTTGGTGGAGACGATTTCGATCAGAAGATTGTAGACTGGCTTGCAGATGAATTCAAAAAAGAACAAGGAATAGATCTTAAGCAGTATAAAGATGCACTACAGCGATTAAGAGAAGCTGCAGAAAGAGCTAAAATAGAGCTCAGTTCCCAGGTAAGCACTCAGATAAATCTGCCTTATATCACAGCAGTAGACAATCAGCCAAAGCACTTAGATTACAACCTTTCTAGAGCTAAGTTTGAAGAACTCTGTGCAGATCTTATTGCAAGAATTAAGAAACCATTCCAGACTGCGCTTGATGATGCAAAACTAACATCAGGTGATATCAATGAAGTAATCATGGTAGGAGGATCGTCCAGAATCCCTATGGTTCAAGAATTAGTTAAGCAATTAACTGGTAAAGAACCAAATAAATCGGTAAATCCTGATGAAGTTGTTGCCATCGGTGCCGCTATCCAGGCTGGTGTTCTAGGTGGAGAAGTAAAAAATATCGTACTTCTAGACGTCACCCCATTATCACTCGGTGTAGAGACTCAGGGAGGTATCTTCGATAAAGTAATAGAAAGAAACACTACTATCCCTACCAAGAAGAGCAGGGTGTACACCACTGCAGTAGATAATCAGCCAGAAGTTGAAATCCATATCTTACAAGGAGAAAGACAGTTAGCTAGAGACAACAAGAGCTTGGGTCGATTCCACTTGGCCGGTATTCCTGCCGCACCAGCCAGAGTACCACAGATTGAAGTAATCTTCGATCTAGATGCTAACGGTATTTTAAATGTTACTGCCAAAGATAATGCAACTAACAATCAACAGAAGATTACTATATCGGGTTCCGGAAATCTGGATAGAACTGAAATTGATAAAATGATTGAAGAAGCAGAAGCTAATGCTGAAAAAGATAAAGAAGCAAGAGATGAAGCTGAATTAAAAAATAAAGCCGAAGCTCTATGCCATACCACCGAAAAAACATTAAAAGAGCTCGGTGAAAAAGTAACTGAGGCTGATAAAGGAAGAATCGAAGAGAAAGTAAAGAACCTCAGAGAAGCTATCTCTAGTAACGAAAAAGCTAAAATCGAAACCGCTGTTTCCGAACTAGAAGCAGAGAGCCATGCACTAGCTGAACAGATGTACAAGCAGAATGCTGATGCAAGTAACAACGAAGAAAACAAAGAGACTGTTGGAGCTGCAGCAGGTGCTAGCAACAACGATAACGGCGATGTAATTGATGCCGAATTTAAAGAAGATAAGTAAACTAGATTAATTAGAATATCAAAAATAGGTCGTGAAAATTCACGACCTATTTTTGTTTTAATAGTTAGCTGAGTGTCTGATTAATGGCCGGATCGCGGTATATTAAAAACACCGCGATGACGGTGTTAGTTAGAGGTATTTATTATTTATTGCACCCGCATTTGGTAATATGCAGCAAAACATTAAACAAGTTTACAATCAACTACTCTGCCGACTGATTCTTCAGGAAAGCTTCTATAAATCCATCGATTTTTCCATCCATAACACCAATCACATTACTATCTTCATAATTTGTGCGATGATCTTTCACCATCGTATAAGGTTGCATTACATAGCTACGTATCTGCCTACCCCATTCCGCGGGTCCCGTCTCTCTACGTTTTTCGGATAGCTCTTTATCCGATTCAGCCTTCTGTAAATCTCGCAAACGGGCCATAAGCACCTTCATAGCAGAATCTTTATTCTTATGCTGGCTCCTTTCGTTCTGGCACTGCACAACTATCCCACTAGGCCTATGGGTTATCCTAACCGCACTCTCTGTTTTATTTACATGCTGACCGCCTGCCCCGCCTGCTCTAAGAGTCTCTAGATGAATATCATCCGGATTTATGTTAATATCCGTCTCTTCTGCTTCTGGAAGCACCTCTACCTTGGCAAAGGATGTGTGTCTTCTAGAAGAGGAATCGAATGGAGATATTCTTACAAGCCTATGCACTCCATGTTCACTCTTAAAGTATCCATATGCACAGTCTCCTGTTAGCATAAAGGATATGTTGCGATATCCTGCGACATCTCCGGGAGTTTCTGATAGTTCTTGTACTTTATACCCTATATCTTCAGCCCAGCGGAGGTACATTCTGTAGAGCATAGACGTCCAATCGCAAGCTTCCGATCCACCTGCTCCAGCGTTTATCTCTACAATGGCATTCTTTCTATCGGTATCCTTACTTAGAAGTGTCTGAAGTTCTAATGTGTTTATCTCCACATCTAACTGTTGAGCTTGCTGTTGAACGTCCTTCAGCATGCTCTTATCATCTTCCAGTTCTAAAATTTCCAGCATCTCTAACAGATCGTTACAGGTAGTGTAAACGTTGTTATAAGCTTTTAATCGGTTCTGGATAAAGGATAACTCCTTCAGTTGTAGTTGTGCAGCTGTAGGAGTGTCCCAGAAATCGGGTCGTTCAGTATCGGTCTGTAGTTCTTTAACTTTTGTCTCTAGTTTAGGGACGTCAAAGATAACCTCGTATAGTGGCGATACGTGTTTTATGCTTATTAAGAAGCTCTAATGTTTCTAAATCCATACAATTAGTTTACTCGTTTTTTAAAAAAATCGTAATTACCAATCTGCTTAATCCAGATACACATACTCCTTATTCTGCTTTTTCCTCATCCACTTCATGCACTTCAGCAAATAAATCATTCATCAACTCTTTTAGAGAATTCTCGTTCAAAGATGTTGCCTCTTGATATTTTTGTTCGAATACAATCATAGCATTATGTAACTGTTTATCGCATAGCACCATCTTGTCTACTTCCTGTACAAAAGTTTCCCTAGCAAATTCTAATCTTGTTATGTCTGCATTTTTACTGGCTAATTCTTCCTTAAGGCTATCGATATCTGCATCCTTCTGTTTAAGACTACTCTCGAGTTCTGATCTTTGCTCAATGAGGGCTTGTTTTTCTGCTTCAATCTGTTCTACTTTTGCATTCAAAATTGCTGTGCTTTTAGCTAACTCGTCTCTCACAGAAATTACTTCGGAGCTTTTTAACTCTAATTCTTGCTTTAAAGATTCTATATTATCGGCATTTCCTATCGATACATTCTTCAGTCTTTCTACATCTGCTTGCAATCGCAGATTATTAGTTTCCACCCTATTTACACTCTCCTTTAAAGCGACTATTCTATTTTCCAATTCACCTTTTTCATTAATCATGATAGCAGATTGATTTTGTAAACTGACTATCTGGGACTCCTTTTCTTCACTCACATTCTTATATTTCTCACAGCTACTCACAAGAGTCTGATTTCTCCACTCTCTAAAACTGTTATCTATGTCTAAGTATCCAGAATTCATTACATTAGCAATTTTTGAAAAACCATGATTATATTTAGCCAATGACACTTCTTTCTGCAACTTAGTCAACTGCCCATCTAATGTTTTCGGATTGTCCTTTACTTCCGAAAATCGGGTTCTTTCTTCTGTACTATTATGACCTCCACGTACATCAGAACTTTGTGATGATGTACCTAAACAGCCCAAGACACTCGTAAGTATTATCGCTCCAGCAGAGCAACATCTAAAAACATTGCCCTTATTAAAACCCTTAACACTCTCTACTATATAATCTTCTCTAATTTTCACACTGCTATCTAAGCTAACACTCTTTTTCATCTAAACTTACACCTAAATTATTAATATTCACTACAATTCAACATATTAGTACTTACAGTAAGATTATATCTTAGAATGAATGCTATTAACTATAACACAGAGAGTTTATTGCACTTTTTTTGTTATTATAAAAAATTAGATCACTTTATATAAAAATAATTATACTTTTCACTGACAGCATAGAATGAAAATGAAATTTCATATAGGCAGTAATGCCTATATGAAAACCATAAATTATGACACTTTCCATCAGGTTCGTTCCTCTAGAGCGACGTGATTTCCCGATTAAGTGAGTATCCCTATATAAAGAAAATGACAGAAGCTGCTACTAATTGCTATACTATCTAGTGTAAGAATAGACTATAGTTCTCATTAATTTATTCCCATCTTTATCACTATTAATGTCTAATCTTTTTAAATTTTTCAAAAGCCAACCCAATTTATCTACGTCTACATTAATATCTATGAAGTCTAGTTTTAAATGCTCAATATTTGGGTTAGACATGATGATATACTTTAATCCAGTATCTGTAATTCTAGTACCTGTAATAGCAAGACTCCTTAAATTATGAACATTATAAGCTAAGATTTCTGCAGAAGAGTCTGTAAATTCATTCCAAGATAAATCCAGAGAATCTAAACCACCACAAACACTCATTAACATATTAATCTGCTCTTCTTCTAAATCCCAACACGCAAGTGATATATGCTTAATCTTTGTATTAACACTCAAATAACAGTACAAAGAACGCACTAATCTATTTGAATAATGATACCACTCATCATTACTTGTTATAGTTCTACCCCTATTACCGAGGATTTCTAAGGTTTCTATATTGGGCATAACTCTAAGTAACAGATAAATTAATTCCGGCTCTGCACTATTGTGACTAAATATTAGTCGAAGTTTTTTAACCTCTAGTAAATCTTCTGCAGTCATTTTTGCTGGAGTTACACTTAAATTGCTATTATTCTCTAGTAGATACCTATATGCAGCTAGCATGTAAACATCATGACTAGCGTACTGCTTAAAATCTGCTAGAGCCTGTGCCTGCTGCCGAGATGTAGATGGTGCAGTAAGCATTTCAGCTATTCTATCTGGATAAGGCCATTTTTTACTATCTGCCGAATATCCAACCGACATTAAAATTAGAACAGTTAGAACTGATAAGAATTTTAGCTTACTATTTTCTTTAGTGTTTTGATTCATCCTTTTTTACCTCAATTATTATTTATTAGGTAAATAATCGGTAGAATTAATCATTTCAGTATATTATTATTAACAGTCGACAGAGAACTATTGGCTTTGAACTAATTAAGGAAAAATATTATTAATAAAAAAAAGATTCCATTTCAGGATAACCCACTACAGGGACTCTAATCTATATATCACCATAATTAAACTAATAAATTAACATTAATTATTATAAAAATATTAAATGCGATACAGCATCCACCACTCAAATCTCTACGCTGCTATCATTCTAGAAGGAAGTCCGTGCCCTTTTATAAATCAAATGATTCGATACGGAGTGCTTATATTTTATTGTTATACCAGGCAATAAGATCATCAGTCCTGTCCGTAACGTTATCAGCATCCTCTGACAGTTGATAATTATTTAATTTACACCATAATAGTACAGAATTTTCAGCATAGTTACTTACTGAATCTATATTAAAGCATGAATCCTGATTCTGATTTATCTTCTTAGATATTATTGGAGGATTTACACTATTTAGCTCCAAAGATTTAAGTTCTGCGAGAGTTATATCTATATTTTTTGGGTCTGAATTTTTCAATTTTTTGATAGAATTAGAAATAGTACTAGACTTCTCTATATAAGGATATATCATCTGATTAATCTTTTCATAATTAATAGACTTACTCTTCTGATAGTTTTCAATAATGTTCTCAGATTTCAGTCTACTTCTAGTTAAGTATTCGCTCCAGAATACATCCCGACTATAAATTGTCTGGTTAATATTGTTCCGAATATTTTTTGCTAGAAAGTTCTGGGAGGAGAATCCTGGAGTATTAGCGTTAGCCAATACCGAGGTAGGATCGGGATCGGGAAATCCCACTAAATTTGCCAGCTTAAAATACTCTTCACCAATCGTGTTAGAGTACTTACTAAATACTTTTCTTAGCCCGTGAATATAATGTTCTGAAGTTAAATTATTAACAAACTTTTTAACTGCATCATCTGTATAGTTAGATATACTATGCTTATTCTGAATATAGTAGAAGACTTCTAAGTTATCCTTTAGATTCTGTTTATAATTATTTTCCAGTAAATTCAGAGGTGTAGTTATTCCA
Organism: Fimbriimonadia bacterium; assembly: GCA_030427425.1. Taxonomy (GTDB): domain Bacteria; phylum Armatimonadota; class Fimbriimonadia; order Fimbriimonadales; family Fimbriimonadaceae; genus JAUICQ01. The sequence continues at coordinate 60,787 of JAUICQ010000008.1, read as the reverse complement.
AATTTATAATTTTGTACCACTCTATTATCTTCTTCGCCATCATCTCTTTGAACATTCAAACTATTATAAAGCGGAAGATTAGCTTGGAATTTATCATGCTTAATAGAGGAATCTGTAAAATATTTACTGACCAGTACGGATATAAACTTATCTTTATTAATATAGACAGCAGTATTATTCGTAGATCTGCTACAACCTGCTAGTAATACTACTGCTATTAGAACACAATTTATTAATCTTTTCATTCCCTTACTTATATTATGTTATTAAATAAGAGAATATTATTACTTTAGAATATTAATCTTTAATTAAAGGTTCAACTTCTTTAGCATTCATCTCTTTAATAACATCTTCCGTAACATCATTCTTTGAGAACAATAGTACTTCAGAGCTATATACGTCTGTATAGCCTTTTTCATCAGCAATTTTTTTCAGACAAGTATTAATACATTCGTTAATTAACATCTGTGCTTTATCGCTCATGGTTTTCATATATTCGTCATATACTTTCTGCATACTACGCTTATACTCTTCTCTTTTAGAATCTAAGTTCTTAAATTTATCTAATTCTTTCTTATCATCATCAGTTAATGTATCTTTTTTCTGCATTAACTCTTTTCTTCTGCTATCACCTTGTAGGATCTGTTTTTGTAATTTTTCAACAGAGAATTTATTGGTAGCCTGAGTGCTTAACATATTAGCTCTTAAGTTCTCTAATAAATCTACTTCAGCAGTATTAGTAGAATGCAAGATTTGCATAAATTCCATCCATACATCATTCTGGCGTTTAAATTCACCCTGATATACTTTGGTGACGTTTGCACTCTGAAATACTTTTTCTTTGTCTAGCCTGCCAATTTTAACAGCTGATGCATTTGCTATTGCTGTTGTTACTACTACCAGGGAGCACACTGCTAATCTTTTTAAGTTTTCTTTATTTAATAAATTAATTTTCTTCATATGTTTGTTATCCTATGTATTAAAATCTCATACCCAAAGAAGGATGTATTGTATAGTTAAAATCTTTATCGAACGCTAGGGCCAAGGTAATGAGTCCGAGCGGAGTCTTCAGACCGGCTCCGAATCCATAACCAAGTGTAATTTCGGGAGATCCTTTCTGTTTATACTCGTGAGTTCCAGGATACCCTTCCCATGCATATCCGGTATCGGCAAAGAGGAATCCGTAGAAACTATCATGGAACGGATATCTATATTCACTACTTGCAGAGTACATGTTTTTACCCCAGAAACGATGATCGGGATATCCTCTAAGTGTTCCGTTTCCACCCACAAAAAACTGCTGGAAAAACGGTCCGTTTCCAAAAATCTTTCCACCTTTCAATCGGAATGCCCAGACTGGTTTCAAGGTATTAACAGGCATCTCGCCGTAATTAATTTTTCCTGAAAAATAAGCTTTAAACTCCCCTGTTACTTTGAATATATTATAATCTTCGTCAACTTTGGGTCCGTCCAGTACGATATGTGGGATACCAGACACAGTGGTTAGTTTACCCATGCCACCCTCAGCTCTCACAGTGAACTCTGTACCTTCTGTTGGGAACGATGGTATATCGGTAGTATCTCTAACTACAGTACCAGTCAGACCATAGTATTTTCCATCTTGTCTGATATTGTTGAAGTTAATCTTATCATTCTCAATAGAGTACGATTGCTCTCCCTTAGCGCTTACACCTGCACTCCATTCGTCATTAATATTTTTCAAGTATCCTAATCTTAAACCATTTCTTCTCTCTGCAATGGAATCTTCACCTACGCTCCATTTTTTGTTACCATAGGTACCTGTTGAAAAGTATGGATCTATCTTGGAGTACAGACTCATGGACACCGTATCGTTACTCTCTGTGAAATATGGGTAGCTATAATCGACAGATCCACTTAATCCAGATCCTTTAGCATCAGAGCTAGCAGAAATGTTTAAATGCTGACCCGTGCCAAGCAGATTGCTAGTACCATAAGTGACAGTACCAACCGGTCTCCAGTCACTATTCATAGTGGCCATGATACTAAAAGAGGTTGCCGATCCCTCTTTACAATCTAATGAGAGATTCACCTTATTTTTATCCTCTGCATTCTGAGTGGCTCCAGGTACAATGCTCTCAAACCAACCGGTATCATTTAATCGTCTCCAATCGGTGTTAAAAGTTTTATAGTTAAAGTAATCGCCTGATTTGGTCTTAATAATTTTTCTTATCAGATGTTCCGAAGTTTTGGTGAGTCCTTTAATTTCTACTTCACCTACTTTTTTTTCTTCAATGTTAATGTCTAATTTAGCAGCATTGTTTTCATCTGCATCAGAACATGCTACATCTACATCTGCATAATAATTCCTATCAGAATATAAGGACTGGATATCCGACTTAAGTAGAGTTAAACTAGACAAACTGAGAACATTCCCTGTTATATTATATTTTTCAACTACTTTCTCAATGTCTTCTTTTGGAACTGCTCCACAACCCTCTATGCTTACTGTAGTAATTAAAGGATATTCTGCTACCTGAATAATAATCTCACGATCTTTATCGGATAATTCTCGTCCAACCACTTTTACATCTTTAAAAAATCCTAAATTTCTTATCGCGTTCTCATCACTTTTAAGCGTGCTTTCATCATAGGAAGTTCCTACTTTACTCTGAACAACAGAAAGCAATGATTGATCTGATATATGCTTAGATCCCTGAACTACAATATCATGTACAATACCACCCTCTATACAAAAAGAAACACCAGAAGTAAACCCAATAGCTGTTAAAACAGTGGCGTATTTTAACATATAACCTCTTTTATTGCTAATCATAAATTTATTTTAGTACTTTTTAAATGATTATTGCTTAAGAAAATATAACAGAATTAAAAAAAACAACCGATAATAGGTCGCTAGTCGTAGAATCTACCTCGAGCCATTCTTTCTTTTTCTCTTCTGGTCTCATCTTTTGCTATTTTCTGACGCTTATCGTACTCTTTTTTACCTCTACACAAGCCAAATAGCAACTTGGCCTTACCATGTTTGAAATAAATTTTCAGAGGAACTAGCGTGAATCCTTTTTCATCACACTTTCTGGAAAGCACGTTAATCTCTTTCCGGTGCAGTAACAGTTTGACACTCCTCCTACGTTCTGGTATGTAGTGTGAAGCATGCGAATAGGGTTCGACATCACAGTTTATAAGCCACACTTCGTCCGACATTACTCTGCAGTACGCATCGGTCAGGTTGGCATTCCCTTTCCAGATGCTCTTAACTTCCGATCCTACCAGCACCAATCCTGCTTCATAGGTATCGAATACCTCGTAGTTGTATCGTGCCTTTCTATTTAATATTTCTGCAGCCGACTGTACTTTTTTCTTCATCCCATTTCACATTATAACACTACTTGAAATGAAATAATGTAGAGGCAGAGGAGTATTCTGCCAAGTATTATAACTAAACCGACTCGCTGCTATTCTTAGAATCGGACTCCGTATCACCAGGATGCATCTTATCACGTTGCATCTGCTCAGCTACAGCATCTTTGGCCAGAATATACCAAGGTAATCCTATGCTAGTTATTAGGCATACTATAATAAACACTAAAGCAAATCCAAATAACCCAATTATATCTACTCTACTCAATAGATAAAAACCACCTTCGGGTTTAAGAAAGTCTTTTGACAAATACTCCATGAAAGATGTTGTACCCACTGTATAAAACAATAGTGGAAAAACACTAAGTATCGTCGGCAAGCTAAATATAGCAATATGAGTATTAGCCAATGCCCATGGAACCACACCCTTACCCTCTGTTTTTTCACAAAAATACAACAAGCGACGGTACGTTCTATATACGTACAATACTATTGGGTAGAAATATACAACTCCTAGGAACAGACCTACAACAGCAAGTAAAATATTTAGAAAACTAAGGGATGCTATCATCATAACACTAATCCCTAAAGCACATAAGGCTATAAGAATCGTCACTATAGAGATAAAAACTACACTGAAAGTTCCATACAGGGCAAGCAAAAAGTAGATTGGCCATGCCCAAACTTTCGATCGTTTATCTAAAACCCATCTCTCAACAGCCAAGCTCCAAGGAATAGTATATTTCGTTATCAGCATCACAAACACAACTAAATATAATAACCAAGCAGCGAACAACAATATCGACATATAACTCCCAACCTAACTATTTACAAAGACACCTTCTCTTTCTTACTCTCTAGGAATCTGAACGCACTTCTACCAGCATAGTTCTCATCAATACCTAAGTCTTCCGCGATTCTAAGCAGTTCGTTATACTTTGCAACCCTATCGGTTCTATTAGGGGCACCCGTCTTTATCTGACCGCATCCTGTAGCTACAGCAAGATGACTAATAGTAGTGTCTTCCGTTTCTCCAGAGCGATGACTCATTACACTGGTATACCCTGCTGCTCTTGCCATATTTACAGCCTCTAGAGTCTCAGTTAACGTACCTATCTGATTCACTTTAATTAAAATAGAATTTGCAGTACCGCTCTCGATTCCTCTCTCCAAGCGCTCTGTGTTAGTTACGAATAAATCGTCTCCAACCAGTTGAACTTTATTCCCTAATTTTTCGGTAAGTAGTTTCCAACCGCTCCAATCCTCTTCATCCAGTCCGTCTTCGATGGAAATGATAGGATACCGTTTACATAAATCGGCTAAGTATCCAACCTGATCTTCACTATTTTTCTTCCCTAAATTAGGATTTTTGTACTGATAGGTACCATCTTTATAAAATTCTGAAGCAGCACAATCTATCCCTAAGAATACATCTTCACCTGCTTTGTAGCCGGCCTTCTCAATGGCTTCCAGAATAAGATCGAATGCCATATCTTGTGATTCTAATTGTGGAGCAAATCCACCTTCATCCCCTACTCCGGTTCCTAACTTTTTAGAGAGCAGTACTTTTTTCAAAGTATGGAAAATTTCGCATCCCCATCTCACACCCTCTTCCATAGTTAGAGCCCCTACAGGAAGCACCATAAACTCTTGGAAATCTACATTAGTATCTGCATGCTTACCACCATTAAGAATATTTAACATCGGAACAGGTAGCACATTTGCCATGGTCCCACCAACGTACTTATAGAGTGGCATATCTAAACTATTAGCAGCAGCCTTCGCAACAGCTAGAGATACAGCAAGAATAGCGTTTGCACCAAATTTTGCTTTATTAGGAGTGCCATCGAGATCAATCATCAGATTATCTATATATCTCTGCTCGTAAACTTCTATACCATGAACAGCCTCTGCCAAAGTATCATTTACATGCTCTACAGCTTCTTCTACTCCCTTGCCTAGGAATAGATCGGCATTATTATCTCTTAATTCTACAGCCTCAAACCGACCCGTACTTGCACCACTCGGCACAGATGCTCTGCCCATAGTTCCACCACTAAGAATGACATCTGCCTCAACGGTAGGGAATCCTCTGCTGTCAATAATTTGCCTTGCTACTACTTCTTCGATATATCTCATTAAATACAACTCCTATTAATATTCTTCCTTAGTTTACACCCCAACTTAGCACACATCTTGAATATACAGCATTAAACCTAGACTATAACAGTCACTTCTATTGGGGTAAACTCTATTTTTATCAGCCAATCATGAATAATTCTAACATTGTAATATATAACTCCATCCATTCTACTCAGGATAAAATGATAGAGCACCTCAAGTTAGATTTCCATAAATCACCAGGAACCATTATTGCACTAGAGCAGACCCATGGAAGAGGTACTGGAGAAAGAATCTGGTACAGCACCAAAGAACAATCGTTCAACTGTACTATAGCCTTTAAAGAAATATTGAACCATACCAAACCTTGGCTGATAGGATTTTCCATTGCCATCTGTATTGCTGAAGAGCTAAATTGTAATGTATGCTGGCCTAACGATATTATTCATAACAACAAAAAAGTTGGAGGAATAATAACAGAAATAATTGAAACCGAACACGGGAATGTCCCCGTTGTTGGTATAGGTATTAATTATGGTAACGTAACATTGCCAGACTCACTCCCTCATGCAGGATGCCTGAACAGAGGAGATGTTAATAAAAAGACTGCACTGGAAATTTATCAGAAGATTCTTAATAGATTTATCTCTCACCCTATTCCTTATACATGGAGAGATGTAAAAGAGAGATGGGAGCAGTTCGATGCTTCATCAAGCAAAATATATCATGATGATACTGGTAACATCGTTAAATTTAAAGGCTACACCGATGACGGAGCACTCCTCGTTGAAAATTTCGACGGAGAGCTGATTGAAATGCTAACCCCTAGCGCGCAAGATAAAGACTCCGTCCAGATGATTGAAGCTACTTCTATTGAGTAGTTTGTCACCGAATTAGTGAACACACACAGGGACGACTGTAATATTTGGTAAGCTTTTCCCCTTTTTAGAACCAACATCTATAAATTCATTAATCGAAGTGGAGAGTAATTACTCATCACCCATCGATTCATATTCGGCCAGTCTTCTCTTTAAATTCGAAATCTCCATATTTAGGATTCTCACCTGTCTCATCAAATCCTGAGTTTTCGCGTCCATATCTTTTTTACGTCTCTCTTCTTGTAGAAGCTGCTCTAATTCTTCGCAATTCTGGCGCAATTCGCTGATTAATCCGTCTTTCTCGCACACTATTCCGGTTAGTTCTTCTACCCTTCTCTCCAGATTGCCTTTAATCGTTTCAAAACTCTTTTCTGCATCTCGTAAGTTATCCTGCAACAATGCTTTATGATATTCAGAATTCTGCTCATTTACTTGTTGCAACCGTTCCACAGTCGCCCGTAATGCCGACTTCTGCCCCTCTAGTTCATGCAGTTTGGTTTCATATGAATCTGTTAGTGAATCCATACTATCTTGAAGATCTACAATCATTTTTTGCAATGATTCTATTCGTGAAGGTGTGTCATCACGCTCTACTATCTTTGATGCTTCTGCAGAATCGGCATCTAGTTCGTTCATCCCTGTAAATGCGTCAACATCATCATCTGAATAATTAACTATTTCTTCGGAACTACTACCACCATCGTCCGAAGCATTAACGACAGCCAAGCCGAACAATAATCCTATACACAAAACTGTTTTATTCATCTTCATTTCATTCATGATACAACTTTTCAATTTTAAAATTAAACTTTATCTATTAAATACAGGATGAATACCTAAAAATATATTCTTATTGCATAATGTTATATATGGTTGATGTACTAGTAATAGGCGGAGGACCCTGTGGCCTGTTTGCAAGTTTTTATGCTGGGATGAGAGGACTCTCGTGCCATATTATCGATAGCTTGCCCCAATTAGGCGGTCAGTTAACGGCACTATATCCTGAGAAGTATATTTACGATATGCCAGGATTTCCTAAAATTCTAGCTAAAGATCTTGTGAAAAATTTTACAGATCAGGCGATGTTATTTAATCCTGGAATAAGCTTGAATGTCACTGCTAATAACATAGAAAAGTTAGATGATGGCTACAATCTAATATTGTCCGATGGAACAACCATAGGCTGTAAGTGTATTATATTAGCAGCCGGAATAGGCAGCTTCCAGCCCACAAAATTACCATTAGAGAATGATTCTAAATTTTTAAATAACGGATTATATTATGGAGTAACTAATCCAGAAATTTTTAAAGATAAAAAAGTACATATCGTAGGAGGAGGCGATTCCGCATTAGACTGGGCTTGCCATCTTCATTCGATTGCAGAAAAAGTAGAAATTATCCACCGGAGAGATGTATTTAAGTCACACGAATCTACACTTGAAGAGAGTGAAAAATTAGGAATTAAGAAACACCTTTGGCAACTTCCGACTAAGCTGATTGGTGAAGAAAAACTTACAAATATCGAGGTAACGCATACCCAAAGCAAAGAGACTCGCATACTAGATACCGATGCACTTATCATTAATATCGGATTCAAATCGTCACTGGGTCCGTTATTAGATTGGGGATTGCAAATAGAAAAAAATTCTATTCTTGTGGATGAATACTGTCAGACCAATCTGCCTGGAATATTTGCGGTCGGAGATGTGGCAGCATATCCACATAAGATTAAGCTTATCGCAACAGGAACTGCTGAAGCTGCACTGGCTATATGCAAAATCAAGACGATGATTGATGGAAAAGCACGACTCTTCCCGGGTCATAGTTCCGATTTTAAATTCTAAGCTTAAGTCAAAATACTATTTTTAAACCCACTCAGGGCAACTTACATGCATTAGAGCCGTATGAGGTGCTATATATATATATAATTATGAAAAACTATAACTTTATAAATCTCTTATTCTGCTTTTGTATCACAACGTTCATTACTTACATCAACTACGGTGCAGACGCGAATCCGAAAATAAACATAAACGATGATTCCCTTCCTAGCAATATAGAAACAATTAATGGATCTGCCGATTGGAAATATCTTCACAGCAAACATATTTCAGAATCTGGTGTTGAAGTTTACACATTTGCTGATGGTAGCAGAGAGATGCACTCCCCTTTAGGGATTAGAGCCATCAAGTTCCAGAATGGCATCTCTAAAGTTTATTTGCCTTTTGGAATGAGAATTTATATTACAGACAACATAAAGTTAATTTCATATTCTAACGACTATATGTTGATTACCAAAACAATGTGTGATAGTATCCACTATATTAGAAACGGTAAAATTAAGTTTCAGAGTGCTGTACCTGGAATAATGAAGCAATCTTGCACCCCTAAACAGTTCTGGATGTTTTCAGCAGAGGATAGAATAACCGGCTACATCCCGCAATCTCAAGGATTGCTTACTGAACTAAGCTGCGATTTAATACCTGCTCCATTAGGCCTCAAATCAGAAATTTCCACTCCTCTTTTAACAATTAAAAATACTAGTAAAGAGATAATAATACATAACAATAATTTGAAGCGTATTATTATACAAAAGGAATTAGAAGGCAATGACTTAGAATGGCATTTTATTGACGGTAGTAATCCGCATAAAATAAAGTATTCAGAGATATGCGAATTACTAAACTTAAATCTCTCTGAAGAAGAAATTGCAGCCCATTCGGTTCCCGACAAACATTTCAATAATTTAATATTAAACAGAGCAGTTATTCCTAACTTAGGGATTGTAGTGAGCTATAAAGATGGAAGTAAAGAACTTTTCTCCGTAGAAGGATTAAGATGCTTCTACTCTGAACAAGGAAATGAGATAATACACCCATTCGGGAAATCAGAACTTTTATTTGATGGAATTAATTTATCTCTAGCTAAAGCGTTTGGATGGCATAAAGACGGTCAATCCATTACCATATGCCCTCATCATCAAATCAAGAGAGGTAGGAGAGGGGCTGGCGGAACTATCGAATTAGAAGAAGTCCACTATCCAGCAGGAATGATTAGTACTTATCCAAATCTTGAGAATAAATCCTTAGAGATATCAACACAAGGCTTCAAAGGAGTATCGTTAAAAAAATCTTTACAAAAAGTATCTACAGTATATGATACGGACGGCATAGCTATTTCAACACCTGAGGTTCTATATGGAGAAAGGTACATTCACTTTGAAGATTATACGTGTCATTGCAAAAATAGCACTAGGACTATAACTACCAAACCAGGTGCTACTATAATGCAGGAACATATTGGAAATGAAAAAAAAATCCGCATCAAACAGGGATCGGCATATTATAGAAGCGCTCTTAGTTACACGTCAGCTGATATACAACGGATCCTCTTTTTAGATATCGCAAGCATACTAAATTCCAATGGCTCTACTGAAGAAATAATAGAGGATCAAAATATAATATCTCGTACAGCAAATAAGAGCACCAAACGGACTTCCGATTGCCTGTATTCTACCGATGAAGACGTAAGTGATGAGATTCAAGGTGATAAAAATACTACACCAAAAACAGCTAGTAAAAGAGTAAGATGGAGCAGATAATATTAAGCTAAGATGAAAGCATCACATAAGTAAACAGACTTATTATGAAATAGCTGTCAAAATAAGAAGTACAGGGATATGATTCATGTAGAAAAACAAAATTCTTATGACGCTAAAGACTTACTGCTACCTATGTTTATAGGAGCAGTTTTCATCTCTATTTTTATCAGGTTATTCTACTTGCAAATTTCTAATTACGATACTCTACAAAAGCAAGCAAAATGGTTTAATTACGCTACGAGAATTAAACATGCTCCACGCGGCAACATTACCGATAGAAATGGAAAACTACTTGCAGGAATTAAAACACAATTAGTACTCTCAGTACAATCGGCTAAAGTTCTAGAAAACAGAGAGCTTGCTGATAAGCTATCCAATATATTAGAAATTACTCCAGAAAAACTGGAAGAAAAAATTAAACAAACCTGCTGGCGACCCTTTATCTATACTCAAATTTTTTACGACCTTGATGCAAAAAAAGCATCCCAAATTGCAGAACTCGAACTAATCCATGAAGGAATAAAAATACATTCAGAGCCCTTACGATTCTATGAAGACCCTTACATGTACTCTCATCTTATGGGATACGTCCATACGCCAAACGAGAATGATGTTAAACGCATTAGCAGTTATGATAGAAAAACTCCCCTGGTAGTTGGAAAAAGTGGAATTGAATATAAATACGAACTAGATTTAATGGGAACTCCGGGGGGAGATAGCATCGAAGTAGACGTAAGAAGCAGACCTCTCCGACTCAGCTCCTCTAACGAACCCATTCCTGGTAAACAGCTGCAGCTCACCATAGACAAAAATCTACAGGAGACAGCATATCAATCCCTACAAGGACTCACCGGAGCGGCAGTCGCGATTGAACCCAGCACAGGAGAGATTCTATGCATGGCAAGCAACCCATCATATAATCTGGAGACATTTATGAAAGGTATCTCTTTTAAAGATTGGAAAACTATTCAGAACGACAAAAACTATCCAATGCTGAACCGAGCGATATCATCATCTTATGCACCTGCTTCCACGTTTAAGACAGTAATCGCCATGGCTGCAATGGAAAAAGGCATCTTCTCAGTAAACTACAGAGTGCCCTGTGCAGGATACTATAAAGTAGGAAATAGAAGAATCAGATGTCTGGGTGCTCACGGTAATGTAAATTTCTATGAAGCACTAGCAAAATCTTGCAATCCATACTTCGTAGACCTCGCACTAAAAGTTGGTATTAACGATCTAAGGAAAACTTTTGACAACCTAGGACTAGGCGATAAAACCGGAGTAGACATCGGCGGAGAGGCTTCTGGAGTTATCCCTACCGAAGCCTGGATTAGAAAATGGAGAAATCCTGCTTACTGGTTAAGTGGAGATACTGCAAACCTTGGTCTGGGTCAGGGTGAACTGAGCATTACACCTATTCAACAAGCTAATATAGCAACCATTATTGCTAATAAAGGTAAAGTTTTCAAGCCACACCTTCTAAAAAGCGATACTAAATTATCTCCTGAAAGAAATCTGAATATCTCTAGAAGCAATTGGGATATATTACATAAAGGAATGAATTTAGCCACTAAATACGGCACTGTATCTAGATATCAGATACCAGGTGTTGAATGGTGTGCCAAGACAGGCAGCGCTCAACATAAAAAAGGAGAACAAGTCCATAGTTGGTGTATAGCATTCGCCCCGATGGATAATCCGAAAATCGCAGTATGTGTACTTGCTGAAAGTGCTGGTTATGGAAGTTCTTTTGCTGCTCCTATTGCGAAAAAATTAATCGAACAGTACCTGTTTCCAGCTAGATACGGATTAACCACAACACCAAAATCTGCACTTAAGGTAGATATTAATTAGCAGAATCTCATGATTCAAGAACTAACTAATTAACAGGTACTCTAAGAAATGGATTTCAATGATATACTCTCGTTTCTCTCCCAACTTGATAGCACTGTTTATAAATGGATCCATATCACCTATAATTTTCCCGCTCTTAATAATTTCTTCTACTATGTAAGTTATAGTTTCAATGCTAACATCTTACCAATAGTTATCATAGCGTTCTACATGTTTAACAAACAAAAAGTATATATTAAACTTCTGGCCATATATCTTTTCACTGGCACAATTCAACTTTCCTTAGCATACTTAATTGGACGAACCCGACCCAGCAATCTGGCAGTAGCAGAACCACTTCTACCGTTATATAATAATATGAGTTTCCCCAGCGGACACACCACTACTTCTTTTGCAATTGCTTATTTTTTGTACAAATATATTAAAAATTCTAAGTATCCAAGCTGCAGATACTTTCCATTTATCTACAGCACACTTGTAGCATATAGCAGAATATATCTAGGAGTACACTATCCTTCCGATGTAATAGGAGGAATACTCCTAGGTATAAGCTTATCAGCACTTATTACAGCGCATATCAGTCCCTTTACCGCCGTATTAAAATAAAAAAAAACGGACTCCAACCTATTCGAGATCCGTTTTTTTTTATTTATTATTTAAAACACTTTAATCAAACACTTATATCCGATTTATATTATTCAGATACATTCCGATCCAAAAATTTATTCAATAATTCTGAATTGTCCTTGATTTCAGTAGGTAATTCTACAGATAAATCATGTTCACTGCTCTCTGTATGAGATGAACTATCAGAACCAAGCAGGTATCCCCACAATTTATTCATAGCATGCTTTCCTGCATGGTATGTTGATGTTCCTGCATCCCAAATAGTGCTACCAACATTACTTGCTACATTTTTAGAAAAACCCCACGCACCCGAACCTGCAGATTTTCCATAGTACATACTCAAACCTATACTAACAGATATAGCTTTCTCAGGGTATACAATGGCTAACGCAGTCATCAGGTTTAATGGCTCTGGCAACTGATCCATTGCCGCCGTGGCTAATTTGGAAGCACGAATATCAGGCTCCACCTTACTAAGTACCTTTCTAACGCCTAATGTACTTGCTACTTTAGAAACAGATCTGCTATCTTCATTAGGCACAACCTCATCACTTCCTTTATCTGCAATATGCTCTTCAAAAAAATCTTCTATACTATCTGAATCTTGCTTAATATCTTTGTCTAACTTACTAAACTCTTCTTTAGGCTCTTTATCCGATGCCCTATTATTTCCAACCATGTAATGCCATGTACTACTTAAAACATTTTTACCAGTATTATAGGCTACCGATCCCACACTTTTGCTAATACTCCAAACACCAGAAGCCGTTTTTTGTGTTATCTCTCCTAATACAGACAAACTAATAGCCAAAGCTATCTTCGGGTACATTACAGAGAGTCCTGCAATGAGATTTAGTGGTTCGGGAAGAGTTGCCATAGCTAATACAGCTAGCTTAGACTTCTTCATATCCGATTCAATTAAGTTAGTTAATTTTGTTAATCCATCTACTACGGTAACTTTAGCAGAAGTAGACACGCGCTTATCTTCTACAGCCTCTGATTTTTCAGCATCATCAGCCATGCTAAAATTAACACTTCCTATTAAAGCCACCAACCCGATTAATAAAACTTTCTTCATAACAACCCTTATTAGTATCAGATATTCCCACTACTGCTATTCCATAAACACTCCAAATACTTTCTGAGTATTTATGCCTGAATGCACTGAAATCAGCTATTTAGCTAGAAACAGCTTGTAACCTCCAACGCACTTGGTAAATTCTTCTTTAGTTTTGTAACACTTACTGCCATCGTCAAACTTCAATAGAAACATATCAGAATACTTATCCCCATTTACTACTAATCTGAATGTTTTATTGCTCCCCTTCGATTTCCCCTTAACATTTAGCCCACTACTGCTACCGGTAGCATATACTCTAACTACTTTTTTAAATAATTCATTAACTGTATAGACACGATTCTCATCAAACTTAATATAGGGAACATTGTTTTTTCTCACCAACTGAGCGTAGATATGATACTTAGCACTGCTCATGTTTATACCAGATACTTCGCTTGATGAGCTATCGCTTACACTACTGCAGCTTCCACAACCAGATATCAATCCTACCATTCCAACAATTATCGCTAACTTAATAGTAAAAACACTTATAGAAAAAATCCTCTTCATATAGACACCAATAATATAAAAGTACACTTAGAACACTTATGCCATACTTACAAAGAGGATTTATTAATTATTTTTACTTATATTCTTATCCGGATATAAATACATTATCATCTGCAGAGGTCTGCCAACCAAGTGCAGTACGTGCTTCCGCCCGATTAATCACTCCACCCTGATACGCATTAATTATTCGTTGAAACATGCTGTTTGCATCTTCTCGCAAGCATTTTACACCAGATGTATCAAAGAAAAACTGGTACGATCTATCATGAGTAAAATCGATTAAGAGCTGATTGTTCAGCTGTTTTCCAAGCATCTTCTGCATAGGCAAGATATTCGATTCATACGCCGCTTCCCTTGCCTCTTTATAATTGTTATAAGTAGACTTCTCTAGTCCGGCACCTAAACCAAGTACTATCGGAGATACTCCTAACACACTAGAGATACGTTCTTCCGGAATCCGACGAACCTTATCCAACACCAACTGCTCTGGCGACCAGCCCAGGGTATCAATCTTCAATGGCAATGGTGCCACCAGTGGCTCTCCTCTATTCTCACCGCGGAATTTACTCTTCCACAACATAGAAAGCTTCTGTGCATTATCGGGAGAGAAGTGCACCTCCTCCTTACTAGGGGTTATAATAATTCCAGGCACACCCATATTCTTCAGAATAGACGTACTAAATAGAGCCGCTTCATTATCTGTGCAAATCTCTTTAATGATGGATGACAAAGGAGAAATGCCTTTTCGTATATTATACGGATCCAACATTCCATTACGGAAATGCACTACATCAGATACCGGAATATGTAATTCGGTCCCGTTATAACTATATCGATATGCATCTATGAATGAATCACTCTTTTCAGAAGATATCGGCTCCATCATAAAATGAGGCACATACCATAACTGAGTGACCCTACCGCTCTCACTTCTGCATTTGTACCAGTAAGCATTCCCATCCGTATGTAAACTTAAGAGTGTGCCAGACCATAGGGTAGTAAGATCGTAATACGGATTTGGGGTCTCTAACAATCGCAATACTTCATGATCCCTCACTATTTGAAACGCACCTTCACCATCTATCTTCTTAACTAATAAATTGCTCTCTTGGAATGTACGCGATATCCAATTTATAGCTGAATAAATAATGCTATTCTCCCAAGGAATTCCTACATTATCTGTAATGTCACCGGTCGGATACAAACTATATGATGATGAACTTAATCCTGAATAATTATTAAATAACTTAAAACTAGAAGCTAAATCTTTAATTCTTTTCAATAATCCTTTCATGCTGTGCTCCTATTAACTTGTGAAATATTCTTGTCCTATTCTCTATTAATCCTTTCAGTTCTATGTAGGCGATGGTATTCTGCTCTACAACACGTATCATTCTTATATGGAGATCGGAAAGTTGTTCCCAAAGCTTTCTATATTGGGCTAGAACAAATAAAAGCAGGATAGAAAAAGCTACCCCTATACCCATCTCTTCTACCCTATTGTTCATTAAGTGTAGATCACTAACTAAAAATAATTCTGATAAATTCATTATTCTGGTACTCCTTCTCTACTGTAATAAGTGAGCTTTAATTTTTCCGATAAACTTCGCAGATAGCTACCAAATTCTACCGGATCGTTCTTTCTTGGCCACGATATCTGTCTATGTGTAGTTAAGTAGTTAATACTAATCAATTTTTCTTTAAGGGTTGTAATCAACTTCTCTAAAGAATTTTTCTGCTCTGTAGTATAAATATCAAATCCGTTATTCTTATTCACTAAACTAATCCCTACACTATAAGCATTTACTCCATCCCCATCCGGACCCACGCTCTTCCCTGCATGAAATGCCACTAACTCTGGTCTAACACACTGCACTACAGAACCACATTTATCAATTATATAGTGATAAGAAAATCCTCTCTTCCTAAGGGTATCCAACGCCCCTGAAAGCGTAGAACCTGCAGTAGCATGCACTACTATTGTACTTATCCTTTTCAACCTACCCCTACTAGATAAAGGGTTCTCTAATATTTTAAACAAACTCATCTCAAATCTCTCTTAGTTAGTCGGGATTCTAGAACATTCTTGCTCTGTTGGCAAGTTAGAATATAAATCACACCGAATATTGTCTTCTCGGGAGCCAGCCCATTCTCTATATCTGATAGAATAAGGAAATTACCAACTCTGGGTTCAATAAACATAATTTCGCCCATAATAATTGTCATTCCGGAACGGGATCTAGTCGTTTTCTATATCTGATAGAATAAGAGTATTACCAACTGTGGCTTCAATAAACACAAATTCGCCCACGATAATTGTCATCCTCGAAGGGGATCCAGTCCTTTCTCTATATCTGATAGCAAATTACTATATGTGGGTTCAATAAACACAAATTCGCCCACAATATTTGTCATCCTCGAAGGGGATCTAGCCCATTCTCTATATCTGATAGAATAAGAGTATTACCAACTGTGGCTTCAATAAACACAAATTCGCCCACAATATTTGTCATCCTCGAAGGGGATCCAGTCTTTTTCTATATTCTCATTCCTTAGCTTATAACTAACAACAAATACGTCTAAACCCGACTACTTAACGTTAAAGCAGAAAACGACAGATAAACAGAGTACATAAAAATTACCCAGGACTTTCTCAAATGACAACTAAACATAAAAAAAAACGATCCCTTACAAAGGGATCGTTTTTAAAATACTAACTACTTAAAATAAGTAATCTAATCTATTCGTTATCTTCGTCTGTTTTAGATTCTTCTGTTTTAGATTCTTCTGTTTTAGATTCTTCTGTTTTAGATTCTTCTGTTTTAGTTTCTTCATTATTATCTTCTGAGCTCCACCAGCAACCTACTAATGAACCACTTACTAATGCAGCTAAACCTAAAACTTTTACTAATTTGCTATTTAATTTCATAATGTTTTTCCTCCGTTTCTAAACCAAATATACCACAATATCTTTTTTTTTAATGATTTTTTTTTAGATATTATCAGCACTTACTTTAAAAAAAAGCACTTCTACCTACCTATATCTAGCGTTTATATCAGAGGCTAGACATAGGAGGTACTGAATTGTTTGCCTATAGGCTGAACATTCCCCGTTTAAGCACAGAGCATGACCTTTGAAAACCTAGTATAAAAATGACTCTACTCAGCCACTGTTTTTGTTTTACCCAACAGGATAATTCACACTCAGTACCGGAGCTCTAGTATTCCTTCATAGAAACTATTTAACTACACACCCCGATGCCGCCTCTAAAATAACTGTTACATCTTCTGGCTTAAAGCTAGCGCCACCAACCAGCACGCCATCGATACTTTTCTGTGCAAAATACTCCCGGACATTAGATCCACTAACGCTACCACCATAAAGCACTTCAACCTGCACCTGATTTTTAGCAACTCTTTCCTTTATTAAATGATTGATAAAGGCACATCTTAATTCTGCATCTTCTACGCTACAAGTATTTCCTGTCCCAATCGCCCAAACTGGCTCATAGGCTACAGTTACTTTCGATACAGAATTATTCACAACAACTTCTATAATGCTAGCCAGCTGATCTTCCAATACTCTCTCTGTATTACCAGATCTATTCTCTTCAGCAGTCTCACCAACACAGATTATAGCCTCAATGCTACGCTCTAACAGGGCATGATATTTCAAAGCCACCGTTTCACTAGAATCTTGGTTAGCTTCGAGGATATTAGGATCCACGTCCCCACTAATTCTCCCACGTCTTTCAGAATGACCAATTAAGCAGAGTGTAACACCAACGTCTTTTAACATCTCAGCTGATATCGAACCAGTATACGCGCCAGAATTTAACCAGAATACATCTTGAGCACCTATATGAACATTACTACAATTCATATCCATACCAGTAGTAAGGTAAACAGATGGTAGACATGCAGAGCAGGATACTCCATACTTTTCTCCCTGCTTCTGATAGTGATGAATCATTTCATTAAGAAGATTCTTGTTTCCATTCATTTTCCAGTTAAATATGACGCGCTTCAATGGGTATACCTCTATAAGTTATATAATATCAGTCTATCTTAAATAGTGTGGGTTCTAAAACCTGTCCTCGCAGAGGACAGCAAACACTCCCCAACTACTACCGTCATCCCGACATTGTATATAGTCGGGAACTATGACCTTATAAAATAAAATCATTCTTCTATAGTAGACAATATAATATCAGTAAGAATAGAGCATATAATCAGGTTTTCTCTTTCAAATACTCCACTTTTCCTGTAAAATATACGCTGCTATCCAATAATTAGTTTATACCAGTATTAGTCTCATGATATACACGCTAAAGCTATTCAACCAAATATTATTAGGGATTACACTTTCTATTGTTCTAACAGGATGTGAAGATGAAGATCATATCTATGGCACCTGGCACGGAACCCAGTATATTGAAGACAATCGGGAAGAGACCCTTACAACACATACTGCACACGATATCACCCTGAAGATTTTTGAAGAAGGTAATTATACGCTTATAGAAGCAGGTATTCCTAGTAGTGGTAATTGGATTAAACAGAATAAAAAATATATCCTAACACCAGAATTTATCTATGGGAAACCAGTTAGCAAAGTAATTAAAAAAGATAAAAGTCTTGGCATCCCTATTAAACTAAGATATCAGGATGCTAATACTATTATCTTCTATAGAAAAGAAAAGCCCGCTTCCGGTAGAGTCCCACTTAGGAAAAATTATGTACCAGCGATGAGGACTAGCGATTCCCTAGAACAATTACATGGAAGATAGCTACTCCACACCCTCAACATAATTATTCTGCTTGTAGAAGTAGATTACGCCGATTAAACCAGCCACAATCATCAAAGCAGCGTATACCTGAGCGTACGATACGATGTAACCCATCACTATCGTCATGCTTTCGTCATCGTTTACTCGCCAGCACTCACTCACGATTCTGCCTGCTCCATAAGCAACCAAACTCCATGATAGCGGTACGCCTAGTGGAAGTAATCCGTTCTTACAACATACTTTTTCATACACCCATAGCGCTACTATGAAACCACAAGTAATAAATAAATCGTATAGCTGGGTTGGATGTCTTACTGCATTATGTAGATAAATTCCCCAAGGCAGACCGGTACTCTCTACACCATAACAACATCCGTGAAAAATACAGGCTAGTCTACAAAAACCTAGTCCGAATACTGAAGAAGGAAAAATGGTATCAAGCACTGGAATAATTCTATAATTCGTTCTGTACAACCAAATAGATATAGCAAATATGCCACCTACTAATCCACCAAAACTAGTCAGACCTTCAAATCGTAAGGTTAACATCTTTTCTGGATGCTGAAAATAATAATCCCTAGCATCTACCAGAAACCATATTCTAGCACCTAAAATCCCGATAAGGAGTCCCCAAAAGCAGAGATCGGACATCTTGTCCGGATCAATCCCATATCTAACCGATCGTTTAAGAATTAAATTTAATGTTAATAAAAAGCTAACAGCAGAAATTAATCCAAACGTAGCAACCGGAAAACTACCTATTCTAAATAATTCTGGATACATATTACTTAGATTATATATTAATTATTCGGCGCGAATGTAATATTTTTAGCAAGCTAAGGAAGAAAATCATATACTGAACTGAATCTCATTAGAAAATAACACTACAAGATACAATCTTTTAACAATCCACCTCCCACACCCAAAATGTCGCCCCGAGATTATATATCGTTCCCCTTCGAGGACGGAGCTGTGCCCAACATCTTCTGATACTGGCATAAGGTCTCAAATGCGGAGCCACACCTACCACCCACTTCCCCACCACACCGTCATCCTCGAAGGGGATCCACTCACTCGAATATCACTACCACACTCCAATTTGTCACACCGAGATCATATATCCTCGGTGACCATGACCTTCTAATTAACACTTCTAAGTTATTGCAAACTAAGGAAGAATAATTTGTATACTCTATTTGCCCCCCTTCGAGGATTGTAAGTCTCTTCATGTGATAAAAGGCGGCGCATCGCAATTACCTAGCTCCCCACCACGATGTCATCATCGAAAGGGCCCATAGCCTCTCAATAAACGCTCTAAATTAATACAATATTAAAGAATAATTATAATTTTCATAGTAAAAATACCAAAATGATGATACAATCAATAAAATTTATTAAAAGAGTTCCACCATGAAAAACATCATCACTTATACCGCTGTTATACTGTCCTTATTACAATTCGTCTACGCTAAAGAGTTAATCGGATGCGGATACCCAGACATGCAAGAAGTTCTTGAACAGGGCAATCTGGAGTGCTTTACAATTAATGTTAAAAACATATCTCCTACCGGAAACAAAATTCACTTAAATCTATCTTCAATAAAAAGCTTTGACAAATTTTCACTAGAATTAGAGTTACCAAGCTCCACAAACACTGGTGCCCCATCATTAAACAGACCTGCAACAATAATCAAAAACGCTACAATTTCTAGTAGTTCTAGCTTATCTAACACCTCTTTATTAAAATTCAATGAAGAAGATAGTTTTCGTTTAGAGATTAAACATCATAATGGAGAGAAAAAAAACTACACCCCAATTGTAAGCGGAGACATTCTAGATGGCAACATCTCCTGCGATGGAAGTTTTGCAGCCATAAACAAGTACACCAAATTTTCAGAATCTCAAAACTATTCCAGCATCATCTGCTCTTCAGAAACCGGACTCTTCACCTTGGAGGAAATCGATTCACACTATATCTCAGCCATTAGTCGTAACGGTGAGAGCCTGTTCGGATTCACTGGTGATAACTTCACGCCAGTAAGGTGGATTAAAGAGGAAGATAAATTCACGCAACACTCCATCTGTCACCACCCAGCTAAGTATATTCCTCAAGATGTATGCGCTACTCCTTCACATGATTATGTTGTATGGAATTATCATATAGCCGATAACGCTACAGGTATTAAACTACAATCTTTCTATGTAATGAACAATTTTTTCGGGAATAATATTTTCCCTTTTTCACAGCAGCAATTTCCTCCACACCTAAATATGCGATGTGAAGCCATTAGTAATAATGGAAAGTATATTATCGGGACAGCATACCATCATTCATACGATATAACACTGGATAATTCCTACAGTCCTCTCACACCCACTAGTCATTATGCAATATTTGGCAAAATCACAGATAAAGGAGTTCTTATTTTCAAACTTGAAGATGTTTTTCAAGCAATTAATGAAATAAAAACATTTGAAGAACATATGGAAGATACGGTGTCTACATTTAAATCGGCTGCCATTAAACTATTCACCGATACTGCAGATAAAAGTGAAAAAGAGAAATTGGAAACCTGGAAATACTTAACAGCATCAGTTATAAAATACTATCGAGAATCGGATAGATATATCATCGCAGGACTCGGATTAAACACTGAACAACGCGTTGAAGCCTATGTCATGCATCTTCCACGGGTTAAGCTGCTAGAGGCTGTTAAGGTGTTAGGGGAAAGATCTTGAAGAATCCATAGATCCCCTTACGAGGAGGACGGCGTGGTGGGGAGCTAGATGATAGCTATAGCGCCGCCTCTGATTTATCATCCTCGAAGGGGATCCAGACAATTGTAAACATATTCTTCCTGTAGTTTTCCAAAAATTAGAAGCGATTATTAGAACGTCACGGACCCCGCTCCGTCCTCGAAGGGGAACCATATACAAGGTCGGGGTGACATTATAGGCTACTATCTATAAACTAAACAGTTGCGCCACGTCTTTCAGCCACTCTTCTCTCAGAATGATCCAGCAATTTCTTTCTAAACCTTAAGCTCTTTGGAGTAATCTCAAGTAGCTCATCATCACGCAACCAGCTTAGCCCTTGCTCTAAACTAAACTCTTGGTGTGCATCAAGCGTTGTAGTTGCTTCAGAATTTGCACTTCTCATATTATTAGCAGCTTTACTCTTGGTTATGTTCACTACTAAGTCTTCATCTCTAGAACAAGCGCCTACAATCATACCACCATACACTTCGGTACCAACTGGATAGAACAAGGTACCTCTCTCCTGTACATCCTCATAAGCGTATCTAGTGACCTTGCCCGGATCTTTAGCAATTAACGATCCCACACATCTGCTCTGTACGCTACCAGCATAATCTTTATAACCCAGATAGATGCTACCCATAATACCTAAACCTCTAGTGAGTGTAAGATAATTACTACGGAAGCCGATTAGTCCTCTTGTAGGAATCTCATACTGCAACTTCGATCGCCCATGGACAGGATTCCCCATGTCCAGCAACAAACCTTTTCTCCTACTTAATTCTTCCATAACCGAACCAACAGCCTCTTCAGGAAGATCTAATGTTACCGATTCGTATGGCTCCATGGTCTTTCCTTCTTCTTTCTTAAAGAGTACTTCAGGTCTGGAGATAGCTAATTCATACCCTTCTCTTCGCATCGTCTCGATTAATACCGAAAGCTGCAGTTCTCCCCTAGCATAAACTTTTACTGCATCTGCAGGAGAATTTTTATCGATACTAATTGATACACTTACACTCTCTTCTTTCTCTAACCTTTCGCGAATCTTATGGATAGTTAAGTACTTACCACCATCTTTACCGGCTAATGGAGAGCTGTTAGGATAGAAGTTCATACTAAGAGTTGATGGTTCAATCTCTATCCTTGGTAGCACTCGAACATTGTTCGCATCACAGATAGTGTCACTGATAAGTACATCTTCTAAACCAGAAAGCATCACTATCTCACCAGCATTAGCTTCTTCAATCTCTTTAATCTTCAATCCTTCATATGTCCAGATTTTCGTAACATTGAAACCTACTTGTTTCCCTTCTCTTATCTGAACCAACCTGTTCCCTACTTTAATTTTTCCAGCAAGCAGCTTACCACCAAACATTCTTCCAAGATAATCGGAATAGTCCAAATTATTTATCTGGAGAAGAGTTGGCTCTTCAGGCTTTACTGCAGGAGCAGGAATAGTCTCTACTATCTGTTCAAATAATGCTCTAAGATCGGTCTCATTCCCTTCTGGAGAGGTTTTAGCAAAGCCGGATGCACCTGAAGTATATAATACAGGGAATTCTAATGCATCTTCATCTGCACCAAGATCGATAAAGAGGTCTATGGTCTTATCATAAGCCTCGAGCGGTCTAGATCCTTCTCTGTCCAACTTGTTGACACATACCACTACCTTGAGTTTGTTCTGAAACGCCTTAGAAAGTACGAACCTGGTCTGCGGCATTGGTCCCTCACACGCATCAACAACAAGCAGAACCCCGTCTACCATGGATAAAATACGCTCCACCTCACCACCAAAATCGGCGTGACCCGGTGTATCTACAATGTTTATTTTGTAATCTTTATACCTAACACTTGCTACCTTAGAAAGAATCGTAATCCCACGCTCACGCTCTAGATCGTTGTTGTCCATTACCCTATCTTGAACGCTCTGATTATCCCTAAATAATCCGGCTTGCTTAAAGATGGAATCTACCAGAGTTGTTTTTCCATGATCGACGTGAGCTATAATAGCGATGTTTCTAATTTTATCCATGATATACCAAAAATTTGGCCACACCCTTTTTAAATTATGTGGTGAGGCCAATAAAATAATTATTCTATCTATATTGTACTAGATAAAGATAGACCACATCTACCTATTGTTAAGAATAGGCTACTGAATGTCAAATACTGTTTGAGATTGGTATAGAGTAGTTATTTTTTTTTCAAGATCTTCCAGGGTTTTCTGATATTCTTGCAGAGATTTATCAACGGCACTCTCTCTGTCTGCTACTATCTTCCCATTACTAAACAGCTTCATTATAATTTCTTTTTTCATAGATTGAAATTCCCCTTCTTGCTTAGTATCTGTTACATCATCTAATGATTTCAGTGCGGAATCGAAATCTACTAAAAGTTTTTCTTCATACCCTAAGTTAGCATAGGAGTTTATATTTTCTGAAGCCTCTTCCAAAGCCCTTTCTGCAAATTTAAAAGCATTACCTATCTCACCTGTTAATTTAATTGGTTCTACACAACACTCCGATTCTTTTATATTAGATTTAAATTCGCTAACATTCGAATCAAACCAGGTTGTTTTATTTTCTGGTGGTAATCCATTCATACTACTTGCTCCTGAACACCCTACTACTGCTACTGATATAATACTAAATAAACAAATCCCTTTTTTCAACACAACATCCTTACAATTCTTCATAGCCTACCACACGTGCTTTTCAATACTGTTTCAATAGCATACTTTATTTATAGCAATTACTGACCTACAAGCAGTATTATTATGTTAAATCCATCGTTATTCTAAGCATATTTCTATCTTTATGAATATATAAACAGATTAGAACCTAAAGTTTATATAAATGTTTTTATATTTTTTGAATCACACCACACAAAAAAGCACGTAGATCCAAATGAAAAATCATTTGGATCTACGTGCTTTTATCCTAGCATCTGAGGATCTCTTATATTTCAAAATAATTATTAATGGATTCAGCTTGATCTTCCGATATTTCCATATCTGCCGCTATTACATCATCGCCTTCAAGTTGAAACACCTTATTCAACAAACTTGCCTGTCCATCATTAAAAGTAGTACCTTCTTCAATAGCTACACCACCGAATATCTCTTTCAACAAGACGCTCTCATCATAATGGTTCTCTGCAGCAAAATCATCTAATACACCATTCTTCCAATCTGCAAGAAATGCTTCTACCTTAGGCAATACATCATTTCTATTAGCTTCCTGAACAGCATTTAAATAAGTATTTATACCAGCTGCTTTAACTTTAGCAAAGTTCACTGCTTCTTGGACATCAGCTTTTAGTCCAGATTTTTCTACATCATCAGTAACAGCATTAACATCTTCCAATGCTCTAATTATTTCATCTAATTTTGTAGCATCTTGTAGGTTTTGAATAAACACCTCTACCTTTGTTTTTGCTTCAGCGACTGCTGTTGCTTCAGCATCAGCTTTGGCATATTCAACTAATTTATTATACACGTTACTATAAAGTATTTCTAATTCACTTTTCAATGCTTCCAAATTAGTTTTTGTATCATTATAGAATTCTATCTGCTTCTCAGCTGTATCAGCCTCTGCTGGAGCATCTCCCACTACGTTTGTACCTTTTAATCCTTGTAATTTAGCAGAGAATACACCTTTATCATCTTCTTTTAACTGGTCGACAAAACCTTCGATGTTACGAATAAGAGTATCGTTTTCCACTTTTGCGGCATCGGCAGCTTCCTTAGCTTGCTCTAAACGAGTTTTCTGAGGTTTACCTCCGCCATCATTCGGAGGAGTATCTTTCTTCGGATCCCCACATCCTGGAACTGACAATAATGCTGGCAAGCATAAACCTACGGTCTTTAAAAACTTTCTATAATTCTTCATAAACTACTTCCTGTATTTATACCTAATTTTACCTTATTTTGCCTTAACACTATTAAACATACTTTATAAAGTATTACCATAACAAAATACAGAAATTAGCGAACACCTATGGAGTAAACGCCCGACTTTTCATCACATTTAAGTGACACATGGATATTCTAATAGTTACAACAAATGCAACCAAACCAGCTAATAGGTGCCTATAACAGAATACAATATTAAGCAGGCAACATCGACTTCTGGAACTTCGATTTCACCATACTCTTGCCATGCTGAATATAGTATTCAAACTCTTCACGGAACACCCTTATAGCCCCCGCTACCGGCCAGCAGGCAGCATCACCAAGCCCGCAGAAGGAACGACCATCAATCTGACTGCATATGTCCAGTAGAGTCTCGATATCGCCCTCTTTACCGTTCCCCTTTACTATACGCTCTAAAACTTCGTTCATCCATCTAGTACCCTCCCTACAAGGTGTACACTTACCGCAACTCTCATTTGCGTAGAACAGAGACGTACGCCAGATAAAAGAGACTATGCAAGTGTGTTCATTAAGGAACATACATCCACCAGATCCCACCATGGTTTTATGTTCACCCATCTCTTCATATCCGATTATTGCTTTAGCGCAAGTTTCGGCGTCAATCATAGGAACCGAACTTCCACCAGGGATACACGCCTTCAAGGCCCCACCCTTCATCCCACCAGCAAGCTCTAATAATTCGGAAAGCGGGGTGCCGAATTCTATTTCATAATTCCCAGGCTTGTTAACATGCCCCGATACCGAGAAGATTTTAGTCCCCTTCGAATTCTTAGTGGAAGCACCCATCATGCTATACCATTCGCCTCCATAATACAGAATAGACGGAACAGTACAGTAGGTCTCCACATTATTAATAACTGTTGGACTCTCGAATACACCCGAAACGGTAGGTAGCGGAGCGTGCGGGAATTTTAATCTGGGCATCCCTCTCTCACCCATCAAAGAACTCATCAAGGCCGATTCCTCTCCACATTCATAAGCACCTGCGCCCATGTGGATGTAAAGATCGAAATCCATCCCGCTCCCTAAAATATTCTTTCCAAGATATCCACGCTGATAAGCTTCATCTATCGCGCTACGTAACGCCCTAGCAGCATCTACATACTCCCCACGAATGTAGATATATCCTACATCTGCATTTGTAGCATAAGCAGCAATGGTCATCCCCTCTACTAATAGGAAGGGACAAGCCTCCATCAACTGCTTATCCTTAAAAGTACCTGGCTCGCCTTCGTCCGCATTACATATTAAATAATGCTTCTTGGTCTTCTCTTTTGGGATACCGTTCCATTTTATCCAAGTAGGGAATCCGGCACCACCCCTTCCCCGCAATCCTGCACTCTTGATAGAATCTATCGTGAACTGCCTCTCTTTTGCAATCGCACTCTTCAATCCACGATATCCGTTGCATTCTAGATATCCGTTTAGGGTCTTGTATGTGGGGTCATCCGAATATTTTAAAAGAACTTTTTTTTCAGCCATAATGTAACCAGTATCTTTAACAGTCTGTATCGACTTGAATCATGAATTCTACTCTCATTGTACTTGGTAAAATTAAGAAATAGAATCCCTATACATTATATTCATTCCATAATAAAGAGAAATTCGGCATCACATCTCAGCAGACCGTAGAGAATTATGAGATACTTAAAGAGAGTGTCCACTTAAAATGATAACCCGATTTATCCCTAAGCACTTTTCAGTAGTTATCGTATACTTCCTTTTTAATCTTGGCATGAATCTTTCAGCGTCGATTCATGCACTATGGTTCGATGCAAATAATAAAACAGAGAACTTCGCTATATACTTCTCTGTTATGGCTGCTACCGGACTCCTCGCAGCATTTATAGGCACAATTCTGAACAGGAGTAATATTAAAACTCCATTAATGATAGGCTCTTTGCTGTACGGACTTGGCTTAGCTACAAGATGTTTCGCTAGCCCAGTCTATATTATAATTATTTCTGCCATCATAGCGGGAATAGGTGCAAACATAGTACTCCTCGTTGGCAAGAATATACTCTATAACATACCTAATGAAGAGCTTAGAGCTCGGAGATATGCCGATATAGGGTTGACGGGGGGGATTACAACCTACTTTGGCACATTAGCAGGCACCTACTGGGTACACGATTGTAGTGCACCCGCAATCAATTACATTAGTGTGTTACTCGCAGCATCTTTCTTTGGGACAATCAGTTTTGTACCATATTTATTTAACAGTGAAGATGATACCGTATTATCTGAAAAGGATCCTATCACCTTTAATTTAAAATTTTTTTCAGACATCTATAACGAGCATAAAAACGTCTTCCATTTTGTAATCTGTTACGGATTTATTTCGTCAATCTTGTTAAATTTATTTATGAGATACCTCCCCATTATTATCCACGACTATGGCTATACCATCCATCTTTCTGGAATAATCCTAGCGAACTCCCGACTGACAGGATCTTTGATGCAGGGATTCCTTAGCAGAACAAAGTTTACTAGCAGTCTGAAAAGTGGATTTACTCTCACAAACACCATGTTAATAACATCCCTCTTGGGGATCGCTAATAGCCATCATAATGATTATCTTTTTATTTGCAGCCTAGTTCTCTTTTTTATCTCATTAAGCACTTCCGGATACTACGACAAGATGATAGAGATGAAAATATTTCCAAATAATGAAGCATCTACACTTTTTGGTATTTCACAAACTCTTAGCCTATTGGGTCAGATGATAGGGATATCACTAGGAGGATTTCTATTTCAACACACTTCTACCGGAACCATTTTTTACATCAGTGCAATAGGTGTATTACTCATCCTACTCTACTCCCTTAAGCTCCTAAAATCGTTTAATCTTAGTTAAATAACGCAAAGTTGCTTAGAAAGCTGAATGCGATTAACACCGATAATTATTAATGATATCATTATGAAACGCATCATCTCAGCAGCCGATTTCGGTAGTAATACTTGTCACCTGATTGTAGGCAGCACTACACCAGGTAACTTTAACGTGCTTGCTGACGAGAGTGAATGGCTCTACTTAGGTAAAGAGATTGGAAGTACGGGGAAAATCAGCTCGGAAAGTACACAACGGATTATTGATACGGTAGAGAAATTTAAGAAAACTTCGAAAAAATGCAAATGCGAAAAAATGCTGATTTTCGGTACGGAATCATTACGCTCTGCTAGTAATTCTGAAAAAGTTTTACAAAAAATAAAAGAAAAAACCGACATAGAAATCCTGCTGATCCCTGGAGATGAAGAAGCTAGAATTAGCCATAAAGCAACCATGTTAGATACCTTCACCAGCGCTCCTTCACTATTTGTAGAAGTAGGCGGGGGGAGCACTCAGGTCTGCTACTGTTTTGGAACAAGAATTCAAGAAGTGGTATCTATGCCGATTGGAACAAGTAGATTAATTGCTAAATGCAATATAACTTATCCGTGCCCTCAAGAAAGTATCGACAAAATTCATGAGATTGTAGATAAAGAGCTGGAAAAAATCAGTCATTTTAGAGACGCCGATTGTATGGTAGCCGCTGGAGGATTGGCACGTGGAGCGATAAAAGCTCTCCATCCAGATAATAATAGAAACTTAGATCTTATAGAATTAGAGTATCTAGCAGAAACCTGCGGAAAACTATCTGAAGAGACATTGGTAGAAAGATATCCCCTCAAAACTCGCAGAGCTGTCACCATCCTTCCGGGAGCCATTGTTATCTCGAAAATCATGAAAAAATTGAACATGAACGAACTAACTGTAAGCAACTTTGGAATTAGAGAAGGAATGATTTTAGAAATATTAGAAGGAAACTATCCAGGCACTACATTAAAAAAATAATTAGGTATTTATGAACAGAAGTAAGAATGAAGTTGAAGAGAGTAAATTTTTCAATCGAGAGCTAAGCTGGCTCCAGTTTAATTCCCGTGTACTTCAACTTGCTGAAGATGAAAACATCCCTCTGCTAGAAAGAGTGAACTACCTATCCATTTTTGAAAGCAATCTCGATGAATTCTATATGGTGCGCGTCTCCGGACTCCTAGAACAGGAAGAGAATGGAGTAAACAAGAAATCTATCGACGGACTCACCCCTACAGAGCAATTATCAGAAATATCCAAAGTGGTCCAGAAACTAAGAACCAAAGCAGGAAGGCTACTCCTAGATAACATCATTCCAGATTTAAACAAAAATAACATCAACCTAGTACCTTTTGAAGAATTAACCATCTTAGAAAAAAAACATCTAGACCATTACTTTCACGAAAAGATATTTCCACTATGCACGCCTGTCCTACTATATCCAAGCGTATCCATCCCTTTTATATCAAATAGATGCTTGAGTATTATTGCCATGCTTGGCACAGAAGAAAAATATCAATTGGCTAGAATAAAAGTTCCTACTTCGGTACCAAGATTTATCCCAACATCCGTATCAAACAGGTGTGTTCTTATAGAAAACTTAATATGCAATCACCTCAAATCGTTCTTTATTGATATACCTATTCTAAACCACAGCTACTTTAGAGTAATTAGAGACGCAGACATAGAACTAAGAGAGACAGAAGCTTGCGATTTAATTGAAGCCATGGAACAGACCCTTTACATGCGACGATTCGGCGATCCTGTTATGCTAGAAGTTAGCAGCAATATGCCCCAAGCTATTGTAGATAAACTCTGCCAATTACTGAAGCTAGATAAAGAAGATGTCATCATTGCACCAGAAATATTAGGTCTAAAATCATTCTCAGAACTTGCTGCACTAGACAGACCAGATCTCAAGTTCCAGAAATTTAACAGTGAAGAACCTACATGCTCGCTGAACACTGAACAGTTTTTTAACATTATAAAGAACAAAGATATTCTTGTACACCATCCATATCAGTCGTTTGAAATAGTTGAGAACTTTGTTCATTCGGCTAAAGACGATCCCAAAGTATTGGGCATTAAACAAACACTCTACAGAGTCGGAAAAAATTCACCTATCCTAAACTCCTTACTGGATGCCGCAAAACTCAATAAACAGGTTGCAGTATTAATGGAGATTAAGGCCAGATTTGATGAGAGCAATAACATAGATAGTGCGAGAGCATTAGAAAGAGCGGGTGCACATGTTACCTATGGCTTTGAAAATTTAAAGACTCACTGCAAATTATGCCTGATAGTAAGAAAAGAAAAAGATATCATCCAGAGCTATGTACATATAGGAACAGGCAATTACAACTCATCAACAGCAAAAATCTATACCGATATGGGCATATTTACATCAGATAAAGATATCGTCCAAGACGTACTAGAACTATTTAACTACCTAACAGGATTTTCTCAGCATCCAAATTTTAGGAAATTGCTCGTATCCCCAAGTACACTACGGAGTAAAATATCAGAAAAAATTCGCCATGAAATTTACAATGCCAGCAAAGGAAGAAAAGCTTATATCGCTATTAAAGTAAATTCATTGGTCGATAAAGATATCATCAAGCTACTCTATAAAGCCAGTAAAAATGGAGTTAAGGTAGATCTTATTGTGCGGGGAATCTGCTGCCTGAAACCTGGAGTGAAAGATCTTAGCGAGAACATTAGAGTAGTCTCTATTATTGGAAGATTTTTAGAACATAGCAGAATGTACTATTTCCATAATAATAACAATCCGGATGTTTACATAGGTAGTGCAGATATTATGAGCAGAAACCTGGATAGAAGGATAGAAGTGCTTACACCCATCCAAAACAAAGATATTATTGCCAGAATAAAAGTGGAGTGCATTGATAAATATATGAATGATAATACCAATGCATGGGAACTAAAATCGGATGGCACTTATGTACGCAAAAAACCTTCAGAGAATATAGAAACTTTTGCTATTCAGGAGTACTATATTAATTATCCAGATACTTTGCAGAAATCGGCTTAACGGGATTGTCGGTAATGGGTCGGTTTTTAAAGCATTTGGTTTGTTTGCAATAAAGGCCAGAACTTAGCATTTTCTGCATTTCGAAGATGATTACCAAGTGTGGGTTCAATAAACTATACTAACTAACTAACTAACACAGTCATCGCGGTGTTATGAAAATACCGCGATCCGGTCGTTTAATAAAGGGCTGGATCCCGTTCCAGGATGACTCTAGGTAGAGCGGAAAATAACAAACACTTTACACCATCAAATCAACACCATAAAGGTCCTGCCTCATACATTTCCAGCCGCGACCTTCTCAACTTCCTTACTTCTCTTGAAAAGATACACCACTGCTGCAATAAGAAACTGGATTCCTACCGCTATCGATATACAGCCAGCAATAGATGTATTCCACCAGAACCCTAGCCAACATCCAAACGATGACGCGATTACGGAAAACACTGAAGAAAAGATGTACAGATCTCTAAAATTAGAAAAAAGCAACCGTGCAGATGCCGCCGGACCCGTCAACATAGCGATAACCAGAATAGACCCAACCGATTCAAACGAAGAGACCACACTTAATGCCACTAAACACATCAGTAGATAATAATAGAACACAGGATAAATATTTAAAGCTTTAGCCAGAGGAGCATCGAAAGCCATAATTAAAAATCGGTGATGGAATAGAAGAAGACACACCCCAACAATCCCAAGAGTTGGCAGAATAACACCCCACGTTCGAGGAATCTCGTATCCCAAAAAGTTAATAGTATCTAACGCAACCAACTCAGCCGATCCATATAGAACACACCCAGGATCCAGATCTACCTGAGACGCATATCGTGTAATAAGAATCACACCAATGGCAAATAATGTGGTAAAAACAATACCCATACTAGCATCACTCTGCACACGAAGATAATCCTTCAATATGCGCATCCACCATACCGTAACAACACCCATAAAGGTAGCACCTAATAACATCGGCAGAGATGCCCTTGTATAAAACAATATAAATACTAAAGCTAGTCCAGGAAGTACCGCATGGGATATAGCATCACCCAACATACTGAGCCTCATACTTACCAGCCAAACACCAAGCAAAGAGCAGATTAATCCGCACAGAATACAAGTAGTAGCCGTATAAAACGCATAACTATCCATTATTTAATCCCTCCTAAAATATTGATATTCTTCTTAAACGTTGCACTACCGTAATCCGTTAAAATGTATCTACCGGACCCATCTCTTTTTGCATAACCTTTCCAAGTTAAATACCGAACACTTAGCAGATTATAGACTGGGTTTGTAGAACAAGCAGATATCTTTCTCAGCAGTTCGACCTTAGTAATTTCCTCTTTTTCCAGCCAAGATAGAAGAAGCAAAGAGGTATAAGCAATACGTTTTTTCCCATGTTTTAATGTTAAACTAATAACTCCCCGTTTAGGAGCAAACATGCTAGACAACAAAAAGATAGACCCCGCCACAATTATTATGCTTGGACCAGTCGGAGTCTTTTCATAAATAGCACTTACATAAGATCCCAAAGCACAAGATACCATCCCGATTATCCCAGAACCCAACAATACTAACTTAAACTTATCAGTCCAAAACCTAGCTGCTGCAGGAGGAATTAACACGATTGCAGCTACCATAACAATCCCGACCATGGGTAAACCTATAACAACAACTATGCTTAGAAGGGCTAAAAGAAGATAATCGAACCAAGCCACATTCCAACCCAACGATCCCGCAAAGGCAGAATCGAATATCATCAGTTTTGCTGCTCTAAGTATCGGCAGTATCACTACTAAACAAAGCAATGATACACCTAATATTAACCAGACATCCTGCATTAATATTCCAGCCGCTTTTCCATAAATATAATTATCCAGACCAGCTTTACTAGAATTAGGAACAACATTCTGAACGTGTCTAGAAAGTGTAATCCCAATACCGAACATCACCGACAAGATTAAACTCATTGCTGAATCTTCATAAATTTTCAATGCTTTTCGAAAAATAGTGTGGAATGCCATACCCAGCAGACCCGATACCAAGGCTCCCAACAACAGTACCGATAGATTCTTACTCTCCGTTACCCAGTAAGCCACCACAATTCCTGGGAGTGCAGAATGCGCGATAACATCACCAATGAGGGGTCGGCGTTTAAGGTACATACAGGCTCCGATTATGCCGCATGTAAAACCAAGCATAGCCGATCCCACTAATACGATTGTTGTATTATAAGAAAACACATCTAGCATCAGTCAAACTAACCTATTGCACCATCCGGATTTAAATCGGTTCCAAATACTGATTTATCCTTATTAAGATTCTTTCCAATACTTTTTCCATAAGCTTGTATCAGATTCTCTTTATTTAAAACGTTCTCTACTTTCCCAGATGCAATCAGCTCCTCGTTCAGTATCACTACCTCATCAAAATACTTCTGTACAGTATCTAAATTATGGTGCACTGCTACCACAGTTTTACCACTATCTTTCAATTTCTGAAGCGTCTCCATTATCGTGTTTTCTGTTGCAACATCTACCCCTGCAAAGGGTTCATCCATAAAGTAAAGTTCTGCATCCTGAGCCAACGCACGTGCTAAGAATGTTCTCTGCTGCTGCCCCCCGCTAAGCTCACTAATCTGCCTATTATGAAATCCGGATAAACCCACCTTGCTAATTGCATCCAGAGCTAATTTCCGCTCAGCCTCTCCTGGGCGCTGAAACCAACCTAACTTACCATATGTTCCCATCAGCACGACGTCTAATACGTTCACCGGAAAGTCCCAATCGATATTCTCTCTCTGGGGCATATAAGCTATACTCTTCCGCATAGAAGCAATCGGCTTTCCAAATACTTCAAAACTACCTAACACACTAGATATAATCCCTAATACAGCTTTAATCAGAGTACTCTTCCCTGCACCATTCGGACCCACTATCGCAAGCAGACTCCCCTTCTTCACTTCCATACTAACATTCCGGAGCACTATCTTATCATCATAGATCACACTTAAATTATTCACGGTAAGCGCTTTTTGAGAAGCATCCATTACTTTAAAGCCTCCAGTATAGTATTTACGTTGCTCTGGATCATGCCAATATAAGTTCCTTCATCTGTTCCAGCATCTCCCATCGCATCGCTATAAAGCTCTCCACCTAAGCTAACGTCAGCCCCTCTGTGCTTAGCCCCCTCAATTAATGCTTGAATATTTTTGGGAGACACAGAACTCTCAACAAAGACAGCCTTCACTCTTCTCTTAGTAATTAATTCTACTAAATTATTTATCTCTTTCAACCCAGCTTCCGATTCTGTACTTAGCCCCTGTATGCCTTTTACTTCTACCCCATATGCACTCCCAAAATATCCAAATGCATCATGAGCAGTTATCAGTACTCTCCTCTCTAAAGGAATTTTATCCATACTCTCTTTACAGAACTTGTGGAGCAAACTGAGCCGTTCTTTATACACACCAGCATTATCTTTCAAATCGGCCTTAGTGGCATACTCCAATTTTTTCCTCAACTCATCTATCCCCTCACTCCATAATGCTACATCCATCCATATATGGGGATCTTCTGCGCCATCCTTATTAAGGAGCGTCCTTTTATTAGTAATTCCTGATGCATAATTATATGCATCACCATTCTCGGTTATCTTCTCTAGAATATCACCCATCTTACCTTCCAGATGCAATCCGTTAAACACTACAAGAGTCGCACTCTGCAACTTCCTGATATCAGAAGGAGAAGCTTTATATAGATGCGGATCCACCCCACTCCCCATAATGGCCTCTACTGTTGCAGTATCACCCACTATGTTTTTAACGGTATCGGCAATCATCCCGGTGGTGGTTACAATATGGGGCTTCTTAATTTCACTCTCTTTAACTTGCTTCTTGCAAGAAACAATTACAAATACTGAAAACAAAAACAGAAATACTCTTAAAATGTTATTACAATTCATAGTTACCCTAATATAATTTTACCATAGGCTAACTTTTAATTCACGAATTATTTATTCCTGTATATAAGAATTGGAATTATAGATGCAAAAATACGAACCGACTACTCATTCGCTTTATCAACAAGTTCTGCCAAATCTAGAATGTTAATATTATCCTCAGTTACCTGTTTCACACTATCACCAATCATGATTCTGCAGAACGGACATCCCACCGCGATATCCTTAGCACCAGTGGCGATTAATTCTTCAGCACGCTTATTACCGGGTCGCTGACTCGGTGGCTCTTCCATCCACATTCTTCCTCCACCAGCACCACAACAGAGTGTCTTCCTACCCTTATTCTCAGGCTCGGCTAATTTGCCATCTTTACCCGCACCACCACCAGAATTAAAATCACTATTATCCCCAACGATTTTCCTTGGTGCATCGCTCTCATTATTCACTCTAGCAAGATAGCAGGGGTCGTGATATGTAACCTTCTTATCCTCCAGTTTAGCCGACTGCAGTTTGCCATCACTGATTAATTCTTGAATATACTGAGTATGGTGAATTACATCATGATTCCCCTCATAAGCATTCTCCTGATAGAAGTCGTTATACTCATTTTTAAGTGTGTTAAAACAGTGCGGACAAGGAGTCACTATCTTCTTAAATTTATACTGTTTGAAAGTCTCTAAATTCTGAGCCACCATCTGTTGATAAAGGAATTCATCCCCTGCTCTTCTAGCGGAATCGCCAGTACAGCTCTCCTCCCTACCCAAACAAGCATAATCTACACCAGCCTTATCTAGCAGACTAGCCATTGCCTTGGTTGTTTTCATCGCTCCAGAATCGGTTGCTCCAGCACAGCCTACCCAGAAAAGAACATCGAACTCTTTCTTCTCTCTAGCTAAAGGAACTTCCACATCTTTCATCCAATCTTCCCTAACCTCAGGAGATGCCCCCCAAGCATTTGAAGTGCTTCCTGTCTGCCTTAACATAACAGCAGCACTGCCAGCAAGTTTTCCTTCTGCAACTAATCCTCTTCTAGCATCTACAATTAAGTCTACGTGTCTAATTAATACCGGACAAGCCTCTACACACGCGTTACAGGTAGTACATTCCCATAAAGCTTCTTCCGTAACTGCATCGGCAACAGTTACCCCAGATTCCATACTAACCCTTATGCCCTGAACAATCTGCTTCGGATTCAGTACCTTTCCAACACCATTAGCCGGACAAACCTCCGTACATCTACCACATTCCATACAAGCATCAAGCGACATTAGATGCCATTTCGAATAATCCTGATAATCTGTTACGCCAATTTTACCAGTCTGCTCCACCTCTTCCATAGTAATTGGCTTCAATGCTCCCATATGAGTATCAGGCTTTGTAGCAGTAGTTATAACAGCCATAAGGATATGCTTTAATCGCATCTGAGGAAGCGTAATAAAGAAGGCATAAACTAGTACTGCGTGAATCCACCAAATAGCTACATACATGCTATCCGATATACTCCAGAGACACTTACTTAGTGCAAAACCTACGATACCACTCCAATCGAATGGTTGCGGATTGTTGTTCATTCTAGCAGCTTCAAGAATAAATCCGGATATACCTAGTGACAGCAATAGCAGTAACGCCCAGTTATCCGATATCGCATGGGTGAGCGATGCTGGTGGTTTAACATTTCTTCTCGCTATGGCCCAGACAATCCCTACCACATAGACTAGCCCCATTATGTCTACAATCATCTCGTAGATAAGATAGTAGAGGCCACGGTGGAAATTCCAGGGTCCGTACGTGCTTATAGCAAGGAGTGTTGTAGCTATAAAGAGTGTGAGGAATCCGTAAAAGATCATCAAGTGCATTGGCGCACCAGTCGTTTTCCTGGACGATCTCACTTTTTTCTGCGCTAAAACATAGGTAATAAAATTTTTAACAATCTCCGGTTTCCAGGTAATCGATTTCCCCTGCTTCCACAACTTGAATCGCCAGAAAAACTGAGCAAACATAATGGATAAACTGATATAGATTAAAACATAGAAAAGATACTTCTGCCAATGAGGCATATGCAGGAACTCATGTCTGGTGGGCTCTAAATAAAAATCGTTCATAAATAGTAAAAATACTTGTAAATTAAAATACTATAAGTAAGGTTACCCATACATAATTATAAAATAATCACAATATGCTAAAGATAAATTCCTTTTAATGGTTTATGTACTGTTTTGTTCCAGGAACAGCCACCCATCGAAATAACTAACAGTAATACGATTGAAAAGAATGCCACAATCTGCTTCATAATAGTACTATTATCGGCTGTTACCGAATAAACTACTTATATATTAATTAGGAAAAAACTATGACATTACTAAAAAACAAAACAATAAATACGATTCTAATAGCATCCATCATGCTATTCACGAGCGCTAGTAAATGTAACAGTGAAAACACGACTAAAAAAGAAGACACTAAAACCAGAGTAGTCTCTAACTTTACTGCTAAAGCAAGTAACAATAAAACATATACACTAGAGAACGAGCTAAAAAAGAATGATGGCGTTTTTCTCTACTTTATAAAATCTACTTGCCCCATGAACGCTAAAGCAATCCCATTTGTAGAACAACTCTACAAAGCTTATCCTAAAACACCATTCTTCGGAGTGATTAATATGGATAACACAGACGGATTATTTGATGCTTGGCAGAAAAAATTCAATGCACCATATCCAGTACTATATGACGATAGTTTAACAATCATCAAAGACGCTGGTGCTCAACGATCACCCTATATTGTTCAGCTAAACAAGAAAAGAGAGGTTGTAAAATTCTGGAAAGGATATTCCCAAGAGATACTAAAAGAAGTTGGGGATGCAATGGCTAAAGTTGGCAAAGTAAAGGTAAAGAAGATAGACTTCAGCAAAGCTCCCGAAAAAACAAAATTCGGATGCCCGTTTGTACATTAAGAAACAATAATTCGCTTATTCAATAAAGTAAACACCTACTTACAGCAGGTGTTTACTTTAACATTTAGCACCGATTCTACCAGACCTCTAAACAACGGATGCGCAGAGTCTGGTCTCGATTTAAATTCGGGATGTGCCTGAGTAGCTATAAAGTATGGGTGATTCTCTAATTCTACTATTTCCACCAAATTACCATCAGGGGATGTGCCAGAGATAACAAGTCCGTTCTTCTCAAGTGTTTCTCGATATTCATTATTTACTTCATATCTATGGCGATGCCTATCAGATATTTTTTCTGATCCATACAATCTGTTAGCAAGAGAATTGGGTTTAAGAATACACTCATAACTTCCAAGCCGCATCGTAGCACCTAACTGCTTCAGGTATTTCTGATTAGGCATGTAATGGATTAATTTATTTTTAGCGTTCTCATCCATCTCTTCACTGACAGCATCTTTCAACCCACAAACATTCCTGGCATATTCGATTACTGCACACTGCATTCCTAAGCAGATCCCTAAGAAAGGAAGATTATTCTCTCTGGCGTATTTAACAGCAGCCAGCTTGCCTTCAATTCCTCTACCACCAAATCCAGGACCCACCAACAAGGCGTCACTATTTTTCAAAATTTCTATCAGCTTATCAGAATTGTCTAGATCGTCACTCTTTACCCAGTCTACAGTAACTTTAGTATTATGTTGAATTCCAGCATGGATACAAGCTTCTGTGATTGATTTATATGCGTCTCCATTCTCTGTATATTTCCCGATTGCAGTTATTTTAATCTCTCTATCCGCATTAATTAGTGATAATACAAGACTCTCCCATTTATCAGAACACTTTTCTCTTACAGGTAATCTTAACTTGTTTACTACAAGATCGCCTAATCCTAGCTTTTCATATAGAAGAGGTATCTCGTATACTGTTTTCACAGTTTTACTCTCTACAACCGCACCTTTTGGCACATCGCAGAACATACTAAGCTTAGCCTTTACATCATCGGCTAAATCACTCTCAGTCCTACATATCAGAACATCTGGAGCAATCCCTATCTCTCTCAGTTTTATCACACTATGCTGAGTTGGCTTGGTCTTAATTTCATTCCACGGACCCACCTGCGGGATAAGTGTGACATGAATATACATACAGTTCTCAACACCAACATCATTCTTAAACTGACGAATAGCCTCCATAAATGGAAGACTCTCTATATCACCTACAGTACCACCAATCTCAGCAATAACAATC
The DNA here is from genome assembly GCA_030427425.1 of Fimbriimonadia bacterium. Classification (GTDB taxonomy): domain Bacteria; phylum Armatimonadota; class Fimbriimonadia; order Fimbriimonadales; family Fimbriimonadaceae; genus JAUICQ01. The sequence goes on along the minus strand of JAUICQ010000008.1, from coordinate 21,165 downwards.
TCTACATCTTTTCCTGCTTCTTTAATGCCATCTTTAATCTCTGTAGTAACATGAGGTATCACCTGAACCGTTGCACCAAGATAATCACCATTCCTCTCTTTCTCTATTACTCTCTGATATACCTTCCCTGTAGTAATAGAACTTTTTGCGGAACAGTTTACGTCCATGAATCGCTCGTAATGACCCAAGTCTAAATCTGTTTCAGCACCATCTTCTGTAACGAACACCTCTCCGTGCTGATAAGGATTCATTGTACCTGCATCAACATTTATATACGGATCTAACTTAATAGGAGCAACAGAGTATCCCCTATTCCTCAACAATCTTCCCAAAGAAGCTGTCGCGATACCCTTACCTATTGAACTTACAACACCACCTGTAACAAAAATATATTTCGTAGCTAACATACAATATAATCCTATATCTATAGTTTACAAGGAGGTTAGCTATAATTCAGGGCATCTCTTGTTTTTAATGAAAATAATTACTTATTTCAATAGATAAAGGAAGGGATGCACAATAGCATCCCCCTCTGCTATGCTGTCCAGATTATCTTATCCAGAATAGCCTTCTCTAGTCTTAACATATAGGGTTCGAATCTACCAGGCGAATTATCCGCAACTCTACCTGAAGGATAGTAAACTCCCAAACCAGCAATCCAGTAGTCTCCATTTTCATCAACATGACACTTTTCAGCTGTTAACAAACGCCAACTGTTGATTTCGGAACATAGAGAGTCCATAAGTTTTTGCGACGATTCTGGTGATAGCTTCGCTAGCTTCTCCTTATCAATTTTTTTCTGCTCTTTAGCTTTTATCAATGCCTGAGCCTTGTATATCTCTTTCAGAGGAATCTGGATACTGCCATCTACATCGTTCCTCCATACTGTTGCAACCATATTAGTCCCTTTTCCAAGGTTCAATTTACCTTGCAGTGCAGCCATCCATATGACCACTTCTCCAGCAGAACCTACACCTAGAACTCCATCTCTACTCACATCAAGACCCATGCTATCGCTTTCTCCTACCTCTTGAATATGCAAGAACCGAGGCCGTCTAACATTTCCACCTTTCACTACACAAGCCTGAGGATGATTATGGAATGCAGTATAAGACACTGGCACATCCTCTGCCATGGTTGTTCTAAGAGCATAAGATGACACTGAATGATCTGTCCCTAATGCTACTTGATAATCTCCAGAGAGTGCAGAGATTCCGTAAAATCCATCATCTGGATGGATGATGGTTCTGAAATTCTGTGTCACTTTAATGGCAGGGGCTTCACCCTCAAATTTCAAGGAACAGATAACAGCTGATGTTTTTTCATCACTATTAATAGAGAATCCGTATAACTTCTTTCCATTATCCGATATCACCGTAGGAATAAAGGCCAACATATCATTCGTGAAATCTAGGTCTATAATAGAACCATTCGCTACATCATAAATATAAAGTTTGGGGATACCATCTGCGTCTAAATCACCCTGAACTACCGCCCACATTCCATTGTTAGAAATAGTTAAAATATACGAATTATTAACAGGCATATCCGATCCCCGTCTGATATCAAACGACTGCCTTCCCTGCTCACTACAGATATGGGCATAATTCGCTTCCCCATCAGCTGTATTGTACGAAAGGAGATCTTTCCCGAACACGTTATTTTTACTAGATAGTCTACATATATCTAGACTGTTCTTTAAATCGAATTCCAATGCTCCGTTTCGAGGATTACGCATAGATAGTTGAAGGATGTCCATTCCTTTACCCGGTTCATATAAAACTCCATAAGTTTTGCTACTCTTCCGTGCATTTGGTATAGCTGTGGTAAATATAGCATTAAGAGCAATGGTATTATTGGGTCCGTAAAAGTCTTGAATGGTAAAAAAAGTGTGCTCGTAGAAATACTGGAACTTCTTTGGAACATATCCAATCTGATCCGGTTTCAAAGATCCTAAACCCTGTATCTTTCCACTTGCACCACTTGCCACAGAACCGGCTGCTGCTGCATGGTTAAGATGAACAATACCTGTAAGTAATGTAGTAATAACAATTGATATTCTGAATAATTTTTTTACTAACTTCATAATATTCTATAGGTAATAATAACTGCTTTATTGACCTTAGCAATCACTTTATGTCTTTTTCTTGACAATAATTGATTACTTATATATTATCCGGATTTTAAAAAAATTTCTTATATAGAATGTTTGTTACCCAGGCAAGAGTAATGTACAATATAAACTGTATGGGGATAAATAAACTCTCTCAAAACTTCCGCACTCTACTAACCTTCACTCTAATTGCGTCTACTACCGTATTATCAGGCTATTATATCAGGGCTGCTTACGGCCAGAAACTCCTCATGTATGCGAATGTAGCAAATAGCAATATACATACCTTTCAAACAGACAAAAAAAATCCCTATCTAGATCAGCTATATTTTGAAGTTACATCATGGCTAACTAATATGTTCGTACAGAACTTCACTATGGATAACGAAAAAACGATGGCTGGGATTGAAGGAATGATTAAAAAATTACACGATCCATACGCTAATTTCTATAATCCAGAAGAGTATCAAGTATGGCTGGATAAACTAAACGGAGTGTATGAAGGAATAAACTGCAGTTTTAAATTATCATTACCTACAAACATTAATCAATCGGTACAGATTTATCCTAATTTATCTATCGAAGAAGTTTGGAATTCTAATGCATCCGAACCCTACAATCTAAAACGAGACGATATAATTACCGAATTAGACGGGAAATGGATTCTCTGTGGTGAAAATATTAATACAATCTTCAATAAATATATCAACAATAACGATAACAAGTTAAATACCGAAAAGTATCACGTCATTCAAAAAGAATTAGACCACAAAATTAACAATAGTATATCTATCAACAAAGCTATAAAAGAGCTTGCCAAAGGCACATCTGGCAAAACTAAACTATCCTTAATTAGAGGGAATAAATTCATTAAAGATATTAGCATTAAAAAACAAAAATTAAAGATCCCCTCTCTAACGAACACCTCCAGCAATTATGTTAAGCTAAACATTCAACATAACATTCAAAAGATATTGCAAGAGAAGAAAGATATGTTTCAAGAATCTAAGGTTATAGATCTTCGAAAGAACTATAATCGAGAATTTAGTAATCTTAAACCCCTTCTGTCTCTCTTTCTACCAAAGGGCGATTATGGATATGTCCTTAATAAATCTAGCGGTATCCAACAAGTAACAAACAAACCCAAGGATAACTCTAAAAGAAAAAAACTATCCCTCATCGTAGACAATTCTACCCAGGGAGTAGCTAGAGCTTTTGCCATAGCAGCCATCAAGAGCAATTATGCCAAACTAGCACCAGAAAGTTCCTATGTACAAAACAAGGACGATATAACCCAAAGTTTGCTAAATGATACAATCACTTTAATCAGCAACTATTCATTAAAATTAGGATACGGATACTCACTTCCTACTCAGATATACAGCTGGAACAAAAACAATCTTGCTGCAGAGAGTAAACAGGAGAATAAATAACTGATGGGAAAACATTCTATTAAAACTGGCAATTTGTTCCTCTACATTGTACTAAGTATCTTCTGTCTGGGCATAGGATTTTTTGTACCTGAATTTCAACGCACTATATACGCCACTGTCTATAAGTTTGATTCATCTGTTTACTACAGTATGATTCAGAAAGAAAAAAATACTATAGAGCAAAAATATGTTAATCTAAACAGTAAGACTCATGGCAAATCGGAAACCACAGAAAATCTAAATAAAAATCTTACCTACGGCTGTATCGATGGCATCGTAAATAGTCTAAACGATAAACACACTCAGTTCCTCAATGCAGAGTTCGCCGAAAATCTTCTCATGCATACAAAAGGCAACTTCTTCGGCATAGGAGCTCTTCTACAACATCATGTAAAGGGCGCTAGGGTTGTAAAAGTATATCAGAACACTCCAGCAGAAAAAAGCGGACTCAAAACTGGGGATATTATCTTTAAGGTAAATTATGAAATAGTTGAAGGAACTGCCCTCAACTTAATAGTAGATCTTATTAAAGGAGAAGAAAATACAGAAGTAAAACTAGGAATTATACGCACAAAAAACAAAAACGAACTCACCCTCACAGCTGTTAGAGGGAAAGTAGAAATCCCAAGCGTAGATTATAAACTAATACCTAAAACTGATATAGGGTACATTGAAATTACTAACTTTGCAGACAATACGCTTTCACAGTTTGATAAAGCTTTTCTAGATCTACAAAATAAGAAAATAAAAGGACTCGTTATAGACCTGAGAGGCAACCCCGGAGGAGTTCTACAAGGAACAGTACAACTGCTTTCAAAATTTGTTAGCGATAAAATTGCTGTCACTATCGAACATAGAGGCCAAAACATTGAGGTTTATAGAACCCAGAAAGATATTACTTATCCTTCTATTAATACCCTACCTATTACTATTCTTGTGAATAACGAGAGCGCTAGTGCTTCAGAAATATTTTCCGGCGTTCTCAAGGATTATAAAATGGCTACTATTATAGGAGAAAGAACGTACGGCAAGTCGTCAGTTCAGAATATGGTTCCTCTCTCATACGGTTGTTCACTGAAAGTTACAACAGCAAAATACATCCTCCCACTAGGTAGAGACCTTGCACGCATTGAAGATTCTGACGGAAGATATCTCTCCGGGGGCCTTCATCCAGATATAGACATAAAGTTAGATTTTTCTAAAGGAACAATTACATTAGGGGATATAGAAACAGATAATCAATTACAGAAATGCGTAGAAGTATTAAAACAAAAAATGCATTAAAATGGTAATCTTGCTAATGTATGTATTCAGAAAAACCAACAGAAAAGCTTAGAATTATACAGAACGCTCTAAAATTATCTGAATATAAAGGAAATGTATGGAGCGTAGGCGGAATTACGAGATCTATTGCATTAGAAAAAAGAGTGCCACTTCAAGCACCTGTTCATGAAGTAGATTTAGTAATAGAAGACAACGTAGAAAAATTTTATCATACTATTGCACCACAAATTAAAAACATCTCAAAACTAGAATACTTCCCTTCATTCTTAACCGGCCGATTCACAGCAAACGATATTACCTACGAAATAGCACAAACAAGACAAGATTGTTATAAAGATAATTCCAGAATGCCTAAAACAAAACCCGGAACCTTAGCCCAGGACATCACAAGAAGGGATTTCACTATTAATGCAATCTACTATAATATCAAGACTAAATCAATAACAGACGGAACCAGAAAAGGGATCGAAGACTGGAATAGTAAAATAATTAGAGCGGTTAAAAATCCTAAAGAACTCTTCTGGGAAGATCCGTTACGAGTGATTCGTGCTGTAAGATTTGCCAATCAATACTACTTTAACTACGATAAAACTACATGGGAAGGCATGCATATCCTACCAGATAGATATACTCTCATTGGGAAACCTACGTTAAGTAGAGAACTAAACAAAATACTCGCTCTACCAAACAGCACAGACGCCTTAAACGATCTTACATCTTTAGGGTTTGAAGAGTTTCCTCTCAGCAATTAAACCGAACTACTAAAATAGAATCATGCGACCCTATTTTAGCATAACATGATCGTATTCCCAGTTACTAGTTGCAACACGCTCTATCTTTGCACCCAGACTAGTTAAGTTCTGTTCAAAATTCTCGTAACCCCTATCTATAAAGTTTACGTTCTTAATAATGGATTCACCATCACACATTAATGCAGCTATGCAGAGTGCAGCACCTGCTCGTAGATCGCTAGATTCTACAATGGCTCCCTTTAACTTATCAACACCATCGATGATACTTGCTCTACCCTCTAATGTTATTTTTGCACCCATACGCATTAATTCTGGGATATGACCTATTCTGTTCTCATAAATAGTCTCTTCTATAATGCTCGTACCTGATGCTGTAGCAAGTGCAGAAGTTAATATCTGCTGAACATCGGTCGGGAATCCTGGATATGGTAGTGTTTTAACTTTAATCGGCTTCAATCTGTTTTTATTCCTTACTCTTACCCAATTCGGACCTTCGGTAACTTCTGCGCCAACCTCAGCAAGCTTTGCATTTAAAGCCCTCAAATGATCGGTATATACATTCTCAACAGTAACATCTCCATATGTAGCCGCACCAGCAATTAAGTATGTAGAAGCTTGTATCCTATCTGATGGAATGGTAAATTCAGTCCCCTTTAAATAAGGTACGCCAATAACCGTTATCTTGTTGGTACCAACACCATCGATAATAGCTCCCATCGATTCCAGGAATTGAGCTAGTATAACTACTTCAGGCTCTGCAGCAGCATTATGTATTGTAGTGGTTCCTCTTGCTAAGGTAGCTGTAGACATTAGATGCTGAGTTGCACCAGCACTCGGGAAATCTAGATAGATATCACTACCAAATAGCTGTATAGCACTCGCAGTATAAGCACCTTTTTCCAAATCTATCTCTGCTCCCAGTTTCATTAAACCATTAATATGATAATCTACTGGTCTGGCGCCTAATTTACAACCACCAGGAGCGGGCAAATGTGCTTTTCCAATCCGGGCCAATAAGGGTCCCATCATGAAAAACGATGTTCTAATAGGTCTGGCATTCTCTTCGTCTGCTTTATGATGGTGGATATTACTACAATCTATTATAACGGTAGAGCTTCTTGGTGCATAACTGATTTCGGCTCCAAATAATTCTAATAACTTTAGCTTATGCTTTATATCTGTTACATTCGGTACATTGTGTATTGTACATTTTTCGTTGCAAAGGAGCACCGAAGATAGTATAGCTAATGCTGAATTCTTACTAGCTGGAACTGTAACAGATCCCTCTAGCCTCTGTCCGCCATTTATATTTAATATATCCAAGTTATAATACCACCTATTTTATTTAACTACTTAATATTACCAGATTCATTAAGGACTTCTTTCCTGTATATAATTAAAAATACATTACACTCTAAAGAAAAATAGTTAATATGCCATAATGATTCTTCACTAAACAGTCTCTCCCTGCAAAACAAAAGATAATACGAATAAATAATCCAATTTAAACAAGAAAATACTCTTTTCCATTATAATTTTACTCTAAACAAAGACACAACAATATCATTTAACGTGCAATTTCCCAAAACATATACTGTCAAAGCTGTGCAGCACCTTCAATCTAGCACTATACTACAGCCACACAACAGCTACTGATATACAACAAAGGCAAGACTGTATATTTATATTTTTGAAAATAAAGCACTTAATACCTATAATTGCCTATACAGCATATAGACCACACGTGTAATAGCCATACTAATATTAAGATTTCATTGACATTGGAAAGAGTGTGATATCATGATAAAAAAAATAAGCATAATAGCTATCCTGTGGTCGGTAATAGTTCAGAGTGGAAATACTGGCGGCTGCATTAGCAGCTGTATATTTTTCGATTACGACGATGAACCTATAGAACCCATACGTCCAATGCCACTAGAAGAAGAGTTTGTCATTGAAAATATGTTCCCTAATGCTACCCAAGCACTTGCTAAAGGAACTATCTGCAACATGGAAAAATTAGCTTTCAACTCTACAACAGTAAAACGAATTTCCGGAATAGAAGAGTATTACTACCGAGCGGTATTGCAGTATCGCAATTCAGAATTTCCTGTAATTTTTAAATGCTGTAATAAAGGCAGTATAGCTGCAGAACTAGTAGCTTATAAATTAGCTTGTTATCTGAAATTTATACCGGTTATGCCCGTTGTAAAACGTTTAGCTATTATTGACGGTGTTGCGCTAGAAGGAGTACTCATTGCAGAACCACCCTTACTACAATTAGACAAAAAGAACTTCCACTCATTCTGTTCAAAAAAGAGAAACATTGTTAATTCTCATGAAGTTAAAGAGCAAGACCTGGTTAAATTTCTACTATTTAATTATATTGCTGGAATACCAGAGTTCAACATTGAGAATATTGCGGAATATCAGGACGAAACCAAAACATTCCATGGATACTTTAATTGCTCCAGTATGCAGTTAGATACTGTAGCTAAACTAAACAGAGGCTTTATGTTTCAATTGTACCAAGATATGGATTATGAATCCTACGACTGGAATCTACCATTCCCTTGGAACAATCGCAAAAAACTTTTTGCTAATGATGCACTAGGATTTAATGCAACATCCAGCATGAAGCTTCCAGTAAATATACTGACAAAGCTTGCTCAAGAAAGCAAAACATATGAATACGTAGTTTATAGAAATTCATTATGGCTAAAGGTTAGAGATAACTGGGATACAACAAAATATTTAGTATCCAGCTTAGAAACTAATAAATTCAACCTCAATCCAGACCTCTTGAAAAAATTACGAAACCTACAAAAACCAGCACTGTTAAATAAAATCTTTTCGGATGCAGTAAATACAAATATGTCTCAGAGCACCTATATATCAAGATTTAAACACAGAACCAATGAAATAGTAGGTATTGCTTGGGACGATTAATGGCACTATAACTCAGGTGCATAACAGCACATAAAGTATCTCCTAGACCTAAGTGGATCGCTCTTAATAAGCTGAATACATTCCAGCTGAAGATCCCAGGGCACACTTGTATGTGACACTACCACCTTATTTACACTCTTCGGCAAACAATTTATCAATTGTTTCCAATCTTCTCTACTATATAAATTTACACTAGTCAGGTCTAACTCTTCAAGTACAGTATTATTGAATAATTTTATTAGACTATGCTTATCTATATTTGTGTAACTAAGACCTATCTCTTTTATTCTTTTCGATAAACAAGAGATAACCTGTGACCAATCCTCTTTTTTTTCTAACACAATGCCACTAAGGTTAATTTTTTCTAACCTGTTTAGATGTTCTAGAGCCAGCAAGCCTGAAGCGCCGATTGCTATACAGCCAAGATCTAACTCCCTTAAGTCTCTTGACAGAGCATTTATTACAGGTATCCAACACTCTGGCTTAGGCAATTTTATTCCTCGTAGTTTTACTACTTCTAATTTCTTAAAGTTAGCTAATGCTACCAATTCTAAAATTTGAATATCAGTATAGTTGAGAGATATTTTTCTTAGATCTCTAGTCATGGAACCAATTTCAGCATCCCAGTCCTCCGATTTCTTATTCGAAAAATCAATACAATCTATCTGATTCAACACTCCTGCAACCATTAGCTCATCTATCTGTCTCTTCAAGCAAGAAACATTAATACTACCAATCACTGGACACAAATTTAATATGGTTGAATTTAGTACATGAAGAGTCCGCTGAAACTTCTCCTCTACTTTTTTTAATTTTATATAGCAACTAGAACTAATCCAGCTATCATACCAAGCACTCTGATATGTAAACGCTTCTAACACATCTAAAAGTGGATATACTTTATTCTCTAGAGTATATTCTATATCTGCGCCCAAGTTCTTTGGTAACAGCATCTTCTCATCAGAGCACCTTTCTAACTTTTTACGTAAATGAATACAAGTACATAAAATAGAATTACAAGTTTCTTCTACAAGATCTATTTTAAAATCGGCCCCATAATGTTTTAAAATATTACTTCTTATTGAAGGATGGAGAAGAGTAACTTCTACAGCATCACATTGCCGCATCAATATACTGCAAACACAAATCATTATACACAACCTAACCATAACAGCAATGCCCCACAGTTATTATACTGATTACTGATATTTATTTACAACTTCATCTAGCAGCATCTGAGCATTCTGTGACTTTTATCGCTAATAAGAAAAATTCTTATATACTATTCCACGTTAATATATAGTAAAATGATATTTGGTAAAGCTAGGGTATATATACTGAATTAAGTAGTTAATAACCACGAAAAAAATATGGATATCACACCAACAATCAACTTTTTTGAAGCGAACACAGCACTAATACTGCTTATCAACTCGATCATACTCGGAATAAATCTTATCATTTTGATTTTAAACATCAGTGCAAATTCTAAGCTTAGAAAAAAATGGAAAGTACTTTTAAAAGGCAACAATAAACTGAATCTTGAACAATTATTAGAAAATCAGACAGTAGAAGTAGACAAAATTTCCAGCAAGATTAGTGAGCTAAACGACATCTATCTTGCGCTTCATGAAAAAGCTAACAAATCTCTTAAAAAAATCGGGTTCACTCGATTCGATGCCTTCGAAAACGTAGGCGGAGAACAGAGTTTCTGCCTAGCATTACTGGATACTGCTAATACAGGAATCGTTATAACTAGCATCATAGGAAGAACCGACTGCAGAGTTTATTGCAAGTTAATAGAAGAAGGACTCAGCAATAGAAATACCACTCCTGAAGAAGATCTCGCTATCAGTAGCGCCATAAATATGACTGATGCCATTTCAAAAAAAGTACATCTTAAATAAACTATACTTTAGACAAATTCACTTCTATCTAGCATCATAGACCATCGTTTAGAATCTACTCGCTTGATAGAAGTAATCTGCGCACCTACTCTGTATAACGAATCGTCACCTTCCATTGGCTTACAGTACCTAGCACTAGTAATACACTCTACTAAACCACTCTTAACTCGCATTTCTACACTCATTTCAGTGTCTACTTCTACCTGTTCTTTAATTGAAAAACTAAATCCACCTGCACTAGCATCTAATATTTCCACATCATGCAATTTCTCATTTAATTTAATTTTTCCGAACATCTTGTGCATTTTAACCCGGAACTTCTCATCCGACTCTTCTGCACGTACTCCGCCCATAATATAAAAAGTTAAAACTTTGTCTACAATACCATCAAGAGCTGCAGAAAAATATAACTTCTGCTGCGGACCCACCGCCTCAAAGTTATAAAGCTGAGAAGGAGTAACATCCTCATCCTGGTCTAGCTTAACAATTACATTGCTGGAATTAAACTTATTCACCCAACCATAGAACTCAACATTATCTTTTGCTCTCTTAAATCTTATTCTAGTACCTACATATGCCGATTCTATTACTTGCATATATTATATATTCCACAGGATTTTTGCATTATTTATTGCAATTGTACTGTTTTTAGCATTTATCACAAGATTTTTCTAATTAATAAAGGATAAACTAATATACAAGGTACGAAATAACCACAGCTTATGAAGTTCTTGGCCAATATATCCTCTATAATCTCTAACAGAAACCTCGCTACATTAATGACAACCGCCTTCATCTCACTGATGGGGATGACAGTGCAAAGACTGATAATTACATGGCACATTTATACTAAAACAGATAATAGTATATTCAACGCTGGAGTCGCAACATTCCTTATGTTACTGCCTGAACTAATTGTAGGTCCATATATAGGCGCATATATGGAACACCTGAACAAAAAAAAATTAGCAGTTAAAATACAGTTATATCAAGCAGTTGTAAATTTTATACTAGTTGTAGCAGTCTCCACGCTGTCACTAAATTCATCAAATATCTACTTTATTATTTTCCCACTATTATTCATTCACGGCATGCTAAACTCAGCGTTTGTGCCCACAAAAAACACACTAGTAACCGCATGTGCTGATAAAGAAATCTTAGGCTCAGCACTATCTCTACACTCCACAATCAATAACCTTTCAAGATTTATGGCCCCTACTGTTGCAGTATATATCTATACCAAGTTTGGTATACAGTCTTGCTTTATATTCAACACAATCTGCCACCTCTTAGTAGCTGCCAGCATAGGGACCATTAGAGTAATGCGTCACGTACCATCTGAATCTAAAGTTGAAATCCTCAAGATGTGGAAAGACGTTCTTCTATACTATAAAACAGAAAAATCGTTAGGGCTATTAATGCTCTCATCATACTGCATGAGCCTGATAGTTAATGGCTACAGCACGTTTATACCTGTTCTTACTAAAGACTTACTAAGTCTTGATATAGAATCAAATGGATTATTTCAGCAATCCTTATTCTGTGCAGCAATACTTGCAGGTATGACCATGATTAACTTTAGCAGTTACAAGAAATTTCCTATGTACATTTTTACATGTATGGTTATAGCTGGTGTCATGATAATCTGCATCCCTTTTCAGTATAACTTCTACTCTATGCTACCAATGATAGTTATCATGTCGTTCTGTTTTACATTGCTGAAAAACATGAATAGAGTAACACAAATTAATCAAGCACCACCAGAACTAAAAGCAAGAATCATTACTCTTGAATGGCTACTTACTTCCAGTTTTGCGGGCCCTAGTAATCTGATTGCTGCAGGAGTTCTCAATTATCTTGGCCCAAGAAATGGATTTATATTCCTTGGATCTCTGTTGATAGTTTTTGCAGTACTACTACACGGAAATTACAGAAAATCATCCAATTTCAATTCTAAAGTTTCGTTAATGTAAAAATACCAGGAAATAATGCCACAATCAAATTAGGGGTATTATGGATTTATTACAAGTATTAAAAAAAACAAATAGAGTTATTTGCTTTACAATATTTATATTTTCATTACAGACTAATTCAGCAACCACTAACAAACCAAAGCCACTGGGCCAGTTGGGACAATCCACCACTAGCACCAGGATATATCATAAGCCCAATTCTAAATCTAAAACCCTTTATAATGTTAAACCCTATGAATACCTTATTATTAAACACTCCAAAGAAGTAAAAGGATATAAAGGCATCCTACTTAATAACGGAACAATCGGATATATCCCAAATAATCATATAGCTGTACTGCCTTACCAAGTAAACCAGAAACAGACTAGCAACTCACCATCAAGACAGAGCTCTCGTAACTCACTTGCAAACTACTCACTAAGCTATGTTGGAGTACCCTATAAATTTGGAGGAGAATGCTTCCAAAACGGAATCGATTGCTCCAGCTTTGTACAAAAACTTTATGGCAAAATAGGTATCAATCTTCCTAGGACTGCCGCAGAACAAGCACTAGTTGGAGAACCAATCAATAGACTGGAACACCTTAAACCAGGTGACCGACTCTATTTCTGGGAGAAAAAAAGAGGCATCATAGGACATACAGGCATGTATCTTGGTAACGGATACTTCGTTCATAGTAGCCTCGGTAAAAAAGGAGTCTCCACGGATAGAATAGACGATCCTAAATGGAGAAACCTACTCGTAGCGGCAAGAAGATAGCACTTTCTATTTAAGGATCTTCATGGAGGATTCACTGCTACTATATAATTCCCTGCTAAAGATCGTCATAGACCCAGAGATATATATGTTTCTCGGGGAGACAGTACGAGAGAAGAGCTAAACCAATAAAATATTTTTCACTATAGTAAAAAAAACTTATCATTAATATCAAATACGCTACGCTACCAAAAAACAACAACCTCCATCACTAAATGTCTTCCCAACATTGTATATAGTCGGGATCTATGTCGTTATATAAGCAGTTCTTTGGGTTCGTCTAGAATAACAATATAACCAAGTATTTTTATACTAATAAATCACACCTTACTGAAAATTAACACTCTTCATTCTCTAACATGGAATAATAATAGTAAACTTCAATATAATGGATCAGAGTAGCTCTAATAGTGATAACAAGTACATCTTACCCAGCGACTGGCAAGATCCTGGCCGCATGCAAGATTTAATAGATAAAGTACTATCATATACTCCAGATCTAAACCTCCCAAGACTAAGATACGCTTACTACTTTGCCGAGAAAGCCCATAAAGGTCAGTCCCGTAATTCTGGAGAACCATTTATTAATCATCCTCTAGAGGTGTGCCATATCCTTGCAGACCTTCATATGGATGAAGATACCATCATAGCAGGACTACTACATGATACAGCAGAAGATACCTCAGTTACACTAGAGATTATCGAAGATGTATTTGGTGGGATAGTAGCACAAATGGTAGATGGGGTTACTAAACTTAAATTTAAACCATCAGATGCAGAAAAAGAACAGATCAGAATCAAAATAGAGAACGATAGATCCGCTGAAAGCTTGAGAAAAATGCTACTGGCTATGGCTAAAGACATTAGAGTGATGATAATCAAGCTAGCCGATAGACTCCATAACATGCGAACACTAGATAGCATGCCACCTAGAAAGCAGACCCGTATAGCTAGCGAAACTATCAATATCTATGCCCCACTCGCAGGTCGACTAGGAATCTGGCAGATAAAATGGCAACTCGAAGACCTCTCATTCAAGTTTCTCCACCCACACGAATTTAAAAATATCAGCGAGAAAGTAGCTAAAACACGCAAGCAAAGAGAACAAGAGATGAAAGAGATTGTCTCTATCGTAAAAGAACGATTAGAGAGCAGAAATCTTTTTGATGCCAAAATATATGGAAGACCAAAACATCTTTACAGTATCTTTAACAAAATAGTCCATGGCGGATTCCACTTCGAAGACATACTAGACCTTATCGCGATTCGAATTGTTGTACCAGATACACCAACTTGCTACCTAGTATTAGGCCTCATACACGAAATATGGCAACCCGTCGCCGGACTCTTCTACGATTATATCGCTAAGCCTAAACCTAACGGATATCAGTCGCTACACACTAAAGTGGTGGGTCCGCATGGAGAACCTTTAGAAATACAGATTAGAAGTAAAGAGATGCACCGTATTGCAGAATATGGTGTAGCCGCACACTGGACATACAAAGAGAATGTCTCTAGTACGAACAATGATGTTTCTAAGATGGCACAATTAAGACAGTATCTCTTTGAATGGTCCGGTGAAAATAGGAACTCAAGCGACTTCCTCCGTAGCGTCAGCACAGATCTATTTGCTGAACAACTCTACGTGTTTACTCCTAAAGGAGATGTTATCGCACTCCCACAAGGATCTACCCCTATCGATTTTGCTTTCCGAGTACATACCGATGTTGGTCTTACCACCGTAGGAGCCAAAATCAACGGTAATATTGCTCCCCTAAGCACCCAGCTACAGAACGGTGACATCGTGGAAATGATTGTCCGCTCCAACGCTCAGCCTAGCCTAGACTGGATGGAATTTGTTCAAACCTCTAATGCTAAAGGAAGAATCCGCGCATTCTTCAGAAAAAAGAATAAACAGCAATACTATAACCTAGGAAAAGAAACCCTCGAAAAAGAACTCATCGCTGCAAAACTAAAACCGGCTGAATATATGAAGCCTGATCTTCTAGATGCAGTCGCGAAGGAATTAAGACAAGGTGAGAGCAGCAGCGATCTAATTGAACTTATTGGCGAAGGCATTGTAAGCGCTAACAAAGTAATTACAAAACTACGTAATACAGCTGAAGACGCTGATAAACATCCAAATGAAGATGTTATCCAAACAAGTAAATCGAAAGAAGGAAAAACTCAGCTCACTACTAAAGGATTATCCCAAATTCTCCTGAAAAGAGCCAAATGTTGCGATCCTATCCCTGGTGAAGATGTTGTTGGATATACCGCTAGAGTAAAAGGCATTGTTATCCATAGAAAAGTATGTAAAAATGCTCTCGAATTTCTAGAGAAAGAACCCGAACGCGTTATTGCTTTAAACTGGCCTGAATCTAACGAATACTTCGGTATTACCCTTAAAATAATCACCTATAATAGACAAGGACTGCTAGTAGATATCAGCTCTGTATTTAGTGAAACATCTAGCAATGTATCAAGAGCCAAAATTCGTACACTGCCTAATCTTACCGCAGAAATCATAATCGGGATAGACGTTAAAGGAATAGAGCAACTGAAGGCAGTTGTACAGAAAATTAATAATATGTCTGACGTAATTGAAGTGTCTAGAACTATCTACACAAATCCCAATCCTGAAAAGAATAGCAAGAAGAAGAACAAAAATCCTAAGAAAAAATAACCCTTCCACCACTCCTAATGAATCGTAATACCCGGATATCGCGACCTCAACCCTTCCTTCTCACTGTCCAGGGCCATCACATTAAAGTAATATAACTCCTTTAAATGATGAAAATCCACCCGACTGAATAAATCCGCACTTAATTTTCTACAATACTGTATGGAAAGCACATCCAAATGTGGACACTTATCCATAACCCTATATAAGCCATCTACCGATACCTCGGTCCAGTTTAAATTTAGTTCTTTCAAATTATTCATTTCAGTCCCTAAATTTACCAATATATCCCCTCTCAAATTCCTGCAACACCGTAAAATTAAAGACTTAATATTAGGAAAAACCTCCAGAACAGAACATAAACCAATGTTAGATATCCTTGTTTTACTTAAATTCAACTCTTCTAAATTACATAAAGTATCGTATTTATCAATAAATAGATTGCAGGATATACTATCGCAACTCTCCAAATTAAGCTTTTTAAGAGATGGACATAACTCTAGAACGTATCGTACTGTATTATCTGCTACACGTGTCCAACGCAAATTCAATTCTTCTAAACAGTATTTATTGAAGTTTAAACCCGAAAATAAGTTCTCTGTGAGGTTTCTACATCCTCGTAAATTCAACACTCTTAATCTCGGACAATTTTCCATAATACAATACACAGCATAATCTGAAATATTTGTCCAACTTAAATCTAATTCCTCTAAATATCCTAAACGATCGGTGATATCTATAAAAGCATTACTAGAAACATTTTTACACCCAGATAAAATAAATTTTCTTATATTCCCAATTTCAGAAACCAACCGTTTCAATCCTTCGTCTGTTATATCAGAATCTGTTAAATCTATCTTATTCAACACTACAGCATTTGTATCACTATCCTCTTGAACAACATTCTCTGTACCCTGAGAATTCACAACATTAACAACATGTATAAATAAACCAGATAATAACATCCATTTAATAAAGTAATTTTTAACCATACTCTTATATTTGGACATTATTAAAAAATCGAGACTAATAACATTACCTTGCTTTTAAATAATTAGTAATAAACATAACACAAAAAAAACCGACTCCCGTATCTAATCTACCCGACCCCATTCCCGGTATCCTTATTAATATGGACGATAAAAAGAGGATGGAATTCTTAGCTAAAGAATTAGACTTTCATAATTACAGATATCACGTGCTAAACAGTCCCACCATTAGCGATTCCGAATATGATTCTCTTTTTCATGAACTTCTAGAACTAGAAAATAAACACCCCCAATGGAAAGATAAGAGTAGTCCAACAGCTAAAGTTGGCAGTTCACCTTTAGAAGAATTCTCTCAAATAAAACACTCCACACCAATGCTATCTTTAGATAATGCCTTCTCAATGGAAGATATTGCCGCCTTCGAGAAGCGAATAAGGAACATCCTAGCAGACTATCAACCAGAATACTCCCTTGAACTAAAACTGGATGGAGCATCTGTAAGTATCACTTACGAGCATGGCATACTAACGACAGCTGCAACCAGAGGAGATGGTAACACTGGAGAACTGATTACAGAAAATATCAAAACAGTGAGAGATATCCCGCTCAACTTGAATCATATCCCAGGAATAGATTCCATTCCTGAAAAAATCACAGTGCGTGGAGAGATACTCATGTATAAAAGCACTTTTAATGCCCTGAACAGTACTAGACTAGAAAAAGGTGAACAAGTATTTGCTAACCCAAGAAATGCCGCATCGGGCGGATTGCGTCAGCTAGATAGCAGAATAACAGCCGCTAGAAAGTTAAACTTCTTTGCATACAACATAAGCTCTATCACTTTCGAAGGAAAAAAAGATCTACCATATCATACACATGCCGATTGTTTAGCCTATCTCAACAGACTCGGATTTCGTACCAGTACAAAACATAGAGTGACATCTCATCATAGCGATATTGAAAAATTCATCTATGAAACAGAAGAAGAAAGAAACTCCTACGATTTTGAAATTGATGGCGTAGTTCTTAAAGTAAACAGTTTAGATATCCAGGCTGAATTAGGACACACCGCCAGAGCACCCCGCTGGGCTATTGCTTATAAACTAGCCGCCCAACAGTCGTTTACAACATTAAAAGAGATAACCAATCAGGTTGGTAGAACTGGAATCATTACTCCCGTCGCAGAATTAGAACCCGTTATTGTTGGTGGCGTAACCGTTAGCAGAGCCACACTACATAATTATTCTGAAACTTACAAAAAAGATGTAAGAATTGGCGATACCGTCATTGTTCAGCGCGCCGGAGATGTAATTCCAGAAATAGTAGGCCCGATACTAGAAAACCGATCCGCCTCGTTCGAAAAACCAGCTATCCCAACAGAGTGCCCCGAGTGTAAAACAAGACTAGAGGCATCAGATAATCTTATTAGTATCTACTGTAGAAATAAAAAATGCCCTGCACAGATATCGGCTAAACTTATCCACTTTGCATCCCGCAACGCGATGGATATAGAAAGCTTAGGATCTAAAAATGTTGAACGATTGATATCCCTGGGTCTCCTTAACAACCTAGACGATATCTATCAACTAAATAATCACCAATCCACATTAGAATCTCTGGACGGTATGGGAGAAAAGAGTGTCCAGAAATTATTAGAAGGCATAGAAGCATCTAAAACCAAACCTCTCTACAACCTCATATTCGCCTTAGGTATTCCTGGAATAGGAGCAAGAACTGCCATCGATCTCTCTAAACACTTTAAAACCTTAGACAAATTCATGCACGCCACCTATGACGAACTCATCAACATCTACGGAATAGGAGAAATAATTGCACGAGAAATTGAAATGTGGGTAGAGAGTGAAGATAACAGATCCCTCATACAAAACATGCTATCACTAGGATTATCCCCTACCGAAGAACCAGAAAATACCGATAACAGATTCGCTGGAAAAACAGTGGTCTTCACAGGAAAACTGGAACTCTTTACAAGGGACGAGGCTGAGAAAATCGTAGAAGATTTTGGCGGGAAAAGTAGCGGTAGTGTTAGCAGTAAAACTAGCCTGGTAGTAGCGGGTCCGGGTGCAGGCAGTAAATTGCAGAAGGCTGAATCGCTTGGGGTACAAGTGATTTCTGAAGAAGATTTTAAGAGACTAGTAGAAGAATAAGTCGGTAGCAAAGTATTGTTTTTTTATTCTGAATTGTCATTCCGGCACGGAATCCAGCCTATTATCAATATTATTTTGCCTCATTTTTTTTCACCCCACGCCTGGTAGATTGTCAGTCAAAAGTCGGAGAGGCATTATTAAAAAGATTCTCAACGATTCCGTCACACCGAAAATTTAAAAATTTCGCCTGTTCTCGAAGGGGAGCTTCTGGCCCATAGTTTAATTTCGGCAGGATCCCGGTGATGTTTTAGTGATGATTATTAGTTTGTGAACACACACAGGGATGACGGAGATGCGAGAGAATTCTTAAAAACAATCTTCCACCTCTGGACAAAAGCTTCTAGATGTGGGTTCACAAACTAACAATAACCCCCTAACTACCACCGTCTTCCCGGCATCTTTAAAACGCCGGGATCCGGCCGATTTTATAAAAAACAAGATACTTCTGGCTCAGCCTACTATATGTTAAGATACAGTACAGCCACAACCGACTTCTTTCCTGGGACACTCCTGCATTCTTTTATCGATAGTTATGATATTCCAGTTTACATCTTTAATTGTTAAACCCTCGGGTAATTTCCATAATATATTTTTAACTGCAGAACCGCTCAGAGACCAGCACTTATATAGATACAACCACTTCAATCTCTGGAACCGAGCGATCTGGTTCAGTCCTTCATCTGTTAAACTTGTTCTCGATAGATCCAGTTCTTCGATACCCTCTGGTAGCCTGCCTAACAAGTTCGCTAGCCCAGAACCGCTCAGAGACTTGCATTCAGTTATATACAACCTCTTCAATCCCTGGAACCGAGCGATCTGGTTCAGTCCTTCATCTGTTAAGTTAGTCCGTGATAGATACAGTACTTCGATACCCTCTGATAGATTGGCTAACATGTTCTCTAATCCAGAACCGCTCAGAGCCCCACATTTAAATAAATCCAACCTCTTCAATCCCTGGAACCGAGCGATCTGCTTTAGTCCTACATCTGTTAAACTTGTTCCCGATAGAACCAGTACTTCCATACACTCTGGTAGCCTGGCTAACATGTTCTCTAACCCTAAACCGCTCAGAGACTTGCAATCACCTATATACAACCTCTTCAATCCCTGGAACCGAGCGATCTGCTCCAGGCCTCTGTCTGTTAAATTTGTTTCCGATAGATCCAGTCCTTCGATAGTATTTGGCAGGAATGTTAACATTGTATTCAAATTCTCAGAGCTTAGTCTGCAAAATTCTAAATCCACTACCATTGGAGGTATGAGATCGCTTTTCCGAATAGTTCTAGTATTATTGTCTGCATCTGTAAAAAGTAATCCTTCTGGTAATCTCCATATCATATACTCTGTAACTTCTGAGGGGAGTAACGGACAGCCATATATATTCAATATCTTCAATCCCTGGCAACGTGCTATCTGCAATATTCCTTCAAGAGTTAATTGTGTCTCTGATAGATCCAGTTCTTCGATAGTATCAGGAAGCCTGGCTAACAAGTTCTCTAGCCCAGAACTGCTCAGAGACTTGCAACGCCCCACATTCAACTTCTTCAATCTCTGGAACCGAGCGATCTGCTCCAGGCCTTCATCTGTTAATGCTGTATCCGATAGATCCAGTTCTTCCATACCCTCTGGTAGTAGTTTTAACAAGATATTGATGGCACTGGAGGAGAGCTGATTGTAATGATGTATGCTTAAGACTTTTAATCCTCGAAACCTAGGAATAGCCTTTAATAATATACTCTCCGATAAAGAAGCATCTTTCAAAGTCAGTTGCTCAATAGTATCTGGAAGAGAATTAATGAACTGTTTCAATATGTCATCTGGCACATGCTTGCAACCAGAAAGATGAAAGCTACGTAAATAAGTGTTATTATTTAGACTTAGTTTAGCATAATCATTTTCGCTAGAAGAAGACAAGTTTAAGTCTACAAGTCTGCGTTGTGCTAAGCTATCCAATAGTGGGATTATCTCCTGATTACTGTTATTGCATGTAAGATGGAAGAGGCGTACATGTGGCAGGTTGGCTAAGAATTGTATCTGATACTCTGTCAGGCTGCTTCTTGTTGTATCTAGTCTGATATCGGTGATAGGTAAGATGGCATTTAACCTGCTATGCTGTAGTATAACAAGCCTATCTAACTGCTTTATAGTTGTAACAGG
>JAUICQ010000016.1 GCA_030427425.1 Fimbriimonadia bacterium | reverse complement strand
AGAGATTTTTAATAAAAGGTGCAAGAAAGAATGATGATGGTAGTGATAAACCTATCAGGTATTCTTTAGGAAATTTTGATATCTATCCTAATAATAATGAGAAAAAGGTATATAATTTTAGGAACATCAAAGTAGTTAAAAAGGAATCATCTGAAGCAGTTACTGGATCTGATATTCCTTTATCAAAATTAAAAGATTTAATTTCAGCTAAGGACACTGAACAGCTCACTAATTACATTAACAAAGATAAAAGTGGTCCTGAATTACATAAAAAGATGAAGGAGTTATGCTTAGATTCAGAATTTGCTAGTAATATGACCTTTACTGTGGATGTGTATTATTACAAGAATGGCATGAATGGTGAAATGGACTGGTTGCCTGGTAAAGAATTCTATTACAGTAAAAGCCTCAATAGATTTATAATGAAAGGTGCCAGGAAGAATGCTGATGATAGTGATAAGCCTATATGGTATTCTTTGAAAGATTTTGATACCTATCCTAATAATAATGGCAAAACGAAGTATAATTTCAGAAACATAAAAGTAGTAATATCAGATAAAAAATATCACGAATTTACGCTAAAAGAGAACAATGCTGTATATCAATTAGCAGCTACACATATTTATAAACTCATGAAATTGCAGTTTCTTTACAACAATGGTCTTGGAACCAAGAGTAGCCCTGAAGGATTTAGTGTGTATTCGAATGGTTCGAAGAATTTTTCTATGGATGAATTTGAAGATTTGAAGGATTATGTTAAATCCAAAACTGGAACTGAACTATCATTTAGATTTGGTATTATCAGGATACTGTACCTTAAAGATGATGATAAACTCGCTACTGATAATGAGCAAACAGGTATGAGTTTTGAAGAATTGCATCGTAATATGAAGGAAAAACCTGGGAGTGTTAAAGTATATGAAACTCCAGACGATAAAAACTATTATAGTTCTACATATCACATGACTGCTTATACAATGGTAGCTATAGATGAAGGTGATAAGAAATTTAAACTGGAGTATAAAGATACTGATGGTAAAGTTAAGCCTTATAAAACCTTCTCATTTGAGGATGTTAAAAATCATTTAAAATCATTCGAATATTTCTACTTCTGTGACGATTATCTGATGAATGCTCGAATGAGGATTGGATATACTGCGGATGAGTTATATAGTGCTATTGAAAATGGTGAGGGTTTTTATATTAGAAACAAGATGCTCGCTGCAAAAGATGGATCTTTTTATCTAGGAGATTGGGAAATAACTAAAAAAGCGATTTACAATGAGCATCTTTCCGCCAGTCCAGAGAAAATTAGAATAGAAGATACATGGGACACATATACACCGTATGAGTTGAAGCAGGCTATTGAAAAAGGTAAAAAGTTTTATGCGGACGGTGAAGAATTATCAGTGATAGAAGGATCGTTTTATCAGGGAGAATGGAATATGATAAGCGAAGATCAACTTTATGATCTGCGGATTACAGAAGACCCTAATAGTGGATGGTAATAATTAATAGAAAATACTAATGAATCATGATTCCAGGACCAGGCCATATTAAGTCTGGACCTGGAACTTTTTTTTTTCCGAGATGACGGCAACACAAGGAGTGATATGAGATTGGGTCTCCCGCATTTGGATAGTAAATCACCAAGTGCGGGTTGAAAATAATATTCGTAATAGACTGGATTCCGATTCCGGAATGACAAAACAGATGGGGCTCCCAACATTTGACTATTAATCACCAAGTGCGGGTTGAAAATAATATTCGTAATAGACTGGATTCCCTTAGACGGGAATGACAAATCAGATGGGTCTCCCACATTTGACTATTAATCTACCAAGTGTGGGGAGACAAGCTAATCGTGACAGAGGACTATATGGTTACTGTATCATCTTTTTTTTCTACAGGTTTCTTAGAAGTAGTCTTCTTCACTTGCTTTGAAGATTTATTCTTTACAGTTTGTGATCTTCCTGGTTTAGAAAGAGTGCTATCTTGGAGGAAGTCTTTTCTATATTTAGATAGTTTAATAATCTCTCTCTCATGATTTTTAATTTGGTTGACACTCTTAATTTTATGCTTTGCAATTACAGCGTTTATACATCTAACAACTTTATCTATTCTGCCAGTGTTGAGAAGTTTATCCATGACGGTAGCTAGTCCGGCTTCGCTTTTGAAAACATCACCGATTCTAAATTCAGTCGACTTACCATTACTCAGTGTGACTGTAACTTTCCTATTAATAGGATAAAAACCTTCTAATCCCGATTTTATCTGGGCAATTTTAAAGTATTTCGATTCCGTACCAGCATGCTTAAATACAGCGGTGAGTCTTTTATCATCAATTATCTTCTGTACAGCATCAGCGCCTGAAAGAATCACTCCTGTTGATGGATCTAGTG
Source organism: Fimbriimonadia bacterium (assembly GCA_030427425.1). Lineage (GTDB taxonomy): Bacteria > Armatimonadota > Fimbriimonadia > Fimbriimonadales > Fimbriimonadaceae > JAUICQ01. The sequence goes on along the minus strand of JAUICQ010000016.1, from coordinate 9,042 downwards.
TGCAGATTTGCATATTTGGTAGCACATCTATGCCGTATCTTCTAATATACATATTGTAATCGGATGGGTACCATTTTTTGTAGTTGGCTAGCATTCTTGTAAGAGATCCATCTCCATTTTTCATGGCAGCAAACTGCATGAATCCAACAGATACATAGCCGGTATCATAAGTGTTAATGGTATCGAATCCACCTTCTAGTGAGGCAACTGCAAGTAATACTTTTTTTTCTGAATTGGAAACTTTAGCTTCATTAAAGAGAGCATCAATCTCTTCAGGGGTCATCTTGTTAATAGAAGATCCTGGTGAGTTAATTCCTTGTGAAAATCTATAGTAAGCAAATTTGGACATACTAAAATTAGTTGTGTCTTGAAGATTAATCTCTTTCTTGCTGAATCTTATTTTGTGTAACATTGGGGGGACTGCAACAGCAAAATTGGGTGGATTACCTAATTTTGCAACCAGATCGGATGGGGCTGCGCCAGGATGCTTTGGTGGTTTATACTCCATTTTTCGCATATTGCCACTTCTGCTTGGTGGTATAAAATGTAAATTAGCATGATAAGCAGTAAATAGGGCATTCCATCTATCATAATCGAGTTTCTCATCAACCCACTGCTCCCAGTGTTTAAATTTGCCAGACTTATCGGATAGGTTCTGTGTAGGATGACCGCTTTTCCCTCTTGCTTTATTGTATTTCCAAAGCCATGCAGAACCCTCAGGGGTAATACGCAGCTGCCAGGGTCCGTCAGAATTCATCTGCTGAGCACAGGTTGTGTAATATCTTCCTGGAACGTTCCAGAAATTAACAATCTTTTTCCTCTGATCTTCTGTGAAAAGAGTAGGAGATGAGCTATCATCGGCACATAAAACGGGCTTAGAAAGTAATATAGTAAATATGCTGATGGAAAATATAAAAGAGACTAGTTTCAGGTTTATTTTTTTTAGGATTCTGTTGTTTTTCATATTACAATACCCCTTATGTATTATAGCTGTTTCTTTAAGTAAATTTACTTATACAGATATTATTACCTATAAAAACAGAGATAATAGTTACTTCTACACTCTTGAAACTAAGGGTTGTGTGGTGAAGGAAGGATCGGTTGCTATCATTATTGACGGATCGCATTTATTCCAAAATCATGATGAGGCTCATCTGATAGAGCACCTCCTAATCTCGAATAACAGAGTGAAAGTGGATGGCATTCCGATTGATGAATATAATACATTACATAATATTAAGCTTCAAGCTTTTACAGTAGGGAAGAATATTATTCTGAAATTTAATTTTCCGAAGGATAGGTACGATAAATTTATATCTCTCATAAAGTGGATTTTTACTCTTAATAAAGTATCTAAAAATTCCGTAGAATTAGAACAGAAAATTATCCACCAGGAAGGATTGTTAAAAGATGCTGAAGAGATAGAATTTGAGAAAATTTATTCAAAAAAATGGCAGCATAAATCTCCATCTCAAGAATCAGCAGTATGGGAGATATTCGAGCAGAATAAAATTAAGTTATTTTCTAACCTACACATCTGTTCAAAATATTGGAACCTAGAGCTAATGCAGAGTTTTAATGAAAGAGTTTTTGGGTTGTATCATTTACGCCTGTTCAATAGCAGCGCAACAAAAGGTATCGCGTTAGATAGCAATGTTTTGGACGATACATGTATACAGGTAGTGGGTAATACTAGTCAATTGTTGGCTTCAATGAAGCTCTATATAAATTATGCGAAAATCTACAATTTTATACCAAGATTTATTATTGATGATGGGCGCATATATTTATATGTGCCGAAGAGCTCTATGCTATCAATTTTTATGTTGTCTCGTAAAATAGGCATGTTAAAAGAGAACGAGAGGAGTATGGTAATTACTGGAATAAAAAGTGATCCAAACTTATTAGTATCGCTCTACTTTATGAATATTCTATAGAAATTAGCAAATTCATCCTCATTAGGTTCATAAATCGATCCAAATCCTGGTAAATTTTACTAATAGGATGAGTAGTTCGCATATAAGAATAACGATTAGTGTCTGTCTGGCCATACTATTAATTGGATATGCTTTTGTAAGCAATTCTAGTCCGTATGTGACAATTAATGAGGCTAAGAAGACCAAAGGAGAGAATTTGCATTTAGCAGGTGATTTAGTAGATGGATCGTTCGAGAATTTGCCATCCAAAAAAGCTTATGCATTTAGACTGAAAGACATGGATGGGAACACAATCCCCGTGCTTTATACAGGTGAGCAGCCTGCTAATATGACCAATGTAAATAAAATCGTGGCGGTAGGGAAGATGGAATCCGATTATTTTCTTGCTCACAAACTTCTCATCAAGTGTCCGTCTAAATATGAGAGTGAGGAGAAGCAAGATGTGTCTATTGCTCCAAGTGTAAGCTATCCTTTAGATGCTAATGCAGCTGCAAAAACTGGAGATAGTAATGGACGATAAGAATCCAGCGTTTACATTTCCGCTAGCATCCGATTTTTCTATTATCGTAGGGAATCTTGGTAAGAGTTTCATATACTGTGCGATTATTTCGTTTATCCTTACTTCGGTGTTGGCTTTTCTCCATAGAAACAGGGATGCTGAAGATAGATCTTCCACCAGATTTAGTAGAATATTTTTCATACTAGGGTGTCTCTCTCTAGTAGGTTCGATTATTTCACTTGGCATCTTATTTTTCACAGATCAGTTCCAGTACGATTATGTTTTTAAGCATAGTGAGCTCGGGTTAGAATTATGGTACCGCGTTGCAGCCATTTGGAGCGGTCAGCAAGGGAGTTTTTTGCTCTGGGGTGTATGTACAGGGATAGTTGGTTTGGTATCTATAAGAAGTGTAGGACCGTATTATTTCCCTTATATAATAAGTTACTCTCTTTTTCTAGCTGCTATTTCGGGAATACTCGCTTATGAATCGCCGTTTGCAGTGAACGATGTGCATGGTAAGATATATGTTCCTCCAACGGGAACCGGATTAGAGCCATCTCTGATGAACTACTGGATGGTGATACATCCACCTACTATTTTCTTCGGATTCGCGATGCTTACGATTCTGTATAGCTGGTCGATAGCTGTAATAAGTACTGGTAATTATAAGGATTGGCTTGCTCCAGTTAGAATCTATGCCATTTCAACCCTTACGATCTTAGGACTCGGGCTCTGCATGGGAGGATTCTGGGCTTATGAAACTTTAGGCTGGGGAGGATTCTGGGCTTGGGATCCGGTAGAGAATTCTAGTTTTGTGCCTTGGTGTTTTACTGCTGCATTTTTGCATGGTATCTTTATTCAGAATAGAACTGGGAAGTGGCAGATACGTAATGTAGCTCTTTCCGGGCTCACCTTGGTCAGTTTCCTGTTTGGCACATTCCTTACCCGTTCTGGCGTGTTATCTGAGGCTAGTATGCATAGTTTTGCTACCATGGATAGGATGGCCCTTAAGTTGCTGATTGCTTTAATGGCGGTGTGTGGCACAGCTCTTGGCTTGGGTCTAATTGTTGCTGCTAGAAGAAAAAACAAAGAGACTCCTCAAGAAGAGAAAGGTAGTAGCAGATTGAGATTCCACTACAATAGGGAGAATGCCTACTCCTTTGGTATTCTGCTCCTCTCATTAGTGGGTGTGGCTTGTGCAATCGGGATGAGTGTTCCACTTATTAAGGCCATCATTGGAGATAGCATAGCAATTGTAGAAGCAGAAGTTTACGAGAAAATATTAGTCTGGTTATATATTCCGCTTATAGTGGCCATTGGAGTAGCTCCTCATCTATCCTGGAATCACGATTCTTTGAAGAGTATTATCGGAAAAGTATGGAACACGTTTTCTCTTTCTATCGGATTAGTGGGTTGTATCTTTATAGTGGCGAATCATCCTACATGGGGATTTAAGCTGGACTTGGATGCTTTCATTGAGATATACGGTGATTATGGGATTTATCTTGTGCCAGTAGTGATGACCGTTGCTGGAATCGGGATTTTTGCGATTGTCTCCAATATATCTTTTATCATTTCAAAATTACGTACGAATCCTGCCGGTATTGGAGGATATCTTACTCATGTTGGTTTAGTCACCCTGTTGGTGGGACTCATCTTCTCGAAAGCTTTTGAATGCAAAGCGAAAGCCTATGTTCAGGAAGGAAAGCCAGGAGCAGCTTTAGGATATATTTTCAATTATTTAGGAATGTCTGAGGGTTTGTACGAGCGGAATAATATGGTACTTCTAGAAGTAGTAGGGAACAATCAGCACTTCCAAGCCCGACCCCAGTTGTACTATACTCGCGAAATTGGGAAAGAACCATCCCCTTTCACCTGGCCATTTGTGTACCATAAACCTACCTATGATGTGTACTTTACTATCGGTGCTGGTGTGTACGAAGCAACCGATGCTACAACCTTTAAGAAGGGTGATGATAAACTCTTCGAACGGATGATGATTGTCTACAAAGGTATGTCTAAGGAAGGAGAGGCAGGTAAGATCGGGACTAAATTTACTGCACATGTAGAGGTGAAGACAGCCTCCGGAACCAAGAACTACCATCCCAAAATTGAGATTGGTGAGAGCGGTTTAGTGTTCCATCCAGAACGCGTAGACGAGAATCTGCTACTCTATTTACAGAGTATGGATGCTGCCGATTATTCTGCTAACCTACAGCTCTTCTATATTAAACCGGTCTATCCGATGGAAGTTTATATCAAGCCACTTACCATTTTCGTATGGATAGGTACAGGGATCATGACCCTAGGCGGATTATGGTCGGCTGGGTATCGAGTTTTGCAGCGCAGACGATTGATGGCAGAGAAGAAGTTGTTTGTATCTTAAGTTTAAGTTAATTATTGTTAAATAGGGATTTATGATTGTTTTAGTAAATCCCTTACAAATTCCAAGGTGTTCTTCTCGGATTTACCCGTATTATCAATGCTAGGATTAATCTCTACAACATCCATTCCTGCGAGTGGTATGTTAAGATCTTTGTCCATGATGATGCCATTAAGTTTTTCTGCTAAAGTTTTTACATCATCCATGCTGAACCCGTCAGGGACTAGTGTTCCAGATGCAGGCCCGATTGATGGGTCTAGTGCATCAATGTCGTAACTAATCCATAGACTTCTACTTCCAGAATTGGCAAGCCATGCTCTGTATTCTTCAAAACATGCATCCCATCCCATCTCATCAATTTCTGTTTTTGTTTTAGCGAAAACATGCTTATTGTTTTTAATGTAAGCTGTTTCGTAAGAATCTAGGTCGCGGAGTCCCATCCAGGCCATCCTTGATGGTAGTAGACAGCTATCAGGCACAATCCGATTGATGAGCTTGGTCCAGTAGCTACTTCCTGGTGATTCTAATCTCATTAGTGCGGCGACTGTCATACCGTGCATGTTTTTTGATGGTGATACGTCTGGTGTGTTAAGATCGGCATGGGCGTCTATCCAGAGAACACTCATGCTGGATCCGATAGATTCTAATGCGGCAGAGATGGAACCCATTGATATAGTGTGATCGCCTCCTAGAACTAGTGGGATATTATGGTTGGAGAGGGATCGGCTTACGGCTCTTTTTAGTTCGTAACAAAAGTTATATGCAGAGGAGAAGTTTTTAATAGAACAATCGAGTGGATTATCGAATACTCGGTACATAACATCTTCGTTATCATGAAAAGAATGGCCTGTCTCTGTTAGTATTTGATGCAGGCCAGCATCACGGAGGGAATCGGGTCCTTCCATGCATCCTTCTCTTCTTCCACCAATGTCGTAAGTAGCGCCGATAATATCTATATTCATCTTATAGATATTATGTGACGAATAACCTGTAAAAATTACCTTGTAGGTTTAAAAAGTAGGGGTTGGAATATTTTTTTACTTTTTCATCAACATCGCGATACCAATGCAGATCACAAATGTGGCAAATATTTTTCTCATTACTACTGGGTTTATAGTAAGTGATATAGATGCACCCGTATATGAGCCAAGGAAGTATCCTAAAGCAAGAATTGCTGCAATTCTGAGATCTATTGAACCTGCTGTATAATATTTATAGACTCCCATTATTCCAACGGGGAGGAGTAGCATGGCTAGGGAAGTTCCTTGAGCGAGATGTTGTGTGAACCCTAGCAGGAATGCTAGTGATGGGACGATGATAATGCCTCCACCCACGCCGAGGAGTCCGCTAAGGATCCCGGCAGAGAGTCCGATGCCTATTGCTTTAATAATATCCATGAGGATAGTATATCTTGAGAGTATTTAATTTCTTATCTGTTTAATGCAAAAGGTGAATTTACATAGTTGAATTGTTAGCCCACACTTGGTGATTTTCTTCTAAGTGTGGATGCCCTTCGAGGACGGAGCTTCGGGGTCTGGGCCACAATATTATTAATCGACCGGATCCCGGGATCTTTAAATTCCCGGTATGACGGTGTTAGTTAGGGTGGTATTGTTTACTTCGGAACCTACATTTGATAATTTTCTTCTATTTAGTGTCTATTACTAGCAGAGAGAGTCTTCTTATACCAGAAGTTTGTGAAGTATTTCTTAGGTAAAAGTAATTGTGTAGTGGAATTGATGGTAATAAATTGGGAAAAAGAGTTATAATGAATATAAATAACAAAAATAATTAAGGTAAATATAGGTACTTAATAAAACATGGCGTTAACAAAAGAAGAAAAAAAGAGCATATGTGAAGAATTTGCAGCAGAGAACAAGACCACTGGTCATCCTGAAGTTCAGATTGCGATAATGCATAATAGAATCAAGCAGATTACAGAGCATTTAAAAAAGAACAAAAAAGATTTCCACTCTAGAAGAGGGTTAACCTTATTAGTTGGAAAGAGACGAAAATTAGAAGGATACTTGAAAGAAAAAGATATTGTACAGTATCGTGAATTAATTCAGCGATTAGGTATCCGTGAAGTTAAAAATCGCTAAAAATTCTTTATCATATTCTGGTCTAACAATACAGGCCAGGGTATTCAAAAACAAATTTCAAAACATTCAATTAGGAGATTTTAATGATCTATACACAATCATTCGAAGTTGAAGGAAAAAATTTCAACATCGAATTCGGGCGTGTAGCGAAACAAGCCAACGGATCTTGCATGCTAAGCATGGGGGATACTGTTATACTAGCTACAGCCACAATGTCCAATGAACCTCGAGAAGGAATCGATTTCCTCCCCCTCGTTTGTGATTACGAAGAAAGAAAATATTCCATAGGTGCTATTCCTGGCGGATTTGCTAAAAGAGGCGGCAGGCCTTCTGAAAAAGCAGTATTAACCAGCAGGCTAATAGATAGACCTATCCGACCCCTGTTCCCTAAAGGATTGCGTAATGAAGTACAGGTAATAGCTATGCCTATGGCAGTAGATTCGGAGAATCTACCAGATGCCTTAGCCATTTGTGCATCAGGGTTAGCCCTGGCGATATCCGATATTCCATTTAGAGCTCCAGTTGCTGGAGTAAGAATAGGTAGAATAGACGGAAAGTTTATACCATTTCCCAATAGTGAAGAACTAAAGGCATCCGATCTAGATTTAATAGTTGCTGGGCACAAAGATGCCATATCAATGGTAGAAGCTGGCAGTAATGAAGTATCTGAAGCCGATATGGTGGAAGCTCTTACTTTTGCACATAAAATTATTAAACAGATTTGTCAAGAATTTGAAAAGATAGCTGAAAAATCGGGCAAAAAGAAAAAAGAAGTAAAGTTATTTGTAGTTCCTGAAGAGTTAGTGAAAACTATCGAAAAAGAGTGTACTGCAACTATTGATGAAACACTTTCTAGTCCGGATAAATTAGCTAGAGAATCGGCTCTTTCCGATTTAAATAAGGAGTTAGTTGCAAAATTTACTCCTAAGTACGCAGATAATGCGGATTTATTACCTTACCTAGCAGAAGCTATTGATAAAGTAGTTAAGAGTAGAGTAAGGCACCTTATTATCAATGAGGATAAGAGACCTGATGGTAGATCTTTAACTGATATAAGGAAGTTAGATATTGCTACTAATCTTCTCCCCAAAGTGCATGGATCTGGACTCTTTACTAGAGGTCAGACGCAGGTATTAACTGTATGTACTTTAGGTATGCCAAGTGACGCCCAGAAAATAGATGGTCTGCATGAGGAAGAGAATAAGCGGTATATGCACTACTATAATTTCCCACCATATAGCGTAGGGGAAGCAAGACCATTAAGGGGTCCTGGAAGAAGAGAAGTTGGACATGGTGCATTAGCAGAGAGAGCGTTATTGCCTGTACTGCCTCTAGATAGAGATGATTTCCCTTATACATTGCAGTTAACTAGTGAAGTATTAGAATCTAATGGATCTAGTTCTATGGCATCTGTATGTGGATCTACTCTTTCCTTGATGGATAGTGGTGTTCCTATTAAAGCTCCTGTTGCTGGTATTGCGATGGGGTTAATGAGTGACGGTAAAGTATATAAAGTGCTAACCGATATTCAGGGCATGGAAGATTTCTGTGGAGATATGGACTTTAAAGTTGCTGGTACCAAAGAAGGGATTACTGCATTACAGTTAGATACCAAGCTTGACGGTATTCCGCAAGAAGTTTTAACTCAGGCACTTCAACAAGCGAAAGATGCAAGACTATTTATTCTTAATGCTATTGAAAAAGAGATTCCTGCACCTAGAGCTGAACTTTCACCACGTGCTCCTAGAATGATAACCGTACAGGTGAATCCTGATAAAATCGGTGCATTGATTGGTCCGGGTGGAGCTACTATTAGAAAGATTGTAGCTGATACTGGGGCTCAGATTGATGTAGAGCAGGATGGACGAGTTCTGATAGGGGCTGCAAACGGTGAACAAGCAGATGCAGCAAAATCGATGATTCAAGCTCTAACAATGGTTCCTAAAGAGGGTGATAAATTCTCTGGTAAAGTAACTAGAATTTTAGGTAAGGGGGCTATGATCGAAATAGTACCTGGTAAAGAAGGAATGCTTCCTGTTGAACAGATAACCAACGGTAAGCACGAGCGCATTGAACGCTACTTAAATATCGGTGACATGATAGAAGTTACTATATCTAAAG
>JAUICQ010000007.1 GCA_030427425.1 Fimbriimonadia bacterium | reverse complement strand
GGCTCTCTATACAATGTCGGGATGACAAATGTGCGATGAATGCTTTAAAGCAAGACTGGATCCCCTTCGAGGATGACAACCAAGAGGGGACCTAGGGTCATTGTCTTATCGCTACTTAAAAAGCCTTAGAAGGTCATGGATCTTCCCCTTCGAGGACAGGCTCTCTATACAATGTCGGAATGACAAATCGTTGTTAGGAAAAGAGTAGGCGCTATTGAACCCACATTTGGTGATTTATTTATCCATTACAATTTTGTCATTCCGGAACGGAATCCAGTCCATTGTAAGTATTCTTTTTCCACACTGTTTTTGAACCCACATTTAACTATTTTTCTACCAAATATGGAGTACCACTTTAAAAACTAATATTTCAAAACCTACTAATAAAGGAGCAAAAAAAATATGACCGAACACAACTGGTTTATACCACGGGAGGGTCCGTTCCAAGTAACGATAAGCATCTCCTCCACGAATTCAAATATAGAAAAACGAGACAATCTTTATGATATAACAGGCACCATCGATAGCATCGATATTAAGCGTATCAATAAAGTAGAAAACATTTCAACATTAGAGAATTATGAGGCAAATTATATGATTACAGATACAGAGACTCGGGTTACACTTTCAGAGATATTGAAGCAAACTGGTGAGAATTTCCTCGCCAAACTTAGTGGAATAGGGGAATATGTTCTGCTCTGTATTACGCGGGGAGAACAATCGTGGAAAGTCGGCGGGGTTGTTAGTGAATACGTAGAAACAATCCGGAGAGATAAAAGCATCGGGAAACTTACGTTATATCAATCGAATGTAGAGAATAGTTATGCATAAAACTCGGATTTTTGTAGATACTCCAGAGAGTGTATTAGTAGAGCCTCCTTACTGTATGCATCGGGAAAGCGGTGAGATGCATCCATCAGAAGGAGCTTCTACGCGAGATATTTCTTATATAGAAAATATAGGATGGCAGTTAGCACTCGTAGAAAGTAGTACATCCGCTACGAACTTTCATCTTCCAAGCGGGATGGAATCGGTGTGTTATACTAGCAACAAGAACATAGAGCATCTGCTATTCCAAAAAAGTGACGACTCTAATACATGGGACACTAGTGTTAACTGCTGGAAAGATGATATCCCACCAATTAATCTTACCGATGAACCATATAAGTTAAGTAGATGTTCGATTACAAAGAACACATTTAATTCTAATAGCTCATTTACTATCAAGTGGTTCTTCCCTTCTAGCAAACTAATTACGTTAGAAAATATTCTATGCTGCTACTTCTCCGGACCCATTAGCAAGAGTGAAGATCATATCGGTACTGGAAACTATGCGCTGAGTATTCATTCCAATGGATCAGCGACTCTCTACGAGCTTATCCTACATCCAACTGATGGGAAAAAGTACATCATTAAAGACAAAATAAAGCTCTACGGAAAGAATCTATGCAGCGGATTCCATACTATCCGCATTGAAACTAGAATAAACAATATCAAGCATTCGCAGACAGAAGGATTCATTACTATACAGTATCTTCCTCAAGATGAGAGCATATCGCATAGAGAAACATATCAACTTTCTGTAGAGCATAATAATTGGGATGAGACACGTGCATATAAAACATTGCCAGCAGTACTTGATGTAAGAGACGACATCAATCCGTTATTTTACGCTGCAGGGACCAACTTTTGCAGAGAAGGCATTCTGGAAGACACACCATCTGTCTTACCATTTACACCAAAGTATGATGAGCCCTTATCGTTAGAGATTGTAGCTGATATTCCTGAGGGTTGCACCATTGAGAGCAGCCTCAAATGCGTTCACCAAGATGGCACTACTCAGATATTAAAAAGCACTAGTTCAGACAAATTACACGCTACATATTCTGTTCAAAAAGATTCTTGTGGATACACTCCTATTTTCACCTTACGTGGAAATGGTACGGAATCGCCACGGATCCATAGTTACCGATTAATCCGAGCTGGCACCTCCGCAGTTACCAAAGGGAAAAACTTAGAGCTAACAGGAGTTGAACAGATCCAGTTAGAGCAGAGCTCTGAAACAGTAGGCAATGGAAGTGGGAAAATTGTCATCCATGATATAAACGGGGATCAGGAAGAGCTATTAAATTGTGCTGGTAAAAGCGTAAGAATAGGAATCGATGTTATAGGTTCGGGTTATAGCAATCTGTTTAGAGGATATGTTAAACAAGTTATAAAAAAGCACATATCACCAAGATACTCTAAGATAGAACTAGAGCTAATCGGGGTGGAACAGCGGATTATGGAACAGAACGTTCCTGTAAGATATAACTGGTGCTACGATGCTAGCACTCTGGATAGTCATGGAAAGATGGAGTGTTACAAGATTACCGATATTATCCGATATCTTCTCCACTGGTGCGGATTTCGTGATAACGAGATTGATATTCCAGAACTCAATATCAGGATGAAAACTTCCCATTCTAAATTTCTTCTCATGGATGCATATATCCACATTGGTAACTTCATCCAGAAATTAGCAGCAGAGTATTTAAATAGCATGGTGATTTTCAAATCTACCCAGAGCGATTCCGGTTGTTGGCAGCTACGAAGTTTAAACGATACGGAAGAAGAAGTTAAACCCATCGCCCACTTTTCTACGTCTCTCAATAACGAGATTATACACGAAAGCTTACCTACAGGCAGCATCGGTAAAAATTCACTGATGGTAAATATTTTTCCCCCAGCAGCGAGTAATGTAACGGTATTTGGAATATCGGGTAGCACCTCTGATGGAAAACCGAAACGATTCAGCATCACAAGAGAACCTGAGGAAGAATCCTCCTCACTAGGCAGATACGTGGGTCATCAGATGATTGATACTAGCTTGCACTGCCCAGAACGTGGAGAGAATATTGCGAACCACTACTACCATCTCATTTGCAAAGAGATTCGGACGGCCGAATTCACCTCGCAACTTCTTACTATTTCTCATGATAGTGCTGAAAGAATTCTTCTCCCAGGCGATTCTATTCTGATGAATGGCACCCCCTGGATTATAAATAGCATCCAGGTGTTTTATAATAAAGATGCTAATAAACAGTGTACATATAGATGCTATGCCAATTAATAAGCACGCAAGACTATTTAGAGGTTTGACAAAAAGTTAAATACTAGAACCAGTATCGCAACCATACCCTCTCTAACAACTTAACGACTACCATTTGTAACAAATCATGATGCAACAAAAATATTATATTCACTGGGATAAACTAGAGTACAAGCTAAACACAGATACATCTTTTACTGCTCATGATGGTGGCATCGATTGTTATTCATCTGGCACTCTGCAGAGTAAGTACTCTACATCTGAAGATACCCTCCAGACTGGAATTAAGTTAGAAAACCGATGCTATAAGAGTGCTTGTGATGGAAGAGTACAATCGGAATATTTACTAGAAATACCTGAACTGGGAATTTTCGAAACTTATGTATCTGGCAACCCTAGCACTAACTCCATATGCACAATCCAAAATTTAAGAATATACGTCCATCCGTTTGGGAAATGGATGCTAGAAGCTGATGGAATAGAATGGCATATAGGCGGAGAAAAAATATTTGAGCATCCTGAATTTGAGCATGAAAATTTCCAATTGACTCCTAGTTCGGTACCTCTGATAGGGATTCCTCCTGAGATATTCTCCTCTTGCAACAGTTATAAGGACCCAATTTTTGGCATCCAAGATGGTGAAGAACCGTATGATATTCAACTATCTAGCACCGCGACAGGCGGTTGGCGATTCTTCAAGAATAATTCTTGGCACACTCCTCCTATTAACCATCTTCCTGGAAGTAGCAACTCTGCCACTAATACTTATGATGCTACTGTTCATGCTGAATATACCAACAAATTCCATTACGGCTCGTATGAGACAGAGAACGTTGACAGGGGTCCGGATGGTAGAGAGGCTGTTAAGCCAGCTATTCTCGAAAAAAGGAGTATCCATAAAAAGTTTTACGATTCTGAGCAGAGCATTACTCTTATTCCATCTTTACCAAAAGGCATAAATAAGTGTGGAGATACGTATGGAGCGATTATATCCTCAAGAGCATTCCCAAAATTCTGCAGTCGGTCTGAAAATAAAGCCAAAAGCAGAATGAATCCTCAAGACATCTTTACTGTTCAGGATATCCCAATCAATAATAAATCGGATATAGGGCACCATGAAGTTTATCCCTATATTCCTCAAGAAACATTTGTAGCTTCAGAAAATGCTGGAAAAGAGGATGCTATTTTTCAATTCACAACATATGCGCCCACTTTTGAATCTAACACAGAATGTGAGTACCACGATATAGAAAGAACCTGCATAGAAGAAGGTATCTTTCACATGACAGACGGATCGCTCAATGTGGAGGATAACGATTCATCACTCTTACAAGATAGGTGGCTGGAACACGCATCGAAAACCATGATATTCCCCTACATGTCGAAAGATTCTGCAGATAAAAATGGGGTTATTCCATATCTACACCATCGTGATGCGATACCGTTTTATAACAACACAGTGGTGAATCCGCACTGGAGTTTTTCTTATGCTATAGATAGCACAGATCGTGCACTTCCACCCAAATTACAAGCTGATGGCGAGCTGCATGGGTCGGATTCGGTCTACTATTTACTATCTTATTCATTAAGCAAGAGCAGACTTTCTAGAAACTATTTTAAAAATAATTCTAGCTGGTGGGGACTGTGCAAACCACATACCATCCCAATAGATAGTAATAACTCTAAATTAAAAGTTATTTATGAGGATGTGGATAAACCAACTCTGATATTCCAAGACGGATTGTTTTTGCAATTAAGCTTTTCCGATGAGGCAGAAATAAAGAGGAGCCTGGAGTTGCTAAAAGAGAAAAATTTGATATCTGAAAATATAGAGCTAGAGAAATGGGATTCTATTTTCATTGACGATACGGGCAATATCTGCATATCATCTTTAGCAAGTACCCTACCACCCTTGGCTAGCCTGCCTCAAATTGAAAATAACAGATTAAATCAGCAGAGTTGGGATTATTCACAGAGAGGAACCTATTATGCAGTTTCAGGAGAGAATGAAGCAATCATCGAATCTGCGGATTCTACACTTCCCGTAAAATTTGATACGAAACCATTTGACGCATGGAACATTATTCACCTTGAGAATAATTTACCACTTAGAGAGGTAATGCTTTCATGTGATGGGGAGACTATTGGTCGGGTGAAATCGTATCTAGGAGGAGTCTTCCAGGCAGAAAGCGCTGAATCACCATTAATTAATCTCTATCCTTGGCATGGTATTCTTACTCATCAGCTTTCGTATGCAAAAAAGACACTCTATCATATAGCCCTACAGAAGATAAACAAAAAATATTCTACAAGTTGGAGTATGCAAGGAGTTAAGGGCATATCACTAGTGGATGGTGAGTATCTGCAGCTATTTTTACACTATCTGAAGACATCTAGTAATAAATTATGCAATTTCTATCAATCAGTAAGTTGCAATCTTGGAAAAACATGGAGCGACCATAAAATGATTTTTGAAAACATACACCTAGCCGATCTCTGCAAACTACCAGACGGATCGCTTTTCGCACTTAGTGCGAAATATTTAGACAAAAACACTTTAGAGATATTTTCCAAAGTAAAATTCCCTAACGACAAAAGCTTTAAAGAGACTAAACACTCTGCAATAGCAGTATCTAGTAGTACTGAGATAAAGAACATCAACCTTTCCTATAGCGAATCAAATCCGCATGGCATTCTACTGGCTGCAATATCGAAGAGTGGAGAGTGCTTCAGCTGGGTTAGCAACAACTTAGGTTCTACTTGGAAAGAATTCTCATTAGGAGTAAATACACATGTACAGAAATAACATAAGATCTATACAGAATAATCTAAACAAGAAGGATAATTATCATTTTTTCACCTGGCAACGTATCTATTCGAATAATCCTGAAAAATACTTTGCCCTGCCAGAAGTTATGGTAATTAAAAAGGGTGATAGGGACGAAAAGTAGTATCTGTTCTAAGCTATTTCCCTTCTAAATACATTATAATAATAATTAGAGTCAGCAGGAGAGGTCGCATAGTGGTCTAGTGCGCCGCACTCGAAATGCGGTGAGGTGTAACAGCCTCCGTGGGTTCGAATCCCACCCTCTCCGCCATTAAATTGCAATAAATACTGTTTTTTTATAAAATGTTCTAATAAATCCTAAGGTATCTGCCGATAATTATCCTCAAATAAGTCATTCCATATTTTCTGTTCAAATTATAGTGCAAAACAAACATTTCTTCGAAATTCTAGTAAGATTTCTTAATTTCTACCAAAAATATTAACAAGATAATTTATTTAAGCTAATTTTTTTAGTTCGACGAGTTGTACAATGGCAGAGCAGTTAACCAAGAATAATTTAGACCATTTGGTGGAGAAATACTTAACTTCACCGAATGAGGATACTAAACAACTGCTTATCCATTCATGCTCTAACTTCATTGAACAAATAGCACGAAAGTATAGCGGAATTGAACCAGTAGACGATCTTGTTCAGGTAGGATACATCGGTTTATTAAACGCATTAGGAAGATTCAAACTAGATTCCGGAGTACGATTCCAAACCTATGCCACACACCTGATTGTTGGTGAAATAAAACACTACCTAAGAGATAGAGCTCTTATTATTAGACATCCCGCGTGGTTACAAGAATTAAGGCATAAGATTAATAGATCTGGAGTGCTACTTACTGCAGAACTGGGCAGACCGCCTGAAAAACATGAGATTGCAAATAAGCTTGGAATTCAAGAGAGCATTGTTACCGATATTTTAGCCAGACAGGAGGCCTTGAAAATGGTCTCCTTAAGTTCTTCTAATGGTACGGACGATGATAGCAATGCAGAAACCGATCATGTCGATCCTAGCACTGTTAAATTTGCCGCTACTAGCATTGAAGATAAACTACTATTAGAGAAAGCAATCAATCAACTACGCGATCTTGAACGGACAGTACTCGTGCTATTCCACTTTGAAAGTTTAACTCAGGGCGAAATTGCTGAAAAGTTAGGAATCTCCTGCAATTACGTATCGTATATTCTAAGACAATCGTTATCTAAACTCAAAAAGCTCATCCAAGTTTCAGACAGCAGTCAGAACAAAAACAAACACTTCCCCGGAATTACAAATTCAAACAAATTAGAAATATTCAACTCTTATCCTAGTGGAAATTACTTTATTTCTAGACTAGAAGAAGAGATCCACCGAAGCGTAAGCAATAATAACGAACTTACCATAGGCATGATTCATCTTGAAGGATACCTAGACTACGAAAATTTTTACGGAAGTGATGGGTTGCTAGACATTCTTATTGAGATTGGCGAAGTTATTAAGAATAGAATTAGAAAGATTGATACGATGTGTAGATGGGAAAATAATAGCTTCCTTGTAATCTTTCCAACACAAGGCATCAATTTTCAACTGATAGGCGACACTCTAGATTCCGAACTTAAAGAGTGGCATCAAAACACAAAAACTTCCCTTAAAAATCTACGAATCTGCACTAGTTTTATAAAACATGAAAAGCATTCCGCAAACGACATTATAGAAGTCGCCAGAAAACGACTCCTCCCTTTAGTTAACTATCCAGGAACCTTAGAATAAATACGGTGTTCCCTATAAAAGATCTTTTGATAACAAACAGCTTAATCTGGTGTCAATATATAAAATACCCCGAACATAAGTTCGGGGTATTTTAATGATAAGTATAAAGTAGAGTGTTTGAATTACATTCCGTAATCCATACCACCCATGCCACCCATACCTGGCATTCCGCCTGGCATTCCACCTGGCATATCACCAGATTTCTTTTCTGGTTTCTCTACAACTAATGCTTCCGTAGTAAGTACCAATCCAGCAATAGATGCAGCATTCTGAATAGCCGATCGTGTTACTTTAGCAGGATCTACAATTCCGTTTTCTACTAAGTTCACAATTTCACCTGTAGCCGCATTCAAACCGAACCCTGGCTGAGAATTACGTACTTTCTCTATGATAACACTACCTTCTAAACCAGCATTTGTAGCAATGGTTCTTAATGGCGCTTCTATAGCTCTCTTAACAATCTGAATACCTGTTAGCTCATCAGCATCAGCACTAATGCCTTCAAGCACTTTAGCTGCTCTAAGCAATGTTGTACCACCGCCAGGAACGAATCCTTCTTCAACAGCAGCTCTTGTAGCACTTAAAGCATCTTCATATCGGTGCTTCTTCTCTTTCAGTTCAGTTTCAGTACTTGCACCTACTTTAATTACAGCAACGCCACCACTTAGCTTAGCTAATCTTTCTTGTAGCTTTTCTTTATCATAGCTGCTATCAGTACTATCAATCTGTCTCTTTAAGAGTTCGATTCTGCTCTGAACATCATCACTAGATCCGGCACCTTCGATAATTGTAGTATCTTCTTTTGTTATTACCACTTTCTTAGCAGAACCTAACATATCGATGGTTACATTCTCAAGCTTAGTACCTAGATCTTCGCTGATAAACTGACCTCCGGTTAAGGTTGCGATATCTTCAAGCATAGCTTTTCTTCTATCACCAAATCCAGGAGCCTTAACTGCTGTTACTTGCAGAATTCCCTTAATCTTGTTTACAACTAATGTAGCTAGAGCATCCGCTTCAATATCCTCAGCAATCACGAGTACTGGCTTACGTGCCTGAGCAGCCTTCTCTAAGAAAGGAACAAACTCTTGAATGTTGCTGATTTTCTTTTCGTAAATTAAAATTAACGGATTTTCAATAACAGCTTCCATTCTTTCAGGATCGGTAACAAAATAAGGACTGATGAATCCTCTATCAAACTGCATACCCTCTACAATATCAAGAGCGGTCTCTCTTCCCTTACTCTCTTCAACTGTAATAACACCATCTCTACCAACTTTATCCATAGCTTCAGCTACGTGTTCACCGATTTCTTTGTTATTACCAGCAATAGTAGCAATGAAAGCGACCTGAGACTTATCTTTAATAGGCTGAGCAGTCTTCTTAATCTCCTCTACGATTAATGCAACAGCTTTATCAATCCCACGCTTTACACCAATCGGATTTCCACCAGCAGCTACATATCGCAAACCTTCGTTTACTATAGCCTGCGCTAATACTGTAGCAGTGGTTGTACCATCACCTGCAACATCATTAGTTTTTGATGCTACTTCTCTACAGAGCTGAGCTCCCATGTTTTCATTAGGATCTGATAACTCAATTTCTTTTGCAACAGTTACACCATCTTTAGTAATGGTTGGGCTGCCCCATTTCTTATCAAGTACTACATTTCTTCCCTTAGGACCCAAAGTAACCTTTACAGCATCAGCTACCTGGTTTACTCCTCTCTCTAGAGCTCTTCTTGCCTTTTCATCATATAATAATTTTTTTGAAGCCATAATAATTTATCTCCTCCTTTTAGTTGTTTATAATAGCGTAAATCTGATCTTCTTCTAATATAGTGTAATCTACTCCATCTATAGTAACTTCATTACCACCATACTTGCTATATAGAACACTATCACCTGTTTTCACGGATAGCTTTGCTCTTTCACCATTCTCTAAAATCTTTCCATCACCTACAGCAACTACTTTCCCTTGCTGAGGTTTCTTCTTTGCACTATCTGGTAAATAGATACCACCAGATGTTTTTTCTTCAGCCTCCATTGGCTGTATCACTACTTTATCTGCTAAAGGTTTTAATGCGGACATTTTACGGATTTTCCTCCAAATTTATTTTAATTAATATTAGTATTGTTAGCACTCTAAGGCGCCTTCTGCTAACATTTTACACTATTTTATAGGAGTAAAGTCAAGGATTCTTTAGCACTCTCTCCGCCCTTTTGCTAAATATTATTCAGTCTAATCCCGAAGATTTCTATTTTTTTTATATTTGCAAAGTATATTTTCCTGGGTGACAAGATCGCAAGGGCTCATGTGATAACGTGTCTCCCGTATTTAGAAGAAAATCACCAAGTGTGGGTTCAAAAACAGTGAGAAAAAAGAATATTTATAATAGACTGGATTCCGTTCCGGAATGACAAAATTGTAATCAATAAATAAATCATCAAGTGTGGGTTCAATGAAGTGTAAATGCTGACCAGATACCACCGTCATACCGGGAATTTAAAGATCCCGGTATCTGGCCGATATGCTAAAACTAATATTTCAAAACAAACAATTCAACCAACCCTAAAGTAAACTAAATGTATGCAAGAAAAACTAGTTGAACTCGCCATACAAGCCAGAAAAAATGCTTATGCACCTTACAGCAAATTTACAGTCGGGGCGGCCTTGCAGACCAATAGTGGATCCATATATACCGGCTGTAACGTAGAGAACGTATCTTACGGAGCAACCATCTGTGCCGAACGTACCGCCATCTGCAAAATGATATCAGAAGGAGAAAATACGATATCCGCTATCTGCATTGCATCGGAAACAGGATGCACCCCATGCGGAATGTGTCTGCAAGTGATTCTGGAATTCGCCTCTCAGAATGAGGATATCAGCATTGTACTCGTTGATAAAGATAGCACTATACGCAGAACATCGATGAAAGAATTACTTCCACATCCATTCCATACTCTTAGTTAAATCGTTTTCTAACTTAGTGTATATCTCCTGATATTTTTTATCACAAACAGATCTTTCAAAACAGACATACCCAACCGATCGCCTAGATCGTTTGGAAACACTACTGTTAGAATCTAAATGAGCAGCCTGATTCTCTAGTAACTCTAGATACTTTTTTTCTATCACATCTCTATCTGCTCCTAAGGAAATTAATGGAAAAATACCACAGTATATCTCCGCTAAAACATACATATAATAATTGTATATACTTTCAAAATGTAAATTAATAGAGACATACTCTGCAATCTTACTATCACTAGCTGCAGGAATCGGACAAGGAAGCTCGCACGAACTATCCTTCTCATCCTTCATCGATTGTAACATCTTTTTAGCACTCAGCATATCCTGCTTCACCGCGTCAAGGATATAGAGTAGCCTGCATCTGCTCTTCTCACCATCAATCCCACTGCTAGCCCGATATACTACAGACATACCCTTATTTAGAACACTGTTAAAAAGTAGTTCATGCAACTCAAGGTTATTCAGATGATTATTCAATCTTTCTACTACGGCACTTGGTACACCCTTTGGTGGTAACACATCCGCAGCTGATAAAAAAAATGGGACCAATAAACTAAGATAAATTAAAAAAAATAACTTCATGTCATAACATCTTTTTTGCATATTAAAAGAAATTATGACATAAATTGAAAATATTTCTAGTAATATCCTACTTTTTGAGCAGTAACATCTTCATCTAAACCTAACAAACTTCGTATGAAGCTCATACTAGAAGATCTTGGTGTATATGGTGGCTTACCTGTAAGAACAGCACTAAGCTCACGAACAGATTTAGATGCAGCACAGAATGGAGAGGTTAAAATATAAGGTTCTCTCTTACGTATACACTCTGTTACTTTGGTATCAAAAGGAATATAACCGGCATAATGGAGATCTTTATTTAAAAACTTCTTAGCAATCTGTTCCAGCTTCTCATATACATGGATCGCCTGCACCTCATTATCAGCCATGTTAATCAGCACTCTGATATATGCATCAGGATTTCTGCTGAATATCAGTTTTGCAACAGCATAAGCGTCCATAGCACTAGCAGGATCTGGAGTAGAAACTAATATAACTTCATCAGCAGCCTCATTGAAACGCATGATATCTTCTCCCAAACCAGCAGCTGTATCGAAAATAAGATAATCAGTTACACCATGAAGCTTATTAAACTCAATAAAGAACTTATTTATCTGATCTTCATTCAAATGCATCAATTCGTTAATACCTGAACCACCAGCAACAACACGAACCCCATGCGGACCCCGTACCAGAATATCCGTTATAGACAAATCTTCGTTAATCATATCTGCCAACGTATGCTCGGCACGAATTCCAAAGACAATGTCTAAGTTAGCCAAACTAAAATCGGCATCAAATACCACAACAGAGTAGGTCTGCTGTGCCAAAGCGATTGCTAAATTAACGGTAAGGTTTGTTTTTCCTACACCTCCCTTTCCACTTGTTATTGCTATTGTTCTCATAAGTCTTACAATTTAAAATTAATTATCAAAATACGAATCAATCAATGCCGATCTATCAGTCAATTTACTCTTGCCAGATGCTGAATCATCTTTTCCATTGCTATCATTTTTATTAGCTTTAACTTCTTCAGATGAAAGTAATTCCACAGCTTTTCCAGTAAGCATCTGAACTTTATTTTTAACTCTAGTACTATTACCTTCTTCAGCTTTACAAACAAGAATATCATCCTGAAACCTTAGAATAGTAACCCCTAAATTCTGTGAATCTACTAAACTTTGTAACTCTGCAATAATAGCATTCTGCTCTGGAGTAATCTTTGGCGCATCTACTTTCTTTGCACTTGCCTTCTTGGCTGGTTTTGCAGCTTTAGTTGTGCTTGCTTTTTTAGCCTCAGTTTTACCCTTTGCCGGTGCTTTCGCAGTTGTACTCTTGGTACTCTTCGCACTCTTCTTACTTTCGGCAACGTTAGAGCTTGCAACATCTAATTTACTATCAACTACCTGAGATTCTTTTTTGGCTACTTTTGCTCTCGAAGGTGCAGCTTTTTTAGTGGTAGAAGCAGCTTTGGATGATGTAGTTTTTGCCTTAGCCGTACTTTTTTTACTCTCTGCATCTTTTACACCCTCTTTTTTAGTTGCTCCGCTAGCTTTTGTAGTAGTTTTCTTAGCAGCAGGCTTCTTTTTAGCTTTACTTACTTCTCCAGAGATATCAATTAATTCAGCCTCACTACCTTTCTTCGAATCCGATTTTTCTGACGACTTCATCAAAGCATCAATATTCAAATCTTCCAATGCCGAACTTAACTCTGCCATCATACTACCAGGTTCTACAGCAGGGGCATGTCTGTTCTCAATCTGATCCATGATGCCATCTATCATGTTCATCATATCATCCCCGTCTGTACTTTCAGAAGCAACCTCTGAATTAGATGCTGAGGATTCCTCTTCTACAATCGCTTTACAACCACCAGCTATAAAAGTTTCTAAATCTTGCAAAGAAGCAGTATGTACAGAATTCTCACCATTCGCATTTTTGGATATAACAATTATCTCATCCTTGGTAGTATTTTTACGTATTTGAATTGCCCCTTCTAAAAACTGCTTAATAGCACTCAGACTCGATTTTTTAATGACGATAGGCGTATCAGATGTAACATCTTGCATTTCCAATTTAGGTAAATCTATTTCGATAGGCAGTAAAATTCTCAATTCATCCCTCTGTATCGCATTATTTTTGCAATTACTCTACTGATTATTCCATACTTATTGCTAACACTATCCAGTAAAATTGTATTCTTGCAAAACTTTCTGCTTCTTACTCTCATTTAAGTGCAGGTAGTAATTACCAGCCTCTATAGTAGGTATTGTACCAAATTGTATGTTTTCATTACCAATCTTAGACACAAATAATAACAATGAAGCTAATTCTTCGCACGTAAAAACATCTTTGAAAAGACTTTTCACGTTCTCTAGCAATTTCGGAATTACTACGGGATTAGAAAGCACTGCATCTTTAAATGCAAGGATAAACTGCTTCTGCCTATGCTGACGATGATAATCGCTGTCGCCATACCGATACCTTACAAAACACATCGCATTATAACCATCTAAATGCTGCACTCCAGGATTCAAGTTGATGTATAAATCACCAGCTCTGTCTGTCCATCTCATACGCTTAGGAACATCCAAAGTAACCCCACCAACTAAATTCACCATCTCTTGTAAAATTTTATAATTTACTACAACGGTATACTGCAACGGAACCCCCATCACAGCTTCAGCAGCCTTCTTTGCCAGCATGGCTCCACCATACTTATGATAAGCATTTATCTTATTGCTATTATAACCAGGAAGCTGCACCATCAAATCTCGAGGGATAGATACTCCTGTAATTCTAGACGTTGAAAAATCGAACTTTATCGCAAGAATTGTATCACTACGAGCGTTTTCAACAATTACTTTTTTGGAACCAGGTAGCCGATCTTCATCACAACCAAGTACTAATACAGTAATACTCGTGTCTTCTTTAAATACTTGCTCAGGAGTGGTCTTGGATATAGTCTGCTTGGCAAACTCCTTCACAATAGCACTCTCACCAGACCAACTGAAAAATCCACCTAATAATAAACATATAAGGAGAAACACTAAATAAATAAGGTTATTAATAATACGCATTTATAAATACTGCCAAAAAGAGACTCTTACCTATAAATATACCCAAATTAAATAGGCACTCATCTAACTATTTTCTATTCAGGACAATAATAGAACCTATTCGTCTATTCTAGAAAAATAAACTACCGTAACCTTATGGGCTGGGGTGATAAACTCTCCGTAAATTCTAGTAAGAACACCTATTACATCATCCTCACTACGAAATTCAGGATTCTCCCTCTCTATATCACGAGGAGAAAGCTCACTAATAGACTTCACGTCTACCTTATCAATAATCGCACTATACAACTTCTGACGTCTACCGTAACGAGGACCCACGGTTATCCATACAATATGACCCGTCTTGTACTTATCCGATTTATCGCCTAATCTAATAGTAACAGTTTTACGAGCATCGTTTAACACTCCCTCGTATAGTTCAGAATAAAAGTTTAATGCATACATAACCTATTTTCATTGTATCCTAATATATCGATATATACAAATAAATGTGATATTTTTATTTGTATTAAATATTTCGGAACAATAATCAGCGTTCTGCAGGTTTATTACAGATAGTATATAATAATATATATACATTATTAAACCACTATGAATATTTTAAAGAAGAATACATACACATTTCTCCTACTAGCACCGCTTAGTACAGGATTAACTTACGCAGAAGATAACACTTCAACCAAGCCAGATATAAAAAGCACAACTACAGTTGAACAACAAGCCGTAGATATTAATCAATCGGATATCAATACTCTATTTAAAACCGACAAAAAAACCATACTTACTGCATACAACAACGGAACTTTCTGTAACTGGAAAAACGATCTTAAGCTGAATCCAACAAATTATGTTAGTAAACAGTTCATCAACGATTGGTCTTTCTTCAATAATCACAATTCAAAAGCATTCGTACACCCAGATCTGTACCTACTAAACGTCTACGCATCTGCTGCTAATGCTAAAAAACTAGAACTTACAACAGAAGAAAAAGTAGAGCAGATTAATAATTTCGTTACTAATAATCCATCCAAAACTCTATCCTTTCAAGGCAACATAGAAACTACAGATATCAAGCAGTATAATAATTTAGCTGGAGTACGTATAATCCTTAAGGTAGACGGTAAAACTGTGCTTCCTGAAAAACAACCAGGAGATCTTAGCTATACCACCGAAACATCCGAGGATGAATCTGGATACTACGCTTATAAACCTAACAAATTGAAACACCTGAGAGATAAATATGGAAAAATAATTAAAACCATAGAAGAGTGTGACTTAACTTGGATCCCCACTAACACAACCAATACCATCTATAAAGCAGACTTCAATGTGAACTTTCCACTACTTGATGCTAAAGAAAAACCTTATATTACTAACAAGAGTAAAAACCTAGAACTTCATATATATATAGCGAACAAAAAACATACGGTTACATACAACCTCGCCTCCATAAAGAAAACTATTCTCGGAAGCTAATGGTTGCATAAAAAAAACTAACGACTCATTCCCTTCGAGCACTATCTCTGTAAGAAATGAGTCGTTAGTAAATAATTTAGAATGCACTAACCGTATTAACTAACATGCTTTGTTAGGCTTTAAACATTAAATGTTTCCAGCATAGCTATTAATACGACTTGCACTATCTTCGTCTTTCAAATAGAATGTATAACCCTTATCACATTTCTCCCATAAGTCTAGATCACTTTGATAATCATGATTAATCACTTCATCCTTTTTCAAACCAGAATACTTCAATTTGAATTTAAAATCGCTAATATGTTCTACTTCAAATGGAGTATGTGTGTTATCTAAGCCTACTAAATTTCCACAAGCCACAACGGAGTAATAATCTAAAACTCTGTAAGGAATCCTAGCTTCAACATGGAAAAAATAAAGATCCCTAAAGCAAGTCGGTATACAATAAATACCCAGAGAGTATTTTTACCTAAATAGCGGATAAACGTCTTCAGCATATAATATCCAACCACACAAGAAACACCCATACCCAACAGAAGCGGACCCAACGCATCCCCTAACAATTCAGCTGAATGATTCTTTACGCAGAATATTCCAGCCCCTAACACAGATGGCAAACTTAACAGAAAAGAATACCTAGCTGCAGAAGCACGATTTAACTCTTGGAACAATGCTCCTACTATAGTGCTACCACTTCTACTAGCACCCGGAATAAGAGCCAACACCTGCCATATCCCAATAATGAATCCATCCCAGACCCTTATTTTCCGTAAATCGCGACGAGCGTAAACTAACCTCTCCGCTAAATACATAATAAGAGCTAAACCCACCATACTATAAGACACAATATATAGAGATCTTAACTGATGCTCTATAACATCCTTATACATTAACCCAACAACTACAATGGGAATAGTACCCACTATAACCGACCACGCTATACGTACATAATCGTCCTGATACTTCCCTAACGATACAATATTCCTTATCCAACTAATTAAAAGTTCTATAATCTCAAATCTAAAATAAATTAGTGTAGATATAAAAGTACCTATCTGGATAGCACCTGTAAAACCAGCACCAGGATCGTCCCACCCTAATAATGATGGAATAATCCGCATATGAGCCGAACTGCTTATCGGCAAAAATTCCGTTAGCCCCTGAATAAGACCAATTACTACTGCGCTAATGTAGTCCACATATCCTCCACCGGACTCTCCAGCCCAAGATATTTTAACAATAAATACCGTATACGCTTAGAAGCATTTCCATCTCCGTATGGGCTACTTGCTCCGGACATATTATGGTACTCCTCCTTATTATCTAGCAGTACCGATACATTATCTACAATACTTTCAATACCAGTACCTACTATCTTAGCATTCCCCTGATCAATGCCCTCGGGTCGTTCTGTGTTATTCCTCAGTACTAGGACAGGCTTTCCAAATGTTGGTGCCTCCTCCTGAATTCCACCAGAATCGGTAAGGACAATATCACACCGTTCCATCAGTTTCACAAATCTAGGATAATCGGGGAAATCTATTAAATCTATATTATCTACATCTCTCAGAATAGGTACCAAGCTCTCCCTTACTACAGGGTTAGGATGCAGACATACTACAAACATTACATCAGGATACTTATTAGATAGTTTTTTTACTGCATAGGAGATATCTTTCTGTGCTTTTCCCCAATTCTCTCTTCTATGAGTAGTTACTAACACCACTCGACTATTGGTATCTTTATACCACTCTTGTCTGTACTTTTTAGAAACATATTTCAATGCATCTATTCCAGTATTGCCTGTAACATAAATGGAATCTGGATTAATACGCTCGTCAATTAAGTTTTTTGCCGCATACATAGTAGGTGCATAACTCTGAGAAGAGATTAGTGCAGTCGCTCTCCTGTTAAATTCCTCGGGATATGGTTCCCAAATACTATTCGTACGCAATCCGGCTTCAATATGCATAAACGGTATCTTATGATAAAACGCACTTAAAGAAGCAATAAAAGTAGTGGTAGTATCACCCTGAGCCAACACTACACTCGGCTTATACTTTTCCAGGATACCATCTAACCCAACAAGACACTTCGTTGATATCGTAGACAGCGTCTGACCCTGTTCCATAATTTTCAAATTCTCATCCGGAGTTAATCCAAACCGATTCAAACTATCGGTACAAATAGCACTATGCTGACCCGTTGAAACTAAAACAGGTTGCACCAAATGCCTATAGCTATTCAACTCCATCACCACTGGAGCAGTCTTAATTGCATCTGGCCTCGTGCCACATATGAAAAGTATTTTTGGAATCTTTAAAATCAGAACCTACCTTCTTGTAAAAATATTAGTATCAGCAATAACGCACACATACAGATTGCTACTACATACAATAAAGATACTACCTGTTTTTGTGATAATCCTAGATTCAAAAGCTGATGGTGAATATGTCTTTTATCCGCTTTCGTAATACTTTCCTTTGCTGCCACCCTTCTCACTATTACATTACAAGCATCAAATAAAGGTATTCCAAATACTAATAGCGGTATCAACAACATCAGGGCCTCTAACTTATCAAAAGGTCCTGCCACCGTTACTACAGCTAGTAGAAATCCTAAAAGCTGTGAACCCGCTGTACCTAAAAATATTTTAGCAGGATTAAAATTATGTCTTAAAAATCCTAGTGCAGAACCTGCAACTGAGGCAGATATTAATGCAAGCACTGGCTGATTAAACCATATAGATAGTAAGACAAGCGTAATGCCAGCTATTGCTGAAAGACCAGCTGCTAGGCCATCTAGCCCATCTATCGTGTCCATTGTTTTCGTGATAATAAAAATATAAAGAGCAGTAACAATCCAGTTTATAGCCGGCATATCTACGTCAAAATAATACTTTAATAGATCATTAGTAATAGTTATCTGCACCAAGGGAACTTCACCCGATAGATACTGCACTAATACACCCATGCTAAGCAAAAAAAGTGCTTGCACTTTAGCAGAAAGCTGATTTCTATCGTCATAAGCCCCTACCAAAGATATCAGAAATCCACATACGGCAATCCCAAATATATAAGGCGGCAAGCTACTTACACAATGAACACTAGGCAACAATAAAAATAATGTAAGTAGAGTACTAAATAATATCGATATACCCCCCCAACGAGGAATCGGCATCTTGTGAATTTTTCTGTCCTCAACATTTGGATCATCTATCGCTCCAGAAGAAATTGCATACCTCCTCACTAACGGAGTGAACATAACGCAGAAAAACGTTGATAAACATAAAGCTATAAAAGGATCACGGTATAAATCTAAACTATTCTCCTTTTCACAAATTATATTAGATGTTACTATACTACACAAAATATTCATTATTCTATTTTCTCTAAAGCCCTATTAATATAACGGTATAATTTCATCCCCGCTTCAGTAAAAAGAACTAATGAAAATTCGTCAGGATAGTCTCCTTCGTATATTACCTTCTCTACTCCTGCATTGATAATCATCTTGGCACAAGCATTACAAGGCTGACACGTTACATACATTGTAGACCCCTCACATGGAATACCAATCATAGCCGCCTGAAGCAGCGCATTCTGCTCCGCATGCAACGATCGTATACAATGGCCCGCACGCATGCACCCAGTAGGCCAATCGTTCTTTTCTCCCCCTTCCGGACAGTGCTGCAAGCCACGCGGCGATCCATTATATCCCGTCGCAATAATCCGCTTTTCTCTCACCAAAACAGCTCCTACCTGCCTACGCGGACAAGTAGCCCGCGTCTTTACAAGGTGGGCAATCTCCATAAAATAAGTGTCCCATGAAGGTCGATTCGTATCCATATCTATATTATAATAGAAAAAACCAATATAGGCACCAGAAGTACTGTTGCAGCAATATTATTTATATTATATTGCAAAAAGATCGCTTCATACGTTTTTTCACCTCAGCTTTACAAGCTTTCAAGCCTCCTGCCTCATATATATCTTGCAACTGACGCGGGCAGTCGGTTTGCCATAGACTTAAAAATTCTAAACTCTCGGGTAATACAGGAATTATCATATCCCATCCATCTCCCAACCTGCAGAAGTTAAGATTTAGGTGTTTAAGGTTGCGCAGGCGCTGGAATCCCTCAGCCTGCTGCCCTGCATAATCGGTATTAAATAGATCTAACTCTTCTAAACTCTCGGGTAGTACAGGAATTATCATATTCCATCCATCTCCCAAATTGCAGTGGGAAAAACTTAGTTTTTTAAGGTTGCACAGGCGATGGAAGTTCTCCGCCTGTTGCCCCTCATAATCAGATGATAGATTTAACGCTTCTAAACTCTCTGGTAAAGCATGCATTATCTGTTTCCATTTATCTCCCAACCTGCAGGCTCTAAGATTTAGGCTTTTGAGGCGAGAGAGGCACTGGAAACACTCCCCCCGTTGCCCTTCATAATCTGTATGCCCTAGATCTAATTCTTCTAAACTCTCTGGTAGAGAAGGAATCACCTGGCCCCATCCACCTCCCAACTCGCAGAGGAAAATGCATAGTTTTTTAAGATTGCGCAGGCGATGGAAGTTCTCCGCCTGTTGACCTCGATAATCGGTACGCACTAGATTTAATTCTTCTAAACTCTCTGGTAGATAATGAATCAGCTGGCTCCATCCACCTCCCAACTCGCAGAGGAAAATGCATAGTTTTTTAAGATTGTACAGGCGTTGAAATCCCTTCGCCTGTTCACCTCGATAATCGATACGCCCTAGATCTAATTCTTCTAAACTCTCTGGTAGAGCATGAATCACCTGGTCCCATCCATCCCCTAACTTCAAGACGTTAAGATGTAGGTGTTTAAGGTTGCGAGAAGCTAATACCATGCTCACGACATCTGTCACATTACTCCTACAACTATGTAATTTCAGTGTCTCTACTAGTGGCAGGCACGTGCTAATAAAAGACACCTTCTTACTTGTAAGTCTTTTACCTCCGAACGCCATTTCTACGCGCTTTACACCAAAACAGAACTTATCACCAATCCTTGCTCGTATAACATCTTGAAGTTCTATCAGATTTTTCAACTGCCCAAGTGTAGCAATAGGTGCATGCTCCCAGGTTTCAGAATTATCCAAACCACTAAGGTTTGTTCCTGCTTCTACTGCTTGCCAGATAAAATGAATCAGTGCATCTGTATCTTTTAATACACTCTGAACAAAAAAACTATTCGTTTCTAAATCATTTTTTACTTCATTCCACATCTGCTCATACTGCTGCATAGGATTCAACGGACCAGAGTCCATCGAATATGCTAATATCGGCACCAGAAATGCAGTTGCAGCAATATTCTTTATGATTCTTTGTGCAGGATTCATTTTACATACTCCCCTAAATGAGTTACTTAAGACAATCTCATGATATATTGCAAAAAGATCGATTCCTACCTTTCCTACCTCCTGCCTCACATATATCTTGTAACTGTTGCCCTTTATAACTCTCATCCTCGAACCCTAACACTTCTAAACTCTCTGGTAGAAAAGGAAGCAGCTCTTTTCCTCTAACTCCCAACCGGGAGAATATAAAATATAGGTATTTAAGATTGCGCAGACGTTGGAATGCCTCCGCCTCTTGACCTGCATAATCGGTAAACTCTAGCGATAACTGTTCTAAACTCTCTGGTAGAAAAGGAATTATCCTATCCCATCCATCTCCCAACTGGCAGAACTTAATATTTAGAATTTTAAGGTTGCGCAGACGCTGGAATCCTTCAGACTGTTGCCCTTCATAATCGGTCTTTATTAGAGTTAACTGCTCTAAACTCTCTGGTAGAAAACAAAACACCTCGTTCCATTTATCTCCCAGATTACAGAAGCTAAAAGTTAGTCTTTTAAGGTTGCGCAGGCGCTGGAATCCTTCAGCCTGTTGCCCCTGATAATCAGATGTTAGAGTTAACCCTTCTAAACTCTCGGGGCGATGAATATCTATTGATGCACTCTCAACAGAAAATCTTTTCGATGGAACCTGGTCCATTGAATAAACTAATGTCGGCACCAGAAATGCAGTTGCAGCTATATTCTTTATGATTCTTTGGATATGATTCATTTTACATGCTCCTCCTAATGAGTTGCTTAAGACAATCTCATGCTATTGCGATGTCAGTATACCCAGTATTTTGGGGAGGGAGTGATAAACAAAAAAAGCCGACTCCTTTTCTAGAGTCGGCTTCGTATTAACAACTATCCTATAGTACTAGTCAATTGAATGTTTCGATTTCTCTACAGCACTACTTCTTCTACGTACCTGACTGTAAGATTCCCCTGCGTTCTCAGCTACGGCTGTTGATACCGCCATTGCCTCAGCCTGTCGCTCACGGCGCTCATCTATAGCCATCTGTAAGAGTCCGGCCGATTTACCCCTCTTCTCCATAATAAATTTATCCCAAACATAGAGGATAGGTGTGGCATTATAGATTGATGAATAAGTACCAGATATAATACCCAGCAACATGGTTAGCACGAAGAACTTTAGATCCGGAGTAGTGGTTCCAGCAAACATCAGAACAGCAAGAGTAATGATAACTGTTAGCGAAGTATTAATCGATCGTGCAAAAGACTGCGTAATAGATTTATTACACAAATTCTCAAAACACTCATCTGGTGAAGTTCTGGAAAGATTTTCCCGAATTCTATCGAATATAACAATACTATCATGCACAGAGAACCCAATTACGGTTAACATCGCAGTAATAAATAACGCACTCACTTCCCATCCAAGATAGTAACCCGCAATAGCTGCAACACCAAGAGCAAATACTACATCATGGAGCAGTGCACCTATAGCACTCATACCGAATCGTAGACCACTAATAAATCCACCAGCACCAAAACCAAATC
This sequence comes from Fimbriimonadia bacterium, assembly GCA_030427425.1. Lineage (GTDB taxonomy): Bacteria > Armatimonadota > Fimbriimonadia > Fimbriimonadales > Fimbriimonadaceae > JAUICQ01. The sequence goes on along the minus strand of JAUICQ010000007.1, from coordinate 67,441 downwards.
GTACGGCAAGGTAGATAGTAATTAATAGACATCCTAAGACAACTCCGATTATAGCATTCCGAACAGTCTCAGCTTGCACCGCCGGACCTATCTCCATGAAGCTTCTCTCATCCGCAATACTAAATCCGGAAGCCTTAGCCATAGTCTCTTTGGTCACCTTTCGTTCATCTGCATTCGAAGTCTTTAATCCTGCAGAAGTAGGAACGGTAATATATACAGACTTATTTCCTTCTGTAGTACTTAGTATCTTAACATTTGTACCATGAATGCCCGCGGTATCAAGTTTTTCCGTTACATCAATCGCAGTTAACTTACTTTCATGAGGCATAGAGTATACAAACTCCATTCCGCCTTGAAATTCTACATTAGGCTTTAATCCACCCATAAACATAAAGAGAATCCCAGGCACCATACTCACGAATGATATCATGAAAAACTTTTTAGAATTGTTCACTATCTGTAGCGGTTTTGTGTTGGCAGATTGTTCTAATTTTTCACCAAACCACTGCCTACCTAAAGCAAACCATTTCGGATTGTTCCCAATACCACTACCTACAAAGAAGAGCAACAACGATCGTGTTACCGTAATAGCTGTGAAGAAAGATATTAATAGACCAATTATCAGGGTATAAGCAAAACCTTTAACGGGTCCGGTACCTATGAAAGCTAATACCAAAGAAGTAAGAATGGTACAGGCATTGGAATCGATAATCGCAGGAAGTGCTCTTAAGAACCCTAACTGAATAGACTTTAACAGAGTCTTCCCTTCACGCATCTCCTCTTTAACTCGTTCGAAAACTAATATATTAGCATCAACTGCCATACCTACCGATAGAATAAATGCTGCGATAGACGCTAGAGAGAACGTAGCTCCTAAACTCTTTAACACAGCTAAGCTAAACAGAACATATAAGCAGAGCGCTGCTATAGCAATTAACCCTGGGAACATATAGTACGCTAACAAGAACAGACAGATAATCCCAAAACTAATATAACCAGCCTGAACCATCTTATCAAGTGCATACACCCCAATCATAGGATCTACAGTTTCACTACTTACCTCTTTTAAGTCTACAGGCAAGGCACCACCATTTAATAATTCGGATAATCCTTTAACATACTCCGCTGAAAAACCATCCGGACTAGATATGCTTACAGTTCCACCAGAAAGAATACCTTCCGGACCATCCCTCAGGCTAGCAATACTAAGAACTTTACCATCTAATACAGCTGCTAATTTTTCTCGTCTATTGTTTACCTTTCTAGACCATTTTTCCATCTTAGCAGCACCTTCTGTTGTGAAGTGCATCTGAGGGAAGTATGTCCCATTTTTACCAGGATTTGGAATACTACCTGCTTCCTTTAAATCGGTACCTTCTAATATTAAATCCCAACCTTTAATCATGCCTAGATATTCAGGATCACCAGGTTTATAAACTTTTTCCGGATTCATGGTACTGGAAAAGTGCACCTCAGGATTCCCGGTCTCTTTCTCCGATCCAGATTCACGGTACCTTCTATTCGGAATACGTTCGGTTACTACGTTTTTAGCATGATAAAATTTAATTTTAGCGGTTGAACTTAATACCTGTCTCGCTTGCTCCGGATCTTTATAGCTAGGAAGTTCTACTACAAACTGATCCCCGCCTTTTGGCTGTACATTACCCTCTACAACCCCAAGCGATTGCGATACCCTACTGGTTAGAATGTTTACTAAAGTATTAGTTACTAACGGGAGATTTCTTTTCTGATCCTCTGTTAACTGTGAGGTGTCCATCTGATAAGTTAATCTTACACCTCCCTTAATATCTAGTCCGAACTGATACGGATAACTAGGATCCATATACCTATAAACCGCTGCCGCTGTTAACGCTATAACTAGCAACAAAAACGAATAACTTTTTCTTTTCATGGTACCTCTCTACTTGAAAATTTATTTTTAAACTACCTAATAAAAAAGTGTACCTGCAATTATACCTATTTTTCACGGTACGTTACAGATACACTTATAATCCAAATATATTGAAGTATTATCTCTTAAATAAGTTCATGGTCACCGACGATATATAAGGTCGGTGACCATGAACTTATTCTGTAAACCCAAATGCTCGAAAGGGGATCCGGGTCTCTATTTAATTTTTATTCGTTCTAGTTAGCAGATGCTCCAGATTGCACTAGCTTCGCAACTCTAGACTTCCGTCTGGCTGCCTGATTCTTGTGAATAATGCCTCTCTGAACAGCCTTATCTAATGCCTTCACTGCTCTGGATAGAGCTGTCTTAGCATCATCTAATCTCTCTTCATTACATGCCACACGCACTTTTTTAATGTACGTTTTTGCTGCACTCTTTGCTTCTGTATTGCTCAAGCGCTTTTTTGCGTTGCGCTTGATATCCTTTTTCATTGCTTTAATATTTGCCATTTTTAAATACCTAATTATATTTTACTTAATTATAAACTTTTTCTTTGTTTTATCTACGCCTAATTCCACTTTTTTATGATCATAGTGCCACACTGGTGAACCCGATCGTTGGAAGAAACACTGATAGCCACTAAGAAGAGACGCTAACAATCGTCTACTTGTACGTCTTACTACGTTCATCTCCCAAAGAATTGATAAGAAATCGGCTCCTTTTGCCCAGTGAGAAATAACTTCTTTTAATATCTCATAAGAACTTTTATCTGCACTGTTTGCCTGAATCTCTCTTAACTCATCCATTCTCTGAGGAGTAATAAATACTACAGGATCGGGCTGCTCCATCCATTCAAACTGGAACACATTCTGCTTATCAGTTTTAGCAATAGTAAACACACCACCCGATTCCACTGGCTGTTCGAACCATAAATCGATAAGATTAAATAACAATCTCTCTTTATTGTTTGCCCATACTTGATGTTTTTTTCCGTTAACATCAATAAAAATTAGCTCTTGAATTTCTGGTGCAGTATTAATCCAATCGGAAGGCAACTGCGAAATAGGGAATGTACCTAGCTCACGATGGATACTCTTTAATACTAATCGATACTGCTGCATTCTAGGCTTGGGAGGAATCGGAGTATCTTCATCCTGCACATCACAAGCTAATGGATGCTGTAATAATTTTCTCAAAGAACTACTTAAGCCTTCATCCGATATCGTAAAGTCTACCTTCTCACCGTCTTCATCAGTAAATTCAGTATCCTGATATAAAAGCGGTTCTGGAATATTCTGTACTATTTCTGGAATTCTTTTTGGATTTGTAAATCTATCCCCACCAACCCAAGCAACTCTGCCATCTTCAGACAACGCTTCGGTAAGATTCAATAAGTCGTCATCAAAAGACTTCACATGCGGAGTAATCTCGTAAAATGATTCAAGAAGCTCCTCAACAGTAACAGTTTTATCTGCACCACTTATTTTAGTAACCATCTTGTTAACATCTTCACTCTTGATATTTAATGGCGCCACATCATCTGCTTCAATAACTGGAACTAATAATTTAGAAAGCTCTAATGCCCCAGAAACCCACTTATTTGCTTCCGAATCTGGATATACACAACCATCTACTCCATACACAAAACCTGGTACAGATAGCATTCTCCGTGCACAATCGTTAGCATTGAAAAATATCACATCGCTACAATTCTCCGGCACTATACTTCGCCATATTGCCGCACCTAATGTTTTTACAGAAACAGGAGCATTTTCACTAATAAATTTAGCGTAGGTACTGTCTTCAAACCAGTTTAAACCTTTTGCCTTGCTATATAGAGCATCAAACTCTTTTTTATCTACATTATTAAGCGCTAACCCTTTATCCGTAGTTTCATCCGATGCTACAAAAAACCAATCGAGTAGAGCAACTTTATCTAAGTCTGTAAGTACAAAATCGTTAGATTTCTCTACCATTCGCCTCACTACAGGCATATACTCTTCTTCATATACACCCCTGGCATAACTTACTTCCCTGGATAACAGTGCAAAATCTATCGGCGCACCATACCGGGATATAAGTTGATGGATACACTCATGTAAAGACTTAGCATCACTATGCACCCTGCTAGCAGGAACCCAGCGACGCTCAGTATAAGCATATACCTCAGGATTAGAAGAAAGAAACGCACGTACAGAGGTAGTATTCATACCCTCTATGCCCAAACTCTCAGCTAATTCACTCACCTTGATGGCATAATGCTTCTCTTTTAATTTGTTCAGTATCAACTGATCGATATGGGAACGTATCAAACGTTCCTTACTATTTTTTTCAGAAATGGTGGAAGACTTCACTAACTTGTTCTCACTTAGGTTAAAATATTATGATGTACAACTATTTATAATGACATATTTTTACCTACTTTGTCCAGAACTAAACATGAACACCAGAATTAAGATTAGATTTTTTTTCAAGTTTTTTTTATTTTCCACTACGTTATTAGTGGATCAGACTGTTTTTGCCGCTTCCCAATTACATCTCGATGCCACCGCTGGAATGTTTAAACTACTCAACGGAAAAGCATCCTTCACACTGAAAGTATCATCGGGAGCCGTACTAATTGAAGCACCAAACAACAATTACAAATTAAAAGGAACATGGAAACTAACACGAAAATTTAAATCGAAATGTATCTATACCGGCAACGGATCCATCACCTTCAACGGAAATTTCCAAACCGTACAGTGCATGGGAGAAAATATTCTCCTCAACTTCTCCGGAAAAGGAAAATACGCTCTCTATGGAGGATTCGCCCGCGGGATATTAGGCAGAAAAAAAATAGAAGCAGATAAGAACTTCCATCAGATATTCTCCATTAACAACAAGAAACAAAAAAAGTGGCCGGAATACACTCATATCCCAGCCACTTTAAAATAATCTCTACTAAATTTATTTTACGATCTTGTCTTCTGTACAACACTATCAAGAAACGCATCGTTATTAGGCGTTCTCTTCAATAGCTTGATTAACGATTCAATAGCCTCTACACTATCTTCATGATTCGCTAACAATCGTCTTAACTGAACTACACCTTCTAACTGCTGCTCTGTACACAACTTCTCATCATGACGTGTAGACGACTTCTTAGCGTTAATGGCTGGCCATATTCTACGTTCAGCTAAATCTCTATCAAGAACTAACTCCATATTACCAGTACCTTTAAACTCTTCAAAGATAGCATCGTCCATTCTACTTCCGGTATCCACCATAACAGTAGCAATAATCGTAAGCGATCCGCCTTCTTCAATATTTCTTGCAGCACCAAAGAACCGCCTTGGCCTATACAACGCAGCAGGATCTAAACCACCACTAAGCGTTCTTCCAGAAGGATTAATGGTTAAGTTGCTAGCCCTGGAGAGCCTGGTTAAGGAATCCAACAAGATAACAACATCATCTCCGTTCTCTACCATCCTCTTGGCTTGCTCCATACACTGCTCAGCCACCCTCATATGATTCTCTGCAGGCTCATCAAATGTTGAACTTATTACCTGACCCCGTACAAAGCGCTTCATGTCAGTAACTTCCTCAGGCCTTTCATCTACAAGAAGAACCATCAGTTTTACATCCGGACAATTCTCCGCTATCGATTGCGCAATAGTCTTCACGATAGTCGTCTTACCAGCCTTAGGAGGAGCTACAATCAACCCTCTCTGACCCTTACCAATAGGAGAGATAAGATCGATGAGTCGCGCAGGAATATTCTCAGGGTTCAACTCCATCTTAAGCTTCTCATCAGGGAATAACGGAGTTAGCTTGTCAAACTCTTTTCTAGGCTTAGAAAGTGATTCTGTTGAACTTATATTATTGATACTCTCAACTCTAAGCATCCCACGATACTTCTCACCCTCTTTCGGAGCCCTCACTAAACCAAAAACCAAATCGCCTGGCTTTAATCCAAACCTTTTAATCTGAGACTGTGATACGTATATATCGGTTATTGAAGGGATATAATGTGGAGATCTAAGAAACCCCCATCCATCATGTAGTATCTCTAAAATACCTTTACCATACAGAGACCCTGCCTCTGCATGATACTTCTCTAAAAGCTGCTCTATAGCCTGATATTTAGGCTGCTTCATATCAATCTCATACTGATTGCAGAGCGTTGCAAATTCTGTAGGATCTAATGTATCAAAATAATTAAAATCGATACTTGGCATTGTATCTAAATCGGAATTATTATCCGACTTATTGTTATCTTTATTTTTACGATAACGACGATTGTTGGAAGTGTTACCTTCCGATTTTTTTGCACGAAAAGTGTGAGTCATAGTTTCTACCATAGTAATAATTCGATAAAGAAATTTTTTTAAATTCTGCTTAATTTATAAATTTTATAATTCCACCTGAGGAAGGGCTATGTAAGGAAGATTGCGGAAATATTCTGCGTAATCTAACCCATATCCTACCACGAAAACATCAGGAATGTCAAACCCTATATAATCTGCTTCAATTTTATAGACATGACGTTCAGGCTTAGCTAGTAACGTTACCACCTTTAAAGACTTCGGCTCTCTAGCACCTAAAAGCCCTAAGAGATACTTCATAGTAAGTCCGCTATCTATAATATCCTCTACGATAATAACATCCTTACCCTTAATATTTATATCTAAATCTTTCTTCAGCTGTACCTTACCACTAGATTCAGTCCCCGACCCATAACTGCTCACCTGCATAAAGTCTACAATTACATTGGTGCCAAAATGCTTGGAAAAATCGGAGATGAAAACATAAGAACCTTTCAAGATGGCAATCATCACAACAGGCCCATCCCCTAAATCCTTCTTAACCTCTTCAGCTAATTCTGCGACTCTCATCCGCAAATCGTTCTCTGAAATCAAGGTCTTAAGAGGAGCTGAAAGTACTTTTTCTAATTGAACACTGGACTCTTTTTCCATAAAATGTTCTCCTTAAAGTGTTTGCTGGTAAGTAACCACATAGAGATATTGACAAATGTATAGAATTCATGGGGCGGATGATGGGAATCGAACCCACGGCCCCCTCAGCCACAGTGAGGTGCTCTAACCCCTGAGCTACACCCGCCATATCTTGCTTACCCATCGGCATGCATTACTAACACAGTATACCTGATAATAAGATTATTAATTGTATAACATTATTTTAAGAAATGCACGGTATAATAAATAGTATAAGAGAGCCCAGGTGGTGGAATGGTAGACACTGCGGACTTAAAATCCGTTGGCCGCAAGGCCGTGCGAGTTCGACTCTCGCCCTGGGCACCACTCAATTTAACCCTCACACCTTCTTGTTAACCACACTCATTAAATTCGTTAAATTAATAAAAACCGAAATATTCTCCACTAAATTCCAATTGTAAGTTCAATAACCAACAACCATATCCCAAAATCACCCCAAGACTATATATACTCGAGGACCATAACCTTTTCTAAAAATTCAGAACCGTCTTAATAACCCCAAAAACAACTATCAGCCTATAATTTCAATTATTTTACATATATTAACAATATACTATTAATATTTTCTTCCTTCTATCCGATACTGTAATAAAGCAAATAACTAGGCTGCACTCCAGCCTGAACACAAGTTGTTAAAGAGAGAGGATTTATGAGAAAATTTAGTTTAAAATTTGGAATGCCCATTCTAGGCCTAATAGCTGCAGGAACAATGGCTGGATGTGGAAATTGTGAAGACAGTAGCTCTGCAGGAGCTATGAGCGTACAGACAGGACCAACCGCTACACAGCTAGACGCTATTAGACAAGCCGAATACAAAAAAGGTTATGACACAGGGTACGAAGTAGGTCACCAACATGGCTTTGATAAAGCAAGTAGCACTGATGCTGACGATAAAGATAATACAGATGAACAACCAGATCAAGACACAGGCAATGATGTAGATCCAGGAACAGACAATTCAGACAACGCAGATGCAACTGATAATTCAGATAATGCTGATGCTGGAGACAGTACAGACAACCAACCTGATGCAAGTGGAGACACAGACACAAGCAATGATGAAGCTCCTGCTCCAGATACAAGACCAGCTTCAGAAATACAATCTGTTGTTGAAAAAGTAGTACCTCTAGATAAAGTAGAAGTAGCAGAAGACGGATCTGTAGAGAAATTCGAAATGGTTAATGAAGAAGAAGGATTCAAAGCTATCATCACTAAAGATGGCGTAGAATTCGAAAAACTATAAATAAACAGTTCTGTTTTGAACCTAGGTGTATTATTTTCCTTAAAAAAAATAATACACCTAACATTGACTCAACTACCACCTAAGCTTTCTGTAGGTAATACCAAAAAACATCCCGGTAGTCGCCTCGGCGCCATTCATACTTAGGGATACAGGCACACTTCTGGAATCCATTCTTTTCAAGCACCTTACCAGAACCAATGTTAGGAGCTAAAACCTTTGCAGTAACAGTCCTTAGGTTAATAATATCAAAACAATATTTAACAAGCATAGAAACAATCTCAGTACCATAACCCTGACCCCATTCCTCTTTATCTCCAATAATATAGCCTATCTCACCATATCCACTAATATAATTGATATGACGGATATCACACAAACCTATAAACTTCCCATCCAACTTCTCTATGGCGAAAAGGATAGTCTGTGGAGGCTCATGAGTTATTTCTGTACTATTCAAATAAGCCTCTATTCCGTGAGCGGTAACAGGATAATCCCCTACGTCGGTCCATTCCGTCACCTTTGGGTCGTTTATCCAGTGGTACTGTAGCCTAAAATGCCTGTCCCTTTCGATAGGTAAAAAACATAGCCTACTTCCCTTCCAGCCGATATCCATGCATTTATTGTATCACTTTTCATCATATAGCTGTATATATATCGAAAAATAATACTTATAATGACTGGACCTCCTTCGAAGATGACAATAGAGGACTCGAGGACACTTGAGCAATCCACACCTCATTTGTCGCCCCGACGTTGTATATAGTCGGGGTCCATGACCTTCTGTGAAAACTCCTAAAATGTCTAGAAAGCTAAGGAAAATTAATATAAAAACTACACTGGATCTCCTTCGAAGATGACAATAGAGGACTCGAGGACACTTGAGCAATCCACACCTCATTTGTCGCCCCGACGTTGTATATAGTCGGGGTCCATGACCTTCTGTGAAAACTCCTAAAATGTCTAGAAAGCTAAGGAAAATTAATATAAAAACTACACTGGATCTCCTTCGAATATGACAATAGAGGACTCGAGGACACTTTAACTATCCACCTCTCACGCTCCCAATTTGTCATACCTGTGTATGGTTCCCCTTCGAGGACGGAGCGGTATCCATGACCTTCCAAAAACACTTCAGATACTAGCATAAAATTTGAAATGCGGGTATGAAAGATTGTCTTCTCTTTATTAAATCTCGCAAAAAAATCGTCACGGACCCCGGAAACTATAAAAATTCCGGGGTGACAATGCAGGAGTAGCGACTTTCAAATGCGGGGCTACATTTGCCAATCATCTCCCCACGGCCGGTCATCCTCGAAGGGGATCCACATATTGATATATCATCACCAAGTGTGGGTTCAAAAACACTAAGGAAAAATAATATTGATATGGACTGGATTCCGATTCCGGAATGACAATAGAGGGAGGACACTTTAACTATCCACCTCTCACGCTCCCAATTTGTCATACCTGTGTATGGTTCCCCTTCGAGGACGGAGCGGTATCCATGACCTTCTGTGAAAACTCCTAAAATGTCTAGAAAGCTAAGGAAAATTAATATAAAAACTACACTGGATCTCCTTCGAAGATGACAAACATAGAAACCCTTACATCTCGATAGGATGATCCCCAGAATAACTAGGACCGTAAAATTCGCGCGGATACCCCTTCAAGGCAAAGAATACACCATACTCGTACTCTGCCTTATTACCAAAAAAGTCCTTTTTATACAAGAAACTGAGCTCGGTACAGTGCATATCATAAGTTAGAATTAATTTTCTATCAACAAATTTTTTCTTGATACCATCATATTTAGAACTAAAAGTAATGATGAAAGGCATGATACTAAGCGCACTAACAGAAAGCTCGCTGGTACGTAAAATTTTCTGAAGCACTTCGTCTTTCCTTTTAAAATCACTCCATCTATTCGTCCAGTTAAAACTACACCCTCCAGCTTCACCCCGTACATTAAGATTAATATCACCCCACTTTCTATCTTTTGGAGAAAACGAAGAATTGAGATTTAATTTTGTTTTTTCTGTAGGTGTTAACATCATATTCCAGTTCAAAGAACCTAACGCAAAAGAGTGTGGATTTTCCTGCGCCTGCTTAAAGTCATATCTTGTCTTCACGCTAGCTTTTATGTAATCATTTGGCCTTACTGTAAGCTCATGATTGGAATAATTCTGATGATTAAATAAGTCCGAACGGAACGGACTAAAACCATGATCGTAACGGATATGAACAGAATTTTCGAAATTTATCTTATTACCTAAATGATATTCAAACTTAGGAGCAAGTTTAAAATTAAAATGAGCAGTGTCCTTCTCGTGGTAGTGCTGTTCATACTCAATATTCCAGCCTGAAGTAAAATACTTACTCCTCAAACTTTTATTGCTTTTCAGCTTTACAACCTTACTAGAAAGGTACTCGTTGTACAATCTGGAATTTGCATATGCACTAAAATATTTTAATTCTATATCTAAAGGAACTGCTTTTGTAAATTTAAATTTTCCTCTCTGCAACATTTTATCCCAAGATGTGCGGAAAGTTACTTCGGGGATTCTATCACTAGAAGATGGAGACTTCTTCTCATTCGGATCTTCGCCCTGAAGATACAGATGCTTCTTATACAGCAAGCTTGTATCAAAGTAGGAATTAGAATGAGAACCTCTCCATCTGAAATCGATATCCTTACTAGCATCGTTCCAATCTTCTTGCTGAGGGATCTCTCTAAAATTCTTCTCGTAGATTACTTCCGTATCAGTACTTAAATTGAACGGTAAAGAGGCAGAATCGGTATGAGTTACCTTAGTAGTAACATCCCCCTGTTTTAGATTATAGAAATTTCTATAAGTAGTGGAGGCAGTTACATTCGCCGATTTTATCCGTTTACTATAATCTATTTTAAAATCTTGATAAGGCTTATATGCTCTGAATTCATTCTCTTTGGTATGAAATTGGTTTTTAAAACCAAACTCCCCTATATGAAAACTCTGCTTATGATTTGCCGTATACTTCAGATAGTTATCAGATGCCATAAAGTACATGTGCTGACTTCCGCTAGCAACAGGAGTCTTATAAGTAATAATATTCCCTAACGACCACCCGAAATTAGAATAGTAACGGACAAGAAATTCAAACACCACACTATCGGTACTATCATTACTAACCTCAAATCCCCACCGCGATTTCACAAAGTAACCCAGCTTCTCATTATAGCCAAATCGTGGCAAAGAGGTTTCAGTATTACCATTTAATGGTAAAAACAGACTAGGCAGCGTAAATCGATAAGTACCATTAATATAGACATCCACGTTCTTCAGGATAATTTTATCACCTGGAAAAATCCGCATCGATTCCACTTTAAGTTGATAGTGAGGATAATACAATCCACAACTAGTTACTGTACAATTGCTACCCTCTATCTCTTTGCTAGTACTACCACCAGTCCAAGAATCTACATACAGACTCTCTGTAAATTCACTATCAGTTATATCCGGACCCAATACCGACTTTGCACCATACCAACGAGTAGTCTTTGTCTCGGCATCATACTCAATTCTATCTGCCTGTATTGTTGCATCCGTTGAAGCAAGCAACACATTACCCTTAAATATGACAATCTTATTCTTTCTATCGTATTCAAAATAATCAGCAGTTAAATCTGTTCCAGAATATCTAAAACGAACCGATCCCCATGCTTTAATAATATCCTTCTCTTGGTGAAAAAATCGTATTTCACGTATCACAGCCATGTCTGGATGATGCCAAATATCGTCCATCACCTTCTCATAGTTAGCCGCTTTCTGCTCATCAGCAATCAACGATTCCAAATCTTCAGCGTACTTCTCTTTTACGCTGTTACGGTCGGGAAAACTATCGTAAATCAAGAAAGATTCTTCAACAGCACTAGATAAATCTATATAGGCCATCACAGGTTTCATACACAAGGTGAATCCTAAATAGCCGAACCAACGCTTATTCATGCCTACTCTATCTTTCTCACCCCAGCAATTCCTACAATAGCAAACAAGGTATTTGGTAACCAAGCCGAAATTACAGGTGGCAACCAGTTATTCTTACCTACTATACTCGTACAAAAAACATGCGCATTGAAATAGCACATAACTAGGAATATACTTACTAGCAAGCCCATAAATCCACCAAATCTAGCAAATATAATGGCAAAAATTGGACCCGTAATCGCAAATATAACACAAGCCAAAGGTATCGTAAATTTTACATTGTAAGCTATCTCTAAATCGTTTACATCTATCTTGTGTTCTTTTCCCTCTTTTATAGCCTTACGCAACTCTGTGAACGATTGTTCATCAGCAATTGGGGGTGCAAATAAATTAGACACCTGTACTTCCTGATTAATACCAAAAGATTTTAAATCCTTATAATACAACTGCTTACCATCTAGAATTAACCTGTCTGTAACATTGTAAAATCTCCACACACCTTCAACATAACTGCCTTTCTCGGCATGCACTAATCGTAACTTGTTATGGGACAATCTATGAAGCAGCACTGCATCCTTAAATAAAACACTATCATCCTTCTTTCTGTACGTGTCTCTAAATGATGCTGTATACTTCTTATCCAAAAAGATAGTAACATTCTGCTTATAATCGGTAGTGCCAATACCAAACTTAGCTTCGTTCTTTATTTCACGAGCTTTCTTCTCAGTATGAATCATTAAATATTCAGCTACTAAAAAGTTGGCAATCGCCATGATAAATCCGACTGCTATCACCGGAATCATCGCCCGCATAATTCGAATACCCGCACCCTTTATAGCAACAATTTCCAGCTCCCTAGCTAACCGAGAAAATGATAAGGCCGATCCAAATGCCATCGAAATAGGGAAAACAAAATTCAAATAGTAAGGGGTTTTATATAATAGATAAGAGAATATCGCCTTAGCTACATTCGGATGATCTGCAAAATCCTTGTAACCCGTATACATCACCCCAGCATGAAATATCATGATAAAGGCAAACATTCCCATGAATAATGGGGGCAGTAGCTCTCGTATAATATAGTAATCTAGCTTTTTTAACATTAAAGATAATAAAAGCTTACCTAGCAAACATAACATTATTTAACCAATCTTATATAATTGTTTCGAAATGCTAGTAATAAATATTTTCACGCAGGATAATGCACCTTCTGATAGTAGCTGATAATATAATATGCATCAACTAAACCCTACCGATTACACCTACGAACAGCTCTCGAGAAAAGAATGGATTCTTACCAATCAACTCGGAGCCTACTCTATGGGAACAATCCCAGGAACCAACACGCGAAAATATCACGGACTTCTGGTCGCCTCCATAGAACCACCCACCAAACGGATGGTACTCCTTGCAAACATAGATATCACCCTTATTGACGGCGAAAAAAAATACCAATTAGCCTCTCATCAATATCCTAACACCGTCTACCCAGAGGGAAGTAACTACTTAACCCAATTTAACACGGAAGATACCATCTGCTGGACATATCAGTGCGGTAACATCACTTTCAAAAAACATCTCGCTTTAGATAAAAATACCAACAGCATTGTAATGAAACTGGAAAATCTGTCCGAGAGAGATATTCAAATACAACTGAATCCGTTAGTAGAACATAAAGACTACCACTCCGATTTTTATGAAGACAGTAACTACCCCAATAACTGGCAAATTACAGGCAACACACTAAAAATAGAACATAATAATATCCCGCTCAACATACACTTTCCCGATGGAGCATACACAAAGAAAGCATGCTGGTACTATAACTTCGAATATCTACGCGATTACGATAGAGGACTCCCCTATAAAGGCGATCTATGGAACCCCGTAGAATGGCACATCACTCTAAAATCTCATGAAAGCAGATATATGGTAGCTACTACCGAAAAACAGATTGACGTTGAAAAATTATCAACTTCCTTCCAATGGGAAACTCCTACGAAGAAAACCAAGAAGAATAAAGATGATTTCAGCTCTTTAAAGGAAAAATTGATTGCTGCTTCTGAAAAGTTTATCATCGATTGCCCTAGCCGAACGAGTGTTATCGCTGGGTACCCTTGGTTCACAGACTGGGGTCGGGATACCATGATATCACTCCCTGGAATATTCCTCTGTACAGGAAAAGTAGATCTAGCCAAGAAGATTCTGAGAAGTTATGCTAAACAGATGAAACAAGGATTAATCCCGAATCGGTTTGTAGATAAAGGGGAACACCCAGAATATAATACCGTAGATGGCACCCTCTGGTACGTGAACAGCATCTACTTAACGTTACAACAAGAGTGGGATGAAAAATTCGCAGTCGATATGATGCAGGTACTCGAAGAGATCTATCTATGGCACAATAAAGGCACTCTCTATAACATTAAAGTAGACCCCGAAGACGGGCTGCTACACTCGGGTCAGGACGGAGTTCAGTTAACCTGGATGGATGCCAAAGTAGGCGATTTTGTTGTAACTCCAAGACGTGGCAAAGCGGTAGAGATTAACGCATTATGGTACAACGCACTCTGCACCATGCACTGGCTATCTAAAAAATTAGGACTGAACGGAAGCGAAAAATATCAGCAAGAAGCAGATAGAGTTAAGAATAATTTTAAAGAGAAGTTCTGGGATAAAAATCTAGGATACTACCTAGATGTAGCAGAGCCGAACGATCCCTCACTACGCCCCAACATGCTCTTCGCTATTAGCCTACCATTCTCTGTTGCAGGAAAGAGCGAGAGCTTAAGCACATTGAAACACGTTCGCGAAAAACTTCTTACTCCACACGGCATGCGCACCTTAAGTCCGGATGATGCAGACTATAAATCACGATATAAAGGCACCCTTCCAGAAAGAGATAAAGCTTATCACCAGGGTACAGTATGGCCTTGGCTATTTGGAACATACCTCTCCGCATGTATCAAGATGGATTATAAGAAAGATGAAGTTCTTTCTATACTTAAAAATATGGAAAATATGCTGACGGAGGTCGGAATTGGGGGCATATCGGAAGTTTATGATGGCGATGCACCACAAATGGGAGAAGGATGTCCGTGGCAGGCATGGAGCGTGGCAGAAGCATTAAGAGTACTCTCCACAAAAGCACTTCTCTCAGAAGATTAATCAGGAAAAGAATAATTGCATTACCAGGATTCTCTCCACTGAATTGTTGTATCATTAAATAGTAAGCGGACCCCTTACGGGGTCCTTTTTAATTGGAGATTATTTCATGGAAAAAACATTAGTACTAATTAAGCCAGGCGGAGTAAGTAGAAACCTTATCGGAGAGATTACCAAACGTCTAGAAAACAGAAACCTCTCAGTAGCTGCAATGAAATTAATGAATGCAGAAAGAAGTACAGTAGAAAAACATTACGCAGAACATGCCAGCCGACCCTTCTTTGGAGAAGTTTGCGACTACCTCACTAGCGGCCCAATCGTAGCTATGGTAATATCCGGCGCAAATGCTGTGAAAGCAGTAAGAAGCACTATGGGAGCCACAAACCCTGTAGAAGCCGCACCTGGGACCGTACGGGGCGATTTCGCACTAACCATCGACGACAACCTCGTGCATAGCAGCGCTGATGCTGATGCGGCTAAGGCAGAGATCGAACTCTGGTTCTCTGAAGGTACTGTAAAGTAAGAAAACTCTTTTCAAGGTGTCGGATTTTATTCGACACCTCAACTATCACCCTACTCCCCGCCTCTAACCTGTCATTCCGGAATCGGAATCCAGTCTATTATCAATATTATTTTTCCTCATTGTCTTTGAACCCACACTTGGTGATGATATATCAATATGTGGATCCTCTTCGAGGATGACCGGCCGTGAGGAGATGATTGGCAAATGTAGCCCCGCATTTGAAAGTCGCTACTTCCTGCATTGTCACCCCGGAATTTTTATAGTTTCCGGGGTCCGTGACGATTTTTTGCGAGATTTAATGTTTCTATAGAAGATCATGGCCCTTCCCCTTCGAGGACGGAGATCCGGGTCCTGCCAGCAATATTAGTTTTTCAGTATTAATCGGGACCTCGCACTACAAACTGCTTGCCCCCCCAAGTAGAAGCACTACTTGGGGGGATTAACTGGTAAAAAATTTTATTTTACCTTCTCATTTCAACTACTTTTACGTTACCGAAATTAAATTTGTCTTTTTCTGATTCTGGCTTTTTTTGATATACAAGCTTATCGGACGAAAGCGTATAAGTACCATGCTGAGCACCCTTAGTTAAGATCTGAAATGTAGGTTCTTGCATGCGTAATCGATTCCAGTAAGCACCGTCGACAGTATACACATATCCATAGAAATCCTTCTTGTATATATCCGAAGTAAATGAGAAATAATCCAAAAAATTCGGCATTGCTACTAATGTCTTCATCCTACTAACTAAATCCTTACCATCTACAGCACCTTTAATGTAACCAGTAAGACTGGAGGTGTCGTTGTTCGAAATCATCTTTTGTAAGGATAATACTGTAGCATTCACTACGTGTATGCCCCTAAAACTATATTTTTTATTACCCTTATTGTAATACTTATCAAATTCTTCAGAGGTATATCCTATAGGATGATAAGCATTTTTTCTTACACCTCCTACAACAAATTTATCGAGGTAATTATTGTAAAGCATTTCTCTGTTATGGAACCATCCCATTGGTCCATCATATTCGCCATTCCCATGATAATATATATTCACACTAAATGTCAGACCTGCTAGACTGAAACCTGCCTCACTATCACTTAAGGCCTTCATCCGATAGTACAAGTTCGTACCAGAGGTCGCATTATTCACATAATGCGTAAGCCCGGTAGCATCATTATTCCTAATCATTTTACTTATACTTGCAATATCCTCTGCTGAAATATATTTCTCTGAAGTTACTCTTAATTCCTTAAACTTAAATTCCCTATCATCACCCTCATTATAATAGTCATTAAAGTCTTGCAATGAATACTTTATTGGATTTTCACTACCATCAGCATCCTTTCTTACACCGTATACCAAAAACATTCCATAAGAACTAGAGTAAACCATTTTTTTGCTACTCCACCATCTATCTTGATGATATACGTCCACAGTAAATATCATGTTGTCTGAAAATTCAGGCTTTTTACTTAGTTCCTTCATCTTATTATACAAGTGCATACCAGGCGTACATTCCTTCAAGTAACCCGTAAGACCTTTTATGTCAACATTGGAAGCCATTACAACCGGACTTAACACGACGCGTGCATTCTTAAAACTATATTTGTATTCACCTATATTATAATAGTCAGGAAAGTCACCAGATGAATACCAGATGTCATCATTCTGTTTTACTCCTTTTACGTAAAACTCTCCATTCTTTGAGTACATTTCCGCACCAGTCCACCAATCCATTTCACCTTCTTTTCCATTCTTGTAGAAATATACATCCACTACAAATATCAGGTCGTTTGATAATTCAGACTTTTTACTCAAGTACTCCATTGTTTTACGCAAATCAGAACCATTTTTAGCTTTCTGAATATCTTCTGTATACTTTGCTGCCTTATCCTTTAGCGTAGAGAGAATCTCTCCGCCGTTATGATTTCTTGTTCCTATTCCAGCAGATCCTTCTTTCTGCACTGAACCTGATACTGGAGATAACGGTGCTAAGCCTGTCTTTTTAACGCTACTGGCACCTGATCCACTAACACTACTGCCACTACTACTTCCACAACCAGACACTAAGCCGATTGTTCCTACTACTATTCCCAATTTATAAGCGAAACTCTTCATCACATTACTTATTTTTGGAATCAATGAAAAAAAAAAAAACACGCAATTGTTATGTTTTTATGATAACTAATCTGCGAAAGGCAAATATAAGGGCTATGGATTCCCTTCGAGGATGACCGGCCGTGGGGAGATGATTGGAAAATGTAGCCCCGCATTTGAAAGTCGCTACTTCTGCATTGTCACCCCGGAATTTTTATAGTTTCCGGGGTCCGTGACGATTTTTTGCGAGATTTCTTGAACCCACCGCTGTTTTGTCATTCCGGAATCAGAATCCAGACTATTATCAATATTATTATTCCTGAGTGTTTTTCAACCCACACTTGGTGATGATATATCAATATGTGGATCCCCTTCGAGGATGACCGGCCGTGGGGAGATGATTGGAAAATGTAGCCCCGCATTTGAAAGTCGCTACTCCTGCATTGTCACAGAATTAGTGAACACACACAGGGGTGACATTTTAGGCGTGAGGGGTGGATTTTTAAAGTATCGTCCTGCCCTCTATTGTCATTCCGGAATAGGAATCCAGTCCATTATAAATATGATTAATCCTGAGTGTTTTCAAAAACTCCCAATCATTGAAGACACAAGCATAAAAAAAAAGCGACCCCGAACAAATTCGGAGTCACTTTTTAAAAAACAATAACGCAGAAATTATCGCTTACAGAATTGGAATCCTCTTCTAGCTTTCTTTCTACCGTATTTCTTTCGTTCTTTAACTCTAGCATCTCTAGTAAGATGACCACCTGTTCTGAGCGTAGATCGTAGGTTTTCATCCATGTTTAATAATGCTCTAGCAATACCTAATCTAAGCGCACCAGCCTGACCGCTAGTTCCACCACCCTTTGCAGTAGCTTTTACATCATATGCATCACCTAAACCAAGATCGGTAAGAGGTCGGCGTGCTAAAATGCCTAGAGTTGGTCTGCAGAGATAGCTCTGATACTCTCTATTGTTTATATTTATAGCGCCGCTACCCTTAGAAATCCAAACTCTAGCAATAGCGCTCTTTCTTTTACCTGTTCCGTAACCAATATAGTTGCTTGCTTTACTCATAATAAATCTCTTTCCACCTAGCTATTATAAACTTGCTAGTTCTATCTTCTCCGGTTGTTGTGCATCATGTGGATGTGCATCGCCAGCATATACTTTTAACTTGGTCATTAATTCTCTACCAAGCTTTGTTTTTGGCATCATTCCCCAAACAACTCTTTCAATAAGCTGAACTGGCTTTTCTTCTCTCATTCTCTCACGACTAATAGACTTTAATCCACCAGGAAAGTTAGAGTGAGAATAGAGCAATTCATCCTGCTTATTCCCTGTTAAAGCTACTTTTTCAGCGTTGGTAACAATTACAAAATCACCACAGTCCTGGTTGTAGCAGAATGTTGGCTTATTTTTACCCTGTAAAAGCTTACTAATTCTTGATGTTAATCTTCCTAATGATTGCCCCGTGGCATCTATCACGTACCATTTGCGTTCTGGGGTATATTTTTGCATACTAAATGTTCTATTCATAAGTTACACACTCTATCACGAGGCAGCATAACACCCCGTTTAAAAATTTCTATACTAGTTAAGTATACTATTTTTTTCTGAAATATTGCATTCAGATTAAAATATATGTATCTTTCCACTTACTTTTTTCTTACTTTAATGCCCATGTTCTCCCCATCTTCCGGATTTATCGTACGATGAATAATCCCACCAACGGTCTCATTACTTGGAGATAGATGAGTAAGTAAACACAACTTCTCTTTGGCACGAGTGAACGCTACATACAAAACTCGCAACTCTTCCTCGTAACTGCTAAGCTGCACACTCTCATGCATCATCCTAAACAAAGCAGATGCCGACTTCTCATACCTCGTGCACACCAAACCAGTATCGGATTCCGCATATAAACTAGGCATGCTCCGATGAATTTTCGAATAAACATCAGGCAAAATCACCACGGGGAACTCTAAACCCTTAGACTTATGGATAGTTAAAATCTTAATAGTATTATCATTTGCATCATAAATCGGCGATTCACCCTCTCTGTGATTCAAACTCTGAATATCATAAATATATTCAGAAAATAATAACGGATTACACTCTGGCTTCAAAGCAGCCATCGTTAACAATTTCCGAACGTTGGCATACGCTTGCAAATTCTCCGCAGCAAGCAACTTCTCCAAAAATCCGGACTGGTCATATAGCTCGTGCAGCGCCTCCCAAGCACTATACCTGTCTATATTGCTATGTATCTTTCTGAACCATGTTAGAAATTTTGCAATCTTCTCATTCTCCTCCATAGTCTTAGCAGAATACTTCTCTAAATGCTTAAAAATGGGCTTTTCAGCAGCAATCTCCACTATGGTCTCTAACTGCAATCCCACCATATCACCCCTAAGAAGAGAGAGCATACTAAAATCGTTCAGCGGATTCACTAAAGAGACCAATGCATGATACACATCCTTAATCTCAAGCTTTGCAAAAAACTTTTCAGAGCCTCCTACCACAGTATTAGGCAAATTCAAACCTGTTAAAGCACTACTAATCTCCGATGCCGTAGAAATGCGCCTGCAAAGAATAGCTATATCGCGATAATTCCAGCCATCCTCTTTTATCAATCTCTCCACCCTGGATGCAACATCATTAGTATCTAAGTGATAATCCATCCAGTATTCAATACCTCTGTAGACACTCTGCTCCTCAGAATCTGCAGTAACAAAAGGATCGTCTTCAGTAACAGCTACAGAACTACTATCAACAAAATTCTGATACCTCTCACGCCAGTGAGCATAGAAAAAATCGTCAACATACCTCAGTATCCCCTCCTGAGATCGATAGTTATTAGTGAGCGGCAAAACATGAGTCTGGAGCGCATGATCGTGAAATAGCTTATAATCCGCATTCCTAAATTTGTAAATCGATTGCTGCGGATCCCCTACCAACATCTCCACTTCCGGATCCAACGCTTGAACCAACTTATACTGAACCGGATTCAAATCCTGAGATTCATCTACCATTACAACACGATATTTTTGCCGAATTCTACTCTTAACATATCCGTCCCGCTCTAAAAGATCAACAGCACTCCGCTCGATGTACGCAAAATCAAATTTCTGCAACTTTCTCATTAAACATTCAAGCTTCTCCCATACCTTGAGAGTAATCTGCATCAGAATTACCGTATCACTAGCATCCCTCTCTACATCTTCGTCTGCAACTGCAGCTAGCCATCTAGGAATCTTCACACCACGCTGATTCAATATCTGTTTCAGATGCTTCTTCCATAACTTCCACTCTAAATGAACTTCATCCTGAAAATCTGTATCTCCCAAATTCAAATTCTCTAAAATGCACTTCTTCCAAAATTCTATACAACTAACAGAATCTTTGTAAATCTCTTCCAAATACTCCCTACTGTGAACCCCAGATCGTAATGCCCCTAACACAGCACGGATCTCTCTCGATATCTTAACCTCCAGAGCAGGAACAAAACCATATACCTTCTCACCGGCTAAAGTATATAGAAAATCTTTTGTTCCAGAAGGGTATCTCTCCTCCTTGTCAGAAACAATCTCATCCAATACATCAGTTATCGCCCTCTGTATAAGCGTATTCAAATCGGCATCATCCAAAATAGAAAATTCCGCATCATAACCCCCATACAACGCATTCTCCCTAAGAATGTTCTCGCAAAAACTGTGAAGAGTCTGCACCGGACCCGTCTCCGCTACCTGTGCAGCATCATAAGCCTCCCTCTCAATTAATGCAAAAATAATACGCTTCTTCATCTCAGCCGCAGCCTTTTTCGTAAACGTAATACATAAAATATTTTCCGGAGATATACCCCTCTCTAAAACATGCATCAAATATCTTTGTACAAGTACCGTAGTTTTACCAGTACCAGCAGACGCCTTGACAACAAATTTTGATCTGTTTTCTTCAATAATTTTCTTCTGTTGAGTAGAAAGTTGTAGAATAGTGCTCACTATTATATTTTAGCTGCAAAAAGATATGGTAATATATAGAGTAAGAAAGTATAAGGTATATTTATGGCAAAGAAAGCAGGAGTAAGGGAGATTATCAGACTAGTTTGTACCGAAGATAGCAAACACTTCGTAGTAACAACAAAGAATAAGAGAAACACTCCCGATAAATTAGAGTTAAAAAAGTATAACCCACGATTAAGAAAAGTTACTCTCCATAAAGAGAAAAAGTAACAAATTCTATATTAATTATTTTTAGAGGAAAATTATGGCATTACCGAAGAGAAGACATAGTCATTCGAGAACAGCAAAAAGAAGAACACATCAGAAGGCAGTACTACCCGAAATTCAAGCTATTCAAACAGCTGAAGGTACCAAGATTATTAGAAGACATCACGCAACAGAAGAAGGAGAGTTTAAAGGAAGAATTCTCCCTGGTTCAGCTCACAAAAACTAACTTACAAAGAAGTTATATAAAACAGAGAGGCTCCTCGGCACACCGAGGAGCCTCTCTGTTTTATAACTACCATACAACCCCACCACCAGATTCACACCGCCCCGTCAAAATACCTGGTATAATAGACTTGCTACAATTGATCTTTTTCTCAAGAACAATTCTTGCAACTTATTAAACAAGTATTAAAATTAAATTTATAAATGGGGACGAATGATTAGCTTCTACAGAATAATTATCACAATATTAGCTCTGGTATTCATTACAACACTATCTTTCCCCACACAAACACACTTGTCAGAAACATATCAAGAAGCGCCTACAGATACCCATGAACCTAACTTCTACTTCATGAAATGTTTATTCGGAAACGAACATGCACTCCTGAATATTATTCTAGACAATGTTGATTCAAATAAACTTATTGATACTATTGAAGCATTGCCAAAAAACAAAGATTACATGAACATCTTTGAAGATCCACACACATGGACTAACCACCCTATTACTACCATAAAACAATTAAACAGGCTTATTACCCTACAACCCATTATTAGAGAGAAGATAAATACGGAAACTTTTACTTTTGGTGTAACGGAAGTATTAATAAAACAGAACAATCCAAAATGGTCTGCAATACTACTTGAAGACAGACATATCACCTTTATTAGTGAGTCACTCCCAAGCCTAGAAAATTTAATTATTCAAAAATGCAGAAATACAACATCTGATGTTTTACAGATGATATCAGGTCGCAATAAGTTAAAAGTATTAGAATTAGAGGAATGCTTACTAGATGAATCCTTAGGTGCACTATTAGAAGCAGTACCAGACAGTATACAAAAGCTTTGCATATACAAGAACAGTTTTAATCTTAACACTAATAATATAGAATATCTCAGCAATCTAGAACAACTAAAAGAGTTAAATCTCACTTCATGTAAACTAGCAGGCCTATGGCACAGATGCATCTCCAGTCTACCAATTAACTTAGAATCGCTTGTACTAGATAGCACTGATTACCAAGGTGAGAATGCCGATATAATGCAGGATCTACAAAATCTCAGCAACCTCAGCCTCTACTACTGCCGTTTAACTAAAGAATGGAAAAATCTCATTCCCCATTTACCAGAATCACTAGAAATTCTTAACCTTAATTGGTCTGATTATGCTGGTGAGGAAGCGCATCAGTTTCAAAAGCTAAAATCACTTAGAATGCTCTTGCTACCTAAGTGTAAGTTAAGAGAAGCGTGGGACAAGCTGATTCCTAATCTTCCAGATTCATTAGAAGCATTAGAACTTAACTCTTCAGATTATCAGGGTCAACAAGCAGATAAACTTCAGAATCTACATAGACTAAGTACACTATTACTCCATCAATGTAACCTAGGAGAAAATTGGAACTATCTTATACCAAACCTTCCTAAGACCTTAAAAAAATTAGACCTTTCTTGGACAGATTATCATGGGCAACAGGTAGAGACCATCTATAGACTTGAAATGCTCCGAATACTGCAGTTACCTAGATGTAACCTAGGATACACATGGAACAATCTTCTCTTAAATATAACAGACAAATTAGAACATTTAAATATCGAATCAACAGATTATCAAGGCCAAGAGATTACAGCAATTAGTCGACTACATATGTTGAAAACATTCAATCTTGGAGTTTGCAATCTGGATGACAGACTGTATGAGAAACTAATTATTAATATTCCTGCAAGCTTAGAAGTAATCGTCGTTCACTGTTCTCAAGCCTTAAAACAAAAACTAAGCAAGAGTAGACCTGAACTAAAATATACGTTAGCAGGATATAAAAACCGCCCCTAACTACTTCGCCTTCAACGCGCCACTACCAACAGCCTGAATCAGTTCACTGATCTTTGCCGATCGTACTGGATCCATCACTTTTAAAAGCGCACCAGTCTGACCAGGATCCATGTAGAACATCACAAATGCCAACCTATCATCAGGCCACGTATTAACAATATCTAAAAGCTTCTGCGATTCAATGCCATTCCAAATATTAGCTAGCTTCTTAGCACCTTTTACGGCATCTATTTCAGGCAGATTCTCCTCTTCTACAGTAACCTTAGGCTTTGTTTTTTCCGGAGCTGGCTCCTCTTTTTTAGGCTCAAGCTCTTCCGCCGATTTCTTTACTGCTTCCAACTCTTTTTCCGAACCACTCTCTTTTTTAGAATCAACCTTTTCTGCCGATTGCTTTTTCTTGCCTTCTTTAAGCCAATCACCAATCATCGGAAGGTCATTCAAGAAAGGAAGCTCTATAAAACCATATTTAACAGCAAATACAGCACCAGCTGCTGCACCACCACCTAAAAGCAATAACAAGAAAAATATAATTAAAAATATCTTCAATCCTCTTCTTTTTTTCTTAGGTGCTTCACTCATAACAGGTCTATCTCCAATTTAATAATCTATCTGTTCCACATGTTGGACATTATCTTCTTTACGTAATTCTGAGTCTCTTTAAAAGGCGGAATACCACCATACTTCTTAACAGCACCCGGACCCGCGTTGTAGGCTGCTAGCGCTTGAGGAATATCCTTGAATTTATTAATCATTTTAGATAAATAGTTGGCACCACCATTCAAATTCTCTACAATATCGAACGGATTCTTTACTCCCAACTCTTTAGCAGTCTCCGGCATTAACTGAGCTAATCCCATCGCTCCCTTCTTAGAAACAGTATGCGGATTGAAATCGCTCTCAGCCTGAATAAGGTTCTCGTATAATTTTGCATCTACCCCATAAGCTTTCGCAGCATCACGAATCGAAGCCTTTATATTTACTGGAGCACCCTTCCCCTGAATAGCCATGTCTAACGAAAACGGATTCATCGGCGCAGTAGGATTATCTAATTCCGCACTCTTATCCATTCTAGCCTGTAAAGATTTTTTAAAGGAAGTATCATTCTTGGCAGATTCACTAACGGGCATAACCGATCTATGAAACATACTCTTTAACTGAGAAATTCTCGCCTTTATTCCATCAACACCTCTAGCATTCATCTCTTTAACTCCTTCTATGCTTTAAGCAGCATTACTTCTTGAACTGCTCCATTCATCTAATTCATTCTGTTCAAATCTTCCTAGCTCTTTCATCCATTCAGCTAACTGTTTATCATGCATGTTCTGTAATACGGTTGAGTCTTTTCTCTTCTCATGCCATGTCTGCAATGCCTTCTCTTCCTCATCAATTAACACTGCAATTACAGCCTTCTGTGCACGAACATTATCTTCTAACTTTTCAATATAATTCTGAACGGTAACATAAGAATCGATATCCTTCACTGGCGATTCTAATACGTCCCTAATTGTCTTCTCAATCTTTTCAAGCTGTTCCTCAGCATCTATCCGCTGAATCTGAGACTCTAAATATTTTCGTTTAGCCTCATCTTCCACCGTCTGTCTATATTCCAATACTTTCTGCAATTTAAACTGAAACTTCTTCAAATTAACCTACAATCCGTGTAATTGCATCAATAGTATCTTCTATCGATGTGCTTTCCGTCTTCTGCTGCTGTAAAAACGCTAATATCTCTTTCCATTTAGCAATAGCCTTATCTGCTACTGGCCTGGATCCGTGCTTATACGCACCTATCGATACCAACTCTTCTACATCTGCATAGGCTGCAATCAATTCACGGAATCGATTGGCCCTGGTAATATTATCGGCATCGCACACCATTCCCATTACCCTACTTAAACTTTCTAACGTATCAATTGGAGGATAATGACCCTTACTGGTCAGTTTTCTATTTAAAACAATATGACCATCAAGAATCGATCGTGAAGTATCCGCAATAGGTTCATTCAAGTCGTCTCCTTCCACAAGAATGGTATAAATAGCAGTAATCGATCCCTTCGCCGATTTTCCAGCTCGCTCCATCAACCTGGGAAGCACAGCAAATACACTAGGAGTATAACCTTTCGTACTTGGTGGCTCGCCAACAGCCAAACCCAACTCTCTCTGAGCCATAGCAAATCGAGTGACGGAGTCCATCATCAACATTACACTTAGCCCTTTATCCCTAAAGTATTCCGCGATTGCTGTTGCAGTAAGAGCTGCATTAATCCTTACAACTGCAGGCTGATCGGAGGTCGCACAAATAATAACAGATCGTTTTAGACCCTCTTCCCCTAAATCGCCTTCAATAAATTCCCGTACCTCTCTTCCACGTTCTCCAACAAGCGCAATCACATTGATGTCCGCATAACAGTTTCTTGCTATCATACCAAGCAAGGTACTCTTTCCAACCCCAGAACCAGCAAAAACACCCATCCTCTGACCCACGCCCATCGTCAACAGTCCATCAATTGCTCGTACACTAGTTACAAACTTCTCATTAATCACTTTTCTTTCAAGCGCACTTGGTGGAGCCGAACGTACAGGATAGTATTTTGAAGAGTTTAACGGACCCAGATCATCAAGTGGTTCACCCAAGCCATCAAGCACCCTACCCAATAAACAATCACCAACAGGAACACGAAGACAGTGACCAGTAGTTCTCACAATACAGCCAGAACTTACCCCAACCATCTCTCCTAAGGGCATAAGCAGAACCTGATCGCCACGGAATCCTACAACTTCCGCGCGTATGGGAGGGGTATTTGCATCTACTTCTATTAAACAGAGATCGCCAATCTTGGCATTGGGTCCGTCCGATTCTACTACAAGCCCTACAACCTGATTAACTTTTCCTAACTGTTCAACTAATTTAATAGGCTCTATAAGGTTTCTTATTTTTTTAAATTCTGGTGTAGGTACAGGCATAATGTAGATCTCTCTTTTAAACTAGATAAATAAACTATTAATTGCTGCCAACGCTTTTAACAGTGTCAACTATTTTTGTTAGCATCATATCTACTCTGGCATCTATTACACCAGAGTTACTCTCAATAATAACCCCTGCCGGAATGTTAGAATCTGATATTATCTCAATCTCTCTGATATTGGATGCTGCATCTATAATTTTTTCTTTATGAGCATCTATCAGAGCAGTATCATAAGGGTTCACTCGTAATTTAATAGATGTACCAGAACGTACTTCTTCTAAAACTTCTCTAACTATCGCTAATATGGAGTCTCGGGATAATTTTAACTCTTGATGTAGAATCTTCTCTGCAATAACCACACCTAAGTTAGCAAACTGTTCCTCTGCATTGGCATACCATTCGTCAGTTTTCTGCTCAACACTCCCTTGTAACAGTTGTAATTCATGCACAAATCTATCTATCTCGGCATGTAAACGTTGCAGAACAGCCTGCTGTTCCTGTAGGATAACCTGCTCTTCTTGCAAAGCAATCTCTTTACCCTGTATTCTGCCTGCTTCGTAACCAGATTTATATCCTACCTGATATCCCTCATCCTTAGCTATCGCATAACCAGCAGTATATCCTTCTTTCTGAGCAACAGCTTTCTGCTGCTGTATAGCATCCATCATCTCCTGCAAGCTTCTCACTACACCAGGAGACTCTTCAGAATGCGACTTAACTACTTCGGTAATTTTACTAAAAGGAGAATTAGACGAAGGCATCCTCATCACCCCTACTAATAGTTATCTCACCCCGTTCTTCTAAGGTTCTTACTACACCAACTATCTTCTGTTGTGCTTCTTCTACTACTTTTACTTTTACAGGACCCAAGAACTCCATCTCTTCTTGCAAGGTACCCCTTGCACGTTCGGACATATTCTTGAATATTTTGCTTGAAACTTCTTCTTTTGCCGTTTTCAACGCTACTGCTAGATCTTTTGGATCCACATCTTTGAGAAGTACCTGTATAGATTTATCATCCAGAAGTACAAGGTCTTCAAATACGAACATCATACCTTTCACTTCAGCAGCTAGTTCTGGGTTACTGCTTTCTAATGCTTCAAGAATCATCTTTTCGGTAGTTCTATCGGCTCGGTTTAACATCTCAACCAACGATTCAGGACCACCAGCCTGCTTCATCTCTTGGTTCATCATGTTAGCTACTTTCTTCTCTAGCACTTGCTCTATCTTTCTTAGAACATCTGGCGGGGTCTGTTCCATCATAGCAACACGTTCTGCAACTTCCACTCTAAGTTCTGTTGGAAGCTTAACCAACATCTGCGCACTCTGATTAGGAGGTAAATAAGCTAATATAAGAGCAATGGTCTGCGGGTGTTCATCCTGGATAAAAGTAAACAACTGATGGGGATCGGCACGGCGTAAGAAATCGAATGGTACAGATTCCATTGCTGCTGAAATCCGCTTCATAATTGCTTCGGCTTTCTCTTCACCAAAAGCACTCTCTAAAACCCTCTTGGCTTGCACCATACCACCCGAAGACATATAGTCTTGGGCTAAAAGTAGCTTATGAACCTCACCTATAACATTATCTCTCGCCTGAGGCTTAACAACGTCCAACCTGGCAACTTCCACTGAAAGCTGCTCAACGAACATCTCTTCAAGATATTTTAATACCTCACCTGCAACATCTGGACCAAGAAGAGTAAGAATAATTGCAGACTTTTTCTTTCCATCTAACTTATTCAGCTTATCCCGAATACTCTCAGGTTTAGCCTGCTCTTTTTTCTGGATTTCTACTACTTCTTCTTCGTTATTTTCGTTTTCAGTTGCCACCTGCATCCTCTTTTCCTTATACTAAACAGTATCTTACTCGCTCATAATGGTTTTTATAACCATAGCAAAAGCATCTGGTCGCTCTTTTGCGACTAAAGCAATCTCTTCAAGCTCATTAGCAACATTTTCAGGCAAGTTCATCATCGCTCTTACAGCAGCTCTTGCTCTTGCTTCACGTTGTGCTTTTGCAGCTTCATCTCCGTCATCAAAATCGTCATCAAATGGTAGATCGTCCATATCCATATTCATCGGCATTCCATCGCCTCCATACTCTAACGCTGCTCTTTCTGCAGCTGCTAATCGTTCAGCTTCTTCTCGCTCAGCAGCTTCCAATGCTGCTTGTTGTCTCTGCTGTTCTAACAATAATTCTTGCTCTCTTCTTTCCTTAGCAGCCTTATTGATAGTTCTAGCTATCATAAACCCTACTAGCACTAATGCCAGTATAGGTAGCAATGATATAATCTGCTGAATTCTCTCTCGCTGATCTGCCTGCGCTGCAGCTTCCTGCGCTTCAGCCTGAGCGGTTCTATCAAACGGAACACTAGTAACAGTAGCAGTGAACCTAGGATCACCATCTAGCGGACCCAAGTAGCCAGACAGGAACGATCGTACTCTATCTAAATCTTTTACCTTCCCATCATCAACTATAACGTTAATGGACATGCTGGTAACATTACCTAGAGCACTCTCAATTTTAGATCGCTTCTCATTCCCTCCATAGGTTTCAGCAACTTGCTTACCTTTGTAGTTTTGCATCCCACCGCTGCCTCTTGCTTGTGGCGCAGCAGGCTGACCCGCTGCCGGCACATTAGGATTCACGCCAACAGGATTTCCACTCCCGTCCTGCTCTATCATGGTCTCTTCGTTACTCTCACGCATGACAGGCTCTTCGGTAGGAATTTTTTCTA
The DNA here is from genome assembly GCA_030427425.1 of Fimbriimonadia bacterium. Taxonomy (GTDB): domain Bacteria; phylum Armatimonadota; class Fimbriimonadia; order Fimbriimonadales; family Fimbriimonadaceae; genus JAUICQ01. The sequence goes on along the minus strand of JAUICQ010000007.1, from coordinate 37,542 downwards.
CTAATTCTTCATACTTCTTATCGAAGTCCATGGTAAGATTAACAGTTGCTACCGTATTTCCTTTACCATAAGCAACATCCAGAACTCGCTGAACTTCTTTTTCACGCCGCTTAGCTTCTTCTAATTCAGCCTGTTTTTTCCGTTGAGCAACTCCCTCTATACCATCTTCATTACTACCATCCCAGAGCATCCTTCCTCTGGTGTTTACGATAGTTATCCTGCGCATATCTAGCCCAGGAACAGCATTGGCAACCATCTGCGCCACGGCTCTTGCTTCTTCTGAAGATATGGAAGTAATACTATTTTCAGTAATATTAATACTTGCAGATGCAGGCTTCCGTTCATTTAAGAATGGAGAGTTATCCCCCAAGTTAAGGTGAACCCTAGCCGACTGAACTGCATTCAGCGATTCAACAGATTTACCAAGCTCACCCTCTAAAGCAATTTTTAAACGCTCTTGTTCTACCTTAGGGGTATTTAACATCCCTAGCTTCTCAAGATCGGCATTACCACTATGGCCCGAAGACGGAGTCTTGCCGCCCATAGAGAGTCGCATTCTGGATTCAGCCATCTTATCTGAAGCCACACGCACATTACCAGAAGTATCGTACTCTACATCAATACCTATCTTCTGTAGTTCCGATACAACCACACCCTGGTCTGCAGCATTTAAGTTGCTGTACAGGGTCATCATCTTGGGTCGGCTAGCAAAATAAGCGGTTGATGCTATCAAAATTGTACTAATGATAGCACCAGCCACCATGATGGTACGCTGATTCCCAGTTAAGCTACTCCACCAATTGGTAAAACGTTGAATTATTGATTCCATTCTAATTCACTAACACCTATATTTGTCTAGCTTACTTTTAGATACCTACATAAATCTACACTTTCGTTGATATTAGGATATCTTTATAAGCTCGTTCCACCCTTTAACAATGTCATCTCTCACTTTTACAGTTAAATTAAGCATCATGTTTGCTTTTTCTTTACTCATCATTAATTCGTGAGGCTCTACATTTTTTCCTGCAATATAATCTTGTTGTAGCTGAGAAGAGCCATTCTGAGCGGTATTCACCTCTTTCACAAACCCTAACAACATATCACCAAAAGATGAATCCTTACTATTCTGATTGCTATCCCCTTTGGCTACAGATATATCCCATGCATTATTCCCTGCTATATTAAAAAAATTCTCTGTTCCTTTTATATTCATTTTTTATCCTCCTTCTTTATAATCACTCTTAGCCATTCTTACCTATTGTAAGTGCATCTTCGAACATCTTTTCTAAGCTCTTAAAGGCTTGTATATTTGCCTGATGTGCCGATCGCGCTGTTACCATCTCGATAGCCTCTTCTAACGGATTTGCATTACTGTAAAACACGTTTCCATTCTCATCAGCATGAGGATTCCCTGGCTCATATTTTGCTTTAAATGGGCGCTCATCCGCAATAAGTTTAGTCACTTCCGGACCATTCTTTGTGCTTTTTCCCCCAACCATCTGTCTGCGATACGGATCTTTCCCATTCATCCTTATCGTATTTGCATTAGCCATGTTAACTGATGATACATCCATGCGGAATCGCTCGAATGCTGCCCCTTTCATGGTCATTCTCATCGCACCATTTACCCCTAACGATTGAGTCTTATGCGAATGAGGACCCATCTTGCTGCCAAGATGAGTTTGCAATGTTGGCATATTAGCCGGCCGATTCCACCAGCCTCCCGATATATTTCCTATTCCTGCCATTTACATTATCTCCTATCTCATTACTAATCGCTTCTTAGTAAATTCATCCTGAGCTATAAAGGTTAGCGTCTTATATCTAAGCTTGGTAGATACCATAGCTTCTACTTCTCGTTCTAAATCTACGTTGTTGCCATCAAATCGGATAAGCGTATCCAACTCTTCATTCTTCTTACCACCCATTCTGGGCTTCGGTAATCTTGCCAAATTGCCCGTTGCAGCAGTTTGTCGGTTTAATTCTACAGCAAACATATCCACATCCCCTCGCTTATATCCAGGAATGTTTACATTCGCTAAATTCTCTGTGATTTTAGCCTGTCTTTTTGTAGCCAAATCCATGGCTTTTTCTACATGCGGCAAGTTTGGTGTTAATAATCCATTAATAAACACATTATTCTCCCTCTTTCCACCCTCTATAAAATAGTCCAGGTTAAGAAAGACTTATTCTCTACATTGTATATCGGCACAAATCCTAGTATTTTTACTTATAGAACGAATTTTTAGGTTTTTAAATGTTATTTTGATAAACTGTACAGACTTTCATTACACATGATCAAACAATTTTTCTAGGTATTATTATTAGAAGTGAAAAAATTTATCCTATCTTTATTAATACTATCTTGTGGTACATCCACCATCTCTGCAACTAACGAATCACAAGATTTAGAAGCTAATTATTATACAATTGAGAATGAAAATGAGGATGAGGATGAAGGGGTTCTGGATGATGGCTGTAGATACTCTCTAATCCCTTTAAAAACTTTCCTGCTTCTCTCCACTGGAATAGCTACCTACTACACAATTGAAGAGATGGACACTAAGTGGGCAATTATACCAGCAACCATAACAGGCACTACATTTGCGATTATCTCATACAGCTATATTAAAGATATCATCAGCTGCTGCACTCCTGCAAGGGAAGAATCTTAGTCCTCTATGGATACAGATCTTTTTGCTAAACCATAAACCGTCTTTTCATCAGCTGATATCTGGTAACATCCGCTAACTTTAACAGACTTTAAACTATCGATTGTATTTAATTTTTCTACTACCTGTAAAGTTGCAGATGTAAATGATAAATTCAACCTTTGTAGCTGCAAAAAGTTTCCTCGTAAAAAATCTACTATCTCTAGCAACCCCTGCTCACCACCATGAAAATACGAAAGATTGAGATCTACTATTCTTTTACACTGCGAAAGATGGGCCAGCTCATCATTAGTAAGACTAGTCTTTCCAAAATTCAACACTTCTACTTTATTACAATATTTATTTATATTAACCAAGACCCGATTGATATCATATCCGTCTAAAACATCTACAACATCTTTGCTCTGTTCACCACTAAACAGTTGAAAAGGATGCAATCTTTCTAAAGACAAACATCTTCTCCGTTCTGAAAGTCTACAATCTACAGGAAACATGATACGCTTTATACCAAAGGTGACTTCTCCTACTACTTTGCTATACATTTCACCTATTTCAAAAATCCTTCCTATCTGACTAAAATTTTCGACCACAACCCCGATCCAGCTATCCTCATTCGCAAGATATTCTAAACTCTCCATTACATCAGGACATAATTCTATATTTATCTCATTAACATCAACATAATATATTGCAGCTTCTAAAACTTTAATCCTTGCATCAATATCTTCAGTAAACAATACATCTGATTCATCATCAGAATCTATATAAAAATTTTCAACAACAGCTCCACTTATCACATTATTAAAAAGAGCTAAAAACATAGCTAAACCGAGAAAAACTCGTGAAGATTTAGATGACATATTATATTTAATTTTACTATATTTCATAAATCCTTTCTTAGATTTCACCATCAATAAATAGCAAACCTACATATTAATATCTATTTAACAGTATTCTTTATTGTATAAGATGGAAAAAATCAAATCAGAAATTTTACTAGGAAGAACGAATCAATATGTTTCACAAAAATGGTGGGCCCTGAATCCGGAAAACATCAATCTAGATACTCAAAAAATCGAGAAAGCGGCAGAATATAACATCCCGCTAGATATTACCAATTCTACACCCTACTGGGGCAACTTACTTTATGATCTACCTAACACATCTCCTATAGTACTTAGATGTGGAGCGTCTCTTTCCGATGCTGAAAACTTTAATCATGCAGTATCTTTAGTGCAATCGCATCTACTATCAAACTTATGTAGCACTAGAAGAGAATGTATCAATTATTATGTACTGAAACCAAGAGACTCCATAGATCTCACTCTGCTGGATGGAGCATTGGAAAGCTTAGAAAGTGCCAGAGAAGACTCACTTATAAAACATATCGGGTTAGATCTCACACAAAACACCGAAAACCTCCTCAATCTTTGGATACAACGGGACGCATTTGAATTTATCATCATCCCTAATCATACTGAGAAATATGATATCCTTTCATCGATAGCTAAAAGTAAAAACGTTGGTATAGTTATCAGTAAAAATTCCATAGTGGAAAATAGTTCGGATAATCTGTTAAGCGAAGATATATTAAAGAATCATGTTGTACTAGATATGGTGTAGTTCATTGATTAGAGGCACTACTTGTTTAGAAGGACATGGTCCCCGACGATATACAATGTCGGGGCGACAAATTAGGATGTGGCTGAAATGCTAAAATTTCAGCAAAGGCTCTGCCTTAAGCAGTGGCTGCGGCTTTCTTTTTAGCCTTCTTTTTCTTTGCATTACTACCAGCTTCTACAGCAACAGAATTATCTGAAAATTGGATATTAAACTTAACTCTTCTACCCACTTTTCCATCACTAAGAACGTTCCAGTTCACTTTTTCTAGTGCCCACTGCCAGCCGATGTCATTAGGAGAATAGCTATACTCAACTCCTTCTTCTAACAACTTACTTATTAAACTAGAAAGATCGTCTCTCTCTTTTAAAAACTCTTCAGCCTTATTAAAATTAGGCACCAGATTGATAGATGCTTCTGGATACTCCGGTTCATCTCCACTCTTGGCATTCTTTTTGTTAGCTTCAGTGATTGTTTCACCAATTATGAGCACCTCTGGCAAAATAGTACGAGCCATTCTCTCAATATCTTCAGGCCAAGAAAATGTCTCACCATTATAACCGAGATAAGCATATCTCCCACTAAGCACTAAAGCGGTTGCAACAAGAGAAGAATCTGTTGCGTTTAATTTTGGATACATCTTTCTTATCTGATCTAATGTGGCCTCAGGTTTTGCTAATGAACATGTTATCATAAAATATACTTCCGAAAATAAATAATACTCCTAATACTAATGGTACCGTATTTAGGTCTGCATTTTGTACATTCAACCCTCTCAACTTCATTACAAATCTTCTTATACTTCATAAAAACTAGCTTAATTACCGTTGATAATCTCAAAATTATTCACTGGTTTCCTACAAAACTATACAGCAAATAGGAATTTGAACCGATGTTTCATTAAAATAATATTCTTTGCAAGAGGGAACAAATGAAAATAGCATATCTTAATAATGTAAACAGATTTTTCACCTTAATAGTATGTGTGTTAACATGCTTAACTACCAACCTGGCAGCGACTGAAGATCCCAATACCACTATTGCTTTTGAGGACTTACTAGAACATACATGCCTGAAATGTACAATTAAACTAGATCCAACAACAAGACATATTCCTCTTGCTGCTCAGCAAAGTACCATGCAAACAGAAGAGTATCAACTTGAAATTTTTTTAGCACAACCTCTCCATAAGCTAACAAGTGAGAATGAAGAATCTAGGCCATTATCCCATTGGCACTTATATACAGATGAATTCGGCGCGCCTGCAGATATTTCCGACAACGCCAGAGTAGCATTTATGGCAACACAAGGCATCGGATTAAGAGCAGACACGATGCTCTGCCCAACCAACGGTCTGGCAGACTTCTTTGAAAAAGATGGTATTGTATACTTTAAACTTTATTTCAAAAATATTCCTGATGGCAGCTCTGATAACCTTGGACTGACAGATAATAATTTTATAGAAGTAAGCTTTAGAAGTGGAATGCTAAAACAGATGATTCAAGGAGATCTGCACCCAAATACAAGCAATATAGACAGCTCTAATGATCTCATGATTCACGATAGACCCATTAAAGGTTCAAATCTGGGTATTATTAGCAACGAACATATTTCCGAACCAAGATTCGCACTACAAGCAATATCGGAAATAAGAGCGATTGATGTCGCATGCATGGATGATGACGAACTCTGTAATAAAGAACATTTTCTCTCAACCAAAGAACATTTCATTATTAACAATGCTCTACAAAGACATCTCATGATGGTGAATATAGTTCAACAAAAATTTCAAAGATGTCTCATACCAAGCATACATTCAATAACAAAAGATAACATAAGCTGTCCCACTGCACCTTTAAGTTCCAAAGCACCATCGTCTGATGATGATGAAAGTGAAGGTGAAGGTGAAGGTGAAGGTGAAAAAAGTTCTGACAGTGAAAAAAAAAGCGCTGATGAATCCGATAGTAAATCTGAATCTGCTAAAAGACCAAATGACAACTCTGAAGAAAACCAGAGTGATACCAAAAAAACCAAAAGTGCCTCACCTGCACCCGCACCTAAAGCATTAGCTTTAGTACTAAGAACACCAGGGATGTCTGGAATAAACAGTGGCGATGAAGATTTAAAACAAAAAATTCTTTCAGCTAAACTACCTCAACGCGTTGAAGAAGCAGCATTGAGAGAGTATGAAAGAATTAAGGATGTAAACACTGGACAAGATAAACACTGTTCTAGAGTATATATTGAAGAATGGCTGCTAAAACTGCCCTGGACAACTAGCACACCCGATTGTTTAAATATGAGAATCATGACCGAGTGTCTGGATGCATCTCACTACGGTCAGGATGAAGTTAAACAACGTATCAAAGAGTACTTAGCAGGAATGATACTACGGAGTCATCGAAAAAGTGGCGTGCCACCATTCAACTCTCAAAAAGATGACGAAATTGCAGACACTGAGGGTGAAGAGACTTCTACTATTAATACAGAGTTAGACAATACAGATACCAATACAGAAATGGATGAAGCATCAGATAATGAATCTGAAAATACGGAATGCTCTGACGACATTAGCAATCAGCTTGTACTGAAGAGAACTACAAATATGAAATTCAGAAGTCATTCAGATGTAGGAATCGCTAAAGCCTCTCAATTAGAAGAAGCTCCTCCCTACATCGAATCCACAAATGATAGAGGCACCATACTCTGCCTGGTGGGTCCGCCTGGAACAGGAAAAACTAGTATCGCACAGAGCATTGCTAGAGCATTGAACAAAAAATGCATTAAAATATCACTAGGTTCGGTAAGAAGAGCTACGAACCTGGTAGGATTCCGCAAAACTTATGTAGGAGCGGAACCTGGAGCTATTATCAAGAAAATGCGAGAATGCAAAACAAACAATCCGGTAATCGTTCTAGATGAAGTTGATAAAGTGAATACTTCTGCAGATGGATTCGAAAGCGAAGGTGTTCTATCGTCTATGCTAGAAATACTAGATCCAAAAGAGAACAAAACCTTTTCAGATCACTACATAGATATAGAATTCAATCTGGGCAAGTGTGTCTTTATATGCACAGCTAACGGTTTAAGTGGAATACCTGCACCCTTAATGGATAGGATGGAAGTAATTACCGTTCCGGGCTATTCAAACGAAGAAAAACTTGAGATAGCAAAAAAACATATCATTCCTAAAGTTCTAGAATCTTATCATATTCATGAATCAGAGGTGTCATTCGAAAACGATGCTATAGAGTTCCTTATTAATAACTATACAAAAGAAGAAGGGGTGAGAGAACTAGAAAAAATAGTAAACGGATTAGTTGAAAAAATTATATTTAACTACTTCTTCAATGGGGATGAAATTATACACCAAGCCCAAGTTGTAGTTACAACTAAGGTAATAGAAGAGCTCTTAAAGGGCAAAACTGTAGATACACATAGTTGGAAATCACTAAATATGTATCTATAAACTCGCATAACACCCGAGGGTAATAATGCTGATTCAATCAGCATTATTACCCTCGTATATCACTAAACACTTGACGTTTATCACACTTAAAACAAATAGGGATTCTGCTCGCCAAAAAATCGATAACGCTTAATAATCAATTCTCTCTATCTCAGAATATCTAAATAAAAGGCGGGCTCAACAACTTACACAGATACATATTATTCAATCGAACAGGGATACCATGAACAGCTCCAGCTCGCTCTACCCAAAAACCATCAAGCGTACTACTGCGGGTAACTGCTGGATGAGTATACGGGAATAAACAGCTCAGTGACAACAATTTTTCTATTCTCTCTCTTACAACATTTAATTCGCTCTCACTTATATTTGTCGTTACATCTATACCGGAATCATCACACTTAACAAGAAACTCGCTTAATTTATCCAGAATAAAGTCCAACTCATTAATAGTTCTTTTTATTTTTCTATTTAAACTGTTCAGTTTTTGAACATCTGAACAGCTATCTTCTTGCCAATTTCCTCCAGAACCATATTCACTACAACTATAACACACCAATCCTTTCGACCATACAGCTTTATCTGCATGAACCTCTATTACTTCTAAATAGGCATATATTTCTTGAATCGGAATCACTATTGAATAAGACGACTGGGAAGATTTTGGAAGAATGCTATCTAAAGCCTCCTCCATCTCTAAAACCCCTCTATCCACCTCGATATCAGGAATTTCAGAGAACAATTTAATTCTTTCAGGCAAGAAAGAAACTTGTCTTCTGATATCGATACATTCCGTCAACAGGTTTTTCTGGATAATATCAAGATTCTCTATTTTTACTGTCCAAGGAACTAACGCTAGTACCTCCCTTTGTAATTCATAAGGAAGATCTGAAACAGAAGACACTCTCACTTCATTCTTAGCTGCAGAAACAGCATTGAAAACCACAATATAAATACAAGATAAAAAAAATATTCTTTTCATATTTCTATGCAGCAAAACATAAATATGTATTGCATAAAAATATTACCTTTTTATTTCCATAACGCGCAGTTTCAGGTTTGCAACAATAGTAATAAATGCCCAGAGATAATCTGAAGCTTTTTAAAGTTTGGACATAAATACTATGGCGAACTATCACAGAGAGTCTAAAAATATATTATTTTATGAAAGCAAGCACTATAACACCACTAAACATCATAAATAATTATTAACTACACCCATATCACTTAATCTATTATCTAATAAACTACTTACTCAACCCGACTTCTATTTTTTCACACCACAATCGGCTACTTCGAATTTATAGTAATCGTAAGCAGACTCTAGTCCCTGCTTTAGAGTTATCTTCTGCTTCCAACCCAACTGATTAATCCTAGTAGTATCCAATATCTTAGCAGGATGACCGTCCGGCATCGTTACATCCCATAAAATATCCCCCTTATGACCCACCGTCTGCTGAATCTGCCTCGCTAACTCTTTAATGCTTACAGATATTCCAGAACCTAAATTAATATAATCGTAAGGATGACCATTGTTCAATAAAAATAATATCCCATCTGCAGCATCCTCAGAATGGAGAAACTCTCGCTTAGCAACACCAGTACCCCATAACAATACAGGCTTATCTGGCAATGCTTCATGAAACTTTCTGATAAGAGCTGGAATAACATGAGAATTATTTAAATCGTAATTATCTCGCGGACCGTACATACTGCAGAGCATCGTAGAAAAATAATCCACTCCATGCTGTTGGCGAAGCGCATTAATCAACATCGTACCAGCAATCTTGGCTACCGCATAACCCTGATTTGTTGTCTCAGGATAAGAACTGAGCATTGCTTCTTCTTTTAATGGCTGAGGCACATCACGTGGATATGCACAACTACTATTCGTAAATACTAATTTCGGAACCCCTGCTAAATAACTTCCCCAAATAACATTGTGCTCTATAATTAGATTGATACCAATGAAATCGGCTGGATAAGTACGGTTCGCATGTATTCCACCAACTTTCCCAGCAGCTAAAATAACTACATCTGGCTTCTCATCCCGCAAAAACTTATGTGTATGCTCCTGATTCGTTAAATCTAATTCAGAACTAGTTCTAAATAATAAATTATTATAACCAGCATTATTAAGTGTCTTTAACAGTGCAGTACCTAATAAGCCTCTATGGCCAGCAATGTATATTTTAGCGTTCTTCGGAAGTTTACTCATTCATCCACCAATCAAAATCTGTACTGTTATATATATTGGTTAAATGATCGTTTTTTTTTATGTGTGAGGAGTGAATACATGGATAAATCAATCACCAAGAGTGGATTCTACACTTAACAATAACCCCCTTACTACCACCATCTTCCCGGCGTTTTAAAAACCTCACATGTCGGGCCAGACCCCGGAATTTTTATGTCTCAGGGGTGACGGAAAAGCGAGGTGTGATTTGATAACGTATCTCCCACATTTAGAAGAAAATCACCAAGTGTGGGCTGACAAATCAGAGGCGGGACTAAAGCTATGACTCAGCTCCCCACGGCCGGTCATCCTCGAAGGGGATCCACATATTGATATATCATCACCAAGTGTGGGTTCAAAGACAATGAGGAAAAATAATATTCATTAAGACTAGATTCCGTTCCGGAATGACAAATCAGAGGCGGGGCGAAAGCTATGACTCAGCTGCCTACTCGGTCGTCATCCTAGAATGGGATCCACATTTAGAAGAGAAACATCAAGTGTGGATTCTAAACCAATTAATGTAAATTTCTAATATATTTTCTCTAATCTAAAAAACAAACACAATTTTTATCTGGTAAAATAAGAATATAAACGAGCGGGAGTAGCTCAGTGGTAGAGCATCTCGTTGCCAACGAGAGGGTCGAGAGTTCGAACCTCTTCTCCCGCTCCATTTTCTTCCCAACTACAATTATTTAGGTTTCTTTCCAAGTACTCGATAAACATAAGCCAGAACTTCAGCAACCGCTTGGAACAGATTCTTAGGGACCATATCGCCTACATCACATGTACTATACAACTCTCGAGCAAGAGGCGGATTAGGCACAATCGGCACATCATTATCTCTAGCAATCTCACGAATTTTCAACGCTAAATAGTCCTGACCCTTTGCCACCACCATAGGAGCAATCATCTCACTAGATTCATACTTCAACGCAACCGAATAATGTTCCGGATTAGTTACAATAACATCCGCATCTTTTACTAAATCTTGAGTTCTTGCTTTCAACAGCTTTGCCCGTCTCTTCGCTAACGCCTGCTTTAATTCTGCTGGAACATCCTGATCACGAAACTCACGTTTTACTTCGTATTTGGTCATTTTCAAAGATTTCTCTGTCTGATACCGCTGAAAAGCATAGTCGAATATCGCAATAATAAGCCATACCGCAGCAACACGCTGAGCAATTATTCTAATGATATTACCAACCTGAGATGCTGTTGCCATAAGAGTTAACTGAGAAAATCCAATAAACATCTCCCACGAATCACTTATTACACCCCAAGCTATATAACCAAAAAGAGCCGATTTAGCAATAACTTTCAAACCTTCCATTAACGATCGTGCAGAAAACAAGCGTTTCAGTCCGTTCAATGGATTTAGCCTGTCTAACTTAGGAATCAATGGCTCCCCACTAAATACAATCCCTACTTGTGAAAAATTCACCACTAAACCTATTACCATCGCTGATAACATTACCGGAATGATAATTCTAGACGCTGGCACTAAAATTGAAAGTACATAGACACTTGTACTAGCATTTGTGATATCCGCTGGTATAGAACCTAATGCCCGACGAAAAGCACTTACAAAATCCATCCCAGCATTCCGTAAAATTAACGGCATAAGAAATGTAAATAGTAACATCAGAATCGCACCATTTAAATCTTGCGACTTCGCTACTGTACCTTTTTTTCTCGCTTCCGACCTCCGACGGGCGGTCGGGGCTTCAGTCTTTTCACCATCATCTTGTGCCATCTATTAAAATCCTCCTACATTACTTCCAATTTTTTAACATCTCATACGTAAACTGGATAATACCTTCAAACGCACTCTGAAAACTAACCAGAAAAGCAGGTAAACCAAACGATATAACTATCAAACCAAGAGCTATTTTTACAGGTAACGATATCAGGTAGATCGGCATCAGAGGCACCGATTTATTTACAATACCAGATGCAACATCAACACATGCCGTTAAAGCCAATACGGGTGATGCTATCTGTACCGCGGTAAGAACACACCAACTTATTGTAGTTGAAAAAGTCTGTACCATTTCTGAAATTCCATTAATCGAAAGTACCATCGGAAGATTATAACTATCAATAAATGCCCTAAACATAAGATGATGCGCATTAATAATAAACATGTATAACACAATTAACATAGATACCATACGAGAAATAATCGTTGATTCATGACCCGTTAATGGGTTCATCTGTTGAGCCATACCTAACCCGATAGATATATCAAAATAAGAGCCTGCCATATTAACCATAGCAAAAAAAAGATAGATAATATAACCTATTACAATCCCTACTAATCCCTCAAACAATACTCTTAATACAAACAAATAAAGCGTATCAGGAACGGGTCCAATTTTATCATATAAACTTAATGAAAATGCCATACTAAGACTTAACAAGAATATATTCCGGATAGGTCTTGGTATAGATGTCCCATAAAATTGAGACACGGTAATTAGCATGGATAGCCGGACCAATACCATGAGAAAAGCATATAAACTATTTGCATCTAACTTCATTGTCTACTTATATGAGCGATTTGTTCAAAACAAAAATGTATCAGAGCTAAAATCGTTGTAACAATCCAGTTGCCAAATATCATCAATGCAAATGCACAAGCCAGAGCCTTTGGCACAAACGTAAGAGTCATCTCCTGCACCTGTGTAATGGACTGGAAAACGCTTACCATTAAACCCACCACTAGCGCTGTTCCTAAAACCGGAGCAGACACCATCATGGCAGTAACCAGAGCATGTCTTGCTGTATCTAAAATAGCCGATTGTTCCAAATTATCCTCCTAAAAATACCCCGATAGTAGTGATGATACTAACATACTCCAACCATCCGCAAGTGCAAAAATCAAGATCTTTACAGGTAGAGCCACAACGGTCGGTGGCATCATCATCATCCCCATACTCATCATACTGGAAGCTACAACAAGGTCGATGATAATCAATGGTATAAAGATATAAAATCCTATGATAAATGCGGTCTTTAATTCACTTAAAATAAAGGCTGGGATTACGGTATAAATGGATACGTTCTCACGAGAGTCTACACTATCCCCACTGATATTTAATAATAAATTCAGATCCTTCTGATAGGTATTCTTTAACATAAATCGCTTTAACGGAGTCTGCAAATTTTCATATGCTTGTTCTAATGATATTTTTTTCTCAAAATACGGTTTCAATGCCACCTTATTAATCTCAGTATATGTTGGGGCCATTACGTAAAATGTGAGTATAACACTTAAACCTGTGACAATCTGCTGAGGAGGCACGCCCTGAGTACCCAATGCCTGACGAACAAAACTAAGGACGATAACAATCCTCGTAAAAGCAGTTGTTAAAATAATTATAGAAGGAGCAACACTTAATACAGTTAATAAGGCTAATAGCTGTAAGGAAGTATTTACCTCGTCAGGAGTTTTCGCTGTATCTATCCCCAAATTCAATTTTGGAATAGGTATCGATTGTGAATAAGATATAGCAAAAGCCAAGAAAAAGAAGCACGCTGTACTTATAAAATGTTTATACTTAATTAAAGTGCGTGCGTTCGGAACCATTGGCACCTCTATTTCTATCTCCAGTCAGCTTTTTTAATCTATCTAAAACAGCCTGGATATCTTCTCGCTTCTTAGGCGATTCAGTTGTATCACTTTTATTATCATTAGCGCTTTGGACTTTTGTATCCGCTGCCTCCACTAATGCAACATCTTTTTTCGTTATAGTTTCTCCACTATCCCTAGTGTTTACATCGAACCCTTTAGAAGAATCTAATACATCTAAAAATGCCTCATCTGAACCGAAAGGATCTTCTCCTAATTCAGCTAAGCAACTAACACCAGCAGGAGTAGCCGATAACAATAGAGTTTTGTCTCTTGCAGTAACTATATACAGTTTTCCAGTAGCAAAATTTACAGATTCCTCAATTTTAATGCCACTCTCCAAATTAGCGGATAAATTCGCATTAAAATAAGATAAGATCTTTGGAAATGAATACTTTAAACCAATCAACAAAAGTAAAAAAGCAAATAACACCTGTAAAGACTGCAGGATAGGAATTTGCACCCCACCCGACTGAGGTTCAGGAAGAATAATATCTTTCTTCAGTAAGTCGGCAGTACTCTCTCCTTGTAGCTCTTCTGTTAATGTTTCTTTTACTCTATTTTCGTTCATGATTTATCACTTAACTTATACAATCTTTCTCTTGGGCTAAGTATCTCTGTAACACGCACTGCAAAGTTATCTTCTACTACTACAACCTCACCTTGCGCTACTAGGCTTCCGTTTACCATTACATCTACGGGTTCTCCGGCAGCTTTATCTATCTCTACAATTGAACCTACACCCAAGTCAATTATATCACGTACGGGCAACTTAATTCGTCCCAGTTCCACACAAAACTCTAAAGATACATCCATTAAAACATCTAAGCTGGATGTTTTTGGCGTATCATTAAAAGGATCAGCAGGTGCGGCAGCAATTGATTCAGCTACATCAGTACTGGACGGCATAGCACTCTCTACTTTTGCAGATTGCTGAGCAGGAACATTTGCAGGAGCAGCAACCTCTGCCGGAGAATCTTCTGCAGGTGCAGAATCTTCCACTCCAGAGATGTAACCAGAAACAGTAGAGTCTATAAGCCAGTATATTTCGCCTTCTAAATCGCCTGAAGATAACGATACATTAATCTTTGCACACTCATTGTCCTCTGCTATTACTGGAGGCAACGTCAGTGCCCCATAATTAAAGTCCTTCTTCTCGATAGCAACTGTTTTACCAAGAGAATTTGTAAGCGCAGTACTAATACCAGAAATAAATCCATCTAACACCGGATTCATCTGTATCATCTGAGTCTCTTCGTATTCAGCTACTTCTTCCTCAGTTACTAAACCTACTAAGCCAAGAAAAAGCTTCTCAGGAATTACAATTACAGCCGCATTACCCTGCTTGTCAGCAAATTCAAACTGGAGCGACACGCACGGCCCAGAAGTAAGCGGACCCAATGCCAAGGTATCAGCAATCTCTACATCCTCATAATTTAAATTAATCAGATTATTTGCAGCTTCACTAACCGCATTAGCAACTGAAGGCCATATACCTCCTTGTATGTCTTTTATCTTATCTAGAAGTTCATTGATATTAGCCATAATTTTTTCCTAAAGATGTGATGCCATCTCCTTTGTAACTCTTTTTGTTACATGAAATACTATTTTTTTACCGTCTAAAGCTGGTCGGCCTACTAATTTAGGAACCGCACCAACAAATAAAGGCAAATTTCCATCCGATTTTTTATTCAATTTTACGATATCCCCTTTACTTAAGTTAAGGAAATCGCCCACCGAAATCTTAGCTCTTCCTAATGCAATTGTACAATCTAAAGAAGTATCTAAAACAGCACTCTTTAGTATTTCTTGTGTAGCAGGATTCGAATTTTTATTTGCACTAGTAAACCATTTCTGCGCAGATAATTTCTGAGCTATAGGTTTCAGCAGTAGATATGGAATACAGACGCTCATAGCACCTCGAATATCCCCTGTACGAATCTCAAACAACATGCTTAGAACCATATCACTAGGCGGACATATCTGCACAAACTGAACAGAATTTTCTATACTATCCACCTTAAGATCCAATCGATGTATATTTTCCCACGCAGTTTCAAAACAATCAAATATTTTCTGAAACATCTGTTGAACTAAAGGTTTTTCAATCTCTGTAAGTACCGTTCTACTTAATCCTCTACCAGGACCACCTAACAGTTTATCTAACATAGGAAACAGAACATCAAGCTCTAATTCAAAAATAGCCTGACCTCTCAATGGCTGCGGATTCACCACAAGCATGATAGACTGAGAAATTCCTCGCAAATACTCTTCATAAGGAATCTGCTCAACAGAAATTAACTCTACCGATACCGGTGAACGTAAATGCGCAGAAAGAGTAGTACCTGTAAGACGAGAAAAAGTCTCATGTAGCAGCTGTAACGTGCGGATATGATCTCTACCAAGCTTATCAGGCCTCCTGAAATCGTACACCTCAAAGTCTGCTTCTGATTTAATATGACTATTCTTCGGATAAGCAGGAACTAACAATCCAGAACTGGCTTTGCCAGCATCTTTACTTGACGACGAGTCACTCTCACCATCTTTACCATCATCATCCATTGCTGACAGTAATGCTTCTATTTCGTCTTGACTCAGAATATCAGACATATATCTCCTAACTTATACGTTCTACTATTTTTCAACTTTTCCTGCAAAATATACTGTTTTCTTTCCTACTTATTGAGTTATTTTACATGTATTTACTCATAATTACTATAATTATTTCAAAATTTCCCTATAGATCAAGCATATTTAGCTATTTAAGATCAGAATACATATACCGAATATTAACTTTATGGCATGTGCAGAAAAATACATTAAAAATTCTATTTGCAATCTTGAAGGTAAGACAGTTTTTTTAAACTTACCTGTCCCAACACTTATACAACATGCTCTTAAAAATGATGAGGCAGTTTTAGCCAACAACGGAGCAGTGGTCGCAAATACAGGAAAATATACAGGACGAACCCCTAAAGACAAATTTGTTGTCATCAGTTCCACTATTGAAGATCATATCTGGAGAGAAAACAATGCTCTGATGAGCAAAGAAACCTTCGATCATCTTAAGAAAAAAGCTGAGGCAGCACTTGCAGATAAAACACTCTATGTTACAGATGCATACGGCGGAGCTAATCCCAAATATAGAATTAATGTACGATTTATAGGAGAAAAAGCTTGGCATGCATTATTCTTCAAACAACTTCTCATCCGTCCAAGCAAAGAAGAATTAGACAATTTTGAACCAGAATGGACTATTATCGATCTATGTGAAGAAAAATGTGATCCCGCAGTAGACGGAACAAATGGTGAAGCAGTAATCGCACTAAATTTCGATGAAAAACTAGTTCTTATTATGGGCACTCAGTATGCCGGTGAAACTAAGAAGAGTGTTTTCACTATCTTAAATGCTCTACTACCACTACAAGGAGTACTCAGCATGCACTGCTCTGCAAACCAAGGAGATAACGGAGACGCAGCACTATTTTTCGGTCTTTCCGGAACTGGTAAAACTACCCTTTCTGCAGATCCACATAGACATCTTATTGGAGATGATGAACATGGCTGGTGCGATACAGGCATATTCAACATTGAAGGTGGATGTTATGCTAAATGTATTAACCTTTCCAGAGAAAACGAACCTGAAATTTGGAATGCTATTAAATTTGGATCGGTTTTAGAAAATGTTATTCTTGACGAAAATGGCACACCCGATTACACAGACAAATCCCGTACAGAGAACACGAGAGTAGCTTATCCATTAGAGCATATCGAGAATGCACGCCATCCAAGTATGGGCAACCATCCTAAGAATATCATTTTCCTAACATGCGATGCATTTGGAGTACTACCTCCTGTATCAAAACTAACACCAGAACAAGCAATGGAGCAGTTCTTAATGGGATACACAGCTAAAGTGGCTGGAACAGAATCGGGAATAACAGAACCGCAAGCAACATTCTCTACTTGCTTTGGGTCTCCATTCCTACCCCTTAAACCAAAAGCTTACGCTACCCTTCTCAAAAAGAAAATTGAACAACATAACTGTAACGTATGGCTAGTAAACACAGGATGGACTTCCGGATCCTACGGCAAAGGTCATCGCATTCACCTAAAAGATACTAGAGGCATTATAGATAGCATATTAGATGGGTCATTAGAAAACGAAGAGTTTGTAAAAGAAGACGTTTTCAATCTGTTTATCCCAACAAAATGCAATGGAGTAGATACAAAAATACTTAACCCAAGAAATACATGGGAGAGTAAAGATGAATACGATACAAAAGCATTAGAGCTGAAAGAGATGTTCATCAATAATGTTAAAAAGCATCGATAAAAAGCAGTGAATCCTGGTACATTAATCAGGATTCTTCACAATAATTGTCTGGTAAAATACGCTTATATGCAAGTACGTAAAAACAAAAATATACTGTTTTTTGCCGCCATGCTACTATCGCAACTAAGCACAGCGATTGATGAACCGCTTCATACATTTCAAGACACAGAAGTAATTGGCATTGATAAAGATGGACAATGCCTGAGTTATGAGGAACTAAAAGACGCTATTCAAGAAGGTAAATTACCAGACGGAGACTACCAATACGGCACTATACCAATAGAAGGTAGAGGGCCAGTACTTATATTCATTTCTTCTGAAACAGACCTGATTAAAGATGCAGATTCCCTACCTGTCTGGGTAAAATACCTCTACAGCAAAAGAGCTAGGGGCATCAGAAATTCTACCTATTATATCTTATCTGGAGTAACTGTCCTCGCCTTTGGCGATAAATCTAGTAGCAAGAATTGGCTTGAATATTACATAAAACTAGTAGGGTTTTTTAATTTGTGTATTTTTTTTGCGGATTGCTATATAAAGAATAGTTTAGATAATATAGCAATAAAAGAAAAAGTTGAAAATTACATAGATTCTATAAATCACCCACATTTGGATTAAACTACAAGAGTAAGATTATCAAGCTAAATTAAAACCTATCAGAAACGTAAAACTACACTTAAAAATAATTTCAGGTATAACCATCTTATATGCAAATACGTAAAAACAAAAATATACTATTTCTTGCCGCTATACTATTATCACATATCAGCGCTGCAACAGACGAGACTCCTCAGACATTTCAAGACACAGAAATGATTGACGCGAATCAATATGCTAACTACATGAGTTATGATGAACAACAATACACAAGTCTTGAAGATGAATTCCCAGAAGGATACTCCTGCTCCACTATTCCACAAACAGAAGAGATATGTTCATACGTTTCGGAAGAAGCAGACCTCATTAAAGACGCAGACTGCATACCCACTTGGGCAAAATACCTCTACAATAAAAAGGCTATGAATAACAGAAATTCTCTATACTCTTCCTTGTCAGGATTTACTTTCTGCACCTTTCTTAATTATCCCAAAAATCAATTTGAACCTAGTTCTAATGCTAGTCAGCGTAAAGATTACATTGACCTAGTAGGGCTCCTCAACTTATGCATTGCAGTTGCAGATAATGCTATGTATTGTAGTTTTGAAGAGATGGCACTAAAAGAAAAAGCTAGTAAGCACCTAAAATCTATAAATCAAACCCATTTCCATTAAACTATAATAATAAGACAATTGGTTAAAATAAAATATACCAGAACATACAGCTAAAGATCGGCCAATGTATGCTCTGGTATACTCTAAGCATATGCAGCTACGTGTAAATAAACAACTAATAAAATCTGCAATTCTGCTTATTGGGTTATTTGATATCATAAACGCGGAACCTAGAAGTTTGAATGAATATTCAACAGGCATAGAAACTGGTGACGCAAGATCTAGACCCGGAAGACGGATCCCTACTAATAACAATACGCCACCAACAGGAAACATTGAGCCGGCAGCACAAATCATCATTACCTACCCACCTGAAAGACCAGATCGATTACCAAGATCCCTCAGAACTCTCTATAATAGAAACACCCATGATGCCCGAGTAATAATTTATACTACAACATGCATTTTGCTTGCATCTCTTAAGATGAATGCATTTTATTTCCCTGAGGACGTCGCTTACCAAATAATCATGTTGACAAGTTCCGATGGTATGAAATATATTTTTATCTTCATTATTACAGACACAATAATATCATCCATATTATCCAGCTTATAAAAATCGTTTCCAATAGCTGCCCTCCAAACCTTATTCTCTACAGATCACAACATCTGGTATCATAACAACTAAATGCAAGCATATACTAAATTAAAATTGGCAATATTTACCATACCATTTTTCATACTTTTTAACGCCATAAATGCTGATAACAGGGATTTTCATCCTAACACATCTTCTATCGAAGCATCCATGATTAATCAATACGAAAACACAGATCAGTTTACTGCAGCAGAAGAATTCTTAAGGCACGAGATCGATTATATCGCTGGAATGGCAGAGTACTTATCTAGAGCCCCCGTTGAAAACCTTATACAGAATATCGACTACCTACCTAACTGGGTAAAAACCCTATATCGCAAAGAGTTCATTACTCTCCGTAACATTGGTTATAAAATGTACATGCTGGGAAAATGTGCATCCCTATTTACTTTTGATGCATTGAACTGCCCAGAAGATGCCCAGGAAATGCAATTCTCAATTTTAATAGAACTACTTATTGTAGGTGCAATCCATGTTGCAGATGCAAGTATCTTCCAGTGGATGTCGAAAACAGCGTTTAAAGAGACTTTGAAAAAAATACTAGATAGAAGATTGAGACTTCTACATCTAGATTAACTGCTCTATTTTTATCTTTTATTCTATACCTAAACCCTAAATGCATAATCATAAGCAGATCTCCCTAAATTTTACAGGAACAAAATACCAATAATAATAATATGAACAGACTAAATGGATACTCCGGTAACAGTATCTACCACAACCTCAATCCCGAAGAGACTACCTTCATTGAAAGAGTACAAGAATTCGCTGAATGTGAAGTGCTACCAAATACACGAGAATGGGAAGAAAATAAAAGTTTTCCGGATAACATCTGGACCAAATTAGCAGAGATCGGACTCCTTAACATGTCCATTCCAGATTCTAATGGAGAGCATGTTTCATGCAAAGCATATGTGGAAGCATGCCGTATCCTAGCCCAGAACGATCCCGCACTAGCCATGAACGTTGCTGCAATCAACGCTCTCTGTATCACACACATCATCCACTTAGCAACACCCGAACAGAAAGATAAATATCTAGACGCCATTTCAAAAGGGAAAATAAAACTAGCATGGGCCCTTACCGAACCCGATGCAGGAAGTGATGCAAGAAGAGTTAGCACAAGAGCAACTTTTATCGAAGATAAACCAGGATACGTACACCTCAATGGTGAGAAAATGTTTATCACCAACGGAGGCAAAGCCGATCTGATTATAGTTATTGCAAGAGTTAACGATAAAGAACTTTCTGCATTCCTCATGGAGACCAATCAGCCTGGATTTGAAATTGTAGAACGCATACACACCATTGGAGTGCAAGCATCTAACACAGTACGATTCAAATTGACCAATGCGCTTGCATGGCATACCCCATGTACCTTTGAACAAGCCATTAGCTTCCTGGGCAAGGGGCGGCTAGGGATCGCAGCTATGGCTCTTGGAATCGCTGAAAAAGCATTCCAACTAACGGTAGAATACTCAAAAAGTAGAGAGCAGTTTAATAGAAAACTGTGCGATATGCAATCGGTACAGAATATGATAGCCGATAGCGCTGTAGACCTAGAATCCGCACGACTCCTATTATACAAGGGTGCAGAACTCTACGATAAAAAAGAAGATGTAACAATGGCTGCTGCTATGGCTAAATTGTATGCAAGCGAAACAGCAAATAGATGCACCAATCGGGCAATCCAAGTTCATGGTGGAAGAGGAATGACCTTTAAGCACCTCGTAGAAAAATTATGGCGTGATGCCAAACTTACAGAGATCGGAGAAGGATGTAGTGAAATTCAAAGACTCATTATCAGCAAACAGTTCTGTAAATAATAATCGGGGGGCTGAATTAATCAGACCCCACTGCTTGCTTCTACCTCTTTAGCTGCATCCATCACTTCTTTTGCATGATTGCCAACACTTACATTATTCCAAATTTTCTGGATAACGCCCTTCCCATCAATCAGGTAGGTGGTACGCTCTATACCCATGTATTTTTTACCGAACATACTCTTTTCCACCCATATCCCTAACTCTTCAGCAAGAGCATTCTCTGTATCACAGAGTAGAGTGAAATTTAACTGGAATTTATCGATAAACTTCTGATGCGATTTTGCATCATCCGGACTAATCCCGATGATCTGCACACTCTTACTTGCTGTGGATAAATCTCGGAAATCACACGATTCTTGAGTGCATCCTGGAGTACTATCTTTCGGATAAAAGTAGATAACTGTTGTCTTCCCGTTAAGAACGGAATTTGTAACTGTATTTCCATCACTATCATTCAAACTAAAGTTAGGAAATAAATCGCCTGCATATGCCATGTATCTATTATAGCAAAAAAGGCGACAATCAATATCGATTGTCGCCTTTGGGAGCAAGTTCATCATGCTCCACTCAAAAAGAATGTGGTATTAAAACCTACTCCCTTCCAAAATACACTTGTTACAATTACTCTTCATTAAATAACACCTCCTGAATGTAAGTTATTTTTATTATCGGCCGAAGCCAGCCCAATATTACCAGATCTTGATTAAAAAGGTAAATAGTTGGTTGTAAAATATTTTATTCCTTGGCTTTCTATAAATTGAAACTCTTCAGAATATTAAATATGCCGGATCCCGGCTCCGTCCATGACGTTCTTTTAAAAGTATTTTTGAAACCACACTTGATGTTTCTCTTCTAAATGTGGATCCCATTCTAGGATGACGAACCAGTGAGGAGATGATTAATAGTTTTAGCCCTACATCCGATCTGTCAGCCCACACTCTAAAAAAACAACTCTTCAACGCAGACTAATTACGTACCCTCTTGCCAAATTCGATAAGCTTCTGTGTATAATCATCTTTGTTTTTCAAAGCTCCTTCCACATGACCCACCTCTTTCACGGTCCATACATCTCCGCCACATAATTTAGCGAGGTAGTTGGATTCATCATTGGTTACTAGATGATCTTTTTCACTATGTATAATAAGACAAGGCTTTCCTCTCCATTTTAACGCAGCTCTAATCGGAGAAGCATCTTTCATGCTCCTACCTATTAAGTACTGTGTGAGATGTGGCATCGGTTTAAAGAAAATATCACCCGCTACAAAAGCATTGGCTAACCACCTGTCCCCACTTTTAAACGCATCAATAAACGTTCCATCGGAAACAATTCCATGAACACGGGATTCTATTTCCGAAGCAAGCCAACAAGTGGCTCCTCCTAAAGATGTACCCACTAAAATAATTTTTGCCTCAGCATTCTTATACTGCTGATGTACCCAATCAATTAGCTTAGCAACATCTTTCGATTCATCTATCCCGTAGCATGTATGAGGATAATTATTGGAATCATGACCCCTTAATGCGGTTACCACCACTTCATTGCCCTGATCCGAAAGGGAACGTGCTATATCTAACCAGTACTTTCTACAATTTCTATATCCATGCACCAACACATAGACCAGATTTCCCTTCGGCTTCCCTTCATATAATGATTGGGTAACCCAAATCGGCATATTAATATTGTTACAAGGAAAAATAGTATCAATGAAACCCGGAGGAGGATCGCCTGCTGTTTTCCGTGGTGGACTCACGTACACTCTAGCTACAGAGTAATTAATTAGCGTATAAATACCTAAGCTTAACAGTACAACACTTAAAGTACGCCTCTTCTTTTTTGTAAACTTAAAAATGTTCGAAATCATAGATCACATTCAATTGCTTGTTAATTAGTTTACTTGGAATAATAAACTTAAATATAATCATTCATCATAATACTTCTGTACCTATCATACTATTTTATATATCAATTTATAAAAAAAAGGTGAAATACCTATATATTTACGAGTAAGCTGAAACTATGAATTTAGCTGATAAAATTGCAGATTTTGCATGTAATTTAAGATATGAACATCTTCCTGAAAAAGCTATTGTAGAAGCTAAAAGAAGGGTGATTGATAGTTTTGGATGCGCAATGGGCGCATGGCTTTCAGAGCCTGCAAAAATATCCCGTGAATTAGCATCCTTAGCAGGAGAAGGTTGTCTTACCAGTGTTATTGGAGCAAGAAACAGAACTACTCCAGATATGGCAGCATTCGCAAACGGAGTTATGTTCCGGTACTTAGATTACAACGATACGTACCTAAGTAAAGAGCCAGCACATCCTAGTGATAATATTGCAGCTTTACTAGCTATTGCAGAAACATTCGATATGCCAGGTGAAGCACTTATTTTAGGTATAGTAGCAGCTTATGAAGTACAGTGCCGATTGTGCGATGCTTACTCTATAAGAAAACGCGGATGGGATCATGTAACATATGGTGCATTTAGTACTGTTGCTGGTTGTGGCGCCATGTTAGGGTTTAGTGAAAACCAGATGGTACACGCACTGGGACTCTCTGGTATCGCAGGAAACGCTATGAGACAGACCCGTGTAGGAGAACTCTCAATGTGGAAAGGGTGTGCCTTTGCAAATGCTTCTAGAAATGGCGTATTTGCTACACTACTTGCAAAATGCGGCATGAGCGGTCCGTCAGAAATTTTTGAGGGAGAGATGGGATTCTTTAATCAGGTATCACATGATAAGTTTGATGTCCCACATTTTGGTGGAACTGAAGATGATGAATTCATGATTCTTAAGACATACATCAAGAAGTATCCAGCCGAATACCACAGTCAGAGCGCTGTTGATGCTGCTGAACAGCTAGTAGCACAGCATGGTAAAACTTTTGATATAGATGAGATTGAAGATGTTACTATTGCTACATTCAATGCATCTTATGAAATTATCGGTGGAGAACCAGAAAAATGGCGACCACAATCGAGAGAGACCGCCGATCACTCACTACCGTATATTACTTGTGCTGCACTCGTAGACGGAAAAGTAACTATGGAAACTTTTGCACAATCACGATACACTGATGAAGCACTACTCTCACTAGTAGCAAAAACAAAGGTCGTGCCAGATGCTGAATTGGATAAACTTTATCCAGAAAAAGGAATTCCTAACACCATTACAGTAAAAATGAAAGATGGTAGAGTTTACGAAAAAAGAGTAGACGCACCAGAAGGTCATGCGCTGAATCCGATGAATAACCTTGAAGTAGAGAAAAAATTCAGAAGCTTGGCAAGCAATGTACTCGCTCCTGGCCAAGTAGAAGAGGCCTTAGAGACACTCTGGGAACTAGATAACATTCAGGATGTACGTGAAGTATTCGCTCCGTTTGTTGTTTAAATTAAAAAACATAATATAAAAACTCATAATAAAATCACTACCCAAAATTCAGATATACTAATGGGTAGTGATTAAACCTTCTGGAAACAAAGAACTAGACAAGGCTACTACCGTTGCACTTAAGCAACTGGAGAGAAAGCCGATGTTCGTAAAAACCATAAAAGAGTATCTTGCTAAAAAAGATATTGATGCAAGCATTATTAACGAAGCTGTAGAGATATTAAAGAATCATAATGTCCTCAACGACTCCCGTACTACAACAGAATACGGAGAGTACTATCAGAAAAGCAAAAAGCTAGGAAAACATCAGCTAAAAGGAAAATTAATATCAAAAGGTGCCCCAGCTGAAGATGTAGATAATTATCTAGCAACACTCTCCTCAAATGATGAACATGATAACTGCACATCCCTACTATCAAAAAAATTTAAATCACCCCATTTGGTAGATCATCAAAAAGCCGTAAGATATCTATCCTATAAAGGATACAGCTACGACATAATTCAGGACGCAATTGCAGCGTATACTAATAACAAGGACGATTAATGGAAAGATATAAAATACTATTTTTAGGAGATATCTTCGGAAAGCCAGGAAGAAAGATTGTTGAACAACATCTACCAGACCTTCAGGACGAACACCAACCTCTCTTCACTATAGTTAATGGTGAAAATTCTGCTAGCGGAAAAGGGATTACGGCCAATATAGCAGATAGACTCTTTGAAGTGGGCGTAGATGCTATCACATTGGGGAATCATGCTTTCGCCAAGAAAGAGATCTACCCCTATTTAGACCAGTGTTCAGGAATAATAAGACCCTACAACCTCCCTAAGGGCGCACCTGGAACAGGACTCTGTACTATATCTAAAGCAGAAATAGAGCTCTGTGTCATTAATTTATGTGGCCGAGTTTATATGAATATGTACGATAGTCCGTTCGCATGCATCAACAACATCCTCACTGAAATTAATACGCCACACATACTAGTCGATTTCCATGGCGAAGCAACTAGTGAAAAAATTACAATGGGATGGTACCTTGACGGCAAAGTTACCGGAGTACTCGGAACACATACGCATGTACAAACCGCCGACAACAGAGTATTACCAAAAGGGACTGCTTACATTACAGATGTAGGCATGTGCGGACCCCGAGACGGAGTAATTGGAGTTGATAGATTTAATAATATTCAAAGATTTTTAACCGATATGCCTACACCGTTTGAAGTCGCAAGCGGAGATGCACAACTATCTGGCGTAGTGCTAGAAGTGGATAGTACAACTGGTAGATGCTATCATATTGAACGCCTCTATTTTCACGATGGAAACTAAATGCTACCAAAAATAAGATTTATCTATCTAAATAGTTGTTTTTTAATAGCAAAATGGTTCAGGATGTAAATAAGTAATATGAACCATCTTGCCAATTCACATAATAGAAATAGTATCGTATCCCTAGTATATGGCGGGATTAAAAGTACTCCGCCAGAAAATATATTATCCTGCTTAAATAAAAATAATCTACAAGGCACCTTCTTCTTCGATTCTAAAGATAATATCGATTATCTTAATGAATGGAAACGCCTACTAGAAAACAATCATGAAATAGGTAACGGCGCACTCCTTTCAGCAGCACTAGCAGACGGCTCTCTACCTAGATGGACCCCTGAGATGATAGCTGAATGCATCAATCAGGATGATACACTCCTGCACGAATGTTTCGGTTTAGAAAACACTCCTATCTGCTTGCCTTTAGGAAGCGCAAGATGTGCAATTAACACCGATTATACTCCTATGCTTCCTACGAAAAGAATGATTCTATCCGGAGTATACGGGATTAATAACATCAGAAAAAGATATGTAAAACCTTATTATAGAATTATCGCTAATGGAATGAGCATGGAAGATATTCTCCATGTAATTGAAACAATGGCATCATCTTCCTGGCTTGTAATCTATTTTGATGTTTCTGGTGAAGTGCCACTATTTGATGAAAATATGCACAGGGAGATCTGTGAAAATATTATTCAACACCCATTAGAAGTACACAACACCACATTAAACAAGGTTTATTTAAGCATCCCGGAATCTGTAAAAAAATCAAAGGTATTAATGTAATACTTCAGCATCCCAGCACAATTACAGTATTAAAATATTTCTTTAATTGTGGTACAATCTCGACTATATTACGTTCAACTTTATTCAACATTGTTGAATTTTAAGAAATTGTAACAAGATTATGAAAAATTATAAGTTATTAATACCTTTCGGCTTACTAGCCCTCTCTGTCTTTAATAGGTGCCAATCCAGCGCAGAATTAAAAATTACTGAATATACTTCCGAAGAATTTGAACAAAGAATGGTAGACCTAGCTGGCAAAGGAAAATTACAGTATGATGCTGCCTCAGGAAATCTACATACAAATGAAGCAGTCATGCTCAATTTACTTGGTAAAACAGAAGATGAAAAGTCCATCATACAGTATGCGATATCAGCAGGATCTTTACTCGACTACCTATGCGGATCTGAAATCATGCCACTTATAACTTCCAGAGTGTATGAAAATTACAGTAAAATTCTCCCAAGTTTAGAAAATTACCGGATCCGATTAGGGTTAGATCTACGTACTAGAAACTTATTTAGAGAACTAGATACAAGAGGATTAAAAGCTTTAAACACTTCTCTATCAACTTTTAATAGAATAGAGAACCAATTGAAATCGTTATCCGTATACTATCCTGGATCTGAAATGATATATAAACCAGGAAAAGAGATGGATGTCATTAACTTTAAGACCAATCCATTTACCTTCCGCTACAATCTGGGAATAAAGGGAGAGTGTAATGATGAATCTTTTATCATTCATACAGTTGAAAAAAATAGTCTAGCAGCTAGATATAATTTAGAAATTGGAGATAAAATACACCTCTGTGGTGACTTAAATTTTATAGATATTCCTCAAGCTGCATTTGAAGAGAACACTGTTCCCACTAATCAGGTAGTAACATCACATTTTGAGGAACTTTCTAAAGATAATACATCTTTAGTAGAAGTTACAACAGGTCTCTATATTTGCTCTGCTCCAGCGAAGAAAGGTGCAAAATTGTTCATGATATATGATGCAAAAGATTTTGCTAAAAGAGTGCTTAAAGAAAAATTCGGTTCGCTATTAAAGCAACTTTTCCAAGATTCTACTGATGAGGAAAAAAATATTACAGCTTATGTTTCCGGACTACCGATGAAAGATACCGATTTTTGCTGGAATGGATACACTCTATGGGGAATGGTAGTAGAAAAATTAGATGG
Source organism: Fimbriimonadia bacterium (assembly GCA_030427425.1). Taxonomy (GTDB): domain Bacteria; phylum Armatimonadota; class Fimbriimonadia; order Fimbriimonadales; family Fimbriimonadaceae; genus JAUICQ01. The sequence continues at coordinate 9,183 of JAUICQ010000007.1, read as the reverse complement.
AAGGTTTGAATTTATTACTCCGTATATAGAAGAAAATAGCAACTGGAAAAATATCGGTAGTATAGAACCAAAAATGAAATCTACATCTAAAAAAGAATCGTTTATAGAATGGAAAGAACTACCCGATGGAAATATCTATTGCAAACTTAAAAAACTACCTATGGCAGTTCTCATAGACAGAGAAGATTCCGAATTTTTCCCCGATTTTGTAAAATTTATCACAGCAGTTGGCATATCTGAAAATTCACTCTCTAACAAGAATCTGATTCTAGATTTACGAGAATTAAGCACTGAAGAAAAACTTAATTTTAATATGTATGTTCAGTGCATATATATCATAAAACAGTTGTTACCAGAAAAAGTTCAACTAAAATCTGAATTTGCACTACTCTATAATAAAGATTTTCAAGAATTTTTTGAAACAGCTAAGCAAGCATGTTCTGAAAGTGATGTAATTTTAGAGAATAAAGGAGAAGAAATAGATGTAGATTCCATATATTTATCTGATAAAGAAGTAAAGAAATTTTATGCTGATTTCTACACGAAAATGATGGATAATATCCAGAAAAAACTAAGCACTAAAGCTAAAAAGAATTTGGAATACATACATATATGGTTAAAAAATGTAGGCTTTAGAGGAAAATTTTCTAACATACTCCAGTATCTCCCTAGACATAAACTTGATACATTCTCCAGTATTTCTGTACTAGTAGATTATAACGTAAAAGGTGCTGGTGAACTAATTGCAAGAACCTTATCTGATAATGGTGCCACTCTTTTTGGTAGTAGAACTAAAGGAGAAGTTGCACTTTTTAAAACATATCAGATGTTGAGCGTTAAAGACAAACACCCTAAAGCGACTAAAATATCACTCGCTTCTGTTGTGTGGACAAGAGTCATTCAGATGAAATCCGATAATAGTTGTAAGCCATTTGACATGAAATCTCACGTAGAAATAGACTGGATAGGCCCCGAAGCTCAGATATTATACTGGAAGCAAGATAACAACGAAATTAGCGGCAACCCAATACTGCTGGAAATAGATCCTGTTCTTCCAACAGTTACATTTAAAGATGAACCCATCTCTGATGATGCCTACATAGACAATTGGGTTAAAGAAGTATGTTTAATAAAGCAAGAAGAATTTGAAAAAGCTGAACTAGCTCGTGGTTTTCCTGAGGAAAGCTTAAACACAGAACTAGAGCTGGCAATAAATAGTTTTGACAGGATATTCTATGCTATAAATGACAAACTAACCCCTGTATATCCAGAATTCGATCTTGGTATACAATATGATACTAATTCCGATACCGATACAGAAGAAGAAGATATTGTAGAACAAGTAGAAAGGGCTTTTGATAAACTTGCGTACAGAATTTCTACCAATAAAAGAAATAACTACTTAGTAAGTAAGGAGGTATGTAATGCTGATTAATCGTTTATACTGCTTGATAATAATATTTCACATATGCTTTAACTGTGTATCTTCTGCTGCAGAAGATACACTTACGGCACCGGATGACATCGATAGATTAATACAGCATACTAAAGAGGAACTGGATGCCATACACGATGGATTACAGAAGTTGTGCGAACTACCTAGTAATCAGGATAATCCAGAAGGAGTTCTACCGACCAACGATATTGATACACTTGCTCAGCAAGAAGAAAAAAAAGCCCTCCAAGGTGTCGAAATCCCCGAATTCCACTACTGCGGATTTTCTTTAATTTTAAGCGGATTACATCTGTATGAAGGAGATTGTTGGCAGGCACTAGGTTTGTGCACAGGTGCTATCGGTTGCTGCTGTAGTAATGAAAAGTGCCTAGAACTAATCTCGTTGCATAAGTATTCACCTATTTATTGCTGCATAAATTGTTCATTCTGCTTATTACAGTGCTCCATTTGTTACAACGAACTGATAAACTCTAAGGATTATAAGAATGCTGTCATTATGCTGCCTGCACTAGTAAGATCTGCAAGAAATATATCCAGGGCATTTAAATTGCCACCCGGAGCGAAAACGATTAAATCAGATTAGAGAAGTAACCAGTGAGGAAAAATAATATTTACAATAGACTGGATTCCGTTCCGGAATGACAATTCAGATGTAGGGTTAAAGCTATTACCCATCCCCTCACTCGCTCGTCATCCTCGAAGGGGATCCACATTTAGAAGAAAATCACCAAGTGTGGGTTCAAAATAATATTTACAATAGACTGGATTCCGTTCCGGAATGACAATTCAGAGGTGGGGTTAAAGCTATTACCCATCCCCTCACTCGCTCGTCATCCTCGAAGGGGATCCACAATTACAAGAAAAGCACCCAATGTGGGTTCAAAATAATATTTACAATAGACTGGATTCCGTTCCGGGCTGATAATTCAGATGTGGGGTTAAAGCTATTACCCATCCCCTCACTCGCTCGTCATCCTCGAAGGGGATCCACAATTACAAGAAAAGCACTCAATGTGGGTTCAAAATAATATTTATAATAGACTGGATTCCGTTCCGGAATGACAATTCAGAGGTGGGGTTAAAGCTATTACCCATCCCCTCACTTGGTCGTCATCCTCGAAGGGGATCCACTATTACAAGAAAAGCACCCAATGTGGGTTCAAAATAATATTTATAATAGACTGGATTCCGTTCCGGGCTGATAATTCAGAGGTGGGGTTAAAGCTATTACCCATCCCCTCACTCGCTCGTCATCCTCGAAGGGGATCCACTATTACAAGAAAATCACCAAGTGTGGGATTCAATAACTAACAAACCCAAACGAAAAAATCTGATGAAACACTCTGTCCTTCTATCTACTGTTGATAGAGCAGGTTGCTAGCAAATATTTCCGGATTAAACTTGTGTAGATTCTCGATAGATTCACCAGTCCCCACCAACTTGATAGGAATCTTCAATGTTTCATAAATCCCTAGCATTGCTCCACCTCTGGAGGTACCATCCAGCTTTGTCACAATTAAACCTGTTATACCGGCAAACTTCAAGTAGTTCTCAGCCTGTTTAATCGCGTTCTGACCCGTATGAGCATCAATAACCAGAAGTACTTCATCTGCAGGTTTCCCTAGGGCCTTTTCAACAACCTTACTTACCTTCTGAAGCTCTTGCATTAGATTCGTCTTACTATGCTGCCTACCCGCGGTATCGGCTAGCACATACTGGATACCTTTCGATTTAGCCGATTGTATGGCGTCAAATATAACAGCAGCGGAATCGCCACCTGGTTGAGATTTTACAATAGGAACATCAACCCGCTCAGCCCATGTCTCTAGCTGATCTATAGCCGCAGCTCTGAAAGTATCCCCCGCAGCAAGCAGCACTGTATTCCCTTTTTTCTTTAATTTATAGGCAAGCTTAGCAATGGATGTGGTTTTACCTGCTCCGTTGGTCCCTACTATTAGATATACTGTTGGAGTATTATTATCCTCACTTACATTCAGACTCCCGCCCTTATTTAACATGAGTCGTTCAGAAATTAATTTTTCTAAACGTTCTTTCATCAAATCGGGATCGGTTATTTTCTCATCTTTTACAATCTGACGCAACTCTTCCAGGATTCTGGTAGTTATTTCAATACTAGTATCTGCCTGTATTAAGGCTACTTCTAACTGCTCGTAGAGCTCTTCATCAATAACCCCTCTACCAAGGAGCTTATCTACTGCCTGAAAAAGTTTTTTAAACATCGCTATATCTATAAATATACAACAAAAGAAAAGAATAGTTTTAATATTATTCTATTTATTGATGAGATAAGTTCGAAAATAGTAAGGTCGAGTCCATTTACAAGTAGGACTAAAGGAATAAGCGCCAGCTAACCAGCAAACCCTACGTCCAGAAAGGAATCGCAATTCTCGATATCTATCCACTGAGGATTAGTAAGTCCGGAATTATCTACTCCTTCTGCATAGATCAGTTTCTGATTATTCGTCTTACTGTTAAATAATTTTAGAATAATGCCATATTCACCAAGGAATTTAGCATCATATACTTTATAATCTTTATAATCTGTATAATTCAGATCCACCCTCACATTGTTATAGTAAAGTCCATTTTCAGTAACTATCAGCTTGTTTTGCTCTCCATATAAAGATATCGTTTGCATATTCTTTGAATCAGTATTTTCAACGAAAGAATCTGACAACTTATTATGTTTCACATCTAAAGTAAGTAGAATAGATCTGTTATTTATCTTCTGTATGAAATATAAAGTTAGCAGTTTGTCTGATGTCTCTACTGAATCGAAAGATATGACATCAGGGATATACCTTGTACACCAGAGCAGGTTACAGTTTTCATCAACAATAAAGAATCGGTTCCAGCCTCTATCGTAGACGATATATTTTAATTCTGAATCTAAAGTAAATCCTTTAATAATAGCTGGATACTTCCATTCCCGATTAAACTCTACAGGTATATTATCTCTCCATGAATGGTAATCGGAGTTATCTGAATTAAATTTGATTTCAGTAAAAAATTTATTATTAATAATAATCCCTCCATCACCTGCACAAGTAGAACAGTTGTTCACTGTGTCAAGAGATGTTTCTCTGCAATATATTATATCTGTGCCATGAGAGATCCTACGTTCGGAACAACTCTGAATTTTCAACGTTCTAATCGATGCAATTGTGCGCTTCTCAGCTATGTAGTAATCATTCTCTAGCTTGCCTATTCTTTGCAGTGTAGATCTATCACCGCTATTGGTTGCTACATAGCTTAGTGGTGAAAATTTACTTCCAATACCAGCAGGTGTTAATGGAATTGAGGAATCATCGACTATATATTCTCTTGCCAAATCTATAAACTTCTTTCCCTTACCCATACTAGATATCGTAATAGGAACACTCCTAGATATACGGAAAGGATTAGCAGTATTATTTGCATTAATATTAAATATATTCCCTGGTTTTAACAGTGAAGGAAACGTTTTGTAGTACTCCCTCGAATTTAGATAATCGGGTTGAGTAATACGCGTTCCAGACGCTATTAGCTTTCTATCCTTAATCGTGGAATTGGCTCTTTTATAGTTTTTATAGAGCCATTCCGTACTAATCTCTGGCTTATCAACCATAGAATCCATCCAGAGCACACTATCATTCTCCAACTGCACACTATCATTCTCCAACCGCACACCAATCCACTCCCTTTCCGGAGAATTATAAACCACTAAATTCGGAATAACGTTTAAGTCTTTTGATAAATTTGTACCGTTAGAGAAAAGCGTTCCACGATTTTCTTCCAAATGTTCTAAACTAATCTTATTTTCACTATCCTCTACATTAAATTGGGAATATATTGTATAAGTCCAGTCTATATGGAGGGTGGACTGCTTCACCCTCTTTGCAAATGCATCCTCCATACTAGTAGGAATAAACTTAAAACAGGAGACATGTCCAGAATAGTCTGTAAATTTACTATCTATCTCAGGATTGTCTGGGTTTTCATGCTTGGATACTACTAATATATTTCCATTCGGAGTAAGGGTAATGTTTCCGATTAAATTAATGTGCTTTGTATAAAACTTATAAGGTTCCATCAAACACGCATCACCAAGAACATGGATAGAACTACAATTAATCTCTTTAATTTTATATCGTTCTAATAAATCTGCAGTCAATACATCTTTACCATATGAACATTCCGCCAAGTACTCTTTTTTGTTCTTTTCAGAGGTATCGTTCTGGATAAAATCTTCCATTTTAAAAGGCACTTCGAAAAATCCTTTATCTAATTCCGCTCCCTCATTAGACATTCCAGTGTTATAAAGATACTCTACAGAAATCACTTGCTCTGTTTTCTCCTGAGTATCATCTTTGTCTTTTTTCTCTTCTAAAGTTATTGCAGCCTTCAACTTCTCACTTGGAATATCATAACCGGTACCCAACGAAGCGATTATCCTACCATCAATGTCATCAATCTCTGGAACATTATCATTCTCCGTTCCTAGCCATATTGGGTAGATGGTATAACCTTTATTTTCAATATAAGCAGGGACGAACATCATATGGAAGATCTCTCCTGTAGGAACGGGAGTGAATCCGGCAGCATACTTCCCAGGAGAACCAGCCAATTCTATAAATCCATACTCAGTGATAGGATTTTTTGAATTATTTTTATCTATCTTCAACTGCACCACCCGGAATATATCACCCAGATTAATTATCATGTAAAAATAGTTTTCATATGTATACGTCTTTATATCAGTAATACTTCTGTTACCCAGCGGTCCGATCTCTATTTGTTGTCCATCAAGAGTAACACTATTTTCATCACACTTTAAAGTGTATTCTTTGTCGTATATTTTTACTTTTATTTCTTTAGAAAAAGTATTTTGAGAAGAAGTATTTTGAGAAGCAATCTTTACGTACCATTCTTGAAAATTAGTATTATTCTTAAAGTTATGAAGATTGCTAATGAAGGGAAGATCGTCATTATACTGCTCATCATAGTTTTTAAAAACAATCTTTTTCTGATCCAATTTTTGGTGAATAGGATAACAGTTCTTGCTTTCAAGATTTAGTTTGGATATATTCGGATAGTTGCTACCAATAGCATCTAGAACATCAGCATTATTTTCAACTACGTTTACGTTAGGTAGTAAGTGCTCCATCGCCTCATTTTTTGTAGCAATACCAATTATAATCGTTCCGGAATTTTTAGGAAGTAAGAGTACATTGTTCAGGTTAACATAATCAACCGGATCTATGACCTCTAGTTGGTCTAGGATAATAAGCTTAAATCCGGTTAAAGAGTAATTGGCTAGATATTTATACTCACCCTGCCAAATGATCACATTCTCTTTTTTCGTATGTATCTCCTCGATTAACTTTTTGTAATTTGTAGGAATTGGATCAACTTCTCTAATTTGAGGAATTTCATTTGCTTGAGCATCACCAACATTAGAAACAATCAGGATATCGTATGCTCCCTCGATGTACGGATATACGGGAGTAAAAAAAGAACAGAAAGTTATTGAGAGCAATATAAGGAAGATATTCTTCTGTTTCATACCATTTAGTTTATCTAATTAGTCGGTATGTAAGTATTTATTTTGTATACTAAGCTAAAATGCAGACCCGATTCCGTTCCGGAATGACAGATCAGAGCGAGGAGCGAGGTGATAGTTGAGGTGCTACATCCCTAAATGTCACCCCGACATTGTGTACGGTTCCCCTTCGAGGACGGAGCGGTATCCATGACCTTCTATGAAAACACTTTAAACACTAACTTAAAATTTTAAATGTGGGAACACGCCTACCAATCATCTCCCCACTAGGCCGTCTTCCTCGAAGGGGATCCACACCTGAATACATCATTACCAATCTTGGGTTCAATAGCTATAAAAGAAATATATTGTAACTCTTTTTCAAAATAAAAGTATACTAGATTAATATGAATGCAATAGATAATAAGACGGAATCGAACCTTCTTCCACAATGGTACTTAGTAGTCATTAGTATATTTGGTTGTGGATTCAATGCAGTATGGAGCGCTCTACTTACAGTAGGATTCGCCACCCACGCTCAGGTAATTAGCTTAGCTACAAAAATCGACACAGCAAAATTAATAGGATTAACTATGGCCGCTGGAGCAATATGTGCGACAGTTGTCCCTTTGTATGTAGGCGGATTAAGTGATAGATGTAAAAACACTTGGGGAAAAAGAAAGCCTTACATCTTTTATGGAACATGTATCAGTATTGTGTCCTTAGGAATAATGGCATTCAGTGCTTATTATCAAGAACTATACTCTTTTGTAGCCGGTTTTGTCTTGTTACAGCTAGGAATGAATACTGCTTCTGGAGCATACTTGGGTATTATTCCAGATCAGGTACCAGATCACCAGAAAGGTACAGCCAGCGGATACATGAATATGATGAACCTGATAGGAGTAGTAATTGGTGTAGCTGTCTCAGGATTACTCCTCAGGGGTATAGATAACGCCGACCCCCTTCTAAGAGCCAGGCTAGCTATGATGTATGGTGCCATTGCCGGTGTACTCTTCCTTATGATGAGCATCACACTTGGTAAAATGAAAGACACCCCATCAACCTTAAATGATAAATTCGAAATTGTAGAATACACAAAATCACTCTGGATTAGCCCAAAGAAATACCCTAATTTTGCTTGGGTATGGATCACACGATTTATGGTCATGCTGGGATTCTACTCACTCTCTCCCTACCTAAAACTATACTTAGGTGACGTTATCGGACTAAAAGATACCGTAGGTCCACTACAATCTTTATTGATACTAATAGTAATAGGTCAGACCATAAGTAGCGTAACATCCGGATTCCTTGCTGATAAGTTTGGAAGAATAAGGATGATCTACGTTTCCAATACGCTAATATCAATTATCACATTAGCTTTTGTCTGGTGCACTACGCTGACCCATGCTCTTATTGTAGGACTCCTATTCGGTATCTGCTACGGAGTTTATACCACCGTAGATTGGGCACTAGGAACAAGTGTCTTGCCTACTAAAACTAATAGCGGTAAGGAGATGGCTGTATGGCATATCGCGATTACACTGCCACAAAGCTTCGGACCACCAATCGGTGCTTTCTTGTTAGGCCTATACGGATCTGAGAATATTGGCGGGGTAGATCACTATACACACATGGGCTATGCCACCCTAATGACCCTCTCAGCTATCTATTTTGCCCTAGGTGCATTCGGACTAAGATTCCTAAAAGGCGTCAAATAATTAGTGGTATCCCGACATCCTGTGCTGTTGGGATACTCTAGCCATCTGCAAGTAAATGGATCCCCTCCAAGGATGACGACCGAGTGAGGAGAAGAGTAATAGCTTTAGTCCCGCCTCTGAATTGTCACCCCGGAGAAACTTATATATTTCGGGGTCCATGACCTTATTTTTGCCCTTTCCGGAATAACAATCTAAGCAAAAGGACTGTCAAATGTGGGGCCAATACTACCGACTCGCCTCTCCAACCAGACCGTCATCCTTGTGTGTGTTCACTAATTCGGTGACAAACATGATTAATCCCTGTTTGCGATTGCAATATCATTGCGTCATTAAAGCAGGGTATTTGGTCCTAGATGATCTATACTATTTCTTACCAGGAGGTTTCCTATGGGAAGAATGCAGATAGACCCATCTATTGTTCAAAGAAACGTCAAGCTTATGTTAAAACATATCCAAGACTA
>JAUICQ010000015.1 GCA_030427425.1 Fimbriimonadia bacterium | reverse complement strand
TACGCTATCTACGCCGGATTTTACATCTCCAACGGCAGAGCTTACGCTATCTACGCCGGATTTTACATCTCCAACGGCAGAGCTTACGCTATCTACGCCGGATTTTACTTCTCCTACAGCAGTGCTGGTACCTTCTAATTTGCTTTTAACTCCAGCAACATCATCTTTCACGCTAGTAACATCACTCTTAACTCCAGCAACATCCTGTTTAACGCTAGCAAGGTCGGACTGAGTCTTTGTAACTATTCGTCCTACGGCGTTAACATAACGTAAAATTTCTTTTTCACCATCTTGTAAAGTATCAGAACTTGTAGATGTTTTGGATGTTGTTGTGTTTGTGCTTGTTTCAGCATCTACCTGACCAGTTGTATTGGTGACTGCAACTCCCGCCGCTTTAGATTTTCCTACAGATGCAGCGCTGCTTTTTCTTCTGGTTTCTGAACTTTTAAGTGCAGCATCTAGCTCTGCTTCAACATTAGTAAGATCTCTTAATGGATTAGTTGGTTTTTTATCCCCTTTTACAGATGCAACTGTAGATCTTCCATCTCTATTATCTACTGCTGATACTTGTTTAGCTCTTTTTACGCTAGCTGCTTTACTGCTACCACTTTTTACTGAGGAGCTGCTAGAATTACTGTCTTTAGCATTGCTGTGTGAGCTGCCTTCTGCTGTGTTACCACCACAACCTGCTATAAAGTTACCTATGATTCCCATTGCAACGGGAACGCTATATAAACGTGCAAATTTCTTCATTAATTACCACCTTATTGTAATAAATCGGAATAGCAATTTTGTTACTTATAATTACTAGCCAGATAAATTATTTAGTCCTATTATTGGCCGGTATATTTAGGAAGCTTATAGAAATGTATAAGTTTTCTGAATATTTTAAAAATATTAGCTGGTAATTGAGGATAATGGTGTGATTTGATAACGTGTCTCCCACATATGGAAGAAAATTACCAAGTGCGGGGTTTACAAGCAAACAATAACCTTCTAACTACCACCGTCATGCTGGCGTTTTAAACAAGGTCATGGACCCCGAGGATACACAATCTCGGGGCGACGGAATCGTGTAGAATCTTTTAATCATTTATCTCCCACATTTGGATAGTAATCACCAAGTGTGGGTTCACAAACTAATAACTGCCACCAAAATATACCCGTCATCGCGGTGTCATAAAAATACCGCGATCCGGCCGATCTTATAATATAAAAAACTCCTAAAATGTCCAGCAAGACAAGGAATAATAATATTTATAATAGACTGGATCTCCTTCGAAGATGACAAATCAGAGAACAGTGACTTCCAAGTGTGGGTTCACCGATCAGAGGTGGGGCGATTTGATAACGTGTTACCCACATTTGACTATTAATCGCCAAGTGTGGGCTGACAGATCTAGATGCGTGATCTCTAATTTAGCGATAATCGTTTATGCAAGAGTAGTTTTTCCAAATGATCTCTCATGATAACGTTCCCTTGTTTCAGAATATAATCTATTACATTGTTACCCAGATTAAATAGAGCGCTAATCTGGTCTACAGTAAAATTTTTATAATAAGTAAGGTAGACAATTTCTTTTGTAATAGGATTTAGGCACTCCAGTGCTCCGCGGATTTTTTCATAGAGCATTTTTTTGTGTACTATGGTAAGGGAATCTTCTGAATTATCTGAAATAATCTGTTCAGGATAATTAATGTCGGAAAAGATACTCTCTTTTCTGGTCGATTTTTTTCTATATAAGTCTATCACTATATTTTTAGCAATGCACTTCAGTTGCAGAAAATGCCCTTCAGGAATGCTATCGCTCTCTTTATATTTCTTATAGTATCTATAGTAGGTTTCCTGTACAATGTCTTCTGTATCGGTCCGGTTACTAGTAAGCTTATAAACGTAACCAAACAATCTATTTCTACTATTTAAAAACAAGTCTTCAAAATTATTTTTCAAAACAAACAACCTCATCAAATGCATATGTATATGCTAATAAACATATATATATCCATTTTGCATGGTACTTTTGCTAAAGTCTATAGTCCTAAAAATAAATGGTATTTTGTACCCAAGTAAGAATACCTGCAATAGTTTAAGTGTTTAGTTGGTGATGAAGTATTTATCTGCTCTGTTAAAAAAGGTTTAAGTTTATAATCTTATTCTGGTATAAAGTAGAAGCAACTGATTCTTTATGATTCATAGTTACAGGTATGAAAAGAGACTTAATCGCCATTAGATATCTACCGGAAGATTACTTAGAGACACTTCTGCATCTTACCCACGATTTTCGGAATAGATATACAAACAGAATAGAGCTGCCGAGCTTAGAGCGTACCAACTTAGGTTTACTTTTCAGTAGTGTATCTCGGCGAACAAAATCGTCTTTTCATCAGGCGGCTAACCTTATAGGTTGCAATGTAGTAGAATACTCTCCTAACATGGATTGGAAAATAAGGGGAGAGTCGTTAAAAGATGCTGTTAAAACAATTTCACAGGAGCTGATTGATATACTCGTAGTACGGCACCATTCTGGAGGAGCTCCCGGATATGCATCCAAATACTTTAACGGACCCATTATCAACGCTGGAGACGGGAATCATGAGCACCCTACCCAGGCGATTGCGGATGCTGCCACTATATACGATTATTTTGGAAAGATTCGTGGTCTCACTGTAACCATGATTGGTGATTTTTCTGAGAGTAGAGTAGCAAGATCTAGTGCATGGATGTTATCTAAATTAGGAGCGGAAGTGCGATGGGTGGGTCCGAAAAACTTGATGCCTATCGATTACAGTAAACTCCCAGTAACGGTATATGCTCATTTAGATGATGCCTTAAAAGATACGGATGTAGTGTACTGTTTAAGGATGAAGAATAAGAGGATAGACGATAGAAGTTGGGGATCTCTGCCTGGATTCATTAAGGCTTTCCAGTTAAATTCTAAGCGGATGAAGTTGGCGCAGGATGGAGCGATTATATTGCATGCGGGTCCGGTTAATAGGGGCCTTGAAATAGAGGATGTACTAGTTGATTCAGAAAATTTCCTAATGGGAAAACAGATAGAGTACGGGTTATTTGCTAGAAGCGCTTCTATCTATTGGAGCACACAAAAAGCAGTGGAAGACGATGTTTTGCTGAAGGTGGCAAATAGCAACTAAAAAATAAGTATGAAGATAGTTTTAAAGGGTGGCAGAATATTAGATGCGTCTCAGGATCTAGATTTTATTGGCGATCTTATTATTGAGGACGATCAGATAATAGACATTGAGAGTGATGTAGATTGCTCCGATTGTGATGAGGTGTATCAGTGCAAGGGATACTGGGTTATGCCGGGATTAATCGATATACACGCAAGATTTAATGATCCTGGATTCACTCATCGCGAGACAATCTCTACTGGCACTCAGGCTGCTGCTGCCGGGGGATATACAATGGTTGGGTATTCTCCATGTACGAATCCGGTTATCGATAAACCTGCGTTGATAAATCATATCATAGATGAATCGGCGTCCCCAGATTCGGGTGGGATCTATCTTGCACCCATTGCAATGGCTAGTATTGGTGGCTTGCATCAGGAGATTGTAGATCTAGATGCTCTGAAGCAGTTAGGAGTGGTAGCAATTACGGATGATGGATATCCTATACAAGATGCTCAGTTTTTAAGTAAAGTACTCCGATCATGTTCGGAATGGGATCTGCCATTTTTGCTAGATGCTAGAGACGAGAAGATTGCTGGTAGTGGCGTGATGCACGATGGTGCTTGGAGTTCTGTGCTTGGGTTAAAAGGTATTCCTGCACTTGCAGAGGAGATAATGGTCGCTCGGGCTGCTTTAATGGCGCTCCATACCGAATGTCAGGTGCACGTAATGCATATTAGTACAGCCGGATCGGTACAGCTGATACGGAAAGCGAAGATGATGGGCGCCCCGATTAGTGCTGAAGTGACTCCTTACCATCTCATTTTAACAGAAGATAGAATCGGTGAATTCGATAGTAACTATAAGATGATGCCTCCTTTGCGAAGCCCTAGAGACAGGGATGCGCTTTTAGAAGGATTAGTGGATGGCACTATCGATGCTATTACATCGAACCATACCCCTTATGCAAATTATGAGGTAGATGTACCTTTTGAGGATGCTCCATTTGGAGGGATCGGATTTGAAACCACTCTCGCTTCTATTCTCACCCATATTTACAGGGAAAATCACCTTTCAGAGCTAGAATTAGTACGTAAACTTAGCTATGCTCCTGCAAATATTCTGAATCTTGAGGGATCGTCCTTTATGCCGGGCGAGACTCCTTTTGCCCAAGTATGTGTGGTGGATCCGGATGTAGAATGGACGTACGACGTAAATCGATCGTTTAGTAAAGGCAGAAACGCTCCTTTCCATGGTGAAGAGTTCAAAGGAAAGTGTGTGCTAACCTTTAGTGGCGGAGAAGTATATCGAGACAAGCACTTCGATCCCACTCGCCACGTGATAAACATGCAATCGATTATGATTTAAATACTCTTAGCCAGCTCTTCAGGATTAATCGCATGTTCTAAGGCTATATCTCGTTCTACAATATCCTGCTTAACTAATTGTTTCAGTGATTGATCCATGCTAACCATGCCCGATGCGGCGCCAGTCTGTATGAGAGATTGTATCTGGTAAGTTTTATTCTCTCTAATCAGGTTCCGTATTGCTGAGGTTACCATCATGCATTCTATGGCGGCGATTCTTCCTCTAGAGTTTTTCCTCGGGAGCAGTTGTTGAGATATAATGCCTTGTAAATTATTGGCTAACTGTACCCGTATCTGGGACTGCTGTGCAGGTTCAAATACGTCGATAATTCTATCTACCGATTCAGCTGCGGTATTGGTATGGAGTGTGCCAAATACTAAGTGACCCGTTTCTGCGGCCGATATGGCAAGTTTAATGGTATCTAAGTCTCTCATCTCTCCAACTAGGATAACATCGGGATCTTCTCTTAGAGAAGATCTTAGTGCGTTTGCAAAAGAGTGAGTGTCAGAGCCAAGTTCTCGCTGATTCACGATGCTCTTTTTATGGGTATGAATATATTCGATAGGGTCTTCAATCGTAATAATGTGTAAAGCTTTATGGGTATTGATGTGGTTCACCATCGCAGCTAAGGTAGTGCTTTTTCCGCTGCCGGTAGGACCGGTTACCAGGACGAGTCCGCGTGTTTTTTTTGTAATATTCTCTACAAAGGATGGCATTCCTAGTTCTTGCAGGGTAGGAATGTAGGTAGGAATTAATCGGAATGCAGCTGCAACACAACCTTTATCGAAGAAGTAGTTGGCTCGGAATCGTACTCTGGAATCTAGGGTGAAGGAGAAGTCTAATTCCTTCTGTCTGGATAAGGTAGATAGCTGTTCGGGGGTCAGGATAGTCTCTAGTATACTGGTTGTCTCATCAGCATTTAAGGTTTTGGGATCGATGCTGGTAAGTTTGCCATCAATCCTGAAAGTAGGCGCTGCTCCAGCACAGATATGCATATCCGATGCTGCTAGTTCCATCATTTTTTCTAGTAGACTTTTTACTTGAATCATAAGAATTTTATAGTTTAGTATCCTATTGTAGAGACTACACGTACTACCTCATCCGGATCGATGTGTCCTTGTAAAATTTTCGCTACTCCATCATCTTTTAACTGTTTCATGCCACATTTTACGGCTTCTGCTTTAATTTCGTGTGTTGGTGTGCGGCATACAACTAGTTCTGCTATGGATTCATTCATAACCATAAGTTCGTGTAACCCAACCCGACCGTGGTAGCCTGTTCCTCTACACTTGTCACATCCTTTTGGCATGTAGATAGTGTGTTCTTTCTGCGGATTGCTGATAGGTAGATTCCACTTAGCGAGCTCTTCTTCCTTTATTTTATGTTCTTCTTTACAGGAATCACATAATTTTCTGGCCAATCTTTGTGCTAAAACCCCGATAACCGTAGCTGAAATAAGATACGGTTCAATACCCATATCTACAAGCCTCATTACGGCAGATGGCGCATCATTGGTATGGAGAGTAGATAGCACTAAATGACCCGTTAGCGCCGATTCAACCGCAATCTGTGTGGTCTCTAAATCGCGCATCTCACCAATCATAATAATGTCTGGATCTTGCCGCAGGAACGATCTTAATGCCGAGGCAAAAGTGAGTCCTGCTTTTCTGTTAACTTGTACCTGAGTAATACCGTTTAACTGGTATTCTACTGGGTCTTCAACGGTAAGGATGTTAACACTGGGCTTATTGAGATGGTGGAGTAGGGAGTACTGGGTAGTTGTTTTACCGCTACCTGTTGGTCCTGTACAGAGAATCATCCCATTTGGTTGTGCTGCTAACTCCTTAATAATATTGTCATTATAATCGGCGAATCCTAGCTTGTCCAGACCTATCATCACACTGGATTTATCTAGAATTCTCATTACCATTTTTTCCCCAAATGCAGTAGGTACGGTGCTTGTACGTAGGTCCCAGCTCTTATTGTGTATTGGGATTTCTATTCTGCCATCTTGCGGGAGTCTGCGTTCGGCAATGTTCATATCAGACATAATTTTAAATCTGCTAGTGAGAGGAGCAGTAAATTCGGGAGGGATATTGATTGCTGTATGTAGTACACCATCTACTCTGTATCGAATACGTATCCCTTCTGTATGAGGCTCTAAATGGATATCACTCGCTCGGGCTAAAACTGCCTGCTCAATGATGTTGTTGGCTAGTTGAATGATAGAGGTGTCATCAGAAGCGTTGTCTATAAGATTGCCAATGTTTGAACTTTTTGAAAGATTTAAATTTGTCATATCGTTGGGATGATCGGTATCGGTATTATTACCATTACTACTATTATTATAGTATATTTTTATGGTACTACTTAACAACCTTTCGTTTACCAGCACAGGTGCAATTTTATAATGAGTACAGTCTTTTATTGTGTTGAATGTGCTAGCTGAAAGAGGCTTGTCTGCACCTATCCAGAGAATATTTTGTTCTAGACGTAGAGGCAGTATCTTTGTATTTTCAGCAATTTCATAAGGAATAATGTTTGCAAGATTGGGATCTAGGGTTACCTCTTTTAGGTTGGCATATGGCATTCCATAGATGATAGATAGAGCATAATCACAATCGTCCTCAGAAATATACTGGTTAGAAATAAGATGTTTTATTAATTCCTCTGAAGTGTAGTCGGCGTGTGTTCTTTCTAAGTTTTGCATAGAAGAACGAGAGAGAATTCCTTTGGAAATGAGGGTTTCAATTATCTTATCGGACAGATCTAACATAGTTATTCCTTATTAATTTAAAGTTGCAGTATAGGTATTTAAAGTATTTCTATAATATTTATTCCTTATGATGCTATAGTTTAGTGCTGTAATATGGGATTGGTTTCATTACACATCTGCTTATTAAGCGTATGGAGTGCGGAATCTGTCTAGGTTTTCTCACTAAAAACAGGATAAATACTATAATAAACTTTGAAATAAACTCCAACAATAATGAATGATGTATTTTAACATTTGGATTGTTAGGTTTGGTAGAGTCACCTAATTATTCTTTATTTAGAGGTAAAAAAGTGAGCAAGTTTTCAAAATTATATAGTATTCCCTTAGCAGTAGTCTTAGGAAGTTTGTTGTCTGGATGTGGAAGTGATGGTGGTAGTTCAAAATCTCAATCTGTTTCTTCTGTATCAGCGAAATCGGTGAATAATGCACGCGAAGCAGGTAAAAGCAGTGCCGCTAGTGTTAAGAGAAGTTCTCAGGCTGCTAGTGTAGCAAAGGCCAAGGCGTTTGTAGAACATTATAAAAAAGCTATTTTTGATAAGTACCCAGCTTCAGCATTAGTAAATAATAGCAAGTTGCATGGTGCTATTAAGCAGTATGCTGATGCTATTTTGCAGTATTACCATCAATATAAATCCGGGAAGGCTAAATCTCCAAGTTTAGAAGATTATGCAATGTTAGGAGATGGTGTTCTATATGTAGTTGCTAAAGATCTATCAGAAAATGCTGGTAATTCTAAACAGTTAGAACAGTATAAATCGGCTTATGGGAAGGTAGTAAGTGCTTATAAGCAGCTGCAGTCTAAAAATAGTCAGCTTGAGAAGTATAATAATGCGTACAAAAATGCTTATGGTCAGGCAGTAGCTGCTTATAAGAAGGCTAGAGAGGATCTTCTAAGCAACAATGAAGTAGTTGAACAGGCAAATAAACAGTTAGCTGAAATGACTCAGAAATATAATTCAGCAAAAGAGGCAAAGGAAGCTTTAGAGCTGCTTAAACAGAAGGCCGAATCTGATCTTTCAAGTTTACAGATGGAACTTAATGAGAAAAAAGCTAAGCTATCAGAATCTGAGAAAAAAGCTGAAGAAGAGGCAGCTAAGTATGCTGCAGCGTTAGAATCTCGACAGAATTTGCAGTCTCAGTGGGTTAATTTTTATAACGGTAAATCTGCAGAATGGAAAAGTAACGTTTCTAGCATGCAGAGTGCTTGGAGTAGTAGAGATGCCGCTACAGGAAACGTAAATGTAGAATTTAAGGCCAACCCTAATGATGATGAAACTTATAGCATATCCTCTTTTGGTTTAAGAGGTGTATCTTCTTCCAGCGGTCTAAAAGCTGTGCTGAAAAATGCTGCTGGTGAGGAAGTTGCAAGTGTAGACAAGGCTTTTGATGAATATGGTAACCCAACCTCTGCATTTGATAGTGCTTTAAGCAATGTTAAGTTGTCTCTTCCTGTAGCAGATATTGAGAAATATAGCGTAGTAGTAAGTGGTGATATGAGTTTAGGTGGTATGGATTCCCTCAAGAGTATTACCTTTAATTTTGTAGTAACTCCTCATGCTGTTTGTACCTCTAGTGTAGCTACTATTGCACCATTGTATGATGGGGATGAATTCCACATTGTAAAGACTTTGCATAACAAAGAAGGGTTGGCAGGTTCTAGTATGGTTGTATCTTACGAGTTATCTAATGAAGTAACTGGTCGTAAGGAAGTTCTTTTCGACAGTAATGGAAGATCGGTAATGAGTACTGCTTTTGGCGGATCTTTATCTGATGTACATCATCTTACTATAGATGTTGATGCTGCATATGCTAAACCTGAAGAAGATCCAACATCAATGTTTTAATAGTTAGGTCTAGAAATAAATAAAAAAGGTGTGGAAGAATGTCTTCCTCACCTTTTTTATTTGGTAAACTATAGTTATTGACATTGCCCACTCGTCTAAAGGCAGGACGACAGGTTCTGGCCCTGTTAATCGAGGTTCGAATCCTTGGTGGGCAGCCAACATTCTTCTAGCGTGCTTGTTGTGGATACATTAATAGCAAAGAATCCGGATATATGGCACTATCTTCTAGCAGCAGAATTACCTTATGCCAAGCTGAAAAAAATTGTACAAGATTTATCTTCTGAAGGTAGTCTAGCATCTCTAACAAACTTAATCTCCCACGATGCACTTACCGATGCTGAGCGTCGCCGTATACAATCGGTTGATATACACTATGTTCACAAAATAATGCGGCAAGGAGCGGAATTGACTCCTCCTGTAGATTTTCCGGAAGGACTGTCTCAGATGGAGAGTCCTCCTCCTTATCTATATTTATGGGGTAGCAAGTGTTGGAAAAACAGGAAGAATCTAGCGATTGTTGGTACCCGAAAAGTGAGTAGTTATGGGGCAAAATGTACAAAGTGGTTTGCTTCTTATTTAGCGGAAAGAGATTTTAACATCATAAGTGGTGGTGCTTATGGAGTGGATACTGTTGCCCATGAATCTAGTTTAGAGCATGGTGCTACGACGGTTATTTTCGCGACCGGTATTGATGCGTCTCATCCAGTATCCAACGCCAACTTATATTCGAAGATAAAAGATTCCGGTGGATGTTTAATTAGCAGCTTTGGAATAGGAACGAAATGGCACCAGTCCAGGCCTTTAATCCGTAATTATCTCATAGCGGCAATGGCAGATGCGGTGTTATTAATTGAGGCGCCATCAAAGTCGGGAGCATTAGTAACGGCTAATGCTGCTCTGCAGATGGGGAAAGATGTTTACGTAGTCCCAGGAAATATTGACAGTAGCAATTATGGGGGATCGAATGCATTTATTAGAGATGGGGCTACATTGGTATATCACCCAGAGCAGGTATATGAAGACATGTCTGGCGTGTTAAGTGGTGTTAAAAAAAGGGGTAATGAGGGAATATCTGTAAGCACGTTAGAGATTGCGAATGAATCGCATAGAGAAGTTTATAACGTACTTCTTAATGGTGGAATGAGGATGGATGAACTAAGTTCACGGTTCAGCAGATACTCTGTGCCTCAGTTAATGTGTCTACTGACAGAGATGGAATTGGAGGGGTATATCCATCGTGAAGGAGATAAGTATTTAGTGACATTAAACTAGGTATTTTATAACATATGTTATCTTCCTGCTTTAAGTTGTAATTTTTTAGTAAATGGTATACTGGTGAAGTAAATGTCGAATCCAACATTATTAGATTTAAATTCGGTGGTTCAGCATCCTGGTTCAAGTGAAGAGTTCAGGTTGCAGTGTCCTTTAGCTCTAGAGAACAGAGATATATTTCTAGCAGCACCTGCAGAGGTGCATCTTAAGGTAGAGAGTACAGGAAAAATGTTGTTATTACGGGGCAGTGCGGTGATTGATTGTACTGTTCCTTGTTCACGTTGTACCAATAATGTACCTATTAAGCTTGATATAGAAATTGATGAAGAGTATGGAATTTCTGGAACTCCTTCATCGTATGGTATAGGTGGTTTTGCAACCATAGATTCCGATGAGCCGTTTGAAATATTTAAAGGGAACAGTTTAATTTTAAGTAATTTATTATATGAAGAGCTAATGGTGCAGTTGCCTCATCAATCTTTATGTTCTGGAAGTTGGGATATTCCTTGTAATACTCCTGAAGAAAAGTTCCTTCATTTGGATACAGGTGAGGATAGTTTATTGAAGGGCAATACAGATTAGTTATAGAAGAAAATGGCGATAGTATTAGATGTAATGGGAGGAGATAAAGCTCCTAGAGAAATTATAAATGGTGCAGTAGCGGCATCTCAGATATTACGCGAGAAACTGATTTTAGTTGGTGATATTGAGAAGATAGAACGTTTTTATCACCATGAATATCCTAATAAGATTGAACTAGTCCATGCTTCAGAAGTGATAGGCATGGATGAGAAGCCTATAGAGGCGATTAGAAGCAAGCGTGATTCTTCCATTGTAATTGGAGCCAAGTTAGTAAAGCAGGGAGCGGGAAAAGTCTTTGTTTCAGCAGGAAATACGGGTGCTGTTGCAGCAGCATCTTTATTAGAGTGGAAGCAGATGAAGGGTTATAAGCGTCCAGCAATTGCTGTTACTATTCCAAATTTGCATGGTGGATTTGTTTTATTAGATTCTGGTGCTAGTCCTGATATTTCACCTGAGAGTTTAGTAGAGTTTGGTGAGATGGGGATGAATTATGCGAAGAGTGTAATGGAGCGACGGAATCCTCGAGTACATCTATTAAACATTGGTGAAGAGGTTGGTAAGGGGAATGCTTTTACAAAAAAGGCTTATCACTGCTTAGAGAAGTACGATTGGTTTGCGGGAAATATCGAGAGTAAGGATGTTTTCAGGAAGCCTTGTGATGTTGTGGTCTGTGATGCTTTTGTAGGGAATATGGTGTTGAAGACTGGGGAAGGGATTGTGGATTTCATTTTAGAGCTTATTGCCCAGCAGTTACCGAAAAGCAAATTAGCCAGATTGCCTTTTTATTTTGCTAAAAAATTATTAAATCCTTTAAAGCAGCAATTAGATTTTGCTGAGTATGGGGGTTCGCCACTGTTAGGTTTAAACGAATTAAGTATTATTTGTCATGGCAGGAGTGATGCAAAGGCTATTAAAAATGCTCTTCTGCAGGCAGAGAAATCTATACATCACGATTTAATGGCACTGATGAAGAGGTAACTCTTGGTGGTGTAATAAGTAATTTATAGTGTGGTGTAATTAGTAATTTATAGTAAGGGATACGCGGAGTAAATAAATGAGTACTAAGATAAAGATGTTAGATATGGAGACTATCAACCAGATTGCTGCTGGTGAGGTAGTAGAGCGTCCGGCATCTGTTATCAAGGAGTTGGTGGAGAACTCTTTAGATGCTGGTGCTACTCGTGTAGAGGTTCAGCTAGAGCAGTCTGGTGTGAGACGAATTGTTATTAAGGATGATGGCGAGGGGATGTCGGCAGAGGATGCTTTAATGAGTATTCAGCGTCATGCTACATCAAAGATACGCTCCTATAACGATCTTCATGAAGTGGCCAGTTATGGTTTCCGAGGTGAGGCGATTCCTTCCATTGCATCTGTTTCTAAGATGACGATTCGTACAGCAGTAGAAAGTGGATTGCGTCATGTGTTGGTATGTGATAGTGGTGAGGTTACATCTGAGGGCAAGGATGCTGGAGCGAAGGGAACTATTATAGAAGTAGAGAATCTGTTTGAAAAGGTTCCTGCCCGTCTGAAGTTCTTAAAGAGTGCGTCTGCAGAGCTTGCTGCTTGTACGGAAGTGATGGAGAAGTATGTGTTAGCTTTTCCGGAAGTAAAGTTTGTATACAGCCATAATGGGAAGCAGATTTTTGAAAGCTTAGGGAATGGAAGTTTACATGATGCCGTTACGTTGGTATGGGGGAAGCAGGTTGCTAGTAGATTGCTGAAAGTAGAATTTATGTCTGGGGACGCGATGATAAGTGGTTACGTGAGTCCGCCAGATATTAGTCGTCCTACGAGGGCTAGGCAGGTTTTTTACGTTAACAAGCGTCCTATGCAAAGTAGGATGTTACAGGTCTCTTTAGAGCAGGTGTATAAGCATTTGTTACAGGGCAGAAAGTTTCCTTTGTGTGTACTAAATATTCAGATTGATGCATCCGTTATTGACGTGAACGTATCTCCTACGAAGACTGATGTGAAATTTCAGCATGAGAAAGAGGTGTTTTATTTAGTGCGTCAGGGTGTAGAGCAGGCGCTTCTAAGTAGTGGGCATATGCATGGGATTGGCGGTGCGCTGAAGACGGGTGTAGTGGACGATCCTTTTGTGAGTTCTTCCCAGGTTTCTACTGAGAGCAGTGTGCCTTTAATGCCTAGCAAGCGTTTTTCTTCTAGTGCAGGTGCTTATCCCCATTTTTCGAAGGATCGTTCTGAGGTGCATTCTGCAACACTGGCTTTTCATGAAGGTGTTTCAAGCAAAAAAAATCAACAAGAGTCTGATATTTGTATAGATGCTGAACATAAAGTAAGTGATGAAAGTGTGTCTAGTACAGATAAGAAAGATGTTACGGTTACAGAGAGTACTAGTAGGGAGTCTCATTTAGAAGAGGAGGGCCCTTTTGCTACACTGATGCGGGAAGCGCGTGTGTTGGGTGGAATAATGAATACGTTTATTCTAGCCGAGCATCCGAGGGGTCTTTTAATGATAGATCAGCATGTAGCGCATGAGCGGGTGCTTTTTGAGCAGTTATGGAAGAGGCATGAGGGTGCTGCTTTAGACAAGCAACCTTTACTAATTCCGGAGCCTATTCATCTGGATAAGGTGACCAGTAGCATTGTAAACGATTATTTGAGTACTTTAAGTGAAGCCGGTTTCGATCTCGAGCCTTTTGGTGGTGGTAGTTTTATTGTACGTTCGTATCCATCAATACTTGTAAAACACAAACCTGGTAAGGAGTTGTCTTTACTAAAAGAAATTTTGCAGGAGTTGGTTGGATTAGAGGGTGGTAGAGGCTGGAGCGGATTCGAAAGTAGCGTTGGTTTTAAGGGGTCGCATCCGGTGCTGGATCCTATTTTAGCGATGTGTTCCTGTAAAATGGCGGTGAAAGCTGGTGACGTTTTATCTGTGCCAGTGATGGAAAAACTTTTATCTAGTCTTGGCGAGACAAAGAATCCTTATATGTGTCCTCATGGTAGGCCGATAGTGGTTCTTCTAGAGGAGGATGATATTCTGCGTAAGTTTAAGCGGAAATAAGATATAATTGTAGAAATATGAAATTTTCTATGAATATTAAATGTATTTTGTTTTGTGTAGTATTTCTCCAAGTAGCAGGAGCTGTGGAAGATTCTGTTAAAGAAGTATCCGAGTCGATTGCTAACGATGCTCTTTCCAGTTCCAATACATTAGAATTATATAACATCAATCCGGATTGGAATAAAGAGGATACGGAAGCGATATTAAATGAAATGGAAAGAAGATTTGTGGAAGATGAGAGTCTAGAAAAGTTCACTGATCCTCTCGTTTGGATAAACAAACCCATTTCAACAAAAAATCAGTTGAACCGAGCTCTCTACTTGCAGAAGAACATGGTTACTAACTCTGGTTCACAGCGCTTATTAGGGATTACCGATATCCGTTTAGGAAGAATATGCTCTAATGGGCAGGTAGAATGTTCGTTTGGAAAACTTACTGCTAATGAGATATCTTTTCTATCCAATCTTCCCCATGTACGACTCTTTCATCTAGCGGGATGCAGTAATACTGCTGGTGAATTAATGCCATTGTATGAAAGCCTGTCCCGATCTGCTTTAGTGTCATTTCATATACCCAATACCACTCTCCATGATAGTGTATTGCCGTTAATGGCAAGCATAGTTACTTTGCGTAGTATAAACATTTCTGGGAACGAAGACATATTATCTCATAAATTAACTGAATTTCTAACATTCTTGACTAACAGGTTGGAAGAGTTGTATCTACGGGGTACAGAATTAACAGATGAAGGGCTAGTGAACCTCTCTCGTTTCAATCGATTAAAGCAGTTGAATATTGCATATTGCCACCATCTTTCTCCGCTAGTTGTGGATAATATAGTATGGAAATTACCCGAGGGGTTAAAATTTACAGATGTAAACAATAACGTTAAAATTATTAAGAAAAACGAGTTGTCTACGCCTAAAGAGTTGAAAATAGCTCACTCTCCTCTAGGCATACTGGGATTAGATGTATTGCTAGAGTCTGTACCGACAGATACTCTCGAGGAACTGGATCTAACTGGAGCAAATATAGCAAGTAAAACATTACAGAAGATCTCTCGTTTTCAAAGACTGAAGAAGTTGAATTTAGATTGTTGTTTTCTACTAGGCTCTTCAGAATTAGAAGAATTGTTAGCCGATCTTCCAGATACTATAGAAGAACTATGTCTAATGTGTACAGAATTAACAGATGGAGGACTCCAGAAGATCTCTCGATTTCAAAGGTTGAAGAAGTTGAATATAGGTGGATGCTATCTTCTGAGTTCTGATGCATTAGAGAACCTATTAGCCAACCTTTCAATTAACATAGAAGAACTGTATCTGACAAGAACAAATATAACAGATGGAGGACTTAAGAAGCTCTCTCGTTTCCAGCGATTGAATATATTGGGTCTAGGCGTTTGTCGTCGTCTTAATTCTACTGGGTTAGAGTATATGTTAACCGTGCTTCCAGATACTATAGAGGAACTATCTCTAACGGAAACAGATTTATCAGATAAAGGATTGAAGGTTCTCTCTCGCTTCCGACTATTGAAGAGGTTGGATATTAGTTTTTGTATCTATCTATCACCATCAGCAGTAGAAAATATATTATGGAAATTACCAGAAGGATTAGTATTAACAGATATCGAGCATAACACTAGAATTATCAGAAAACGCAATCTCATTTCTCCGAAAAAAGATAAGCCAAAGAAAGAAGTCTGTTACGATTGTACTATTTTGTAATATGATAGCAACTACTGTTAAAAATACTTCAGTTTAAGGATGTCGATAGGGCTGCAGTAGTTTTCTATTTCAAAAACATCATAGTTATAAGATTCAATTTTGCGCAAGATACTTCTGCTTAAATGGGAGATGTTCTGTAAAAACTTTTTTGTTTCATAAGGGAAACAGATTCTCGATTCTTTTTATCTGATATTTCACAAAGCATGTAAATCGCGGACTCCAGTTTTGGTAGAGTATCTCATGTTCGGAAATATAGAACATAGAGAGATCGTCTTTGGGAAAATATATTTTATTATTCAGCGCATCTTTTTTTAAATTACGTAAAAATAAGGTTAGCTGCATAGCTTCAGAGAAAGCGATGAGCGATTGGTGTTGGAAT
>JAUICQ010000006.1 GCA_030427425.1 Fimbriimonadia bacterium | reverse complement strand
TCAAGATGGTGCACAGGGAGCTCCATCCCAAGTTCAAGGATACGTACCACAAGCTGAATACGATGCTCTAAGAAATGAACTAGAACAGTACAGACAACAATCGGGTAATACATATCAAACTGCTACAGGAGAAAATGGTACATATCAAACTGCACAACCAGATCCTGCTCAAGAACTCATTCAACAAGTAATGGGTGATTACCAATATCTAGTCGCTCTTGTTGCTGGTAATGATACTCTTAATAAACATCAAGAACTAAATGAGATTAAAGATAAAACATCTCTTGATGAAATAAATCAAGTTTTTGATAAATATAACAGCATCAAAGAACAGTATCAGGAAATTAATTCGCAAGGAGATAATCAAGATAGCTCCGCTAGAAAATATCTACTAGACCTTATGGATGCTTACCAGAATATGCTAGTCTACAACGCAAGTGAAGAACAGCTTAATGCAAATGAAGATTTAAAGGCTAAACAAGATGAAGTGGCTGAAGGCGGATTATTAAAACTCATCGAAACCTATGAAAGCATCAAAGACAGCTACCAACAGGTTATGGATGAGTTTAATGCAGCACAACAGCAACACAACGATGGAGATCAGGGCGAATATGATCATCAAACGGGTCAATCTTTTGAAGAACTCTATCATCAGTTGATGAGAGAATACCAAGAACATAAGCAAGCTTGTGATGCTAGTGATTACTATGCATCCGGCAGCGCTATGGTATCAGCAGGAAGTACGGAACATTATCAACCAGCACAACAAGATCCTGCTAGCGACATCTTTAAACAAGTTCTAGATGCTTATGATAGAATCATGGAAAGCAGTAGCGCAGAAGACGAATCCGACTATCAAGACGTGATCGCTAACTACTCAAACGTCAAAGCTCAGTATGACGACATCATGACACATGAAGAAGCTGAAAATAATGGTGAAACTACTGCTAGAGATAACTTAGTACAAGCTATGGATGCTTATCAGCAATTAGTGGCGCACTATGCGGATGAAGACACTCTCAACTCGTTCGAAGAGCTAAGAGATAGAAAAAATGAGGCTACCTTCGATAGCCAAGAAATGGCTAACGTCTTTAACGATATCAGAGCTAACTATGAGCAAGCTATGGAACAGTACCAGGCTAATAATACTCAGTATCAAGATGGTGCACAGGGAGCTCCATCCCAAGTTCAAGGATACGTACCACAAGCTGAATACGATGCTCTAAGAAATGAACTTGAACAGTACAGACAACAATCGGGTAATACATATCAACCTGCTGATGGCACACAACCTGAACAAGAACATATCGAGGGTTACGTACCACAAACAGAGTACGTAAAGGCTGAGCAAGATCTACAACATTACATCGATAAGTTTGGATACGATGAAGAGTATCATCAAGCAGCAGAGACTGAAGATACATCTGCAACTGATGCAGGAGAACAAGGAACTGATGGAACTGATGGTGCAGCCGACGGAACCACTCAACCTGAACAAGAGCATGTAGAAGGATATGTCCCACAACAAGATTACGATAAACTGCAGCAAGATCTACAACACTATATGGATAAATATGGTGTAGACGAAGAGTATCATCAAGCTAATGATGCTCAGTATCAAGATGGTGCACAGGGAGCTCCATCTCATGTTGAAGGATACGTACCGCAAGCTGAATACGATGCTCTAAGAAATGAACTAGAACAACATATGCAGCAATGCCAGTCAGGTGATGGGAATCAACCTCCTACAGCCGATAACGGAGGATATCAACCTGCTGATGGCGCACAACCTGAAAAAGAATATATTGAAGGTTACGTAACACAGGAAGATTACGATAAAGCTCTGCAAGATCTAGAACACTACATGGGTATCGGACGCGACGATGAGTATCAACACGCTACTGAAGCTGAAGATACACCTGCTACAGAAGCCGGTGAACAAGAGGCTGATGGAACAGCTGGAACTGATAGTGCAGCCGACGGAACTACTCAAGCTGAACAAGAACATATCGAAGGATATGTACCACAAGCTGAGTATGATAAGGTACAGCAAGATCTAGAACACTACATGAATAAACATGGTGTAGACGAAGAGTACCATCAAGCTAATGATGCACCTGCTAGTGGCACACAAGACGGTAACTATGATCCTGCAAATGACGGCACACAATCTGGTGTAGGCGCTGGAAGTTACGTACCGCAAGCTGAATACGATGCTCTATGGAACGAATTCGAACAGTATAAACAACAAGTCGAATCCGGTAATACATATCAAACTGCTGATGGAACACAACCTGAACAAGAACATATCGAGGGTTACGTACCACAAACAGAGTACGTAAAGGCTGAGCAAGATCTACAACATTACATCGATAAGTTTGGATACGATGAAGAGTATCATCAAGCAGCAGAGACTGAAGCTACATCTACTCCAGAAGCTGGACAAGATGGTACGGATGCGGCTACTCAAGCTGCACAAGAACATATTGAAGGATATGTCCCACAGCAAGAGTACGATAAACTGCAGCAAGATCTACAACACTACATGGATACATATGGTGTAGACGAAGAGTATCATCAAGCTAATGATGCGGCAACTAGTGACACACAAGACGGTACATATGATACTGCAAATAGTGGAACACAAGGCGGAGCCGCAACTGCTGAGGGATACGTATCTATTGAGGAATATAACGACTTAAAATCTAAATACGATCAACTACTCACCAGCTATGAGGCAGCAGGCCATGATCCAGAAGGTGCTGCACAGGATGATCCAAACAATCCAGATGGTACTGCACAAGATGATCCTAACAATCCAGATGGTACAGCACAAGATGATCCAAATAATCCAGATGGTACTGCACAAGATGATCCTAACAATCCAGATGGTACAGCACAAGATGATCCTAACAATCCAGATGGTACAGCACAAGATGATCCAAATAATCCAGATGGTACTGCACAAGATGATCCTAACAATCCAGATGGTACTCCACAGGATGATCCAAATAATCCAGATGGTACTGCACAGGATGATCCAAATAATCCAGATGGTACTGCACAAGATGATCCTAACAATCCAGACAGTACAGCACAAGAAGGGGATCCAAACAATTCAGACAGTACAGCACAAGAAGGGGATCCAAACAATCCAGACGGTACTGCACAAGAAGGGGATCCAAATAATCCAGATGGCACAGCACAAGATGATCCTAACAATCCAGATGGTACTCCACAGGATGATCCAAATAATCCAGATGGTACTGCACAGGATGATCCAAATAATCCAGATGGCACAGCACAAGATGATCCAAATAATCCAGATGGTACTGCACAAGATGATCCAAATAATCCAGATGGTACTCCACAGGATGATCCAAATAATCCAGATGGTACTGCACAGGATGATCCTAACAATCCAGATGGTACTGCACAGGATGATCCAAACAATCCAGATGCCGGAGCAACAGGATGATCCAAATAATCCAGATGGTACTCCACAGGATGATCCTAACAATCCAGATGGTACTGCACAGGATGATCCAAACAATCCAGATGCCGGAGCAACAGGTGATCCGAATAATCTAGTAGTTACCATTGAGGGTTATAACAATAATTCTCTGACAGTGGACGATCTCTTTAACAATATAGATAATTTAAACATTCATGGTATGTCATATGCAACAGGAAAAGCATTCCAACTTAAAAAAGAAGGAGAAGAGTTCCATGCAGATTACTATGATGGGTCGGATAGCTACTCCACTAAAGAGACATTTGCTAGCTCCCTAAATGATTACCTGTATTTCACTGGAAATATGGTTAACAAAAACGAGGATGGAACATTACAGATAGAAGGATCCGATACTACATATACATTAGTAGACTTTGCGGACCAAGTGCAAAATGGACCACTCTATATAATGGGCATCAACTTAAACAATGGAGATACTTTTTCTCTAGGTTCAGAAGGGCAAGTATTCCATAAATATTACATTGATAGTTCTCAAAGTACATTTAGTGACGGAGAATTCGAAAGTACATTTGCGAACTACCTCTATCTGGTAATTGAACCTACTGCAGAAGAAGGGCAACCACCAGTATAACAACTAGATTACTGGACTAAATAAACCGTAGTCTAATAAAAAACATCCCGAACTCTATACAAGTTCGGGATGTTTTTTATTAGACTATTAACCTTTTAACTGACTACAGATCGCGTCTGTAAATTCAGTAGTAGAAGCGGTACCACCAATATCATATGTCTTAGTACCTTCTGCCAGAGTTGCATCAAGTGCTCCTTCAATCGCTTTCTTCTGATCATGCATTCCTAAATGACCCAACATCAACGTTGATGTTAAAAGAAGTGCAGTAGGATTCACCTTATTCAAACCTGCATAACGTGGTGCGGATCCATGAACGGCTTCAAATATAGCACAGTTCTCTCCATAGTTTGCACCTGGAGCTAATCCTAGTCCGCCCATCATACCAGCAGCAAGATCGCTGACGATATCACCATACAGGTTAGGTAATACCAGGATATCATAGTCTTCCCACTTAGTAATTAACTGCATGCACTGATTATCCACGATGTTATCATAAAATTCTATGTCAGGATAATCCTTAGCTACTCTCTCACAAGTTCTGAGGAATAAACCGTCAGCAATCTTCATAATGTTTGCTTTATGAACAGCAGTGACTCTCTTCCGCCCATTATCTTTAGCAAACTGAAATGCTGCTCGAGCAATTCTTTCCGAACCTGCCTCTGTGATTAATTTTATTGTGTGCGCAACACCTGGAGATACCATGTATTCAATCTGCGCATACAAGTCTTCTGTATTCTCTCTAAATATAACAATATCTAGATTCTTAAACGGAGTTACTACACCTGGAAGACTCTTAACAGGTCTTACACAAGCATAAAGATCTAACCTCTTTCTTAGAGTTACGTTAGGGCTTACACTACCTTTTCCAATCGGGGTTGTCATCGGAGCTTTCAACGCTACTCCCACTTCCCTAATCTTTTCAATGGTGTCATCAGGAACAATCGGCTTCCCTGCTTCTACACACTTTAACCCAGCTTCTACTTCAATCCAATCGATATCAACATTTGCTGCTTTCAGAATTTTTTCGATAGAGGCTACAAGTTCCGGACCGGTACCATCGCCACGTATTAAACATACTTTACATCCCATAAAAATCACCTTTGTTTAGTATGGTTCACTAAACTGCTTTACTCCATCCTGTATAAACAATTTCTGGCACTGTGCCCACTGATATCCCGCATCCGATACGCTCTTTACCAAAGCATCAATATCAGCTGGAGACACTTCGGTCTCACTTAAAAATCTACATCGAAAAATTGAAATAAATTTAAATTTTGGTGCTGGTGGTGGGAACACTTTAGTCCCTCTGTTAGAAATAAAAGCTAACTTTAACGATCCGTTCTGTTCAGCAAATTTCGGTATATCATCCGACTGAACATATATATCTACTCCATGTAAGTTCATAGTTTTTCCCATTCTTAACGGTATCCTCTAATATGAAGAATAATCCCGACTTTTATAAGTAATTATATCAGCACTGGATTGGACAATTATATGGTTTTAGCTATATTCATCTGGAATGATTAAAAATAAGAAAGAATACTCGGTAGGTCTTTAAGTATTTGTTTTTTTAAGAAGGTAATGGATCCCCTTCGAGGATGACCTACTAGCGGGGAGCATGGTAATAAGCAAGATCCATTTACTATATTTTTAACTAGTAATTCATATCAACCTATCACGCTTGCGCCCTGCCAAGAGTCATCCTCGAAGGGGATCCATTTTATACCATTTTCAAACTAGTAATTCACATCAACCTATCACGCTCGCGCCACCGACCAGAGTCATCCTCGAAGGGGATCCATTTTATCTCATTTTCAACTAGTAATTCATACCAGCCGACCCACTAACAGGTAAAATTAGGGGATATATAGAAGTATTATATTACTAGGTATTATTTCATGAATTTTACAAAATCAGCTAAAACAGCTCAATGGTTTATCCTATTTGCATCCTTTTTTTCTGCTCTTTTCAATCCAATCCACTCTGCGGCAGAAGAGAACTGTGAACTAGAAATTTCAGCAATATCCGCTTGTATCATGGATTACGAAACTGGAAAAATACTCTGGAAAAAAAATAAAGACGACTCCCTTCCACCAGCCAGTACTACTAAAATTTTAACTGCACTACTCTTAATAGAAAACACCAATCCAACCGATATCATTACGGCTCCTGAAGACGTAAACAAGATTGGTGAAGCAAGTATATTCCTTCTACCAGGTGAAAAGATATCCTCAGAAAACTTATTAAAAGCCATTATCATCTCCAGTGCGAATGATGCAGCTTATACTGCTGCTATTCATATTGCTAAAAGTGAAGAAGCCTTTGTACGTATGATGAATCTACGGGCCAAAAGAATGGGATGTAGAAACACCAACTTTCTAAATCCACATGGTTTACACCACCCAAACCATATCACCACAGCTCACGATCTTGCAGTTATCACCAAAGAAGCCTTGAAAAATCCTACTCTGGCGGATGTGGTAAAAATGCGCACAGCAAGAATCACTCGTGAAAACCCAAAAGGCAAAACATTATTAATAAGCAGAAACCAATCACTTAAAGACGATTCCACTGCCGATGGCGTAAAAACCGGATTCACTAATGCTGCTGGCAAGTGTCTCGTAGGTAGCGCAACTAGAGATGGCAGAAGAATGATTACGGTTATATTAAACAGTAAAGATAGAAATGATGATAATAAAAAAATGTTAGACTGGGCGTTTTCATCATACAAAAGCCACTTGATTTATGCTGCCAATACCCCTATTAGTTCACTCCGTATTAATGAAGGAGAACAAGAAAAACTACTCGTAGGAACCAACACTGATATAAACATAGTATCTAAATTAACGAAAAAAGATTCGTACTCCTACCAAATTGAAACTTCGGAACCATTAACAGCACCAATAAAAAAAGGATCCATTGTTGGCAGAATACACTTTACAGATCTTACTGGATATAGGCAAACATATCCACTAATAGCCCTCAACGATATCCATCGAATCTCTAGAACAATACTAGTATCTACTCATCATGGCACAGAAGCTCGCCTGCTATCATTATTGTGTATTATCAGCACTACCGCCTTCACCACAAGAAGAAGATCGATAAAAAGCGGTACAACTATATAGTGAATGAAGAAAATTTGTCATTAGAACGACTCCAAAAAAGAATCGCCGCAAGCGGGATATGTAGCAGAAGGGCTGCCGAAAAATTAATCGAAGATGGAAAAGTAACCGTTAATGGATCTGTAATTACAGAACTAGGAACAAAAGTATCTCCAGAAGATGTTATTGCAGTAAACGGAAAAACTTTAAATATTGCTAAAAAGCATTATCTTGTAATGAATAAACCTAAGGGGTATATCACTACCCTTTCAGATCCACAGAACAGGCAGAATGTTAGCATGCTCTTACCGGATATGGGGCATCAATTAAAACCTATAGGAAGATTAGACAAAGACACTGAGGGTGTGCTCTTATTCACTAACGATGGAGATCTTATTAATAAACTGCTCCACCCTAGTTACCACGTAGAAAAAGAGTATCTTGCCACTGTAGAAGGATGCATACAACCAAAAAGCATTAAAAAACTTGAATCAGGCCTTTTTATTGAAGGTAGAAAAACTAAACCAGCTAAAGTGAACGTAAAACATGTGGATAAGGATAATAATATAAGCACGATTCTTATTACAATATCGGAAGGTAGGAAACATCAAGTAAAGATCATGTGCCAAATGGTGGGTCATTTCGTGAAACATCTAAAACGCACCCGATTCGGATCCATTCAGCTAGATAAACTAAAACCAGGCATGTGCAGATTGCTTACTAAGCCAGAAGTAGAAAAATTAAAAAATCCTAAACTTATATCTACTATTATTAAGTAAATTATCTTAAACTTATGAACGTAATTTCAATAATGAAACAAATATTTTTACATGCTATATGCGTACTTGCTTTATCTTCCACCACTAGCACTAATGCTAGTGAAGAAAAGCTTACTAGAACCACCACTTGTTATAACTTACAAGAAGATACTGAAACATTAATGGAATCTATTAGAACAGCTTCCATGTTAAATGATACTCAGAAAAACATATTACCGCAAACTAATATTCAGCATCACTACACAATAGAAGCTCCCTTTAAAATATTAGTTGCTAACTATCACGATTCAATGGATAATCGTTACATCCATGTTATCTACAGGAATGGTACCGAAGCCACCATCCATTCAAATGGAAATATTACCCTGAAGTATCCTAGTAAAAAACACCCTCATCTTATTAACTATTGGGAAATTACTCCTCCATTCTGTATATCTGAAGAATTAGAAAAAGAATGCTACTTTCATCTTATACATATTGAGAAATCTCTTTTTAGAGCACTTGTTTGGCCTAATGGTAATGGCATAGCGATTAATGACAAAGGTACCATCAACTATTATATTAATGTTGACGAGTACAATTTCAGTACCCACATGATAGCTCAGATTCACTTCATTTTACAGGAATTTCATTATTACGAACATCCGTCTAAAAGGGGAGATATTTCCCCCTTACTGCTTACGCTTAAGAAGACTGTAGACATTTCATTAGAATAATGCCAGGTTTTTAGTATAGTAACTGCTGTATTCGTCATCATATTTCTTGTGGAATTTATCTGGCTGTTTATCATCTACTTCTAAGCTAAACGATTTAAGATTCATATTTAATGTACATGGTCATGGTCACCGCTCCGTCCTCGAAGGGGAACCATATACAATGTCGGGGCGACTAATTGGCCCGTGGGAGCTTGATTGTTAAAGTGTCCTCCCTCAAAAGCATAAAAAAAACTGCCTTAGTATAAATACCAAGGCAGTTAAATAAATTTAGCTATCGACTTTAACTAAACGTCTTTAGACTCCTGCTCTAAGAAAGTCTTCTCTTCATCTGCTAGTTGTGATAGCGTAGGAAAGTCCAGATTTCTTGTAGGCATCTCTTCTGTTGTTATCTCTTCAGAATCTACAAGAGCAGCCAACGACTGTTTACTCCATACATCTACAGAGCTATCCACTTCTATGCTTATGTTGCTATAACGCTTCATACCTGTACCAGCAGGAACGGTTCTACCAATAATAACGTTCTCTTTAAGCCCCACTAGTGGGTCCTTCTTGCCACGTACAGCTGCATCAGTAAGTACCTTTGTAGTCTTCTGGAACGAAGCTGCCGATAGGAACGATTCTGTAGCCAAGGAAGCTTCTGTAATACCTAATAAGATCCAGCTTACACTAGCCTCTTTCGGACTCCTTTCAACAAGTTCTCCGGTAACAGGATCGGTATATTTAATCTTCTTACCTTCAGCAATCATGTTCTTAACACGTTCCAACTCTCTATTGTAGCGGAACCTATCAACTATCTGACCAGGCAAGAATGTAGTATCACCAGGTTCTATTACCTGTCTCTTACGTAGCATCTGTCTGATAATTACTTCGATATGTTTATCGTTGATATCTACACCTTGAGATTTATAAACCATCTGTAGGTTTTCAATAAAGTAATCGTATACTGCATTAGCTCCGGCTAATTCAAGTACTTCATGTGGATCACGAGGTCCTTCTGTAAGCGGGTCACCTTTAATTACCTTGCTACCTACATCTACAGGAAGTTTACCAATAGGCGGAACAAGAATTGGATACAATACCTTAACTGAATCTATCTGATATTTCTTCAAAGTAGTTAATACTTGAGCAGATAGTTTCTGACCAATTAACCTATTAAGAGATACGTTCTTAGCTAATTTATCTTTATGTTTCACATCAGGAGCGGCTTGTGCTGCCCAATCTTGTTCATGTGTAACATAGGCATCTCTGATGCTAGTAGAGGTTGGGACTTCTGAAAGTAGAACAACCCATCTACCATATGCAGATTCATCAATTCTCTCAACGGTACCAGTTACCGGACAGATAATTGCTTTACCACGAGGCTGTCTTCTAGCTTCAAAAATCTCTTCAACACGAACGATACCACTCGATTCACCGGTCCAGGTATAGAAGAAGGTTTTTCTAGATCTATCCCATAGCTTTTTAGAATCGGCATCCATCTTGTCAAGACTCTTCTGAGTAGCTCTTGCGGCTTTCTTCACCATTCCCTGCTCGGAATTTGTTTCCGATAAGAGGTCTTTAATTACAGATTCCTGCGAATCTAATAATTTTGTAGGATCGAAGTCTTTAAAGTCTGTACCAGTTGCACTTCCGAAGTCTTCCATGAACTGTTTAATAAACTTACCGGTTTTGTACTGGTTGGTTCTAGCAATAGAGTTAGAACCAGCAACACCACCAGAGTGGAATGTGTTCATGGTAAGCTGCGTACCAGGTTCACCAATCGACTGTGCAGAGATAATACCTACGGCCACACCAATATCTACCATCTTACCGCTAGACATATCTAAACCGTAACACTTACTACAGATACCTTGTTCTAATTCACAAGTTAACGGACTCCTTGTCTTAACACAGAGTAATCCGTGATCGTTGATAGTAAATCCTAGTTTTACGTATTTATCGGTAATACTCTTTCTTTCAGCTTCGTCTACAGCATCTTCAATATCGGATACAAACTGTTCTTCCAGTGCTTCTACATCTAAAGACTGCTGCTTCGAAACAATATCATCATAACCTATAATGGGCTCATTTGTATTAGGATTGAGAATTCTAGATAAAGAGACACGACCAATTAATCGGGTGCTAATACCTTCAATAGTATCACTCTCCCCTAATATTCGGTGAGCAATTATTCCATCAGTAGTCTCACAATCATGCTTTTTAACAATAACATCCTGAGCAACGTCAACTAATCGGCGGGTTAAGTAACCAGCGTCAGCAGTACGGAGAGCGGTATCGGCCTGACCCTTTCTTGCACCATAGGTGGTTACAAAGTATTCAAGCATGTTAAGACCTCTCTGGAAGCTGTTCTTAACAGGTAGTTCATGGATAACATCGTTAAATTGGTTCAACATCAGACCCTTCATACCTGAAAGCTGGGTTAAACTCTTTACACTACCTCTCGAACCCGATACAACAATTGTATTAAGTGGGTTTTCGAAGCTAAGATTCTCAACCAGCTCGTTACCAATCTCGTTGTATGCCTCAGTCCAGAGCTTAATAAGATTCTGCTGCATCTCATTAAAGGTTAACAGACCTCTACGATACTGAGTATCAATCTTCCTAGACTTTTCATCAGTATCTTGGATAATAGCTTCTCTTCCTTTTGGTGGTTCCATATCGGTTAGAGATATAGAGAACCCGAAGTCGGTAGCCCATTTAAAACCTAGTTCTTTCAGATCGTCTAGTAGCTGAACAGTTCTTTCTGTTCCAGAAACCTGATTCACGTCTAGAATTACTTTTGATATTAACTTACCACCGAGAACCAAATTCAAATACTCATCAGAGTATCTAAGTGGGTAAGGAAGAATACTATGGAATATTAACTGACCCGGAGTTACACTTCTTATAACCTGTTCGGTCTCTAATTCATACTTTACCAACTGTCTAACTTCAGATTCAGTCTCTTCATCATAGACATCCGCATAGTGGTACTGCTCACCAGTATTATTATCTAAATAATCTACTTCTGATGCATCACGATAAATAGGTCTAGTTATTCTAACCCTAATTAGTTCGTTCATACCAAACAGCTTTTCGGTACCAGGATTGTTAAACAAATAGATTACTTCTTCTGGAGATTTATAAACTCTAGGAGCAGGATTCTTTTCTGGATTCTCCTGATGCAAGCTAATGCACTCTTCTAATCTCTTCTTAGCATTAGGATCTATCATCGTTAATGCGTATACACCAAGGATAACGTCCTGTTTAGGAGTAATAACCGGTCTACCATCCGCAGGAGAGAATAGGTTCTGAGCTGAATACATCAATACCTTAGCTTCAGCCTGTGCCTGTAAGCTTAAAGGTACGTGTACAGCCATCTGGTCACCATCAAAGTCAGCGTTATAGGCATAACATACTAATGGGTGAACTTGGATAGCTTTACCCTCTACTAGAATAGGTTCAAATGCTTGAATACCCATACGGTGTAGAGTAGGCGCACGGTTGAGAAGAACAGGGTGTTCTCGAATTACCTCTTCTAGCCCGTCCCATACTACCGGATGCATCTTATCAATCATCCGCTTGGCGGTCTTGATATTCTGAGTAATCTTCCTCTCTACAAGAGATTTCATAACAAAAGGCTTGAATAGCTCTAATGCCATCTCTTTAGGAAGACCGCACTGATGTAGTTTAAGTTTAGGACCAACTACGATAACCGATCGTCCAGAGTAGTCTACACGTTTACCAAGAAGGTTCTTTCTAAATCTACCCTCTTTACCCTTAAGCATGTCACTTAAAGATTTTAATGGCCTACTGTTAGAACCTACTACAGGTCTTTCGCGTCTACCGTTATCGATAAGAGCGTCTACAGACTCTTGTAACAATCGTTTTTCATGATTGATAATAGATTCAGGAGCCTGAATCTCCATAATTTTGCGAAGACGATTGTTTCTGTTAATAATTCTTCGGTATAAATCGTTCAGATCGGATGTAGCAAATCTACCACCGTCTAACTGAACCATAGGTCTTAGTTCCGGACTGATAACGGGAACAACATCCAGAATCATGCTATCAGGTCTACTCTTACTTACTAGGTAAGATTCGATAAGCTCTAATCTCTTAATAGATCTTGCTCTCTTCTGAGTAGTGGTAATGACGATATCTTTTCTAAGCTGTATAGCGAGCTCTTCCAGATTAATCTTCTGCAGAAGTTCTCGAACAGCATCGGCACCAATACCTGCACGGATCAATCCACGAAGATCTTTGCCCATTCTTCTGCCTAACTGATCCAACATTCTAGTAATAGCACGCCACTTATCTTCATCAATAAGCTGATTATTATCTAATCTTAGAAGAATCTCTACAGCTAAATCTAGATCGATAATTCTCTCATCTGCATCACGATACTCAGCTCTAATTCTATCGAAATTAGCCTTCATCCTTTCGCGCACATAGGAATCCTCTGTGTACTCATCAGGATTGTTATTCATCTCTTGAGCTAATTCTGCAAGACTCTCATTCTCAAGATCGATAATCGACTGCTGAATGGATAGCTTCTCATCTTCGATAGCCTTTAACATGGCAGGCATTAATCCCTGTATCTCATCCTTGTTAATATCTATAACAATGAAAGAAGCAAAATAAATTACTTTTTCTAACTGTCTAGGGGAGATATCTAGCAACAAAGATATGGCTGAAGGCACACCTTTTAAGTACCATATATGACATACAGGTGAAGCCAATTGGATATGACCCATCCTTTCACGTCGAACCTTGCTCCTAGTAACTTCAACTCCACAACGTTCACATATAATGCCCTTGTACTTAATCTTCTTATATCTACCACAAGTACATTCATAATCTTTTACAGGCCCGAATATCCGTTCACAGAACAATCCGTCCCTTTCAGGCTTAAAT
Organism: Fimbriimonadia bacterium; assembly: GCA_030427425.1. Taxonomy (GTDB): domain Bacteria; phylum Armatimonadota; class Fimbriimonadia; order Fimbriimonadales; family Fimbriimonadaceae; genus JAUICQ01. Next base: position 113,899 of record JAUICQ010000006.1, on the reverse strand, counting down.
GTACGATAGTTAATAGTCTCAGGCTTCTTAACCTCACCATGAGACCAACTGAGAATATCTGCCGAACCAGCGATACCTATACGAATTTTATCAAATAATCTTGCGTCTGCCATATCTAACTTTTGTTATCGATAACTTATTTTAATATACTACTTTTTAAACTCTAGAGTTCTGCCTGCAACAATGTGTCTATCATTGCAAACAGAACTTAATCTCGTCTTAGTTAAAGAACCCAACCGATCTTGCTAACTTAATATCATCAGAACCAGAAAGCTCGTCCAGATCCCTTAATGGTAACTCGTTATTATTGCTATCTTCTACGGATACCTTCATACAGAGAGATCGGAGCTCGTTTACAAGAATCTTGAACGATTCAGGAACACCCGGATCGGCTATATGCTCACCTTTAACGATAGCTTCATATGCTTTTACCCTACCAACAACATCGTCAGACTTTGTTGTCAACAATTCTTGTAGAGTATATGCTGCACCATAAGCTTCTAGCGCCCATACCTCCATCTCACCAAATCGCTGACCCCCGAATTGGGCTTTACCACCAAGAGGCTGCTGAGTAACTAACGAGTATGGACCTATCGATCGAGCGTGTACCTTATCATCAGCTAAGTGCTCTAGCTTCAGAATATACATCACACCAATCATAACCTGCTTAAAGAATTCGTCACCAGTTAATCCGTCTCTCACAACAGATTTAAATGTTTCGGGATCGAATCCACTTCTTGCATATACGTTATTTCTTATCTTTTCAACAAGCTCTTGGTACAAGCTATCATCAGCATTATAAGGAGCACCTATCTCTTCAGGTAACTCTTCAGGTTCCCACTCTTCAAGATCGATCTCTAATAACTCTTCTGTGTTTCTAATGCTTGTAGCACCTAAGATTCTGCTAACATTCTCTAGTCTAGGTTCATCTAACTTACGTAGAGCTGTCTCTAATTTAGCAAACATCTCATCCAAACTATCCGTTGGATAGAAGTTACAACTTAATCCCAACTCAACCTTAGCATAAGCTTCTAATACTTGGCTCCTTAATCTGGCGCCTAGTTTTTCCATTTCAGCATGAACTTCTTCATCTACAGCACCTTGGAACCCAGGACATACATAATGCACACCTAAATGCTTAGCTGCTAAACCTAAGTGAGTTTCAAGAATCTGACCAATGTTCATACGTCCAGGAACACCTAACGGGTTCAATACGATATCAACAGGTGTACCATCTTTCATAAATGGCATGTCTTCTACAGGAAGAACCTTCGATATAACACCCTTGTTACCGTGACGTCCAGCCATCTTGTCACCAACCATCAACTTACGCTTCTGAGCAACATAAACTTGAACGGTCATGTTAGTACCAGCAGGAAGCTCGTCTCCAGGAATCTGCAATAAAGGCTCTCCTGTTCTATCACACTCTAACCTATCACGCTTCTTAGATTCATAGTAGACATGATCGATGGATGGGGCAAGATACTTAAATCTACTAAACACCTTCACGTCCACAATCGTACCCTTTTCACCATGAGGCATTCTTAACGATACGTCACGAGTCTCTTCAGCTTTCTTACCAAAGATAGCAATGATTAATCGCTCTTCGGCTGTCATCTCAGTCTGACCCTTTGGCGCTACTTTACCTACTAGGATATCCTCAGGCCTTACTTCCGCACCAATACGTACTACACCATTCTCATCCAAATCTTTCAGCGAATCTTCACCGATATTTGGAATATCACGTGTAATCTCTTCCGGACCCAACTTGGTGTCCACAGCCTCAGTATCATGCCTCTCTAAGTGGATAGACGTATATACATCGTCCTTCACTAATCGTTCACTAATTAAGATAGCGTCCTCATAGTTGTAACCTCTCCAAGGCATAAATGCAATTAAAACGTTCTTACCTAAAGCCAATCTGGAATTATCGCAACAAGGACCATCTGCAAGCGCATCCCCTTTCAACACTCGCTGACCCAAATCTACAACCGGTCGTTGAGTGAAACAGGTAGATTTGTTACTCTGCATAAGATGCATCAATTCATAAGTATCTTCCGTACCATCCTCAGCTTCCACACGTATCTCTTTAGATGTAACATAAGAAACTCTACCATCTCGCTTAGCTACCACAGCTGCCCCACTATCTATTGCAGCAGCTTTCTCGTAACCAGTACCAACTACAGGGACCTCCGAACGTAATGTTGGAACACCCTGGCGTTGCATGTTTGCACCCATCAATGCACGAACAGCATCGTCATTCTCTACAAAAGGAATTAATGACGTAGCTAGTGATATAATCTGTGCTGGAGAAATATCAATATAATCTACCTGATCTCTATGTACTACAGGATAAGATACACCACCATGCTCCTTATCACCAGCAGGACAACGTACCTGTACCTGCTCTTCTATAATCATGCCGTTTTCGTCTACACGGATATCAGCAGGAGCAATACGATAACGATAATCTTCCAATGCTGTTAAATAAACAACCTCATCGTCCACCTTACCGTTAGTAACCTTCTTATAAGGAGTGCCGATAAATCCATATTCGTCTACCCTCGCATAAGTTGTTAACTGTGAAATAAGACCGATGTTCTGACCCTCAGGAGTTTCAATAGGACAGATCCTACCATAATGAGACCGGTGAACGTCACGAACCTCTAGCTTCGCACTAGTTCTCTGCAGACCACCAGGACCCAAACTAGAAAGCCTTCTCTTATTGGTAAGCTCACTTAACGGATTCGTCTGATCCATAAAGGTACTTAGCTGGCTAGAACTAAAGAAGCTCTTAATAGCTGCACTAAATGGCTTAACACTAAGAATAATACTTGGCAATAAGTTCTCAGGATCGGCACTGGTCATTCTCTCCCTAGCTACCTTCTCCATACGAACAAAACCTAATCGTAACTGACCCTGTAGCAACTCACCTACAGAACGTACCCTCTTATTTCTAAGATCGTCAATATCGTCCCTTTCAGCTTCATTAGTTAAATAAGGCATCATTCCAGACAGAATACTAGCAAGATCGTCTGAAGTAAGGTTTCTTACATGCTTATCTGTCTCTAAACCTAGTCGCTGATTTAAAAATCTTCTACCAACTTTACCTAAATCGTACCTTCTGGCATCAAAAAACTGAGAATAAACCAACTGTCGGGCAGCATCTTCCGTAGCCGCCTCACCTGGCCTCATCTTCTTAAAGAGATCGAGAACAGCCTCCTTCATCGTTAGAGTCTTATCCTGATCTATACTGGAATCTAACAACAGAGGAACATCTAAAACCTTTAGACCTTCAAGCTGCATAGAAACAATCTTCTTGGCGGTTGCAGGCTCTATACGCTCTAAAGCACCTACAATAACACTCTTACCTTCCTTCAGATCTTCTACTAGACGCTTGCCAACCAACTCTTCCTCTGTTGGTTTATTTAAGACAACCTCTTTACTTAAAGCAAATAAAATCTCTTCGTTAGTACCTAGCGCACTCTCACATCTTACTTCTTTACTTAAAACCTCTTCAGAAAGAGAGTCTAATACGCGCTGATTGATAAATGTATCTTTTTCTAGAAGCACTTCGCCAGTATCTGTATCCACCAACGATTCCGTTAGCTTCTTCCCTAATGCCTCTTTTAACGGCTTAACCCACGTAAGCCTACCCATTACCTTATCAGGGTTATCTGTATCATAAAAATAATGGAAAATTTTAATTAACTGAGTAATAGGCAACTTCCTAGACTGGCTAATCTGCGCATGAACAACCTGATTAGAATCGGATTCTATATCTAACCAAGGACCCTCGTTAGGTATCACACGAGCAGATACAACAACCTGCATGGAATTGTCTACACCCTCTTCATAGTACAAACCAGGAGAACGAGCTAACTGGGAAACAACAACACGCTCTCTTCCATTGATAATAAACGTGCCTTGCTGCGTCATTAAAGGAAGATCGCCTAAGTACACCTCAGATTCAATCTCTTCCCGCTCCTTACCACCAAAACGTACTATCGCCTTAATGGGTACTTCATAACTAAGATCCCTATCCTTACACTCTTGTATTGAATATTTCGGTTCGCCTAGCTTAAAGCCAGCAAACTCTAAATAATTCGTATGAGTAAAGTCCCAGATGGGAGAAAACGTCTCGAAAAGCTCTGGCAAGCCTTCTTCTAAAAACCATTTATAACTATTTAATTGTAACTCTATTAAATTTGGTATAGGATGTGAACAAACCGATTTTTTTGCAGTTGGTTGAATAAATCTCACTTGTACCTCCGGAGTTAAGTGACAATATATAAGTGTACCCTCAGCCCAACATAAACACAAGGGATGATAAACACAATATTTCGCACGATTACTACATATAGTCTACTCTATAACCAATAATGTATACTTTGCTCACCTGTTTCGCAGCAATACACCGGAAAACCAATCCATTCTTTCACTTAATTTGAACCTATTCTACAAAAAAACGGAAACTATACCGGTGCAGTATTAACACATATACTCCAATAAAATAAGTATTATGAAGAGACATTTAAGAAATTTTATATTAACAAGCATGGTTTTAGCCGGATGTGGAGGAGTAAACATTACTTTTGATGGTGCAGGTTCTGGAGCACCTGGTCAGGCAGCAGGCGGTCAGTCAGTAGAAGGTCAGAGTGGGGATACCGGAGCCGCTCCGGCGGTCGGTGCTAGATCGTTTACTGTTGGGGATAACAAATCAGCAGCCGGAGAAGAACAAGAACAATCACAGACAAACTATCGATTCTACACGTGGAAAGAGGCTAGAGATACAGCTGATAAATTCATAGAAAGCAACAATAAATTTGATACATATGAATTTCATGATCTGAATTTAATAACCACCTACGCTAATGCAAACAACGCTAATCCAGGGAGCATTATTGGATCACTTAGTGGCAAATCAGATTTTGAAAAAGAAAAATTACTACGCAAATATACAGTTAAATTTAAACTGGAAACAGGATCTAAAAATTGGAAATTAGATTTAAATACTATGGACAGCGACTTTATAAAAGATGTAAAGTTAAATGTAGCCGGTAACAAAAACAGTTATGAACAAAAGGGAAGCTATACTGGTATGAGTACATCGCCATGGAGCGCATCCAAAATAAACGGTATTTTATACAAAGGATCAACAAGTGTTGAAGAATTCCTTAAATCAGCAACTAATAATTAAACTCCCCCAACCAAGCCCCCAAGGGACCCCGCACTTAAGCAGGACCCGGTTCGGTGGATAGTTTCTTAGCAGGTGAGCGACGTCTCACCTGTTTTACTTTTTCTCCGCTGGGTTCTTCCCCGGATTTTTCTTTACCAGCAGCGACCCCTACTGCACTCTTCTTTTTAGGGGTCTTCTTATCTTCTAATTCAATTACTTCTAGAAACTCTTCTCTATCAATGGTCTCTTTTTCCAGAAGTCTTTTTACAAGATTATCCAACTGTTCACGGTACTGCACAAGAATCGCCTTCGATTTTACATAACAGATATCCACAATGGTATGCACTTCCTCATCAATCTCTTTAGCTACATCTTCGGAATAGTCCCTAATCTCCTGATTATAATCTCTGCCTAAGAATGGGTTCCTACCCTTCTTCCCAAGCGCAAGAGTCCCTAATTTTTCACTCATTCCGTATTCGCACACCATAGCCCTAGCAATCTTGCTTACACGCTGCAGATCGCCACTTGCACCGGTCCAAACCTTATTGTAAACCACTTCTTCAGCAGCTCTCCCTCCGAGGGTCATGCAGATATCATCCAAGAGTTCCTGTTTACTTACCAGAAACTTGTCCATCTCAGGCCTGCTCCAGGTAGACCCTAAAGACATCCCACGTGGCAGGATAGTTACTTTATGCACCGGATGACACTCCTCGAGAACCTCACCTACAATAGCATGACCCGCCTCATGATAAGCAATAATCTCACGCTCTTCCGCATCTATTATCCTGCTCTTCCTCTGCGGACCAGCAATAACTCTATCCAGAGCCTCCTCTATATGGTGCATTTTAATGCTCTTCTCATTATTCCTTGCAGTTAAAAGCGCTGCTTCATTAAGAGCATTAGCGAGATCGGCCCCTGTAAAACCTACTGTACGCTTTGCGATGATACTAAAATCTACATCCTTAGCTAATTTCTTATCTTTTCCATGTATTTTTAAGATAGCCTCTCTACCTGGACCATCCGGAGCATCTACTACTATCTGCCTATCGAATCTACCTGGCCTTAGTAGAGCAGGATCGAGGACATCGGGTCGGTTTGTAGCAGCAATAAGGATTACTCCCGAATTAGGATCGAACCCATCCATCTCTACCAATAACTGGTTCAGGGTCTGTTCCCTCTCATCGTGTCCACCGCCCATACCAGCTCCACGCTGTCTTCCTACGGCATCAATCTCATCAACAAAAATCAGACATGGTTTTTTAGCTTTAGCAGTTTCGAATAAATCTCTTACACGTGCAGCACCTACACCAACGAACATCTCCACGAAATCCGATCCGCTGATATGGAAGAAGTCTACTCCAGCCTCTCCAGCAATGGCTCTTGCTAGATAGGTTTTACCCACACCAGGAGCTCCGGTAAGCAGAATCCCTTTTGGAATTTTAGCTCCTAAGGAAGTATATTTTTTCGTATCCCTTAAGAAGTCTACTATTTCATAAAGTTCATTTTTCGCTTCATCAATCCCTGCAACATCAGCGAAGGTCACCTTCTTGGCATCCTCACTCATCTTTTTGGCTCTACTCTTCCCAAAGCTCATCGCCTGACTTCCGCCCATCTGTGCAGGCCTAATAAAGAACATATAGATTAAGAAGAAGAGCACTAAAGGAAAGGCTAACATGGATATAAAATTCATTGCAGCCGGGCTTATTACGGGGTCTTTTGGCTTCCAATTTATCTTCTTACTATCGAGCAGATCGATGAGTCCTTTTGATGCAGAAGAATTTACATCAAACACTTTAGCAACATATTTTTTACCATTCTTAAAAGTCCCGGCAATCTCTTCTTGTTGCCATTCGGCATTCTCTACAATTCCCTCTTCAACTGCAGTTCTAAATTGAGAATAACTTAAAGTCTGTGGTTTTCCTGCCTGAACATAGATTCCCGATTGCGGACCAAACATGTTCATTAAGCCAAGAAGCATTAATACCATTACTACTGCTAAAAATAGTGCTCGCGCTGATTTATTCAAAAGTACATCCTCTCTAAAATAATAAAAAACTCTTTATATGATATCTGAAAAATGAAATTATAAATAGCCTTACCTTTATTATGCATCATTCTTAGCTAAGAAGGAAACACCTGACCTTAACTGAGTACGGTACCATCGCTGTTTTGTCATTCCGGAACGGAATCCAGTCTATTATGAATATTATTTTCCCTTATTGTTTGTCAGCCCACACCTGGTAGATTGTATGTCAAATGTCGACCGGATGTTCCCCTGCGAGGACGGTGATTATTTGGTGATAATTGTTAGTTTGTGAACCCACTCTTGATCATTTTTTCCAAATGTGGATCCCATTCTAGGATGACCACCGAGTGAGGAGCTGAGTAATAGCTTTCGCCCCACATCCGATCTATCAGCCCACACTTGGTAGATTAATAGTCAAATGTGGGAGGTAAATATAATAACCTACTTTATACTAGCAGGCACAGGAGCGCCATATTCCCGATAGTTGGCCACGCGTTGCACCACATCATTAGAAAGAGCCTGCTCGAACGATCTAAACCCAGCAAGTTCAAATCCATGCTTCTTGCTCCATTTTCTGGTCTGCTCCACCTGCTTAACAGTAAGCGACTTCCCTAAAGTGAAATTTTCTGCCGTCTGCTCCAAAGCAAGCATCATGGTTTCACACATGCATGCATAAGCAGTATGCTCAGGGAATCCGAAGTCGAATCTAAAGTTCACATTTTCGCCTGGTACCCTCACTACTCCACCTTCTATCACTAGGATATCATCTCTCTGTTTTGCTACTTTGTTAGAGACATCGCGTGGTCTGGCTACATCACATACCACAGCTCCAGTCTTAAAATGTTTTGGCTCTAACACGGCAGTTTCACTGGATGTGACGGTAATAACGAGATCGGCTTTCTTTACTTCTTCTAAAGAGGTTGTAGCAGTTGCATTATCTAAGTGTTTAAGAATCTGTCTGGCTTTTGTGATATCTCTACCTACAAGAATAGTATTCCCAAACTTTGGAGCCAATATTCTAGAACAAGCCTGACCTATCGATCCGGTTGCACCTACCACTGCAAGTGTAGCATTACTGGGAATAATGCCTACCATACTACAGGCAGCCAAACTTCCTTCTATAGCGGTCTCCACAGTGTAGCTATTCCCTGTTGTAACAGCAATCGGCGATTTACTTGCTATCGTAATTCCTCCATCTCCCACAACACTACTAAAAGCTCCTAACCCGATAACAGATGCGCCTTCATCTGCCGCTAATTCACAACAACGGATAATTCTTTCATATACATCTTCCAGAGGAAGATCTTGCATCATTAGCTTAGGGGTTAATGGCAGACCGATAAACCAACCCTCTGTAGTTGCGCCTGTTTTCGATTTAATTCCAGTAATATGGCTAACAACCTGTGGTTTTTTCTTCACCATCATCTTCTCCAGCATAAAGCCAGGAAATAGCTTGGTCCATGCGGCGTATCGTGACAAGTCGCTGTTACTTAGTGGATGAATGACAAATGCAAATTTCAATGTTCACCTATCTTATTGGTTATTTTTGTTTGTGTGAATTAAATGGTTAAATCTATAAGGTTAGGTTGCCAGTTTAATTCTGCAATAATATTATGATACTCTTTTTCTGTTATATCGTCAGCATTTTTCCCTAATAATGCCACAATTGTGGCTTCCATTACATTTGTTGCAAATGTTTCTCCATCAACTACAGGGGTTGTAGTGATAAGCATTTTTGCTTTTGTAGATTTTAACCAGCTAATATCATCCTTACGAACGGTTTGAGTAATTATTGTCTTCCCTTCCAGATTATCTGGTGCAAATTTTTTAATATAATGCCAGTCGCCTGCAATAATATCACACTCTTCAAAAAATTTTGGAAACATCGGAGTTCTAACGTCTTGTTTCTTGCCTGTGGGATAGAACCACTGTATAGGCAGTTTAGTTATTATAGGTAGGAGCAGCTTTCCTAATAGTTGCACTGAACTATACTCTCGAATGGGTACAGGAATACCTAAACCAAATATAAAATCACCATAGATAACTAGTCCGCCCTGCTTCGATAATTCGTGTGCCATTCCATATCTATCCGCAGCCGATACAAGGAGTGTCTTTTTCTCTTTAAAATTAATAATGTTTTTTTCTGCTAGATACTTAATGGTTAATCGTTCCAGCGTATGCTTCAGTCCGCTTCCATCTACATAGGGAGTTTTTTTAACATTCTTAACCAGATTCGCCACCTGACTAAACTTATACTTTTTTTCACCTTGAGACACATATAAATCGGCCCCGCCAATTCCTATCGCATCTACAACACCATCAAGACTTTCACAGATCTCTCTGAACTTTGTTAACGATCCATCCGTTCCGATTCTCTTAATACTTATCTTAGTATTTAAAAAATCTACTACACTCTCTTTATCTCTTTTACTGCTACCTAAGCTTACCGAAACTACTTGCTTCATTTTTGTAATGGTGTTAGACATTTCCTTCATTATTATTTACCTTATTGCTATGATGCTCGCCTCTACTGGAATCTTTACTATAAAGAGAGACCAAGCTATCATACTTCCTCATTATCCTAATATCTATTAAATGAATAAACATAAAAAGGATGAGGGTACCGTAAGAATATGCAATAAACTCCTCCCACATGTTACTCGGATTATTAAACACCTGACTTGTAAGCCAGCCATAAAACCTAAAAAAGAGATTAGAAAAAACTAAAAGAGGTCCGCTTGAAAAATAACTGAAAAGGAAAAAAAATAGTGAATAAACAAAAAAGTTATGTATCACAGCAATACTAAAAGCTAACGACTTCTGGTTAGGAAAATAAAAAAGAAGATGTCTTTTTCTAAAATATATGTTAATCAGTGCAAACACACTAGGCACCAATACAAATAATATATTCTTCTGTGATACCACCATATTCCACTTGCCTATTTCATAAGAAGTAAATAGATAGACAACAGAAAAAAATAAAGACAACAGAAATAATATCAAATATATAGAATAGATTATTAAACTCAGCGTATATGCCGGAAATCTTAACTTAGGAGAATTTTCCACACCTAACAACGCCATTTCTACGATATTATTTAGACTAATAAAAAGAGGTATGGATAATGTTACATACATTAACGAAAAATAATCTATCATCTAAAAACAGTTTACTTCAGATGCTTTGCACACGCATACCGTATTAATTTATAATACTTGTTTCGCATGTTCTTTACTTCAGTTATACTGCAGTTTGAAAATGTAAATGAAGGAACACACTCTACACCACAATTAAGCAGTTTTGCTAGAAGAATACTACAAGTGCCCCCATGAGTAATGACGGCGATATTACAACTTGCACCTCTAATCTCTTCAACTATAGGATTAACTCTGTTCCATACCATCTCTATAGACTCCCCATTTTCAGGCATTATAGAAACGTAAGGAATCCCTTTCTTTTCCATTGAATTAAAGAATGGCGTGGTTACATGGAAGGTCTCCCCTTCTAACACTCCAAAATTTCTTTCTCGAAGCAGCGGGGTCTCTATCAGTTCAGCACCTGTTTCATCAGCAAGCATCTTTGCTGTATAAGAACACCGTATTAAATCGCTACAATATACTTTCTGAAGACTCTCGTGAGACAACGCTTCCACTAACATCCTAGATTGCTGCATACCAACAGCATTAAGGGGTATGTTAGTGTGCCCTTGTACTTTATGTAGGGTGTTCCAATCGGTCTGCCCATGCCTTACAAGAAATACTCTCACATTTATATCATACCGTGAGCACGCAGAATTTTATACATTTCCAATGTATTCTTACTTATTTACACATTAGATAGAGATCTCACTAGAACAGTTAGAGTTTACAGACTAAAATAAAGTAACCTAATAATGTTATGAATACAACTAATATTGCCATTATACAAGGAGCCAATCTGCCGCTAGTAGGATTTAAGTATCACCCTACTCATAGCATTGAAAGCTACGATGATATTAACGCAGCAATTACCGATTATGCTAACAAATTACCAGTAAACATACGGATATATCAGTCCAATACCGAAGGGAACATTCTCGACTTCCTCTATGAAAATCGGGACTGGATTAGCCACATTATCATCAACCCAGGCAGTTTTGCTTACCATGGATATGGAATATTAGATGCAATCTTTGCATTAAGAGTTCCTTACATAGAAGTAGCGCTGAAGAATGTGCAACCACTCAGCGGAAACTCTATTGCTGAATCTATCTTTTCTAAACACGCCATAGGTGTGATTGCCGGATTCGGTAGCAATAGTTACCTGCTAGCTCTAGATGCAGCGATAAAATTTCAACAGGAGATGAAAGTATGAGCCTACCAAACCCAATTACTAGAACACAAGAATTATTAGAAAAGCATAACTGCCCAGCACTACTTATAACAGATATTATCAATGTTCACTGGCTGTCCGGATTCACGGGGTCGGCTGGGGTGATGATTGTTACTCCTAAAGACGCCATATTTATTACTGATGGCAGGTATATCGCTCAGAGTGTAGAAGAAGTAAAGAACTGCACGATTGAAATTATCACAGCTCCTAAAAATGAATTAAACTACATTGCCGATTGGTGCCAGAAACTAAACCTGAAAGAATTGTATTTTGAAACATCTATATCTTATGAGAAATTAACTAACTATAAAAATGCCATTCCAGACATAGAGTTTAAGCCTTCTAAAAATGAAATCTGCAACCTAAGAAAAATTAAAAATAGTGAAGAAGTTGAAAAAATTCAGTTCGCATGCAACCTAGCCGATTCCTGTCTAACCCACATCAAAGGATTAATCAAGCCCGGAATATCAGAGTACGAATTAAACCTAGAAATAGAATTCTATCTAAGAAAACATGGTGCAAAAAACGCATTCGATCCCATTGTAGCAGCCGGACCCAATAGCGCCAAGCCACACGCTCGTCCATCAGAAAGAAAATTAGAAAATAATGAATTCCTCGTCATCGATTTCGGAGCATTCATCAACGGATACAATTCCGATATGACGCGTACCTTCTTCTTAGGTGAACCCAATGAAGAACAGAGAAGAATGTACAACACGGTACTCAAAGCTCAGTTAGCAGCAATCGATGGATTAGTACCAGGAAAATCGGCTGTTGAAGTTGATAAAATTGCTAGAGATGTTATCACTGAAGAAGGATATGGCGAATACTTCTCTCACGGATTAGGCCATGGACTTGGAAAAGATGTGCACGATCCCGGTTCCCTAAGCTTCAGGAGTAACGATATCATATCCGTGGGTCAGGTGTGGACTGTAGAACCTGGTATATATATCGAGAACAATGGTGGTATACGTATTGAAGATGACGTTCTGGTTCTGGATAATGGTACCAACATCTTAACTCATAGCAAAAAAGATTTTGAGAGCATGATAATCCATTAAAAGAAAATAACATTCATAATAGATATAGGAGATACTTAAATTGTTCCGCTTAAAAAGAAAAAAGAAGCCCACCGCAATAGATTTAAAGCGGGCTTTTATTGATGCCGAAAAGAGAGCAGAGGCAACGGTGAGGAAGCCTGTTAAGAAAAAAAACAGGATTTCTCTAGGAACAATGCTTTCAAGAAAAAAAAAGAATCGAGAGCAGACAGAAAATCTAAAAAAAAAGGACTCGTTCCCATGGGTGCTTTTTATTTTACTCTTAATAAGTATTTATGTTTTCTGGATTCTTCCAGAGCAGTTAAGCCATCTCCCAGTAGAAGTAATATTTTTAGAGGACAAATAAATAGTGAAAGTAGGATTAATTGGTTTTAGTGGTAGCGGAAAGAGTAGCTTATATAGAGCATCGGTAGATACATCAGGGAAAGGAGACGTAGCAGCGGTATCGGTCCCGGATTCGAGATTTGACAAAATAGTTCAACAGGTATCTCCCAAAAAAATAACCCCAGCTTCGGTTGTTTTTCATGATAATATAGGCAGCATCATCGGTGGCACTGGAAAATTATTCGACGTAAGAACCCTGGAAAATGCTAAAAAAATGGACCTGCTGCTTCACGTAGTAAGAGCATTTGATAACCCCGCCGCACCCTACTACGATACCGTAGACCCCGTAAGAGATTCTAACAAAATTCTCGAAGAACTTATCCTCCTAGATCTACAGATTATGGAGAACCGAGTTGAAAAACTGAAAAAATCTCCAAAGCCAATCCGACCCGGGTCCACTGAATATACCGAACTCACCCTGTTTGAAAAACTTATCCCAATACTATCTGATGGTACTCCGATTAGGAAAATCTACGAAAAAGGAGACATCGATGAAAATGAAGAGTTGGTTCTAAGAAACTATCAACTACTTAGCTTTAAACCTCTTATTGTTGTTTTTAACGTAGCAGAATCGAACATCAATAGCACCGATGATAATCTCAAAAAGCATATGGAATACCTCTCCAGCCTAGGTGTAGTTAGCTTCACCTTAAGCGCTTCCATCGAAGAAGAAATCTCGGAGCTCGATGAAGAAGATAGAGGCGAATTCCTAGCTTCACTCGGAATTAAAGAACCCGCTAAAAAGAAAGTCATCCAGTACATTTACGATACTCTCGGACTCATCACCTTCTATACTGCTGGAGAAAAAGAGACCCGAGCTTGGCCACTAAAAAGAGGATCCAGCGCCCTAAAAGCAGCAGACACCATCCACTCCGATATCGCTCGAGGATTTATAAGAGCAGAAGTAATCCACTACGCCGATTGGGAAGATGCTGGAAGCTGGGATGCCGCAGTTAAAGGCAATAAAATGAAACTAGAAGGAAAAGAGTACTCGGTTACTGATGGCGATTTAATTAATATTAGATGTAAAGTTTAATAAAACTATTTAGGTGCGATTATACGTTTATAAGCATAAAATCGCACCTAAACAAAGAGCTATTCTATCTGATATCTAAATCGGGATACTTCCCTTGCAGTTCGGCTATTTTTTCTGCATTTACTGCCGTATCTGTGACAAGTAAAGTCTTCATATTAGATAAGTCTAGAGCATCAAATACAGTTGATGTAATATTACTGCATTCTCTGATATCAAGAACCTCTAATTTTGAACTTTTCTCTACTATAGCTTGAATACCTGTATCGCCAACATTGGTACCCTGTAAATACATTTCCGTTACAGAAGTTAAATTATCTGAAACACTCTCAAAAACGGATTCGCTAAGTCCGGTACAATTAACCAAACTGATTGTTTTTACTACAGGACTTACAGGGAGTATCCAGGTTAATATACTATCACTTGCTGACGTATTATCAAAATTGATTGAACTTATACCATAAGTGAAAGGAGTATAATCTTCACCATTAGACTCCTTTAGACTATCTATAGCACTCATTCTTCCATAAATCTTCTTAAGATACTTTATTTCGATATAGTTTACAACCTTTCCTTCCCATACATCTTCTCTACTTAAGTATTCCTGATATGCAGTATTAGAAGCAGAGAACTTAGCCATCGATTCAGAATCACTAAACGCTATTAGCTCTGTAACTTCTTTAGGCACTTCTACTACAGCTTCAACGACATCTGCATTTCCTGCATCGTCAACTGTATCAGCAACTACATCGCCAGCAACCTCAGTTTCGGTATTATCAACACCAGCATCTGCTACCACTTCAGGCTCTACAACCACATCTTCCAAGGCTTCTCCAGCAACCTCAGTAAATTCGGCATTATCAACACCAGCATCTGCTACCACTTCAGGTTCTACAACCACATCTTCCAAGGCTTCTCCAGCAACCTCAGTAAATTCGGTATTTTCAGAGCTATCTACTTCTGTAGGCTTATCCGACTCGGTATCTACTACCACTTCAGGTTCTGCAACTACATCGCCAGCAACCTCAGTTTCGGTATTATCAACACCAGTATCTGCTACCACTTCAGGTTCTGCAACTACATCACCAGCAACCTCAGTTTCGGTATTATCAACACTAGCATCTGCTACTAGTTTAGCAAAGATATCTTCGAAGTCTTCTCCAGCATCCTCAGCAGGTGCGGCATTATCAACCTCAGTATCTAGTACCAGTTCACCAAAGATATCTCCCAAGGCATCTCCAGCATCCTCAGCAGGTTCGGTATTTTCAGAGCTATCTACTTCTGTAGGCTTATCCAACTCGGTATCTACTACCACTTCAGGTTCTGCAACTTCCGCATCTCCAGAAGGTTCGGGATTTTCAACAACGGCATCTTCAACCGTATCAGCAGCAACATCTCCCAAGGTATCTCCAGCATCCTCAGTAGTTTCGGCATTTTCAGAGTTATCCTCTTCTCCAGGCTTATCCAACTCGGTATCTACTACAACTTCGGGTTCTACAACTTCTTCAGGTTCTACAACTTCCGTGTCTCCAGAAGGTTCGGGATTTTCAACAACGGCATCTTCAACCGTATCAGCAGCAACATCTCCCAAGGCATCTCCAGCATCCTCAGCAGGTTCGGTATTTTCAGAGTTATCCACTTCTACAGGCTTATCCGACTCGCTATCTACTACAAATTCCCTGACATGCATACTATCTACATCATCTTGTGTAGAAATATTGTATGAAAAATTTTCACCACCGAATACATCATTAACTTCTGATGCAGTATGATGATTTCCCTTGCACTTAGAATTGCAAAGATGGTTACCGCAACACCCTACTAAAGAACCGCTAATACTTAGTATTACTCCAAATTGTAAACTATATTTAATCATGTTTTTTTCCTATCTAACATGATTCATTTTTGGCAATTAACTTCTAAAAAAATACCAGCAATTATTTTTTTTGAATAAATTTAATCTGTACAAGTGAAAACTATAATAAAAAAAAAATATCCTGACATAAATAATATATCAGGATAAAGAATCTTACATCTTATGCACAGCATGACCAGCTGCATCCTCGAATGCTTCGAGGACCGCTTCACACATGGTTGGGTGAGCGTGGATACACTCTAACATAGAATCAAGCGTAGCTTCATGCTTAATCGCCACAACTCCTTCTTGTATCATATCTGTAACGTGGGCACCAATCATATGTACCCCTAGCACTTCACCATACTTATTATCAATAACAACTTTAACGAATCCTTCTGGTTCCGCAATAGCCATCGCCTTACCTAGAGCACGGAATGCAAATTTTCCAACGCCAACATCGTATCCAGCTTCCTTTGCTTCCTTTTCAGACATTCCAACAGACGCCACCTCAGGAACTGTATAAATACAGTTTGGAACAGCCTTATAATTCACGGTACTTTCTGCATCACGCACAGCATTTGCAGCTGCCACTAATCCTTCACATGAGGCAACGTGAGCTAACTGAATGTTACCTACACAGTCACCAATAGCATAGATGCTGTCTACATGAGTTTTTAGCGTATTATCTACTACTTCTACACCCCGAGGATGCAATTTAACTCCTACGCCTTCAAGATTCATTCCATCCGTATTAGCTTTTCTACCTACACCAAGCAGAACTACCTGAACTTCAATCTCTTCAGTAGCACCACCTTTCTTGATAGTGCACTTCCAACCCTTGCTAGTCTTCTCACACTTCTCAAGAGCAGTTTCGGTACGTATATCCATCTTCTGCTTTTTAAGTAGCTTTTCAAGCTCTTTCCCTAAGTCTTCATCACAGACGGGAATCAGATTCGGCATCATCTCTAGAAGGGTGACCTTTGTGCCTAATCCGTTAAATACATAACCTAATTCACAACCAACGGCTCCACCTCCAAGTACTAACATACTTTCAGGAACAAATGGTGCGTTTATTGCATCATCGGAGGTCCAAACTCCATCTTCTACCCCACCTTCTAGTCCAGGGATATTTAGTTTAATAACAGAAGATCCTACCGCTAGAATAAATTTTCTGGCCTGAATTTTTTCGGAAGATCCGTCACTCTTCTTAACAGCAATAGTATTCTTATCCACAAAAGAAGCAAATCCTTCGACGTGGCGGATTTTATTCTTTTTAAAGAGCATCCCGATTCCACCTCTAAGGGTAGTAACAATCTTGTTCTTTCTACCCATAAATTTTTCGAAATCGATAGATACATTACCTTCTACGTTAATTCCCATATCGGCGGCATGCTGGATATGATGGAATCGTTCAACGGAGGCAATCATCGCTTTACTAGGTATACATCCCCAGTTTAAGCATGTACCGCCAAGGTACTCTTTTTCTACACACACTACGTTGGCTCCTAGCTGGGATGCACGAATTGCACTTACATACCCACCGGGACCCGCTCCAATTACTACTACATCTGCATCAAAATTTGGTTCTGTCATAGGTTCTTCCTCAGGAACTGGTAATTTAGTTATCTCTTGAATTAACCCACCAAGCAATCTATTATCTTCAAAGGGTCTGCCTTTATATGCAGTAACCTGTTTTGAACTTACATGATCGCTGGAGTTATTTGCTTTGCTTTTGCGTTTACCAGGCTTTTTATGGCTCATTATAAATACCCTAACTTATATCGTGGTTCGAGTCTACCTGGAATATATTGGTAAACGGAAGGAATCTTATTATATTTATTATTGAAATACATTAAAAATATATAGGTTTAAAATATAAGTTTATCCATAAAATATGATATCCCGATTTAATTTCAAATCGGGATATCTCTTATTAATTTAATAATTATGCGTAGCTAAGTTCTACAATCTTTTTAGCTGCACCCTGCATAGTAGCTTCGGGAACAATTTTACTACCATTGAGAAGCTCCATAGCTTCTTCTGCAGCAGTACCTTCAATTCTAGCTACAACCGGAATATTCACATTCATCCGTTCAAAAGCCGCAAGAATACCTTTAGCGACTTCATCACACCTGGTAATTCCACCGAATATATTGATAAACAAGCCCTTAATGTTCTTGTCCATCATAACAAGATCTACACAACTGATTACCCTATCCTCCTGAGCTCCTCCTCCTACATCTAGGAAGTTTGCAGGATTCCCACCAGCCGATTTAATTTCATCCATGGAACACATTACAAGACCAGCACCATTCCCGATTACGGCAATATCACCATCTAGTCTAACATAGGCAATCCCTCTGTTGGATGCTTCAGCTTCTATCGGATCGCTGTAGCTATCACTAGCCGATTCTGCTAAGTCTTTGTATCTGAACAGTGCACTATCATCAACAGCAACCTTTGCATCAGCAGCAATCAGTCTGCCATCAGTAGTTAAGGCGCACGGATTAATCTCGATTAATTCTGCATCATTCTCCGAATATGCTTTTACAAGCTTCTTTATCATCTGAACCATCTGATTCTGTGCTTGTTTAGGAATTTTTGCCTGCTGTACAGCATTCCGCACTTCGTAATCGGAGAGTCCCCACGCTGGATTCACATGAAGTTTTACAATCGCTTCAGGATTCTTTTCTGCTACCTCTTCGATATCCATACCACCTTCAGCACTAATCATCACTACTAGTTTCTGCCGTGCTCTATCAAGTAGTACAGATAGATAGTACTCTTCGGCAATATCAATCTGCTCCACTACTAAAAGTTTTTCTACAGTGAGTCCTTCTGGGTTCTGGATGCTGATTAATTTTTTACCCATTATCTCATTAGCATGCTGCTGCGCTTCAGCTGCAGAACTAGCAAGCTTTACACCACCAGCCTTACCGCGTCCACCCATCAATACCTGAGCCTTTACAACTACTTTGCCACCAAGCTCTTCAGCTATCTGAGTTACTTCTTTTACGTCACTAGTTGCTTTTCCTGCAGGTACAGCAACACCGTATCGCTCTAATAAATCTTTTGATTGATATTCATGAAATTTCATAGATAATGTAAGATTACCAGTATGCCTCTAAAAAGACCTCTTTTTTTATTTAAAAAGTATAAGTAAAAATGAATAATATATACATTGGATGCTAATCAAGGTTATCAATCAGTATCTGTGAAAATAATTAAACCTTTTATCTCATGAAAGGTCTAACAATCCTCATCATCAAGGTTAACAGTACCAAATATTTACTCTACTCACTGACGACTGCAACTCTTGCACCACCGAATCCAAGCCGCTGGATCGGAGAATTTAGAATACAATACAATTATCTCTTCTAGACTAGACAAACGGGATAATTCACGAAGACCGGAGGCATCTATATTCGTGATTTCAAGCTTTATTTTTTTCACTGTTACTGGAAGAGATTGTATCACGGAAGCCCAATCGTCTGGATTAGTTAAACGAACAAGACTTAAAGTCATCTCCTCCAGATTGGTTAAGCGGGATAATTCACACAGTCCAGAATCATCAATATTTATAGTAGAAAGATCTAGTTTCTTCACCGTTACTGGAAGAGATTGTATCACGGTTACCCAATCATCTGGATGAGATAGTTCAACATACCATAATTTTATCTCTTCTAGATTAGACAAACGGGATAATTCACGAAAGCCGGAGACCTTAATATTAGCATCACCAAGATCTAATTTATTCACCGTTACAGGTAGACATCGTATCACCGAGCCCCAGTCGCCTGTATTGGATTGTTTCATACTTCCTAAAGCTATCTCCTCAAGATTGGTTAAGCGGGATAATGCCAAATGGCCAGATTCATCAACATTCGTCCAACTAAGATCTATTTTTTTCACTGTTACTGGAAGAGATTGTATCACGGAAGCCCAATCGTCTGGGTTAGATAGTTTTACATGCTTTAACCCTATCTCATTCAGACTAGTGAGACGGGATAATTCACACAGTACAGTGGCATCGATCTTCGTCATTTCAAGATTTAGTTTCTTCACTGTTACTGGAAGAGATTGAATCACGGTTACCCAATTATTTAGAGTAGATAGATAAAACCCATCTAAATATACCTGTGAATAAGGAAATAAAACGTCTAACGATTTCAGACTGCGTATCGTATTTTTCAAACTCTCTAATTCACATACGTTAGTATTAGCACTTAGTTCTATACCAGCTTCCTCACATTTTACTAGCAAGTCTCGCACCTTATCTAAAGTAACTTCTACTTCTTCTAAAGTTCTTAGTATGACACTCTTTAATTTTTCAAATTTCAAGATATATTTGTTAGCTACACGCGCATTCCATGCGGCGGCATATGTATGGGCCGCTATAATATCTAAATTGGCACCTATCTCATGAAGAGAAACGCTCATCATTCTTCCAGAAGAGAAATATGGGATATCCGAGATAGATTTAAGATTCTCTGGAAGTAACAACGCTTGTTTTCTTATCTCGATACAATGCAGGAGCAGAGATCGATACGCGGATTCCAGCAGATCCATGTTATCTTTAGCACAGGTATGTTGTAAACAAGCGGCTTGCAGCTCTAACGGTAATGAGGCGAAATTCGTCCTGGAGCTACTTGAGGCAGAGACTATGTTAAAAACAGAGATACATATACAGAAAAAACAGAGAAACTTATTCATTATTGGATTATTATACATCTCTTGCTGCAATCTAAAGCATAACAATACCTCTTTACCAGAATCTGAGCCAAACAATCTTTAACAATGGATTTGAGATTTGATACTGATTGATAACCTCAATCAGTATCAATAAAAATAGTTATGCCATCAGCTCCATTGCATTCCGTGGATTAGCATCGTGAACTACTCCTGCTGCTTCATCTACACTCACTTCAGCCTTTTCTAGCTCTACTCTCTTATCCTCAGGCATTAATGCAGGAATCGTAGATTTATTTCTTTCATCTATTTCGTTAACCTGCTCAATGTATTTATCTATATCCTCTAACGATCGTTCTAAGATTGGCTTCGATTGTTCTCCTCTAGAAATAGATAAAATATTCACATCCATCAATGATTTTCTATCCTCTTCTCTATAACCAATCTCATGTGGCTTGATTGATAAAAGTGGAGCCTCTACTCCCTTGATATCTCCTGAAAACTTAATAAGAGGAATCTTTATCCTAGCAATCTCTACATTCTCATTAAGTAGTTCCGGAAAATCCCCTTTCTTCATGGCAATAACATTACCTTCTACATCTTTGAAAACATTATTTACATCAGAACTAAAAAACTTCTTTCTTGTTCTAGAAGGTATATCATTCTCCAAAGTAACTTCAGCTATACCCATCTGACCCCTAGCCTCAAATACCATCTCTTCCCCATCAGCCATGGTGATATTAGAAAATAGACCGTAGCCATCAGGGTCTGCTAAAACTTGCTTAATTTTCAATTCAGAAGTTGGACCAAAGTCTCTGCCAATAAAATTGTATCTCTTATTATCTGCATCGAATTCTATTTTTACCCTAGGTTCTTTTTCTCCCAAAGCCTCTGCTTCCTGAACAAACTTTGCATTCAAATTCTCTACAGCCTTTTTAACTGTTATTCCATCTGAAATTTTATATTTTTTATCATTAATGAAGAGATTGGCTTTAGTCAGATTATGCTCATCCGCATCAGATTCAGCAAACTCTCTAGTTCTTATGGTAGGCCTCTTAGACAGATCTGTCAGCTTAAAGAAAACATTGGTGTCTCTTCTAATTTTTAAAACCTTTTCCTCTCCACGAACATCATTTCCATCATCATCTTTAGTAACAACATCTCCTGTAAAAATAGGCGCAATCTCTACATTTTCAAAGTGTTTTTTATCTTTTAGTTCAATGCTCCTCTTCCAAGACTCATTAAAAAATCCCATCTCCGTCTCTTTAGGGTCTAGAATATCCGATATCTCACGAAGATTTTTTCTTACTCCAGGAACTTCGATATCCATATATAACTTATTATCAGGCAACTCTAATTTCTGAGCTGCAACATTCATGTTTCCTTTTATTGCGTGCTTTCTTTCAAAATTATCGAAGTATTTTTCATATGCACCCACACATCCACCGGTAATATGACGTTTTATATCTTCAACTTTGGCTTTTACTTGCTCTAAGTTTTCTTTTACAGCTTTTACAACAGTATGATACTCCTGAACAGAATCGTACCGTACCACTTCACGAGCCTTCACACTTACTTTCTCGCTAGGCGAATTCGTAACCTCTTTATTTTCCTCAGACTTTTTGTCACCTGCTACTGCTGCTGCACCTGTTGCGGCAACACTTCCTGCACCCATTAAACTACTATTTACTTCTCTTGTTCCTTCCATGAATTTTCTCCCTAATTAACAGTCATAAATCAGACGTATACAGTATAAATACTGGCAAAACTGGCCTTATTATATAGATTTCTTTAATCATTGTTATAAAAATGTTTGTTTTATTGTAATAACCAGCATGCATATTCATCAGTATTTGGATTCATAATATAGTTATGCTTGATAGAAACTATATTAGAAATAATCCGAATTTAGTAAAAGCCGGAGCCGAAAAAAAGAATGTACAGGCCCCTATTGATGAATGGATAGAGTGTGACATTGAACACCGATCCACTCTTAGAGAATTAGAATCTATCAGAGCTGAACTAAACTCCTCAGCCAAGAAAATTGGTCAGCTTATGGCTGAAGGGAAAAAAGAGGAAGCAGAAAACGCAAAATCAGCTACAAAGGAATTGAAGGAAAAGCAGACCGATATCGAAGAGAAGTCGAAAACTTTAGAAGAAAAGGTACAGCAACTAGAACTCCAGATTCCTAATATCCCACAGAGCGTTGTGCCAGAGGGAACTAGTGAAGCCGAAAATAAAGTAATAAAAACATGGGGTGAAAAACCTGAAATAACAAATGCTCAGGCACACTGGGATATCGCAAGCAACTTGGGTCTGCTGGACATGCAGAGAGCCAGCAAAATTAGCGGTAGCGGATTCGCCCTCTACACCAACTGGGGTGCTAAATTACAACGCGCACTCATTAATTTTCTTATTGAACATCAAACAAATAATCGTGGCTACACTGAGGTATATCCGCCTGTACTAGTAAGAAGAGAGTGTCTAGTGAACACAGGAAGTCTACCGAAATTTGAAGGCGATTTCTATGAGCTGAAAGATGACGATCTCTACCTTATTCCAACAAGCGAAGTCCCACTTACCAGCTTGTACGCTAACGAAATTATTCCCACCAATCAGCTAACCATGAAAATGACCGCAATCAGCAGCTGTTTCAGAAGAGAGGCCGGTGCCGCAGGAAAAGATACAAGAGGATTACAACGACTCCACCAATTTGATAAAGTAGAGTTATTTAAGTACACAAAACCAGAAGATAGTGATGAGGAACTAGACTTGCTCAGAGAAGATGCTGAGAGCGCTCTAGAAGCATTAGGCTTGCACTATCGATCGCTTCTGCTCTGTGGTGGTGAAATGGGATTCAGCAATGTTAGACAGTACGATCTAGAAATATGGTCACCTGCTATGGAAAAATATCTTGAAATTTCAAGCTGTAGCAATTTTGGCGATTTCCAGGCCCGTAGAGCCAATATCCGATTCCGTCGTGATGCAGCTTCCAAACCAGAATTTGTACACACATTGAATGGTAGCGGACTCGCCACTCCACGTTTATTTGCTGTACTTATTGAGACTTATCAGAACGAAGACGGATCTATTAATGTACCAAAAGTGTTACAACCTTATCTTAAAACTGAGATTATTAATCCAACAAACGAATTAGTGACAAATTAGAATGAACAATAATCAACATGACATAATTGGAGTTTTATTGGAAGATTGCATCGATTTTCCAGTAAACAACCTTTCTTCTGATACCATCAAAACTTTCGAGAGAAAAATTTTATCTCCAAACGAACAGAATCCGGATGAGATGTTTCTAGAATGGATTACTAGAGGCATCTGTATCTCTGCAGATATTCTTACAGATGAATGCTTCAGCAGTAATATCAACAAGGAGATACCAATCATAGTTTTAGCATCTTCTGCAGGTATTATAGAAACACCTAAAAAACTTACTGAAAATATCCATGAAATAAATATTAACCAGTTTAACAGTCCTGAGGAGATAGAAAAAGTTCGATCGTCTTTTTATTCTAAACCTCTTTATATTCAAGTACCCCTAGATAATTACGACGATACACTCATGTGGATTGACGAACAAGAGAATATATCTC
The DNA here is from genome assembly GCA_030427425.1 of Fimbriimonadia bacterium. GTDB lineage: Bacteria > Armatimonadota > Fimbriimonadia > Fimbriimonadales > Fimbriimonadaceae > JAUICQ01. Next base: position 89,689 of record JAUICQ010000006.1, on the reverse strand, counting down.
CATATGTAAATCTATCCGAATTAGATTTTACTAATACCGAAGATGTTACTAATCTCTCCATGTTCATCTTAGAATGTTTCCAGCTATCCATCCCGTTCCATTTAGGAAAATTGGGAGAAAATCAAGAATCGAAAGCACTTCTTACATTACTCGCCATGAGCATCGCTCTTGCCGAAAATTTAAATGTTAAGGAACTCACAAATATCCTTCTTAATGAAAAAGTTGAATCTTTTACCGTGAAAAATAACATCTTGTTCTATCAAGACTTCAAAGCTGATTTAAATGATATCACTGACCTTAGGAATTTATTCGGCACCTTCCAATCAACTCATTATAATGCCTTTATCACTACATTTAGAGATTGGGAATCAGAATCATTTATCTCTTAACTTCTGATACAGAAACATATATTCAGCATGCGACCATGTAAGCGGACTCACCGACAGCATCTCACCTGTCTCAGGATGATACTGTTCAGCCAACATACCAGTATCTGAAGCCCTATATACACACCAATCTAAACACTTCTCTGCCTCAGAATGAAGTCCTAATTTATCTGCTACTAAACCGAACCAAACCGTACTAATTATCCATGGATTTCCAGGATAATCTTCACTTCTACGGAAATAGTAATCGCCTTCATATCTTGCAAATCCTCCAATATCAGAATGGATCTGTAATTTATCTTTTAAGAAATTATAGTTATCATTACACCTTTCTTTATCCTCAACATCTAGATCCATTAATGAAGCCGTAAGAGTGGCAGAATCGGCAGTGTAATCGGGATGTAAATTATCATGTTCATCCAAGAATAAGCAACGGAACCATCTATTCCCCTCAGTATCCCAAAAATGTTTTCGGAATGCTAATTTCATTTCTGCATATACTTTAGAATATTGCGAAATAAGCTTTTTATCTAAACAAATTGCTTCTGCTATTCCTAACACATCTCTAAAGGCACCTAATGCTGCACAGGTGGTATGGAAATGGATCCCACGCCTCTCTTCCCATAAATCCCAACTAGGCAAAGGAAGCGATGTACTTTTATGGATATGCTCACAAAAAAAGTTTAGCGCAGGGATTAAAAAATTATTGACTATTCTACTCTTTTCCTTGCTCTTTGGATAGGTCTTCAGATACTGTACTGCAGTAATAACACTTAATGCTGTTTCATCTTGTTGGAACGACTTATCTAGCTTCCCTTGATATATCCAAGGATGCCAACTGGCTCCGAGCGTACCATCTGGTCGATATTTCTGGAGAAAATATGGCGTGTATTTTTCATAAATTCCAATCGAGAAGTTTAAATACTTTTCTACCCACTCTTTCTCTCCAATCTGTAATAATAGTGACGCGATATGAGCTCCATCCCGAGGCCAGTAATAACAGTAATTAGCCCGATTCGTCTCCATGATATCGCTATCACAAGCAGCTATAATCGCTCCATTTTCACTAACATGCGCCAAAACCATATCCTTACTTATCTGATAAAGTTTATCCGCATCTATCCTTGCTGTATCAGTATTCTTTTTGTGGATACTATCAAACTGCTTGATATCTTTACTAAGTAAGTTCTTATTAATTTTTTCTATGTTCTGGATAGTATCTGAAGCCACAATGTTATAGTAAAATTTCAAAGATTCCTTAGCATAGCAGTGAAAATGGTATCTAAAAGTAGAATCGACCGATCCTTGCGCTATCGGATTCATTTCCAACATGCCGTCTTCAGCATCCATCCAGGTGCCCTGCATACCGGCAAAACCCTTGATGCCGCATGCATACTGATCTAACAATCCCCCATTACCTTTAGCTTTAAATAGAAATACTCTGTTACCTTTATAATGAATAATCCCTTTGATTGCAGGATGATAAAAAGAGGTATCACCGATATCACTCTCGTCAATATTTAAATCGTGTGTAAAGAAAACACTTACATCAATAGCGTGATTAGTTCCATTATAAAAAGTATATTCAGCAGTATATATGTCATCTTTCTTAGATATAGTAGAACTCTGTACCAACTTAACATCCAACCACGAATGCTTGTAACAGATAATGTAATTCTGAGATTCTGTATGGATTGAAAACTCTTTTACCCATACATCTGAATCTAGCCAACTAAAATACTTCTTCTCATCCTGTATATCTAAGCAAATACCAGTCCGAATCTTATTTCCAGATAGATGATTATACATCCCTACAAACGGATAAAATAGGTCTCTAATGTTCCCATTATTATCCATCCCAATATACATTCTATGGTTAGATAGTACAATCTCTCTTGGCATTTTTCACTTTCCTATTAGACGGTCCTGTAGTATTGATTTTTATATAAGGTCATGGATCCCGACGATATACAGTGTCGGGATGACAGCTGATTTTTGGAGAAAATTGTTTGCTTTTGAACCCACACTGAATATATTTTTCCAAGATGTGGAGCATTGTTTTTTACACTCTTATCGCTTATTCGTCACACTTCCCTATTATATTTTCGGGATTCTATGCCACTGTTTCTAGTTAAAACCGAATTTAATCTAGCCAACAGACTAGATCTTCTTTTACAAAATTGAAAGCAGTTTCAAAATCCCACCCGATATAACTTGGAAGGAGTACATTCATATCGATTCTAAAATCCTTGTGTAATTTCTTATCCTCAAGGTTCTCCAAAAAATCTTTCTTAGAAATTGTAACCCCATTATGTTCACAGTATTTTTGGAAAATTTCAATCACTTTTTTAGCATCTAAGTAATTCTGATTAAATACGTACCATAAATCGAATAGATCCCTTCCCTTTCTTCTCTGATACAGTGCGCGGAGCTTTGTACCCATTAATTCCTCTAAATAATACGTCACCAGTTCTGTTTTTCCAGAGTACCATGCACTATCCATTTCGAATGGAACATGCTTCAATGGCATTACCTGAAAATGCTCAGTAGTATTAATCTCAATTTTTAACTTTGCAGGATAACCATCAATCGATTCATACTTATAAACTAATTTAGCACTACGTTCGGTTAGCTTTCTTTTAGGTTCACCAAGCCATGATGATAGTATTTCACGGATAACATCGATCGTTGAACCGATTGGTTCAGCTCTTTTCTGGACAAAATCGATATCCTCACTATACCGCGCAGGAGGATTCAGATACACTTTATTCAGCGCTGTGCCACCACGGAATACAAGTCGGTCTGTAATTTCAGGGTGATTATAAAGATCGATTAAAGCTTTGTTTATCACTAAATCTTGCTCTACCATAGCAAGAGTCTGCCACTTGGCATTTACCGACCACTGTTGTACATACGCCAATGGTATCATAGGTCACTCTCAATAACAGTATTAGCAACTATTTTCCATTTTTTAATACGAGGAAATCCAGCCTCATGTTTTTCATTCACCAGCTTAACGCACACCTTCATTTTGTCCCGTAGATAATCGGCTAATTTGCCCAGTATTTCATCCCGATTTTCCTCATTCATACAATCTACCTGCTCCAGGATGTATCCCAAACGTTGCAAGCAAGCTTTTTCTCCAACTAGATCCGCAATCTGAATCAGTCTATCCGCGTCCATCTCATCCACTAGTTCGGTTAGTACAGTAGCAATATGATTAAGTCCACCACTTTTTTCTGGATATTTCAATAGGTCAATTGCGATTAATTCTGGATAACCAACCCTTAGATATCCTGTATTAACAGTTATATCCTTTAGTGCAAGGTTGGGTATATTCTTTTTGTAGATCAGCTCTATCTCAACCTTATTGTAAGATAAAGAGTGCTTAATTCGTTTATTTGAGATTACTTGAAATTTTCCAGATTTTTGATGAGAGCTACCATAATAACTAGCCCCCGATAGTAATGAAACATAATAGTCCGCCTTTAAATGATCCATCATAATCGGTACTAGCTGCTCTGCTGGAATGCTCCCTTTCAGCCTATGCTCTGCTGGAATAATAACGTACAATCCTTTTACAGGACTCATTATCTTCCCTTCTTTTTTGAGTCGGTATATGCCGGACTTAGCTGCCTCTTCTGTTATGTTCGGCAGGGTAAGGAGATTGTTATATGTAAAAGAGTGTTTCCCAACAGCCTTCCAAAAATCAGCAAAATCTATGTACATTTATCGAAATCCGTTACCTATCATGTCCTATAGGTGACGAATTTCGTCACCTATAGGACATGATAGGTGATAAACAACAGTAATGTCAAGTGCTAAAAGAATTTATCAAAAAGAATATACTAACAAGTATTACTACCAAGACATAACATCTAATACGGAGTCACAAAAGGGATACAATAATCGGAATCATTAAGTATAAACTAAATGTACTTCTTAAATAACGTCCAACACTCCTCACAGTAGGGATGTTTCTCTTTAGAAGCCCCTGGAGCATCATGATCTACAATCTTAGCTACAATATCCTCTTTTTCCGAGTAATTATTATCTGTTTCCATAGACATAAAAACCCTTTCAAAAGAATTAGGATCGTTTTTATCATAAACACTCAAGTGCTCTTCTGATGGAAGATAGATTAAAACAGTATTTTTCCCTTCTAAATCCACCGAATAAAGGTCCACCCCTACATCTATGGCCAATTTCTCTTTCAAGAGCTCTACGGGCGAATCTTGGGCCTTCAATCGACTTTCTTCATCCACCTTCAGAATGGAATCGATAGCATATTGCAAATGCCTATTTTTCAATCCAATATATCTAGGTCTCATTACTTTCCTCAGAATTACAGGTTTATTGCTAATTATATAATAGGAGGATAAGTAACCAAAAAATATGTTTTAATGAAAATTAAATAAAGTTAATTAATAAAAAAGATAGATTTGCCTAACTTGGCAAATCTATTAAGATAGCTTAGTGTGCTCCAGCCATGGATCCAACAGTCTGAGTTTTACCTGTTTTATCTTCAATCAGGGCTTTATTAATCTGCTTAGCACCTGAATGGCCTAAAATTTCAATCTTAATCTGTGATGGATCGAAACCATTCTTTTTAAGTTGATCTTCAATAGCTGTTAATGCCGCTGTTGGAATTTCTACTTCCTCAACAGTTCCTGTATCTTTGCAAATAAGATGCTGAGTTTTCTTGGAATTTTTGCCAGGAATTCTGCTTGCAATATATCCATCAACAATTCCTATGTGATGTATCAAGCCAACTTCTGTTAGAGTAGTTAAAATTCTATAAACGCTAACTACGTCTATTCTTCCACCATTTCTTACAATACTTTCGTGTATACCATAAGCACTTAACGCTTGGTTAGTATGAGCTAAAGCTCTTATTACCTGTACACGTGGCATAGTGATTCTAAAGTTCTCTTCCTTTAATCTGTCTATTGCCATATCTTCAAAGGCTTTACCTTCTTGTAACGAAACAGTTGTAGTTGTTTGATATTCTTCTTTACTGCGACGACCTTTCATATTTAATACTTATGAAACATTCTAAACAGTGCAACGGGACTAAATACCCATGTAAAACCTACTATATCCGAAAAAAAACTCTAAAAAGTAGTAATTATGTTGCGAAAGGCATTTTTTTTTTAAAATTACGCTTTACATTAGCCTCATTCTATGATAAGCTACGTGAAGATAGAGATGGTTTTAGCCATTATTCTAAAATTTAGAATTAACAGGAGTATAGTATGCAGTTCTACAATTTAAAAACTAAATCACACGTTGATGTAGAAGAAAAAGATATAAGAAAGACAAAAATGATACGACAGACCAAGAATGGTGAACAAGTAAGATATGCCCTAACTGCTAATTACGGCGGAAGTAAGCTATTTAAATTTGTAAATAAAGATACTTTTGATACCACTAAGGTAGAAGAAATCTAAAAAAACAATTGAACTTATAAAACGAATTGTTTTCTAAAGTTATAGAGAACAATTCGTTTTTTATTTATCCTAGTTTAAAGCTGTTTATTGTATAATAACGATATGACAATAGAAGAACAGTTGAGGTTTTTAAAAAGAAATACTACACACATTGTAGATGAACAAGAGCTTTTAGACAAACTAAAGAGTGGTAAAAAACTACGCATTAAACTTGGAGTAGATCCTACCGCTAGCCACGTAACACTAGGTTGGGCGGTTGTTTTTAGAAAACTACGAGACTTCCAAAGGTTAGGACACCAAGCCTGTCTCATCATTGGAAACTTTACAGCACAAATTGGTGATCCTTCAGGTAAGAGTAAAACCCGCCCCCAATTAACCACCGAACAAGTTAAAGAGTATGCCGATAGCGTACTAGACCAGATATTTAAAATTTTAGACAAGGATAAAACAGAAGTCTATTTTAACGGCGAATGGCTAGACAATATGAAGCTAGCAGACTTTATCAGGCTCGCTTCTAAGGTTACTGTAGCCAGAATATTAGAAAGAGATGATTTTAAAAACAGGCTTAAAGAAGAAAAGCCTATCTCACTTCACGAAATTATCTATCCTATGTGCCAGGCTTATGATTCCGTAGAGCTTAAAGCGGATGTAGAACTCGGCGGTAACGATCAACTATTTAACAACCTACTTGGAAGAACGTTGATGACCCAGTTCAGCATGGAGGGTCAGAGTGTAATGTTATGTCCGCTACTTGTTGGAACAGATGGCAAAGAGAAGATGTCACAATCTTTAGGAAACTACATAGGAATTACCGAAGAACCTAATGAGATGTTTGGTAAAGCCATGTCTATTCCTGATGATATCATTATCAACTGGATGGAATTAACTACAGATATATCTCCAGAAGAGATAGAAAAATATAAAACAGCATTAGAGAAAAACGAAATTAACCCTCGAGATGCCAAACTGTACCTAGCTAAATCACTTGTATCCGTATACCATGGGTCAGAAGCTGGTGAAAAAGCCGAGCAGTACTTTATAGACACATTCAGCGCTCGTAAAGGGCCTACTGATGTAGAAGAAGTTACTCTACCAGGGAGCTGCTTAACAGAAAACGGAGTAGACATCGTTAGTTTACTTCTTGAACTGAAGTTTGCAGATAGCAGAGGGAGTGCAAAACGACTCATACAATCGGGAGCAGTGAGCATAGAAGGGAATAAAATAACAGACCTTTATACACAAGAAAACATTAAAGACAAAGTACTTAAAGTGGGTAAACACCGATTCTGTAAATTGGTAGCCCATTAGTAATTGTATAGATTGATAGATAAATATCTATCAATCTATACAACTTAAAATTCTTCCATAATACTCATTACTTTTTCGGCAGCTTCTCTGCTAACTTTATCGGCAAGATCATGCGGAATATCATTTAATTCTAACCATACATCTAAATTCTTTGGAGGAAAATTAGTCACACCACAATCGAAACCAACTTTATGAGCCAGAAAAGAAGCTCCCCACACACACCTTGCTAAAACATTTTCAGTTTTCTCATTTATATTTATTAGATCGAAGCATCCTATGGTGTACTGGGGAAAGTGAGACTGAACTGCAATCATCTTTCCTAGATCTAAATTGCTGTATCCATAGATTTTCTTTTCAAAATCGTATATCTGTATATTACAACCTGATAAAGAAGAGGCAATAGTACTATAGTGGTTAGGCAGCACTCCATGCATAAGAATCATACCTATCTTGTGAATAAAACCTGAAATATAAGCCTGATATACTTCTATTTTAAAATGCTCGGCTAACTTACCAGCTATCTCTCCAACAACCACAGCATTCGTGATAAATAAAGAACTGTTTAAAGCATTATCTTTCTTGTTATCTTCAAAGAGCTTCTTAATAAGCTGACAAGATATTACTCTGGTTGCGTTTTGAATACCTAGCTCCTCAATATTTGCTCTTAAGAGATCGGTTCTATTTTCATACTTACTTCCCGTTTGAATATGAAAATAGGACATGCATATTTCAAGAAGTATCGAATTGGAAGATATCATTCGTATAAAATTACTAGCTGAAATGTTTTCCATACCTAACAGTGTTGCTAGCTTAGATAACATCTCAGGGTTATTTTTCTTTCGTGCAAATTCAGTTAGAATATAATTATAATTCTTTGAATCTGCCCTGCCTGCAAATCTATCACTCCCACTCATATTTTAATTAGCTCGCTATAATAATATATCGGCTTTTAAAGCAGCTTTTTTGAACTATTCAGCAATAGACAAACAAAATACTCTATTTTTAACAGGAATATTGATTAAAGAACGTTGTTATTTTTTAATTTAACTACATCGGAATAACATTGATCTATGAAACTTGATCTACTGACCTCTGCGCTACAACCTTCCAATTTCTCAAAATATCTAGGTACACCGATATTACATACTAATGGAGATTTGCTGCTACTCTTGCCCCCTAAACACTCTGTCCCAGATAAATACACAGGCACAACAGGAGCATTCATCTTCTCAGCAAGCACCGCGAATCCGGAGTTAAAACTTAGAATTTCTTTCCCATTGCCTCTCGTACCCTCAGGAAAAATCAGCAGAGCATCCTCTCTTTTCAATATCTTCATCGCCATTTTAATCGCCCCGATATCACCCTCACCACGTTTTACTGGGAATGCACCAAGTAAATATAATAGCCTTCCAAAAACCTTATTCTTATATAGCTCTACTTTAGCCATGGCATGAAATCTCCGATTGATACTACACGCAATAAATGGGGCATCATAGTTACTTATGTGATTCGAAATAAGAATCACTCGACCCAATTCCGGTATGTTTTCCAAACCAGATACCCGTACATCTTTCTGTCTCTTAAAGATAAATACGTTTAACAACCACCTCACAGTATCGAACCATTTAATATTCATATCTACTAAAGTACCTCAATTAAATATCATACCCCTTTACAATATACTAAAATGAATATAGATGCAAGTAGGAATTGATGTAGTAGAAGTAGATAGAATAAAAAAGAATATGGGAAATCCCAAGTTCCTAGAGAGAATTCTTACTCCTCAAGAAATAGAAGTATGCAACTATAGTCCGCAACGCATAGCAGGTAGATGGGCAGCAAAAGAAGCTATTTATAAAGTATGCAGTGAAGAGCTGGATCCGTTTAACTGGCAACACATAGAGATACTAAACCACAAGAACGGTAAACCCTATGTACAATTTACGAAGGACGACCTCTCAATAAAATGCGGCAAAATAGAGATCAGCATTAGTCATGAAAAGAGTGTAGCTGTGGCAGTAGCCATCCGATTCTAAACCATATATTCTATATACTAACGGTATTATATTACTAGTGGACCTAAATAACTTACTAGATAAAACAATCGATACTTCAGATATCAATAGTTTGAATAACGTAGCAAAATCGATTGCACAATATATACAACCTGGAGACATTTTTTTTCTCAATGGAAATCTAGGAGCAGGAAAAACAACCTTTGTTCGACTCATATTGAACCATCTAGGATGGCACAATGAAGTTAAATCCCCCACTTTTAGTATCATTCAACTATATCCGGATGTTACTCCACCAATTCTACACGCCGATCTCTATCGGGTTAATAATGCCACTAACTTAGATATTGAAGAATACTTCGATACTTATGTAAGTTTTATCGAATGGCCTGACGTACTGCAAGGTGTAAACTCTAGCCGAGTGTTTAACTGCCTTCTAAATGTAGAAGAAAACAATCGATCCATTACCATCCGCAAAATTACATGATACGTATATTATCCATCATTCTATCAATCTTTCTCATTCATATAAATGTTTGCAATGAGGAGACTTATAACAAGTATATCTGCACGCTATCAACGGGATTATCAACAGAATCTGCGCCATTTGATACATACCTTATCAGCAAGCTACTATTAAAGAGCAACACGAAGCTTACTACAAAAGAAATAAGTAGCGTATGTAAGTCTATATCCATTGAACAGAGTGAGTCTACATTAAAATTATCTCTTGTAAGCAGTCTGAATAAAGATGATTTCAAACTTTTCCTAGGCTCTATTATTGAAAATTTCATGCCTAGTAAAGAAGACACACTCCACGTGTTGAAAAAGTATTATTCTTCCCCGATCGAACAAATTCAACATCCAATAGCAGAAAACATCAAATCGATTTCTGCAGTCCAAATACAGAGCAGAATGATTCTTTTGTCCAAAAACATTATTTATCATAACGGAAATACTTCTAAAACGCATCGTATCAAACTTAACATTTCTAGTCCAACGTGCAAATGGATCATCCCTCTTTCATCAATTAAAAAACAAAAACCTACTAGCTATGTTATAGAATTTAAACTTACTGAACCAATTTCAAGTTTATCTATATCCGATGCTATAAAAAAGCTCCTGTCCATATACATAGTAGGCAATGGAAAACACTCGGTTCTATATCGCATTTTACGCGAACAAAAAGCATTCTGCTATATGATGGGAACACGTATGCTAAACATTAATGGAATAATAAATCCTGTTATATGGCTTGTTACTGATAAGGATGAAAACAATTTGCTTGCAAAAAAAATAATAGAAGAGAGCATTGTATCCATCCCTGATAAGGTCTTTCAATTAGTACTCACAGATATTCGGAATTATCCCGATAAGCTACTTAAAGATCTAAATACATACCAATTTCAATGCACTAAATCTAGCTTAATAAACGAAATAGATTTATTAACAAAAAATACCCATTGGAATAGTTATAGAGAAAGAACAAAAGATATGTTAGCTACTTCAGAAACTTCAGTTCGGCCGATATACCAGATTCTTCCGCTCTCTCCATAAATTCAGGACTTTTCGAACATAATCTTTGGAAATCGCAATTTATACATAGCGATTTCGGTTGCGGAATAGTATCTTCTGGTTCTACACTCACAATTTCCTCCCCAACTTTAACAACATCTTGCTCAAACTCATTCAGCTCATCTTTATCTAAGGAATAACTTGCCTCATTACCAGTTTTCAATGCCACAATAGTTGCAGTAACATCTTCCAGAGGATACATCTTTTTGAGAAGAAGCTGGTAGATACTCATTGCTACATCTTCCGCCACTTCCTTGCTAGTGACATCGGTCCTTCCGGTCTTATAATCGATTATTTCTAGAGTTCCATCTTCCCTTCTATCTATTCTATCCACTCTTCCGATTAATTTGAATTGTTTATACTCTTCAGAAAACTGTTTCTCTAAAAATATAGTCTCACTATTTATCCTACGCTGAGAATGCTTCTGAACGTAAGTACTGAGGATTTCTTTCGCCTCCATCATGGCTTCTTGCATTTCCTGACCGCAAGAATAGCCCGCAGTAAGCCAGTTCTGCTCCATATCACTCAGAACCTGATCCATACTCTTTACCTCTGGACAGCTATCATCATGGAACTTCTCTAGCACCCTGTGGAGTGTGGTACCAAAACTATAATAATGCTTTGCTCTCATATACCACTTACCCCGTTTATCAAGATAAGTCCATTTATATTTTTCAGGACAGGCTAGGTAGGTTGTTATCTTTGTTGGGCTTAACACCTGCTTCTTCATAACAACCCTATTTTACACTTTTTAAAAGCTACTTAACCATTATTCTCATTGCAGCTACCCTGCTCTAACAAAGAATCAGTGCCATCCCATAATAATACCAGGTAAACTGACACTGCAATAGCATTTAATTCTCTTGAGCATGATATTTGATATTTAGCTATGAAAACTTAGACAACTCTCAATACGGAGCAACTATAGTGAAGCATACAGGAAAAAGATTAAGAAACATCACGGCGATCTTAGCCCTAACAATAATGCCCACAATTTCTTTCCCAGCACACGCATACCTGCCGGAAATGGGTCAGCCAGAAATAGAAGTAGATGATCCGTTTGTCAGGCTAGAATCGGAATGGGAAGAGGTTAAGCAACTAATCAGTAGAATTCCCTTCACTGACGCCGAAGAGAAATTATATAAAAAATGTGCCAAACAACAACCACCTCTTGCTGGTTATCCACTTACTTGCAGCATTATTAGAAAAATAATTCATAAGAGGTTGATGCTACAAAAATTTATTTCTTCCATACAATTCGAACATCAGAATGCCTTAAGTATCATCTCTGATGAGAACTATCATGTAGATAGATCCATGGGTAAGTTAATGGCAATTGGTAATGAAATTAGGGAAGAGTATGTCAGGACTAAAGAAAAACTATACGATCAACTACTGGAATTCAGGAATACTCTTGCACGCGAAACGCCTTGTAGCATTTTACATCCACACCGTATTATCTATTTTGATGATACAAGAACAGAACTTGCTAAAGAAGAACTTTCATTAAAAGAAATTATTCTGGTTAATCCAGCGGACTATATATCAGTAGATAAAAACAAATTACAACCAGACATTGTTCTAAATACAGAAAAAGAAATTGAAGACGTAGATTCTATAGTAGATCTTTTTTACGCTTATAAAAATATTCTTGCTAATCATAAAAAAATAAGTGGAAGTCTTTTTGAAAAATTTAAAGCTCCTGTTTCATGGGGGAGTATATATAGAATAACAGAACTACACCATCTCAAGGAACTCATAGAGATCCATGAGTATATCGAAAGCAAAATAGACAAAAAATTCACTTTTGGAATAACTCACATAGAACTTCCCACCTATACTACGCTAGATGAAGATACTATAAAATTTATCATGAGCTTGCCAGAACTTAGGTCTATTAAAATACCTAACCCTGGTATAAATCAGGAACTTTTTGACAAATTTTTTAAAGACATAAAGGCAGATGAAATACTCTCCCTAGATTTGAGTGATAATAGTTATATCAATAACGATAATGCTGAAAATATATTCAAATTCCGTAAATTACAAGTAATCAACTTATCAGGATGTATAGGAATTAAGCCAAGAATCTGGAATCAAATCATAGACTTGCTACCCGATACAGTCATCAACTTAAATTTATCGAACAACATATTAGATGACGATTCTATAATTAAGATTACTCAAAAAAAATTTCCATCTCTTAGGACCCTTAATTTATCATTTCAAAATCATTTTCCAACAAATAAATGGCTCCAATTTATTAAACAACTACCTCTATCTATAACAGAGCTCTATTTAGAAAACACAGCTATTGGAGAGCAGGCAGCTAGTCTTATTTCAAATTTTCCAAAACTTAAAAAATTGTCTCTAAGTAAATGCAAGAAGATATCTGCCGATCACTGGAAATCTATCATCTCTATACTACCAAGCACTTTAGAATACGTTGATATTAGCACTACGTTTGCTGATGATAACGCAATACCAGAGTTATATAAACTTAAATTCTTATCAACAGTTAATGCACATGCTTGCCCCATCTCTGTACGTTCAAAGTCCATTGTAGAGCAAATTAACAGGAGAGAAGAATTAACTACTTTCCGAGAAAGTATTCAGCTAAATAGTATTGGCTCCAAAATACCTGAAGATGCTAAACAAAATGCGGATTCGATTATACAATATATCCAAGATATGGTATCTGCAAGAATTAATGACTATGATATATTCACGAAAGAAGAAATTTGGAGCAACATTCGAATTGAAAGAATTGATCAGATTGAAAAAATTGCTCTTCTTGAAAGAGATATCAGACTTCTAGTACACAATAATTTTCAATTTGGAATTACTCATATTATTCTTAAACACCAAATGCTTTCATTAACTCCAATAATTTTAGATTTTATCTCACGTAAAAGCAGAACACTTAGAGTACTCTCATTAAGAGATATCACAAACACTCCTGAGGAAATTACTTCTATTTTAATAGGTTTACAGGGATCAAAAAACTTGACTACAATTAGTCTAAGAAATACTTGTGCAGATGATGATATTGTAAATCCACTTCTCACTTTACCTGCAATAAATTCTCTTAGCTTACAGGACAGTAAGGGCATATCTGCGCAAGCACTAGCAGATTTACTTGAATTATTACCTAAGCACATGGAAAAATTAAATCTATGCTTAACTAATATAGACGATGCAGGTGCTAAATTTTTAAATCAATATCACCAATTAAAAAAAATAGACCTAGATAGTTGCACTAAAATATCACAAGGAGTTATTGATGAACTTGTTGTGAATTTACCTGAAAACGTAGAAAAATTAACATTATCCGGAAGTAATATATCTGAAATAGGTTTTGAAAGTATACAGAGATTTCAAAATTTAAAAAAAACCAGCTTTTGTGGATTTGAAGGTATTTCTGGAACACTTACTAATAAAGTAATAAGAACTCTCCCCGAAAAATTAGAAGAACTAGTTCTATCTGGAACCTCCGTAGAGGAAGGGGCCATAAGGATATCGGAACTACCAAATTTGAAACATATTCACCTTCTTTTTTGCCTCAGTATCCCAGAAAATATCATGGATGAAATAGTGAAAAAGATTCCTGAGAATATAGAAACTCTTCGTTTAATGGGTGTTTGTATACGTCAAGGTGCAGAGGGAATCGGAAGGCTATCAAATTTAAAAAACTTGATATTATCAAGCTGCCCACTAATCCCTCAAGTAACAATGGATACTATTGCTAATAACCTTCCAGATTCCATTGAGCATCTAGATATAAGTAATACCGATATTGGTGCAGGAGCCGAAGGGATAACTAAACTACAACAGTTGAAACATCTGAACTTAAGTCATTGTATAAATATCCCTGAAAAGGTGATGAATGAAATAGTTAGTTCTTTACCAGTAACTACCGAAACATTAGCATTATGGAATACCAGGATAGGAACCGGAGCCAAAGGAATTTGTCATCTACCTGAATTGAAACATCTGGATTTATTCAATTGTGGCAATATTCCAACAAAGGCAATGGATCAAATTATTGGTTCTCTACCTATAGCTATGAAGTCATTAAATCTAGGAAGAACTAAAATTGGAAAAGGTGCGAAAAGAATCACGAAACTATCAAAATTAGAACTTCTAAATTTATCAAACTGCACAAACATCCCAAGACATACACTAAATGAAATTGGAACGATGCTTCCTGAAACAATGCTAGAGCTAACCTTGTCAAGAGTTACAATAGATAGCGGTGCAAAGGGGATTGCAGATCTTCCCATACTACAAACACTAGTTTTAGACAATTGCACTGGCATACCTAGAGATGTGATGGATTATATTGTAGTCACTCTGCCGTTAACTATAGAAGTACTCAATTTAGATGGAACCGCAATTGGAGTTGGTGCTACTAGAATTGCAGAACTACCTAAACTAAAAAGCTTAACTCTAGCCAATACTCGCATTCCCCAAAATATTATGAATATAATAGGCAGAGCACTTCCAGAGACTGTAGAAGAGTTAGATTTTGAAAAAACTGCAATATCATCTGGAGCTGAAGGTATAGCAAGGTTGCCTAAATTAAAAAAACTAGACCTAACCAATTGCACCAATATTTCTGAGGAGGTACTGAACCATCTGGTAATGGATTTGCCTAACACCGTTGAAGTACTAAGATTATCAAACACGAATTTAGGCCTGGGAGTAATGGGAATCGTAAATCTAAATAAATTAAAACTACTAGAACTAGCTTATTGTAAGGAAATACCACCAGGATTTATAGATTTGACAGTTGCTGCTTTTCCCGTATCTCTTGAATTACTTAACTTAGAATTTACAAATCTTTCTAGTAGTGGAGCTAGAACATTAAAAAGATTACAGAGACTACAAGTTCTAAAAATACTTAATGTAAACGTCAGCTCTAGTGCTATTAAAGATATCAAGAAAGAGCTGCCATCAACACGTGTTGATGGCAGCGTCTGTTCAATACAGTAAGCGCTTATTAGTTCCTATTCACAGAAACCCTTACTGGTGACATTACGCCGCGTACGTCAGTCAACAATCGGGCACTGGAACCGATTCAAGATTCTTATCAGATAACTCCTTTGTATGAAAAGTTCTCTTCAGAATTTTGTAGCAGACAGGACCTGTTACTATCGCTCCAAATGAGACTAATAGTGCTTGCTGAAATGCAACATCTTGCCACATACTAGCTATCCCAACAATCATCAAGGATGTTGGCAACAATGACACTAATATAACACCGAATATGCCACCAGGAATCTTAAAGGGTCGGTGTAGATGTGGCATCTTAACTCTGAGAGCTATTAATGCCAAGAACTTTATACTGAGAGCAAACATCGATAAAGTAACCCCAGCAATAATTAAATTCTGAAAACTACATAGGCTAAATAAGGAGCATGTAACCGCAGAACAGAGAATAGAGTTTACCGGAGTACCATATTGCGGATGAATCTTCTTTAGTGTTTCAGGAAGATACCCTTCATGAGCCAAGATAAAAGGAACTCTGGAATCGGACAAAATCCCTGCATTAAGCTGCCCCAGAGCACTGAAGAGAGCTCCTGCAGACATGATTAGGGCCAATAGCGTACCGCCTGCATGAAGTGCGATATCGGTGAAAAATCCGGGTTTCCACATTCCAGGATCTCTATTGTATGCTAAACAAGCAGTAACAGGAATCAAGTAGGTTAAAGTTACCAGTAGGATAGCACCAAAAATGGCTTTAGGATAGGTTCTTTGCGGATCGTGCACTTCATCACCAATAGTAGAGATTCCGTCCCAACCTAAATAGTTCCACATCATTACATATAGCCCAATACCAAGGGATCCGAAGAAACTTCTGCCTTCTGGAATAACTGGCTGCCATACCGGAATACCTTCATTAAAAATCTTATTAAATCCAAGGATAGAGATAACTATAAATGGAACAAAAACAAAGCAAGCCATAACAATGGAAAACTTGCCAGAACATTTAGTTCCTCTAATGTTCATAATAGCAATAGGCCAAATAGCTACCATAGCTAGAGAAAATCTTAAAAAAGCGTTCCCTTCAACCCCAGATATTCCTAGGACTCTAGAAAGCAAGTAACATGTGTATTCAGCAAAAAGAATTGGATAGATAGCATTATCAATCCAGGAGCTAATCCAGGTCCACCAAGTAACTAAAAATCCCCAGACAGGACCTAACCCTTTCTTTACCCATACATAGTAACCACCAACAAGTGGAAGAGCAGTAGAAAGTTCTGCCATCATTAAACCTGTAGGTAATGCACTGAGAAGCGGAACTAGTATTATTAACATGAGAGCCATCCCAGGACCGGATGCACTTATGCTCTCTTCTATACCATAGGCACCACCACAAACCAAAAAGAACATCGTTATCACCAGAGGCCATAACTTCATCTGTGCCTTTTTAGGAGCCGTCATTACATCTTTATGTGCATGATTAGATGTACACGAGGTTACAGTTCTCTTTCTAAGTAATGTTTTCATCTTCTTATCTATGCCTATAGTTTTAATTTTTTGGTTTTAAATATCACCCCTGTTTAGGTATTAAACCAACACGACTTATCGTGCCTTTTACTAGCTTAAACCCGATTCGCATGCAAGTAAAAAATAGCTACATGCAATTAAAAATTATGGCGCATTTTTTATAACTTTTCATGACATTCCATGGAAAACTTTAAAAAAAACCGAAAAAATAGCATTTTTTTTATACTTTAGACGGATTTTTGTCATACAAAACATCAAAATATTATCAATATACTCCGATATTCGCATGTTTTCAATTATATACGCGCATATTCTCTATTTTATGAATAAATGTACAAATTGATATGGTTACCCTGTACTAATATATACAGGTTTATTAAACAAGCTTTGAAATATATCCCCACACATAGCATCCTGTTCGAAGGATGATGCATATCGGGGAGTTATCGACAGTTGAATACCCACTCCTACATATCAAACTTTAGCAGCACAGATAAGAGAGTGGATATCGGGCATTCCTGCCAGTTCCAGAAGATAATCTAACACGTCGGCTTTAACTTTATTACAGGTTATATCATCTCCATCAATCATACTCTTTTTAAAGAGTGTAGGTTTTTTATTCGCTAAATACAGGGTCTCTATTTCTCCTAAATCATTCACAATACCCACGTACCAGAACTGATAATAGCTACGAGATTGTCTTACTGTATCATAAAAAACTACTACGGTATCTGCAAGTAAAATCGACTGGATATCATTAGATAAAGTAGACACATTAAAAGTGTGTGCTAATAGAGCAGGGCTATATTGAATAAACTGAATCATGGGATCTTATACAATAATTATATTTTAAATTATACAGAAATGGATGATGCAGGGAATAGATATTCATTCTCTGCATCATCCTAATATTATTCAGAGCTTAGTTTCTGAAGATGCTGTTTTGCTTGCTTCTGCAGGTCACCATACTTACCAAACTCTCCGTTCTTTAATGCTTTCTCAGCATCATCTAGCAACCTGAGTGCTTCTCTAACACCGGTCAAAGGAGTTCTCTGCTTAGACGCTTCTCTTTTAGACATAAAGTTGTCCATGGCTGGAATATCTATAGCCGATCTCTCAGTATCGTCCGTCTCTACAGGATCGCTATCCATTGTGTCATCTTTCAATTTAGAGTGTCTAACCCCTACATCTGATGCATATATATCAGACGTGGCTAACAATCGGTTAAGAGCATCTTCGTAGGTATCGCCTACAACCACTCTATCTTGGAACGAAAGTATTACCTTTCTAAGTTCTGGGATAGGTTTAATGTTACTTACTTTGCTCTTCAAGAACAGAGGTTTTACGTATAGCAGACTGTTTCCAATCGGAATTACCAGCAGGTTTCCTCTCACAATAGAGCTCTGATCGTTATCGAGCAATCGGTTAATCTCTGAGATAGTGTTATCCTGATTAAACATTGCCTCCATCTGATTAGGCCCGGCTGTCTGATTATTTTTCGGGAATCTATAGAGCAGCATGCTGCCGTAATTTTCAGGATCGCAACTTGCTGTCATCCATCCACTCATGTTATTCTTTTTCAGAGGTGTAAATGGAAGAATAATCATAAATTCATCGTGTTCAGCATCAGGCAATCTCATCTGTACGTAGTAAGGAGTCATCCGGATGCTTCTTCCATCTCTTCCCATCTCGGTAGGTATTTCCCAAACATCTTCATTATTTAGGAACATCTCAGCATCTGTTACATGGTATCTAGACATTGTTCTTGCCTGTATATCGAAGTAATCTTCAGGATATCTAAAGTGCTCCATAAGTTCTTTAGAAGCCTTATTCTTAGGAAGAATTAATCCAGGGAATATATTTCTATAAGCTTTTAGAATTGGATCTGCTTCATCAACAGCGTAGGCATTAGTTTCACCTGAATACGCATCTACTGTTATTTTCACACTATTCCGAATATAGTTGATAGTAGTATTATGGTAATGTTTTAAAACACTATATGGCACTCTATCAGTATGTGTATAGGCATCTAAGATCCAGACCAGCTTCTTATCCACAATAGATAGATAAGGATCGGAATCTAGGTGTAGCATGGGGAATATACTACTTGCCCGGTACAGGATATTTCTTCTATAAAGCACCTTGCTTTCAGGTTTAATAAGAGAGCTAATCAGAAGGTTCCCGTCTTTAAAAAGAATACTATGGGCCATTTTACTTAAAAGTCCACCTATCGGGACTCCTCTATCGGCGGTCCATCGGTAATCCTGATCGTTATTCTTAGAGGGATAATCGAACTCTGGAGAGACGGTTTTCACATAAGCTCTAGGATCGTCATACCTTCCAAATTCATCGCGAAAATCACTATAGTAAATTCTCGGATTATCTACTTCCATCCCCAAATGAGTCTCCTGCGGCATATCTTTCGCATAAAACACAGGCTGACCTATGGAGTTGGTTTTATGGACAGAAGATGCAACAAAACCATACCCATGAGTATATCTTATATGTGTTGTCACCCAGTTTTTAGCATTATCCACTAATCCGCTAGTAAGAATATTTCGTGGGCTTAACATCACCATTGTCTTTTTACCTTTGATGTTATATCTATCAATATGCACCTCAGGAAAATGGTAATAAGGTCTTAAACTCTGTTTTCCATCAAACGCTTCTTTAATTACCTCAGTATCCCACAGACGCATATTCTGCATGGTAGCGGTAGATTCTAGTAACTGATCTCTTGATGGAGATGGCTTTATATTAAAATCTTTTACTTTTATGTTATCTAAACCATATGCATACCTTGTCATGTTTATGGCATGTTTCGCATAAGGTTTTTCAACTTCTATTCTGTTAGGATCTACGATAAATCGTTGTACAAAAACAGGATAGCCCGATCCTATTATAAACCAGGAGACTAAAACCGTTGGCAGACCAATTGCAATGCTTCGGTAGGCTCTACCTACCCATCCATTTAGAATAATGGCCAAACCCACTAACATGAATGCGCATGAAGTAATTAGCTGAATCTCCATTTTAGAAAAAGCAGCATGCCCGGGTCCGGTGAAAGATTGAGTCAGCCCGGCCAAAGACATATCATCAAAAACGTTTAATCCAAATGTACAACCTAAAAGGATAATTCCAATTCCTGCTAAAACATGGACATGCACCCTACTAAAAGGCACTCCAACATGTAAGCCTAACATAGAGGATAGCTGGAATATCATAAAATAACCGAGGGCTACAATTACTAAGCATAACACGGTAAGTGAAATTAAATAGCCTAGTACATTTTCAGCAGCAGGAAGATAAAAAACGTAATACGATAGATCTAATCCAAATAGCGGATCTTTCACATTAAATGGTACTGCACTCTGAGCCCACCACATAGTTTGATAAGTAGTAGAATAGTAGTTAGCTAACATATAACTAAGTACAATACTTATAATACTGCCTAGCTGTTTCCCCTTCAGTTTCAGAAAGTTCACTATATTAAATACTATCTTCTCTCCAAAGGTCATCGGGGTTTGAAAATAGAGGAGAATGGCCTTCAACGATTGATTAATATTCCACATTAAAATTAAATAACTGAATGCTAATACACCAATCCATATTCCCCACTGACTCGCCAATTTCTTCGTAAACACGATAGGAAATCTAGCATCATGTGTAAACCATAACCAATCGGTATAGGTAGTAAGCAACGTGTTTCCAAATCCCACTATCAGGAAAAAGAAAACAAAAAAGAATGTAATAAACTTTATCGGATTAAAATCGTTATCGTTTACTCCACCATTTATACCAGATCGTTCAAATAATCTTTCTATAGGATCTTTATCTCTAGACATACGGTACTAGTTTATCCTAAAATTTTACTTGTAGTAATACCTTTCAATAAATAAGACTATTTTAACCAAGTCCATACTCGATAGATAGCAGGAAATACAGCAGGAATATCCAACGAATTAAAATACAAACTTATAGACAGATAAATGCCCAGCATTATTCACGCTCAAAAAATATCTACCATCTCCAGTAAATGTTGCCACCGATTTATCTAATGACATACCATCTACATTTAGAACCACTTCTCCACTCTTTACACTATAAAAAGAGACACTTCCATCCGTACAACAAGCAGCTAAGAAATTCTTTTTAGAATGGAAACTACTTAGAACAGGTAAATGAAACTCTCCTTTTAAATTCTTGGCAACTCTCCCATCAGATGTTTTACAAACTGAAATTTTCCCATCTAAGCTTGATACACATACCAAGCCTCCCGAAGGATTAATCCCCAAACCAGCATAAGTAGAGCCTTCTATAGGATTTATTGTGCAGATAGGTTTCGCGCTCCCACTTATTTTTTCTGTACTGTAAATACAGACGCCAATCTCTTTATGCAGAGTAAACAATTTATCGTTAGCAAAATAAGCTCCGATATATTGAGAGCTACTAGGTACAAATTGTGAAATTAATTTATTCGCATCTATGTCCCATACTTTTATTAATCCATCTATGGCACAGCTGGCAAGAGTATTGTTATCTGGATGGAATGATAAGCTTACAATTAACTCACGGTGCCCGGGTCCTCTATTCACCTGTTTTACAAGTTTTCCAGATTCCGCACTATATATAAATATATTCCCTATATTATCCCCAGCAGCAAACAACTTTCCGTTCTTACTAAAGGCTACCTCTCTTATATTCTGAGAAAATCCACCAACTTTTTTCAGAGTCTGACCCGTTGCTGCATTAATGATGCGCACACACTTATCGTCACAACTTACCACGTATACAGAAGTACTTGGCTGGGATGCTACCGATAGAACCTGATAGGAATCATCAGTCCTTATCGGCATAATCTGAGGCATGGCATTACTATGAACCATACTCAGAATAGAAAATATAAGTATTAATTTTTTTCTTAAAAACTTCATACTTATATCTGGTTTTACCTGGTAATCAGGATCCTCTGCTTTAATTATCAGGGTAACTACTTAAATATCATGTAATTATTACTGGTTAAGCAAAATGTCACCCCAAGATTGTATATCGTTCCCCTTCGAGGACGGAGCGGGGACCAGACATTCTATAGACTGTGTATACTTCTCTCTATAAAATTAACGCACTCTATTCAAAATGTCATCCCGGAAACATAAAAACTCCGGGATCTATGACCTTTTATTAACTGTATATTTTCTAACCGAATTAGAATAGAACGTCACGGACCCCGACATGTTTAAGTTGTCGGGGCGACACTATAAAGAATGTGCTGATTATCTTAAGCAAAACTCGACTCACTATACAATGCCTCCGCAAGATTGTATAGTGTTCCCCCTTCGAGGACTGAGCGGGAGCAATGACCTTCTATAAAAACACTTCAGAGTAGAGCAAACTAGCACCTTTATACAATGCACTCTATGCCACAACCAGGGCTTGAGCAACTCTCGATTCTTCTCTTTGAAAAATCGTGAAAACTATACATATGAGCAAGTTCTATAATAGTATTTTTCTTCACGAAAAACCAGTCGCCTCCGATTAACGATCCCATGGCAAGATCGATTACATCCATCGTAATGTTAACAGGATACAGCTGAAAATCTTTTAAATAAGATAGAAGATCGCTACTGATCCATTCGTCAGGAGAAAATGGCAGAAATTTAGATTCCACCTCCACACTTTTCACATTCTGCAAGGTCTGCTTACTGCCTAATAGAACCTCTTTATCGAATCCTTCAGCATCCACCTTTAAATGAGCACTACCGAGGCCCATCTTATTTTTCTCTATATAGTTGTCTAAAGTTGTAATCTGAAGGTCCGCTGTAGCGATATTTTTACTGGTTACAGCCGTATTAAAAGAAGGATTAAAACTACTACACACATCCGCTTCTGAAATATGAAAAGTCTTCACTTCATCTTTATCCCCCAGAGCCTGCTGATGGATATGCCAATTATGATTTAAACCATTTATCCTGAAATTCTCTTTCAGCCTATTAGCAAATGATACACACTTTTCTTGCGGCTCAAAGGAGTGGATTACACCCGAATAACCCATGCTAAAAAGTCGTTGTGCATACTGACCAATGTTCGCACCAACATCGAATACGGTATCGATGTTTAAATAGTTTAACATGGCCAGCTTACAATATTTCCTAAACGATTCATTGTTCGGATTCTGCGCAGTAATCTCACGGAGCGATTTTTCCCAGTACTCACTTAGCTCAATCAGTCCTTGCTCTATGTGCTCCGCATCTAACTTGTTATAATTATCTAATACTAGGTTCATTCTACATAGAATGTCTTGGTATCTCTGAACTATATATGTTCCTAATTCTCTATTGAAGTCTAAATTCAATGAAGATATAATTTTTTGAACGATACTATTCACATCGTGCTTAATAGTATCAAGATGATAATTAAGTTGAGAAGAGATTACAGTATCACCTGAAGCATATCTTAAGTAGAGGGTTAACTTTAATGTAAGTAAATTGTTTGTAATTATCTTTGGGACATCTTCTACGATAAATCCTAATTTAACATGACTAGTACCCTTCTCAGCAAAATCTACATAGACTGAATTCATACTACTAGTATCGGTATTTTTACTGTTTCACTATAAGCTTATAGGCCTAAAGATTAACCACTTATCGCCAACGGACTAGCCTGATACGCGTCCCAGGTTCTGAAATTTACGTCTTTAAACGGAGCATCCCTCTCTTCACAATTTTCAAGAAATGCTAAAGCATCATCATCGAGAGCTGAAAATTCAGAATAATTTTCACAGTATTCTAATAATTTACTCAAGCAGTTAATATGATATGAAAACCTAAGTTCAGAATAATCCCTAGCCGACTTCGTAGAGATAAGGAACTGCCAGTCCGATGATTCCGCAAGCAACAGTTCTCGTGCCGACTGGTTCAGCAATCGTTCTAACACTTTATCTATCTGCAGACTGGAATATTTGGCTGATAAATTTTTAAACTTTTCTTGAAGCGGATAGAGCTCCTTCCATGTCCACTCATTTTCTTTATTAAACCATATATAATGGTATCCACCTTCTCCCCACGATCCTTCAGGGAGTGTAATCTCTCTATTGGATGGGTACTTATCTAACAGTTCACCACCCGTTAGTTTTTCTAAAGAAGATTCACTATGTAGTAGTTTTGCAACCTCATAAAGGAATTCAGGCCCCTCCCACCACCAGTGACCAAAAAGTTCAGTATCATACATGGCCACTAGGTTGCCACATTCACCCGATAGGTCTTTATAGCGTCCAAGGTTATCTTTTATGGAATTCACAAAATCGCATGCTTGTTCATATATTCTATTAAATGCACTCCAAGGATTATACGGTTTTTTGGAGCCGAGATCGTCTTTTTCCTCACTTACCCGCCAGTAACGCAATCTGCCAGGAAATAACTTTTTGTGGAACTCCAGATAGTCTGGAGTACCAGGATATCCAGCTTCGCTCGACCATACTCGCACCGTGCTCTGAGGGTCTCTTGCAAAACAGGTCACTCCTGAAGGAAGTTTATAATGCTCGTATTCGTTACGATATTCTGGCGGGGGAGTAAACATCTTCTCACTCCTTTTAAACATTGTATTCAATTGAGGAAATAATTCTCCATAAGTCCCGATTGGTTTTCCACCCCGTATCATATGGGAATCTACAAAGAAGTATTCAATGCCCTCATTGGCCAGAAAAGAATCGGTACTGTGCCTACTCCACTCTTCCGCGTTCTCACTCACTGGTGATTTCCAGGAATAAGAGGGTCGGTATGCGCATTCAGGCAACCAGAATCCTCGAGGATAACATCCAAAGTGCTTTTTGTATGTCTCCTTACCAATTTTCACTTGCGCATAAATAGAGTTTTCAGTAGATTGCAGTGGAATATATCCGTGAGTAGCACAACTGGTGATTATCTCAATGCTACCAATGTCTTGAAAATGCTTAAATCCAGAACAGATGGAATGATTCCACTTTTCTTTAAAATCTACCAGAGCCTTAGTATAGTATCTCTGCCACCAAGCAGCCATACCATCCATCCACAGCGATTCATCTTTTCGAAAGTTTTTCTGATCCCCTATTGCAACATCAATCTGTTCCTGACAGTACTCTTCGAATCCGTCTTTAAATGAGGGATCTTCTAACTGTTCAGCTAGAATTGGGGTAATGTTAACGGTCCACTTTGGCTTAATATCCTCTTGCTCTAATCTAGAAAGAACATCTAACAGGGGTAGATAACATTCTGCAGCCGATTCGAAAATCCAGTCGGTACCATGAGGGCTCTTCCCATGAGATAGCACATAGGGCATGTGAGAGTGGAGCACCAGCATGAATCTACCAAGCGACATAAAGTTCTCACCTAGGTATTACTGCATTGCAAACTTAGTAAAATACACCTGTACAACTGGACCAGTATTTGAATCGAATGGATCTGCATCCGGATCATCCGATGTAACTACTTTAGACGGTATCGGTTCATCAGGAAGAAACTGCCTAATAAGAGCGTTCGCTTTCTTAGCAATCTCTACTTTCGTAGCATCTAGTCCCTTTCTATCTAAATCCTCGGGTTGCTTTGTCATAATAACACGAAGAATTGTATCTTGCAAAGCAGGTGCTATTTTTTTAACTAAATCTGTTTTAAACCCTTTTTTAAAACCAAAAGATACGTTGCCTTGAAGGAAGGATACTCCGTTTGCCAAGTTAGTAGTGAATCCGTCTTTAGAAAACACATCTACCACTTCTCCAAGCTCTAATGGTGGAGCGGATTTCTTCTTCTTCTCTCCGCCACCCATAAACATAAATGCTCCAGCACCTCCACCCACTACTACTAGAAGGATTATAATTAACATCATTGGTGACTTTTTTGCTGGCGCTGCTGCCTCTGGTGTATCTGACATATCTTTATTCCCTATAACTATAAAAGTAATATTACGATACTATTCTTGGCAGGTAACAGAAAATTTATTAGGCTAAGATAACAATAATTGGAAATTTATTAAAAGTAGAGATCCTATTTACTAGACTATAAGTAAGAAATTCAGAATCTAAAATCTTTTGGATGCCTACCGTAGACAACCCTCTTCAAGCAGAGCCCGTGAGCTGGTAATACCACTGGCCAATTAATAGAACCTCTTGCATTAGGATCTAAGAGCATTTTAAAAGAATCTAGAGATCGTGTTCCTTTACCAACTTCATAGAGTCCTCCAGATATTCTTCGCATCATTCCCCGAATAAAAGCGTTCCCTATAATATCTATTCTCACTTCATCTTTTATCCTAGTTACATCGACACTCTTTAGTGTACGCACAGTATTTGCATCGTGTGGGATCTCTTCACTAAAGGCACGGAAGTCGTGTACACCTTGTAGTAAGGTGGCAGCTTCTTGCATGCATTTTGTATTTAAATTTTTAAACTGATCGAATCGGAACCGGTTTTTGAGTGGATTTTCATTATTAACAATCCCGATAGTGTACCTATAACATCTCCACTTTGCCGAGAAGCGTGCATCAAAATTATCTGGAACTTGTTTACTGCTCTGGATACGGATATCGGATGGGAGTCGGTTATTAATAGCTTGTTTCCACTTATTGGGAGGGATGGGGTGATAAGTATCGAAGTGGCATACAGCACCTTCGGCGTGGGCACCACTATCGGTTCTACTACTTCCGATTATAGTACATTCAGTATTCTGGAAGTTAGAGATTGCTTCCTCTATTTTGCCTTGTATAGTAGCAAAAAAAGCTTGTTTTGCCCAGCCACAGTAGTTTGTGCCATCATAAGCAATAACAAGCTTAATTCGTTTTGTTGTATTCAAAGTTTAGACTAATTCTAATACTGCAGTAGTAGCAGCATCTCCTCTTCTTAATCCGGTTTTGGTTACTCTTGTATATCCGCCCTTTCTGTCTTTATACTTAGGAGCAACATTCTTAAACAAGTGTGTAACTAGATCTTCACCATTAATTAAGCTTCTCTGTTGGAGAATAACTAATTTTTCTTCTTCCGATTTTCCTGCGAGTAATTTTTCAGGTTTCTTGGAGGATGTAGAATGTCCTACTAATACTTTTCTAACTTCTCTTCTAGCGTGAAGAGTATCATTTTTAGCTGTATTAATTAGCTTTTCTACGATTCTCTGAGCCTCTTTAGCTCTACAGTGAGTAGTATTTACAAATCCATTTCTAACGAACTGTCTAGCCAAGTTAGTTAGCAAGCACATTCGCTGATCTGATGGTAAACCTAATTTTCTTCTATCTACCTTATGTCTCATTTTCTATACCTATTATAAATCTAAATCGTCCTCGTAGTCATCCATATTGGAATCGTATCTATAGGCTCCGGAGTTACCTTTAAGTGCCACACCGTATTCAGCTAGTTTATCTCTAACTTCATTAAGCGACTTTTTACCGAATCCGCGTATACCAGATATTTCTGCTTCTGAAGCTTGTGCCAACTGTTTAAGAGTTGTTATAACAGCTCGTTTCAAGCAGTTATAAGTTCTCTGAGAGAATCCTAGTTCTTCAATTCTCATATCAGGCAAGTTATTACCTTCATCCTCTTCAACCGGTGTTTCATCGATGTTAAGATGTGGATCTAATGCACCTAAAGCAAAGAACTGCTTAAAGTACTTATCCAGAATCTGTGCAGCCTGGCTAACACAATCGTTAGGAGCAACTGAACCGTTAGTTGAAATATCGATAATTAATCTTTCAAAATCGGTTTGTGTTCCTACACGAGTCTGCTCTACTGTAAAGTTAGCTTTGTTTACAGGTGTAAACTGCGAACCTACTGGTAGCAACCCTATGATACCTTTGTGATGATCGTGCTTATCTGGCAATAAATATCCAGCTCCTCTACTAACGAAAAGTTCCATTTTTAGAGATGCATCGGGATCGCTAATAGTTGCTATGTAGCACTCAGGATTAACAATTTCCACGCCATCTGGACACTCAATATCAACCGCTGTTACCTTTCCAGGACCTTTCACATTTAATCGGAGGACCTGTTCTTGTAAACCAGCAATTTCCGGATCTATCTTAATTACTACATCTTTTAAGTTAAGAATTAGTTCCGTAGCGTCTTCTTTAACACCCGGTATGGAACTAAACTCATGAAATACTTTTTCTACTCTTATAGCAGTAACTGCCGAACCTGGTATGGAACTTAAAAGCACTCTTCTCAAAGCATTACCAATTGTTTGTCCATAACCTTTTTCTAATGGTTCTAATACAAACTTACCGAACTCTTCTTTTAATTCTAATGTCTGAATATTTGGCATAATGTACCTATCTAATGCTTATGTTCTTCTCTTCTTAGGTGGTCGGCATCCATTATATGGCAACGGAGTTACGTCTACGATTGCTGTAACTTCCATTCCACCATTATTGATGGATCTTATCGCTGTATCTCTTCCACTACCTGGTCCAGATACGCGAACTTCAATCTGCTTCATACCATGCTCAACAGCTTTCCTTACAGCCTTCTCACATGCAACCTGCGCAGCAAAAGGAGTCCCTTTTCTGCTACCCTTAAAATTACTTGCACCTGCACTACTCCAGCATAACACGTTACCGGTAGCATCAGAGATAGTAATGATGGTATTGTTAAAGGTTGAATGGATATGAGCTATACCAGAAGCTACTAGCCTCTTCTCTTTTTTCTTGTTACTTACTACTTTTTTAGCCATATGTTATCAATATCCCTTACTTAGTGGCCTTCTTCTTACCTGCAACTGTCTTTGGCTTACCTTTTCGCGATCTAGCGTTACTTCTGGTATTCTGCCCTCTTACAGGAAGACCTCTTCTATGTCTTAAACCACGATAAGAACCAATCTCAATTAAACGGCGAATGTTACCGTGAACTTCTCTACGCAAATCACCTTCTACCTGATAATCTGCATCAATCACTTCACGAATCTTACCAATTTCAACCTCTGTAAGATCTTTCACTCTCTTGGTAGGATCGATACCAGCTTTGCTGATAATATCTGCTGCATTCTTTCTGCCTATCCCATAAATCATGGGCAATGAATATAATACTGCTTTATTTCGAGGAATATCTACACCTGCTATACGTGCCACGCTTCTTCTATTCTCCTTAACTTAAATCTTAACCTTGTCGCTGTTTATGTTTTGGATTCTCACATATTACACGAAGAACCCCTTCACGCTTAATTACTTTACATTTATCGCAAATTTTCTTTACGCTTGCTCGAACTTTCATAGTTTCACCGATTTGGTAAATATAGAACTAACCAAAATTAATAGTACCTTATTTAAAAAAAAATAACTGGACTA
The DNA here is from genome assembly GCA_030427425.1 of Fimbriimonadia bacterium. Classification (GTDB taxonomy): domain Bacteria; phylum Armatimonadota; class Fimbriimonadia; order Fimbriimonadales; family Fimbriimonadaceae; genus JAUICQ01. Next base: position 60,148 of record JAUICQ010000006.1, on the reverse strand, counting down.
TTATCAAATAATCTATTTGAATCTATAAGTAATCCTACCCCTTGTTGTATCGTAAGCAGAAAGCTCTATCTTAACCCTATCTCCGGGAAGAATACGTATATAGTGCATGCGCATCTTTCCACTGATATGGGCCAATACCTCTACTTCAGGATCTATTAACTTTACTCGAAATCTTGCATTAGGTAAATTCTCAACTACGTGACCCTCTACCTCGATACCCTCTTCCTTATCAGTTACCTTTTTTTTCTTATGGTGTCTATTAAACTGTTTTCTCATTACAATGTTACTTAACTATATAATTATACCCAATTTTTACACATTTGCTATTTTATGCCGTAAAACAACTTTCCTTAATATTTACCAGAACTACTGATTCACTTGTTCTAGCAACCCATTCACAGGAAGCTTCACTCCATCTATCATAACATTGTCACTAAAAATAAAATACAGACTCTCATCATCATCTTGTCTCATCCTGCATGGAATCCTCGCTATTTGACGTGTACCTACACTCAGCACAAGATCTGCATGAGGTGAATATGCACCACCAAAACCTGCACTCCTCGTAACAAAGACTAGTTCAAATCCACCCTTTATCTTTAATTCTTCAAAACAAGCACCAGTATGCATTTCCCAATAACCACGTATGCTTAACTTATCCTTTGTTTTCTCAAAACTTCTAAAAGATTGCATGACAAACTTATGAAATACAGGAGTATCTTCCTCTAGCGAAAATACATCTTCATAGTCTTCCTCTCCGTCACTAGAGAAAACACTCGATTTCCACTCCCACTCTTTATTCAATAGTTGATCTTTTTGAATTCTCTGATAATCGCTCTTAAATTTAGGGGATGCTGTTTGAGCAACTCTCAATTGTAAATAACGGGCTACATCGCTCTCGGTATTTCTTCTCTCAATCTCAGCTCTTCTTAGTATATCTGTATCATCTTCATCATCAGACCAATCGCTAAGAGAACAATCCACCCCTAGAGAATTCACATTAGAGTAGGATGTATTTTTCTTTTCAGAATTCAACTTTATAGGCAGTATATCACCTTGCAATATATCACGCTGCAATACAACTCTACTTTCCAGATCCATAGCAGTTTGTCCGCAAACAAAAACACTCATCAATAACATCAAAAGTACATTCTTACTAATTTTTCCTTCCACTAATTTAATTTTCTCTCCTATAAAAAGTTACAATATAAGTATGCTACAAGAGCACTCTTTAAAATCATTGCAATTATACAAAATTCTTCAGCAAATCTATAACTATTGTGACACATCTTTAGCAAATAAATTTGTCTCTACATTAAAACCATTCGACATTAATCGGTGCAAGGATAGCATTCAAGCCACCTGTGAGTATATAAAAATCCTTCAACACCACCCAGAAACAAGCTATCACCCATTAAATGATATCACACTTTTTCACAGAAAACTAGAACAAATACGAGTCCTAGAACCCACTGAAATACGAATTTTTGGCACTCAGCTAAAATTAGCCAATCACATCACTGCTATCATTAGCACCATAGAAGAAGATACTCCACTTATTAGTACTCTTTCTAGCAAGATTAAACTGATTCCGAAACTCACAGAAACGATACTAAACAGTATTCACGAGGACGGATCGATTTCAGATTCCGCATCACCAGAACTCACTAAAATACGGAGAGATATTATTAGATTAAGGCAGAAAGCCGTTCAATCTATAGAAAAATATTTGTCCGGCAAACATCAACCCTATCTTTCCGAAAACTATTTCACTCAACGTAACGGCCGACTCACCCTCCCTCTTAAATCCGATTTCAAAGGGAAGATCCGTGGGTATATCCTCGATACCAGCAGTACGGGCCACACCATCTTTATTGAACCGGAAGATGTGCATGATATTACAAACAATTTAATACAGAAAGAGTGTGAAGAAAAACAAGAAATTTTAAGAATACTAACAGAACTTACAGCAGAAATTAAAAACAACTACCATCACTTTGTAAATAATCAGAATGTTTTAATAGAACTTGCCAGTATACAGGCTAAAGCAAAATACTCTATTAATATTGATGGAACTCAACCATACTTTAAAGATTATCCTTGTATCAAAGTACTTCACGGCAGGCACCCTCTGATACCCAACAACAAGGTAGTTCCGATTGATATCAATCTAGGGATTGAAAACAATACGCTAATTATATCCGGACCCAATACCGGCGGAAAAAGCGTGTCCTTAAAAATACTAGGGCTATTCACCATAATGGCCTACAACGGCATCCTGCCTCCAGCAGAATATTTTGAAATAGGTCCGATATCTGGTGTTTTTGCTGATATTGGAGACGATCAGAATATAGAATACGAGCTCTCCACATTTAGCGCTCATATGAAGTTTATTGCGGAAACGTTAAAGAGTGCCGAGGAGGGTTCGCTTATTATTATAGACGAACTAGGCTCTGGCACCGATCCCAATGAAGGATCTGCGCTAGCTGAACAGATTGTTCTTGAATTCCAGAAAAAGAATGTTCTCCTTGCTATTAGCACCCACCATAGCAGTCTTAAACTGATGGCTTTTAAGTATCCAAATATCAAAAATGCTGCCATGGAGTTTCATGCAAAAACATTAGAGCCTACTTACAGACTAATTATGGGAAAGACCGGATCCAGCAATGCATTCCATGTTGCTGACAAGTTCGGACTCCCTAAAGCTCTTATAGCTTCTGCGAAACAGTATTTGGGAGAAGGTAATCTTGCGCTTACAGAAGCACTCTCGAAGCTTCATGCTGCAGAAAGCATTGCCAGAAAAGCCCAGAGCGATTCGGACAAACTCTCCCATAAATTAAAGAATCTAGAAAAAGAACTTGAAGAAAGACTTGAACTATCTAGAAATGCAGAAAAAAATGTTAAGAAAAATCTTCGAGCAGAATTTGAAGAGAATCTTAGAGAGATCCGCATAGAACTAAGCGATCTGTTCGAGGAGATAAAACGAGCATCAACAACACGTGATATTGATGCAGCACGAGAAAGATCTAAAAAGTTTTTACAGAAGATTAGCACTCAAAAAGAAAATCAGTTTCCTGAAGAATCTCATTCCACCACATCTAAAAGTCTACTGAAAGAGGGCGATACTGTCCATGCTACGAAATACAATCAGAAAGGGACTGTACTTAAGTTATTCGAACAAGATGCGTTGGTTAGTATTGGAATAATGAAAACAAAAATTCCATATAAAGACCTAGAAGTTGTGAAAACTAATACACCTAAGCATACTATTCGAACCAATAAACATCGTCAACTATCTAAAGCAAGTATGGAGAGTAAGATGAGCATAAACGTTATTGGAATGCTAGCAGAAGACGCGCTTGAGAAAGTAGAGTCGTTTATCGATGCACAGATGTTGAGTAACCTCACGAGTGTAAAAATAATCCATGGGAAAGGAGGGGGGATACTCAGAAACGTTATACGGGAATACTTAAAAAATCATCCGGGAATAAAGAATTTTTCCAACGGAGAGGAACAAGATGGAGGACATGGTTCCACAATCGCTTATTTTAAGATATAATTCAATAAATTACTTTCTTATTAAGAGATTCCATGGAACTACATCTAGCTGTTTACTTAAGACAAAAATATTTAAACAGAATTCTGCTGTTTTTGATTGTTTTTGCTGCATGGACAGCTAACTTTGCATCAGACGACATCCCGCTGAAACGTTCTATTAGCGACAAAGTAAAAGAGGCCCATCTTGAGGCAACATTCAACATTATACGTGAATCTATCCAGTGCTTTTTGCTTGAAAATGAGCTTGCATATGCATTTCACCATTGGAAGTCTGCCGTACAACAAAAAATGATATGTGAACTAAAAAACTTACAAGACACGTGGAAAAATAATAAAAAGAAATCATCAAAGAAGCTAACCATACAAATACCTAACGATGATGAATACAATCTAAAAGCTCCACAGAGAAGCCTGAGATATAACCTATTAAAAAAAATTCTATACGAAGAGTTGCAGAATGAAGAAATAGAGCTTCAGAGACAAGATTCTTTAAAAGAAGATATCTTAAACACACTCACTACCCACTATCTATTGGTATTACAAAAAATTAATTCCATTAGAGAAAAATATGGTAATAACATACAAGTAAATGATCTTGCTAAACATTTAGAGACTATCCATAACAACATTGCTATTAACATTCAGTTTTCTGACGAATGTGATAATTTAGAAGAAGATGGGAAACAGTATCTCAGTGAATTGCATTGCTTACAAACAACATTAGAATGCATCACCATTCAAAAAATTATGGAACAACCAGAAGTCTTATCCAAAAATGGACCGGTATCGATCTATTTATAAATAGATCGATACTCTATTAAGAGAATATTACCAACCAAAAGTATACTCAGGCGCTATTCCTGATGAAACTTCATTCTCTTTAAAAAAGTGCCAGGTATTAGATCCATCGTAGTTTATATACTTATACATAGTACTAGGTGCACCAACAATCATTACTCCAGTTTCAGCAGGAGCTGACTTACCACGGATATACACTGCTTTAACTACATCAGGAGCCACAACCTTTAAGTCGTTTGAAGTTATAGACTCTTGTTTTTTTATCTTCTCCCAAACTTCATTCTCAGATGTTTCTTCTCTAGTAACTGAAGACTCTACAAAAGTTACAGTCTCAGCTTTAGAGTATTCACTAACGGCATTATTTTCCCCACAACCTACTAATAGGGAAATTCCAGATATCATAACTACTGTTTTCAACTTCATGATAATATTACATAGGTCGATTCAAGTAATTTCATCAGGCTTGATTGCAAGATAAATTGCTATAAAGCTTGTAGAATCGTGTGTTACACACACTGATAAATTTACGATGTTTTATTTTAAGATAAAATAAATATTAAGATGCAGATATTCAATCAGAAAGTACAGAAAAGTGCCGCATGGACCCTCCTCTCTATATCGTTCCTCATGCTACTTCTCCACTGGTTTAAAAATAACAACATAGATGTCTCGTTAACCAAGATAGACTGTTCAAAGTGGGTATGTATTAATGAACTCTCACAGAAAGGAAATCAGTTAAGAATAATAAAAGAGGATGGCAGTACAATCATGCCTCATTATACATCAAAAGCAGGGGTTAGAGACTCTTTCCCTGTCTGGAGCGGTGATGGTAGCAATGTCTACTTTGTAAGCAATCGGGATACTAACTTCCCTGAAATATATCAATGGGATTTGAAATCAGAAGCTATCATCCGAAAAACATTTAGCAAAACTCCTAAAAACTCTCTTGAAATGGATAGGTTCCACCCAAGCACCCTTCTATATGCATCTGGCAATAAACTAATGTCTTTAAATACCAAAAACACCCATGCTGAATGTTTGCTACCAAACGATGCAACCATCATGAACCCCATTCTACAGAAGAAATTGGGATCATCTGGTATAAAATGTCTCAAAGGTAATTTTATAAACAAGTCTACACTGTTAGCTGTATATTCCGATACTGAAGAAAACTTAAATCGATTAGTGGTACATAACCATAATGAAGCCAATCAATTACCTATTATTCTTCACGAATCTAAAGAGATAGTTTTTTCCATAGATGAAGACAGTGGATCGTCCTGTACAATCGCTTCCTTAAACATGGATAATACCATTCAGATTGTTAAACTAGAAATTACCGAAGATTGTTGGCAAGATAAGTTCACACCAAACATAGAGTTGCTGCTATCGATAGACTTTGGTAAAGAGAAGATTAGTCTTAGAAACCTATTCGCCTCTATAATATCTGATAAATTCTATATCCAATTGGCTCCTAATACCAATTCTTGGGACAATTATGGTGACATAGGGATAGAGATTACAAAAACAGATCAGGGATATAGCTGGAAAAGAATCGATTGGAATATCGCTCCAGAAATCCACAATAATATAAATTTTGTAACATGCTGGGCAGTAAACAGTACCGAGGACACTGATAAAATATATCTGGCTACCAAAGAGAGCGGAGAGAATTCTTCACTCTTTTGTCTGCAGCTAGATGATGTTAAAAAAGTTTATGAGAGCAACAGCCCTACCATCATCACAGAAGTTGCTTTACCAAAAAAATACAACTTTTAATATTATTTCACACTTATGTACAGGTAGCATGCATCTATTCTAGACATTTACACCACAATTAAACGGTATAATCCTTAATATATAATTAGAATATTTACATAATTTCTTTAACAAGGGTAGAATAGTTTTTTAGAATTAATATTCTACGGAAGAGGTTATTAGGAAAAAGCAGATGTCAAAAAAAGTAACACACAATATAAAACTCAATATCCCTGCAGGTAAAGCAACCGCTCAACCTCCAGTGGGTCCGGCATTAGCGCAAGCTGGTGTAAACATCGGAGACTTCATTAAAAAGTATAATGAAGCAACATCCAAGCAGATGGGTTTTGTTCTACCTGTAGAAGTGACCGTTTATGAAGATAGGTCTTACACCTACAAAGTACGTGAGCCATTAGCTGCCGATTTAATCAAAAGAGCTGCTGGAATTACAAAGGGCGCGTCTAACCCATTAACAGAAAGAGTAGGCGTACTTACTAAAGAAAAATTAAAAGAAGTAGCTAAACAAAAAATGCCAGACCTTAACGCACACGATGAAGAGATGGCCATGCGAATTATCGCTGGTACCGCTAGATCGATGGGTGTTAAAATAGAAGACTAATTAATACTAACCACGTTACATGATACTCTGCATAAGCACATCTAGTTCATTATGTAACGTGGCTTTTTTTTCTCCAAAATTCCAACTACTCTCCTCAATACAAGAAGAAGCCAAACAGAGCTGCGGTGTAAAACTACCCATGCTTATTGAACACTCCTTAGCGGAGCTGAACGCTACTATTCATGATATTACTAAGGTAGTAATTGATGTGGGTCCGGGAAGTTTTTCGGGGATTAAAATTGGCACTACATACGCTAAAATTTTAGCCTACACACGTAATGTACCTATCTGCTCCATCTCTAGCTTCCATTTAGTAGACAATATAAATCCGGTAGCTATTCCTATTAGAAGTAATCTTTTCTTACTGAAAAACCCAGGCAGTGAAGAGATTGTAGAGCACCCTTCCTTCCCTTCCAATGTAAAGGACGTAAAAGGTTATGGTAGAGATGTTCAGGACTCCTATTATCCACTAGCTGAAAATTTAGCCCACTGTAAAGAGTTTATCTGTGAAGAGAATCTCTTTAATATTAACATGCAGTATAAGGTTATGCCCAATATCAGTACACCAAAGAAGAGTCTGTTTTAATTTTTTCTCAGGACACCTACTTCAGTTTTCGTGCAATAATATCATTTGAGATTTAATACTATTCTGAAAATCTATACTGCATTCATCCCAAACTACTAGATCGACCAAGAATGGTAGATCGGAATTTTCAAAATCCTCTTCCAGCTTACACTTATCACTTAAAGGAATATCTTCCTTCACGATAATATCGATATCAGAAAGTTCTTTACTTGTACCTCTAGCCCTAGAACCAAATATATAAAATGAATAGGGATACTTTTTAAATATTCTAAAAAGGATATCGAGGTACTTTTTATCCATACTTACCATTCTAAACTCTCTATTCTTTGACTCAGATGAATCTAATTTAACCTCGTATTCCATCTGATAATATTATAGAACATAATAAACTAGTTTTATGGATCCCCTCAGAGGATGACTCAAGGTGGGGACGAGAGAGTGACAGTTTCAACTCTATATTTTATTCTTTGACCCGGAATACCATACTTATTCTACTTCTTCGAGCAAGAATCCGCAAGCTTCACATTTTCTAATACAGAGACGGTATCCACGCAGTTGAATCTCTATAGGGTCCCCAAATGGAGCCACCTTCACCACTTCAAATTCAGAGCCTTCAGTAAGCCCCATCTCCTGGAGTCTTTTCAAGCACATTGGTTGGCATCCTTTTTCCAGACAGCAGATGCTCTTTACTCTTACTTTCATTCCTGGCTGAAGCTGTAAAAATGTAAGAGGTTGTTGTGTACAATTATCGTTAATTAGTTGCTCTGTGGAAACCTTCATAAAAATATAGTATTTAGTATATTATCCTATATAATTGTATCCTGTTTACAGTAAATTATTAGAGCAAAATTGATTTTTTTTCGCCTAACCACTTAACATCCGAAACAATTTCTAGTTTATTTGCATATCTAGCAGCAACAAAGAGCCAGTCGGAGAGTCGATTCAGGAATGTTGGAACATATTCGCTAATTTCAGCATCTTGCTGTAATTTCACAATGCTTCTTTCTGCCCTTCTACAAGTAGCTCTTGCAAGATGGAGGTAAGAAGATAGTATACTCCCTCCTGGCAATACAAAATTAGTTAGTGGCGGCAGAGTCTCTTCCATGGAATCGATTGTAGATTCTAACTCCCCTATCTGTTCTTCTGTGATACGCTCCTGAAATCGGGGATGATCTAATGGAGTAGCTATCTGCGCTCCACATTCGAATAACCAGTTTTGAATTACTTCTAACCTATTAGCAAGATCGGCATCTTTACACTGTACTTTGCATACCCCTATTAGGGCGTTCAGTTCATCTATATCACCAATTGCTTCTATGTTTATACAACACTTAGATACTCTTTTATTGCCATATAAGCCAGTGGATCCTTTATCACCAGTTCTCGTATAAATCTTCAATGCTCTTCACCTAATGGGAATCGATTCCTATATGAGAGTACCATATGTAGATATTTTGGGAGCAGTTTAACCTTGTAATATCTTGATGGCTTGAGGGTGAATCTCCATAGCCATTCTAACCCGATATTCTGGATAAACTTTGGGGCTCTCATCACATTGCCACTATAGACATCTAAAGATCCTCCAATACCAAGACATACGGGGACATTCAGCTCCGTGATATACTTGTTTATAAATATTTCTTGTCTTGGCATTCCCATGGCTACTAGAAGAATATCAGGTTGAGAATCCTTAATCTCTTTTACCACTTCAGCTTCTAGATTAGACTGAAAGTAACCATGCCTAGAACCTACTATTTTACAATTTGGATACTTCTCAACAATATTAGCAGCGGCTTTTTCTGCAATCCCCGGCGAAGATCCTAGCAAAAATATCCTGTACCCTTTTTTTGAAGAAAGAGCGAAGAGCCTATCTGCAACTTCAATTCCTCTGGTAATATCGACGTTTTTTCCAAGCACATAACGCATACCATGAACAATCCCCATACTGTCTGGGATTACCAGTGTAGCAGCGTTCATAACACTCTTAAATCTACTATCATTCCAAGCCATTACCAGGGAGGCGGCATCTGCGGTAAGCACATGTTGCGGAATTTTATTTTTAATATACTCTTCCAAAACAGAAATTAACTGATCCATGGTTAAACAGTTAAAATTAACTCCCATATAATTTACAACATTTTTGCTAACAAGTTCTGAAACAGTAAGCTGCTGAGATTGGGATAATATTTTTTCTTGCCCGCTCTTCCCCATGTTTTTTTTCTTTATTCTTGTAGTTACTGTCTTTGATTGGTTCATAATATCCAGATATGCCTGATTAACTTAGTCTTGCTATTAAAAAATACCCTGTTCAATTCTGTGGATTATTTCGAAATATTTACAACTAAACATATTATACTCCATCTACTGTAGCAGTTCTATTTAATGTAGCAATGGTAAAATATAACATTGAGGTAGAAATATTATTATAAGGATTTTAAAAAATGAGCAGCACTGATTTACTTATCCGACCCAATACATTGTCCAAAAAAAAGTCTAAAACCCTAAAAAAAGGCACCTACTTTATTCAAACATGGGGATGCCAAATGAATGTGGAAGATAGTGAACAGATTGCTCTCTACTTAGAACAGATTGGATTCAAACCTACCGACAATTTATCGGAAGCTCATCTTACTATTTTAAATACCTGTAGTGTAAGAAAAAAGCCTGAAGATAAAGCATTTAGTATGCTAGGCGAATTAGCCATTAGAAAGAGGAGACATCCAGATTTAATTATAGGTGTCTGCGGATGTATGGCTCAAATTAGATGTAATGAGATAAGAAAGAGAGCTCCTCATGTAGACTTCGTTATTGGGACGGCACAGATTAATAAAATTGGTCAGACAGTAGAAAATGTCCTGGAAGAACGGAGCTTCTTTTCAGAAATAAATCTTCCGGAAAGAAAGGGTGCCATCGTATCCGATATCCCGGAAAGACAAGTTGAGAGAAATGCTAAACTAAAATCTTTCGTACCTATCCAGTATGGTTGTGATAAATTCTGCACGTATTGTATTGTTCCTGAAACAAGAGGAAGAGAGCGCAGCCGACCCACTGTTGACATCATTGATGAAGTTAAAAAATTAGCTGAATATGGGACTAAAGAGATCACGTTACTGGGTCAGACAGTGAATAGTTACGGAAAAAATCTTGTAGAAGGGAGAGTCCCGTTCAGTGAACTGCTCTGGAAAGTAGCAGAAGTTGATGGCATAGAACGGATAAGATATATGAGTCCGTACCCAAGAGATTTTAAGACCGATCTTATTCAGACTATCCGAGATTGCCCAAAGGTTATGGAGCACGTCCATATGCCGATACAGTCCGGTGATAACGATGTTCTGAAGGCAATGAAAAGACTCTATACGGTTGAAAGCTTCAAGGATATTATTCAAGAATTAAGAGAGACTATCCCAAATATCACAATCACTACGGATATTATTGTTGGGTTCCCTGGCGAAACTGAAGAGCAGTTCCAAAACACTATGAATGTTGTAAGAGATATCGAATTTGATGGTTCCTATATGTTTAAATATAGCATCCGTGAAGGCACCAAAGCCGCCGATATGGAGCAAGTTGAAAAGAGTGTTAAAGAAGACAGATTAGCTAGACTCATCCAACTACAGAATGAAATTACACTTAAGAGAAATCTTCCTGAGGTTGGGAATATCGATGAAGTATTGGTAGAGGGAGTCTCTGCAAAGAATGATAAGACCTATCAAGGATATACTCGAGGATTTAAAATGGTACACTTCGATGCTGGAAGAGATCTTACGGGTGAATTGGTGAAAGTTAAGTTAGAAAATGCAAATGTTTGGGGATTTAAAGCTTATCTACTATAGACACATTGAACTTATTAATATTCTACAAGCATCTGCAAAAACCCTGCATTCGTCCAAGAAAAGTATCTTTTTCTAAACATTGCTAGGCATATATTCCTGTTGGTTAAACATTATTTCCGATAAAACAGGTACTATCGTGTTATATATATTAAATATATACTGATTTTATAAAAGTATCGGTAACCTGAAATGACGAGTAAAGATCTAGAAAACAAAATAGATGAACAAACAACTGTAGAACAAAGCTCCCCTGAAAGTACTAATAATGAAACCACAACTAGTGTAAATGCAAAAGGTGTAGATAAAGCTACAGAATCAAGTTCATTGGAAGACAAAGACGGGACGGCAAGCAGTGTAACAGTAATTGCCAATGAAGATAGCGCAGGTCTATTTGAAGCAGCTTTAGCAGAATTGGAAGATCCTGAATATAATAGAAGCGATGTTTCTTACTCACCTTTCTCGAAGGGTGAAAAAATAGAAGCCACTATTATACAAGTTGATAAAGAAAAAGTATTCGTAGACCTTGGCATGAAGAGCGAAGGGATATTACCTTTATCTGAACTTACAGACGGCAATATCGAAGAAGCGGCAAAAGAGCTAAGTTCTGGAGACAAGATACATGTTATTGTATTAAAGCCAGGGTCTGGTGAAAGGAGTACTATCGTCTCCAAAAAAAGAGCCGACTTTACAAATGCATGGCAGTCTGTAGTTGAGGCCCATCAGAACGGAACTGTTATTACAGCTCCAGTAATTGACAGAGTTAAAGGCGGATTAATCGCTGATGTAGGCGTAAAAGGATTCATCCCTACTTCACATGTAGGCGGCGGTAATCTTAGAAACGTAGATAAATTTGTTGGTCAGCTACTTCCTTTTAAAGTAATTGAAATTGATAAAGAAAGAAAAAAAGTAGTTCTTTCTAATAAATTAGCTGAAGACGAATCTAGAGAAGCAGCACAGAAGAAAGCATTTGAAACTCTCAATGTTGGAGATATCATCCCAGGAACAGTTCGCCGATTAACCGAATATGGTGCATTCATCGATATCGGTGGAGTAGACGGATTGCTCCATATTAGCGAAATTAGCTGGGCAAGAATTGGTCATCCAAAAGAAGTACTTAAAGAGAATGAAGAAATTCAGGTAATGGTACTTAAGCTAGATTCGAATATTGGGAAAATCAGCCTCGGTTTAAGACAAGTACTTCCAGATCCATGGAACACTATTAGAGAACATTATCGAATTGGAGATAAGTTAACAGGAAAAATTCACAGACTCTCTCCGAACGGTGCGTTTATTTTACTTCCTGAAGGTGCAGAAGCATTCCTACCTATTAGCGAAATATCTAATGAAAGAATTGCTAAGATAGAAGATTCATTGAAAGTTAACGAAGACGTAGAGACCGTCATTATCGATCTTCAAACTAACCTCAGAAGAATGCTACTAAGTATCAGACAAGCTAATAGTAGTACTGCTATTACTAGTGGTTCGGAAGCTTTAGAGCAGTTTGAACAGTCGGTATCTAAGGGCGCTCCTAAGAAGAAAAGAAAGAAGAGATCTGACAGAGATGATAACTCTTCATCTAATCATTCTTCATCAGGTGGCACCACTATTGGCGAAAGGTTGGGTCAGTTAAAGGCTCTACTCTCTAACGACAATTAGAGTATAATACTATAATTTTCAGGAAACTATACTGTTTTATATCAAGAGGCATCACTGATGCCTCTTTTTTTTGTGTAAAATGTAATAGGTATGATAATTAAAAAAAATCTGGAATACACTCAAGGAACATTCTATAGTCTTAAATACGATTTCTTCCATCCTGATGGAAATACTGAAGTCCCCCTAGTTGTCCTTCTGCACGGTGGCGGATTTACTAGTGGAGATAGATCGATGTTCCACGGTGAAGCACAGTGGCTTGTAAAGCATGGATATGCAGCAGCTTGTATCGATTACAGACTAGCTCCTGATAACCCCTTTCCTGCAGCAATTGAAGATGCTCAACAGTTTGTTGCGTTTGCGAAAGAAAATTCTAAAACTCTCAACATTCAACCAAAGATGATCTTTTCTTTAGGCAATAGTTCCGGTGGATACCTGGCTATGATGCTAAGTGTTTTAGAAAAAGGCATAGGAATAAACGCTAGTAAGAATATAGCTAATATGAAAGTTACTGGTGCTATTAGCTTTTCGGGAGCATCTAATTTATTACCAACGAATCCAGAAACATCTCTGCCTGAATCCACAAGAGAGTTCCTCGATAGCTATATGCAGTTTAGTATTGAAGGATATAGAGAAGTTTGGGAAAAAGCCTCACCTATATATCATGTCAGCAAACAATCGGCCCCAATATTTCTAGTACATGGTAAAAACGATACGGTTATTCCTATTAATCAGAGTAGAATTATCCACAAAAGGCTCGTAGAAATCGGAGTGCAATCAGATTTTCTAGAGCTTGAAGATGAATCACACTCTCTCACTTTTGAAGGGTGGACTACTGCTAGAAACAAATATCTTCAATTTATGAAGGATATCTGTGAAAAACAGAAGTCGGCTTATATTAAATAGTGGGTCAGCATACTTTTCTTATTTTGTTCCAAAATAAAGTATGCAGGACAAAATAGTCACAATAATTGGAGGAGGGTTTGCCGGTGTAGAAGCGGCATGGGGACTAGCAAAAAGGGGCATACATGTACATCTCTATGAAATGCGCCCCAATACCAGTACACCCGCTCATAAAACCCACTTCCTAGCAGAATTAGTCTGCTCTAATAGTTTTAAAAGTAAAGATCCAAAATCACCAGCCGGACTCCTTAAAGAAGAGATGCTCCAATTGGGATCTATTATTATCCCTACTGCATTTGAGCATTCAGTTCCTGGTGGAGCAGCCCTAGCTGTTGATAGAAATCAGTTTGCTGAAGCCATCACCAAAAGAATTGAAGCGCATCCGAAGATTAATCTAATCAGAGAACAATTTACACCTGATAAGATAGAGAAAGCACTGCAGTCTGGTCCGGTTATTATTGCAGGTGGACCATTGCTTAGTGCAGGTATTACCGAGTGGCTATCAGAGGTCACGGGTCAGGATGAACTCTATTTTTATGACGCAGTTAGCCCTGTAGTAGACACTTGCACCATTGATAGAAGTATCGTTTTTGAGCAGAGCAGATATGATAAAGGTGATACGGCCGATTACTTAAACTGCCCATTTACTAAGGAAGAGTATTATGCATTTGTTGATGCACTAGTAGCAGCTGAAAAGGTACCACTTAGAGAATTTGAAAGTCCTAGATACTTTGAAAGCTGTATGCCGATTGATGTTATTGCTGAACGTGGCCGAGAATCTTTAGCTTATGGCAACTTCAAGCCAGTAGGCTTAGTAGATCCGAGAACGGGTCAACGCCCTTATGCAGTGCTCCAGTTGCGCCCTGAGAATAGGGAGAAATCGTTATACTCTCTTGTAGCGTGTCAGAACAGATTAAAATGGGGTGTACAGAAAGAAGTGCTCCAAATGATCCCCGGACTCCAGAATGCAGATTTTGTAAGATTCGGCGTAGTACACAGAAACACCTATGTTAATGCCCCGCAGGCACTAACTAAAACATTAGAACTGAAGAATTGTCCGGGAGTTTATGTGGTGGGTCAGTTAACGGGTGTAGAAGGTTATCTTGAAAGTGGAGCTACAGGAGCGTATCTGGCAACATTCCTGGCTGCACAACTAAATAATATAATACTAGAAGATATTCCACGTGATACAGCTATTGGCAGTCTGTGTTCACACTTACAAGATGATACTCCCAAAAATTTTGCTCCAATGAATATAAATTGGGGTTTGTTACCTATGCCAGAATCTACTGAAAAGAAGATAAAGAAATTAGAAAGACAGGAATTGAAAATTCAGAATGCAAAGAGAGCTTTTGAAAATTGGCACTCAGGAATAAAAAAGCATTACCTATTATGATACAATTAATGGAGTAAGGAGATTAAATGAATATGCAGAACATAAGTGAATCAGATTTTAATGGCGAAGTACTTAATTCGGATATGCCGGTACTCGTCGATTTTTGGGCGGAATGGTGCGCTCCGTGCCGAGCATTAATGCCAACTCTAGAGCAGGTTGCTACAGAATATCAAGGAAGAGTAAAAGTTTGCAAAGTAAATATAGACACCGATGGCAACTTAGCAAACAATTTTGGAGTTATGACTATTCCAACATTAATTGTTTTTAAGAATGGTGAAGAAGTAGATAGAAATGTAGGTTCTGTTAGCAAGAACGTATTATCGTCTATTTTAGACAAGCATATTTAAGTTTGCTTATCAGTTTATAGGGTCCTACATGATATATATAGGACCTACTTACTTTAATCCATGATGCTCTAACTAAAAAACTTCTCTAATTCCTCTTTATTAATCCATAACAAGTCTTCATTAGGAACGCTGGTAATTATCTCAAGATGGTGGTCTAGATCTTCTCTATTACGGATAATATGATCATAGCTCTCCGGATAAAAATAGTGCATATACTTCGGTGCATCTTCCATACCTTTCACGATTCTCTGCTCTACTTTATTCTTCAGTGGCTCTATTATCTTCGAAATTTCTTTAGTTTTGGAACCTGTATCATCATCAAAATGTACCAAAAGATAGGAGTCCATAGTAGAGACCGATATTGCTAGCAGATTCCACTTTCTAGAGTCTGTCTTGAGTATTGTAGTAAAAAGGAGATGCTGGAAATTTTCTTGAAGTTCTAAGCGGTGTCTAAAAGTTATAAAGTATACAACGGAATCGGCTCTCCAGTGAGGTAGTTTCTTTTTCCAGACGTAAAAGTTTTTCCATTTCATAGTAAACACTCAATAATGTAGTACACTTTATTAAGACGCTTAGTGTGGTATTTTATATACAATAAGTGAGATCTCTGAAACTTACTATACTAAGTTTTAGCTTACCCAAATAGTTTATTATGAAGTGCAGTTTAATTATCCCATCATACAATGAACAGCAACGGATTGGAGCAGTGATTGAAGCGGCAGCTGCTACTTTTTTAGTTGAAGAGATTATTGTAGTTAACGATGGCAGTACTGATGCCACTGCAGAAGTAGTAGCAAACTATTTATCAGATATTCCTAAATTACAATTAGTTAACCTGGAAAAGAATTCTGGAAAAGCTTACGCGATGTTAAGTGGAGCAAGGATAGCTAAAAACAACACACTACTCTTTCTTGACGCCGATTTAATTGGTCTGCTACCAGAACACATCATTACTATTGCTAAACCGGTATTAACTGATTCTGTTGATATGTGTGTAGGTGCATTAAGATCTAGAAAATTTTTCAGTACTGCTGCAATGTATCTTTCACCCCATTTAAGCGGTCAGAGAGCTATTAAGAGAGATCTATTCCTACAGATCCCTAACATTGAAACGGCTAGGATGGGCGTAGAGACTATTATCCACTCTTATGCTAAGAAGCACAAAATTAAATTTAAGTATGTTCTCATTCGCGGAGTAAGCAATACTCATAAAGAGTGGAAGATGGGCGTCATGAAAGGAGCTGCAGCGAGGGCAAAAATGTACAAAGAGATAGGAAGAGCCTATCTACAGAGATCACCACGCATCACTCAGAAAAAAACCGGACTCCGCAAACTTTATCCATCCCCTCTTCCAAGTTTAAAACTCCCTATTAAAAAAAGAACTAAGCTTAATATTAGGAAGTTCTTTATCGATTAAGTAGCCTGTCCTTAATGACATTATATCGTGAGTCGAGTTATTTAGAGATAATCAGCACATTTATATACTTTGTCGCCCCTGTGTGTGTTCACTATTTCGGTATTAGTCCTTACTACTAATTCTTTGTAGACCTGGCATCTTCACCAATAAATTTTTCCAGTTATCGGCGGTTCCAATCATTCCCTCTACATACAAATCTTCCAGTACTGGAAAACTTCTTTGCTGTAAAAGTACATTCACTGTACAATTTGAATTGTTTAAATTTAAAAATACTAGGCAATCTTTATTCAGATGAAAAAACAGAGTTTTCCAATGTATAAAATCTAATTTCATTCCTGATAAACATAATCTTTGAATCGGAAACTTAAACTTTTTGCTACCAATATCATTACGATTTATTTTGTTCTGTAAAACAAGTAGTTTAACAACACTACTTATATCTAGCATTCTATCTTTCCACACATCTGGTTTACTCCAAACACCAGAATTAAACTTCCCTTCTAAAAATTCTTTTTCAATACTGCTTATTAAACTCTCGTTATCTTGAGCTACGATATCTGATAAAAAAGAGACCCTTTTCACTTTTTTTCTTGGGTTAGTTTCTTTAACGCCCTGCAGGATAGGCGTCTGGAGCAGGTCGGAATGTGCTCGTTTTGCACTAGGCATTTCATCATCGCTAAAGCTAGTATCGATAGCGTTAACTGTGCATTTGTGTAATCTACTGTTAGCTACTAAATTGAACAATTCAATCTCAGTATAAGGTGTATGTAAAAACTTTATTATATTGGAGCTTTCTAAAATAATTCGGAGTTCATCTATAGAACATTTAGCTAAAATATTAAGGGTATTTTCAGTGTAACAACTCTTTATACCTATGCCCGATTGATTAATCAACACTCTATTCATACTATATGCTACATTTGCTAGGGCTTCTATTTCTTCCAAATCCCCATCCTGTTGATTCAAAGATAACAATACTTGACAAGCAATGTCTATATCTGTAGAAGGTGCTTTAATCTCTATGCACTTTTTTATATAAGATTCCAACAGCCAGAATGCTAGAGAACTTGCATTATAAGGAGTGTATCTAGAGATTTCTTTTAAACTTCTCTGAAAATATTCCACTTCAGAGTGGGAAAAAGTTCCAACTTTTTCTTTCGATGCAGAGACGTCTACAGTAGTAAATATAAAAATAGAGATGTATAAGTATTTGACAATAGCTTTAAAAAATTTTTCCATAATCATCATTGTACCGCAAGCTTATAATTCTAGAAGATAGGTTCTAAAGTATTTGTTTTTCACACTGCGCTACAATATAGATAGAGGGATTACATGGTTTATGAAAAAGTTATTTAGTTTACTTCTATTAACATTGATTGCTTTTCAGCATTTACTAGCCGCTGATGACGAAGACAAAATTATTACCAGCACAGACTTCTGTTCATTGCCAACAGAAATACAGTCCAAGTTATTGGAGTATTTCGATTTTGAGACAAAATTAAATTTGATACAAAGTAGTCTCAGGCAGATACTCTTCTTCTGCTTAGATATCAAAAAACTAGGTTCTCTACCTGCGGAAAGTATTAGTTCAACTGCTGAATTGATGGCTTTTATTCAAGATATTAATAGTGCTCTAGATATTATTGAAGCTCATACGTACATAAGCGCATGGGATAATCAAAATATTAATTACAAGCAACTTTTAAGAATATATTCTACAACAACACAAATATGTAACACCCTACAAGAACTAGATGCAGCATTAGATAGATTAAAAGCATTACTTCATCAATACACGGATGCAAATATAAATATCCATACAGATATTAACATAGACTACATTCAACAGGTAGAGAAAAAAATTGATATTATAAAAAACATTCACCCTCTCTTTCCTATATCTGGCTTAGATTTACATAATATTACCTTTGATGATAAAGAGGAGTGGATATCGTTGATCCAGAGATTACCAAAAACCCTGAAAAAGATACACCTCGATATGATTAGGCCCACTACTATAGTAAACATGAACGGTACATCATCCATTAAGGATACAGCCTTCATAGAATTTCATAACCTAAAACATCTGGAAGATGTTACGTTCAGCCAGGTATGTTTATCCATCCGAGAAGATTGGATAGGAGTTATTCAGGCATTACCAGATACATTGAAAACCATCGAGCTATGCCTAACCAATATAACCCTTTCTGGACTCTTAGCATTAAACCATCTGAAACATCTGGAGAAGTGTACTCTACGAAATATTGATATATCAGGTAACCATGAAGATTGGGTACGGGTAATCCAAGCACTACCAGCAGATACACTTAAATACATCAAGCTTAGTTGGAACAGTATCACCACACCAGGACTCCTGGAATTAAACAGATTTAAAAATCTGGAAGAGATTAATTTAGACTTTTTCATGGGTAGTCTGCCAGATTGGGAACCCGTCATTCAGGCATTTCCAGAAACACTGAAAAGAATAACTTTGCAAGGCATTACTATCCGCTGTTCAGGACTCAGAAAATTATACAGATTTAAAAATCTGGAAGAGATTAATTTAGACTCCATAACATTATCCAACCAGGAAGACTGGGAACCTATCATCCTGGCATTGCCAGAAACCGTTAAAAAAATCCATCTTATAAGGACTAATATCAACGATTCTGGACTTATTGCATTATCCAGTCTTAAAAATCTGGAAGAGATTAATTTAGACTTTTATGACCATAGTCCACGAGATTGGACACGAGTTATTCAAGCATTTCCAGAAACACTGAAAAGAATAACTTTACAAAGCAATAGTATCAATGCATCTGGACTCATAGCACTAAACTGTCTGAAGCACCTGGAGGAGATTAAGTTACACAGCATTAAATTATCAAAACAGAAGGATTGGGCGTCAGTCATCCAAGCATTACCAGAAACGGTGAAAAGAATAGAGCTAGAAGACACTAATATCGATGCTTCTGGACTCGTAGCATTAAGCAGACTGAAACAGCTGGAGGAGATTAAGTCTCGTAGCATTAAATTATCAAAACAGGAGGATTGGGCATCAGTCATCCAGGCATTACCAGAAACGGTGAGAAGAATGGAGCTTACATGGTCGGATTGTCCGGATGAATGTATTGATATTTTGAAAGCTAAAGGGATTGTAGTAAACACTAATTAAACTAGTATCGTCTCCCAATATTCTATACTTATTCATTTTTTATTCTGATCGTATATTCTTACTGTATACATACAAAAAATAACATCCTGCCAAAAATGTGCAAACCCTGCGCTACAATATAGCTAGAGGGATTACATGGTTTATGAAAAAGTTATCTAGTTTACTTATATTAACATTGATTGCTTTTCAGCATCTGGAGGCTGCTGACGAAGACAAAATTATTACCACCAACACAGACTTCTGTTCATTGCCAACAGAGTTGCAGGCGGATACTTTTAAGCATAACGATTTTGATACAAAGTTGAATATCATAACTTTTAATGTTCAACTGCTTCTATGCCTCTGCTTAGATATCAAGAAACTAGATTCTCTGCTCCCATACATTACTAAGCCACAAGCAAAACTGGAAAATTTTTATCAAGATATAAATAAAGCTCTAGGTGTTATTGAGGCTCATACTTATCTAAGCGCCTGGGAGAACAATACTATTCAATATCAAGAACTTATTAGAATGGATACATTAAAAACACACGTCATTAATACCATCCAGGAACTTGATGCAGCACTAGATAGATTAAAAGAATTACTTCATCAATACACGGATGCAAATATATATATCCATACAGATATTAATACAGATATTAACATAGATATAATTGCAGAAGTAAAGAAAAGAATCGATATTATAAAGCAGACTCGTCCTCTCTTTCCTATATCTCGGATAAACTTAGATCGGGTTCACTTAAACTATCCTGACGAATGGATAACATTAATCCAGGAGTTACCAGACACTGTGGAAAGAATACATCTTGTTCACACCAATATCAACACTTCCGGACTCTTGAAATTAAACAGACTGAAGCATCTCGAGGAGATAAATTTATTCCATGTTCCACTATCCAACCGGAATGATTGGGCACAGATCATTCAAGCGTTACCAGACACAGTACAAAGATTACATATTCATTGGGTTAATATCAACACATCCGGGCTCTTGCAATTAAACAGACTAGTGCACCTAGAGGAGGTTATTCTAGCTTGCATTACGCTATCCCAGCAGGAAGATTGGGTACCCATTATTCAGGCGTTACCAGAAACATTAAAAAGAATAGAACTGCGGGTCACTAATATCAATGCTTTAGGATTCATGGAACTTCATCATCTAATTCACCTGGAGAGGATTCATCTATGGAACGTAACATTATCCAATAGGGAAAACTGGGCGTCAGTCATCCAAGCATTACCAGAAACACTAACAAGAATAGAGCTACAGGACACTAATATCGATGCTTCTGGACTCGTAGCTTTAAGCAGAATGAAACAGCTGGAGGAGATTAAGTCTCGTGGCATTAAATTATCAAAACAGGAGGATTGGGCGTCAGTCATCCAGGCATTACCAGAAACGGTGAGAAGAATGGATCTCACATGGTCGGATTGTCCGGATGAATGTATTGATATTTTGAAAGCTAAAGGGATTGTAGTAATTCTATAAATAGTGAAGGAAGACTGCTCAATGTTACCTATATGAATAAAAACAAATACTAGGTGCTAAAATAGGATTATGGGCAATGCTTTATCACAATTTTTTTCATTATTTTTCTTAGCAAAACATCTTCTAATATTGTTGTTGAACCCAGTTATTGTTGAATCTATCACAAGAGGATCTGAAACATATGGCATATTAGCTTTGCTCAATAAGAACAGTGATATCAACTCTTTCCTGCTAATTTTATATCTATTTGCATATCTACTGATATGTGGCATAGATTTCGTACTATATCATAAATTAATCCGAGGTTCCGATAATGTATTATCAAAGAAGTCTTTTTTATGGATACTCATTGGAATATCAGTGTTGTCATTAATACCAGTCGCCTTCTTCGATATAAGAAATCCGATTAACTTAGCTACAGATGATATATATCTCTTAACAGGTTCCTTCATTAAAGCCAGCTATCTAATTTACACTACATGGTCTGCAGTAAGTTTACTTGCAGCTATTGTGTTATATTTTGCTTTTCAACCATACTCTTTCTATCTAAAACAGAATGAATCCGCATCCACGCCATCAAATAATTATACTAGTAGTCTTCTATTTGTAGTTACCTCTATATTCACTCTTTATTCAGCCTGTCATATTAGTTTTAAATTAGACCTTGTCACACAGTCTAATTTACTGCTTTTACCTGCATCGATATTCTTGTCCGTCGTAACAGGAAGTGTACTAGTTTCTCAATTTTTTAGTAAGAAGCTCTATCCTAGTTTAGAAACATTGTATGACGAGTTAGCATCTAATAAGAAAAAATCGGCGGTAATGCTACCCCTATTTTTCTTTTTAAATACGGGTGTTACCTATCCATTTCTAAAGAATGAATACTCCGAAGTTACTATCCTGTTCCAGATTATGTTTGGATTATACTTCCTGGTACATTTTATATTAAATACACATCAGCTGAGCAAAAAGGGATCCACCTTCTTTCCTAATTCCTTAATATATGGCATTTATTTTGTTGTACTATTAGTTCAGATGCTGATTACACTGTGCAATTAAGCCTCTACCGACTAATTAACGACAGTATTGCTCTAGGTATTAGATCTGTCTTACCAAGCAGAGATACAGCCGATTCTTGCACCATTAGCGACTTACTCATAGTTGACGCTTCCACTGCCATATCTGCATCTTCTAAATTAGAACGTGATAACTCTGCATAAGTATTTCTAGTCTGCAGATTGTTATAACTAGTTTGGAGTACATACTTCTCAAAAGTGGCAATTCTAGACCTAACTTGTGATATTTCGCTCTGCGCCTGATTAATGACGCTGATTGCTGTAGATGCACTAGATGCAGAACTAACACTAATATCTTTTAAATCTGTACTAGCAACAACTCCTGTACCAAGCTGATCGGCCATAAAATTACCTATGGAGATACTGCTGGTAGATCCGTTATCTATGACAAATGTAGCAGATCCTTTTATCACTTGCCCCACAGCACGTTCGGTTGTATCGGTTACCATTGCTCCTGCTGCTGCTAGCAAAATGAAATTACCATCAGAATCTTTCAATTCTCTTCCAGAACCTAAGGTAAAAGTAGAAACTGCCAGTTGAGAACCAGAATACACACTAACCACCGCTGCTGCATCTACCCCGGCTTGTGAGCAGTAAGTAGCTGATGAATCTAATAGCAGTGAACTAGCATCTACCAGCTCTACTTTAGCATCGGAACCTACTGTCATAGCTACTAATGATACAACACCTGAAGTACCATTTGCATAAACATTCGTTGTTGTAGTCTTCTCATTAATTCTAGAAACTACATCGGAAATAGTATCCGTACCACTTGTTGTAAATACGGTTCCATTAATCGAAAAACTACCTGCACCTATCAGTGTTCCCGAAGTAGCAAATGTCTTAGTACCAACACTAGCAATTGCTGCTGCTGTAACGATAGCAATACATACTGTAGCATTGGTTGTAAGCGCGTACCCACCTAAATTTCCTGTAAACGACATGCTTTCTACAGTATTAGCGGCAGTGCTACCTGCATATAGTCCTGCACTGCCATCTAAAATTGGCACGTCACCATACTTTGTATATTGCGCAATATTATCTATAGCTGTTAAAATGGAAGATATCTCATTCTGGTAGTTAGTTCTCTGATCTGAGGTTAATGTAGCATCATTACTAGCTGCATTAGCTATAGCATTAGCATCATCTAGTAATCTACCTATTTCAGCTAGTCCAGAATCGGCAGTCTTCATATAATTAATCGATTCTTGAGTATCCCTCATCAGCTCACTGGTTAATGAAATTTCATTTTTCATTTCTGAAATCTTCATAAATGAACTAGGATCATCCGATGCACTATTAACCCTCAGACCTGTACTTAAACGTTGAACAGAGGTAGTAAATGCTCTTTGATTATTTCTCAAAGCACCCATAATAGAAGTATTTATACTTAAATTTATCCCAAAAGACATTTATCCCACCTTAAAACAACTCTATAATATATATCAACTACATTGCATTAATCTTTATATTTAAAGAAGCTTTTGTATAATTTTCAAGTATGAATGCTAGATTTCTATTTATAAAAATAGAATAATTCTAGAGCAATACTCCCTTGCACAAATTATTTTTATACAGTATAATAATAAGTATAGTGGTCCGGTCGTCTAGCGGTTAGGATGCCGCCCTTTCACGGCGGAGGTCGCGGGTTCGAATCCCGTCCGGACTACCATTTAAACTTCTCCATTAAGCCCTTAATTAAGAACGCTATTCACATTTAATTAGATTATCACTAAATATCATTGCTACATAAGGGGTCAGTTATTTTGCTGGCACATAAAAAAAAACCGGCACTGATGTACCGGTTTTTTTTAAATCTAAAGACTCTCAGTATTTAAACAAAAGCTTCTTTCACTACTGTTTGAAATGCAGTAAGATCTTTAATAGCTAATTCGCTAAGCATTTTTCTGTTAATAGCAATACCTTTTTCAGTAAGCTTATGAATTAGATCGTTATACTTTACTCCGCACTGCTCACAAGCTGCTGATAAACGGACGATCCATAATCTTCTGAACTGTCGTTTTTTAGCTCTTCTATCTCTAAAAGCATACTGCTTAGATTTTAGAACCTGCTCATTAGCTCTTCTAAAAACGTTTTTCTTTCTTCCCCAATATCCTGATGCGCTTTCAATGACCTTTTTATGTCTTTTTTTGCGCATTGTACCGCGTTTAATTCTTGCCATAATACTTTACCTGTCTATTATTGTACCAGCAAACGCTTAATACGTTTAGTCTCTCCTTTTGAGATTACTGGTTCGGACTCTAATCGTCTTTTCTGACCACCGCTCTTATGAAAGAACATGTGGTTGTTATGCGATTTTCTTCTCGTAATTTTTCCTGATCCTGTTATTTTAAATCTTTTCGCTGCTGTCTTGTGTGTCTTCATCTTTGGCATCTTCAACACCTTTCTGTTTTGTATTTTTCTGTGGAATTGGAGCTAACATCATAGACATAAGCCTGCCTTCCATATGGGCTGGCTTTTCTACAACACCAGTTTCCTCTAACTTACTAGCAAAGTAATTTAGTTTATCCCTACCTATTCCAGGATGTACTATTTCACGTGCTCTAAACTGACATATTACCTTAACTTTATGTCCGTCTGCAAGGAACTTCATTGCATGTTTTATAGAATGCCCTAAATCGTGTTCTGATGTACCTGGACGAAACTTGATACTTTTTACTTCAAGCACTTTCTTTTTATTGCTTTTTTTCTGTTTCTCTAGTTCGTATTTATACTTACCGTAATCGATAATTCTTCCTACAGGAGGGGCTGCAGTAGCAGCGATGAGAACTAAATCTAATGCTGCTTCTTTAGCCATGCGTAAGGCTTCTCTTGTAGGAAAAACTCCTAATTGAGAACCATCCTCACCAACTACCCTCATCTCAGAAAATTTCAAACACCTTTCGTTGATCATTGGGCCTTCAGGCCTGGGCATTCTTCTTCTAATAAACCTTGCTATTGTTATTCCCCTTAAACTAATTCCTAGTTATTTTGTAACTTACTATACCAATTATATCACTAAAAGAGAATTTTTCCTTCTCAATCTTTATAAAAATATACTTATTACAGCTTATTTCTCTACTAAATGAGGAATATTATTAGTGAGGACTACATAATGGCATGAAGGTATGTGTATTAGGCGCCGGAACAATGGGTAGTGGAATAGCTGCTCATTTAGCGAACTTAAATTTTGAAGTTATTCTTTTTGATATTAATGCTGATATAGCCAAAAGCGCTTTATCGAATCTAGAAAAGCAGAAACCTCCCTATCTATACCATCCTGCAATACTAGATAATATTACACCTGCATCATTAGAAGATAGCTCCCATCTGGTAGCCAATGCGGACTGGATATGCGAAGCGGTATCGGAAAAGTTTGATATTAAATGTGATGTTTACAATAGGATAGCCCCCCATGTTACTCCAAACTCTATGTTAAGTACTAATACTAGCGGTATCGAGATAAACAGATTGTCTGAAATTTTACCGAGAGACCTGCGGAGACGATTTATGGGCGTCCACTTCTTTAATCCTCCCAGGTACCTCAAGTTAATAGAGCTTATCCCTGCTAAAGATACTGCACGTACAGAGGTAGATAGAATGGTGCAGTTTCTAGAAAAAAAGGTTGGAAGGAGAGTTATCATTGCAAAAGACACACCGGGATTTATTGCCAATAGATTTGGTATGTGGAGCATGTATAAGGCCGTTCAACTTGCTGAAAAACATAAGCTAACAGTAGAGGAGACCGACTTTTTAACGGGTCCGCTCATTGGAAGACCTAATAGTGCTAGTTTTCGTTTAAACGATATTGTTGGACTAGATATTATGGAGGATATTGCAAAAAATATTCTTGAACGGTGCACTGACGATCCTTACTTAGATACTTTTAAGGCATGCAAATCTATTAAAGCGCTGATAGAAAAAGGCTGTCTTGGAAATAAATCGGGGAAAGGATATTACAAGAAAGAGAATGATCAAATTCATGCGATAGATCTTCAAACTATGGCGTACAGACCCATCGAGAAAGCTCACCTACCTACATTTGAAGGTTATCCTACAGTACCCCTTGAGAAACGCTTAAAAAGCATGTTGAAAGAATACAATAAGTATGGTTGGTTTCTAAAAGAATTTTTAGAGGAATCGCTATACTATGCTAATTATCTCAAAGAAGAGGTTAGTCATTCCGTTCAAGACTTTGATTCCATTATGGAGTGGGGATTTGGCTGGAAAATGGGTCCGTTTAAAATGATAGATGCTATTGAGGGAAAGACTCTCAACATAAGTGTTCCTCAGTTCTATAAAAATAGTTCTACTCTTAACTTTTCAGGAAAGTATATACCCATTACAGAAAAAGAAGAGTACAAACCTATCGATAGATATCAGTTATTACAAAAACTAGATGGATTCAATGTTAGAAATTTAGGAGATGGTGTAAAAGCGATATGCCTCACTGGCAAGATGGGCGTTCTGGATGGAAGAATATGCGCTTCTATTACAGAGGAGATTAAAAAACACGCTCAAGGATGGGTAGTATGTTCTGAATCTAAATGTTTCTCTGCGGGATTCAATCTGGAGTTCTTTCTTAAAAACACATTAAAGCAAGACTGGAACAACATAGATAATGCCCTCGTTAAACTACAGAATTTAACAGAAGTATTGGCTGCAAATAATACCGTTGCGGCAGTACATCATTATTGCCTTGGAGCCGGACTAGAAGTAGCCTCTGCTTGCCATGAGATGGTTGTGCACCCTGAAGCTAAGTTAGGGTTTCCAGAAATTAAGGTAGGACTCCTCCCTGCAGGCGCAGGTACGTCACGAATGAGACTCTGGTACCAAAACGATCTC
Source organism: Fimbriimonadia bacterium (assembly GCA_030427425.1). Taxonomy (GTDB): domain Bacteria; phylum Armatimonadota; class Fimbriimonadia; order Fimbriimonadales; family Fimbriimonadaceae; genus JAUICQ01. The sequence goes on along the minus strand of JAUICQ010000006.1, from coordinate 32,692 downwards.
GATTCCCTAGAAAAAACAATCCAGAACATGATACGAGGCGCGATTAGTTCTAATGGATATGATGCTCTTAAGCTAGGCTATGTAAGATCGTCCGATACAATTAGTTCTCATCCAGACACCATACTATTCCAAGCTAAACATAGGGTAATGGAGGCAAGAGTTCAGCCAAAAATTAAAAACGATTGGATTACCTTCGAGAAAGATACTATCGAATCGGAAAAAGAAAAGTTTAATAAGTGGCTAGCAAATCACGATTTCACACCTTATACAAAACAGATTGCATCGTACATTCTATGTATCGCCTACGATTCAAAACTATGGCCTTACGCTCTCAATTTAGAACGCATTAAATTCTTAAATTTATTACAAGATAAGAAGACAGTAGATAGAATAAAGCATATGCTTGAGTGCGGGAAATATTTAGAAAACTAAGCGACTGGTCCTGAAGATTTCGTCGATTTTGAAATACTTTTCAATCGATTCGAGATCTCTGCCAGAGAGGAGTCATCATTTTTTGCAGCACTCCTCAAGCTGCTTAACTGATTTTTCTCCCATTTACTTCTAAGTTTTTCACCAGCATCTTTCACTGATTGAAGATGAATGGGAGATTCATATGTAAAATACAACTCTTCTAATACTTTTTTAACTCTATCATCTGATAGGTTGCTGAGCACCTCACTATTCACACAGGAAATATTTTTTTTATCACAATAGCGATATATCTCCGCAGAAGTAATAGTGCCAGCCTTCGTAATAAACCATTCACTATGCTTGCAAATATCTAACGCTGCCATAAAAGTATCTTCTCTTTGTAATGCTGCAAACACTACCGTTTCATATGGATGATAGATACGTTTCTTAATGCGACCAGGGGCAGCGTATGCAAAGCTAGTCTTAACACTCTTCTCTACACTTTTGCTGTCTTGTTTTTTAAGTTCTAAAACCTTTTTTCTTATCGCATCTCTAGCCGCCATGGCATCATTTAAACCAGGATGCAGACTAGACAGATGGATTATTTGCTGTTCCAGAACAAGCGGATCTGTACACTCTCTTAATAACTGATATGCAGTATTCCAAAAAACCGGACTATCAGGATCTTGCTCATTCTTCAATAATTCTATCTTGTAAGCCACATAATGTATAGCCTGAGCGATATATTCAGCTAACTTCTCTTTACCTTCTTTTATCAGGATACTATCAGGATCGTCCCCTTTTGTAAGATGGACTATTTTAACAAACAGCCCAACATCTACTAGAATTTCCGCAGCTTTCTGAGTAGCTTTTATACCAGCATCATCGCTATCATAGATAATTATTACTTTAGAGCACCACTTTTTTAATTGCTGCGCTTGATTCTCAGTAAAGGCAGTACCTAAGGAAGCTACAGCATTAGTGAATCCGTATTGATGACACCGGATAACATCTGAATATCCTTCTACAAGCAGAGCACAATCGGATTCTATGATGGCATCCTTGGCCTGATAAAATCCGTACAAATTATCTCTTTTATGGAAAAGGGGGGTATCGCTGCTATTGATGTATTTAGGCATCCCTTTGCCTATTACTCTGCCACCGTAAGCGATTATATTACCACGATAACCTAAAATCGGGAAGGTGATTCTTCCTTTAAATCTATCGTAGTATCCGCCCCGACTATCTTTCTCTACAAGATACAGATCTTTCGCATGAGATAAAGAGAGTTGTTGCTTTTTAAGATGAAAAGAGAGAGCATCACCAACATCTGGCGCAAACCCTAATCCCCATTTTGCTATAATTTCTTGCGGAAACTTCCTGTCTTCCAAATATTTCTTAGCAGCGGTATTTTTAGATAAAGCATTAACAAAAAACGATTGCGCCTCACTCATGATATGTTCGAGTTCTGCCTTACCAGTACGATTCTGCTTGCCTTTGGCTATTTCCACCCCAGTTCTAGCCGCTAAAATCTCTAATGCTTGTGGAAAATCTAATTTTTCCATCTCCATAAGCCAGTTGAATATATCTCCACTTGCCCCGCAAGACCAGCAGCGATACCTCCCCATCTCTGAAGAAACTGTAAAAGAAGGATGCTTATCTTGATGAAAAGGACACAACCCAGTCCAGTTTTTGCCACTCTTTTTCAATCGAATTTTTTCAGATATTAAGGCTACAATATCTAATCGATTTTTAATCTCTTGAGCAACATCATTCATAAGTAAATTCTCTTGTAACACCAAGCATGGAATATAAGCAGATAATGGTAATACTTCCATCTATATTCTAAACTATTTTTTAGCACTGCATAGTATTAGAGAGGGATAGATGTAACAATAATTTGAGAAACCTGGTATGTTTTCGAATCATCAGTTTTAGATAGTCCGAAAACCACACGATATTTCTGCTGATATTTTGCCATAAGACTAGAAGTAAGCTTGGTCCATGTATCTGGAAATTTATATTTTCCTACCAGGGATGCCATACTATTTCCTAGCGATATACCTTTGGAAGTTTTTGCGTTCCCATCAGAGAGTCCTTGAGCCTCAATGAGAATTACTTTTCCTTTTGGGTTTAGTATAAAAGAGTATCTTGACGATGATTTTTGATAGATCCATCTACTATATTGAAAATTATTTTCTTCATCATCAGTATTATTAGCAGCACTTACCTCTGTATTACTATCCGATTTTTCTTCACCTAGCACTTGTTTTATGCACTTGATAGGGACTATTTCAGTCGGGGATCCGTATTTTTTTGTTACTGCAGAGACGTCATCATATAATTTTATTCCAACCAGTGTGTTTTCAGCTATTACTTTTTTGGCATTGTTATTAGCTAAAAGTGGTTGCACACTCTGTACAAGAAGAGAAATTACTATTAATATACGAAATATACGCATAACTTTATGATACTACACATGCAAGCACCTATACTAGGTTTTAAAAGAACTCTTTATGGATAGAAACATCTGCTAGCATTGTAGCATGAAAAAAAAAGCTGGATTCACTTATTATTCATCAATGAATCCAGCCATATTTACAAACAACACAACAACTATTAATTCTTTCTAGATCTAATTCTTACTCGCTGCAGACCGACCTTTTTTCCCGGAAGACTTTGTTGACCCCGATTGCTTCTTAGTTTTAAAGAGCACTGTATCGCTCTCGCTATCTTTATCGGCAACAATATGGTCTCCTTCTTTAAAGGTTCCTTTTAGCAATTCTTCACTAAGCGGATCTTCGATGAGTCTTTGTACAGCTCTTCTAAGCGGCCTTGCACCTAAGTTTGGATCGTACCCTTGTTTTACGAGAAGATCTTTAACGCTTTCAGATAGCTCTATAGTCATGCCAAGGTTACCAGCTTGCTCATTGAGCCTCTTGAGGTAAATATCGGCAATCTGTAGTATTTCGTTCTTCTTCAAGTGCTGGAATACAATTACTTCATCAACACGGTTGAGGAACTCTGGCCTAAACGATTTCTTTAACTCATCCATCATTTTATTCTTCATGGAATCGTACATTTTAGGATCGTTTTCGTCCATCTTATTATCACGCAGACCTAATCCTTTTTCTAGTTCGATTGGTTTAACACCAACGTTAGAGGTCATGATAATAATTGTATTTCTAAAGTTAACGTTTCTACCTTGGGAATCGGTAAGGTGTCCGTCTTCCATTACTTGAAGTAGCAAGTTAAATACTTCAGGGTGTGCTTTCTCAATTTCATCAAGAAGAACAATACAGTAAGGATTTCTTCTTACTTGTTCTGTAAGCTGTCCACCTTCATCGTATCCTACATATCCTGGAGGAGCACCAACTAGTCTACTTACGGTAAATTTCTCCATGTATTCAGACATATCAATTCTTACGATATTCGATTCTTTTTCGTATAGATATGCTGCTAATGATTTAGCCAATTCTGTTTTACCGATACCTGTAGGCCCAAGGAAGATGAAGCTTCCTAGTGGTCGTTTCGGATCTCTCAAACCACTTCTAGAACGTCTGATTGCTCTAGAAACGGCAGATACTGCCTCATTCTGACCGATGACTCTTCCATGGAGATCTTCTTCCATTTTAAGCAGTTTTTTCGATTCAGCTTCCACTAATCTTGTTACAGGGATACCGGTCCAGCTTTGAACAATCTGAGCGATTTCATGCTCTTTGATGACAAGATGTTTTTTTTCTTGGCTCATCCATTCATCTTCTCTTTCGGCGATACTATTTTCTAGTTCATCACGTTCTTTCTGTAGCTGGCTAAGTTTTTCAGTTTTTTCACTCTTACGCATATGATGTTCAATTTCTGCGTTAAGTTTATGTAGTTTTAATTTATCCTGTCTTACATCTAAAGGAGGCAAACTACTTTGCAGACGGGATCTACTAGCAGCCTCATCAATTAAGTCGATAGCTTTATCTGGCAAAGTTCTATCGGAGATATATCGCATAGAGAGTTGTACAGAAGCCACAATTGCATCATCATCGATTTCTACATTATGGTGAGCCTCATATCTTTCTCTTAAGCCTTTTAATATGTCTATAGCGTCTTCTTCGTTTGGCTCATTAACTTTAACTGCCTGGAATCTTCTCTCTAGTGCAGCATCTTTTTCAATATATTTTCTAAATTCGTCCTGAGTAGTAGCACCTATACACTGGAGTTCCCCTCTTGCTAGAGCAGGTTTCATAATGTTAGAAGCATCAATTGCACCTTCAGCGGCACCAGCACCAACTAGTGTGTGTAGCTCGTCAATAAAGAGGATGATACTTCCTTCCGATTTTCTCATCTCTTCCATTACTCGCTTCATTCTCTCTTCAAATTCACCACGGTATTTTGTACCAGCAATTAAACTTGCTAAATCGAGAGCCATTACTCGTTTATTTTTGAGAATATCAGGGATATCACCAGCTATTATTCGTTGTGCTAAACCTTCTACTACGGCAGTCTTCCCTACACCAGGATCACCAATTAAACATGGATTATTTTTGGTTCTACGTGTAAGTATCTGCATGACTCTTTCAACTTCATTCTGTCTACCTACAACGGGATCTAATTTGCCTTGTCTTGCAAGTTCTGTTAAATCTCTACCAAACTCATCTAATGTTTGAGTTTTTGGAGCACTTGTCGGAGCAGCAGACTTTGATGGACCTCTACTTGGAGCATCGCTATCTTGCAGGGACATAACTTCTCGGCGAATCTGATCTAACTCTACACCTAATTTAGCTAAAACACGACCAGCCAAACCATCAGCTTCTCTTATAAGTCCTAATAGTAAATGTTCTGTTCCAATATAATTATTATTTAAATTTCGTGCTTCATCATAAGCGAGATCTATTACCCTCTTAGCCCTAGGAGTAAGCGTCATATCATGAGACTGCCTCGACTCTCCTCTAGGTAACTGCTTTTCTACTTCAGCCTTAATACGGGAGAGGCTAATGCCTGCACTTTCAAGGACTCTGGCGGCTACACTATCCGATTCTCGAACTAAACCTAGCAATAAATGCTCTGTTGAGACATAACCTTCTCCATATTTCTGTGCTTCTTCTTGTGCATAAAATACTACTTTTCTAGCTCGTTCTGTAAATCGTTGCCACATAATTCCTCACCATACTCTGCTAATTGTGCTCTGGTTATATAATCTATTCCATAAAAACATAAATGTCCCTGCCATATTATGGAATATCGCGTATTTATACATACCCCAACTATCTTAATTTACCATTCTTAGATTCCTTATTCATACCATTTGTGCAATATACTACAATGTTTTTCGCAGCACCATGCATATAATGCTTATTCCTACCAACATTTATAATATACTGTTATTATAACTAGCAGTATGCATTGGAGGAGACACTTTGAAATCCGCTTTTAAAGTTGGTTTACTAACTATTATATTTGTTGTATTACTTGCAGGCGTGGAGTTTTTTGTTCAGAAATTCTATTTAGCAATGCCCACTTACACCTATTATGCCGGATTAACTTCTGCAAAAGGCATTAAATTGGGTTCACCCGTAACATTTGCCGGTATCGAGGTCGGGAAAGTTACACAGGTCACACTAGACAAAAAGACTAAGCAGCCTGTAATCCGTCTGAATATTGATGTTAATATGAAAATTCCTATTGAAAGCACACTCGCAATTCCTTCAAGCATCATGGGTGTTATAGATAACAAGATTGAAATTGTAGCACCAGAACAAACTTCAGGGAAATTTTTCAAGGATGGAGATACTATACCGGGAGACAGCACAAGCAGCTTAGCATCTATCTCCCCAGAAATAGAGAAAACTATCGATTATGTTACCAACACATTAAAGATTATCCAAGATACTCTTGTTAAAAGTAAGTTTGATGAAAGAATTAAAGAAGTTTTTGAAGAGACCAATGCCGCCATTAAAGATATCCGTAAACTTAGCGATGTACTAAGCATCATAGCCCTGGATAATAAGAATAACGTAGACAAGATAATTACAAAAAGCAGAGATGCTATCACGAAATTTGACGGATTACTTAATACTATCAATAAGCTTGAAGATACAAATACGATAACCAGACTATTTAAAGATTCTAGAAAGATTGCAACTAACTTAGCCAAACTCTCATCTGACATCAACGTGCTCTACGAAGATGGAGACATGGCAAATAAAATTACTAATATTACTAATAATATAGATGAAATAACTGAAAGAGGAACCCTTCTCACTAAAAACGCTACAGAAGCATCAAAGCGTTTCGGTAAAGTTTTAGATAAGACTTATGAGGTAATAGATAAAACATCTGGCAGTGTGGATAGAGTAGACAATATATTAGATGAGGGATTTAAGCTTATGAAGAACGTAAATGATACCGTACTTCAAATTACTCCATCTAATAGATTAACTACGCATTCCGAGGTGTCTTACAATATTAATCAGAAACGATTCAAGACAGACATAAATGTCTTATTACCTTATCAAGATAAAAAATATTTAGTAGGATTCTATGATGCTTTCGAATCAAATGCTATAAATGCCAGGATGATCTATCCATACAACAGTAATTTAGAAATTCTTTACGGAGCCTATGCAGGCAAACCCAGCGTTGGTCTTAGAAGCAAATTGAATCCCAAGTTAAGCGTTATGACTGATGCCTACGGTCTTAATGAACCCAAGCTAGACGCACGTGCACAACTTGACATCCATAAAGACGGCTACATTTGGGTTGAAGGCTCTAATCTTTTTAGACAGAACGATATTAATGTAGGGATAGGGGCTAAATGGTAGCCCTTGTTCAATAAATATGCAATAAGTTATATTTTTGTCCAATAATTCTATTATGGATATTGGATTTAACCCTGCACTATCAGCTTACGTAAAACACTACAACGTAATAATAGACGACCCACGCAGATTCAACGATATGGGTCAGGTGAGACAAGTCTATAGAAATGCGAAAGAAAAAATATGGGGTGTTGAAAATATTAAAATAGTTGAGTCGGCTGATACATTAGATAAAGACACTTCGGAAGATTCCGCAAATTATCAAAAAAAACATCAGCTACTACAAGAGCTTATCAAATCACGAGATGATAAACAGTCTACTAAAAATATATCCGATATAAATTTATTTAATGAAGAGAATGTACAAGTTAGTAAAGAAAAGTACAATCAGCAAAACCTTTCAGAAAGAAAAAGTGCTAAAATAGTAAGAGATAATATAATAATCAGTACGTATAAATGCAGAAATGGTAAGTCTTCCGAAGCACATTTAGACGTATCTATATAATTCACAAAAGGTTTGCAAACAAATGAAAGTAATACTTAATCAGGTTGTTCCCAATCTCGGAAAGAAAAATCAGGTAGTAAACGTTGCTAACGGGTACGCTAGAAACTATCTTTTCCCTAGAGGATTCGCAGTAGTGGCTACTAAGGGTCAGTTACATGCTCTTGAAGTTAAAAATGCTAGATTAGCGGCAAAAACAGCTGCAGAAAAAAGCACTGCCGAAGCAAATAAAGAAAAGATAGATGGGCTTAGCATTAAAATAGATGCAAAAGTTGGAAATGATGGCAGAAGATTGTTCGGCGCAATTACTTCTAACGATATTGTTAACTATGTTAAAGAGTTATCAGGAATCGAAGTAGACAAAAAGCAGATTGCCCTACTACATCCTATCAAGAGAGTAGGTAACTATAAAATTCAGATAGATCTTCACCAACAAGTGGATGCATTTGTGCACCTAAACGTTGTAGATCCTAATGCTATTGTAGAAGAAGCCGAAGAGAATAAGGCTGCTGAAGAGGTAGTCTCTGAAGAAACTACTGAAGAAGCTAAAGCATAATAGTTTCTGTTTATAAGTTAGATATAATAATAGGGTACGGAGGTTAACCTCCGTACCCTATTATTATATCTAACGACATTTCCTATCTATCACGAAACCTGATAAACCACATCTTTCACTTCATTACGTGATTTCAGTGATCTCAAAATTAAATTTGTAACTTTATGCACATCCTGATCGGACCCACGATGACTAATTATCTTTCCTCTAATATAAACCACCCCATTACATACATATACATCGGCATTTCTAATATCTAAATTTCTTCTACAAAATTCCCTATGTATAAATTTAGTGGTTTTAATATCACATAAGTTAGCCATTAATATAATTTTAGGTAATTTTAAAGAAGCCTTATTCTATTATTTAATTATAACATAGCATAAATAACCAAAAATGCAAAATCATCGAAAACATCTTTTCTACCTTTATTTTCAATATATGAAGATATTGAACCTGAATAACAAATACTTCAGTGCTAAATAATTATCATTTTACTTATAATTAAAATATTGTACGCGAAAAGTATAATATATACACACATAGCCCTTGCACAAATACGATATTTCATGCGATAATATTAATATAGTCGCGGGTGTAGCTCAGTGGTTAGAGCACCGGCCTGTCACGCCGGGGGTCGCGGGTTCAAGTCCCGTCATCCGCGCCATTTTTATTTTTGCCGCGATAGCTCAGTTGGTAGAGCAAAGCACTGAAAATGCTTGGGTCGCCGGTTCGAGTCCGGCTTGCGGCACCACTACTTCCCTTTTAATTAGCTCCAATATAATGTCACATTAGCCGATAATTATATCAGTGTCACTAAACAATCGTCCATCTCTAGTTACTACTATCATAATTCGAAACGAAGCAGATAGATATTTACAGCAAAATTTAACTTTGCTCTCTAAAATATCTACAGAGATCCTTGTCGTAGATGATTGCAGTACGGATAATAGCATAGAAATATGTAGACAGTTTCAGAATGTTAAACTAGTAAAATTAGACAGACCCTCTTTTCTAGGAGATGAATCGGTTATACGGCACAAAACATATCATACTGCACGAACATTAAATCCCGATTGGATTCTAAGCTTAGATGCTGATGAAATATTTGATGAAGAGATAATTGAAAAAATACCAGATCTCTTAAATCATCCAACTATAGAAGCATGGGGATTCCGGATTTACGATCTCTGGAGCAACGAAAAATCGTATCGAGAAGACCAACTATGGGAAAGACATCATCGATACACCACCAGATTAGTAAAAAATAAATCATTGAACTTCGATTGGAACAATATTCCTGTACACGCGCCCCACTTTACAGATACACTACTACAGCAGCTGAAACACGGATATTGTAATACAAAAATATTCCATTATGGCTTTCTATATCCGGAACGGACTAAAATTATATTAGATAGCTGGCATAAACATGATAGCAAAAATAATTTTATCTCAGCAGAATATAAAGAGAGCCTGCTGGATAAGTCTCCTAAAATTAAAACACTGAACCAAACTAAAATTACCCGACCCCGTATACTGATTGGTTCACCAGTCTGCCATCCTAACAGAATACTACAGGAATTTTTTAATGCACTATTTCAACTAGACACTGATGGATTGGAAGTAGACTACTGCTTTATTGATGATAACAGCGATACGGAATCGTCTAAACTGTTATCTAATTTAGCCACCGAACATACAAACTTTACAGTAATAGACAAGAACGAATGTACCTGTTTAGGTAAAAATAGTGATGACTACGAAAATAACAACTTAACAGTAAAATGGCCAGTAACTAAGACTCTGAAAGTAAGCGAGATGAGAAATTATCTCATGAAAAAAGCTGCCAGTGAAAACTACGATTTCCTTTTCATGCTAGACACAGACCTTATCCTCCAAAAAGAGACCTTAAAACAACTCATAGGTTGCGAGAAAGATATTATTTCAGAGGTTTTCTGGACGCAGTGGTACGATTCTCAACCAGCATCACCTCAAGTTTGGGCCCAGGATAATTATAGTTTCTATTGGCGAGATCCTACTGAAAAATTAGATTCACATCAAATTACAGAAGAGGCCGATGCACTTAAAAATAAGTTTAGGTCACCCGGCATTACGAAGGTAGGCGGATTAGGAGCTTGTACACTATTTAGTAGACAAATATTAGAAATCCCAAACGCATATAGTCCGCTATATAACATATCATTGAAGGGTGAGGATAGACACTTCTGCGTGAAAATGGTCGCGCTGGGATATACTCTTTACAGTGATGGAACCTATCCACCATATCATCTATATACAGACAATTTAATTGATACTCAAGGATATCATCAGTATATTCAAGAACACCGGATTGTACCTACACAGAGCAATCCGCAAATTTTACAGGAGGCTCTGTAAATGTCAAAACATACCATTGCTATTGGTATTGTAAAAAAATGTCCAGAAAATATCTTTTTACAGTATTTAGAAACGATATCACATTTTACTAATCAGGCTCTGCTACTCAGTATAGATAGTACTGATTTACCTGCGCATAATAATAAATCCTTAAATATAGAGAACATTCAAGTATCAGATGAATTTAAGGCCAGAAAATTATTATGGGAGAAAGCAGTTGCAAGTAATGCGGATAGCATTTTACTATTAGATAGTAACGAGTATATTCCTAAAGAGTTCTATTCTATCTTAAGAGATGAAATACAGAATCTCCATCATACCGTACTGGCTACAGCCAAATATCAGATTACTCCCGATGGCGCAAATTATCTAGATTCCGTTCACCATCAATCCCATTATAAATATCAGCCCTTCCTGATAAAGAACTTTAGCAATCTAGATTATAATCACTGGGATAATTCAACAGAAATATCACCACGTGTACCAGCAGTAATCCGTTCATTAGAAACACAGCTTTCTGAGGCTAGAGTATTCTTCGCTAATGACGAATCAGCAAATCTGAATAATCAGTACACAGTAAAAAACAATACACAACTTGCTAAAATATCTTACCGGGAGTATCTAGCATACATTCAACCTGAAACAGCTAGTCACCCAATTCAGGATATTTTGCCAAAACAGAATCCACCAATAATGGTTTCATCTGTCATTAATAATGGATATGAGATAACAAAAGCTTTTCTGGAATCTATCAGTGCTTTCAAATTAGACGGTTTCGATACACAATTCACATTCATAGACGATTCACCGGATTTAAATACATCTCAACTAATTCAAGTATACGCAGCAAAGAATAATCGGATAGAAATTATACCCAGCGAGAATAGAATTGGACCGAAACAAGAATATCTGAAGGACTTCCCCTACATTAAAAATAAGTGGAAAAAAGAGGCAGCTGATAGATTTATAAAACATAAAAACCTCTTACTAGAACATGCACGAAAAAATAATGTAGATTTCTGCTTTATGCTTAATAGCAACGTTCTTCTCCATCCCCATACTATTCAACACTTAGTAAATAGAGGAAAAGATGTTATTGCGCCTCTTATTTGGACCCAAATGTATGATGGAGATTATCTACCTAATGCCTGGATGATGGATGAATATCAGCTTTTTGAAAATAACATAGAGGAAAAGTATCCTTTTGAGGAAGCCATTCTACTCTCTAAAAAGTTTATCGATAATTTAAAAATTCCACAGATGCTAGTTGTAGGCGGAATATCGGATGCCATCCTGATATCGAAGAAAATATTAGACACTGGTATCGATTTCAACTATCTCTACAACTCTACAATGCTGGGAGAAGATAGTCATTTTTGCACTAAGGCTATCGCCAGGGGTTATCAGATTTTTCTTGACACCACTTTTCATGGCACCACACTCGAAAATAATGCTGCTTCTAACCATGCACAGTATAATTACCAGGTTCAAAAGTCCCCGTTTTCACCTTCCTCCAATTAACTTTTTAAGCCAGAAATATACAACCCTGGTACGGAATTACTTATATATATGCAACAATCGTTTATAAACACATTTTTTACAGTAGTATAGTGGATATCTTTCCTGGTATGTTCTTGTTTGGAGGTTTATATGAATTACCTTAGAAAAATTATACTACCTATAATACAGTTGTTAACCGGAATCATTACAGTAAATGCTTTCGAGAGAGGAGGACTCTCTAACGACATTCCCACCATAATAAAAAAAATACGAGCCGATGTGCATGCAGATGTTACCGATTTTTCAATCTATCAAGCAACAGACACATGGCGCCATAAAACGGTACAAGATGTAACTACTTTAGCCAGACTAGCCGACCTACAGAATTTAGTTATCACCGTTACCGATGACGATAACTTCTCTTTAGGCATCACACATATAGAGATACAGAATACACAAATCCCTCAGCGACTCTTCCCTTTTATCAGCAGTTTGAAGCAGTTAAAGCATCTCAGCTTTAAAGGGTGCACGAACTCTATAGAAGATTTCATGCATTTTCTGATTAATCTCCAGTGCTTTAATATCAGGGAGATTAACATAACAGACACGGTGCTAGCAACAATGGGTCCTCAAGCATTGCAAGTGCTCCCAAGTGGAAAATTGTTAACCATCGACGAACCAGAAATCCTTGAAATAGTAGAACCCGTGCAGAATGAAGAATCCATATTAGAATGCAGTATTTCTGTACCAGACAACTTGCAGAACACAGATGAATTCCTAGACTTTATAGAAGAACTATTCGATAAAGGAGAGAGGAACTTCAACGGACTAGAAAGAGAGGATTTATGGGCAAAATATCCTATTAACAGTTTATCGCAAATAGATAGACTGGTACAGTATCGTACCCTCTACCAAATAACCGTTCCCTGCTCCCCAGTGATAGAGCTAGGAGAAATGAATGAGGTGGGAGCATGCAAAACTGCTTGTGGCAAACTTACTAGAAAACATGTAGAATTCATCTCCTCATTACCAACCTTGCAGAAACTACAATTACCGGGTTGTAGTAACTCATCAGAAGAAATACTACAGATGGCTACCGCTTCTGAAACGCTAAAAGAACTTATTCTACCAGGATGCAAGTTAAGAGCTAACTGGAATACACTTCTAAAAGCGTTACCAGGAACACTGAAAACTTTGAATCTTGCTGGGACCGATTATAAAGGTCAGCAGAGTGAAGAGTTTAATAGGTTCAACACACTCAGAACGCTAACTCTTCATCACTGCAAACTGGGAGAACATTGGAATACAGTGCTACAAGCATTACCTAAAACAGTAGAAACATTGTACTTTGATGCTACCGATTATAAAGGAGAGCAGGCCAGGGAGTTTAAAAGGTTTTATAATCTCAAAACCCTAAATCTTGACTGCTGCACACTGGGCGAGAACTGGAATTCAATTCTAAAAGCATTACCTGTAACTCTAGAAAAATTGTATCTTGATGCTACCGATTATCAAGGAGAGCAAGCCGGGGAGTTTCAAAAGTTCTACAAGCTTAAAACACTAACCCTTTATAACTGCAAATTGGGTAAAAACTGGAAAACTCTACTGAAAGCATTACCAATAACATTAGAAACACTGTATCTTGATGAGTCCGATTATCAAGGAGAGAAGGCCAGGGAGTTTAAAAGGTTCTATAATCTCAAAACACTATACCTTTATAACTGCAAATTAGGAGAGCATTGGAATACTCTACTAAAAGCACTACCAGGAACATTAGAAGCATTGCAACTGAACTCTACCGATTATCGAGGAGAGCAGGTCACAGAGTTTAGGAAGTTCAAAAAACTAAAAACATTAACTCTTAACTACTGCAAATTGGGAAATAGTTGGAATACACTTCTGAAAGCATTACCAAGAACATTAGAAACATTGCATCTTAACTCCACCGATTATAAAGGGGAACGAGCCAGAGAGTTTAAGAGGTTCCACAACATTAAAACACTAACCCTTAACTCTTGCAAACTGGGAGATAACTGGAGTTCCATTCTAAAAGCATTATCTGGAACGTTAGAGACATTGAATCTAAACTACACAGATTATCAGGGTCAGCAGAGTAGAGAGTTTAACAAATTTAGCACACTCAGAACACTATACCTTCATAACTGCAAACTGGGAGAACACTGGAATATTATAACTCAGGCATTACCACGAACGCGGAAAATATAACACTTCTCTGTTAAGTAATAGACTATTTACTGTTAAGAAATAGTCTATTACTTAACAGTCTTCAAACGATAGTATCTTGGATACAACTACATATATTAAAAAAATTGTTCTGCGAACTACTAAACAAAAAGATATTAAAATACTTTTATATCGATGTTAGTTAGAAGTAGACTAAGTGTGTGGATAATGCTGAAAAAAGTATAGAACCTGCAGTTAGTATTGACGAGATTAGAGTAAGATATGGCGAAACAGATCAGATGGGTCATGCTTACTATGGAAGTTATCCGTTATGGTTAGAGCAAGCTCGTGGAAAGCTAGCTAGGGATAGAGGGACATCTGTTAAAGAGCTAGAAGAAAAGGGTGTAAAGTTCCCTGCTGTAGAGCTTAACATCAAGTATAAGAGAGAGATAAAGTACGACGATATTATTCAGGTAAAAGTTTGGATTGAAGAAGTACGACGAGCTGCAGTACTCTTCAAATATGAAATATATAATACATCAAATAATGAGCTTAGTTGTGAAGCCTACTCTTGGCATGTGGCCATGGGAGAGCATAGAAAAGCAATTACCATCCCTGAAGATATAAGAAAAATATTTGAAAAGTAGATAGAGGCAGAGAATAAGATTATATTGATAGCATCCATTTACATATTGAACAGATCCTGGGTACGATACAACAATATGCACAAGAGTTTATTGAATAAATCCATATTGATAGCCGTTACAGCAGTTACACTTACAAACAGTACATTCTCTGCTGAAGATAAGGGATGCGCTGGCAACGATTCATCTGAATCAGCAAACAGATCTTCAGGATCCGGGGCGGATGTTGTTGAGAAGGAACTTCTAATTAAGCGTATTACAGATAAAATCTCTAACACGCTATTATCCTATAGTATTATATTAGCCAATGACCATTCCTTAGATTATTATATACAAGAACCGGAGGCATTGAAGGATAATGCCCAAATAGCCATCAATTTCTTGCAGGGAGGTCGTATCCCTTTATATCCAGGATGCGAATTCCATCAAACGGACGATAAAGGCAATGTGGAATATGTTGCTTTGCAACAAGGCACAATATATATTCCTCAGAGATTAATAGATTTGTTAAATGGTGTAGGCAAAGATAACTTAACTGAATATTTGGTGGAACTACAGAGAAAAACTCTTGATATTTGCAAACCGAACACTAGAGATGCAGAAGATGTTACGAATAACAAAATAGAGCTGCTGGCTACTTCTCTACACGATAATGTTCTAAAGCACCTTGCTGCAGAAGATCTTTTGGAGATAGACAAAATTCTAACTGTTTTTGTTGAGCAGATGCTGGCTCATGAGTTTATGTAGACAAGGTTCTACTCTCTATTAACGGCAATAATTTTCGTTCCTCCACGATATACACTTCGTCCAAGGTACTCTTTTTTCAGAATATTGCCGTTTTCACTTATTAGGCGGTAAGTTTTTGCCGCCCCACTTCTACCACCTTTTTCAATCACTTTTTCTACATCTTTTGGCAGGGTGTTATCTTGAATAAGTTTTACTTTTTTCGGATTCATGTTCACATCTGTAACCAGAATAGAAATCGATTTACTTAGCGGAGTGGTAGATAATAAGCGGAATGTTAATAAATTGCCTTTTATTTCACTTGATATCGCCATATGAGATCCTGAATTATTAGTAACTTTTAGATCTATCCCACATTCATCATTCACAGTAGCATCTGTGCCAACTGAAACATAACTTACCGGCATCGAATGATTCCGCCTCTCATCTATCTTTAATCCTGCTAATAGGACGGCATTATATAAGGTACTACTCACCTGGCACACCCCACCTCCTGCTTCTTTTATAATTTTCCCTTCACTATAAATATCCGCTTTTTTATATCCGGTTCTGATATTCCTAGGTCCAGTGATATCATTGAAGCTTATCGAATCACCAGGCTTAAGCACTAGACCATTAAAATGCTCTGCACATTTAGCAATGTTATGACATCTTTCAACAAGATTACTAGGAAAACTTGTTGTGCACTTAGAGACCACATGTTTTATTTTTTCTAAAACATCCATAGATACTTCTGGAATATCTTTAATTAAGGGAACTTCTTTTATCTCACAATTGTTATAAGCTAGTAGTATATTCTCAGTTAGTTTATAAGTATCTACATAGTAGGTATCCGATTCTTTTTTGTAGTTAAAAAAGTTATTTTCAAAGTATGCTTTTGCTGGAATTCTTTTTGGAAGATTCTGAGTAATCCAATCGATATTTTTTTTTAATACACTGTTCTTAAATAGGTATTGTGCTACAATCTCTATTCTATCAAGGTTAAGTAAGTTATTTAATTTTAACTGTTTTGTAATGAATCCTTCAAAACTTAGCTGACCTAAAATATCTTTTTTATCAAGACAAACACCCCACTCTTTAGCATTCTTCCAAGGAATACTCTCCTTCATATATTTACAAGTAAGATAAGTTGGTTTTTGTTGGGCCGCATCCCACCATTTATCTAGGAAATTACTGCACTCTTCTAGAGTAAGCCCACCAATATGTTTTCCTTCAAAATAAGTGCCATATTTTACATAACCTTGAGTATTATAATCTATGGAAATAACGGTAGTACTTATTACTAGAAAATATAAAATAACTATGCCAGCTTTTTTCAACATCCTCATTTTATTTTCGGGAGTTATATTCCCAAAATTAATAACAGCCGGCATAAATACCTCCTTCAGGCACTAATCGGAACACTTATTACAAGTATTGGTATCTCCTGAACAATTAGATTCTTTAGAACTACTTCCTGAAGAAGAGTAATCGTTTATATGGAATCCGCTCCCTTTGAACATTACTGCCGTAGGCTGAATTATTCTATTAAGGGAGTTCTTTGCTCCACAATCACAATCGGTTAACGGATCTTCTGTAATCCGTTGTTTTACTTCTATCTGTTTCTTACATTTATTACATTCATATACATAAATAGGCATGGTAATATTCCTTTAATAGTATAAATTTAATACTTTTTACTGCTACAATTAGTATGTCATATCCAATAATAAAATGATGGAAGGAACTCATGAGAATGTTTCCTTGTCAATAAAATTTCTTTGATATGTTTAACTTTTCACTTCCCTCGCAGATTTTCGAATTTAGCGATATATATACAATTCTGTTTTTGGTAGTGCTGGAGGCACTGTTATCAGCTGATAACGCTCTGGTACTTGCTACAGTGGCTAAGAAACTACCTAAAAAGTTACAGCAGAAAGCACTTACTTACGGAATAATCGGCGCCCTTATATTCCGATTTATTGCTATTCTATTTGCTTCCGTAATTATAGAGTTCTGGTGGCTACAAGCAATCGGGGCTGCATATTTACTATTTCTTCCAATAAAACACTTCTTTCTCTATAAATCGGGATCTCACACCGGGACCGATTCTAGTAAAAAGAGTTTCTGGAAGGCAGTGCTTGAAATAGAATTAATCGATATTGCATTCGCCATCGATAGCGTTCTTGCTGGGGTGGCACTCATTAGCTCTAGTTCTAAATTGTGGGTAGTTTATGCTGGTGCTGTTATCGGCATCATCATACTCCGTTTAGCAGCTAACAAACTTATTAAAGTGATGGACAAGTATCCCGGCGTGGAAGATCTTGCTTATATACTTGTTGCCTGGGTAGGCTGTAAGCTAGCATTCTCATCTGCTAATCTATGGAGTAGGCAGCAGTGCAATATTTACATTCCGGAGATGGATCATACTATTTTCTGGATTGGTTCCATAACTATATTAGTTGGTGGTCTCTACTATATTCGAAAAAAAAGCAGTTAAGTACTTCTGCTATTGCTGTTTACTCTTGAATTATGTTCTTCATGGGCAATAATTTTTGTTCCTCCTGTTAAAAATATGTGGTAATCTGCTGCTGGAAGTTAAGCAATAATCTTTCAGGTGCTATTGTTTAAGAAATAACTTAATACTTAAACAATAAGTGTCATACAGGAGAAAAGTAATGAAAATACCTTCTAAAATATTACAGAAAATCATAGGAACTTTAGTGCTCACTCAGGCACCATCACTAGGACTTTCGGCCGCAGATCTACCAGGAAGAGGAGGTCCGCTACCGATTGATAACATTGAACAAATAGATCCATTTCAAGAACTCGAGAATGATTGGCAAGAAGTTCGCTGGAAGCTTGAGACTATTAGATACTCGGATAAGGAACTTAAAATTACTAGTAAAAATGGGGAATTAAAAATTACGGGTACTATACTCGACGAGGCCAAGCGTCAGCCTGTATTAGCTGGTTACATGCTAGCTTGCCGAATTATTAGAGAGGCTGCCAAGAAAAAAGTTGATATGCTTAACTTGATATCTGAGATTCAAGATAAACATCAGGGGCTTTATTCTCTAGTAAGTTCTGGGGCATACGACGCTCCCGGGGCTGAACAGAGATTACTGGAGATAAGTAGAGAAATCAATGCACAATACGAAACAAATCAAACTATACTAGATGAACAATTCCGAACAATATGCACACATATTCTGCAGAGATTCACCCCTTGCACAGTTGTTAAACAAAGCCATATTGTGAAGGAAAACCCGGACCTTTATTATATGTTTAGACAGGAACGGAATAAAGGAGAACTGGAGAACATTAATCCAGGAGCGTATATAGAGATTAATCCAGTTAGAATACCTCTAGACATCACACTACTTGGTGATAAAAAAGAGATATTAGCTGAAACAGATGTGCTACTCGACTATTTAGAAGGCCATCTAAGAATGAACCAGCATAATTTCAGCTTTTTTGAAGTCCCTACAAACTGGTCTTTACAAACTATATCCAAAGTCTCCCAATTAGAGCGTCTAAATTCAATACTACATGGAATAGCTCTAGCCAGTGGGATCTTCTATGAGACTGGGTATAGACAGGTGAAAGATGATTTCTTTCTCAAAATCCTCCGATGTGAGAATGATGAGAGTAGGTATCTTATTCCAGGAACGTTAGATTCTTCTCCAGGCTTTTTACCAGGGGTGACCAATATCAATCTTCCATCATCCTCTGAGCTAGAAGATAAGCACCTCCATTTAATTCGTATGCTTCCGCATTTAAGAGAATTAAGGATACCTAACTGTAAAATATTTCAACAGGTTGTTACCGAACGTCAAATGAATGGACAAACTTTATTCTTTTATGACGGCGATACAATAGAAACCGAGTTTATCGCCCCGGAAGTATCTACTAATTATTTAAGTCCTGAAGAGAGCAGAAGGGTGCTAGATGAGATGTTAACATCGTTGAACTCCCGTTATATTGAAGTTCTAGATATATCCGGGCAGAATATCTCTGGCATCTCAGCAAGGAAAATTATAGAATTTAATAAACTTTCCATGCTTAACTTATCGGGTTGCCAAGAAATAGATGCTGATAGTTGGGAGGCACTATTAGGAGGTTTATCGCGTGATATCTCTGTTCTTTATATAAATAATACTAGAATAACAAGTGAGTGTTTGAGGCGTATATCAGGAGATGAAACACGAGGCCTTCAAACCGTCCAAGTAAGCTTGTATCCTAATTTAAAAGCCATAGGCTTAAGCTATAATATGAATATTCCTTCAAATGCTTGGGGCAGAATTTTGAGAGGCCTACCTGTAAACCTAGAAAATATCTCTCTAGATAGCACCAGCATCGATCAATCGGGGGCCGCAGAGTTAAGTAGATTTGAGAATTTAAAAGAACTATCTCTCAACGGCTGCGTAAATATACCGAAAGCGGAATGGTTGAGATTTGTGGGCGACCTATCCAGTGAGCTAAGGACTATCGACATTTCAAATACGAGTATAGATGACGATAGTATAGCAGTTCTGTGCAGTCCCAAGTTTCCTAATTTAACTAATATTGGAGTAATGAATAACTATAACATAACTTCAACAGCAAAAACACTCGTTCGAGATCGGCAAGACTTTGGTGATTCAGCCGAGTACCGTAGGAGAATAGCAGAGAGAGAGATGCATCCTGTTCGTATCCCACAAGATGCATTAGAGAATATGGATGCATTTATCCATTTTATAGAACAGTGTATAGCAAATAGAGCTAAGGACTTTACAATATTTATTGAGAGAAATAATCTAGGAAGCAACTTAATTAGTTACCTAGACCAATTAATAAGACAGAATGGTTTAACAAAAGACCCCTGGGAGTACGTCCGTGTAACTCGCCAAGATCAGTTAGTAAAACTAAGTGAATTAGAACAGCAATTACGACTTCAAGGATTTTTAAATTATCAGTTTGGTATCCGAAGAGTAGAGCTCACTGGTCCTGAAAACACCCTACATCCACTTGCATTCGACTTTCTGTTTAAACACCTGGGTAATCTACGAACACTACACGTCCCTAATTTAACCAATATTCCTGAGATGTTAGAAGCCTTTGTTGATAGAGTTAATAATACATCCATAGAAAGCCTGGATCTGAGTAAGATGCAGATGCCAGCAGATGTTACATTTTCAAGAACATTATGCAGATCCCTGGTTCACCTGAATCTTTCCGATTGCAGTGGAATAAGTAATGAAAAGTGGGGAAATATTTGCATGCAGCAGTTTCCTTTATTAGAATCATTAAACTTAGAAGGTACTCACTTAGGCGAATCAGTTCACCAGCTTTTCCGCAATGCCCCCAAACTTAAAAGTATTAATCTTTCAAGATGTTCGGAAATTGCAGAGGAACGCTGGGATTATTTGTTAAGAAATGTTCCCAAAGATGTAATTGAACTAAAATTGAACAACGTAGCAATTCCAAATGGTTTAGTGAGGAGATTCAAAATATTCAACGCCTTAGAATCTCTCTCTCTCAATGGTTTAACCACATGGAAGGAGCAGGATTGGAATAATCTATTTTCAGAATCCCTCCCTGTTACACTGAAACATCTTTCTTTGCAACAGAATAGAATTGGCGATAATGCTGCCCAGCTACTAAGAAA
The DNA here is from genome assembly GCA_030427425.1 of Fimbriimonadia bacterium. Lineage (GTDB taxonomy): Bacteria > Armatimonadota > Fimbriimonadia > Fimbriimonadales > Fimbriimonadaceae > JAUICQ01. The sequence goes on along the minus strand of JAUICQ010000006.1, from coordinate 11,313 downwards.
GTTTGACAACTTAACTACCCTAAACCTATCTGGGTGTGAGGAAATAACAGAAGATGGATGCATGGAAATTCTAAGTAACATCTCTATAGAGCTTATAGAACTCAGGTTGGACGGCACAAAAGTATCAGATGATGCAATACTAGACATCATAGAAAACTTTAAAAAACTCAGACACTTATCACTAAGAAACTGCATCAGCATAAGCAGTGAAGCTGTAAATATATTGCTGAGAAAATTGCCTGATAGTTTAGAGTATTTATCTTTGAGCAAAACAAGATTTAACGGAACAAATCTAAAAACCAGGAAACTGAACAGACTCGTTAACCTAAAAAAACTACACATCGAGGGCTGTAACTTGGGTGCAAACTGGAATGATTTACCTGAAGCTCTTCCTCCCGGAATAATCGAAATAAACGTATGTGATACGGATTGCCCAGACGGAGTATTAGAACAGTTAAGAAGTATTCCTGGTTGCAATGTTCTATGTATACCCATACCTGCTCCCGCTGTTGCAGGTGATTCTCAGAGCAGAGATAACAACATTGACATTGACAGCCAAAGTGATCAACATCAGAATAGAGGCAGCCAGCCAGCCAGCGGCGCAGGATCGCGCAGAAAAGGAGGAGGATCTTGTAACATTCTGTAATCTTTCTAAAGATAAGATGAGCTTTGAGAAACTGATGACATACAGAAATCAGATTGTGCGAGGAGAATTATAGAAGTATTAAAAGCAGATCTACCTAATTAGGACATAAAGCACTAGTACTAAAGGGGTTGGACGGTTTAAGCTCACCCCTTTAGTACTGCCATAATAATAGTATGAATGCTCTTGATAGATTGATATTTTTAGCGTGTATACTAGGCTTTTTAATTAGTTGTGATGGCCCATCAAGTAATAACGACAATTCTAATCGTGGTTATATGCATCCATTAGGGCCTGGAAGAATAGTGGGATGGAAACTAAATAATGTTCGCGGAGATGGTGCTTGTTTCTACCATGCAATAATACATCAGATGAAACTTCAACGTATGAATAAAGAATTAGGCGCCTTAGAAGGAATGCTCACCAATGAAATAAAACCAGGCTACAGTAGCAATATCGAAGGATCTCTTTATGCTGCATTACGCAAGCAGATAGTAGGAGAACATTATGTGTATAAAAACAACTATCCTCTGGCAGAATGGGCAGAGGATAATGAAATGAAAAAATTTGCAGAACTATACCCAAATGTCGCGCTACTGATAGTTAATACTCTTACCCCACAGCATGGATATTATCAATTATATTTTCAGAATAAAGACAATGTAGTACATACTACTTATCAAGGTGAAAATTCATTGTCTGTTGATGGAATGGAGTTAGATGGAGATGAGGCAACTAAACTAACTTCTCTCCACGAATTAGTAAAAAATAAAAAGTATATTGTGAGAATTGCATATACAGGGAATCATTACATGTCTGTAGTATACAATCCTCAACTTAAGACAGGACTGTTCCGAGATGAATACTTAGCCCCTGGTTATACAAAGCCAGGTGCGGCCGATAATCCAATATCGGGATCATAAATAGTATAACCGGAGGTATTCTGTTAAAAATACTTGGATTATACGTTATAATATACAAGGGTAATTAATGCATGAGTACTGAAAGCAGAAATCCACGATCTCTTAACATCCATGAAATGAGCGCCGCTGAGATAGTATCATTAATGAACGATGAGGAATTAATTGTTCATAAGTGCATGCATGATGCTGAAGATAAAATCGCTGAGGCAGCAGAAATAGTAGCGAATGCTTATAAAAATGAAAAGCAGATTGTTTATATAGGGGCTGGTACTAGTGGAAGAATCGCAGCTCTAGATGTTCTGGAAATAGAGAGATCGTTTGGTATTGAATCTAATAAGTTCCATGTATTACAAGCCGGGCTAGGCGAAAGAGATTTTACTGTTCTGGATCCCGAAGAAGACGAGCATGCCGCAATAGTAGATTTAAACAATTTACACTTAAGCAGAGATGATGTGGTAATTGCAGTAACGGCTAGTGGAAAAACACCCTATGTTCTAGCTGCAATCAGGCACGCTAATCAGAAGGGTATATTCACCATTGCGATTGCGAACAACGATAAATCCCCTATTTTTGAAGAAGCTAACTTATCGATACTTTTAGATAGCGGACCAGAGGTGCTGACGGGTCAGACCAGTTTAAAAGCTGGAACCGCACAGAAATTGGCATTAAACAGAATCAACACGGCAAGTATGGTGTTATGCGGAAAAGTAAAAGAGAACTTCATTATAGATGCTAATGTCACGAATACTAAAATCCGTCAGAGATATACCAGAATCCTCCGCGAGCTCTCTACTTTAACGGAAGACGAATCTTATGAGATGCTAGTGAAGAATAACTGGAATATGAGACAAGCATTGAAAATGATTGAAAACAAATGCGACTTTCCAGAGAGCGCTAGTAATTAGGGTCGGAGACCATGACCTTCTGGAAGCACTTCAGATACTAGATCAAAAACTGAAATGTGGGCGTGAAAGATTATCTTCTCTTTATTAAATCTCACAAAATGACGTCACGGACCCCGGAGCGTATACGTTTTCCGGGGTGACAAATCAGAGTGGGGTGGCAGTGATAGTTATGACCCCGCACGCCAAAATGTCGCCCCGACATTGTGTATAGTTCCCCTTCGAGGACGGAGCGGGGTCCATGACCTTCTAAAAACACTTCAGATACTAGATTAAAAAATGAAGTGTGGGCGTGAAAGATTATCTTCTCTTTATTAAATCTCACAAAATGACGTCACGGACCCCGGAGCGTATACGTTTTCCGGGGTGACAAGCTAGTGGGCACAATTATCAGATGTGGGACCACACCTAGCACTCACCGCCCCACTAGGCCGTCATTCTGGAACGGAATCCAGTCTATTATAAATATTCTTTTTCCTCATTGTATTTCACCCCACTATTGATAAGGAACAAAGTATATTATAACCCACTGGATCTCCTTCGAAGATGACAACGGAGGGGGGCTCATGCGGAATTTATATGTTTTCCAGGTTGACATAACAGCAAGAGGAGCTTAAATGGTAAAATTTTCTTTATGCAAGCTGATAATTTGAATCTAAAAGAGACCCTCAATCTTCCTGATCCTAACTTCACTATTCCCATGAGGGCCAATCTTCCCCAAAAAGAACCATCCATTCAAGAAAACTGGAAGAAAAAAAATGTTTATCAGTACATTCTAAACTGCAGAAAAGATGCTCCGCTCTTTACACTACATGACGGACCTCCGTACACCAACGCTCCTATCCATCTAGGAACCACCATGAATAAACTGGTCAAAGATTTTATTCTAAAAAGCAAGACAATCATGGGCTATAGATGTGAATTTGTACCCGGATACGACAATCACGGTCTGCCGATAGAGTTAACTGTAACCAAAAAACTCCAGAATAAAAAACAGAAATTCGATACTAAAACACTCTTAGAAGAGTGTCGAAATCATGCAAAAACCTATATTGATACTCAAACAGAACAGTTCGAACGATTAGGTGTATTTGCCGATTGGAAAAATCCGTACTACACAATGGATTACCAGTACGAAGCAGGTATCTTAAAAGTTTTCAAACGATTAGTAGAAAAGGGATATGTATACCGAGGATTAAGACCCGTTATGTGGAGCCCTACTTCACAGACAGCATTAGCCGATACAGAGATTATCTACAATGAGCACACCAGCGATGCAATTCATGTCACCTTTCCTTTACTGAAGGATACTCATCAGCATTTCATAGAAGTTCCTGGCATATCTGCTATCGTATGGACTACTACTCCTTGGACGCTTCCTGCAAACGTAGCTTTAGCGTTCCATCCTGAACATACTTATTCAATTATCAAATACAACAACAAACACTATCTCTTAGTTAGAAACTTGGTAGAAAAATTAGCAGAGAAGCTAGGCTGGGAAAAGTATGAAGAGATTGGCACCATTACCGGAAAGAGCATGGAAGGCACGATATTTGGTCATCCATATATCGCCGATAGAGAGTCGCCTGCAGTGCTTGCAAATTACGTAACAACAGAAGATGGTACAGGTATCGTACACACCGCTCCTGGCCATGGACGGGACGACTTCATTACGGGTCTCAAGTATAAACTGCCGGTATTGTGTCCGGTGAATCATTTTGGGAAAATGACCGCCGAAGCTGGAAAGTTTGAAGGATTATCTTACATAGAATGTAACGGCGCAGTAGTAGAAGAGTTACGCGCAAATAACAATCTGTTACACCATGAAAAGCACCTGCATAAATATCCTTATGCAGAAAGAGACAAAAAGCCGATTATTTTCAGAGCAACTGAGCAGTGGTTTATAAGTATTGATGCAAACAATCTAAGAGAAAGGATTCTTGACGAGATTAAAGAAGTAGAGTGGATTCCTACTAGCGGGGAGACCAGATTGACGAGTATGATAACGAATCGTCCCGACTGGTGTATATCCCGTCAACGACCATGGGGCGTAGGAATTCCAGTATTATACGGAAAGGAATCGGGAAAACCAGCAATCGATCCAGTGCTAATAGATCACATTTCCAGTTTAGTAGAAAAGCACGGTTCTCAGGTATGGCACACATCGGAAGCAAAAGATTTAATTCCTGCAGGATATACCCATCCTGATACAGGAGAAACAGAGTTTTATAAAGAGTGTGATGTATTTGACGTATGGTTTGATAGCGGCTGTACTAACCTCTTAGTGCTTAATGGCATTGAAACTTCGAGGTGGGATCTTCCATGGCCAGCCGATCTATATTTAGAAGGATCGGATCAGCATCGTGGCTGGTTCAATACTTCCATTATTTTAGCTGTTGCATTAAAATCGTCTGCACCTTACAAGAGTGTAATTACGCACGGTATGATTGTAGATTCTGAGGGAAATAAGATGTCTAAAAGTTTAGGCAACGTAGTGGATCCGTTAGAGGTATGCGATAAGTTTGGAGCAGATATACTTCGGTACTGGGCTGCAAGTGTAGATACCAAGAACGATGTGCCTTGTACACCAAATCTGCTTACTCAATGTGGAGACGGGTACCGTAGAATTAGAAATACTCTAAGATACTTGCTTTCCAATTTATATGATTACGATGGCAGTAAACCAGAAAAGTTGCATGAACTTGATGTGTGGATGATGGAACAGACAGATCTTCTTGTACACGATTCACTTGATGAATACCAAAGCTATAACTTTGTTTCGGTAATTAACAATATACATAATTTTTGTTCTCAAGAGATATCAGCGTTTTATGCCGATTCGGTAAAAGACAGGATGTACTGTGATGGTGCCAACTGGCCTTCTAGACGTTCGTGCCAGTACGCTTGTCACTACACTCTACTACAGTTAGTAAAGCTCATTAGTCCTATACTTAGTCATACTGCAGAGGAAGTGTACCAGTCCATTCCGCATCATCAACATTTAGATACTGTACATGCAGAAGTATTATCTATGCCAAGTAAGGATCGCATTGAAGATATTACAGGAAACGGAATACAGACTAAATTTGCAGCCATGTTAAACATAAGAAATTCTGTTTTTGCTGCATTTGAAGAGTGGAAAAAGGAATCGGACATCAAAGACAGTCAGGATGTTACGGTTACAATCAATGAATCAGAAGATAATATTGATATTTTAAAATGGTTTGGGGAAGATCTTCCCACATTCTTCAAGATGAGCGATGTAAAACTTAAGCCAGGAAAGCAAGTAAAGTTTAAGTTTGAAGAGAGTGAGTACCCTAAATGTGAAAGGAGTAGAATTCGAAGAAAAGACGTTAAAAAATGTGGAGAATTTTTCCTTTCTGCCAGAGATAGGAAGGTACTGGATATTTCATAGCAGACCAGTGCGTTCAAGTTTTTAAAATCGGGCAAAAATATGAAAAACACTTATATCAAAATCGGATTCATGGCTTTTGTTATTATAACTAACACTAGTACAAACTTCAGTCTTCCTTCTAGAGTAGCAGGAAGACTTCTTAGATCTGTCTGTAATAAACAGATAACCTCTGTTGCACCTATGCTACTGAATAAATCGGCTACACCATTTGCTTCAGTTCCTGCATCTAGGAAAATGAGCTCTAAATCTCAGGACAGCAGTCCTCGTTTAACAAATGACAAGTTAATACTCGACATTAAAGTAGAAAATAGACTTTTTTGTGAGAATATGTCTCATTTAATGGATTATTGCGATGCTATATATAAAAATAGGAACCATAACTATAGCGCATCAGACACAGAGGTTATATCTTGTGATGCGAGCAGCTTTGTTGACAATTTATACTGGACATGTATTCAAAAGAAAAATGAAATAAACAAGAGCAGTAGGGTTAAATTTCAGAACAATGTTATGGTTTCTCACTCTCTAGAAGTTCTTAATACTCAGTTAGACTGCCAGATAGCTTTAATTAATAAATTCCAATCTCTGCTTAGGTGCCTTGAATTAACCGGCTACATGCCAGGAACTCATGCATTTGAAGAGATAGATAACTTCAAAAATCAGATAGAAGAATTTAGTGCTTATATTGATGAGGACATTCATGGTCATGCCATCGCCAATGGTATATGTAAACCTCACAGCTAAAATTGCTCCCCTATCTTAATTCTACAATTTATAGCAGAATTAGCAGCTTATATAATACTTTCCCTATGGAACTAGAGAAATAGGGGAAGTATTATGTGTAAATTTTTCACAAGATTGATTGGTGTTTTTGTCTGTTTTTCTGCTTATATCTCAGGTAGCACTGTAGATGTTAGTAAAATGCTACATGATGTTAAAACTGGAGTGGAAACAGTCATTCGCGATCATGGTCCGGCAGCATTAGATCTATTGACAGAAGAGACTCAGTTAGCGCAATCAGGCAGACCTTTTAATTGGTGCACTTATCTTAATGATCCAGGAAAAGTGGGTGCATGGAAAGTTGTTGATGGAGATAATTTAGCAACTGAAACCACAGGAAAAAGAGTAGCACTTGTGGTACACGGATACAATAACGGCAGCCTAATTGCTGGATTCAAGAACTTAGCTGCACAGCAGTTATCAAATAGAGATTTACTAGGTACTATCGTTCATGGAGTAACAGGATTAATCGGTGAAGATGTTCAAAGAAAGTATGAGGATTTAACCTATAATTGGAAGCAACCCATGAAAGAGACTTACGGTTTAGGTGGCCTGATACATCTTGCTAGATTTCTAGATAACGAAGTATTCCTTCCCGGGACTCAGACCAAACGATACGACTTAGTAATAGGTTACGCTTATTCGTCAGTTGCAAGAATTTCAGATCTTGGAAGAAACTTGGCTGATGAGTGTAGAAAAGTTTTTAAGGATGCAAAAGAAGTGAATTTTTTCTGCCATAGTATGGGTGGACTAGTTGGAAGATGCGCATTAGAGAAGAACGGTCTGTTAGAAGAAAGTTTGCCAGCAGCACAAGCAGGTCAGATCCCTAAATATAGTAAGTTTATCAGCTTCTGCTCACCTCACTCTGGGGTACCTGGCAGAATATTTGATATATCCCCAACCCAGGAATCTTTTACCACTAGAGATATGTTAACCGGGAAAAATCCTTTGGATAAACGATCTGATTTTCTAGTGAACTTAAATGATGGAGATGCTCCAGATGCAATTGCTAGCATGGCAGATTATTATGCGCTTGCAGGAAATAGATATGCAAATTTAAGTTCTGGTAGTACTAAAAACGGATCAGATCTTCCTGATAATCCTGCTAGTGCTGGTAGCTTAATTCAAAAAGCCTTTGAAATATTTATTCCTGACATACATACAGATGGTCTCATAGCAGATTACAGTGCATTGGGGATGTTCCGATTCCCTTCAGCAGACTCTAGGGAAATCACGAACATGTCTGAATGGAGCATTCTGGCCAAAAAGTCTAAATCGTTTAAAAACAGACCACATAGACAGACAAGGGTTCTTCATTTGAATCATATGACCATTCTTGGTTCAGCCGATTCCTTACAACCGGGTCATCAGAAAGGTGATGGATGTCCTCAGTGCTTAATGACTCAGACTATTAAGCCATGGATTAACAGATGGCCTCATTAAGGGTAGCTTTAGACGTACTAGACGGGTTTGAAGTGTAATTATTCCCCCACTCATCCTGTCTGGTTAGCCTAAACAACATGCTGCTAAAACCAACTTTATCTCACAGTTTTTCTTTACTTATCATATCAGGACCACAATAAGAGCTCCTTCTTCTTAGTAAAGTAGTCTCTCAATGCAGTAGAACACATGATTGTCTCTACACCATGAGCTGAGCTAAAATCCGTATTACAAATTTTTTTCCTGCCTAGATAACATCCCGACTTTTATTGTAAAAATAATATTTTGTCAAAAACATGCAAATCCTACGCTACAATGTAATTAGAGGGATTATGTGGTTTATGAAAAAGTTATTTAGTTTACTCACATTAACATTGATTGTTTTTCAGTATCTACAGGCTGCTGACAAAGGCAAAATGATTACTACCAACACAGACTTCTGTTCATTGCCAACAGAGTTGCAGGCGGATACGTTAAAGCATATCGATTTAGATACAAAGTTGAACATCTTAACTTTTAATATTCAGCGGCTCCTATTCCTCTGTTTAGATATCAAGCAACTAGATTCTCTACTCCCAGATATTACTAAACCAGAAGTTGAACTGGAAAATTTTTATCAAGATATGAATAAAGCTTTAGATGTTATTGACGCTCATACTTATATAAGCGCTTGGGAGAACGATACGGTTCAATATAAAGAACTTGTTAGGATAAATACACTCAAAAAACAAGTCATTAATACCGCCCAAGAACTTGATTCATTACTAGATAGATTAAAAGAATTACTTCCTCAATACATGGAGGCAAATATAAACATTCATACAGATATTAATATAGAGAAAATTGAAGTGTTAAAGGAAAAAATCTCTTTAATTATGAGGATCGAACCTCTATTTCCTATATCTAGCCTAAACTTAAGCAGTACTACCTTTAATGATAAAGAAAAATGGATACCTTTAATCCAGAGATTACCAGCAACTCTGAAAAGAATAGACCTTCATCAAACTAATATCAGCACTTCCGGACTTCTAGAGCTAAATAAGTTTAAGAATCTCGAAGTACTTAATTTATACCGTATTCAGTTATCCACCCAGGAGGATTGGGGACTAATCATACAGACATTACCAGAAACATTGAAAAGAATAGAGCTGCGGGATACTAATATCGATAGTGATGCACTTGTGAAATTAAATAGACTGAATAATCTGGAGTTGATTCATCTTTGGAATGTTAAATTACCTAATCAGGAGGATTGGGTGGCGGTTATCCATGCACTACCAGAAGCTGTGATAAGAGCATATCTTTTTCACACCAACATAGACGCTTCAGGACTCATAGGACTAAATAGGCTGAAAAATCTTGAGGAGGGTATTCTTGGCCATATTTCGTTATCCAACCAGAAGGATTGGATACCAGTAATTCAGGCATTACCTGCAGCAATAACAAGGTTAGACCTTAATGAAACCAATATCGATGCTTCTGCACTCGTGAAATTAAACAGACTGAAGCATTTAGAAGACATAAATCTATACCGTGTTCAATTATCCAACCAGAAGGATTGGGCACCAGTTATTCAGGCATTACCTGCAGCAGTAACAATGTTAGATCTTAGTGAAACAAATATCGGAGTGAGTGGGCTTATGGAATTATCCAAATTGAAGCATCTTGAAGAAATAAATCTATACCGTGTTCAATTATCCAACCAAAAGCATTGGACACCAGTGATCCTCTCATTACAAGAAACAGTTAAAAAGCTAACCCTATTTGGGTCGAACTGTCCTAATAACTGTATGGAGTATCTAAAAAGTAAAGGAATAGATATAGATTCGTAAATAAAGAAATAACTCTTCTTAGAACAGGATACCAAAAGTCCCTAAAACAATCTCCCCAAACCTATATGCAATTTTTATGCTACAATATTGTTGTATTAATTATACTATTATGAAAAAATCATTTTTATTTATCGCTATAACCACCATCGCTCATCAGTTTACTTTCGCTACACATGAAAGTAGCGCCGCAAATGCATTAAGGACTAATACCAACATCTACTCTCTACCAACTGCTGTACAGACAGAGATTTTTAAGCATGTTAATTTAAAGACTAAGTTGGATTTGATAGAGAGTGATTTTAAGCATCTCCTAGCTATCTGCTTAGATATAAAAATACAGTATGCTCTACTACCAGAAAATATCAGAAAACTATCAGACTTTCCAGAATTAAAGCATATCAATTGTGATCCCAAGCTAGATAATGCTAAAAATATCCTAAATTTCCACTCTATTATCAGAGAACAAGCGTCTCTACTGCCAGATAATATCAATACAATATCATCAGACCTATCTGAATTGAAATTTATCTATTCAGATGCTATGAAGGATTCTTTTCAACAGATACTAAATATATATAAAGACATTAAAAAGCTCGCCTCTAAATTACCAGAAAATATCAGCACACTTACAGAATTTCCGGAACAACAAACAAAATTGATAACTTTTTATCAAGATATTGAGTGGGCATTGGATAGTATACAAGCGCTTACTTACCAAGGGGCATGGGATAACGATGAATTTACATTTCAGGATGTCCGGAGAATACTCCTAATAAAAAAACAAGTATTCACTGCGCTGAAAGAACTATCGGACATCTTAGATAAATTAAAAGATTTACTCCATAATTGCAAAGATCAATCTATATACATTAACACTGATATTAACATAGATAAAATTCATGAGTTAAAGGAAACAATCTCTATTGTCCACAAAGCGAATCAACTCATTCCCATCTCTAAACTAAACTTAAATGGATTACCATACTGCAAGAAAGAGAATTGGGCAAGATTCATCAGAGCATTACGACTCTTTCCCATCTCTCAACTAAACTTATATGGAATACGATACCCCAACCAAGAGTATTGGGTAAGACTCATCCAAGCATTACCAGATACAGTGAAAATAATAAATCTTGGTTATACTAATATAGATGCTTCTGCACTTAGAGAATTGCACAGGCTAAATCATCTGGAGGGGATTAATTTAAGTAAAGTAACATTATCCAACCAAGAGGATTGGGACTCCGTCATCCAAGCATTACCAGATACAGTGAAAATAATAAATCTGAATTCTACTAAGATTAATACGGATGCTCTTTTGGAATTAAATAGACTAAACCATCTGGAAGAAATTCGATTGTATTATGTTAAATTATCC
>JAUICQ010000014.1 GCA_030427425.1 Fimbriimonadia bacterium | reverse complement strand
CGAAATTCGTCCTCGAACTACCCGCGGCAGAAACCACGTTCAAAACAGAGATACATATACAGAATAAACAGAGAAACCTATTCATTATTAGCTTATTATACTTCTCTTTCTGTAATATGACTCAAAACAATAATTTTTTATAACAATAATCCTAGAGCGCAATTTCTGTTTCAAATCATCTGGGCAATTACTAAATCCAAGATGTATTTTGCTCACCGTTGCTGGGAGAGATTCTATCGCCAATACCCAATCGGCTGGATTATTCAACTCCACTTTACATAATCCTATCTCCTTCAGACTGGTGAGACGGGATAATTCACGAAGGCCGGAAGCATCGATATTCGTCCAACTAAGATCTAGTTTTCTCACCGTTGCTGGAAGGGATTTTATCACTGTTACCCAGCCGTCTCGATTAGTTAACTTAACATTATACAAATTAATATCTTCTAAACGGGCCAAACAGGATAATGCACACAGTCCGGAGGCTTTGATATCCGTTTCATTAAGATTCATTTTCCTCACCGTTGCAGGAAGAGATTCTATCACTTTTACCCAGCCATCTTGGTTAGTTAACTTAACATAATACAAATTAATATCTTCTAAACGGGCCAAACAGGATAATGCACACAGTCCGGAGGCTTTGATATCCGTCATACTAAAATCTATTTGCCTCACTGTAACTGGCAGGGATTGTATCACAGTTATCCAATTGGCTGGATTCATTAACTCAACTCTACTTAAGCTTATGAACTCTACACCGGTTAAGCGAGATAACTCCTGAAAATCGGATACATCGATATTCGTACTATCAAGATATACTGTCCTCAACGTAACTGGAAGCGATTGTATCACCTGTACCCAGTCGGCTGGATTAGTTAACTCCACTTCACATAATCCCAACTCCTCCAGACTGGTTAAGCAAGATAATTCACACAGTCCAGAAGCATCAATATATGGACAATGAATATCTATTTTTCTCAGCGTAACTGGAAGCGATTGTATCACCTGTACCCAGTCGGCTGGATTAATTAACCTAACATTCCTTAAATCTAACTCTTCCAGACAAGCCAAACGGGATAGTTCACAAAGGCCGGAGGCATCGATATTCGACCAACTAAGATCTAGTTTCTTCACTGTTACCGGGATAGATTTTATCACTAATCCCCAATTGTCTCGATTAGTTAACTTAACATGCACTAAATCTAACTCCTCCAGACTGGTGAGAGCAGATAATTCACGAAGACCAGACACATCAATATCACTACCCAAAAGGCATATTTTCTTCAATGTCGCCGGCAAAGATTGTATCACCGATCCCCAATTGTCTCGATTAGTTAACCTAGCCATCCTTAGATTTATCTCTTCTAGACGATCCAAACGGGATAACTCACAAAGACCAGAGGCATCGATATTCGCCCATTCAAGATTTATTTTTCTCACTGTTACTGGCAAGGATTGCATCACAGAAGCCCAGTTGGCTGGATTAGATAATTTAACACTACGTAAATCTATCTCCTCAAGATTGGTTAAACGAGATAATTCACGAAGACCGGAGGCATCGATATTAACCTCACCAAGATCTAATTTCTTTACCGTTGCTGGCAGGAATTGCATTACTGGTACCCAGTCGGCTGGATTAGAGAGTTTAATCAAATGTAAATCTACTTTTGAATAGGCTAATAAAACATTGAACGATTTCAGACTACGTATGGTACTTTTCAAATATCCTAAGTCCCATACGTAAACATTGGATCTTAGCTCTATACTCATATTCCCACACTTTACTAGCAACTCTCGTACCTTATCTAAAGTAACATCTAATTCTTCTAAAGCTCTTAGTATTACACTCTTTAATCTTTCCAGTTCCCAGATATCTTGGCCACAAACAGTATTTGCATTCCATGCACCGGCAGACGCATGGGACGCTATAATCTCTACATTGGCACTTATTTCGCGGGCAGGAATGTTCAGTGTTCGGCTAGGTGTATATTGGGAACAAGTTTGGAATTCAGATGTGGCTGCTAAAGGTGGTATTTCTGAGATAGATTTAAGATCCTCTGGAAATAACGACGCTTGTTTTCTTATCTCGATACAGTGCAAGAGCAGAGACCGATATGCGGATTTCAGGAGATCCATTTTATCTGCCACGCTGGTATCTTGTAAACAAGATGCTTGCAGCTCTACTGGCAGGGAGGCAAAATTTGTATTACTCGAGTTAACAGAGGCAGAGAGTACATTCAAAACAGAGATACATATACAGAAAAATCGTATAAAATCACTCATTGTTAGATTATTATACTTCTCTTTCTGTAATCTAATGCACAACAATACCCTTAGAACACAATTGGGCTTTCACGTCATCTCGGCAATTATTGTATCCAAGATCTATTTTTCTCACTGTTGATGGAAGAGATTGTATCAACTGCTCCCATCCAGCTGGATTAGTTAAGCAAATGCCACATAAATCTATCTCCTCCAGACTGGTGAGACGAGATAATTCCCGAAGTCCGGATACATCAATATTACTATCCCAAAGACTTATTTCCTTCACCGTCAATGGAAGAGACTGTATCACCGGTAACCAGTCGGCTGGATTATTTAAATTAACCATACCTAAATTTATCTCTTCTAAATGGATAAAGCGGGATAATTTCCGAAGACCGGATTCATCAATATTCGTATACATAAGATTTATTTTCTTCACTGTTACTGGGAGAGATTTTATCACCATTATCCAGTCGGTTGGATTAGTTAGGCTAACATAACTTAAATCTATCTCTTCTACATAGATTAATCTGGATAGTTCTAATAAGACGGAGGCATCGATATTAGTGTAACTAAGATCTATTTTTCTTACCGTTGCTGGAAATGCTCGGATTACCGTTACCCAATCGCCTGGATTAGATAAGTAAATACTATCTAAATCTACCTTGGAATAAGGAAATAAAACGTCTAACGATTTCAGACTGCGTACGGTACTTTTCAAATCCTCTAATTCACATACGTTAGTATTAGCACCTAGTTCTATACCAGCTTCATCACACTTTACTAACAAGGATCCTACCTTATCTAAAGTAACTTCCAATTCTTCTAAAGTTTGGAGTATTACGCACTTTAATTTTTCAAGCTCCAAGATATCTCTAACTTCATCTTTATCCCAGGCACGTTCGTACGTATGAAACTTAATGATCTCTAAATTAGCACCTATTTCGCAAATAGCAGGTATATCCGAGATAGATTTAAGATCCTTTGGAAATAACAATGCTTGTTTTCTTATCTCGATACAATGCAAGAGTAGAGATCGTGACGCGGATTTCAGGAGCTCTATCTTATCTTTCACGCTGGTATCTTGTAAACAAGATGCTTGCAGCTCTACTGGCAGGGAGGCGAAATTCGTCCTCGAACTACCCGCGGCAGAAACCACGTTCAAAACAGAGATACATATACAGAAAAATCGTATAAAATCACTCATTGTTAGATTATTATACTTCTCTTTCTGTAATCTATTTCACAACAATACCCTTAGAGCGCAATTGGGCTTTCACGTCATCTGGGCAATTACTGTGTTCAAAATCTATTATCCTCACAGTTGATGGAAGAGATTTTATCACCATTGTCCAGTCGCCTGGATTAGTTAATTTAACACTCGATAAATCTATCTCCTCCAGACTGGTGAGACGAGATAATTCCCGAAGTCCGGATACATCAATATTACTATCCCAAAGACTTATTTCCTTCACCGTCAATGGAAGTGATTGTATCACCGATGCCCAATTGTCTTGGTTAGATAAGTATACACAATACAATCTGATATCTTCTAGACTAGACAAACGGGATAATTCACGAAGACCAGAGGCATCGATATTCGATGCATCAAGACCTAGTATCTTCACTGTTACTGGAAGTGATTGTATCACCGATGCCCAATTGTCTCGATTCGTTAAATTAGCCAGACTTAAATCCATCTCTTCTACGCTAGACAAACGGGATAATTCACGAAGGCCGGAGGCATCGATATTCACATCACCAAGATATAGTTGCTTCACTGTTACTGGCAGGGATTGTATCACAGAAGCCCAGTCGGCTGGATTAGATAATTCAGCTCTAAATAAATTAATCTCTTCTAGGCTAGACAAACGGGATAATTCACGAAGACCAGAGGTATCGATATTCGATGCAGCAAGAATGAGTTGCTTCACTGTTACTGGCAGGGATTGTATCACAGAAGCCCAGTCGGCTGGATTAGATAATTTAACACCATGTAAATCTATCTCCTCAAGTTTGGTTAAACGAGATAATTCACGAAGACCGGAGGCATCGATTTTCGATACAGTAAGTTTTATATTCTTCACTGTCACAGGCAGGGATTGTATCACAGCATCCCACTCTTCTTTTCTTCTCCAATCTAGTTCCGCTCTAGATAAATCCACGTATGAATAAGGAAATAAGGCGTCTAACGATTTTAGACGAAATATGATACTTCTTAACCCATCGATTTCACCTAAGCTAACATTTACACCTAGCTCTATACCTACATCTTTACACTTTACTAACAAGGATCCTACCTTATCTAAAGTAACATCTACTTCTTCTAAAGCTTTTACTATTACACTCTTTAACTTTTCAAGTTTCCTGATATCAAAGATATCGACTTTTTCTTCTTTCCAGGCACCGGTATATGTATGGGACTCTATAATATCTAAATTGGAACCTATATCTCGAAGAGAAGCGCTCATCACTCTTCTAGAAGCTAAATCTGGGATATCCGAGATAGTTTTGAGATCCTCTGGAAATAACGACACTTGTTTTTTTATCTCGATACAATGCAAGAGCAGAGATCGTGACACGGATTTTAAGAGCTCTATCTTATCTTTCACGCTGGTATCTTGTAAACAAGATGCTTGCAGCTCTACTGGCAGGGAGGCAAAATTCGGACCACTCGAACTACTTTCAGATGAGACTAAATTAATAGAAGCCACATATATACAGAAGGAACAAAATAACTTATTCATACCCATACTATTCTTCTTCCACACACTCTTAGTAAAGTAACATGTGTATTCTTAAATATTATAATAAAACTCCCTACTTTAAGTTTTCCTTAAGATAGGGAGCAAGGTCGTCTTGTGATTAAATTTTATTCAAATCTAATACATTATTCGCTGATTTATTCATTCAACGAATATGCTTAGATATATTCTTCAAAACTTGCGCTAATTACTACCTCTGTTGGCAATAGCTTGATATCCGAATTCATTATGTTACTCATTTTCTCCCCTCCGTTTCTTTTATTCCAGAGCAATTCGCTTGCTCTATATTAGAATTACCTTATACATTATTTTCTAACAACATCATTTCAAGCCTATGAAAAAAATAGTGTTACTATCAAACACAAACGTTTAACTATAAACCATATAGCTGCACATGTGTGCATGGCAACAAAAACAACCTCTGAGTATTTAGTACCTTGTGGCATCTATTACTATTTGACATTAAGGTAGCCTCTAATTGTTATATTGATGAATACATTTGAATAAATTATCACAATTAAAGAGAATCTCTATGAATAGCTCTATACTAAATAAAAAATATGCTTTATGTAGTACCTATTTTCTATTTTATGCAGGAATATCTATCTATAGAGTTTACTATTCAATATGGACCGAACGACAAGATATGTTATACTACTTCACAACAGTTTATACCATGCAGACGACAGTAAACATTGTACTCTTCTTATCTTCAACAAATTTCCTAAGGAACATAAAAAGATTATATACATTACTTTTTTCTATTTTCATTTCAGCACTTGGTATTTTTATCACCACCCTTCCTGGAAACTTGTTCTTTACAATTATTGCAGGAATTCTAATGGGGCTAGGACTCCTTATGTTCTTCCATCAACTAAATAGTCTACTTAAGCTCAGCAGTAAAGTAAGTGACAATTTTCTTTATACAAATGTAATAAATAACCTAGGTAGACTATTTGGTATTGGGTTAGTAACTTGCTTATACTATTATCTTCCAAAAGAAAATAGCATCTGGAATAATCCAATACATATCAGTGTTTTTTTTATATTAGTCAGTTGCATCCCATTATTTAGTAGCCGCAATCATCTACAAGGCGAACCTATACCTAGTAATAAGATATCTAACTTCTCCTACAAAAAATTAATTAATATATATAAAAAGTATCCGGAAATTATTCGCACGAACCTACTAATAAATTTTCTAGCAGGACTAGCTCTGAATATACTTCTACCCTATCTACCTGTTATCCTCTACAGAAGTAATGAAACATTACTATCTATAGGAATAACTATGATGATTGCTCAATTCATGATTAGTATATCACATATTACTCTTCTGAAAATTCCGCAGAAACAGAATATCTACTATCTATTCCTAGCAAGCAATACCTGTTTTGTTGCCCTACTGCTAGTAATGCAAATAGGGTCTATTTTAAATCACAAAACAGGCGTAATACTTTTCTATCTACTCTTTAGTACAACAGGCATTATTAGAAGACTGCTAGCAAACAAAAGTGTACCTAGAGAAATATTATCCGACTGGAATGCGGTTACATTTCTCGGTTACCTTACAGGAAACATATTTGGAACCATACTAGGAGCATACTTTATTAGCAGTCAAGAGTATAATTATGCATTTACCACTTCCGCCATTATAATGTTTATCACATTTATTATCAACATAAATTTTATCCATAATATATTTGGTAAATACAATCAGAACAACACTCAAATTAAGGAGCAAATATGAACTTGAAATCATTATTTAAGTTGAAAAAAAGCGCTTCTATTGGTTTATCTAGTTGCCTTTTCTTCTTAGCTATAAATTTAGCAGGATCGGTACGAGCTCTACTTTTTGAAAATAATAACAATCTCCAAAACTATATATATATTCATAATTTCATGGTACTAGCCGGTTGGGCAACACCAATTGCATTAACCCAGTTAACTAAGTTTGGTACAAAGTTTACCATTGTTACGGCATGCATCCTACTTGCAATTGGAAACGCTCTTTCAACATACACCTCGTATCCAATAACTTTATCCATGGCAGGTCTGCTCCTAGGATTTGGAATGAGCATCACCAATCTAGCTATTAGAAGTGTAGTATTTTCACTTTCTGAAGTAGCAGACAGAAAAAATGCCATAGCTAACCTTTCTATTCAACTACAAGTATCTAAGTGTATATCTGGCATACTAGGAGCAGCCTTAATTGCTGGTATTTTTTTTGATAGAGTAAGTATCGTAGCAATACTATTAACCACATCTTTAATATCCATCCTTATTCCCTTGCCAATATGGAATCTGAAACTAACCATAAATAAAAACGATGCAGCTATTACCCTGCAAAACTATCTAACCACAATTAAAAAACATAAACTAGTAGTAGGATTCATTGTTACTCATCACTTATTTGCTGGATTGTATCTAAACATCATTAGTCCTTTCTCTAATGTTCTCTTGAAAAGAAATGGCATTGAAATTCCTTACGTACTACTAATCTCAGCTTTAGCAGCACTACTGGGTTGCGGAACACAATGGTATTTATCGAAAAACAACTACTCCGAACAATACTTATCAGGATTTAAAATAACTTCACTCATGCTTTTAGCTAACTTCTTTATTACAATATTCTTGTTCGGCTCTAAATTAGGCATCGTTACATGCATTATTGCCTATCAAATTCTTCACGCTACTATTACCTACTTTGTTAGGTTTATAGAACTAAAAGTATTCCACCCTACAGATGCCGCTATATTCTACTCTCTCTCTCATATGATATTTTTAATCGGAAACATGCTTGGCGGATCGTTAGGCACTTACTTATTCAGCTATAAACTTGAAAAAACTGCTTTTATATTCTGTAGTATTGTGCTAACATTTTCATTTACTGCTACACTTTTCCTCATCAAGAAATTAGTCTCACATAAATTGGAACCTATTTCAACATAGCCTTATGAATCACTCGTAAAAATGTGGAATAAACTACTAGGAATCATATTATCTACTACGAGTTTAAAATTATGGCAAATGTATCAATTAAAATCCCACAAATTGGTGAAGGACTCCAAGAAGCCCGTCTAGTGGCAGTATTGAAAAAACCAGGAGAAAAAATATCCAAGGACGAGCCAATCTACCAGATGGAGACAGATAAAGCTATCATGGACATAGAATGTCCGTACGAAGGCACTCTAGTAGAATGGCTTGCTAAAGAGGATGCCGTACTACCAATCGGAGCCGATATTGCTATAATCGATACTGAAACCAAAGCGGAAAATAATGACACCCCTGATGATAATGATTCCAAGAATCAATCTTCATCTTCTCCCTCAACTACGCTAAACAGCCCTTCTAACGAATCTAGATCCAATAACACAGATATTAGACACCTAAATATTCCGCCTAGAACAAGAGCACACGCAAAAAGTCTGGGATTAAGTAACGAAGATCTAACCAAGATCCCTTCCAAAACCGGAAAACTGATGCCGGAAGATGTAGATAACTGGGTAGAAAATAAGCCTGCAACTTCGAGTAGTAAACAACAGAACCCCGATTATCCATGCACAATAAAAGAACTCCCATCTAAACAGCGCGTCCTAGGGTCCAGACTAAGCAGGGGGTGCAGTATTGTAGTACCAGCCACCCTCCAGATAGTATGCGACTGGGATAAACTAATTATCGCAACAAAAAAATTAAGAGAAAAAAATCCTGAAGAAAAGTTATCACCATTCACTCTGTTTGCCTTTGCTGTAGCAAAAAGTGTTAAAGAACATCCTATCTTTAAAAGTAATTTAACAGAAAATTGGGAGATTAGAGAGTATGATAACCTAAGCTTAGGGATAGCAGTCGCTGGAGAAAACGATTCTCTACTCTTGGCAGTTGTAAATAAAGCTGAAGTATTAGATTGGGAAAATTTCAAAAAAGAACTCCGCAGCAGCATCGATAAAACTAGAACAGGTGAAGATATGGCCCATGCCGCTGTCACTCTAAGCCTAAGCAATATGCAATCATTTGG
Organism: Fimbriimonadia bacterium; assembly: GCA_030427425.1. Lineage (GTDB taxonomy): Bacteria > Armatimonadota > Fimbriimonadia > Fimbriimonadales > Fimbriimonadaceae > JAUICQ01. Next base: position 9,681 of record JAUICQ010000014.1, on the reverse strand, counting down.
AGTAAGGGACGGAATCCCTGTAGTAGTTCCTCCAGCAGCTGGCACCATCTTCCTTGGTGAAGAATTCCTCGATCTTAGGGTTGTTGATGGTAATGTACACTATGTTATGGTAGCAAACGTAACCATGACATTCGACCATAGAATGATAAACGGAGTAGGAGCCGCTCAATTTTTAAATACTATTAAGCAGAATGTAGAAAATATTGAAAACATCTGCACTTAAAAAGCAGCTTAAACCATAATGCCTGATAAAAATTGTACAAAAAACATAGATCAGAATAAACCAATTATAGGCATTACAGCCGACTGCAAGAAAGACGATGATCATTTTACTGGTGGACAGTTCGAACTTTCTTGGAAATATGTTGACGCCATCAATACTTTTGGAGGAATACCAATCCTCATCCCTTACCAAGAAGATTGTACAGATATTTTAAGCATCATCGATGGTTGGTTAATTGCTGGCGGACTAGATCTCCATCCAGATAGATATAGTGAATCCTATATTCACCCCGAAAATATCCATCAAGATAACCACAGATATCATCTTGAAGAAAAATTGTACTCCTGCTGCCATGAAGAAATGCCAATTTTAGGTATCTGCTACGGATGTCAGTTTCTAAACATAATTAACGGAGGAACACTCCATCAACATCTACCAGACATAAAAAAATTAGATTTACATCATCTTAGTGAGTTCCATGAACATACGATAATCGAAGAAAGTAAATTACATCACGCTCTGTCTTGCAATAAAATCATAGGCGAATCGTACCATCATCAGGGCATTAATCAAGTAGCGGAAAACTTTGCTGTAACAGCCTACCACGAAGATGGAACTATAGAAGGAATTGAACATAAAAATCGGAGCTGGATACTAGGAGTGCAATGGCACGCAGAAAGATCGTTAAAGTATCCTGAAAACGGCAAATTATTTAAAACTTTTATAAATAAAGCCCGAAATTATAAATATTTGAAATCTATTAGTAAATAATTACATTACCTGTGTAGGAAAAATATTTGATAATGCAAAAAAAGAACGAAGTTTTAATAAACAATATACAAGTATCACTAGAGGATGAAGAGTATTCTCTAAGTTTCTATAATAATAGATATTATATTAAAACTGAAACTGGCACGCATACTGCTTTAGCAGCTAAAAGAGATGGTAAAACGCACATATCGTACCTAGGTAAAACTTTCATTATCGAACCATTTAAAAAGAAAAAAGGTTCAGCATCACAAGAATCTAGTGGCATCTTCAAATCTCCATTACCTGCTACAGTAGTAGAACAATATGTATCGGAAGGAGATAATGTAACTTGTGGAGAGAAACTGGTGGTTATAGAAGCCATGAAAACTCAACAGACAATCACCGCTCCTTTCGATGGATTTATCAAAAAATTACCATGTAAAATTGGCGATCTTGTGAATGAAGGTGAATTACTTATTGAAGTTTCTCAGAAAACATCCGAATAATTTAACGTAAGGTAAAAAAATGCAAGTGCAGATTATAGAGGTAGGACCAAGAGATGGACTCCAGAACGAAAAGAGGAACATCCCTCTTGAAACTAAAATAAATTTTATTAGAAATCTCGTGAAAAGCGGAATCCAGGAGATTGAACTTAGTAGTTTTGTATCTCCTAAATGGGTACCACAACTATCCGATGCCGATGAACTAATCAACACCCTATATAATGAATTAAAAGAAAAAGATATTAAATTCCACGCACTACTTCCTAATAGAAAAGGACTAGACAGAGCCCTTAAGTGTAACCTAAACCGAATAGCACTCTTTACAACTACTAGTGATGAATTTTCTAAAAAGAACATGAACACCACGGTAGACGAGACGATACAAGAATTTAAAGAGATAATTCCAGAATTCAGAAAAAATGTCCCACAAGGATGGGTAAGAGTTTATCTGAGTACTAGTTTTGAATGCCCTTACGCAGGCAAAATCGATCCTACAAAAACTCTAGAGATATCTAAACGACTCTTCGACCTCGGCATAGACGATCTAGTAATCAGCGATACACTAGGGGTCGCGGTTCCAGATGAGGTGAGCCGATTGCTGGAAATAATATTAACCACCATGGTATCTAAACAGATCAGCTGCCATTTTCATGATACCTACGGAATGGCTATAGCTAATGTCGCTAGAGCAATAAAACTAGGAATCACCCGATTCGATTCATCGGCAGGAGGTCTGGGGGGATGCCCGTATGCACCAGGTGCTTCTGGAAACTTAGCTACAGAAGATCTTATCTATTATATACATAGATGCGGACACAAGAATCCGGCTAGTCTAAAACAAGTAGCTACTTCTAGTAAAGAGATTCTAGACTTCCTAGGGAAACCCATTGTCTGTAAAGCCCAGAGCGCATACTTAAATAGTTGTAATACAAAAGCAGCGTGAAACTAGTTAAACGGAATTGTGTAGAATCTTTTAATAACGTGTCTCCCATCGTTAGAGGAAAATCACCAAGTGTGGGTTCCAAAACAAACAATAAGGAAAAATAATATTCATAATAGACTGGATTCCGTTCCGGAATGACAAAATCGTAGTGGATAAATAATTTAAAAATCCCGCTCCGTCCTCGAAGGGGATCCACACTTAGAAGAAAATTATCAAATGTGGGTTCCGAAACAAACAATGAGGAAAAATAATATTCATAATAGACTGGATTCCGTTCCGGAATGACAAAATCGTAATGGATAAATAATTTAAAAATCCCGCTCCGTCCTCGAAGGGGAACGATACACAATCTCGGAGTGACTTTTTAGAGGTGGGGCTAAAGATATTACTCATCTCCCCACGGCCGGTCATCCTCGAAGGGGATCCACACTTAGAGGAAAATTATCAAATGTGGGTTCCGAAACAAACAATGAGGAAAAATAATATTCATAATAGGCCAGACCCCAGGAGCTCCGTCCTCGAAGGACATACTCACCGACTTATTTACTTCATCTCTATAGCAGCAGGGGGTACATTACAATAAGAAATAACAGAACAAGATCCTTGAGATTCCATTAGTTCGCTTTCAACCAGAAGTTTGGTGGCTCTATAATCACGACCGCAGATATCTGTATGAAATGTATTCCTAGTGGTTAATTGTACATTCTCTGCCCCGCGCCTCTTTAGCTCTGAATATGCCCGTATCTGAAGATACTCTTCAGCGTAACAAACTCCCCCTAAACACTGGATACAAGAACCAAGCCAACAGTTAGAGATAAAATCAGAACACTGTTGAACATAAGATTTATAACAACAATGACTCTCTAACGTATCAGAATATATTTCAGGAACACCAGCAACAGCCTCTTTACTACAGACATTTCCAGGTTTCTTACATGTATTCGGAAGATTTTTCAAACAGTACAGTGTATAACATCCCAAACACTTAGATCCATGTATTAGCGTCCAACATGTACTACATAACACCATTTCGAATGGAACAACCGCCATCCCTATAGTAAAACAGAGCATCGATAATCCGTAAGCAGGTACAAAACAACAGGTTTGGCAAACATTATCAATAGATTTTCTTCCAGGACAATCACAACATAGCCGTACTACAACATTATCAGCACTCCTCCCTACAGCTACAGGATTTCCTTCTTTATTATATCCAACCTCATACCGATACTTATCTACCTCTACATTACAACACTCACAGCACAAGCAACATTGAAACATATGGAAGGGAGATGGACAGTAAGGATTCGGCTGACAGCATCCACTCTTACATTCATCCAGACAATCTGAATGCACCTCACTTTTTTTACCAAGTTCTAGATTATCCGATGCCTCGTTTCTCTCTACTGGTACCACTCTACCAGAGGACTGATGTGGTACTGGAGAGGAGTTATTATTTATTCTATCTTTAACAACGCCAGCGGCTTTTATTTCTGCTGTATCTTTGAAAAATTCGCTGTCATCTATTGCTCGATTAACTTTTGGACAATCCGTTCTCTTTTTATTAGATGCTTCTATAGAAGAAAAATTAAATAACAGTACTACTAGAGTAAAAAACACTTTTGAAAATCTAACCAAATTACAAGAAACCATAACAATTTATATATATTTAATATATTAGTAAAAATGATACCTTAAAATTTAAAACTAAAATATTAGCTTAAGCCCGTCATACGCAAGTCGAATATTATTGGGCAGTTTAGCTTCATCTTCATGATGATTAATCTCGTCAGCTATATGTGTAAAATATGTCATCCTAGGTTTTAATTTATTTACCACATCTATACCCTGCTCAAAATTGAAGTGATTTGGATGAGGAGTATGCCGAACGGCACCGAGCACTAGTGTATCAAGGTTCTGTAGTTTATTCCAGGCTTCAGGAGGGATATAACTTACATCCGTTACATAGGCAAAATCATCAATCCTAATAGAGACAACATCCATCTCTCCATGCTCTACTTTCATGGTCTCAACATTTAATCCGCACAAACGCATTGTTTCTTCTACATCATGTAGAGTAAATTTCGGGAGCCAAACACCAGGTTTACCCTTTCGAAATGCATACGGAAAAAGCTGTCTAATTCCCTCTTGATGGACTGGTAGAGTATATATATCCATATTGCCATCATCTTTTTTATTTAATCCGCGAAGATCATTCATCCCAAGAACATGATCGGCATGGGTATGAGTAATGATAACCTTATCTATGGAAGAGATCTCTTCTCGCAATAACTGGGTTCGCATATCTGGAGTTGCATCTATGAGAAGATTTCCCTCATTACTTTGAACAAGTATGGAACTACGTAAACGGTGATTTTTTTCTACAGATAGATATTCGTCAGAATATTCTACTCCTAAACAAGGAATTCCACTACTAGTTCCAGATCCTAAAAAAGTTACAGAAAAATTCTTAATCATGTATATATTCAATTGTACCGTCTAAATCATAAATCTATCGTATTCGCAAATATCATGAAATATGAATTTACACATTAATATTAAAGAATTATAAACAAACATTATTGTATGCTGATAATATGGATCTACTGAATATTCAAGCAATTATACTAGCCGCAGGAAAAGGAAAAAGGATGCTATCGGATACTCCTAAAGTACTCCATAAAATATGTGGCATTCCAATAATTAACTGCATAAAAAGAACCCTTAGCAGTATTGGCATTGAAGTTCCAATCATTGTACTAGGCCATAAATGGGAATTAGTTAAAGAATACACTGAAGAACCTAATTTAAGTGTGCTTCAAAAAGAACAACTAGGAACGGGTCATGCCGTAAAAGTATGCATGCCACACTTAACAGATTCATCTAAAGATATTCTTATTCTCTCTGGTGATATGCCTCTGATAACCCCTGAAACCTTAAATAGTTTTATCGAATTCTATTACAGCACCAAGGCCAACCTTAGCATACTCTCTTTAGATGTTAATAATCCTACGGGTTATGGCAGAATTATCCGTGATAACAAAATGGGAGTTGAACGAATCGTTGAAGAGAAAGATGCTACTAGTATAGAAAAAAAGATTAAAGAAGTGTTCTCAGGCATTTACCTTGTAAAACAGAGAATGCTACAAGAAGCACTAGAGAACCTTGACAATTTCAACATGCAGAAAGAGTACTATCTTACAGATATTGTTCACTATATCTACAATAAATATGGGAAAGTAAACTCTTTCAAAGCACCTAACTCTAAAGAGTGTATGGGAATAAACGATAGATACCAACTTAGTGAAGCCAACCTATATCAACAAGAACAGATACAGAAAAAATTGAACATGAGTGGTGTCACCATTATAAATCCACTAAACACTTATATTGAATGGAATGTGAAGATTGAAAAAGATGTTACTATCTATCCAGGCGTAAATTTACTAGGAGACACTGTCATAGAAAGTGGATGCACTATAGGACCCAACTGCACAATTCAAGATTCACATATATCTAAAAATTCTCATGTTTTTCATAGCTGCATAAATCAGTCTAGGTTAGGAGAAAACGTTAAATGCGGTCCGTTTGCAAATCTAAGACCCGGCTCTATTCTAAAAAACAACGTTAAAATAGGCAACTTTGTAGAGATTAAAAATTCTGAAATTAATGACACTACCTCCGTATCCCACTTAAGTTATGTTGGAGACGCCACAGTAGGTAAAAATGTTAATATAGGCGCTGGTACCATAACCTGTAACTATGATGGATTCCAGAAAAACAGAACCATCATTCAGGATGATGCTTTTATAGGATCGAACAGTACCCTCATCCCTCCTCTTACTATCGAAAAAAACACTCTGATTGCCGCAGGAAGTGTCATAACTGAAAATGTTAAGGAGAATTCCTTAGCAATTGCCAGGAGCAAGCAAGAATGCAAAGAAAACTGGGTGCCAGCCTGGAAAAACAAAATGAAAGGAAACCTGACTAAAAAATGAGACATAATCCCATATAAGGTATCATCTCAACTTAGGATTATCTATATGAAAATTTTTTCTGGTAACGCCCATAAATCACTATCTGAAAATATTGCACACTACCTAAACGTAAACTTAGGGAGGATTACCACTACAAGATTTAGTGATGGAGAGATAAGAGTTTCCGTTGATGAAACGGCTAGAGGAGAGGATGTCTATATCATTCAACCCACCTGCCGACCCGTTAACGATTCTCTTCTGGAATTATTAATTATCATCGATGCATTTAAAAGAGCGTCCGCTAACAAAATTAATGTTGTTATCCCTTACTTTGGTTATGCAAGACAAGATAAAAAAGTAAAGCCTAGAGAACCAATCACTGCAAGACTTGTTGCCAACATGATTACAACAGCTGGTGCCGATAGAGTGGTTACGATAGACTTCCACGCAGAACAGCTACAAGGATTCTTTAACATACCCGTAGATCACTTATACGGCGCCCCCATCATCGCACGATGGATACTAGAACAGAAGTTAGATAAAGAGAACTTGGTAATAGTGAGTCCGGATGCTGCTGGTGTTCCTAGAGCTAGAATCTTAGCAGAATACCTAAATACAGAGATCGCGATTATATCCAAAAGACGCCCAGAGCCTAATAAAGTAGAAATTTCGCAAATTATTGGGGATGTTTCTAAAAAAACATGTCTTATGATAGATGACATGATTGATACTGGGGGTACGATAGTAAAAGGAGCTGAAGCACTAATCAATAATGGTGCCAAAAGTGTAATTGCTGCATGCACTCATCCAGTATTTAGCAACAATGCTGCTAAACTACTCCAGGATAGTTGCCTTAGTAAAATTGTTTGCCTTGATACTATTCCAATTAATAACTATGAGGCATTTGATAAGCTAGTTGTGCTATCTGCGGCAAATATCCTTGGCGAAGCTATTCATCGCATCCATTATAATAAATCTATTAGTACCCTATTTCAGTTATAAATAAAGATAATGAGCGAGAGTAAAACAGTAGAAGGAATTGTTCTAAAAAGAAGAGACTTCATGGAAGCCGATAGAATCTTCACCCTATTTAGTAAAGAGATGGGTGTTATAGATGTTATCGCTAGAGGATCTCGTAAAGCTGGAGCAAAACTAGCTACTGCTACTGAACCATTATTTGCTGGCAAAATCCAAATAGCGATAGGCAAAAAAAATAATATTCTAACACAGTACGAACCACTTAATTCCTATAGCAAAATACGCACCGATTACGATCTTCTTACTCATACATTCGCTATGCTAGAGATATTCTCCGCTGTAAACATACCGGGATCGATTTCGGAAAAAGCATACCGACTGTTAGAGCAATCGCTTAATTATATTATCGATGATACGCCTGTATTAAACACAATGCTATGGTCGGGTGTACATCTATTAGATATCGAAGGCCTCTCTCCAAGCTGGGTTAAGTGCATCGCTACGGAAGAAGTACTATCCGAAGATCCCGCTTGGTTCTCTGTACATTCCGGAGGATACATATTGAGGGGTCATGAATCCAGTTTTAGAGATAAAATACTCATCCCTGCTAAGGCACTTATCACCTATCATAAATTAAGCAGCGTAGAATGTCCGCCTAAGAAAATTAAAGATATCGAAATGTGCTGGTACTATCTAGCCCAGATATGGAAATCACATGCCCATCAACGGATGCCGGCTATAGACGCTTCTATAGCCCTGTGCAACAAAAAATAAACGGTTATATTTTGTTGATAATTGTTTGCTCCGGAACCCGCCGCTGTTTTGTCATTCCGGAATCGGAATCCAGTCTATTATCAATATTATTTTTCCTCATTGTCTTTGAACTCACACTTGGTGATGATATATCAATATGTGGATCCCCTTCGAGGATGACCGAACGTGGGGAGATGATTGGCAAATGTCGCCCCGACATTGTATATAGTTCCCCTTCGAGGACGGAGCGGGATCTTTAAATTCCCGCCATGACGGTGATAGTTAGGGGGTTATTGTTTGCTCCGGAACCCGCCGCTGTTTTGTCATTCCGGAATCGGAATCCAGTCTATTATCAATATTATTTTTCCTCATTGTCTTTGAACTCACACTTGGTGATGGGCAAATGTCGCCCCGACATTGTATATAGTTCCCCTTCGAGGACGGAGTTCCGGGTCCATGACCTTCTTTATAACGCCGGGAAGACGGTGGTAGTTAATGGGTTATTGTTAGTTTGTGAGCCCTCCGCTGTTTTGTCATTCCGGAATCGGAATCCAGTCTATTATCAATATTATCTTTCCTCATTGTCTTTGAACCCACACTTGGTGATGATATATCAATATGTGGATCCCCTTCGAGGATGACCGAACGTGGGGAGATGATTGGCAAATGTAGCCCCGCATTTGAAAGTCGCTACTCCTGCATTGTCACCCCAGAATTTTTATAGTTTCCAGGGTCCGTGACGATTTTTTGCGAGATTTAATGTTTCTATAGAAGATCATGGCCCTTCCCCTTCGAGGACGGAGCTCCGGGGTCTGGTCTGTAATATTAGTTTTTTAGTATTAATCGGGACTTCGCACTAGAAACTGCTTGAAAAAATACAACCCCCAAGTATAGCTCTACCTGGGGGGTACTAAGTGGTAAAAACTTTTATTTTACTCGTCGTTTTTTGAAACTACTTCTAAGTTTTTTAAATCACCTGAATTATATAACTTAACGAAATCATTCCAATATATATCAGAGTCGGCTGGTCTAAAATCACCATTTTGGTCCTTGTATAACGGCCTAAAAGAAACGTTAATATGCACCATATGCTGCAAGTAAACATACCGCCCCTTCAATGTGGCTTTAAAAGCGAAATTCCACCAAAAGCCCTTCGTGTCTATTAATAAGTGCTTGATCCTTTTATATGTTTCCATACCATTTACACCACCATTAATGTATTCAGTAAGACCGGAGGTGTCGTTATTCTTAATCATGCTTTTAATCGGGAACAATTTAGCAATATCTACCTTTACTTTCTCAAAGCTATATAATTCATTACCACTATTGTAATACTTATCAAATTCTTTAGCGTCATATTTGATAGTTTTATCACCAGTCGTCTTTACACCATCTACTACAAATCTATCAAGTTTATCATCGAACTTCATTGGTTCGGAATAAAACCATTTCATTGGACCATCTTTTCCATTTTCATGATAATATATATCCACAGAAAATACCAAGTCCTTGAAATAATACCAACCACTTAATTCCTTCATCCTATAATACAAG
>JAUICQ010000013.1 GCA_030427425.1 Fimbriimonadia bacterium | reverse complement strand
ATAGAACATAGAGAGATCGTCTTTGGGAAAATATATTTTATTATTCAGCGCATCTTTTTTTAAATTACGTAAAAATAAGGTTAGCTGCATAGCTTCAGAGAAAGCGATGAGCGATTGGTGTTGGAATGTATTAAGCTCCAGTTGAAAAATGCCTGCTAGAATCATGACAAATGCCCCAGAGCTGCCTCTCATGTATTGTTGTAGGGAATCGTAATGCGGATACCTATTTTGCAGCATATCTTGCTCTGTAGACTTTAGATAATAGAGCGGCTCATCTAGTGAAATTCTGTACTTTTTGAGTACGTCAGAAAATGCTCGAACATAGGGTGACTTTGGTGGAATTCCATCAATCGATTTAATTATCTCACTACGATAATTTCTAATGGAGTCTAAATTTTTCTCCATCTGTTTCTTGCGTGTCTCTTGCTTTAGATTATTCAGATGTCTGATAAAAGCATATACACTAGTAAAACAATCGTGTTTATTCTTGGGAATCCATCTTTTTAGTACCGGGTAGGAGAGTTTGCTGCATGCACAAAGCTTTTTGCATACATCGATATCTTTTTTAGTTGCAAAAGTATCGAATTTATATCCAGTATTAAAAAGTGCAGATTTTGCCATTTAAGCACACGTTTTGTATAAGATTATTGTTTATATTTTAACAGACGTTGTGAGTGAAAAGATATGGCGTAGGTCTAAAAGGCTATATTATCGGTAAACTAATTATTATGCAAGAACTTTATAATGGATATTTTGCGTCTTTTTTCAAGCTATTTTGGTTTAGTGTTTTAACGGGAATGATTTTTTCAAAGCCCATTTATCATTTTATATTGAACTTGAAGGTGGGTCAGAGAGTGAGCGAATATTTGCCAGAGAATCATCAGAAGAAGAGTGGGACTCCTAACTTAGGCGGACTGATGTTGATGCCTCCACTACTCGGTTTGATGTTTTTTCAAGATTATTTTCATGATAGCAATATTATTTGGAGATATATATTTTTGGGCCTAGGATTTGGATTGCTCGGATTTTTAGACGATTATTTAGTGCCCAAACTATTTGGTAGTAGAGGATTTACTTGGAAGGTGAAACAGTTATTGCAGCTGATTATTGTTCTGGTTCCCCTGCTATTCTTATCTGATGGAAAAAGTGGTATGCCTTTTGTATCTTCTTATACTCAGCTTCTATTGGGTGTATTGACGATTCTGTTTTTTGTTAACGCGATTAACTTTACAGACGGACTAGATGGCTTAGCAGCTTCTGTAAGTAAAATTTACAGTCTATCTCTAATAGTCATCACCAGTATTCTGTATATGAAGAGTGGTGGATCCCTCCATTTATTAGATATTCCGTTGATACTGGTAGTGTTAATAGCATCGTTAATCCCTTTGCTGTACTATAATGTTCCTCCAGCAAGAGTTTTTATGGGGGATACGGGATCGATGTTGATAGGGGCCGTTCTTGGTATGGTGGTCTGGGATATATTAACTATCTATGTTCCAACAATTCCAGTAGAAAATATTACTTTTATGCAATTCTTATTTTCCAGTAAGGCGAGTATTATATTCTCATTAGGTATAGCTACTTTATTAATATTCTTTGAACTTGTCTTGGTGCCAATTAAACTCTTTTTTATTAAAATATTTGGTTGGTACATGCCGTTTAAAACTCCTTTGCATCACGGACTTGAGCAGATTGGTTGGCAAGAGACTAGAGTAACGGGAGTCTTGATTTTGGTGCAGGTATTACTTTCCGTACTTGGGGTAACAGTGCTTGCGATAGTGTAAGTAGTTTAGTGGAATCCTTTAATATGGATGTCCCTTCTAACCAATTCTCTTAAGAAATGGTTAGAGGTCATAGCGTTTTCATATTTGATGCACCCTGGTGCTAGATTCCCTTTGGCTAAATTAATGGCATGGATAGATGTGGAAAATCCTGCTGTTCGTTCCATAGCAGTAAACTGTGTAGTTTCGTCATATTTGTCTAGAAGTTCTAGTTCTAGAGGAAACTCTCTGCCGTTAATCATGCCCTCTCCTACTCCTATTACCAGTACGATATCTCTTTTATCATCCATGACAAGGCTTTTCTTCATGAGGGAGTGGAATACTTCACGTGGTTTAACTTTTGCTCCTTCAATATCAATAGCATCATTTAACCAGAATCCGCTATCTTTAAACACTTTCATTAATCTACAATGTCCGGGATACCTCAATGTTTTATATTGAAAGTTGTGGACTTTTGTTTCCCATGTATAGGGTGCAGTGCCGGTTGAGCCAGAGGTAGTAAACGCTTCTAATGTCCCTAATTCATCATGTTGAATTGTTTCTATCTCTTCCAGTGTGTTTATTTTACAAATTTTTCCATCTTGTATAATAGTAGCCTCTCCGCTATATTCTGCAGTAAGGCCTTCGATGTTATACGATAGGTTATATTGAAATTCGGGTGTAGGAAATTGAGGAACGCCTCCGCAGTAGATTTTTATGGAATCTACTTTGTCTAATTTTTCTAGAAAATAGAGAGCAATGCTGTTGACTAATCCTGGGGCGAGTCCTGTATCTGGAACTACTGTAACTCCTGCAGATTTAGCTCTTTTATCTAGGGCTAGAATCTCTTCTGTGGTAACGATGCATCCACCCATATCAACCATGTTGGTTTTCGTAATAATAGCGGCTTGTGCTACTTTAGGATGCATCCAGTAGGGGACGCAGCTAGCTAATACGTTTACAGAATCTAGAAAATTGGTAAGACTAACAGGATCGAGGGCATCTACTTTTTTGGGTATACATATATTGGAATGTACAAGTTGGTTCACTCTATCGGCACTAGCTTTAGCTTGCTTCATGCTAAGATCACCCATAAATATTTTATGAGCATCCCCAAATTTAGCTAAATCGTAGCCTACTGCAGTGCCTTGCATCCCACTACCTAATACGGCATATACCATGTCTGACAATTTTATTCTCCCCGAATATTTACCTTCCGTTTATCTTATTCCATAGATATACAGTAAATTAACGAGATAATCTTGTAAAATTTTACAGTACATAAAATTGCTGTAGTGAGCCTAAATAAACAGGTTTTTCCCAGGAGTATTGGAGTAGTCTTCATGATTAATACCTAGTTGCAAAAAGACATCTTCCATTTTATAATGTTTATTAAATTTAGAGCGGTTACTGTTCGAGAAATCGATTACAAATGCGGGATCGGGTGAAGATATAAGCGACTTATAGCTAGTTTTTTTACTTGCTACCGACCACTCCCAGGTCCTCAGGGGAGAGAGTCGGAATAAATCCATTTCATTCTCTTCCATATCGCCAGCATAAGCAAAATTCTGCTTAGTATTTACATAATATGTTGGGATACTTATACCATTAGAAGAATTCTTTTCTAGGCAGTTTATCCATTTATCCATATTAGGAGCATATAGGTATCTACTATTCTTTAGAGTTAGTTTCCATACACCAGGATAGTATCTGCCTACCTGACCCGCTTCAAGTTCTAAGTGTGTGAATTCTGGATTATAAATGAAGTCCCAATCTCTTGAAGGGCTCTTGGCACTCTTATCGTTAGTGATAATGGCACCACCACAATCCATGAGAGTATGGTAGTTTATCCAATCCCATACTGCTGGAGTAATTTTTTTAAAGTAGCTTATAATGATTAGTTTTTTCATTCTTGCTAATAGGTTAGATACTGCTAACCTTAGTAGCATTATTGGATAGAACCTCGTTTTTATTAGTGGATTAGTGATAGTTATAAATGAAAATATAAACAAACCTAGAAGTTAGGGTACAATTCGGTGTATGTTTAAACATTTAAATAGCTGTGTTGTTGCATTCATTTTATATGTGGTTTTTGGATTTTGTCATGCGTCAGATTATAAGAGTATCCAAGAATACTCAATGGTAATTAAGGACAATAGTCATGCAGTAGATTTTAATGAGGCTGAGTTTGAATTGCTGTCGTGTATAATTCAAAATATTGAAGAAAAGGGTAGTATTGAAGGTTTTCAAGTAGCTTGTTCTGTTTTAGATTTGTATATAGAGAAGAAGCGGATGTTACACAATCAGTTCAGCTTTCAGAGTGATTTTTTGGTAGAAGTGGAAGATAGACTGTTAAATAATGATTATTTGAGTATTGCAGATGAGTTTTGTCAGGATTATAACTGTAGCAAAGATAATTTTACGAGAAGATTTGATAGCTTGAATGAGAAGTTGTTTTCTCATACTGGTTTTAGTATAAATTTTTCATATGCAGAATCTAAAAGTATCTCAGATATAGATTCATTAAATAGATTTGAATTTATTTCTCCCAAAATATCGGTGCCTGAATTAAGAAATAGGTTGTCTATTGATTCTGTAATACAAGAGCTTAAAGATAATATCTATACACATCAAAAAGGAGTAGTAGATGCTGGACAAGTAGAATTCTGGAATAATTTCACTATTTCTAATATAGAAATATTAAGGGAATTGCATAGATTGCAAAACTTAGTGAGAAAAATATATGTGCAGCCAGAATTTACTTTTGGTATAACTCGTGTATCTTTAAAGGATATTTCTTTATCAAAAGACGATCTTAATTTTATAAGTGAGCTTTCAACATTAAAATCTTTAGAAATAGTAGGTGGGAAAATTCCAAATATTTTTCCTTTAAGCTGTGATGCGATTGATGCTTCATGCATGGATGTGAATAAGAGTTTATCTTTTTTATCTAACTGTAAAAGTAAGAATGTATTGGAATCAGTACATGTTTCGGGAGTAAACATCCGTAAGGTCGATCTCTCCTTTATAAGGGAATGTACTCATTTAAAACATTTAAACCTTTCCAATATGCGTACACTAAGCTCTGAAGTTTGGTCTACTTTATTTAAGAACATCCCTTCATCTTTACAGGTGTTAATACTAGATTCTAATGAACTTGGTAGGGAGCATCTAAGTTCTTTGAAAAATCTGCCCTGTTTAGAAGTATTATCACTTGCTAATATAAGTGGGATAGGCGCTGAAGATTGGTCTGAAATAATAGATGGAATATCGTATGAGATTGTAGATTTAAATTTGGAATATAATTCTATCACAGAATCTGGACTGAAATTGTTCCATAGGTTTTATAAGTTGAAGAATATCAACATTAATGGTTGTGTAAATGTTGCATTAAGAGAATCTGTAGATATAATCCGTCAATTGCCTGAAAGTATCGAGGTTTTAGAAGGTGATACACTGTATTTGCTTGAAAGTGACAGTGTACAATTGCTAAGGTTTAAAAACTTAAAGCTCTTAAGCATAGGTAATTGTGGACGTATTGAAAACATGGATCTTGTTAAATTCAAAAATTCTATCAAGGAATTGTATATTTCTAGTTTGCCTTATGCAAAAGACGGAAATTTAGCAGAAAGTACAGAAGAGATTAATTCTATAAAAGAAGATAGTGCTGTAGAAAATAGTGTTGTAGAAAATAGTTCTGCTTTAGATAATTGTCTTGTTTCCGATAAGCGTCCTGAAATAGTTCATGAAGAGATTAATCCACGAGCAGATAAAAGTATGAGAGAAGTATTAGGGAAAATAATAGATGCATTGCACAAAGAGGATCATAACTATCTTAGGTTTATGAGTTCAGATTATTGGGACGAAGTAATGGTAAATAGTTATTTGCTTAAGGAACTTTTTAAGTTGCAGCAAGTTATTAGAGGAAAGTATAATAATCAAAATTTTTATTTTGGTCTTAAAATGATATACTTAGATGAACCTGTTAGTGCTGATTTAATAGCAAATTTACCTAGTACCGTGGAAGACTTAACGCTACTAGATGATGTTGATATTAGATGGCTTCCAAGAGATTTTAGTATACATTGTCCGAAACTAAGGGTTTTTCAGTTAGGGGGGGAGATTGTTAAGGTTGGCTTTCCTATATCGATGGATGATTTAGTGCATAGGCTCCCTCCAACAATAGAAAAGTTAGGAGTTATTGGTACATGTGTAAATTTTGAAGACCCAGAACTATTGGGCAAGTTTAAATATTTGAAGAGTTTTAATGTAATCTGTCTAGGAGATGGGAATAATGCGCCCCTGAAGATAAATGCTATTCTGGATAGTATATCTCCCACTATTATTGATCTAGCAATTTGCAATATGAATATATCGAGGCTTGATGGCAGAAAACTCCAAAGGCTAACTAAACTAAAATCGATTGTTTTAGCGAATTGTGCAATGGAGTCTTCTGCTTGGAAGTGCTTGATGTGTCATCTTCCTTTGGAAATAAGTGGTATAGGTTTTAAAAATACCAATTACGAGCTAGAAGGAATAAAGTATCTTAGTAAGTTAAACTATTTAACAACATTTAGAATTGCGGGTACTACTTGTAAAGATCCTAAGCAGTGGGGTGCGCTATTTAAATACTTACCACATACTGTAAAGCAATTAGACTTTGTGGATACAGATTTTCCTGTTGAGTTATTGCACGAATATCGGCAGGCTAACAAGAATGATGATCTGGAAGTATTGGTATCCCCTTCTGTTTCATGTGTAACGTTGGAGTCTATGGTTGAAGATAAATTAGAGACACCAGAAAAGAAGAAGAGTAAAAAGAAGAAGAAAAAAGGAAAAAAGAAGCGTTAAGTGCTTCTTTTACCTTTAATTATCGCTAGTCTATCTTGAGATTAGTTAGGTGACAGACTTTAATAAGTTTGTAATCTTTTAAGAAGCTTTCCACTATATCGAATAATAGAGTAGCTTTCGGAATAGGATTGTGTATGTGTGGTAGGACAATGTTGAGATTGTTCAACAGGGGTCGGCTATAAGCAATAAAGAGCATGGAGCTTCTGAAGCAGTATAAGAAGTCTTCAATATTTGCTAGTGATACTATGCTTGGAACATCTACCGATTCTACTAAACTAGATATGCAGTGTTGAGCAATGTGAGTTGTCTTTTCAGAAGAGAGTGTATCTTTATCAGATTCTAGCAGTTTTATGCATTCGTCAATTTTACTACAGATATTCTCTGTAAAGGTGGTATGTAAAAAACACTCCTCTTCATCACATTTTTCAGCATCTATATTTAAGTTGTTTTGAATTATGGAGAGTGTTTCTATCATGTAGTTGGTATTAATATGACAGAAACGAATGTTCTCTTTTAAAAAATGTGAAACTCCATGTTGTAAGAGGAGCAGATGGGATACTAATGCTGTTGTAGGATTATTATGGGTTATTGCCGATTCTACTATAGCGTTATGAAAATAGCAGAACATTTTTAGAAATTTCAGTATATCTGTTGCAGTGCTTAATTTTTCTTTCTCATCAAGTTGTTGGAACTCTTCCTTAATAAGCTTTACGAAAGCGGACGGATCAGATATTGGCATAAGCAGAAATTTTGTTATGTCATCTTCTTTATTGCACTTTGAGATTATTAATTTAGTTAGATGAGGAAATGAGATGTGTTCTTGTTTCAAAGTATATTGAATGAAATGGCACCTCTCTTTAGATGCGGAGTGTTCCCCTGCTTCGGAGCTGAATATAGGTTGGGATATACATACTGTTAAAAAAAATATCAATAGGGTAATTAGTTTAGCAATTTTATTATTCATAATGAAGTGCTCTACCTAATAATGATTATTGAATGATGCGAGTGTTTTAGTGCAAAAAACTAGAATAGTGTGCCAGAATTAGGCTCTTCTATACACTTATTATGCCATTTCTCTTTAAGTTTATTAGCTGCTTGATATGCTTTAGCAATATCTTTTACTATAAGGCCATACATCTCTTTGTTTTCGGTGCCTCCATTTCTAAGAATATAGGAAGGGTGAAGTGTAGCCATGATGCATCTACTAAACTGGGAGGGAAAATAGATTCCTCTCTCTTGAGTAATTTTGAAGTTCTTCTTTATCAGATTTTTTGCACTAGGTGCTCCGATACAGAGGATGACTTCTGGCCTAATTATTTCTAATTGTGGGATGAGCCATTTTCTACAGTTATTCGACTCCTCCTCGGTAGGGGGGCGGTTAATGGCTTTATTGTTTTCCCAGTTACAGGCTCGGCATTTTACCGTATTTGTAATGTATACATCGTCTCTGGATAGATTGTTGTCTTTCAATGCTTGTTCCAGTAGTTTCCCTGCTCTTCCAACGAAGGGGATACCTTCAAAATCTTCCTGCTCACCGGGTCCTTCGCCAACTAATACTAGCGGACTCTCTTCATTCCCGCTTCCGAATACTACATTATTCCTTTTTGGATAAAGGTTGATGCATGATGTACACTGTAGGCACTTTTCTCTGAGATTTTGTAATTCATTATGCTCCATTGTTTAGCGCCTCAACTATTTTTTGATATGTAATGCTTAAATCTTCTGGGATCATTCTGGTGTTTCCGATGCTACCCATAAATCCGGTATCTCCGCTCCATCGTGGTACTATATGCCAGTGAAGGTGCTCTGGAATGCCTGCACCAGAAGCGGATCCGATATTGGTGCCAATATTGAACCCTTCAGGATGATAAATAGATGACAGTGCTCTGATAATTAGTTGAGTAGTCTGATTAATTTCCAGAAATTCTTCAGTTGTAATAGAGAGGATGTCTGAAGTATGTCTATAAGGCACTATTAAAGTATGGCCAGTGGTGTAGGGATAGAGGTTTAATATGGCAAAACATAGGTTGGTGCGATAGATGATGAAATTTTGGGGATCGTTGTTTTCTGTTGGGAGGATGTCGAATATGCAACCATCCGTATTACGTTTTTTTTCTACTACAAATTCACTTCGCCAGGGTGTGAACAGAATCTCTTTTTGCATACCTATATTTTAGTATGGCATAAAGCAAGAATGTATTATTTAGTCTGTTCCGGAATGACAAATTAGATGTGGGGCGAAAGCTAACAAATATCACCAAAATATACCCGTCCTCGAGGGATGGGCTCCGGCCGATTAAGAAAAAACCTGATACTACAATCCTTACTAATTATTCTTAAAGTAATTTATATAAGATGGCATACTAGAGAACGGATTATCTTCGTGTAACTCTACCCGGTGGGTAGTCGGATTATTAACTCCTCCTGCTATGGCATCCAGATCATCCATATTTAGCACCGAGGTGTCGTTGTTTAGTTCGGCTTGAGGCTTTAATTTTATAACGGCATGAGGATTGTTTTTATCAATTACAATAACTTTAATTTTTCCCAATAGCTTCATATCAAGTTTTTCATCGATATATTTTTTAGGATCTTTTTTAATCTCTTCAGAGATCTGTTGTCTCATACTAGGATCTTCCAGATAGTGTTCTATTATCTTAGCTTCAAGTCTTAACTGCCTAAAATCTTTCATTATATTATAAATCCTCTATCTTTATTATTGGAGATTGCTTATAATATTAGATTGATTTATTGGTAATATAGTTAAAATAGCAGCTATACATAATGGGTTGCAAATGCTTTTGCTACTTCTGCAAAGAAAAAGAGATACTCATTCATCCTTTCTTCGTCATCGTTAGGTTGTAGTGTGTCACTACTATTTTCTGCAGTTGTTATATGGTTGATCCATCTTGGATTATCGCAATAGGGTAGGGTTTGTGTTTCAACCCAGTGAAGAATAGAATCTGTTTTGATATTATCAACCTGTATTTGGTCATCTTCGGATTCATCAGAACGGGGCACTGTGAATCCGAGGAGTTCTACCGTTGTAGAGTGTTCGTTAGTAGTAAATAGTGGAGTGTTAAGTGGGATGTGCAGGGTAGGGGTTGTTAATTTTTGTCTGGAAAAGAAGTTTTTAATTTTATTGAAAAATATACAGGATGCTCTGGGTGACGGCGTTATAAGGGTACTTTCCCAAGTGCTATATCTTTCTAATGAAGTGCCACAGCTACTGCATGTATTGCAAGGGATGTCTAAATTGAGGAAAAAAATACCACTAATTTCAGTGAGTGTACGTTTCTTGGATGCTGTTGCTTGGAAGTTGGAAATATGTGAGACATTTTCTATGGTCTGACTCCTGTTTTTCGGTAGTGGATTTCTTCCACTTCTAGTATTAATAGATACTGGTTGGATGTTTGGAATCACCCTGTCTAGAATTAGTAATGCATAGTTGTGACCTTGTGGCTTGAAATCGAAAGAGAATCCATAATGATGATGTACCCTTATACATTCGTAGTTGGCTCGATTAATGGTTACAAAAAGTTTAATATGTTTACTGTTGCTGTTCTTTTCAAGTCTGTTAAAATATGGTTCCAAGGTAGTAGCTGTTGTTAAGATTGCTGAATTTGTTAATGTACTCTTATTAATAGTAATAACAGCGCCTGTGGAACGGATAGGGAAGCTATAATCAGTAGTTTCTAGTCCAAAATGGTATTTGCTGCAAAAAGCAGCATTTGTAAAGGTTGGTACTATAACAGATAAAAAAGCACAGATAATATGTTTTATGTTTTTATATAACGTACTGTTTTTCATGAATATTCTTTCCCTTCGCACATAAATGTATATTGATTCAAATGATATGTTATCATAAAAATATAAAAGTGGATTCTTGGTTTGTTAACATATTAATGTGAGTATTACATTAGAATTATGGTAAAAGTACCATTTATTTTCTAATTAGCATACATTTTTTATTTAAAAAGCCAAAGAAATACTGTTAGAAAATATTTATAGATAAAAAATATTGAACTTGAAGACAAACAGTATAAATATCTGGTACTATCAGATAGTTACCCATGTAATATGGGACTAGATCGGTTTCCGGAATCGGTCTTTAAGGTAATATTTGGAGGTTAACACAAAAATATGAACAATAAAATTGCAAAGTTACTAGCAGGTGTTTTATTTGCTGGTTTAGTGGTTACTGGATGTAACAGAAACAAAGGTGGAGAAGGAGATTCTCACGGCGCTGAAAGCAAAACTGAAGCACATGGTGCAGAACAGAAATCTGAAGAGCACAAAGCTGATGCAGATGGTGCAGAGCCCAAAGCAGAAGCAAAACAAGCAGAAGCAAATCACGCAGAAGCAAATCATGCAGAAGCAAAACATGCAGAAGCAAATCATGCCGCAGATGAAAAAAAAGAAGCAGCACACCACTAAGTAAAAAAAGAATTTCATTTAAAAACGAGCGTAGAGTTTTCTGCGCTCGTTTTTTTATTGTCGAAGGCAACTATAACAAACCATCCAGTACTATATTTATGTCCTTCGATTGTCTTCCCGACATTGTGTATAGGTCGGGATCTATGTCCTTCAAAAACTTTTATTGAAATCAATGTTCAGCAGTTGCTTTTTCATATCACTGCCCCAGTAATAACCACCGAGATTTTTTTTCCCAAATACTCTATGGCAGGGAATAAGGTAGCCGACTGGATTTCTCCCGATAGCATTCCCAGCGGCTCTAAATGCATTAGGATGATGGATCCATTCTGCTATATTATGGTAGTGAGTGTAACAACCGGAGGGAATACTTAGCAGTGCCTCCCAGACTTTTATCTGGAAAGATGTACCGATTAAGGATAGATTGATCTTTTTGTTTGAAATATAATCTTCAACAATTCTATTGGTCTTTTCATTATCGTACTGTAGATACTCTTTCCAGCTATCCTTTTCTACATTTAAATAGCTAACATCATGAAATGTACACTGGTAGACGCTCTTATCAGAGCATAAAATACAGATTTTTAGTTTCTTGGATATAGGGTAGTATCCGTAACTAAGTTTTCGATTTTTTAATTGTACAATAAATTCAGCCTTAGAAATAGGGTTTAGTTGTACATACTTATTAATAACAGGTTCTGTTATATACTTTAGATTTTCTATCGTGCTGGGAGCACTTAGCTTCGTCATCTCAGAGTGATTGATTCTTTCTTAGGCGATCTCTCCATTAGCATTTCTACAGCGCGTAGTGCACTTAGTTTACCATTAACTACTGCGTATACTGAATCGGCAATGGGCAGGTGTACTTGATATTTAGTGGCTAGTTTAAACATTAAGTTTGAAGTAGATACTCCCTCCGCTGTCTGACCCAAGTTGGTCAATATATTAGCGATAGAAGCGCCTTTCCCAAGAGCATACCCAACTCGATAGTTTCTACTATCCTTGCTATGACTAGTGACTATTAAATCTCCTATGCCTGCTATTCCGAGGAATGTATCTATTTTGCCCCCCATCTTTAGTCCGATAGTGGTTATTTCGTTTAGCGCTCTTGTTATCAGTGCGCTTTTGGTATTCTCTCCATACCCAATTCCATCCGATGCTCCTGCTGCTATTGCATAAACATTTTTTAGCGCACCAGCTACTTGTACGCCTATGAAATCGTCCGAGGAGTAAATTCTAAATATTCTTTGGTGAAGGATATTCACTAATTTTTCAGTAAAAACGGTGTTTTCTGATGCGATAACTGCAGCAGTAGGCGACCCTTGTAGTATTTCGACGGCGATATTGGGTCCGCTAAGAACGGCTATATTAGCGTTAGGAAAATGTTCTCTTAAGATATCAGCAGTAAATTGCTCTCTATCTAAGTGGATTCCTTTTGATGCAATGAGGAAATTTTTAGCATGTTTTGGAATATGCTTCAGTATTTCATATATAGCAGCAGTGGGGGTTGCAATGATATAGAGTCCATTATTATCTGGAGTCTCTAAAAGCTCGTGGAATGCTTGGTAGCTGACGCACTTAGGAATAATAAATCCTGGCGCATATTTGATGTTTTCCCTTCTATCGTTTAACTGTTGAAGTATTTCAGTGTCACGTATGAATAGGGAGTTTTCAATGCCGTATCTTCCTAATAAAATAGAGAGAGTGGTTCCCCAACTCCCTCCTCCAATTACATGAATATGGTCTGTATTAAACATACAACCTGATATCTTATTAACGTGCGTAGAACTCTACAACCTGTTGTTCATTAAAGAACTTTGGAAAGTCGTCTCTTTCTGGTAGTGCAGAGATAGTTCCTTCAAATTTAGGAACATTTGCTTCCATATAAACAGGTACGGCTGCACCTTCATAAGAATTACCTCGTGCCATTGCTCTGCTTGCTTCAGTATCTCTTACAGCAATTACATCGCCTACTTTAACTTGATAACTAGGTATGTCTACTAGGTTTCCGTTGACAGTGATATGCCCATGGGTTACCATCTGTCTTGCTTGGAAAATAGTTTTAGCATAACCTAATCTCCATACAGAAGTCTGCAATCTTAGCTCTAACAGTCTTAAAAAGTTAATACCTGTGTTGCCGTGCATTCTCTGTGCCTTCAAGAAGGTTCGTCTGAACTGTTTTTCCATCAAGTGGTAATATCTTTTAATTACTTGCTTAGAAAGTAATTGTGTTCCGTATTCCGATTTTCTTTTATCTTTTGAGTTTGGTCCGTGCTGACCCGCTGGATAGGGTCGTTTCGTACTAGGGCATTTTGCTTTTCCCCAGATATTGAAACCAACTTTACGACATATATCGTTTTTTCTTCCTCTATAAGTTGCCATTAATTATTAATCTCTCTGTTAAAATTTAACTAAATTATCTTATCTAAAAGTATTATAGCAGATTTTGTACAAATGGATGAAGATATTCTCCACAAGGAATCCACCTAATGTGCTATATTATTCAAATTTTATAGATATTTTTGGTGGATTCCAGTTTTTACAGTGTATTTTATGAAGCTATTACGATTCTGCTTGAATTAATCCGTAATGTCCATCATTCCTTCTATAGAGCACTTCTACTTGCCCACTACGTTCATTTCTAAACATATAGAACGGGTGACCTACCATTTCTAATTGTAGAGCCGCTTCATCGTAAGACATAGGTTCGAGGAATATCTGTTTTGTTACTTTAATCTCAGTTTTATTTGAAGTATCCTCAACCGTACTGCTTTCATCGATAGCGGAGAGGTTTGTAGTAGCATTTTTCCCTTTTTTGCGATAGGAGTCTACGATTCTTCCTTTAAGTCTTGTGAGTCTTGTTTCAAGTTTGTGTGCAACTTTATCTATAGCCGCAGTAATACTAGAATCGTTTTCTTCGCCACGGATAGTATAGCCGTCTGCGAAAACTGTAATCTCTATTCTATGTGAATGGTGATGATCCACTTTATTTTCTCTGTGAACCATTTCCACCCTGTTAGCTTGATGGAAGTATTTGTTTAGTTTATTTATCTTTTGCTGAGCGTAATCTCTATCTTTTGCGGACAAGCTGCCTTCCGCATTCCTTACGATAATTTCCATTCCTTTCTCCTATATATTTAAGAATTTAGAATAATGTTACCTAGTTTACTAGGGATGAGTAAAAGCTTTAGACGGTTCTTGTGATTTTTTCTTTTTAGCGTCTGAAACTGAATTTTCTTGAGAACCAGAATCAGCGACCTCACCAAATATCATTCTTCCTTTTTCAGTCTGTATAATTTGAACTGTTAGGACGTCTATATCTATGTTTAAATGCTTGCTTCCGTTCTCTATTACTACCATTGTACCATCATCGAGATAAGCTACTCCTTGCCCAGGATGATTCCCTTCACGGATTGGCATTACTCGGATTACTTCTCTAGGGAGTACCGTTGGTTTCAGTGCCAAAGATAGTTCATTAATGTTTAAAACTTTCACATTTTGGAGAATGGCAACTCTATTCAGATTAAAATCGTTTGTAACAATATCACTGCCTGTTGCGACAGCTAGCTGTACTAATCGTTTATCTACTTCTTCTTCATGATTAACTAGCTTATCGTAAATTCCTATATCTAAAGCAAATTCCGACTGTAGTAATCTCAATATTTCTAATCCTCGCCGACCGCGTTGTCTTCTAAGTGAATCGGAGCTGTCTGCTATATATTGAAGTTCATCTAATACAAAGGCTGGAATATATAGACTGCCTTCTAAAAATCCAGACTTAATAATGTCGTAAATTCTTCCGTCAATAATGACATTTGTGTCTAATATTTTAATATTTTTTCTGCGGAACTTGGGTCGATTCTTCAGCCAGGGGAGGATATCTCCCATGGAATCTAGCGCATAGTGAGTAATCATGCCAACGGAGACCATAACTCCAATGCTGATAAAGGGGGATATTACTACTAGATTATCAAGCACAACAGTCATGAATGGAATAGAGAGGACGATGCCTCCAAAGCTTATCCCGGCTATAACACTAAATAGCAGATTTACTTTCTCGCCACTATCCGATTTTTCCCACCTTTCAATACCTTTATCTACAACTTTTAATAGCATGTTGCCGATGGAAGCGCCAATAATGAATCCGAGGAATCCCATAGCGAATTTTATCTCAGGGGAGTATTCATTTGTGCCAAGATCCATTCCGGGCATGATGTAGGATAATTCCAAAAATATAGCCGGAAACGATTTTGCTAAGGTTCTCCCTACCCACACTCCACAGCCAAGATTAATCAGTATACGTATAAAATTCACTCTTAAATTCCTCTAAAATAGTTATTAATGATAATTTGTTATTATATATAACTAAGTATACAATTAAATAGTGCTAATTTAATGCTAAATACTAACAAAAAGGGTTTTTGAGTGAGTCGTTATTCCTATAAATTAGAGGCTGTTTATCCTTCAAATCATTTCTTGCTAGGTTAGGATGGTTCACTCGATTCATGTTACATATGCATATAGTGCCACTTCAGCTCTTTAGGGAACTGTTCGATAGCGTATCGTAACATAGTTCTTGGCATTTGTTTAGTATATTTGTCTAGAAAAGCTGCCTCTGCTTGAAGATCTCTTTTCCCAACTTCTCTAAGCATCCATCCAACTGCTTTATGGATGAGATCGTGCTTATCATGTAGAAGTTTTTCAGCAATATCTAGCGTATGTTGAAACTGATTCCTCCGTATAAAGTAGAACGTTGCAATAATACTAATCCTCTTTTCCCACAGATTATGGCTCTCTGCTAGTTGGTGGAGTTTATTGATTTTTACTTCATCTGTATCATAAAGGAATCCACCTACAATATGTTCGGCACTTACATCAACTATGTCCCAGTGATTAATATATCTTGTATTGCTTAAGTACGCTCTATATATCTCCTCTCTTTCTTTCTGCGTACCCTTCTTGAATTGATTCACCAATACTATAACTGCGAATATTCTTATTTCATGAAT
This sequence comes from Fimbriimonadia bacterium, assembly GCA_030427425.1. Classification (GTDB taxonomy): domain Bacteria; phylum Armatimonadota; class Fimbriimonadia; order Fimbriimonadales; family Fimbriimonadaceae; genus JAUICQ01. Next base: position 6,041 of record JAUICQ010000013.1, on the reverse strand, counting down.
AGCGCTTTTCAAGCAGACGAGTGTGTCTTCTAGTGAGAGTTTTTGATATTTTTTAGCTACCTTTCTTATATCTGGAATATAAGCACCTATAAAAATATCTCCTTCTGCATACTCTCCTTTTCCTGTCTTAAAAAACTGTTGTAGCATTGGGACTCTTGCTGGACAAGCAAGAGCATGCAAGTCTCTGATGGCGTCTCCTGCGGTGAACATCCTCATATTATATTCCAGTTATCTTCCAGTAGGTGATCCTATTTCTACTAAAAATCCATTGAGATCTCTAACATATGCAATAGATTGACCCCATGGTTTTTGCGCTGGTTCCATTACGACGGTAGCACCTGCATCCAGTGCTTTGGTAAATGCTTTGTCCACATGTTCTGTAATAAGAGTAATTTCTACACCAGCAGGAGGGTCCTTCAATCGGTTTGGTTTAAAGGCAAGTCCCATCTGCATTGCGAACGATTCCTTGACGAAAGATAATTTTGTTTCCCCAGAATTCATTTCTCCATAATTAGAATCGTGATGGAGATAACCTTTTTGTAATCCGAATGCTTTTTCGTAGAAGTCCATGCTACTTCCTACGTCTTCAACATAGATGATAATGTTTCCAAGTTTCATTATGTCCTCTGGTTCCATAATAACACATTAGAAAAAATTTTTGGGGATATTGGAAATTTCCTGCATGCCGTCCATGGATGCAGGAAAACAAAAAAGAAATAAATAACAAAAAAAAGTCGAAAAGGTTGTTTAGGCCTTTATATCAAGTCGTTTAGAATTGTGAAGCTTGAACTCAACAAATTCTTTTGTACTCTGCATGAGGGTTTCCAGTGGGCCTTGCTTGTTGTTTGGCACCTTTGCGGCCACTGTTAACATCCCTATACTTCCAGTTGTGCCACTAGTATTTTGTACTCTCATACAATATATATATCGTACTGTTTTTAGAAAATAAATATAAGTATATGTACGGTATTTTAGGCAATTTAACTGCTAGTAGTTTTATCAAAGTGAGATGATCTCTTGTACTGCAAATTAAATGTTCGGGTATTATATTATGAGTAATATCTAAAAAGTGTGATTTAAAATGAGAAGAACGTATCAACCAAACAATAGACACAAGCACAAGACTCATGGATTTCGCGTTCGCATGAAGAGTACAGACGGTAGAAATGTATTGAAGCGAAGAAGAACAAAAGGTAGAAAAAGGCTTACTCCTCAAACTGCAAGCAAGTAGTTTGGCGATGGTGTATGGAAAGTTTAAAAAGGAAAGAGTTCAAAGAGATTTTTAACAATAGCACGCGTAGTAGTTACGGTGCTTATGTTATGTTTCGCAGGCCAGGGACAGGTAGGATAGGCATAGCCATTTCCAGAAATATAGGGTGCCACGCTTACAAAAACAGGGTGCGTAGAACGGTTCGAGTAGCGCTTTCTCAGTTGAGGAGTGCTTTTCCTTTTTCTTACGACTATGTAATTCTGGTGAGAAGCTGGGAGACTGAGCATAAGGTTCAGGACGTAGTTAGCGGGATTCATTATCTTTTAAACTTAACATTTTCTCATACGTATCATTTAGAGAGAGAGCGGTGTGTGGTTAAATAAGCTTGTCTTATTAATCATTAGGTTCTATCAGCATATACCTTTATGGAAGATGTGTAGGTTTACTCCAACCTGCTCTCAGTATGGTAAGGAAGCGTTTGAAAAGTACCATTTCACCAAAGCATTTTTTTTAACTATTAAGCGAATATTGAGGTGTAGGCCAGGTGGAGGAAGCGGATACGATCCTGTACCTTGAAAAACAGTATCGAAGGTTTATAAAGTAGAGCATGAGCGGAAAAAACAGTAATCAACCAGCTCCTAGTGCAGTAACTAATTTTTTACAGATTGCACTCTGGACTGTAACAATTTATCTAGGTTATCAACTGCTTACAGGCGGGTTTAATAAAGATAATGATAATAAGAAATCTGACGATGTTTATCAATCGTTAAAAACTTCTGCTATTAAGACAGAGGATGATAATGTTCAGTTAAATCTGGATAATTATATTTCTCTACTTAACAAGGAGGAGCAGGGTAATGTTATTACCACTGAAAAGAAGCAGCAACGATTGATGGATGGTATTGTCACCGCTGCATATGCAAAATATCAGGTAGCTCTCAAGCAGAAAGATGTGAATAAGATGCAAGAAGCGCATCAGATTCTTTTCAATTATGAGTATGAATATGCAAAGAATCCGTGTTGGAAGCATCCTAATAAGATAGAGGATGAAAAAGGATTTGTTATTGCCACTTATAGCGCGTACGATCTTTACCATACAATAACAGATCAGTTAGCTGCTTGGAATAAGGAGGACCTCGTATGGGGATTCATTCCTGGTTGGCAGTTAATAGACTTTTTAGTATCTATTACCGGGAAAGTATCTTGGTTCAGTTATGCTCTTGCTGGTCTCTTTTTAGCGATATGTGTTAGAGCAGCTATCTGGCCGATTTCTCAAAGGCAGTTAATGTTTGGCAGGCAGATGTCGCAATTGTCTCCACTGTTAGCGGAGTTGAAAGAGAAGTATGAGGGTCAGGAGTTGCAACTGAAGACGATGCAGTTGTATAAGGATTATGGGATTAATCCTGCATCTGGATGTTTAATCGGGTTAGCTCAGTTGCCTTTATTCTTTGCCATCTATCAGTGTATGTTAAGATACAAGATAGAATTTATGAATGGTACCTTCTTATGGGTTAATCCGGAATTTGCTGATACCATTAATAGTTATTTCCCTTCTTTTACTTCAGGGATAGTGGCTTCTAATTTGGGAAGCAAGGATTATCTACTTATTCTAATACATGGCGCATTAACTACTATGGCTATGTTATTGAGTCCGGTGCAGGATCCTAATAATGCTTCACAGCAGAGAATGATAGGGGTGATGTCTGGAGTAATGATGACCTTTATGATGATGATGTGGCCAATTCCGTCCGCATTTGTACTTTATTGGATTTTTACAAGTGTGCTATCTACAGCGCAAACATTAAGAGCTCATAGATTACCGGCTCCTCCATTAATTAAGAAGGGAGCAGATGGTAAAGATGTTCTTTTAACAGATATACAGAAGAGTAGTATGTTTAAGAATACTGGGGCTCCTAAAAAGAATAAACCTAAGAAAAAAAAGTAGAATTATTATAGATATTGGATGACAAAGAGATGAGTAAATTAGCAGAGAGTATAGAAGTAACAGCTGCCAACATAGAGGACGCAACAGTAAAAGCAGCAAGCTTATTAGGCGTTACGATAGACCAAGTTGAGGTAGAAGTGTTAGAAGAGATACGAAAACTATTTGGTAGAAGACAGGTTAAAGTAAAAGCATCTATTAAAAAACTAGTAGAGAAGTTTGTACCTGAGAATGTTGCAGAAGAAGGGGCAAAATACGGATCCGATCTTTCCGAAGAGGATAATGATGGCAAAAAGAAAAATAGTCAGGTAAGCGAAGAGGTCGCAAATAATGTTGCGGTGCTAGCTAATGAATTTTTTGAGAATACCGGATTAAGTATTACCGTCAAACTGAAAAGCATTAATGGTAAATACGTGAATCTTGAACTAGATGGTAAAGATGTATCCTTCCTTATAGGTAAGTATGGTAACGGACTAAATGGCGTCCAGTACCTACTAAATAAGATATCAGGTAAGAGAATCGGTAATTTTGCTAGAATAGTGCTTGACGGAAACAATTTTAGGAATAAACGTGAGCAAGCTTTGAAAAAACTAGCTGCTAAAATTTCTAAAGAAGTTAAAAGCAGAGGAGAAGAGGCTGTTCTTGATGCGATGCCCGCATTCGATAGAAGAGTAATCCATCAGTGCTTACAGAATACTAAAGGAATTAAAACCTATAGCGAAGGAGAAGATCCACATCGCCGACTGGTTATAGCTCCTGAATAAGTTTTTGCGTCGTTATGTTCAAAGTAAAAGATCCAGCTCCTAGGAGCTGGATCTTTTACTATTTATGAGTTGGTGATAATTCTTAGTTTGTGCACCCATACTTGGTGATGATATATCAATATGTGGATCCCATTCTAGGATGACCGAACGTGGGGAGCTGAGTCATAGCTTTCGCCCCGCCTCTAATTTGTCGCCCCGACATTGTATATAGTCGGGGTCCATGACCTTCTTTAAAACGCCGGGAAGACGGTGATAGTTAGGGGATTATTGTTAGTTTGTGAACCCGCCGCTGTTTTGTCATTCCGGAACGGAATCTAGTCTATTATAAGTATAATTTTTCGTTTAAGAAACTTTTGAACATAACGAACAATACCTCGGAGCGGACACTTTATTAAGAGTAAACTAAGGATGTGGCATACAACGATTATCAGCATTTTTTACAGGTGCTAGAAGAGAAGAATGAGTTAAAGCGGATTCAGCATCCAGTGAGTCCTTACTTAGAAATAACAGAGATTTCTGATAGATTTATTAAGCAGAACGGACCCGCCCTCCTTTTTGAAAACGTAGAGGGTCATCATCACAGATTGGGCACAATAAATCCTAAAAGCGCGGTAATGGGTCATCCTTCCATACATCCCGATGCTATTCCAGAAGGTGGAAAAAAATATCCTTATCCTGTCGCAATGAACGCCATGGGAAGCAGAAAACGGATGTCACTAGCACTTAGTTGCTCGGACTTTGAAGAGCATGCAGAAAGATTGAATCATCTGTTAAAGCCCGACATGCCGACCGGACCCCTTGATGCCATCCTAAAACTACCAGGTCTTCTAGGAGAATTGAAGAATGTGCCTCCTAAGCGAGTGAAGACTGGGATATGTCAAGAGAGAGTATATCGAGGTGATGAGGTGAATCTGTTAGATCTGCCTGTTCTAACATGCTGGCCAGAAGATGGCGGACCCTTTATCACGCTTCCATTAGTATTCACCCATAATCCGGCTACAGGAAAAAGGAATGTTGGGATGTACAGGGTTCAGATCCATGATAAAAATACTTGTGGTATGCACTGGCAGATTCATAAGACTGGAATGGAGCATATGCGTACTGCTGAGGAAAAGGATTCTAAAATTGAAGTCGCCGTTGTGTTAGGGGGCGATCCTGTATATAATTTCTGCGCGATATCCCCATTGCCTCCAGAGATTGATGAGATGCTCTTTGCCGGATTCCTTAGAAAGCAGCGTGTAGAGTTGGTGAAATGTAAGACGGTAGATGTGGAAGTTCCTGCGGATGCTGAGATAGTTTTAGAGGGATATATAGATCCTGCTGAAAGACAATTAGAGGGTCCGTTTGGGGATCATACTGGGTACTACTCTTTAGCTTCCGATTTTCCTGTATTCCATGTAACTTGTGTCACAACTAGAGAGAAGCCAGTGTATCCTGCTACGATAGTAGGTGTGCCTCCGATGGAGGATGGTTGGATGGGGAAGGCTGTTGAGAGAATTTTTATGCCGATGATCCAGTTAACTGTTCCTGAAATTGTAGATATGAATCTGCCTATTGAATCATGTTTTCACAATATCGCCTTTGTATCTATTAAAAAACGATTTCCGGGTCATGCTTACAAAGTAATGAACGCTATCTGGGGATTGGGTCAGCTTGCATTTACAAAGATGGTATATATCTTCGATGCCGATTGCGATGTGCAGAATATCGACGAAGTACTCTTCAGGATAGGTGCAAACTGCGATCCGGGGAGGGATGTGCTTATGTCACGCGGACCCGTGGATCAGTTAGATCATGCTTCTCATTGGGAGTCTTTTGGAGGAAAAATCGGGTTCGATTGTACTCATAAACTACCTGGTGAGCTAGGCTTTAATCGGGATTATCCTAAGCTTATTAAGATGAGCGAAGATGTTAAGAGAAAGGTGGATTCTATCTGGGATCAATTGTAATCGAATGACTCTACCTGTGAGGAGTCGTCCTCGAAGGGGATCCACATATTGATATATCATCACCAAGTGTGGGTTCAAAGACAATGAGGATTAATCATATTGATAATAGACTGGATTCCGATTCCGGAATGACAAAACAGCGGTGGGTTCCGAAGCTAACAATAACTCCACAAATA
>JAUICQ010000005.1 GCA_030427425.1 Fimbriimonadia bacterium | reverse complement strand
ACGTATCCTTGAACTTGGGATGGAGCTCCCTGTGCACCATCTTGATACTGAGTATTATTAGCCTGGTACTGTTCCATAGCTTGCTCATAGTTAGCTCTGATATCGTTAAAGACGTTAGCCATTTCTTCGTTCTCGAAGGTGGTCTGATCTTTTCTATCTTTTAATTCTATGTGAACATCCAGAGTTTCTTGATTGGCATGATGTGCTATTAACTGTTGATAAGCATCCATGGTTTGTGCTAATTTCTCTATAGCAGCAGGATCAGCACCTTCTTCACTTTCTGCTTGTGTCATCACTTCTTCATACTGAGCTTTGACGTTTGAGTAGTTAGCGATCACGTCTTGATAGTCGGATTCGCCTTCAGCAGTGCTGCTTTCCATGATTCTATCATAAGCATCTAGAACTTGCTTAAAGATGTCGTTAGCAGGATCTGGTTGTGCTGGTTGATAATGTTCCGTACTTCCTGCTGATACCATGGCGCCACCGGATGCATAGTAATCACTAGCATCACAAGCTTGCTTATGTTCTTGGTATTCTCTCATCAACTGATGATAGAGTTCTTCAAAAGATTGACCCGTTTGATGATCATATTCGCCCTGATCTCCATCGGTATGTTGTACTTGAGTCTGGCTCAACACATCCATAACCCGCATGTAGCTGTCTTTGATGCTTTCATAGGTTTCGATGAGTTTAGATAATCCGCCTTCAGCCACTTCATCTTGTTTAGCCTTTAAATCTTCATTTGCATTAAGTTGATCTTCAGTTGCGTTGTAGGCTAGCATATTCTGGTAAGCATCCATAATTTCTAGTAGATAATTTCTAGCGGAACTATATTCGGCATAGCCATCGTTAATTTCAAGTGAATCTAGTTTTGCTAGAACATTATCATACTCAGCCTTGATGCTGTTATATTTATCAAAAACTTGATTTATTTCATCAAGAGATGTTTTTTCTTTAATCTCTTTTAGTTCTTGATAGTTATCTAGGATATTGTTATCAGCACTATGAGCAACTAGAAATTGATAATTATCCATTGCTTGTTGAATGAGTTCTTTAGCAGGATCTTGTTGTGCAGGTTGATACTGCTCCGGATTCATGGATACCATAGCACCACCGGATCCATAGTAGTTGCCTGATGCAACCTCTTGCTTGTACTGTTCGAATTCGTTCCTTAGGGCATCATATTGGTCCTGAGGAACTCCATGTATCTGGTATTCTCCACCTTGTGCACCATCTTGATACTGAGCACTATTAGCCTGGTGTTGTTCCATAGCTTGCTCATAGTTAGCTCTGATATCGTTAAAGACATTAGCCATCTCTTCGCTATCGAAGGTGGCCTGATCTTTTCTATCTTTTAATTCTATGTGAACATCCAGAGTTTCTTGATCGGCGTGATATGCTATTAACTGTTGATAAGCATCCATGGTTTGTGCTAATTTCTCTAAAGCAGCAGGATCAGCACCTTCTTCACTTTCTGCTTGTGTCATCACTTCTTCATACTGAGCTTTGACGTTTGAGTAGTTAGCGATCACGTCTTGATAGTCGGATTCGTCTTCAGCAGAGCTGCTTTCCATGATTCTATCATAAGCATCCATAACTTGCTTAAAGATGTCGCTAGCAGGATCTTGTTGTGCTGGTTGATACTGATCCGGATTCATGGATACCATGGCGCCACCGGAACTAAATGAGTCGCCTGATACGTACTGCTGCTTGTAGTATTCTAACTCACTTCTTAGTGATTCATATTCTTCGGAGGATGCTACTCCATGGGTAATCATATCTCCGCTAGCATCCGGATTCATCGTTGTAGGATTATTTCTAACCGATTCTAGTTCTGCTACAACAGCATTGTGCTCTTCGGGAGATACATAGTCAGCATATTTTAGTGCTTCAGCCGATAGTTTAGCTCTTTCGTTTTCTAGCTCTACTCTTAATGCCTCTACTTCGTTTTCCATTTTTTGTCTAGTTGCTTCTGAGGCATTGTACTGTTCTGTAAGTGTTGCTAATTGAGTGTTTAATTGGGATACTGCAGACTGATTGGTAAGTAGTTTTTCTCTAGCCTCAGTATAAGCAGTATAAACAGTTTTATAGCTTTCTTGATAAGTATTATAATTCTTTGCAAGGCTGTTGTAGTTATTGGCTAGGTTGGCATATGCGTTCTTATAGTTTTCAATAACTGCAGCTTTCTTTTTGAATTCTGTAGCAATATCCGAGGATGCGCTTGAAATTGCTACGTAGAGCACACCGTCTCCTAACATTGCATAATCGTCTAATGTTGGAGTTTTTATAGCACCTGTTTTATCTTTATAATAGCTTTGGATAACATAATCGGCGTACTTTTTAATGGTTCCATGGCTGTTAGTGCTTTTTGCAACAGTTGCAACTGCATAATTCTCAAGAATATTCATAACAGCAGCTGAAAGAACTGCCCGGCTGAGTAGTCCGTAATCGTTCAAGCTAGGATTCTTGGCTGTTCCAGACTTGTAAAAATGATAGTACTGTAAAATAGTTTTTGCATTTTTAACAACAGCATCGCGGATTTTTTTGTCTTCAACTAGCTGAGTAGCTGTAAACTTATTAAAATAGCTTGATTTGTATTTTTCTATGTGCGCGTTAGCCTTAGTTTCATCTCCAGTTGCCGTAACTTCTGCTGCTTTAGATGTTCTGCCGAATTTTTCAGGCTTAGAAACACTAGCTATAGCAGATTTTGCTTTAGCACTCTGTGCTGTACTTACCGTTGTAATGGTTGGTTTATGGTTGTTTGATGATAACGATGAACTATCAGCGCCACCGCATCCGATGATGGTTCCAGCAACTACTGGAAGGCTGTAAAACTTTGCTCTTTTTCTCATGAAGATATTCCTATGAATTGATGATAAAATTAGTTAAAATTAAGTATTCTAGACGATGGTATTATTGGTAGTGTTAGTATTTTTATGAATAGTAATAAATAGGAAAAAAAAAATCATAATAAAACGAAAAGAATATGGAAGAATACTAGGAACTAAATTGTCTTTATTAAAGTGTTTGCTTTTTTATAATTGGGCCGGATCGTGCTATTCTAGGGCACCGCGATGATGGGTGTGGTTGGCTGGCTGGCTATAGTAGGGTATAGAGTCCGCATATAATAAATCTATAGAACATACTGTTAGCTTGAAACCTTCAGAGAAGAAAGCGGATTAGTATTCCGATAATATATTTAGCATATTTAGAAAAACATTATTTAAACTTTTATGAAGCATGGTAAAGTTTTATTGAGAGGGGATTTGTGAACAACGATTATTTAGCACTATTTATACTAGTATTAACAGCTCTGGGTGTAGGTGGGGCGTTTATATTTTTAAGCACGGTTTTAGGACCCAAAAAGGAGACTCCGTATAAGTCGTCCCCGTATGAATGCGGCATGACTCCCGTAGGTGATGCAAAAGAACGATTCCCGATTAAGTTCTATCTTGTAGCTATGCTATTCATCCTTTTTGATATAGAGGTAGTATTTCTTTGGAGTTGGCTAAGTGTATTTAAAAATGCCGATGTTCAGTACCAGATATACAGTTTTACTGCTGTAATGATATATATGGTGCTCTGGATAATTGGTGATGCATATGTTCTTAAGATGAATGCTATCGATTGGGATGAGGGTAGTATTTCCGAAGAGTAGGGTAAGTATATAAAAAATGAGAGACGATGTTAAGAGAATAGCGGAAGAATTTTCTTATGATATTATATCTGCAGAAGAGAAACTTGGCGAGTGGTATATTAGTGTTAAAAAAGAATCGTTGCCAAGAGTGATGGAGTTTGTGAAAAGAGATAAAGAACTTCAGTACACCTATTTCTCAGAATGTTTAGGTGTGGATTATTCTGAATGGAAAGGGAAGAGAGATTTTAAGGAACGATTCGAAGTTGTCTATAATATCATGTCTCCCGTAAGCTATCGCCGACTCTTTATTAAGGTTGGTGTGGACGATGGTGAAAAAGTTCCTACTTTAAAGCATGTTTTTGCTGGTGCTGAATTTCCTGAACGTGAAGTGTGGGATTTATTTGGTGTTGAATTTGAAGGTAACGAACAGACTGAACGATTCTTATTGCCTGACGATTGGGTGGGCTACCCGCTTAGAAAAGAGTTTCCGTTAGGTGGAGAAAATGTTGTTTTTGCAGAAGGCACATTAGGACCCGCTATTGAAGACAATCAACGCCCTCATGCCGGTGAAAGTTTTGAAGGGAAGACCGGAATGAACAAAAGAGTTTAAGGCGTATCTGTTTACGGCAGAGAGTATTCCCTCTATAGGTTCACTAATTGATATTTGCCTTAGGTATTTAGATTTTCTTGAATGTTGAGTTTTGCTTTTTAAGTCTTCTTACCTTACTGTCACACCTGTGTGTGTTCACTAATTCGGTGACAAACCAATTGAAATTTGCCTTTTACTAAGAAAGCAAGTAAACTTAAGACTGGTAAAAAAATGGACATAGCTAGTATAGGTTTTCTTCTTCTCATAATATTTGTCGGTGCATTCATCGCTTACACTGCCGATAAGATGGGAAGAAACATTGGTAAAAAAAGACTTAGCATCTTTGGTCTTAGGCCTAAAAATACTGCTACATTCCTCACCGTTACTGCCGGAATTATAATACCGACCATTACCGTAATATTTCTTGTGACCATAAGCAAAGATGTTAGGTTATGGATTACTGAAGGAAGGAATGCTCTCTATGAAAAACAACAGAGAGAGGCTGAATTGCAAGTTGCTATAGAGAAAGTAAACATCAAAAACACAGAAATTAAAAAACTAGAAGACAAGCAAAATTTGATAGAAAAAAAGATGCATGATGTTGAAGAGTTGTTAGGGAAGTATTCCACGGATAATAAGCAACTGCTTTCTGTTAGAGAAAAATTAAAGCATGAGAAAAAAATACTAGAAGATACAATTCGTTCGAAAGAGCTAATGCTAAATGAGATGAAAAAGAACGTAGATCCTTTGTTAAAAAAAGTTGAGCTACTTCATGACCAGAAAGAGGTTTTAGAAAAAGAGTATCTGTCCCTTAAAAAGCAGAATCAGGATACAGAGCAAGAAATTAGGACGAAATCGGACGAATTGAAAAATCTTGTTCGAGTAGTAAAAGATGAGCAGAAAAAGTCGGATGAATTATCTAAGATGAATGCAAAGCTGCTTGAAGGATTCGATTCTAATCTGTATGCTACTAGATTCCAACCGATAACCTATGCATCAAATGCGGAAGTAGCTTCTATAACTGTTTATCCCGGTGAGAGTGTGAATTCAGCGAAAAACCATATAAAATTGTTACTGAATTTAGCTTCTCAAAAAGCTTTAGAGAGAGGCGCATTAGGGGATGGAAAAAGTCCGGCAGCGATGATAGCTACCATATTTAGTGAAAGCGAGAACAAAACTATTACAGTGGAAGATCATGTTAACTGGATGGCGAAGAGAGTGTCTAAGATTAATACAGAGATGAAGCTTAGTGCCCGAGCATTCTGGAACTGCTATCGGGGAGAGAAGACTCCGGTTGTGTTGAGTTTGACTAAAAAATAAAAGTTACTTCGACTGATTAATAATTAAACACCGTTTATTTCTCTAATCTCTTGTTCTCTTACAGTAAAATGGTTAATATTTTCTAATAAGGTTTTGCATACATCTAAGATATTTTCGGAAGTTGGCCAGAACAACCGATTATCACGGAATTTACTTCTAGGATTATTCGATTGTAGTTTTCCTAGTACCCATCTTGTTGGTATTTCGCTCTCTTCAAACTGAATAACAAGTTCATTTGGAGAGGTGCTAATTTTACAGATGCCTAGCTTGATGCATTCTATTCTTAACCTAAGAATATGGAATACATTGATGGTTTCATCAGGAAGAGATCCATATCTGTCTTCAACTTCTTCACGTATTGTATTGAGGGTGTTATAATCTCTACTGCACATTATCTGTTTGTAGTAATATAATCGCTGTGCTTCTTCTTGAATATAATCAACAGGGATAAGTGCTTTAATTGGTAGGTCTACACTTGGTAGAGGTTTTAAACCTTCCAGAGCATCGGGTTCAGACGAAGATTTTGTATTGCCAGTATCTGCAATGTTCTTTAAATATTTAACTTCCTGACTAATAAGTTCGGTATATAGTTCATACCCTACGCTAGCCATAGTACCATGTTGTTTTGCTCCAAGCATGTTTCCAGCGCCACGAATCTGTAGATCTCGGTAGGCAAGGGAATATCCCGATCCTAAGCTGCTATACTGTTGGAGAGATTCTAATCGGGCTAAACTATTCTCAGTTAGACTCTTCGAATCGGCGTATAGAAAATAGGCATATGCTTGTCTGTTACTACGACCCACCCGTCCCTTTAATTGGTACAGTTGCGAGAGTCCTAATTTTTCTGCTCCTTCTACAATAATAGTATTTGCTGATGATATATCTATACCATTCTCAATAATAGTGGTACAGAGCAGGATGTCTAATTCTCCTTTAACAAACTCTACCATAACAGGCTCCAATTCTTTTTCCGTCATCTGACCATGTCCTACGCCTATTCTGGCATTAGGGAACATCTTCCTCAATCGTTCTTGGATATGATAAATGCCTTCAATTCGATTATAAACATAGTACACCTGACCGCCTCTTGTGAGTTCTCTAAGAATGGCTTCGAGGATCACCGCTTTACTGAAAGGTTTTACAAAGGTCCGGACGGGGAGTCTTCCAGGTGGCGGATCATTTATCAAGGACATCTGTCTTACGTCCATCATGGCCATACTAAGTGTTCTAGGGATAGGTGTGGCAGACATGCTAAGAACATCAACACTGGTCCGTACTTCTTTTAGTAGTTCTTTTTGTTTAACACCAAATTTCTGTTCTTCATCAATGATAATCATTCCTAGATTATGGAATTCTAGTTTTTTGTTTAGTAGTGCGTGGGTACCGATTATTAGGTTGATGTCCCCGCTTTTTAAGTCGGCAGTTATTTTTTTCTTTTCAGTTGTTGATGTAAATCTATTGAGTACGGCAAGATTAACTCCGAAGGAGGCTAGTCGTTCGCTGAAATTTCTGTAATGTTGTTCGCTAAGCACGGTAGTAGGGCAGAGTACTGCAACCTGTTTCTTACTCATAACCGCTTTAAATGCACCACGTATAGCAACTTCTGTTTTTCCAAATCCTACGTCACCACATATAAGGCGATCCATTGGATAAGGTGAATTCATGTCTTTTTTTACATCTTTTATAGCTTCAAGTTGTGAAGGTGTTTCCGTCCAAGGGAAGGTGGATTCCATCTCTTCTTGCCATGGCGTATCATCTCCATATTGTTCTCTAGTAGTTTTTTTCCTTTCAGCATATAGCTTTATGAGCTCTCTCGCGAAGAGTCTAGCATTTTCTCTGGCCTTTGAAACGGTAGTCTTCCAGTCGCCACCAGTGATTCGGTAGACCTTGGGATCGGAATCGCCAGGGTTTAAATATTTTTGGACTCTATCTAACTGATCCACGGGAACAAAAAGCTTGTCTGGAGCAGCATATTCTATATGGAGACACTCTTTTTCAATCCCTGCAACATTCCTGGTGGTTAATCCTTTAAATATTCCTATTCCAAAGTTGATATGTACTACATAATCGCCTTCTTTCAGATCTAGTAGTGTGCTTACAGGGAGAGAGTTTTGGAATTTTTTCTGAGTTAATTTAAGTCTTTGTACTCCGAAAATTTCGAGATCTGTGATTACTGCTAGTTTGGCATCAGGAAGTATAAATCCGCCAGCAATATTTCCGTTAGCCAGATAGGTTGTTTTAGAACTAGTTTCTTCTATTTTGTTCGTATGGGGAATTTTATTTTCCAGCAGTATATTAATAACTCTCTGAGGTTGATCGGTTGCAAAAAGTATCTTTACATCTTCATTAATCCATCTTTTAATGTTAGTTAATAATTCTGGAAAGTTTCCAATATATCCGGTTAATGATGCTGTATTGAATTTAACTGAATTAGAGTTGCTTTGTTCTAGGTTTGTGATGCATAGTGTGGATGGATGATTTAAAAAGATGTGGTTTTCTTCGAGGAAATCGGTAGCATGAGAGGAGAGTATTTCACCTCGTGCTACTCTTCCTAACAGAGATTGTTGAAGATCTTCTAGGCATTTTTCAGCTAGTCTTTTTATGGAATCGATGTTGTCTAGAATAAGAGTGGTGTTTTCATCTAAGTATGATAAGAAAGATCCTGAATTTGGATAGATGAAAGGATGGTAGATACTGAGGCGTTGAAAGTAGTTATTGAGATTTAGATTTTCGATATCATTACTAATGTTTTTTCTCAGATTTTCTGCGGATGTTTCTTCAAGTTTGCTGCATTCAATATCCAGTGTTCGTTCTAGAATATCTTGGAAAGAGGATAAGTCTTCAGGGTAGAGAGTTTCAGCTGCTGGAAGTATGGTGAAATATTCTGTTGTACCTATAGAAGTTTGCAGTGTAGGGCTGAAATATTTTATTCTTTCTATAGTGTCACCAAAGAACTCTATTCTAATTGGATTACTGCTTCCCATTGGATAAATATCAATGAGGCCACCGCGTTTGCAGAAGGTGCCTGGGGACTGTACGGGGTCGTCTGATTGATATCCTAGTTGAGTTAAGTTTTCAATCATTTTCTCAGGTGAGATATCGTCTTTTTCTGAGTATCTAAAAATTTTCTTTAGGAAAATTTCTTTAGGGAGAGTGCGCTCGATTGCGGCCTGAGGGGTAGTGATAATGATGCATGATTCATCTAGTGTAGATTCATAGAGCGTACCTATACGTTCTGATATTAAATTGATTTCTGGTAGCGCATCATCAAAGAGAGCGGATATTCCGCTTGGTAGAATGAATATTTTTTCTTTAGGAACCCCACATAAGTGTAATCTAGATTCTAGCTTAATGGAAGAATCGTAGCTATTGGTGATTACGGTTAATTTATTCTGCTTGGTAAGAAACAGATTTGCGATAAGGGGGGCTAAACATTCTGGGGTTACCGAGTTCCACTCGGTTATTGTGTTGACGAGGTTTTCTGATAAAGATTTTTTTATAGAGGTCTCATTTAGCAAGTGTGAAAGAGCATTGGATAAGTGCATTATCTCTATTTTACCTGCACGGACATGAATACTAAAATACAGGTAAAATTACTTATGGAATGAAACTTATAACTAAAAACAATATTTTGATTGGAGTAATGGCTGTTTTATCCGCTCAGCTTAATTACTCATTGCCAACTTTATTAAGACATGCTAGAAGTAAATTGATGAATCAGTCTAGCTCTTTGCAAGCATTTCGAAGAGTTTCTGCACCACAATTAGCTAGAACACTTACTACAAATTTTAGTGAAGATGGAGATTTAAGAATAGATTTTTTAAAAAAGAAACATGCTTTATCTACTAAATTAGAAGATATTAATGTGAATGTTGTAGATGACGCTTATGACAATATTATTAAGAATAATCTTAAAAAGCTTGTTTCAAGTATGAAGGAAGATTATTCCGAGATGTTATATGCCTATAAAAATAGTTATGAGTTAGCGTTAGCCTATAATAGCCTACTGAAAAGCGCTCATTTTTTAGGCATGAATTGTATGCGTCTTATGTCGTTTGCGGTTAGAGAGTTAAGGTCTTCTTATGGTCAGGATAGTACGGTTGATTACGAAAACTATCGTAAAATTGTGTTTAGTGAGCAGTGGATACGTTTAAGTTATGAACTAGAGCAGATTGAATATATTTCAAGTTTAGTTGCAAAGTTACCCGAAGAGAAGAAGTCGTATTATTCTGGTCTATTTGAGGATTTACTTCAGAGTGTGAATCATAAACAGAGTCTGCTAGAAAATATAGAACTGCAGTACATGTATTTAGAAGACATGAACAAAATGCAGAGTAAGATTTTTAATAGAATTAATCGTTATGATGGTTCAAAAAAATTTGATGAAGAGACTGCAAATAATCTATTTCAACAAATAATAGAAAAATTAAATTAGATAAGGGCTCCTTCTGATGTGTCAATACTGAATTAAAGCTGCAATTGGTTTTATGGGGTATTATTTCCATTATGAATTACAGTAGAAATGGGTTGAAAGTTATATTTTTTATTTTAGCTACATGTTCAATAGATACCATTTTTGGAAATACTTATTTATATAGAAGCTTGAGACAGATTTCTCCGGTTATACAAAGAGCCTTTAAAAAAAGAACGATGTTCTCTCCTGTAAGTGCTGTAAGCGATGTATCATGCAATAGTTTTCGTATGCAGCGACGATTGTTTATTATGAGGAGTGTTTTAGCCTCCCATACATTTAATAAATCGAAATATTATCTTGATGAGATGATGGTTAGTTATACTCTGTATCGCAGTATATCGGATAAAGATTTAAAAACTTTTCACAACACATTAGTTGAAGAAAAAAACGTACTACTTGATAAATTAGAGATTTATAGATCTCGTGTAAGTTTAGTTCAGAGTACATTGGAATATGATTTTATTGGTAAACAACAGAATATTGAAGGTTTACGGAATGCGATACTAGATGCCGAATTAAACTATGTAAAGGTAGGTGAGGAATTATTGAAATTGCTCTGTATGGCTGAAAAAAATATTGATTATCACTTGATGGAATTAATAATTAACAGTATAGAATTTCTAAATAGTTACCAAAAAATATTTGAAGAATTTAATGTTATAGAATTAGAAAATAAATCTTATTCCGCTCATTAAGAGAGATTCTGTTCTAATTTTCATTATTTTTCATAGAATATGTTTTATGATGCTTGGTTATGTTTGCTGATTTGGCTATAATAGATTTTAATGAAGCAGGTAAATAAGATTTGTATATTTTTAGTATTATCGTTCTCTCTTCCTATACAGAAAGTGTATGCACTTCCGTCTTTACTTAGGAGTTGTTCTAGTAAATTAAGTTTTCGAAGAGTTGTTACTGTTTTACCAGGGAATAAAATCTTTCCTAAAATGATTGTTCCCAGAAGTTTTTCTGTGCAATCTGGCGGATGGTTTAAAAGCAATTTTTCAGTAAAATCATGTACTTGTGAGAAGTTAGAAGAATTAAAGGTTTCGTTAGTAGATTATCATGAAATTCTTGCAGAGGATATGGAATCGTTAATTACTTTTGTGAGGAGTGATTATCATAAGGTATATCAAGATTTTTTTAATTTCATAAATTTTATTGGTAATATATCTCCATCAGATGTAGCGGGGAGGCATGAACAGTGGAAGTATACCAATAGATATATGATAATTCAGTTGCACAGACTAGCAGTGCAAAGGTCTAAAATGATTGAACTATCTGGTTATGCTAAAGATAAGAATAGAACAGATTATTATAATGTCTTGATGCAATTGATAGAGGGCATTAATTATCAGGAAAGTCTGCTAAATTATTTAGAAGATATAGCCTATTGTAATTTGTGTTTCGGTTTTTCATTAGATAATGAATTGGTTGAAGTAGTAGAGCTTAATCATAGAAACGCAGAGAATTGTTTTAACTATTTATGCAATATGAAATTTCAAGATTCTCATGTTTAGATCTTTCAATATTAATAAAACAGTAATTATTCCTGATGTTTGTTGTAATAATTCCTTTTTTCGTTATAATAGTGGTTTTAATTTCCATAATATAGTTTAACAATTGGAGAACCTTTCAGGATGAAATTTTTACTTACGTTTGTGGTTTTGATATCATTTAATGTTAATTATTCCTCAAGTTTTTTATCCTATATAAAGAACATAAAAATTCCTCTAGGGTTCACTAGAGCCCCCATGAGGTTTACTGGAATATGTAATTTATTATTTAAAAAAAATATGCCTTGTGATAGTGGGTTGTCATTAGATTTAAGTTCCAGAGTGCCGAGGTTGAGTATTCTGTCGATGTATTTTCCTAAACTAAAAGATACGGCTTATGGGATTGAATCAGACGAAGAATCAATAGATTACTTAAAAAGCAGACTGATTTTAGAGCATGCAGAATTTAAAAAATTAAAAGAGCGGTGTAAATCTTGGAAGTTATTAATAACTGCTAATCCGTATGTTAATATGATGGATTCTTCAGTTTACTGTAAAGCTCAAGTTTACAATCAGTATATAGATTTCTTTATAGAAAGAACGGATAAAAGATTAGATAATTACCACACCATTATGCATGAAAAAAGCATTCATAATGAAGATCTGCATAATCTGTTAAGACTGCTCATAAACTATGTTCATCTAGGAATAGAATTTTCAGCTTACTATAAGCAACTAATGGAAAGTGATTGCTACTATTTGCCCTGTTCTAATATACATGTGCTAGAGGAGACTGAGGGTGTGGACAGATATCTTGATGAGAAGGAGGAAAAATTAAGAAAGGGATGTATACGTTTATTAGAGGAATATGATAATGAAAATACATCAAGATAATTTCGAAATATTTGGAAGGGTAAGGTTGAGTGGTATCCGCTTATTTTTAGTTATAACTTCATTAATTTTTCATATAGATAGAGTGCATTCTTTTTCTGAAGAGTTGATAAATTCAGGAGTTAGTCATTTGAATATAGATGAGAGTGATGATATTTCAGAAGTTGATGTTCATGATAAGCATGTTACTGATAAGGATGTTTCTGGTGAGATTGCAAATTTAGAATCTCTGCCCGAAGATGTGATAAGGAATATACTCGAGCAATCTTCTGATGCCGGTATGTTGTTTAAATACTGTTTTACTACTCTGGTCAACATCCGATTTTTGTTTGATAATCATGTTTGGAAAAATAAAGTAGTAAATTTGAATCAGTTGCGTACTCTAAAATTATTAGACAATAGATATTCAGAAAATTATTTTGGGATTCTATCTCTCAATTTTACTAGAGCAGATATTACTCCTCAGGACATTGAGTGGATCCTTATGCATACAAAATTAACTTTGGAAGATATAACATTAGCTAGGACACGAGTCTCGAATAAATCTGTTTTGCAAATTCTACAACATTGTGGAAAACTGAAAACAATTGATTTGAGTGGATGTCGAAACATTTCAGCAGATATCCTGGTTAATTCTGATAAAGAATTATTTTTGGAGTATGCTGATTTTTCCAGAACGTGTATTTCAAAAGTGAATGTTCAGCGCATCTTATTGCAGTCTCCTGATCTTAAGTATCTTCATTTAGATATTTGCATGAACCTTCCCCCAGATGTATTTATGAATTTTAGGAAAGAGTTGAAGAGTTTAGATACACTTTCCATAATTAATACCAGGATTTCAGACGGTAGTTTAATGAGAATTATAGAGTGTTCTCCCAATCTGAGAGTACTTAATATTGTAGGCTGCAGAAATATTACTGAGCGAGTGTTCAGTATATTAAATTTAAAAAAACTAGAGTTTATCGATATGCGTGATACTCGTATACCGGAGAATATAAAAAATGCACTGAGGAAACGATATCCCCATATGATTATTCTTTAGTCTGTTAGGTTTAGCTAGAGATTGCATAACACATATTTTACCTATGAATAGAGATTAATCAGCGCTATGCAATCTGTTTTACTTAGTGATCCTCACCAGCATTAATCGTTATCATCGTTATCTAAATCGTCATCAAGTTTATCTTCAGAACACTGGAAGCTAATATCAGATAACTGACTCATTCTATCCGATTCTATATCAGCATTCTCATCGAGATCTGCAGTAGTAACATCTTTTTCAGCATTAGTGTTGTCACTATCTATATTAGTGCCCTTTACATCCTCGTTTTTTTCAACTTCTTTTGCTGTAAATAATTCTTCATTGGGAACCTCTACTATTGCATTTCTTCTTTCAGGGGCGGTTACTCCTTTATTTTCAAGAAACTGATCGATGAATGTGTTTTCATAAGTGCCTTCCTCATCTTTTGGAGTGGTTGGGGTTTGAGGGTTTCTGGTGAATGTCCACGTCTCTATCTCGATAGAGGCACCCATAAATGATATTTTGAACTTTAAGAAGAAGTGTTTCATGCTAGAGCAGCATGCTGAAGACTGTTCTTGCTCTTTCATGGAAGGAGCATCGGAAGGAATGGGGCCATTAGAGCGTAATAATCTGCTAGGTTCTTTAATTAATTGTCCATGAGCAGCTTGTTTATTTTCTACTTCATCACTACCTTTAATCTGGCAGTCTTCTACAGTTCTTCCTTTGTGGTCTGCGGATAAACTGCGTTCGATATGTCCGCGGACTAGTAGCTTGGATGCATCTAGCATACGCCATTTCTGTTTTATGAGCAGTCTGGCAAATCCATCTGATTTTAGAGTGACCATCCCGTTATCAGCATCTACTACTCCATGCATATCAAAATGTATGCCAATGTCACCTAGCTTAGGGTGATTTCCCGTCCAATCGATAGGGAAATAAAAATCTGAATTTGAATCTGAAATGAGTATATCGTTTACGGAAATAGGAACTTCTATTTTTATTGCTTTTTTAAGATCTTTAGACCCATTAGTAATTGCCCACTCATCGCTTTTGCTATTGGTTACATGCATGCTGATCTTTGCATCGAAGCACCACTTGTGGGTGCCTTGTTCAATGTGGGATGGCTGACCATAACTTGTCATGGTGCTTAATAAGGCACAGGCAAAGACAGAGAGTGTTGCCACTCTTTTAATGCAAAAATATTGAAAATAGTTGCCCATAATGATATTTTATCGGCAATAAAATTATAAAACTAAAGGAATTTTATTAAAGATATTTTTATGTATTTGTTACTTAGCCGATTCTTTTACTAGTTGTAGTACGTTCTTAAATTGTTCATTTTCTGCCGTCTCCAACCATTCGTATACAACGGAATCGGCACAAGTGAGTTTTGCGCCTGCTTGTTCCATTCTAGATAGACTAATATTGTGTGAAAGTTCATCACGAGCACTTACTGCATCACATACCAGGAATACGTCATGATTTTTTAATAATTGCAGTACCGATTGAGTGATACATATAGGAGTTTCTATCCCCCATACTATTATCTGTTTTTTCTTTAATTTTTCTATTCTCTCAAGGAGTCGGATATTTCCTGTAACGCTGAATGTCATTTTAGAGTAGATCTGTTCAACTTCGAAATGTTTTTCTAATGATGGATGTACACCACCCATCCTTTCAGGGTTTTGGACCGTAGCAAGATGCGGGATGTTTAACAGTTCAGAGGCTTGGGTTAGATATAACCCTTTTTTCATTAGTGTGTCTACATTTAAAATTCCATTTAAGAACTTAGGCTGTAAATCTATGGCAAGTAGTAACGAATTATTTTTATCAATTAACATCTAGCTTCTCCTTTTCATTAGGTTACCGCTTTTTAGTCTGTATATTATAGTGTAAACTATGTATTATAATTCTTCACCTCAAGAGAGCCCTCGTGGTGAAACTGGTAGACACGCTAGATTCAGATTCTAGTGCCTTAACGGGTGTAGCAGTTCGAATCTGCTCGAGGGCACCAAAACTTCAAAAAAATTTGTACGGTATATTCTATAACTCTTGATGTTCTTCACAAGTGGATTTTTGAGAGGATCCTGAACCAGCACTGAACTTTTAGATATATTGTCATGGTCCCCGAGATATTTATGTTTCTCGGGGTGACAATTGTAGAGATAGCTCTAAAAAGTAAAAATTTTTCTGTAGATAGTCTATCCCTAGATGTCTTCCCGACATTATATATAGTCGGGATATATGACCTCATTTTAAAAAAGTATTCTTCATCACAAACTAGTTAGTATCGAAGATTCCATGTTTAGAAAACTCAGGAATAATAATATTAATTAGAGACTAGTTTTGTTGTGGAATAAACACACTGGAAGAGTAAAGTGATTGGTGCGCGGGAAAGGACTCGAACCTTCACGCCCTTGTGGGGCACTACCACCTCAAGGTAGCGTGTCTACCTATTCCACCACCCGCGCAATACTATAATTATAATACCTGAATTTACAGTAACAGGTTGTTAGTTTTTTTAGCGAACTATTTTAATCTACCAAGAGATAGATGGTTTCTTTTGCCAACTAGTATCTGTAGATCCTTGCTTCCTCATTACAAAATTTTAATGTTAGTATTTCTTTTAGGAAAACAGTCCTGGATTATATTGTTTTTTAGATACTATAGTACAATACTTAGAAATATGAAAAAACTATTAATAATACTGGGTATCGGTGTGGCTGTTCTAAAATCTGTTTCTGCCAATTTAGAAGTGAATCCCTGTTCTCCCTTAACAGGTGAACAGATTGAAGAATTAAAAGAGATGATTACGCTACAAAAAATCCAACTTATTAAGACTGCCACTAAGTCTCTCGGTGCTATATGTATTAATATTCAGCAACAGGTATCAGACTTTCCAGAAGATCTCAATGTGGTATCAGATATACCCAGAAATATTGAAGATATATCTAACATTTTAAAACTCGTTGAAGTTTATCAAGGTGAAGATGCTTGGCGCAATAATATTATCAGACAACTGGAGATTAGTATATTTAGTAAAATAAATGTGGAAGTAAGAAGCACCCTTCAAGAATTAGAGGTTACCTTAGATAAGTTAGAGAGAGTTGTAACAAGGACAAATGTAAGCGTAAAGGAATTAGATAGTTTAAAAAGTATCATAAATAGATTGAAATCACCAGACTGCTTATTTCCGTATTCCGCTGTAGATTTAGAGAAGATCACGCTCTCCAGTTTAAATAATTGGGTTACCACTATACAATCTCTACCAGTTACGGTGAAGCAATTAAATCTTGATAGTACAAATATTGATGCATCCGGACTCCGGGAATTATATCGTCTCAGTAGTTTGGAGGAGATAAGATTAATGCGTGTTAAACTATCTAATCCTAGTGGCTGGGCCTCAGTGATACAGTCTCTACACCCGGGAGTGAAGAAACTGTATCTTAATTGGACGAATATCGATGTCGATGGACTTCGCGAGCTATCTCGTTTCAACAGTCTGGAAAAGATAGATTTAGAATTTATTAAGTTAACTAATCGAGAACATTGGATTTTCGTGATTAAATCTTTACCGGCAGTGGTGAAGAAAATAAAACTTGGATTTACAAATATCGATGTCTCTGGTCTGCAGGAATTATCTCGTTTCAACAGTTTGGAAGAGATATATTTTGGAGGAGTTAAGTTATCTTATCCAACTGATTGGGTAGTGGTGATACAATCTCTGCCTGTGATGGTGAGGAAACTATATCCTGGAATTACGAATATCGATGTCGATGGACTTCGCGAGCTATCTCGTTTCAACAGTCTGGAAGAGATAAGTTTTTGGGCAGTTGAGTTATCTGATCCAAGTGATTGGGCCTCCGTGATACAGTCTCTACACCTGGGAGTGAAGAAACTAGATCTTGGAACTACAAATATCGATGAATACGGACTCCTGAAATTATCTCATCTCACCAGTTTGGAGGAGATATGTTTGTATAGTGTTAAGTTATCTGATCCAAGAGATTGGGCCTCCGTGATACAGTCTCTACACCCGGGAGTGAAGAAACTAAATCTTGACAGCACAAACATTGATGCATCCGGACTCCTGGAATTATCTCGTCTCACCAACTTGGAGGAGATATATTTGGTAGGAGTTAAGTTATATCATCCAGACGAATGGGCGTATGTGATAATGAATCTACCTGTACAGATTAAGAAAATAAAATTACAGTATACTAACTGCCCATATTCAGAGAGAAATAATTTTCGATCAGGAGTTGATATTGGATATTAGTAGTGGTGTCTAACCATGAGAATAATGTACACTAGAATCTTTCCACTGTTGACCCCTCTGGCGTATCGATTATTTTATATCCCATCTCTTGAATTTTATTACGGATAGAATCGGCTAGAGCATAATCCTTTTCTTTCTTGGCATTTATTCGTTGGGTAAGGAGATGATTAATTTCGTCACTAATTTGGCACGAACTATCTTCGTCACTCTTTTCAGTGCCGGTCTCCATTTTTGGGAAGATAAATCCTAGTAGGGAGTCGAATTTTTTAAGAAGAGTTAAGCATGCCGTTGCATTACTGCCTTTTATTTCTTCTATGTTGCTGCCTATCTGTTTAAACGCTCCGAGTGTTTTAGCTATGGCTACTGAAGTATTGAGGTTATTTCTCATAGCATCTAAGGCGTCTGAGTATAATTTATCTAAAATATTTAAAACGGTGTTATCCTCACTCTCCGATTTTAATCGGGTGTTTTCATTTAATTTATTTATTACTTCATCGAATCTTTTGATTTTCTTTGATGCATCAACTAAAATCTGCTTGGTAAAATTGAATGGTTTAGTATAGGGTGTACTAACGAGGGCGTATCGTAGAGCTCTGGGATCGATTCCTTGGTTATGAATTAGGTCTCTAACAGTGAAGAAATTCCCTTTACTCTTGGACATTTTTTCACCATCAACTTGGAGGAATCTTGTGTGTAGCCAGTAGTTAGCAAAAGTTTTCCCAGTTAAACATTCCGATTGTGCTACTTCGCATTCATGATGTGGGAAGAGAAGATCTTCTCCTCCTGCGTGCACATCGATAGTCTCTCCTAAATACTTCATCGCCATTACACTGCATTCTAGATGCCATCCTGGGAATCCCCATCCCCAAGGACTGTACCATTGCATTAAGTGGTTGTCATCTTTTTTCCATAGAGCGAAATCGGCTGGATGATTTTTATCGCTATCTTTTACTACTTCTCTTACATGGCGCAGTAGGGAATCCTGCGAAACATTACCGCTTAACTTGCCATATTCAGGGAATTTAGAAATATCAAAATATACGGCGTTGTCAGTAACATAGGCGAATCCGTCCTCAATTAATTTTTCTATGGCTCTAATCTGTTCCTGGATATGCTGAGTGGCTTTGGGTCGTACTAGGGGTGTTGTGATGTTTAACGCCTCAGAATCTTGAATATAACATTCGGCATAATATTCAGATAGTTCCCATACATTCTGAAAGCATTCGCCCTCTTTAGATTTTAGTGCTTTGGCTAGCTTATCTTCACCGCAAGAATCGGCGACATCGTCAGTGGTAAGATGACCCACGTCTGTGATATTGCTAACAAATAGTGCTTTATAACCGAGGCATGTTGCTGTTCTAACAAGTAGATCGGCGGTAAGAAAGCTACGCATGTTACCTATGTGTACGTAATTGTAGACGGTGGGTCCGCACGAATAGACGGTGAGTATTCCTTCTTGAAGGGTTTTGATCTCAACTTCTTTTTTTTGAAGCGAATCGTAAATTTTAATGCTTGTATCTGAAGAGTTCACTTAAATAATGATACTATAAAATTTGTTGGTGGAGGCAAGGGGATTCGAACCCCTGACCTATTGCTTGCAAAGCAATTGCTCTCCCAGCTGAGCTATGCCCCCAGTGCATATAATATTATTATACCTATATTTGCTGAAAAAAGTTGTAGTTTTATTATTTTTCGATGTATGATGTAATATATGAAGAAAAGGGCTTTAATTACGGGCGTGACGGGTCAGGATGGTGCATATCTATCTGAATTATTATTAGAGAAAGGTTATGAAGTGCATGGAATGAAGCGAAGATGTTCTTGCCCAAATACCTATAGGATTGATGATATAACGGTAAAAGAATCTGAACTGCCAGTTGGTAATTTTCACCTACACTATGCCGATTTAACAGATACTAGCTCAATTGTAAATTTAGTGAACTTGGTGCAGCCAGATGAAATATATAATTTAGCGGCTCAATCGCATGTTAAAGTTAGTTTTGAAACTCCAGAATATACTGCTGATACTGATGCTCTAGGTGTATTGAGGTTACTAGAAGCCATTCGTGTTAATGGTTTGTTAAATAAAACTAGATTCTATCAAGCATCTACAAGTGAGCTATTTGGTTTAGTACAAGAGATCCCTCAAAAAGAGACAACTCCTTTTTATCCCAGAAGCCCTTATGCTGTTGCAAAAATGTATGCTCACTGGATTACTATAAATTACCGAGAATCTTATGATCTGTACGCTTGCTGTGGAATTCTGTTTAATCATGAATCTCCTAAGCGTGGTGAAAATTTTGTTACCCGAAAAATTACCAGAGGTGTTGCTGCGATTAAGGAAGGATTGTCTGACAAGCTTGTGTTAGGGAACTTAAACTCTCTTCGCGATTGGGGGCATGCTAGAGATTATGTGGAAGCCATGTACCTTATGTTACAGCAAGATAAGCCAGATGATTATGTAGTTGCAACCGGAAAGCAGTATTCTGTAAGGTATTTTACTGAGCTTGCTTTTAAGCATGTTGGAATTAACATTGAATGGAAAGGTAAGGAAGAAGAGGAAGTTGGTATAAATCCTGAAAATGGGAAAGTGCTAGTTGAAGTGGATCCTCGATATTACAGGCCTGCTGAAGTGGAAACATTATTAGGAGACGCTTCTAAGGCTAAAAGTGTATTGAACTGGGAAGCTAAAACAACTATCGAACAGCTTGCTGCAGAAATGATGGAAACCGATATTAGGGGAGCAAAAGCTAAGAAGCATGAGAATGAACTTAAAAAAGATCTATGCTGCGGAGTTTAATGCTTAAGCCTATTTTCCTATGATGCTTGTTAAGTATACTGTTATGTAGAGATGTCAGTAAGAGTTAGATATGCCCCGAGCCCTACGGGGAGTCCTCATGTAGGGAATATACGGGATGCTTTGTTTAAGTTTTTGTTTGCTAAACACCATAATGGTACAAACATCGTAAGAATTGAGGATACCGATAGAACACGTTATATTCCCGGCAGCGAGCAGGATATTTTTAATAGTTTACGTTGGCTAGGTATTGAATGGCAAGAAGGTATGGAAGTAGGCGGACCCTTTGGTCCGTATCGGCAGAGCGAACGTAAAGAGCTGGGTATCTACGATAAGCATATCCAAGTGCTCCTAGATAGCGGTTATGCCTACTGGGCTTTTGATACTACTGAGGAGCTTACTGAAATGCGTGAGTTCCAGCAAGTAAATAAACAGCCGATTGGTTACTTTGGTGGCATGTGGAGAGATGCAAGTAGCGATGCTGTTGAAAAGGCAAAGCAGGCAGGCAAACCAGGTGTTATCCGATTAAAAGTTCCTCGTAATGAAGAGATTGTTATACAAGATGTTATCCGAGGTAGAATCGCATGGGATTCTAATAATGTAGACGACCCCGTTCTGATTAAAGCCGATGGTATGCCTACCTACCATTTTGCATCTATGGTAGACGACCATTTAATGGAGATAACCCATATTATTCGTGGAGAAGAATGGATTAGTAGCGCTCCTAAGCATGCATGCTTGTTTGATGCGTTTGGCTGGTCCCGTCCTATATTTGTACACTGTCCGGTAATTAAAGGTAAAGATGGATCCAAACTTAGTAAAAGGCATGGAGATACGAAGTGTTTAGATTTTAGGAGTGCTGGATTCCTTCCTGAAGCTATGGTGAACTTTATATCACTCATCGGATGGGCTCCTGGTGGAGATAAAGAGTTGATGAGTATGGATGAATTAGTAGAAGCGTTCGATTTAGACGGTCTGCAACCTTCACCTGGTGTATTTGATATGGAAAAATTAACCTGGATGAACGGTCATTATATTCGCCAGAAAGATATAAGTGTTCTTACAAAAGATGTCTTGCATTATGTGAAAAGTGATGATACCTACGATTACTGGAACAATCAGGATAATGCTGCTAGAGCAGACGAATTGAAGAGAATGAGAGAATCATTCGAAAAAGATGCGCCTTATGTTGATGAAACAATATTATTAGAGCAAGAACGGGTGCAGACGCTTGCTGAATTTGGTAGTGCTTGTGAATTCTTCTTAGTAGAAATTCCAAATATGGATCAGAAAGCTGTTGATAAATGGTTTACTAAACCCCATGTGCCGCAATTGTTAAATGGTTTGTTGGAAAAAGTGAATTCTACATCTGAAATGGACAAAGATGCTTGTGAATCTTGGGTGAGAAACTATGCTGCAGAGAATGGAATAGAAAAAATGGGCATGGTAGTTCATCCTATTCGTGTGGCACTTACTGGAAAAACAGTAGGACCCGGGTTGTTTGAGCTGATGAGTGTTCTTGGAACAGAAAGAATGAAAGTTCGGCTTCAGAATGCATTGCAGAACTTTGTAACAGTGTCTAACTAATAATTCCTTTCATGTTAAGAGAAGATTCCTTATATGATAAGAGTGCGATAATAAGATTCTGTGGAGTTAGTAAAAAATTTCATAACTCCACAGCACTTAAAAATGTATCTCTTTCAATTAATGCTGGTAAAATTCACTGTATTTTGGGTGAGAATGGTGCTGGAAAATCTACATTAATGAAGATCCTGTATGGATGCTATCCTCCAACTAGTGGGAATATCTATGTTAAAAATAAGATTGCCAGTTTAAACTCTAATAGAGAAGCGATTAAGCTTGGTATAGGCATGGTGGGTCAGGAATCGGGGATTATACCAGAGCTTACGTGCTTAGAAAATTTAATTCTTGGCGAAGAAAAACGGAACATACTTCAACGAAAAGAAGAGTTAGTAGAAGCAGAAAAAATCGCAAATAAGCTAGGTATTACTTTTCCATGGAATAATCTCGCATCTTCGTTATGTCTGGCTAAAATGAAGAAACTGGAGCTACTCAAACTGGTTCGAAGGAAGTCGGAGATTATGATCTTTGATGAACCTACTTCTAGAATGAATAGCAAAGATACAGAATTGTTTTACACTCTTATGAGGCAATTGGCTAATGATGGAAAGGCGGTTATAGTCATTTCTCATAAACTTCAAGAAGTAATGAATTGTGCTGATAAGATAAGCGTGTTAAAGGATGGGGTACTACTATTAAGTACTGATGCCAGTAAGGTATCGGCAAAAGAGGTTGCCAAGCAAGTTACTGGAGGTAATTTAAGTTCTAGTTGCATGGAAAAACCATCAGTGCGTGAAACATGTTTAGAGTGCAAGAATATCAGTCTAGGCTTAGCAGCAGAAAAGTTTCCTGGATCCATATCTTTTAGTTTGGGTATGGGAGAGATAATCGGGATAACTGGTGTTGAAGGAAATGGTGAAAATGAACTGTTCCGGACTATTATAGGTTTAGATGAAACATCAGAAGGGAGCCTCTGGTTTGCTGGTAAAGATATTAGTAGTTACGATGTTTGGGAAAGAAAAAAACTGGGGTTCAGATTTATAGGTCCGGATAGAGATATAGAT
Source organism: Fimbriimonadia bacterium (assembly GCA_030427425.1). Classification (GTDB taxonomy): domain Bacteria; phylum Armatimonadota; class Fimbriimonadia; order Fimbriimonadales; family Fimbriimonadaceae; genus JAUICQ01. The sequence goes on along the minus strand of JAUICQ010000005.1, from coordinate 124,625 downwards.
GGATCGGTAGCGGATTTCGATTTAATAGATAACGCGCTACTTGGTATTCAACGATTTCCGCAAGTGTATAGGAATGGTTTATTAAGTAGGAAAGTGGTAAAGAATATTTGCAAGGATTTCTGTTCTAATTTTAGTTCTAAGGTAAATATCCGTCAATCGATGAGGACTCTTTCTGGAGGAAATAAACAGCGATTTGTAAATAACAAAACATTTGTGTTTCATCCGAAGCTTATTGTGGCTCAGCATCCTACGAATGCTCTGGATATAGAAGGAATTCATGATTTTTATAAAAGAGTGTATGAATCGTGTTCGAATGGTGCCGGAGCGATTATTTTTTCTTATGATGTTGATGAGCTTTTTAAGTATTGTCATAGAGTGTTTGTTATGAATAAAGGTGGTATTTCAGAAGTTCCTCTTGCAAGCAAAGGGAGTCTGGGTGAGTATATTACAGGTTTGAATTTATGATTTTTAGGAACATAGTACTGTTAATTGTGGCAGCATTGTTATTGATTTTATCTTTAGTTTTTCACGGAGTTCCTGTTGTAGATGCTATCTGTCGGATTTCAGATTATGTGATATGTTCTCCATGTGGGTGGAGCAATATTCTGCGGAGCTTTATTCCCCTTTTATTGTGCGGATTAGCTATCTTTATTTCTTTTAATTCTTCACTGTTTAATATAGGGTGTGAAGGTCAGTTAGCGATGGGGGCAGTAGCTGCGAGTGCATCTGGGATTTTGTTGTATTCTTATATTGGAATTGTAGGGAGTCTTATAATATCTATGGTGGCCGGATCTCTATGTGCACTAATACCTGCATGGATTAAAGCTTACAGAGGAGGTCATGAAGTGGTAACAACTATTATGATGAATAGTATTGCTATCAATATCAGTTTAGCTCTCATCCAAGATCCTATAAAAGATAATTTTTCAACGAGCTTGAGTACCATCTTAATTTCAGAAGATAGGTTGATACCTAGTTTTATGGCATGGGGGGTTAGGGTAAGTTATGCTATTCCTTTATTGATTATTTTTGTAGGCATCTTACGTTATTTGGGTAAAAGGAATATTCTTACTTTCGAAAGAAGGGTGTTAGGTGCTAATTTAGTTGCAGCCGAATATGCTGGAATTAATGTTAAGAAGCTTACAGTACGGATACTGTTGCTTTCTGGAGCGTTAGCAGGTTTAGCTGGCGGACTCTCTGTATTTGCTTGTGACGGTATGTACTATCCAGGATTATCTCCTGGTTATGGTTATACTGCTATAGGAATCGGATTATTGGCGGGTAATAATATACTCTATGTTATCCCTAGTGCCTTATTTTTTGCTATTATTACAAAAGTTACGTCCTCGTTGCATATATTAGGTTTATCGCCGTCCTACCATCAGATGATTCTTGCAGTTATCATTTTAGTTGTTGCTACTTTTAGATATTCAAGGAGAAAATTTTAATGTTTGATCTTAATTTAGAAATAATAGCCATAGGTGTTTTTTATGCAGCTCCGATACTTTTTGCAGCTATGGGTGGGCTGTTGAGTGATAAGAGTGGAATCTGCAACATTGCTCTTGAAGGAACGATGCAAGTTGCAATGGTGATGAATGCAGTGATTGCTATTAGTACAGGTTCGGCAACTTTAGGGCTTTTAGGAGGATTCTTTTCAGGAGCTGTTTATGGATTAATATTGTGGGTGTTAACTCAGTACTACTATTTTGATAACATTATTACTGGGGTTATACTAAACACATTCGCGCTAGGATTTTGTCCATACATATATCAGATAAGTAGTGTTGATGGTGAAAAGGGCATTCCATTATTTGATAAAAACTTTTTTCTTGCTTTATCAGTCCTCCTCCCGTTTTTGTTACACTGGATGTTTAAAAATACAAAATTTGGTTTACATATATTAGCCGTAGGGAATAGTCCTGAGAATTCTAGGTTGGCAGGTGTCTCTCCAAAATATATTAGATTTATAACTATGATGTTATGTGGGGTGTGCTGTGCATTAGGTGGTGCTACAATCCTTTCTATTGGTGGTGCTTATGCAGATAATGCAACTGCGGCAAGGGGTTATACGGCACTTGCTATCATTATAATAGGTGGTTGGCGACCTCTGTATTGTGCTCTCTGGTGTCTATCTTTAGGTGGGCTCATGGTGCTAGATATAATTATGCAAGGGAGTGAATTTTTTGGATTTCATCCATCATGGTTAATATGGAATGCTATGCCTTATATGGTGATGATTTTAGCTTTAGCTATTCTAGGCAATAGAATGCGACCTCCTACTGGGGTGGGCAAGGTATAAGTTTTAATGGACTCTGTTCAGTTAGTCTTCATGCAGAGATTGTCCCATCTCTATGTGTCCAGGAGGGGTTAGTGGAGATAGATCTTTTTGCATAGCATTAATCGCGACTCCTCCATTTCTAATAATAGTAAAGCATTCGCCGCAACAATTGTTTAAAGAAGTAGGGTTGCATGTCACTATTCTGTAGGCATTAATAATCATCGATGTATAAGCGGATAATTCCAAGCATTTGGCGCAGCATGGATGGTACTCATTGTTAACTATGAATTGTCCTTCCATGAAGTTAGGATTATTCATCGTTAATAGGCATGTAATAATATCGGAAGTTGCAAATAGATAGTTGCCCAGGCAGCAGTTAAGAGCGGCATCCATACTGGCGCTAAGTGCAATACCGCTCTGTAAATTGTTTTGGGCATACTGTATGGTTGAAATAGGGTACATATCGGTGTGCTCTACGCTATCGAGGATCGGGTTTTCTATATCTTGAGTAGTGTTGATGTTTGGAGAACTATGGACTATGTTGAAAAAGTTGCTGAGACTGATTCCGACTGCTATTATGTACTTTTGCATATTAAATTTTATAGTACCCCAAAAGAGATTTTTTTTAGTTGTATAGGGACTTAACATATTAGTGGGTGTTGAAGTGAGGCGTTTTTATCCTTTCTGAAGAGTTTTTAAATAAGGTCATGGATCCCGACTCTATACAATGTCGGGAAGACATCTTGGAATTTGATTGTCACCCCGGAACCATCAATACTCCGGGGTCTATGACGATATTTTCTAAGGACGTTGCTGGGGCCTATTGGATGATAGGCATTTTTACCGTTTAATGAAAAATTGTAAATAGCAAAAAAATACTGGATTTTTTGTATTCTAGTATTCTTAGGTAAGCAAAAAAGTAGTTTATAGAATAAAATACAGAGAATAGGCTTGAATTTTAGGTTATGCTAAAGATAGATGAAAGTCTTTAGGCGTCGAAAAATAAGCAGAGAAAGTATACTGGTCTTCGGGTTAGTGGTGTTTTTTCTTCTAGCGGCTCTTACTCAAGCAAATGTACATTTTAGTGCACGGGAGTATATATTAAATAATGCTAAGAATACAAAGAGGTTCTGGGTTAAACGGAAAGACAGTGCATATCGGGGGACGATCTACTCATCTGATAGCAAAGTGCTCGCGCAGAGCACGGATGTGTACGAGTTCGGTATCGATTATACGAAAGTTCCCAAAAGCACAGCTTTTTTCTTGGAACTCTCTGCCGCGGTGCAAATTTCCGCGTCAGAACTAAGACAGGCTGCATTAACTGGCACGAAAAATGCCACATGGAACACCCCAATCGGGAGGAGTAAGGCAGATGAAGTAAGGCGTGTGAAAGTAAAATGGAACGCAGACGGAATCTCCTTACACCGGGTTAGTAATCGTACTTATCCTATGGGTGAGTACACTTCAGGAATAATAGGTTATATAAGAGAAAATAAACCTGTTACAGGAATAGAATTTAGTAAAAACGATATCCTTAGCGGGAATCATGGTTACCGTGAGGGTATGGTTGATAGAACAGGCGCGTTTCTTCCCATGCGGATGTCTGAAGATAGCGTCAAGCCAGAGCATGGTTCTGATGTTCAGCTTACAATAAACTCGCATCTTCAAGAAGTAGCAACTAGGTGCATAAGAGATGCTGTTGAAGAGTACAATGCAGAGTATGGTGCTGTGATAATTATGGATCCAGCTACTGGTGATGTGTTGAGCATGGCAAATTGGCCTGCTTGGATCCCAGAAGAAAAAAATACTTTTTCCACCACATTTAGTGATTATAATCCTTGTTACATGTCTGCGTTTGAGCCTGGATCTACGTTTAAGTGTCTTACTTTGGCGAAAGCTTTAGATTTACATCATGTTAGAACTGATGATAAATTTCATTGTGTTGGAGAGCTGAAAATTGGAAAGTCGTCCCGAGTGAGGTGTCATCTTAGAGCGAGTGGTAGAGCTCATGGTACGATTAATGCTGTAGATGGTATCGCTCGTAGTTGTAACACCATGGCTGCTAGTTGGGGCATTAAAATAGGCTACAATAATATGGTTGAATATCTTGAGCAGTTAGGGTTGTTAGAAAAATCTCAATTAGGACTCCCTAATGAGCGTAAAGGGATGTTTAATAGAAATGATTATGCGAAAGCTCTTCAGATGGCCAATGTAGGTTTTGGTCAATCGATAACTGCTACCCCAATTGCTTTAACAAGTGCATTTTCACTATTAGCGAATAAAGGGATAAGAATGGAGCCAAGACTCATTAAGAGTGTTGGTGGTAAAGAGAATAGTGTTAAGGTTGCATCCCAAGTTATTAGTGAAGATTCGGCTGAAAAAGTTTTAAATGCAATGGAGCAGGTAATAGAATCGAATACTGGTACTGGTAAAAGAATGAGGATACCAGGATATAAATTGGCTGGTAAAACGGGAACTGCTCAGAAAGTAAATAAGGCTACCGGAAAGCTACAGGGTGGAGGGTATATAGCAAACTTTGTTGGGTTTGTTCCTAGTAGAAATCCTAAGGTGACTGTTATGGTTATGGTAGATAATCCTCGAAGAGGGGGGATCTATGGAGGAGTGGTGGCTGGTCCTATCTTTCATAATATAGCAAAAGAGATTATCAAGCACTATAAAATTTTGCCAAATGAGGAATAAATAGAATATAACTGTAAATGTACAAGAGATTTTATGTTCTAGTATTTTTGCAGAAGAATGATTTTTTAATGGAGATTAATTAGAGGATTCAGGTATGGAATTTTCAGAATTAGTATTTAAAAGTTCGATAAAGCCCACGGATTTTGTGTTAGGGAATACAGAAGTAGAGAATATTACAGATGATACAAGAAAGATGAGGAGTAGATCTTTGTATATATGTATGCCTAGCAAGACTAGCACTACTTCTACATCTGAATATATCATGGATGCCGTAGGTTCTAGTGGTTGTATTGTGCATGATGAAGAAGGGGTAGGGTTAGCTAGAAAATACAAAATACCTTATGCTTACATTTCAAAGAGCGAAGATTACATAAAGTATATAAGCGATATTACAAACTATTTCTACAATTATCCTAGTAAACGACTGAAATTAATCGGTGTAACAGGGACCAATGGAAAAACATCGATATCCTGGATGATTAAAGAGGTATTAAACATTCTTGGAACAAATACTTCGTATACGGGGACTCTTGGTTTTCATTCTAAAGTGATTAATTATGCTATTCCAAATACAACGCCTTACCCTGCAGAGTATTTAAAGGCATTGAATATTTCTGAAAAACTAAAGATGAAAGTAGTTGTATCGGAGGTAAGCAGTCATGCGTTACAAGAGCGCCGGTTATGGGGATCTCAATTTGATATAGGTATATTTAACAATCTTACTCCTGAACATTTAGATTTTCATGGTAGCATGGAAGATTATGCTGAATCGAAAAAGCTGTTATTTACTGAATTAGCATCTCAATCGAAAAAACTTTTTACTGGCATCTTTAATCTAGATGATAAATTTGGAGCACAATGGAGTGCAGAACTGAACTTGCCAAGAAAGCTGACCTATGGAAAGGGGAAGGGTGATGTGCAGGGTTTCCTAGTAGAAGCGGCCATCGATTTCACGATTATAAGCGTAAAATATAAAGATCAGACAGAAATAATAAAGATCCCTCTTGCGGGTGAATTCCAGCTAGAGAATGCCTTGGCTGCTATATCTGCATGTCTGTCGTTAGGTTATAATCTGAAGAAAATTGCTCAGGCACTACCGCAAATAGCTCCTGTCCCTGGAAGATTCCAGACGGTTGAAAATGGAAAAGGAATTAAGGTGATTGTAGATTACGCTCATACTCCTGATGCATTGGAAAAGGTACTGCAATCGGCAGCTAATTTGTCTGAAGGAAAAATCTTTACTGTGTTTGGATGTGGAGGAAATAGAGACGCAGAAAAGCGACCTCTTATGGGTAAAGTGGCAGCACAGTTTTCGGAAAAAGTATATATCACAACCGATAATCCTCGAAGTGAAGATCCTGCCGCTATTGCTGAAGAGATTAAAAAGGGCATGGATGCATTATCTAATGTAGAGATAGAGCTGGATAGAGAACGTGCTATATATAATGCTATTGAAGAAGCTAAATTGGGTGATGTTGTAGTAATCGCTGGTAAAGGCATTGAAAAAATGCAGATTGGCAAAGAGAGCAAAAGCTATGCTGGAGATATAGAGACAGCTATGCAGTGTTTAAGTTAAACTATAAATATGGATAAAATTTCTGTAGCGTCCTTCGCAGATATTTGTGGGGGACGATTGTTTCATACTAAGGGTAATGAAATTATTTCACACTTCTGTCTTAATAGTAAAAGCATTCTGCCCAATTCATTATTTATCGCAGTAAAAGGAGCGCGTGTAGACGGTAATAATTACGTTGAAGATGCTTTAGCTAATGGATCTGTTGCTGCTCTTACTGAAAAAGAATTATCTTATCCATCTGTTCAGGTACCTAATATTATTGAGGCTATTGCAAAATACGGTGCTTATAGAAGAGATCAGTTCCAAGGTGAAGTGATCTGTGTTACTGGTAGCAATGGGAAGACTTCTACAAAGGAGTTTATTGCTCAAGTTTTGGAAGGCAATAATGATGTTCTAAAATCTTTTGGTAATAAAAACACCTCCTATACATCTCCAGCATTATGGCATCATGTTTCGGATGAACATAAGTATGTTATAGCGGAACTAGGGATGCGATCGGCTGGTAAGATACGGAATCTTGCTAAAGTTCACAGGCCGACCATAGCTGTTATCACAATGATTGGTAGCAATCACATAGAATTTTTCGGCTCTAAAGAAGGGATCGCTCATGCAAAGTGTGAATTATTTGAGGAGTTAGATAGCAGTGCGTTAGCAATTTATTCAGCAGACGATTCTTTCCATCATATAATGGAACAGAAAGCGGGTTGTGCAAAGAAAACTTTTGGATTTAGTGAGAATGCCAACTGTCGTGTAATTGGTTATAGGATGATAAATTGGAAAGAATCGGAAGTGATGCTTGAGATTAACAAAGACAAGTATCATTTTACCATTCCAGTGGCAGGGAAGCATCAAGCGTTAAATGCGGCTATAGCGGTATTAATCGCTGCGGAATTAGGTTTAAATGTTAAAGAGTGTTGTGAAAAATTAAAATACACCAAGATGCCTGAGATGCGTATGGAGCATCAGATGCTTTCGAATGGATGTACTGCACTTATAGATGCTTACAACGCTAGTCCGGATAGTGTTTGTGCTGCTGTCAAGGTGTTATCTGAGAGTTCCGTGCCTGGTAAAAAAGTGGTTGTTTTGGGCGATATGCTGGAGTTGGGTTCGTATGAAAAACTTGGGTGTGAACAAGTTGCTAGGAGTATATCTGAGGCGTTTCCAGATGATGTTCTCTTATTTGGGGGTCAGGCTGAGTATATTGCATCGGGATTGGTGCAGTTAGGCTATCCAGCTGAAAATATAAAGAAAATGGATTCTATTGAAAGTATTTCTCAATATTTATTTACATTAGGCGATAAGGATCTTGTTTTATTGAAAGCTAGTAGAAGTATCGGGTTGCCCAGGGCTGTTGAGCCTTTGCTTTCTGTTGGTTTAGTTTAGAAAGATAGTAATAGCTTATGTTATATGAATATTAGTGCAGTCCAGGATGCGTTGAAATTGGAGTATATTAGATTAATATGAAGAAAAAATATTTATTAATCGGATGCTTTTTTGCTTTTTCCAAAGTGTGTTTTTGTAGTGCTGATGCCGAACGTATGGTATATATCCCCCTAACATTAGAAGCAGATTTAGAAATGTATATGCAGGCCAGAATCTATGCAGGATATTCAATTGAGAATATCATAATGGAGTTAGAGCAGGATGGATACTTAAAAGCTAAATTTAATAACTTTAGGCTGGAAACTTTTGTTAGATTGTATTCTAAGCTGCAAAAAAATGAGGGTCTGGATATGTTAGCCCAGTCTGGTAATAGGGCTGAGAAAAGATCGATTAAAGATATTGGACCAGTAGTAGAAAACGGTGTGCTGATGAAAAGAGCTAGGTCTGGCGATGATATGGATTCTGCTGCAAAAATATTAACCTATTTACATAATGGTGCTAGCACTGAAGACAAGAGTGCTACCATTGTAGAAGTTACCGATGTAGAAGAAGGTGTTTCGGTATCAGATTCTGATGTGTCAGTTGTAGATAAAGCTGAATATATACTGAGTAATTTGCTAACTGATAAATACAAAATAGATATATTAAAGACTATATTTGATGTTCAAATTAACTCGCGCGGTAAAAATGTTGATGAGGTTTGTAAATTTATTAAGAGAAAAAGGGATCCTACTTTCTCTCAATTTAAAAAACTATCTTTAGACAATTTAAAGCAGTTATGTGCGTACTGGAAAATTGGATAAATAAATCTAATTTTTTCTGCAGCAAATTCTAAAAAGTAGGTATACTTTTATAAGTAATGGGGCTCATAGCTCAGGTGGTTAGAGCGCACCCCTGATAAGGGTGAGGTCGCTAGTTCGAGTCTAGCTGGGCCCACCATTATAATCCTGAATAGTCTAGTATTTCTCTAATATCTTTTTCTAGTTCACTCATATTAGGATTATTTACGTTCGCCGAAGTACTTTTGCCATCTAGCTGATTTTCGAGTGCTTCTTGTTGTTCTTCTAAATATTCGTTATCATTTACCGAAAGCGCGCCAGTATTAGAGTGCTGATTGCTATTTCCGCATCCAGTTAAAGCAATTATGGAGTATAGAGTTAGTCCATATTTTAGATAAATCCACTTGTTCATATGCAATATTATTGGAATAAAATATCTAGGCTGGATAGTAATGGTTCTTATTCGAGAGAGTTTTTTTTGTATAGCTTTTTAGTATATGCTTTTAGTATTATTCAACTGTGACGTAAAAGCGAGAGATTGGTATTGTCTATTTAGTAGTGATCTAAATATGTTTTTTTAAGTTGAATATGCCAAAATCAATGTAATATGAGAATCATGATGAAGTTGTCGGGTGTATTTTCAATCGTTTTAATTTTAAATAGTTTGATGGTGGCTTACTCTGCCGATTGTTATTCAGATGACGAATCTATGCCGCAGTTATTATCTAGTAGGTCCAGAAGAGATGTTTTTGCTTCAGCCCCAGAAATGCTAACAGAGGAACAGCGATTTAAATATCTTGTTATGTATGATAAAGAGATTGCTCTTCCCAGAGATTTTCATGAACCTTATGATGTAGAACGTTATGTAAGTAGTGTAGGTAAGAGAGTGCTTACGATATGTGGAAATTCTGGAACGTCATATGAAAAGTATTTTTTAATGTTAGAAAAAGTGAAGTCTATCTTGAGAAGGTACTCTAGGTATGAATATATTATAAACATAGGTGCTACGTCTCAGGGTATTGGTGGAGTTTATAAAATTGCTAAAGAGATGGGGTTTGAAACAATGGGGATTGTATCTAGTGAGCTCTTTCGTTATCCTCCTGCTATGATATCGTATTATTGCGATTCAGTTTTTTTTATACCAGAGATGATAGATTCTTGGGGGGGATATGTAGAAGGGACTAATAATTTAACCCCTACATCAGAAACTATCATCAATGTTAGTAGTGAATTAATCTGTATAGGTGGCGGAGTAGTTGCTAGTGCAGAATTGGAGCAGGCAATTCTTAGAAAGATAAAAACATCTTATATTAGAGCTACTATGAGTAAATTTTGTGCGGAAAAGAAAAACATAACATTTATGGATGGTGTTGCTTTACATATTGCTGATTGGTACAGAGATAGAGAAAATTTTACCTTTGTGGATGATAGTTCACTGGTAGTGGAGTAACCTAGATATAGGATGAGAGTATTAGGTGTAGATCCTGGCTTGGGTCGGATTGGGGTCTGTATTTTAGAGAAGAACGGTAGTAGTTACAGAAGTATTATTCATAAATTAATCTCTACTCCACCAATTGAACTTCCTAAGCGATTAAGTATTATTGAAGAAGAGTTGGCAGAATTAATCCATCAGTATAAGCCAGACATTATGGTGACCGAACGATTGACCTTTGCCAGGAATACTACAACAGCGCTGGATGTATCGAAAGCGCTAGGAGTAATATTACTGATATCATCTCATCATAATTTGCCATGGGTAGAGTTCGCCCCTACAGAGATTAAGAAGTGTGTTACAGGTGTAGGAAGCGCTACTAAGCAACAGGTTCAGTATATGGTGATGAAGTTGCTTGGTATTAGAGATGCCCCTAAACCTGATGATGTTTCAGATGCAATCGCGATTGCCTTGAGCTATGCGATGCAGCATAACTCTTACGTGGCCCTGAAGTAGTGTATTGGCTGAGTATGGAACGTGCATAGAGAGTAGAGGTGAAGCTAATAATTATTTTATTAAATGTGAAATAAGAGAGTTCTATTTATTGCTAAGACTACTTTATATTAGAGTTTTCAATGTTTTGGTATAGCAATAATTATAGAATAAAGATGTCTTTTAATATTATTTCTATAACTTATTTATAAAAAAATATAAGACTTAGATATCATCTAAGTCTTATATTACATAACACTGCAGGAACTATTTTCAACAATTACATCATTTATATGTAAATACAGTTATTTAGAGTTTTATCAACTGTTTTACATCTCTAGATTTGCGGATGTGTAATTGCTCATATGTATTACTAACATATAGTTTTATCAACTATACATTTATGATACATATCTGTCAATACCAGTCGAATACATTTGTTTCTAATGTATTTACTATTGATATTAATTCTTGTTAAATATAGTATGTTAACCAAACATTGGATCTTGTGGAATTAATCCTTGTCGGCTTGCAGCTCTTAATGCTTGTACTCTATTTTTAACTTGTAGTTTTTCATAAATATTTGCTAGATGAAAATCTACTGTTCTTTTAGATACAGTTAGTAACTCTGCTACAGATTTACTGCTATGCCCCTGTGCAATTAAACTGAGCACTTTTACTTCTGTTGGGGTTAATTTTACTTTTTTTGTTCCTGCTTCTGAATTCATTTTTTTTTCCTCAAATTATTAGTGTTTAACCTTTTTGAAATAGTTCTTTATACTCTTTCTGTTCCACAAATAGAGAACAATCTGATAAAGAAAATGTATAAAATGCTTATTTAAGATCAAATGTGATTGAAATACCGTTTATTTGCCAGGTTCTCATGAGATGAAAATAGATTGACTACACCCAAGTGACTCGTGGTAAGCTTCAGTTATGAGTAGCTTAACAGTGCAAAAAGTACAACAATGGATTAGAAATCATGAAAATGAATTAATAGAAAACACTCAACAACTGCTACGGTTTAAATCGATTGAAGGTGCCCCTGCTCCTAATGCGCCTTTTGGTACAGAAATAGATAATGCGCTACAGTATATGTTAAATCTTTCTAGCAATGCTGGAATGAAAACAAAAAATTTAGATGGTTATGCCGGTTGGGCTGAATTTGGAGACGGAAAACCTCTTATCGTTAGCTTGGGTCATTTAGACGTAGTACCGGTTGGTGATGGTTGGAAGCATCCTCCATTTGATGCGGTAATAGACAATGGATATCTCTATGGTAGAGGGGTTGTAGACGATAAAGGACCTACCATGGCAAGCTTTTTTGCGATGAGAGCTATCATGGAGTGCACAAAAGGTTTAAAAGTTAGATTCCGTGCAGTTTATGGTTGTAATGAAGAATCGGGATTTGAATGTGTGGAAAGATATGTTAAAACAGAAGAACATCCTACTTATGGGATTGCTCCTGATTCCGATTGGCCGTTAGTTCATGCAGAGAAGGGTATTGCAGACCTTCAGATAGAGGTGCCTTTAGTAAAGGGAGAACTCGCTCTTCTCTCCATAGAAGGAGGAGATAGGCCCAATATAGTTATCGATAAATGTACAGCTAAATTAAAAGTTCTTCAGACTAGAAAAGAAGAAGTGTTGGAAAAGATAGGTAATGCTTGGGATAAAAACATATCTCTAACATGGCTGACTGATGATACTTTTGAAATAACGGCTATCGGAAAAGCAGCACACGGATCTACTCCTTTTTATGGCGATTCTGCAGCTATTAGGTTGTTGCGATTCATTCGAGAAATTTCTCCTGCCAGTAATTGGGAAGAGTATACGGCATTATTAGATATCTGTGATATTAGCGGATACGGTCTAGGTATTCAAGGTAGTGATGAACTTAGTACACTCACGGCAAACGCTGGAATTATTAATAGTGATGAAAATAATCTTTATGTTCTTATCAATATCAGATACCCTGTAACCTGGAAAGGTAATGATTTAGTTGAAAGATGTGAAGCTAAATTAAATGAATCTTATCCGAATTTTAAAATTAAGGTGTTTAGAGATAGTGAACCGCTCCACTTTCCTGTTGATAGCCCTATGGTAGAAGCTATTCTATCTGCTTATAATGCAGAAGCTGGTGGATTTTCTAAGCCAAAGGTGATGGGTGGAGGAACATATGCTAGAGCTATTCCTAATACTGTTAGTATAGGAACTAGTTGGGCTGGAGATGGTGAACCACATGAAACTGATGAGCGATTGCGAGTAGAAAATCTGCTAAGGTTATCACTCTACTATGCACGAATTTTGTTGTATCTTGCTGCTCTAGAGATAGATATCGAATAAAAATAAATATTACCGGCATTTGATATGCCGGTAATATTTACTAGTGTGGACTGATTAATAATAATTTAATTCCTATTTATACTATAGAGTAGTATAAAAAGATATAATAAATTATGAGCTTCGAACAGTTGTCATTTCTCTATCAATTATCTCAACTAGATTTAGAAATAGATAATATCAGAAAAAAAGCGGCAGCAATCGATCCTGGCAATAAAATTGTTCAACAAATTAGAGAACAACAATTGGTATGGAATAAACACCAGTCGTTATTAGATACTACAAACGCCAGAATATATGAGCTTGAAGCAGAAAGTGAAAAGATTAATGCTAGAATTAAGCAAGATAAACAGTCGCTCTACCAATCAGGAAATGTGAGTGCCAAAGAATCTGAAAATCTTGAAAAAAATATTACTAGCAATGAACATCGATTAGGCACGATAGATGATGAGATGCTGGAGCTTCTTGATAAAAAACCTACTCTGGAGACTAGTGCTAAAACTGAAAAGAGCAAGTTAGAAAATCTCAAGGCAGATCTAGCAAAACACCAGAAAGAAGTTAGAATTTTACAGGATACATTAAAAACTAATTTTGATAAACTTTTGCAACAAAGACCTTCTATAGCAAAGAATATCGAAACGCATCTATATAAGCAGTATGAAAACATCAAAAGAAAGCATCACGATACTGGCTTAGCGATACTAAACAGTGACAAGGGATGTAGTATGTGCGGTATGCATATACCAGAGAAAATACTGGATTCATTAGACAATAATTGTATTATTCAATGCGAATCATGCAGTAGAATATTAATGAAGCTAATTCCAAATTCAAACTAATTACAGAAATTTATAATGATTAAAGTTAAGCAACGCATTCCTAATAAACTGAAGTTTCTACTATTAATTTTGATATTTTGCTCCTCTTGTGCTAAATTCCCTGATGGTGTTGCTCCCGAAAAGGATAAGTTTCTTCACTGTAGAATTGCTGTAGAAGGTTCCATTTCTTCTAAAGTAGACTATTACATTGCTATTAAAGCAATTTATACTAATCCTACAGAGGATAACTATGTACTTGAAAATGATGATTCGATAGGTCCTGCCGATGGAAATAATAATATATTGTTAACTACAAATGGAATAGACTACGAGTGGGATATTACACACCTGGTTCAGTACAAAGACAAACCATATTTTTATACTGTAGATTATACAGATCAGAAAGCTGGGAAATTTATAGATTTCTTAACAGAAGAAAGAAATTATCACAATCAATTAGTATATTCAAAAAGAAACAGTAAGCATATAGACGTATCTATAAAATTAAAAGATATTCTTCCACCTAGTGTAGATGCTTCTAACCATCCAGCTCCTTTAAAACTTTTAGTTAATATTATCTGTGTAAGCAAGGATCCGGAAAATTCTGGTAAGTTGGAATATTCACTTCTTGATGGATATGCCAGATTAGATCTAAGTGTTTATGGCAATGCTTTAGAGGGTTATGGATTTAATGTTCAAGATTCTAAAGCCGATAGCCGTTCAACTACTCTCCCCGATTCCTGTAAACTTAAGTTAGATGGAGATAACAGGTGTGTTATAGAGATGCGAGAAGAGACACACTTTAACTAGTTTAACTTAGTACTGTTTTAGATTAGATAAGGGGCATGTTTATCATTGTATTGAAATAGTGCAGGTCCGGGTATTCATCTTCAGCAAGTTTCTTATTAGGTATGTTACTTCTGCAGCTACTAATTATAGTAAACTAGTTTTAGTAAAGAATAAAATATAGAAGGAAACATGTTAAATTTTACACGTGAAATTGGAATAGATCTAGGGACTGCGAATATTTTAGTTTATCAGAGGGGAAAAGGTATTATCCTTGCTGAACCTACGGTAGTAGCCGTTAATACAAAGAATGGGAAAGTATTAGCATTAGGTAGGGAGGCTAGAGATATGATTGGAAGAACTCCTGGAAATATAGCTGCTATCCGACCCCTTAAAGATGGTGTTATTGCCGATTACACCACCACTCTGAAAATGTTAGAATACATCATTAAAAAGGTATGTGGCAATAGAAGATTTTTTAAACCTAGAATACTCTTATGTGTACCTAGCGGAGTAACTAACGTAGAGAGAAGAGCGGTTATACAGGCAGCAAAGGAAGCGGGTGCAGGAGAAGCTATGACCATTGAAGAGCCAATGGCTGCAGCAATCGGTAGTGGCCTTCCAATATCCTCAGCAGGAGGGAATCTTGTTATTGATATTGGTGGCGGAACAACAGATATAGCCATTATTAGTCTTGGTGGAATAGTTATATCACATAGTATAAGATCGGCTGGAAATAAGTTTGATGAATCAATTATCAAAATGGTTAGAAATAATTACAACCTTTTGATTGGTGATCCTACCGCAGAGGAAATTAAGATTAAAATTGGATCGGCGTATCCTTTAGAACAAGAGTTAGCAATGGAAGTTAAAGGAAGAGACTTGTTGGCGGGTCTGCCTAAAACTGTGGAGATTACTAGCGCCGAGGTCCGAGATGCACTTTCTGAACCGGTTAGAGCTATCTGTGAACGTGTGTGCCTCGTACTAGAGCAGACTCCTCCAGAACTAAGTAGCGATATCATTGAAAGAGGGATAACTCTTACTGGCGGAGGGGCTATGCTAAGAGGACTAGATGCAATGATTAGTAGTATTACCAAAATTCCAGTGTATGTTGCTGAGGATGCCATTAATTGTGTTGCATTAGGTACAGGCCTAGCCCTAGAAGAACTAGAAGCCATTAAAGCAAGTGGCGCAGTAACATTAGCGTAAAAAATATTCTGGAAATAAGCAATCTGGTATGAACCACTGCTTGTTTCCAGAATGGTAACCTTTGTGACCCAATTTTTTCAAGAAAGTAAGAATTTAGTTGTTCTTAGTTTAATGTGTCTAGTTTTTCTTGTAGCATAGTAACTTCATCTACAGAAAAATCGCCATGCTCCACGTATTCGGATAACTTTTCGGTCATACTCGAAAAATGATCTGTGCAATACGTTGCAAGAGCACCTGCTTTATTATCCAATTTTACTAGATTCAATCTTGTGTTGCCGAAATTATACTCTTTTAGAAATGCTGGCAGACCATCCTCTACAAGGTCAGCTATCGAGGTATAAACCCCATAAACACCAGATGTTCCATCCTCATTCAAATACTCTAAAACCCAATACAATCTTCTGAAGGTCATTGACATAAGCAGATATCTCCCTACTACTGATTTATTTATTCCATAGTTTGAAATCAGTTCATGGATTTTTCTAAGATAGTGATTGATTTTATCTAGAATTCAATACTAAGCATATAATCTGCAAAACCAATAATAATAACAGCATGAAGTGGCTTCTCATTAGTAATGGATACGATTTCCCTCAACATAATACATCATTTTACTATTATAATTACGTAAAGCCGATGATGGATGCATTAGGATTACCGTATCAACTAAGTAATGATACAGAGATAAAATTTGAAAACAATGACATACTTGTCCATCTTGTAAATAAGACGACTCTTGAACGGGTTCAGAACATTATTATTAGAGAAGGAATCCAGTTGATTATAGAAACATTTAAAGACAAACCTTCTGGATTAGTACAAACACTAAAGAATAAACCAACGACTTTTGGCGTCTGTTTATCACAAAATACAACGTATGCAGCTTCAGAATTTTCAGAATTTGATGAGGTATGGGGATTCCATTCCAGCTTTCCAAATAAAATTCCAGAAGGACTTTTTTTAGAGAATTATACAAACTATCAATTAGAAAAAAAAATTGATGTTAGTTATATAGGCACGGCATCAGATGAGAAAGCAGATGTACTAGTAAAACTAAATAAAGACGGAATAGATATCCGTATTTGGGGATATGGCTGGGAAAAATACAAGGATTTACGTCACATTTCAAGAGGATTTCTGCCTCATTGGGAAAAGCAGAAAATAATCGCGCAAAGTAAATATTCAATATATTTTACTAAGGATAATAGGGATAATAAAAACAAATATAACGAAATTCTAGCATCAGGAGGAGTGCCTGTAAAAATAGATTTAGTTGCAAATAATGCTGTAAATTGCATTAAAAATAATTCCTCTAATGATGATGCACGAAAAATTATCGATACTAGATCTTTTATAGATAGTATCAAGAATAAAATAAGCCATTATTTACCTGCAGTTAGGCTGAAAAGTAAAAAGAGTAGTTCTCATAAATTATCGATTGTTTGTCCAGTGAACAATCAGGAAAAGTATATTGAACAGATGGTACTATCGGTACTGGGTCAGAGTTATAAGAATTTCGAATTTATTATTTTGGATGATGGCTCTACCGATAGTACTGCTAATATCATTAAAAAGTATTGCCACGATAGAAGAATACGATATATTTATCAGGAAAATATTGGAAAGAACCTAGATGCTTTTGACCAACTGATCCAGATTTTACAGCATGAATCTAATAGTACTTATATTGCCAGAATGGATGGGGATGATATTATGTATCCCGATAGAATTCAAAAGCAGATTGAACTTTTCGAACAGAATTCTAATACCGATATTGTCTATACAAACTATAAAGGAATCAAAAATGCTGGATTCTCGAATAATGAAACGCTCCCATTTCAGTATAATAGACAATTGCCGTCTAAGGTGTTAGCGCGGGAGCTTTTTAATACCAATTTTATTTCTCACCCCAGTATAATGATGAAAAAAAAGTCTGTTGAAGAGATGGGAGGATTTCAGACCCCCTTCGCATCCGATCTATATTTCTGGATACACTCATCTCCTTATCTTAATTATGCCTACATAGAGAGTCCGACGATATTATATAGGTACCATGACAAAGGGGCATCTACAGGAAAAGCTAAAAAATCACCTTTATCAAAAGAAACTTATAATGTTTTAATGCGTTCCAGGGCTAAATATACTATTCTAAATTATTACGAAGAGATTGAAAATTGTTCTAACAAAGATGAAGCTATCTATGAGGCCTATATGAACTTTTCAACAAAAATAGCGCTGGCCAGGGTATTTAATCCTGAGATAGTAATTCAAAACTCCTGGCGTGCTTTAGAACATAAAGCAGATGGATTAGAGGCAATCAATCATCTGTTAATAGCAACTGCATTGGATGAGAAAAGTGATATTCAAAAAGTCTTCACCTATATTGAAAAAGTAATGCCACAACTTCAATCACAGAAAAAATACTTAAATTTTAATAATAAGTTATCACATATTAAAAAAGATCTCCATGCAAATGTAGCACCAGAAACCTTACTGAAACATTGGATGAATCCTCCTAATTCTCTTTTATCATTGTAAGTGCTAAAGCATGAATAATGCATTATATGGTATAATAATTTATGTCCTCCGTAGTTGTACCAACATGTAATAATACTGTAGAAATACCTTCTCAAAAGAGCACTGAAGATAAAGTTTACAGTATAGAAATAGCTTTGCTTATAGCTTCTTTATATGCTCCACTATTAAATACCTTTGAAAGAAGCTATTTTTATCGGCATAAGTCTGTAATAAATTTTATTATTCAACATAAGCTAACCCTAAACAATTATCTAGAAACGTTTTCACGTCTTAACTTAAACGAGGAGATAGAACTTTTAAGTAACAAAGAGCATTTAAGCACTGTTGAGAAGTATTTTCATGATAAGAAGTTAACTACAATAATCTGTAATAACTACCCAGTGCGTTGGCTTTCTACTGCTAATCTTAATATTCCTCCCGTAGTTTGGATGTCAGGTAATATTTTTCAACAGAAAGCTATATCTATAGTAGGCTCTAGAAAAATAGATAAAGAAACAGAGGATGCTACAATTTTATTGGCCGAAAAGGTCGCCTTAGAGGGTTATACCTTGTGTTCTGGGGGCGCTAACGGTACAGATACCATTGCTGCTAATGCCTATCTTAAAAACGAAGGGAGTCAGTATATTGAAATTTTGCCGCGAGGCTTTACTGATACGGAATTAGAAGCTCAACCAGCAATCGAAAAATGTTTAATCTCTAAGTATCCTCCAGGTTCTATTTTTACTGCACAACAGGCTCATGAAAGGAATCGGTTCATCTATGCTTTTTCTAATAATTCTTATGTTATGCATGCAAGATGCGGAAAAGGAGGAAGTTGGAGTGGTGCTACGGATGCTATCAAGTATAAGCTTTCCAGAGTGCATGTTTTAAATACAGAGAACAATTTAGCTCATGATGCTTTGTGTAGTTTAGGTGCGAACTCATTTACTACCGAAAATATTAATTTAGCATAACAAAGTTAGTTAGTATTTTCTGTTATATTTTGATAATATTCAGCCCAAGTAAAAAGTGTTTCTGTATAAATGCTATTTATTGTAATATATTTGCAAATTTAGTATAATAACCTGTGTTGGTGAGTGTAAATTAATCCTAATATTAAGATATGGAAGCGTTTGTGCCAGAACTAGCCCTGGTGCATATTAAATGCAAGGAAGCAACGGGGCAATATAAGCCTAGTCTATTTCAAGCTCTTGGAAATTTGAATAAAATAGTCCACGGAGAGAGTGCTGTAGATGGGGGATTCTTTGAACCCTTGGGAATTAATTTTTCGAGGGAGAAGATAGTAGGGAATTACCATTTTTCAATTGGTGAGAAATCTACATCTTATGCTTGTGTATGGGATCCTATTGTAGGCATAACACCTTTAGAAACAGCTTTAAATACACAGTGTATCGGTATGTCTAGAGATGGAAGTGCAGTGGCAGGGAATATCGTAATGCCGTTATGCTTATCTGGTGCGCTTTTTGTAGATAACAGAACCATCATTTTTGACACAGATAGATTTAAGAGAAACTCTCAAGGAATATTTGTTACAGGTATATCACGAGACGGAAAATGGATGCTGCTTAAAGGGAAATATTATCCAGAAAGTGACACCGATTTCTTCATGGCAGAGATTGATACTGATAGTAGTTCGGGCATTGGTAAAACTTATCCGTTGTTAGTACCATCTGAATGTAGCCCTAATGGAAATGTTTTATCTGAACACTCTAAAACAGTATATGGCTGGATGGTTAAAAATGATAAAGAGTATTCCGTTAAGTGGGAAGTAGAAGAAGGTGATGCTAAGCCAAGTTTTCTAGTAGATCCTAGTGAGCAAGGCTGTTACAGATTGAGCTCAATATCAGGTGATGATGAAGTGAAACTAGGTACTTTTCATACTATTTTCAATTATTCAGACAAACTAAGCACTAGCAACTTTCCACAAGCTGTTGTATGGCAGGGTTCGAAAAAAGAGAAGTTAAAATATCCCAAAGATTTTTATCTGGAAAAAAATAGTGTTGGTACAGTACTAACAGAATGTGGTAGTGTTGGATTTGGATATTGTGGCGACGTTATACAATTCTTGAATTCAAAAGATTCTGGAAAATTAGATGAGAATTTAGTTCCAGAGATAGAAGCATTTTTATTTACTACAAAAGACAAAGAGAATACCATTACTCCATTGAAGTCGTTCTTAATAGATTTTTATGGTAAGAGATCTGAACTCACTGATGACAAAGAAGAGCAGAATGAGATTCATATTGCAATGGAGCACCTTAGTACGTGGAAATTATTAACCGTAGATACATGTATACTGGGACAAGATTCTCTAGTGCACATTGCAGGGATTGGTGTGAACTCTTTAGGAGCATACGAAGCCTATACTGCATCCTTTAATATTGACAAATTCATTTAATAAGAATATCCATACTCCCTTTACTCTCTCGATTTATTATTATAACAAGACAATTTTTATAGTATTTCTAGTTCATTCATTCCATAATTATCTATAGTGCTCCAAAAATGTTAATAGGACCTTACAGCATGCGTATTGTAAAATATAGGAAATTCTTTATATTGTTGATTAGTATTGTTCTCATCTCTAGCTGTGGAGTGCCAGAATATTTCGAAAGAACCTCTCATGTTTCTAAAGTAGAAACCGTAGTGAATAGAACTATTACATACAAATCTTTTTGTACAGAGAAGAATTCCAGAGTTAAATCTCAACATATTCAAGTAATATCCCCCAGTACAGAGATAAGGCAGAATATGATATTATCCTGTTCTGATAAAGAAAACATCTGCAATTTACGGATACACGATGATGGGCACGACCTCCTATCTGTTAAAACCTATTCAGAATTAAATGCCACAGGGGAACTTCTAGGTGTACTAGAAATACCGTTATATGAAATAAAAGATTCAGAATTAACTATTTTACTTGATGCTACCCCGGATGATATAGACGTATTCTCCGTGCCTAATAATCCTACTGTAGATGAACCAATATCAATATACTATGCAGGTAAAAACAAAAATGTTTATATACCTATACATCCCGATACAATTAATGTAACTAATCAGTTTAATGTTAAAAATGAAAACAAGAACTTGATGATTCCTGTTGCTGCTGGAGAATTGGAATTTACAGTTAGTGTACCAAGGTTAGGTATCTCTAAAAACATACAGTACGATATATCAGAATCCACCCAGAATCCTGAATGGACCATATACCTATACATGAACAGTGTAAGCAATCTCCATCCATTCTCACTGCTTAATGTAAAACAGATGATAAAAGGATTGGTAAACAGGAACGTGCAGGTTGTATTAGAATGGAAGCAGAAAGAATCTCACGACCGACCCAATGTTACTTTCGATGGTACTCGAAGATTTCTCATCAGAAACAGTGGATTATCTAAACCTAAAATGATTCTTCTAGAG
The DNA here is from genome assembly GCA_030427425.1 of Fimbriimonadia bacterium. Lineage (GTDB taxonomy): Bacteria > Armatimonadota > Fimbriimonadia > Fimbriimonadales > Fimbriimonadaceae > JAUICQ01. Next base: position 102,868 of record JAUICQ010000005.1, on the reverse strand, counting down.
AATTTAGGTCCGAATCATGATATTGGTGATAAGAACAATATGAGAAAGTTTATCAATTGGGGACTAGAAAATTATCCTTCTAATAGAAAAATATTCTTATATTGGGGGCATGGTCATGGTTGGAAACCGATTGAAAGTGTCTTAGAAAATGATATTACTAGACTAAGTTTTGATCATGGTTATAATCAAGAATCCAATATCAATAGTACCACTAGATTCTTTAATCATGATGAACATTCATGTAGGTTTATTTCTATATGGGAGTTGCAGGAAATATTTCAAGGTATTCATTTAGATGCTTTTATCTGGGATGCTAGCTTGATGATGAGCGTAGAAGTGGCAACAGAGCTAGTGAATGTGGCCGATTTCGTTGTGGGGAGTCAGGAATCTCCCCCAGGTCCCGGATTCCCTTATGATAAGATTATGGAAGATATCTGTAACTCTGCTCATGAAAGTACTGAGAGTGTATTAGAGCACTTTATCATGAAGACCATAACCCATGGGCCATATAATTCTAAACCGGTAGAGGAGAGTCTGCTATGTACGAAAAATCTGAAGCATCTTAATAGAGCATTGAAATCTCTGAGTAAGGTTCTTAGTGAGCATTCCTTGGAAATAAAAGATGCGTATATTCATGCGTTAAATAGTGCCAAGAAATTTAAGCATCTTTATTATTATGATCTACTAGATTTTCTCATTAAGATGAAGCAAAAGCAGCTTCCAGAAGCCGTTGCCGGCTCTATCAACGCTGCTATTAGTGCTTTTATCAATAGTAAATGTCTGATTGTGAAAGGGAATACAGCTAGTTGTGATCATCATCCTTCTTTGCATACGGAAAAATGTAAACGTAGTTACGGAATATCAATTGATGTTTCTCCGTCTAATGTATTTAGTAGATTCGAACGCTATTATGATAAGTTACAGTTTAAAAAGCAGACAAACTGGGATGCGTGGTTATCAGTAACTCCAGAAATAGAAGAGATTCGGCATTAGTATCTGTATTATTCTATTGAAGTGATAATAAGTCCTGATTGATATCAATCAGGACTTATTCATAAGCTCTTCTGCTTTTGTTTTATTAATTTCTACGTACTCTTGCATCTCTTCAGGGAGATCCATGTCTGTGAAGATGGCGTTTACAGGGCATTCTGGTTCGCACAGCCCGCAATCGATGCACTGATCCGGGTGTATGTATACCATATCCTCTTCATCGCTATCATAGATGCAATCTACGGGGCATACACTTAAGCACGATTTATCCTTAACGCCTTTACAAGATTCTGTTACTATATAGGGCACTTTTAACTTACTCTCCTAATTAAAAGGGTACCTAATTAACCGCAGCATCCGCCGCCAGAACCGCATCCGCCGCCACCGTTAGCAGGTGCATCTCCGCAATTGGAGCTGAAGGACGATCCGCATCCACAGGTGTTAGTAGCGTTAGGGTTATCAATTTTGAATCCGCCACCCATCTCATCTTCTACGAAATCTATAACAGCTCCATCCATGTACTGTTGACTCATTTTATCAATAATAACATTAATACCTTGCTCTACAAAGGTGCTGTCCTCTGCTTCAGGCTTTTCGGTATCTAGTGCCATACCGTAGGAGAGACCGGAGCAACCGCCTCCTGCAACCCATACTCGTACTGCTGCTTCTTCAGCTCCTTGCGACTTTATTAGTTCTAATAATTCTTGTGATGCTCGTTGTGTTATAGAAATCATATTTAATACTCTCTAATTTTTAATCTTATACTTATAATTATACGCCTTTTGCAATCCTTTGTTAAAGAAAAATCTTAATCATTGAAAGATTACTTTTTAGTAGCCTTTGTTTTCACAGTACTTTTCTTAGTCTTAGAGGTCGATCCTTTGGCGTCGATTAGCTCTAGGGCTTTTTCTAAACTAATGGCTTCGGGATCTACATCTTTAGGTATGGTAGCATTCACTTTACCATTTGTCACATACGGTCCGTATCTGCCTTTCATTATCTGCAGTTTAGTTTTTCCCTTTGTTTCGCTAGATAGGTCTTTAATGATAGCTGCAGTGCTAACTCTACCCCTATCACTAGTAGTGCCGGTATCTTTTAATAACTGAATAGCATCTTGTATATTAAGAAGTGGCAACTGAGTGTAATCGGTGATATTGGCACGTGTATTTCCTGAGATAATATAACTGCCATACGGCCCTACATTAAGAGTAATATCTTCATTGGTATCAGGATGTGTTCCAAGACTCTTGGGTAGCGTGCTTAAAAATTCTGCCCATCTCTTATCTACCTCAGTACTATTCATTCCTTTTGGTAGAGGGACGCGCTTAGGTTTCAACTTCTCATTTTTTTCTTCTTCTGTCTGTTCTATTTCTAGGTAACTACCGTACGGACCCGCCTTTAGCAATACATTTCTACCAGTTTCAGGCTGTTGACCTATTATCTCTCCGTTACTGCCGCCACCTTTTTCAATAAGTTCAAGGCATTTTTCATAGGAAAGTTCAGCAGGGGGAATATCTGCAGGGAGTGATGCAATATTTCCTTTTCCACCCTCTCCTCTCTGAACATACGGACCGAATCTGCCCACTTTCACGAGTATTTTTTCTTCAGGATTCTGGAAGTTTACAATCTCTATAGCAGGATAAGGAATAACTGCTTCCTTGCTCTGTACTTGTGGTTCTATACCTGGTGATTGTTCGTTCCCAAAATAGAAGTTTTGGAGGTAATCTACCGAATTTATTTTTCCGTTAGATATTTCATCCAGTTCATCTTCCATTTTAGCGGTAAAAACGATGTTAACAAGATCGGTAAAGTTATTTTCTAGCAGACCTGTTACGGCGAATGCAGTGAATGTAGGAATGAGTTCATTCCCTTTTTTGTTGATATATCCTCTATCTTGGATGGTACTAAGAATGCTGGCATAGGTACTGGGTCGTCCTACTCCTTCTTCTTCTAGTTTTTTAATTAAGCTAGCTTCTGTATATCTGGCAGGTGGTCTTGTGCTATGGGATAGTGCGTTTACTTCTTTAGCATCTAAAACCATGTTCATGGCTAACTTAGGTAATAGAGTCTCTTTCGATTCTAGAGATGCTTCTGGATCGTCCGAACCTTCAACGTAGGCTTTTAAGAATCCTGGGAAGACAATCTGTTTACCAGATGCGCTAAAGATAAATTTTTCACCGTTAACGTCTACTGTAACTTCTACCTGTGTACGTTCTACCTGTGCCGGATTCATCTGTGAGGCTAATGTTCTTTTCCAGATTAGTTCGTAGAGTTTAAACTGTTCATCAGAAAGGAACGGCTTAACATCTTTGGGATGTCTACGTAGATCGGTGGGTCTGATAGCTTCGTGTGCTTCTTGTGCGTTCTTAGATTTAGTCTTATAAACATTGGGTCTATCAGGGAGATACTCTTTTCCAAACGTTTTTTCAATCATCTCTCTAGCTTGGCTGAGTGCCCGATTGGAAAGGGTTAAGCTATCGGTACGCATATAGGTAATGAGACCAACACGTTCTCCTTGTAAGTCTATACCTTCGTAAAGATTCTGTGCAATCTGCATAGTGCGTTTGGCTGTATACCTTAGTTTCCTACTGGCCTCTTGTTGTAGTGTAGAGGTCATGAATGGTGCAGGCTGATTCTCTTTTCCTGGGGTAGTTTGTAGTTTAGTAACAGTCCATGGCTTAGATTGCAGTGATGTTTTAGCGTATTTTTTAGCATCGTCTTCTTTTAAGAGGATAGCCTTCTTATCAGCTAGTTCACCAGTTTCAGGATTAAAATGTTTTCCTTGAGCTACTTTTTTGCCATCAATCTCAATTAGTTTAGCTTTAAACTTTCCATCTTCAGCATTAAGATTGGCTTCTAAATCCCAATATGTTGCCGATTGGAATTTCATTCTCTGCCTTTCCCGTTCCACGGTTAGTTTAACAGCTACGCTCTGCACTCTTCCTGCACTTAGTTTTGGAGCAACTTTTTTCCACAGAAGTGGAGAGAGGGTATATCCGTATAATCTATCAAGAATCCTTCTTGCTTCTTGTGCTTTTACCAGGTACTGATTAATGTCTCTAGAGTTTTCTATAGCATGCTCTATGGCTTCGGGAGTAATTTCATGGAATACAATCCGTTTTATGGGGATCTCTTTTTTGGGTTTAAGTAATTGTAGAATATGCCAACTGATACTTTCTCCTTCTCTATCTTCATCAGTTGCGAGTAGTAGTTCTGAGGAATTGCTTAGGGCTTTTTTCAGATTATCTACATATTTTTTTTTCTGGGAATTAACTACATATATAGGTTCAAAATTATTATTAACATTTACACCTAGCCTAGCCCATTTCTCTTTTTTAAGATCTGCTGGTATATCGTCAGCGCTTTCTGGAAGATCGCGGATATGACCAAAGCTGGCCAGTACGTTATATTCCGATCCTAAAAACTGAGAAATAGTTTTTGCTTTTGCCGGAGATTCTACAATGACTAATTTTTTCATGATGTATGTGTTTTAAAATGTTACCCAAAATAATAATATACACTTCTTTTTAACAGTTTTGTGTTTGAGCGATTTTTATTTTACTACAAATTTAATGATTTGTACTAGGTATGCCCCAGCGTAAGCGAGAAGAGTCATGTATGTGAATACAAAAATCGGCCATTTCCAGGTGCCTGTTTCATTTTTTATGGTAACTAGGGTGGCCGTGCATTGACAGCATAAGGCAAAAAATATCATGAGTCCTGCTGCACTCCAGCCATCAACAATCGGTTCTCCTTTATTATTTTTAGCATTTTTCAGGATGCTTCTCAGATCGGTGGAGTCTTCCGAGGTTGCTTCCGATTGGAACATGATGCTTAATGATGTTATTACTACTTCGCGAGCAGGGAAGCTAGCAACTATAGCAGTGGATATCCGCCAGTCGAATCCTAATGGGGTGAATACTGGTTCGATAAATTTTCCAAATTTTCCCAGATAAGATCCCTCCAGTTGGGAGTATAACTCTTTCTGATTATCCATTGTGTAATTACTCTCTTCACCTGTGGTAGGGAATGATGTTAATGCCCAGATGATAATACTGAGTACAACAATAGTGGATCCTGCTTCTTTAACAAATTGTTTAGATCTTCTGTAAACCAAATTAAATACATCTTTCCATTTTGGCCACTGATAATTAGGTAGTTCCATGATAAAAGGCATTTGCGGACTCTTTATAATGCCTTTGTTAATAACGAATATAACTGGTATCGCCACAAAGAGTCCTAAAATATGCATAGCGAACAGAGTGACACCAGCCCATATCGGACCCAGATGAGGCTCAATAAAAGTTCCGATGATAAGGATATAAATAGGTAATCTTGCACTACAGCTCATCAGTGGTGCAACAAGCAGTGTGGCTAATCTGGCTTTAGCGTCAGGAATCACTCTTGTAGACATAATGCCAGGAACAGCACACGCATAACTAGACATAAGGGGTATGAACGATCTACCGTTTAATCCGCACCAGCCTAAAAGTTTATCCATAAGAAATGCTGCTCTCGCTAAGTATCCAGTGCTCTCAAGAACAGTAATAAAGAAAAATAGGATAGATATCTGTGGCAGGAACATAACAGTAGTGCCTACTCCAGGCAGAATACCGTTTACAATCATAGATTTAAGAATAGGGATATCGGTTAGATATTCTCTTGAATACTGCCGAACTGTACTAAAAAATGCTTCAATTAGCTCCATTATAGGGCCTGCAAAAGTATAGATCGATTCAAATACTATTAGCATGAGAGCTACGAATACTAGAAGACCCCAAAATTTATTAGTCAGTAATTTATCTATGCTATCTGATGTGAATTTTCGTTTGGACGGCTCCTTATTTACAACAACATCCTGCTTCACTTTTGCAGCCCATCTATACCTGTGGGTAACCATGGAGACATTCTCTGGTTTTTCTCCTAAGCTTATTGCAGGAATAGGTTTATTTTTTAGCGATTTTTCAATAGAAGATCTTAGATGGTCTATTCCTTCTTTTGTATGGTAGATAACTGGGATAACATCGGTACTTAATTTTTCCGATAGAATTTTTAAGTCTATGCTGTTCTTGCCGCCGGGGATGATGTCGGTCATGGTGAGGGCTACAATAATCGGTATCCCGCTTTCTGCGAGCTGGGAGTATAGATAGAGATGGCGTTCGAGATTATTGCTGTCTAGTACATAAACAATTAGATCTGGTTTAATATTCTCTTCTGAAATGCCGTTAATAATTTCAATGGCAACCATTTCGTCTAAGGATATCGGATCTAAACTATATATGCCAGGTACATCTAAACAGTCTACTTGAATGCTGGCAAGATTCATCTTGGCGCTAACTTTTTCTACGGTAACACCTGCGTAGTTTCCTGTTTTTTCTTGTGACCCCGTTAGAGCATTGAAAAGAGTGGTCTTTCCAGAGTTTGGATTTCCAACTAAAACAACGACTGGCTTATTATGTGGCATGGGAGATATTTATAGACTTATAATAAGATTCTAGCATTTTAACGGGTGGATTTTGAAGTGAATTAGTCGGATATGATTTTAATTTGTGGTGCAGAAGTATTCTTTTTTAATAATCGGCCGGATCGCGGGATCTTTAAATTCCCGCGATGACGGTGTTGGTTGGGAGTAAAATAGTTGTTTAAAATCCCACACTTGAGAGTTAATGCCCCGTAAATTGTCATTCCGGAACGGAATCCAGTCTATCATAAATATTATTCATCCCTAGCTTGCTTAAAAAAGCATACTTCAATACCCAACTTTTTTTTAAAAGGTAACCTTATTTCTAGGTTTTTTAGAATATGTTAAAAATAGGTAATTTAAATGTTTGCTATGGAGTTATTCAGGCACTTTCTGATGTGAACATAGAAGTTAAGAAGGGAGAAATTGTTGCCATTATCGGTTCTAATGGAGCAGGGAAGAGTACTTTATTAAAGGCTGTTAGTAATTTAATACCTTGTAGAAATGGGTCTATTCAGTTTAAAGATAAGAGTATTTTAGGTATGGAGCCGCATGAAATTGTCAAGCTAGGGGTGAGTCATTGTCCGGAAGGGCGAAGGATTTTTTCAGAGATGACAGTATATGAAAATCTGTTGATTGGTGCCAGCGCCAGGAAGGGAGATAACCTGTCTGAAGATCTTGAAAAGATATATAAATTCTTCCCGAAACTAAAATCCCGATTGCAGCAGAATGCTGGTACGATGAGTGGTGGTGAACAACAGATGTTAGCTATTGGAAGAGCATTGATGAATCGACCTGAGTTATTACTGCTGGATGAACCATCATTAGGATTAGCTCCTAATAGAGTAATGGAAATAATGAGTATCATTAAAGAGATAAATAAGACGGGAACTACTGTGCTGCTTGTAGAACAGAATGCCCATCTATCCCTTGAAATAGCCGATAGAGGTTACGTGCTAGAGACTGGTAAAATTGTAATGAGTAAAAATGCTCAAGAGCTTCTTAAAGACGATTCAATTAAAGCTGCTTATCTAGGAGGATAGTTATTAACGACGTGGCGGTATTATTTAGATCAGGAACATTGGAAGATCTCCATGATATCCTGCAGATAGAGCATTTAACCCAGCCTGATGGTTGGAGTGAAAATACTTTTATATCTGAAATAGAAAAACCGAATGGAATTAACCTTGTAGCAGAAGAAAACGGTAAGATATTCGGATTTATTTTCGGCCATAAGATTGATAAAAGTGTGGATATACTAACATTCAGTGTCCACCCATATACCCAGGGGAAGGGAGTCGGAAGAGCGTTGTTGGAGCACTTTTTGAATTTGGTGCGCTCTTTAGATATAGATGAGGTGCTCTTGGATGTTCGGGTGTCTAATACCAGAGCGATTATGCTTTATGAAAAGTTCGGATTTAGTATCATTCATACAAGAAAGAATTTCTACGCCGATAACGGTGAAAATGCTTACGTCATGAGATTGAATATATAGATAACAGCTTGATTCTCATCGCTATTTTCTTCTAAGTGTGGGAGACACATTATCAAAAGACTCCTCGTGTTGCGGTCATCCCGGAAATATGTATCTCGGTGTGACGGAGAAGCGAGAGGCGTGTAAAAATAGATGCTCCACAATTGGACAAAAACCTTGAAGTGTGGGTTCAAAAACTAACTGTCGCCACGAGATTGTATATAGTTCCCCTTCGAGGACGGAGCGGGATCTATGACCTTCTTTAAAAGTCCTTCAGAATATAATATCGGCCGGATCGCGGGATCTTTAAATTCCCGCGATGACGGTGTTAGTTGGGTGGTAATTGTTTGTTTCGGAACCCACACTCTAAATTGTCTTCACTTTATTATATTCTCGCAAGATATCGTTATGGACCCCGGAATGTATAAGTTTTCCGGGGTGACAATAAGGAACTGGATCGCGGGATTTTCAAATTCCCGCGATGACGGTGTTGGTTGGTAAGTATTTGTTATTTTTTGTGCCCGCATTTAACTATTTAGTATCCAAATGCGGGAGATAGATTATTAATAAGTTCCCCTTAATTTGTCATTCCGGAACGGAATCCAGTCTATCATAAATATTATGAATCGGCCGTACTTATAGCAATTCTACTATTACTTCGTTTGAGATCATCCGACCCTCGTCCGTGAGTTGTACGCGTTCACCATCTAAAGTAATCCAACCTTTTTCTTGCAAATTTTGTAATTTTTCTTTGATTTCTGGTTTGAAGATATTCTTTACAACTCCATGATTCATCCTCATGCCTAGCATAACTTTTTCGGTATATGCGGTCTCTTCATCGATGATTTCTGTATCGTACCAGTAGCTTTTGTTATTATTAGATGCCTCTACAAAGGTAACAGGATGCTTGATGTTGGTGTATCTAATCCTTTCTCCTGATATCGGCATGCATCCAACCGCTCCCGGACCGTAAGCAATGTAATTCTCGCCGTTCCAGTAGCAGATATTATGTTTGCATTCCATACCAGGTTTGGAGAAGTTACTAATTTCGTACTGATTGTACCCATGCCCGGTTGCGAGTTCTAATGCAGCATTATACATAGCTACATGCTCTTCTTCTTGGGGGAGAGGTAGATTTCCTTTGTGGAACAATTTATAGAACTGGGTGCCTTTTTCGATGGTGAGTCCGTATAGGCTTAGATGTTCCGGATTTAAATTAATCGCTCTTTTAACGTTCTGTTCCCAGTTGCTAAGTTTCTGATAAGATAAGCCGAAGATGAGATCTAGATTGATATTGTTGAATCCGGCATTACGTGCCATTTCTACAGCTAATTCGATGTCTTTTTCGTTATGTACTCTGCCTAGTCTAATTAAATCATCAGGGTTGAAGCTCTGGGCGCCTAGGCTTATCCTGTTGAATCCAGCGTTAATCATGGAATCCATTTTTTCTTGTGTGATGGTACCAGGATTGCTTTCGGATGTTATTTCACATCCATCAATCGGGGGATGATTGGCCATGATTGTTTCTAGCAGACTGTTTAAGAGTTTTGTCTCAATATAGGTAGGGGTACCTCCACCTATAAAAATGGTTTTAGCAGGAGTGCCAACCCATGGTGAGTTCTGAATTTGATTAATTGTGGCCTTAATTGTTTCTGCTTGTATTTCTCCATCCATTTTGTAACTGTTGAAGTCGCAATAGTGGCATTTGCTGGGGCAGAATGGAATATGAACATAAATCGCTGTTGGGGCAGATACAATCGGGTTACTCATCATATTAGTTTACTTTTTTTAATAAAAACTTCAGTGCTTACGTGCTAACTTCTTGTCCAAATACTGTATCATAGAGCTCTTCAACATTATTTACTATATGTATCTTTGGGAGTCCTACTATATTTAATTTTTTTAGAGTGTCATTAATTGTTTTATTAGCATAGCTTTCATTGAAGTACATACTTAGGTCTGGTTGTTTATATCTTGCGAATTTTATTGTCTCTAGAATCCCAGTAGTTCCTAATTCGTCTAGTAGTTCTCTAGCATAGCCAGATAGTTCCGGGTTCCGATTTTCAACAGGGAAGGGATACCGATTAGAATGAACAAACTCTATCTTTTCAAGACGTTCAACGATGTATTGGAATATAATATTGAAGTTATCAGCGGGTAAGCAGAAGTCTGATCCGTTATTATCTACAACAGCATCGAATTTCTCATAGAGACCATTTACTCCTTCCACTTTTCCATTATCGGCAATATGTCCAGTCATGTAGAAATTTTCAGGGATAGGGAGTCCGGATATAGCAGATATAATGCCTGTAAAGATAGAAAATCCTGAACTCCCCCCTCTCGACCTAAATTCTGCTATTTTTTTGAAATAAAGAGTGTTGTCTTCCAAGAATGGATTAGAAATATTAAATTTAGAGTGATTCCTGTTTATATATCTTGCGATGCCATAGATATCTGCATAATCACTACTGTTAATATTGCTATCGATGCCATTCTCGTTAAATTTAACCCCACTGCTTTTTGGAGAAGTATTAGTAGTATAGGTTACTTCAATATTAGATACCATACCAGAACTACTCAATACAAAATTGCCTAATGCTTTTACAGAAAGGATGGGCACGGATACTGTTCTACTTTCTTGCTTTTTTTCAGTTTTAAAGTTATTTATTCTCTTTTCTTTGATAGTAGAGTTAGGATTGCTTATAATTTCTTGATTGCTGTAAGAGTTATCTGAGGATTTTTTTGTAATTGGACTGACTGGTGAATTGATTTTAGTGTAGGATGGATGTCCGCAACCTAGCAATGTTACAATTAACAATAAGAAGCTGCTAATTGATTTATTTTTATCCATATAATTGTAAACAAAAATCCTGGTTGATAAGTTTCATAAGTATATTTCCTTAACTAATTTAGCATTCATGCTACTAGTCTCCGGTTTGTTAGTGAATTTGTTTATTGAATACCGTCTCATATAGCTCTTCTGTATTACTTATTAGATGAATGTTTGGAAGGAATACTTGTTTAAGATCTTTAAAGAGTTCTAAGATGGTGGAAATAGGTTGATTATTCTCATTCTCTTTACTTATCATTTCTTGTTCTGCTTTTTCTAAGGAGTTTAGTAGATCTTGGGCTATATGTGAACCCTCCGATTTTTCCTCTACCATTTCAGTAAGTTTGCTGGATAAAACTGACATAATATCTGCTAAATTATCGAAAGGCAAACATAGATATGTACCATTCTGTTGTACTGCTTTATTGAATGTATCTCGTACAGAATTAATATCAATTTTTGAAGTATTGAACGAATTTTGAATACAGCCTGCCATGAATAGCTTTTCAGGTATAGGCAGCCCCGTTACTGCAGAAATAATGCCAGTAAAAATGCTGAATCCTAGGCTTTTTTTTTCGAAGGATCCATCACTGATTTTCTTAATAGAGAGGAGTCCGTTGAATAAGAAGTTGGTAGGGAGGTTGTATTTTTGCGATGCTATATCAATGTCTATAGCAATTTTTTCTATATATCGTTTTGTATCGCTTTCTAGTGTGTTAATTCCATCGTTTTCAATAAACTGTACTTCATATATTTTAGAATTGGGATGAGTGTCATATGTAATTTCTAGACATTCGGTAGTGATTACTCTAGTAATAGAGCTATGTGTGGGATTGTCTATAGAGGTTGGTAAGTCTGTTACTACAGTTTTTGATTCTTGAATATTAACACTGGGCTCATTTACTTGGGATGGCGGATTGCTTGTCTCCTTAGTGCTAGTTGAGTAAGTAGGAGACGTTTTTTGTTTTTCGGTAGGACTTGAACATCCTAATATATTTAAATTAAATATTAAAAGGCAGCAAATCAGTTTATATGTTATGAAATCTCTCGAAATAAACAAAAAAATGTTTAAGTATTTGTCTTTATAAAGCATTAGTCTACAATTATCTATATACTTTAATATGATACCATTAAACTACGGTATTAATATTATATTTTGGGTCTAGTGGCATATTGTGAAGTTGTTTTTATAGATATATGAAAAAGTGATTAATACAGGATTTAAAAAAATAAAAAAAATAAAAAATTTTCTAGGATAATATAGTTGTTATAGAGTAAGAATCTTGTCTAAAAATGGTACAAATCGTGGTTTTTTTGACGAAAGTCCTATATGTTGATGCTGAGAGAAACATCGATTCCAGAGTATAATTTAAGTTGCCCCTATCGGAGTTTCATATAAAAATGATAAAGCAGTATTCTCTAGACGATCAAGCGAACAGTATAACATTGGAAAGCATCTGGAAAGATGTCATAGATGCCATTAGCGACGACCTTTCTGCCGCTGTACTAGACAGATTTATCAAAACGCTAAAACCAGTGAAATATGAGAAAGGGCTTGTGGAGATAGAAGCTCCTGGCGCATTTGTCCAGGAGTGGGTGAAGGATAAGTACGCGGACAAGATACGCGAGTTGTTATCGTTGTTTTTAGATGATTCCATACAGTTAAGTATTACTCTTTGTAACATGCCTTTAAAAAAGAGCAACACTAATTGTGCCGAAGCTGTTTCTATCAATACGGTAAACAGGGAAGCCAGTAATCCGTTAGATTCTCCTCAGAAAGTAGTCACAAGCATTGCTAGTAATAATGCTATAGAAAAATTTACTCCAAATAACAAATACAGATTCGATACATTTATTGTGGGGCAGAGTAACAGGTTGGCTTTTGCTGGTGCGAAGTCGGTAGCGGGTGAGCCGGGTAAGAAGTATAATCCGCTCTTCATTTACGGCCCTTCCGGTTTGGGAAAAACCCACTTGCTGCATTCCATTGCTCAGGAAGCTAGATTACGGTATCCTAAGCTAACTGTTAATTATGTATCGGCTCAGCAGTTTGCAGAAGAGTTTGTACATGCTCTTCAAAATAATAAAATTGAACAGTTTAGAAAAGCCCAGCGTAACATAGGGATATGGCTTGTAGACGATATCCAGTTTATAGCAGGAAAGGATAAAACTCAGGAAGAGATTTTCCATACTTTTAACTATATGCACAGTATAGGGAAGCAGGTGGTGCTCTGTTCCGATAGGCCTCCTAGGGAATTGTTCTTAATGGACGAACGATTGAGATCTAGGTTTGAAGCTGGTTTAGTTGCTGATATTTCACCTCCAGATACTGAGACAAGATGTGCTATTCTGCTTAGTAAAGCTAAACAGGAAGGGGTGGATTTAGAACCTGCCATTGCAATGTTTTTAGCAGAAAGAGTCCCTGGAAATATCCGTATCCTTGAGGGAGCATTAATCAAGTTGGCTGCTCAGGCAAGTTTGGAGAATTCTAAAATCAGCATAGAATTAGCTAAGCACGTTACCGATTCTTATTATCATACAAGTTCTAAGAGTAGACCTAGCACACAGCAGATTACGGAACTGGTCTCAAAGCATTATAATATTCCTATCGATGCAATAAGAGGAGGATCGAGAAAGGCGCCGATTGCTCACGCTAGGCACGTGGCGATTTACATTACTCGTCAGATTACCGGTGATAGCTGGAAACACATAGGAAGTTATTTTAGCAATAGGGATCATACATCGATAATGCATGCTTATCAGAAGATAAGTGATATGATAGTGCATGATCAGTGTTTAAGAACAGATATCAATTCCATTATAAGAGATTTTCAATTAGAAGTGTAAGGTAGGCAGTTTGATCCACTTTGTCTCCCCTGTGTTTGCGGGGGGATCGCGTTCCAGAATGACGGTCTAGTGGGGAAATGGGTGGTAGATGTGGCTCTGCATATGAAAGTTTAAGTTGATATTAGGGGGGTGGAATCTATTAATTTATAGTGGAAACTATCAATCTACTCCCCACCCCGAGTCATCCTCGCAGGGGATCCTGTTCGTTAGGTGCTTCTTGTTCACACTATAATTTTTAATGTCAATTAGTCCAAGAAATTAGCCGAAAAGTATATATTTTCATTTCTGTAAAGGTACTCTACATTCAGATATGAGTATGTTAAATATTAATAAAAAGAATGGAAAATTTAAAGGTGGCCTACTGGCCATACTAGGTGTAATACTTGGATGTAGTTGTAGCGGAGCAGGATCTGCCAATGGATCTAGTGCCTCTAATTCGCCATCATCAGATGAAACATCTGCCTCTGGTGCATCATCTAGTGGTACATCCCAGAAAGCCTCTTCAGATAAACAGCAAGCAACAGTTCATTCCCAGAAGAGATATGATTATGGTAAGAGTCATTTTGTTAAAATTTATTTCCATGTTCCAACCGCGGAATCTGCAGACTATGAAAAGTATCTTATAGTTGATAAGATTGATATCAAAACGGATAAGGGTTCTTATACAGATACAGATGAGAAGCAGATATTGTTAAACAAGCCTGGGAATACTATTGTTCCCCTACAATTTCAGTTGAAAGATAATGCTAAGCAGTGTAAGATTACTAGTATTTCTATCAGAGTAAAGGATGTGATGATTAAGTCTGGTCATGGTGCTTATTACAGAAATAAAAAAGTGAGTCCAAGTAATACCGTTGTGTTCGATCTAGATATTCCATCCAAGTACGGTAGCCCCAGTACGATATTAGTGGAACTCCCAAGCGATTCTGTTAAGGATACAGAAGAAGCTACTATTTTAAGCAAAGAGAAGGTCCCAACTTGGGTCGGGATATCTTCCGGACTCTATTTGGTGGATCTTTCATCACTAAATTTAGGCGGTATTAGTCGTCCAAAAATAGATAATAAAGAAGTGAAGTACTATTTCTATAATGAATCCATCTGTGGGGTATGTACATCGCTAGAAAAAGGAAGCAAGGTTAGTTTGTACGTATTAGGTTTGCCGTATTTAGGGGAAGTGACTGATGAAAATACAGTTAGGGTTTATCATAATGATGCACAGGTAAAGAATGCAAATGAATTCTTTACCATAAACTTAAATACTTTAAATCTTGCATCGGATGCAAATCTTCATAAAAAATTATTCTCACTCTCCAGCAATAAGTACGGTCAGCAGTTTAGTGGTTGGGGATATATTCCAGGGAAAGGATTGTACATGATGAGAATAAGTAAAGAGAAGAGATTGTTCTATGCTGCGCATAAAATATTTGGTAGCAGTACCGGAAAAACACGATCTGATTCCTCTGATGATTCTACTGATTTCCTCTATGGTGTAGAGCCCGATGATGTGAATTTTGACGAATAGTAAATTGTTGGGTTAGATTATTTTTTATGATCTAGCCCGATAACCGATTTCCATTCTTCAGGGGAAACAGGGGTAATGCTTAATCGTTGCCCCTTTCTTAAAACGAGCATCTCATTTAATTCTGGAATTTCTCTCATGTCCTGTAGAGTTATGGTATCTGAAAATTCTTCAACAAATTCTACATCACGAACATACCAGCGCGGATTCTCTCTGCTCGATTTTTCGTCGTAGTACTCGCTCTCTTTTTCAAACTGGGTGGGGTCTGGGTAGGCATGGCTAACTATTTTCATAATGCCAACTATGCCCGAAGGTTTTGCATTAGAGTGGTAGAAAAAAGCAAGGTCGTTAATCTGCATAGAATCGCGTAGCATGTTCCGTACCTGATAGTTTCTGCACCCTTCCCACATAGCAGTTTTGTCCCGTTTTAAATCTTGGATGCTGTACACATCGGGTTCCGATTTCATAAGCCAGTATTGCATACTTTTAGGTTACCAAAATTCAATGAGATTTGCTCAATAATATCATTCTCTGGGCGTCTAAGAGTAAACTCTACCTATGTTATTGAGACCGTATGGCATCCTCATAGATGGGAAGATAGAATTTGGTTTAGAGGTTCTCATTGAGGACAGTATAATTACTGAGATTCGACCCCACACAGGGATTCCTGAAAAATATATCTTATCCCCAGCTTTTGTAAATGCACACTCTCATTTAGAGTATCGTGGATACTTGGATAAGTTGCATCAACCAGCTTATTGGGAGTGGATCCAAGCTTTAGCAGCGTCTAAACTTACAGAAGATCTCCAAGAGGTTGATGAATGGACCCACGTAGCTGCTGAAGAGAATTATAAGAGCGGTATAGGATTAATCGGAGAGATTTCCGATAGACCGTTTTCTGGAAAAGCCATGAAAATGCACCAGTTAGGGGGTGTTGTCTATCAAGAAGTGCTAACCGTTCCAAGACCGGAATCGGCAGAATTCTATCTAGAAAAAGCAGAAGCTGATAAGAAGAAGAACGAAGAGGGTTTTGGTGGCAGAGTAATACTTAGTCCGCATGCTCCGTATACTGTAGAGGAGAGTATGCTTAGGTATTTTGCTGGTGTGGATGAACCTTATAGCATCCATTTAGCAGAGACTGAATTAGAGGATGAATTTTTTCTGGAGAATAAGGGTAAGATTGCAGAATTTGCCAAAGAACATCATAGCCGAGTGAAGAGTACTGGTGAAAGAGTATTTGAATATGTTGATAGGCTGGGTGTTATCAAGCGGGATGTTCAGCTGGTGCACTGTTGTGCGCTTCTGGAACAAGATGTAGAACGGATTGCAGAAGCGGGAGCCACCGTTGCACACTGTCCGCGTAGTAATACACGACTCCAGTGCCCAATAGCTCCGATTCGTGAGATGTTAGATGCTGGTATAAGGGTTGGTCTGGGGATGGATTCTCCTGCTAGTGGTGGCGTGATTAATTACTTTAAGGAGATGGAAGAGTGCCTCCATGTAAGTAAGCTTAGAAATAGAGAAGTGTATGCAGAAGAAGTGTGGAACATGGCTACTACGATGGGTGCAGCATCAATCGGATTTGATGATTGGAGAATTGGGGTCGGCTGTTCTCCTAAGTTGCTGAAGATAAATGTAGCAGGGGTATTGGATAGTCAGGAATTAATCAATCGGGCTGATATTACTTGTTTGGAATGGGTTTAACTATCTAATTGCCACGATATGGATTCTATCGCTCTCCTTATTAGGCGACTGGAATGCATAGCTTTCATAAATATCAATTTTGGAGAATCCGGATTTTTGTAGTAAGTTTTGCAATACTTCTGGCGGGTAGTATTTTTGTGAATGGACTACGTCTACTTTTTCTCCCTGCCAATAGAAATTCATATCTACATTAATAATGCCGATTGAGGCATTGTATTTACTTTCCCATTTATAGCTTAGGATATCGGATGGACACTTATACTCCTGATTAAACATGCCTGTTTTATATGCTTTTTCAGTATTAACATCGAAAACAAACATGCCGCCTGCTTTTAGATGTTGGTAGGTGTTTTGAAATGTGTTGAGAACATCATTTTCATCCAGAATATGATTAATACTATCGAAAAAGCAAGTTGCTGTACAGAACTTTTCATCTATCGTGAAGTTGGTAACATTACTGCAGATGAAGCTGATATCCATATCAAATTCTGCAGCATTCTCTTTAGCAATTTTAATCATCTCTTCGGAATTATCTATTCCGTAAGTTTTGTATCCTCTTGCTGCAAGATAGAATGTGAAGAGTCCTGTTCCGCAACATAAGTCGAGTGCGCTTTGGGGTTGGAAATTATAAAACTTATAAATTTCCTGTAGGTACTTACTCCATTGATGGTATGGTACATGAGCCATCAGTACATCATAAAATGGCGCAACTTTATTATATACATTCTCCGTAGTGTTCATCTGTTAGTTACTTCTATCGAAACATATTTGAGCAAGGTGTTGTAATGTGGCTGTCTTCCCGGATAAATTTTTCAGATTCCGTCTTGCGAGGTAGATGTACTCTTCACAGGCCTTTATAGAATTTTCTAATCCGCAAATAGCAGGGTAGGTAGCCTTCTCTTTAGTGATATCGGTTTGCACTCCTTTTCCAAGTTGTTTTGCTGTGGATGTTAAGTTGAGGATATCATCTTTGATTTGAAAAGCGATTCCGGCATCTTCACCAAATTTTTTAATCGATTCTAGTTCATCTGGTGTAGCTCCTCCGATTATGGCCCCAACTGCACAGGCTGTTTTAATGAGAGATGCTGTTTTCTGTTTATGGATGGTATGTACGGTTTCATAACTAACTTTTTTCCCTTCACTAAGAACGTCTAAGGTCTCTCCACCAACTAATCCGTTAGCGCCTATGTTTTTAGAAATTTCTTTAATACAATTGAGAGATATGGTGGCATCTAGGTTCATATGTGCTAGTATTTCAAAAGCTTTTGCAAGTAGCGCATCTCCTGCAAGAAGAGCCACAGCTTCTCCGTAAGCAACATGTACAGTAGGTTTTCCTCTTCGTAGGCTATCGTTATCTATAGCGGGGAGATCGTCATGGATTAATGAAAAGCAGTGGATTATTTCTATAGCACAGGCGGCATCAACTGCTTTGTTAACGTCTCCGCCAACTGCAAGCGTAGAGGCTAGTGTGAAAAGGGGGCGGATCCGTTTGCCACCGTTGAGGGTGGCGTACCTCATAGCTTCTGTTAATTCTGCTGTTGTGTTATCTGTAATTGTGAAAAGTTCGGCTAATCTGGTTTCAATTACATTTTTCCAGGTGTCGAGAATCAGCATTTCAGGTTCTGTAGAAGTGCAGGTGATCATTCTTTTAATTCTACCCAGTTCATGATTTTTATGTTGTGCTTATAATAGATAAGATTTATCCGGAAAATTAAATAAAATGTATAAAAGTTCAACTTTATACAGGTAATATTGCTTACAAATATGACAGGAAATCAGGCATCATTCTACTCAAATAACAGAATAACAAGCATCTTTATATGGTTAGGGATTGGTTTAGTGGATGTCCTGTTTTGCGCTGCTGAGGTGCTGCCCGATTGTGCACCGTATAGCATTCTAGATGAACGGTATCAACATGTTTTAACTAATGAAAGTACTGAAGCTGTAGATGGAAAAGTGCTCACGGCACCTAAAGCATTAAACTTTGTGAATCTCCCAGAGGGATGTACTTATCCAGATTCAGAACCTAATCCGTTAAGTTTAAATTTGAAGTATAACCGTTGGTATATCAACTATAGCTCTGTGTATCTTGGAGTGGAAAATTTTGGTGGTAGGATTAGTTTTTTAGACACCCTAAATCTTAGATATAATAATAATAAATTAACTGGGAGCAAAGATGATAACAGCAAGGTAATGAATACCTCTGTGTCCAAGTATAGTGGATCTATTACCTTAGCTAGGATTTTTGAAACTGGTTTAGATGTTGGCTACTGCTATCAATTGTTTGGTGATGCTGCTGCCGAATTAAATGACGGATCTAGTACTGCTAAACAGACCTATCCTGGAATTGGTGCTCATACCATATCCGTTAGATACGCTCCGGTAAAGTTAAAATATTCCTGGTTTGGCAAGCAGGATAAAGTTAGTAGCATGTCTGCTAAAAGTGCATCTGATGCATCTATTCAACTGAAATTCACGTATCCTAAAAAAGAAGTCTGTTATTGCACTATTTCTGGATCTCTAGTGAAAGAAGATATTGAGACTAAAGATACAACAACTACTTATTATCCTTATCTTAAAGTTGGTCTAGGAGTGAAGCCTGTGGAATGGGTTACACTGTCTGGAAATTTATACTACTCTTACTCTTCAACGCCTTTGTTGGAGGGGCCTATGAGAAGTATGGGTTCGTTAAGGTATTTAAGTTATCAGGATAAATCTAAACAGTTTGAAAAATTAAGAAATATTGATACAAGTGTATTGCTAATTGGATTAAAAGTTACATTGAATATTTAGGATATAAATGGAGAGAATAAATAGGTCTGGGTATATGAAAAATTATAATTTTAATTATATATTGTCTGGTTTTGCTTTAGTCACATTATTAGGGTGTGGTAATGGTGAACCATCTGTGGTGATACCTATGGGTGTACCACATGATTATGTTCCAGATGCTAGAAGTAATGCTGGGGATGAGGATGTACTGGTTAATGCGCCTTCTGCTACGGTTCAAATTTTTCATCAAGATGGTGTAACACTAAATATAGTGAGATGGAATTCACTTTTTAATGCTAAGCATAACAAAATAAATGATGTTCCTTACAATGAAAGTGGTATTGCCAACGTTAGAAAAGAGGGCGATTCTATACTGCTGGAGATTACGCCAGGAAAATTATTGCCAGTTAAAACTACCAAGAGTGATGGTCTATCTGAAAAGATGGTATATCTTCCATCTGCATCTAATAGGTATTTAACACATAACACTGAAGGCATACTAGCGACTGTAGACACTCCTTTAGCAGTGATTGATGCGGGATCGTATCTTATACCAAGGTTTAAGGGTGGTGAGATGAATGTTGGAGTTAATACACTCTTTATTAATGATGAACCTTCAGGCGCCAATATAGTAAATGGTCAGTTAGATACAACATTAGCATTACCTCCGGGTCAGTACACTGCTGAGGTTAGAGGATTCCGTTATGGCAATATAAGTATCAATTCTCTGAAACAGACCTTCTTAGTTGATAGGTTGGGCAGAGCTAGTTATGTGAATTTTTCTGGTGTGTTACCTAATAAAAAGGAGACTTTCCAGAACTCGTTTATTACAGTTTCAAACTATTATCGCAGTCTATTCTCCGGGAAAAATGTTGCTCTGAGAATTGTTGTTAACGGTATGGAGATACAGCAGACAGGGAAATTTGATGATAATGGCAGATTTACCTTTAAGAAGGGACGAGTACATGATATGGTAGTGAATGAAATTACCGAGATAGAGATAACATCGGCTCTGTAAATATTCTTTGGCTGTATATATTAGGAATTTTAAGCTAAACTTAATTGACAGTGAGTAATTTTAGTGATTATTGGAAGCAGCGGTACGGATCTACTCCAGAGTTTTCTGTAGAAGAGATATCAGAATTTCTGGGCCATAGATCTATTCGTAGATATTCCGATGAGGCTATTTCAGATGATCTTATGAAATTGTTGGTAGGCGCGGCTCAGAGTGCATCTACCAGTAGTAATCTTCAATTATGGTCGATTGTATCCGTACAGAACCAAGATCTTCGGATGCAGATTGCAGAGTGTTGTGCGAATCAGAAGCAGGTACTAAACGCTCCCGCTTTCCTTGTGTTTTTAGCCGATCTTAATAGGTTGTATACCATTGCTAAGGAGAATAATATGAATCCTGAAGCCTTAAATTATGCGGAATTTGCATTGATGGCAACAATCGATGCATCTCTAGCTGCCGAACGTATGGTTTGTGCTGCTGAAAAGCAGGGTCTCGGTGTATGTTATATTGGTGCCTTAAGAAATAATCCGTTTAGAGTTAAAGAGTTACTCCATCTTCCAGATAGAGTATTAGGAGTTTTCGGACTCTGTTTGGGCTGGCCTAGAGACGGTGATACTAGTAGTGTGAAACCAAGGCTTGCTCAAGAGAGTGTCTTCTTCACAGATAGGTATCCTGATAGTTTCGATGTTGCGGAATATGATAAGCGTTCTCAAGAATTTAACGAGGGTCAGGGTAGGGGACATCTCGGTTTGTGGAGTGAGCGGAGTAGCGAACGGGCACTGCTAGAGAGCATAACAGGCAGGGATGTTATATTGGAGTATTTGCATCAGTCGAATATGTTGTTGAAATAATATATATACATGAGTGACAGGAGCCAAATGAAAAAGCATTGTGTTCCTTACTTTTAGCGGTCATCCTGGAACGGGATCCAGAGAGGATTTGACATTTATGTTTTCGAATCGATTCCAGCCAGCCCGATTCTTTGTACTTTTTGATAATTGCATCAGCATAGTCTGTATCTTTTAATTTAGAAGTGATGAGCACACTCCCTTTAGGCATGCTGGATATCAGTTTCTTAACCTTAATTTTGCTGGCTGTATCCATACTTTTATTATAAACCAAATGGCGGTAATATCTTGGTTTTTGTCTAGGTTGTTGATTCTGTTATGTACCCTATTTTGGTATATGTAATCGATGATAAATTCCCGAAAAAGTTTATTATTCCATATATTTTGCAAAATATAACATAGTAAATCTAACGGTATCGGACTTTTTTCCCAATATATTAACTGGAGGGAAATATGACCCGAGGAATTTACGCTTTAACAGATGGGATGATAACAGACATAGACTTGTTCAAGAAGAACGCTTATAACATGTCTAACGCTAACACCCCAGGATTTAAGGCATCAGGGATGAATTTAGCAGAAGCTAAAGAATTTGAACAGTATATTATAGGCGGCGACGGCAGGCTGATTGGTGAGCTTGGAGTGGGTCCGGTTATTGAGGAACGATTTTTAAACTACACTCAGGGACACGTTCAGTATACAGGTAACGAGTACGATTTTGCACTACAGAGCAAGCAGGGAATGTTTGCTGTACAGACAGAGAATGGTATCCGGTATCAACGTGCTGGGAATTTCATGGTTAATGGTGACAATAAGTTAGTGAATCAGTTTGGTGATGCGGTACTAGACGAGAACTATCAGGAGATTAATATTCCTCAAGGTAGTAAAGTTAGTGTGCGAGCCGATGGAACACTTTCGCCCAATAATGTGAAACTGGGAGTTTTTGATGGCGAATACCGTCATGTTGGTGGCAACCTCTATGTTACAGAGAATGCTACTCCAGGAGTGAATTATACGGTATTTGGAAATTCTGTAGAGGGTTCGAATTATAATCCGATAGAAGGATCCATCGATATGGTTCTCTTGCAGAGAGAGATGCAGATGAAACAGAATCTGTTAAAACAGCAAGACGACGAGAATAAGCAGTTAATACAAGCAATAGGTTAAATTAAATAAAAAATAAAAAGATAGCAGAATCCCGGATGAGGAAGATAGTAGCTGGACATGTGCGTAGAGCACTGAGGCAACCAGGTAGAGAGAGATTGTTTCTACCACCTTCTAACTTCGGGATATAACAACAAGGAGGATATATAAAGAATGGATGCTTCGATGCATACCCTAGGAATGGGATTAAACGCAGCTTATACAGCGTTTAAAATTAACGGACACATGTTAGGCATGACCAACGTAACGGGTGCTAAACACGAAAGAGTGAATTTAGCTGATGTCGCTTACCAGACACAGCAGACAGCAGGTGCTCCTACTGGGCCAGAAACCGTGCTACCTACTCCACTGCAGTATGGGCAGGGTGTTAAGGTAACGAGTACAACAACAGACTTTTCTCAGGGTCAGTTAGTAGATACAGGAAACATGATGGATATCGCTATTACTGGTAAGGGTTGGTTCCAGATAATGAAAGATGGTGAGATACACTATACCAGAGATGGATCTTTCAAAAAATCGGCTGATGGTCAGATAGTAACTGCTGATGGATATCCTTTAGAGCCTGCTATTGTTATTCCAGAAGGTGGTTCTGAGATGACCATTAGAGAGAATGGTTCTGTTACAGTTAAAGTACCGGGTCAGGACGAGCCTGTAGATTTAGAAAGAATCCAGTTAGCCGTATTTAATAATGAGGAAGGGTTAGTAAAAGTTGGTAGTAACCTGAGGGGAATCGGTCCTACAACAGGTGAAGCAAGAGTGTTGAATCCTGGTGAAGAAGGAGCTGGTAACATTCAGCAGGGATCGTTAGAGGGTTCTAATGTAAAGATTGTTCCGCTATTAATTGATACTGTTATGTTGACAAGAAATACTCAGATGATGTCTCAGGGTATCAGCAGAGCAGACCAGATGTGGGGATATGTAAACTCTATTGGAGGTTAATAGCTGATGTTAGGTTTATTTGGTGTAATGTTATCGGTAGTCTCTACTTGGCAATTGCCAGTAGAGGTAGATGGAGAAGGTTACTTTAGCTTGAAAGGTAGTAAAAAGACTACACTTAAAAAGAGCTGTACCCTCTGTGTAAAGGATAATAGATTAAGTTCTACTCAGGGAGAGGTTATACTCCCTGAGATTAATATTCCGGGTAAACCTAGCCAGCTTTATCTTGATAAACTAGGCAATATTACTGGTAAATATGGCAATAAGTCGAAGATTCTTGGAAAGGTAGCACTCTCTATTTTCCAGAATGATGAGATAGTGATAGGAGCAAACGGATTAGGTGAATCGGCTTATTGCATGGTTTATCCTGGTAATGATGGTGCCGGATTTATTAAAATTCTCAAGCAGAATGTTCCTGGTAAAAAGAGTGGTGGTAAAGGGATCCAAATTACTCTAAAGGATTACGTAGAACTAGATGTTGATGGTTGTACGCTTGGAGATATTGCGGAAATTCGGGCTCCAGAGAAAAAGTTTGAAGAGTTGAAAAACATACTCATCGTATCAGGCTTTCAATTAGGTAGAGAAAAACAGATCAGTGAATTGGCAGTAAAGAATCGATTAATCGTCAATGGATTAGCAAATAATACTTTTACGATTGATGGGGCTAAGCAGTGTACCATTAAGCGGAACTGTGAGGTAATTGAAAATGAAGCTTTTATTGATGCAGCATTAGATGCTTTAGAGGAAGAGTATGGTGATAGAGATTATACGCTTCAGAAGAATAGTTCACAGACCGGCATTGTTGTATCGCCTGGTAATTGGGAGTTGACTGTTGAAAATGTGTATGCTCTTGGAAAGAAAATTAATGTTAAAGTAGCGATCTATGTAGATGGAAGACGGAAAAATTCTAGAACAATCACGTTTATTAAGAAGGCCTTGCAGCCAGTAGTTAAGAAGAATAGTTCGGTGAAAATAAAAGTAGAATCGGGTGGTGTATGTATCCACTTAGTTGGGAAAGCTTTGCAGGATGGATTTTTAAATAAGTATCTAGAAGTAGAGATTGAGAAAGGGAATTGCGTTACGGGTTTAGTGAAGAAAGGGAATATTGTAGAGGTAAAGATATGAGGTTTTCGGTATTTATAGTTATTGCAGGTTTATTTTTAAATGTCTTGCAAGCTGAAATGATTAATAAGGATGAGAATCCGGGTTCTACTTGGAGTGATGAAGCCATTAATACGCTTTTAGATAGAATCGCTTGTGAGGTAGGGGATATTGTTACGGTAATAGTGGATGAGAAATCGGCAGCAAACTTTAAAGCTGCAACTACGGTTAGCAAGAAAGATGCAAACACCGTGAAGACTCTCTTAAACTTAGATATTCTAGACAAGTGGTTTGCTCCTTCAAAGACAGAATCTAACAATCAGAATCAGGGAGCAGGGAGCACGAATCAGACTAGTGTGATGAAAACTTCTATTACAGCAGTTATTAAGCAGAAATTGCCGAATGATAAATTTATCATAGAAGCTTCAAAAGATATTAGTATTAACAATGATTCACAAGTATATCTACTTAGCGGAGTTATTTCAAAGAAGGATATTGGGCCAGATAATACGATATCTAGTGATAAGGTAGCTGAAAGCACAATTAAGCTTGATGCAGATGGTGCCATTGGAGATAGACAGAGGAAAGGGTTAATTACCATGATATTAGACTGGTTGTTCTAATACGAAAGGATAATGAGATGAGGAATATTAGAATGAAAAGCAGAGCAGAAAGAATATTCAAGCTAGGAATGTTGTTTGCTACCGGATTAATTAATATCGTGAATGCAAATGTAGCCTTGCCAGGTGCAGTGCCTAAAGAGAAGGAAAAGGCCTTTGAATTTAATGCAAAGGCTATAAAAAAGGCAGAGAAAGATGGAATTAGAGTGCGTATTAAAGATATTGCAAAGTTCCGTGGTGTGAGGCATAACTTTCTTCAAGGGTACGGACTAGTTATCGGGTTAGAAGGTACAGGTGATTCTAAGCGGATACCTGTTACTTCTGGAATGTTGGCTAACGTCTTGAAAGATTTTGGTGCATATGTGCAGCCTAGCCAGTTAAACTCTAGAAACATCGCCTTGGTCTCTATTACTGCAGAGATGCCTCCTTATGCATCTCCTGGTATGAGTATTGACGTAACGGTGCAATCGATGGGTGATGCTAAGAGTTTGCAAGGTGGATTTTTAGCCCAAGCCAGGTTATATGCTGCAAATGATAAAGAGCATGCTATGGTCGTAGCGCAGGGTCCGTTAAGTATTGGTGGATTCATTGCTGGCGGTGGCGGCGGAAAGGGTCAGAAAAATCATGTGACCGTTGCTAGGGTTCCTGGGGGCGGGATTGTAGAGCGGACCGTTCCTACCAAGTATGTTTTTCAGGGGAATAAACTCTTCTTAGATTTATTAGATGGGGATTTAACTACTGCTCAGAGAGTGGTTCAGAAGATTAATAATGCCTATCCACATTATGATGCTACAGCGTTAGATGGTGGGACCATTGTTTTACAGGCAGGATCTAGCCCAAATTATGTAAAGCTGATGAGTGAGATAGAGGGTTTAACTGTATATACTGATACCCCTGCGGTTGTAGTTGTAAACGAACGGACTGGTACTATCGTCATGGGCGGAAACGTGAAGTTGGGTCCGGCTATGGTAGCACATGGAAATTTAAACGTTCAGATACAGAGCGATCTGGAGGTGAAGGGCAGGAATGAAGATCTAGTAGATAGGAAAAATTTAATAGCCGAAAGCAATAAGGAAGTGGAGGTAAAGAGTAGTGTGAAGGTAGAGGTAGACGAGGAGCCTGCGCAGGTCGCGATGGTGCCGCCAACTACTACCGTAAACGATCTTGCCAAGATTTTTCAGGCACTAAAGGTAAGTGCTAGGGATATTATAACTATCCTGCAAGCATTGAAACAACAGGGAGCGTTAAAAGCTAAGTTAATTATTCAGTAATATTAACAGGGATGTAGAACGATGAATATAGAGGATTTGTCTTTAGGAAGCCATCAATCAGTAAACAAGTATGCTGTTGATGAAAAAGTTAAGGAGTGGAAGAGTTTGAAGGAAGCATGTGCTGGATTTGAAAACATGTTCTTTAAAGAGATTTTTCAGGACATGCTAAAAGCTACTCCGTTAGCAGAGGACCAGGAAGGAGAAGAAGAATTTGCTTGGGATAGATTAACCGATCATATATCGGAGATTGTTACAGAGCGTGGTGGATTTGGTTTTGCAGAGCACTTAATGAAGGGTGTTGCATCGCAATGGAACATCAAAGATCAGGATGCTATTTCTGGTGAGGTAGCAAAAAAATGAAGACCCGTGCATTGCAGACACTCTGGTGGGATTGGTTAAGTACAGCTGAGAGGTTGGGAAGAATTTTAAACGATCAGAGTAAAAAGCTAATGGCGAGAGATATCGATGCGGTACACGAATTGCAGCCAGATATTGAGAGGTTAATGAATAGGATGCGAAGTGTGGACGATCAGGCTATTGATATCGGGAATAATCTTGCAAGTGAGCTTGGTGTAGATGCAAATATGGAAGCAATATTAACCCAGCTTTCAGATAGAGAGGCTATTCAGGTAAGAGCTATTGTAAACAAGGTAAAAGTGGTCTCGAAAAATATCGCAGAGAGTATAGAAACAAATAGACGTTTAGCAGAGAATGAGTACGATTTTATCAATGGAACTATTGCATTACACAATCGTTCCTCGGTAAATGCCCATCGAAAAATGGGAATGAAGTTAGCCACGGATGGCATGATAGATAACGTAGCATAGAGAATTCAAGGAGGAAAATATGGGAAGCATAATGAATATAGCAATGTCAATGTCAGCTTACGAGAAAGCTTTACAGCAGAACGCAGCCGATCTTGCCAATGCAGATGATGAGAATTACACTAGAAGACGTGTAGTGTTTGAAAGTTTGCCGCCAGATGTGTTGAAAACAGATAAGGTGTTAACTTTTGGAAATGGAATAAAGGTAAATCGTACAGAAAGGTTAACTGACGATGCGATAATCAACAAGTTAATTGTATCTAATGGTGAAGCAAGTTATTTTGAACAGCAGGTACGCGATTATAAAGTTCTAGAGGATATTTTTAACGAAGAGGTAGGTTTTAATGCCGATACTGGTGAAGGGTCTCACGGTTTCCGTCAAGCTCTTGATAATTTCTTTGCATCTTGGAGTGGTTTGCAGTCGCAGCCAGATAGTAATGGTGCTAAGCAGCACGTAAGGCAGCAGACATCCCTGTTGATTGATGCTATGAAGGCCAGATATGAATTGTTACAACAGAATTCTGTAGACCTTAAAATTAAGATTGACGAGACCAGAGAGAAGATTAATTCTTTAGGAAGTGAAGTTGCTACTTTAACTAGAGAGATCCAGAGAAATGCAATTAGTGGAACATCTATTAACGATTTGTTAGATGCTAGAGAGTCCGCTGTTAACGAGCTATCTA
The DNA here is from genome assembly GCA_030427425.1 of Fimbriimonadia bacterium. Classification (GTDB taxonomy): domain Bacteria; phylum Armatimonadota; class Fimbriimonadia; order Fimbriimonadales; family Fimbriimonadaceae; genus JAUICQ01. Next base: position 74,812 of record JAUICQ010000005.1, on the reverse strand, counting down.
AATTAGTAGATTGTAATGTAATACATACGAAGGATTTTGGACTAGTTATAAGAGCTGGTGAATTTAACTTGGTAATGAATGGTTTTAACAATAATTTGCCAGAAGAATATAACTATGACGATCCTAACAAAATTTATTTTGATGATAGAGGTGCTAAGTACCACGTGAAACGTGGAGAGATTACTTCTTATATACGTAGTTTACATAGAACAGAGAGTATTATAACAGAGCTAGACTCCTTTGCGAATGCTTTACGGGAGACTGTGAATGTAATGCATAATGCAGGAAGAGACGTAGATGGCGATTTGAATACTAACTTCTTTGCAACTGTTGCTGATGTAGGTGCTGATGGAGTTAAAGGGTTATTCTTAGCGAAGAATATACAAGAAGATGCTTTAAATATTGCCAAGGGTATTTCTGAAGGCTGGGGTGATGGCACGATGGCTAGGGCCATAAATCATCTTCGGACGGGCAAGATAGATTTCTCCAGATATCGTCCGATACCTTTAGGCGGACGTGTGGATGCCGCTGAAGAAGAGGGTGATGGGAATGTAGCAGAAGATGCTGGAGATGTTGTAAGAACCAGTAAGAGAGAGCGAACCATGTTAGAATTTGTTATTGGTTTGGAAGATGAAGTTTCTAAAGCATCTGAACGTGTGCAGAATAGTTTTAAGCATGAAGATACGGTGCGGAATCAGATTAAAGAGCAGAAGTTGTCTATCTCTGGTGTTAATAGAAGGGAATCGGAGATGGAGATTGTTAAGATGGTGAATAGTGCATCTAAACTGATTGCTGCCATAAGACGTATTGATATGTTAGAACAGGAGATAGTAAGAATATTCTCATAAAGAGATAATTTGGAGGTGCAACTATGCCAGAAGTAACAAGATTTTCAACGCCGCAAGCATTTATACAGAATTTTAGAGATTTATCTCAGGCTAGCAATGAAGTGGAAAGCTCTACAAGAAGGGCTTCAGACCAGAAGAAGTTCCATCGTGGCAGTGAAGATCCACGTGCAGCACATGCTGTATATCTCGATGGATCGGCCGGTACTCATATGAGGCAGATTAAAGATAATATCAAGCACGCAATTATTAAGACTAGGGATGATATTACGAATTTAAAAGAGATGAAAGATCTGCTTGATAAAGTGAACAATAAGCTGCTTGCAGGTATGAATTCGGCAACAACTAGTCCTGAACAGTATGATGCTCTGCGTACAGAAGTGAACTCTATGAAGAGGCAGCTGCTGATGTTGGCGAACGGGCAGAATGTGTATGGGAGTTATATCTATGCAGGTTTGCAGTCTCAGAATAAGCCCTTTCAAGAGCAGCAGGATGGTACCATAACATACCATGGTGACAACAGGAAAGTTAAGGTAGAGGTAGCTCCTGGGGCCGATGTTGAGATAGGCGTTATTCTCGGAGAAAAATTTGTAGAGACTTATAATTTGGTAGATAGTATATCTAGCAGTTTGGGCAAGTTCGATCAGGCTATTATGAGAGATGGTAGTTCGGAGCCTGAATTTGATGAGGATGGAAACCTTATTGAGGGTAGTAACGTGCGATCTGCCAAAATGAGCATGAGTGAAAGTTTAGATGAAATTAAGAATCACATTACTCATTATTTAAAGCTTCAAGGAGAGATTGGAGATAAACAACAAGAGTTAGAACGATATAAGAGGGATAATACCACAAGAATGCTTTCTGTAACAGAGAGGTTAGCGGAGCATCAGGAAGTAGATATGGCGCAGATTATCATGGATATGACGAAAAGCGCCCAGAAGATGCAATTAGTGATGCATTCGCTTGCTGAAAAAAGAAAAGTGGAGTCTTTATCTGTATTAGGTTAGGCTTTTTATATAGATGATTATTTTAGAGGTGTAAATGGAATCGAAAGAGTTTAAAAGCATTGAAACAACTAGGTTTGGCACTGTAACTTACAGTGCCAAAGATGAAGTGAATTTTGAAGATGGATTACTAGGATTTCCTGCTTGTAAGAATTATGTAATTTTACAACACAAGGAGAACAGTCCGTTTAGGTGGTTGCAGTCTGTGGATAATACAGATTTAGCCTTTCTAGTGGTGGATCCGTCTTATTATTTGCTGGATTATTGTCCTACGATTAACCCGATTGATGCAAAAAAATTGGATATTGTTGACGCTACGAAATCTATACTATATGTTATAGTGAATATCCCGAAAGGTAAGCCTAAGGAAATGACCGTAAACTTGCTGGGGCCGATTATAGTTAATACTGAAACTGGAAGAGCAAGACAGTGTGTAGTAGAAGATGAAAAATACACTGTGAAACATAGAGTATTCCAAGAAGAGACGGAGCGGGTAGAAGAAGCAGTTGCATCGAAGTAAAAAGTACTATTTTTAGATGAAGAGTAGTAATAATTGTATATGATGTGATAAATTGTATCCATGATTAGTGTATTAGCCAGGGAGGGCGTAAGGAAGTGCTTGTATTAACACGAAAACACGGTCAGAGCATAGTTGTAGGGGATAATGTAGAGGTAGTAGTTCTTGAAATAAGGGGAGAACAGGTACGTTTAGGTATAAAAGCACCTAAGAATGTTTCTGTACACCGAAAAGAGATTTACGATCAGATACAGACCGAAAACCAACAGGCTTCAGACATATCAACAGAAGACATTCCATTTTAAAGAATAGAATAGAATAGAATAGAATAGAATAGTGATATGAAGGTTTAGTAATGTTGGTTGTATTAAGTTCTGAGAACATCCATCCAGAATGGAGCAGATCTGTAGTATGTATAGGGACTTTTGATGGCTTACACCTCGGTCATCAAAAGTTAATTAGTAGAGCTGTATCAAGAGCAGAGGAATTGGAAGTTCCTTGTATAGTGCTTACTTTCGATAGGCACCCACTCTCTATAGTGAAGCCAGAATTAGCTCCGCAGTGTATTGCTTTACTAGATGAAAATTTACAAGAGATGCACGATTTAGGTGTATCTGTTGCTGTAGTATTAAAATTTGATGATTATTTAGCCAACTGTAGTGCTGATGAATTTTACCAGAATGTTCTCATGAAAACTTTAAAAGCATCAGAAGTATTTATGGGTGGAGATGGTGCTTTTGGAAAAGGTAGAGAAGGTAATGTGGAGTGGCTTCGGGGTAGAATGCCTACCACTGTTGTAGACTACGTAGAGTTAGAAGGTATGCGTATAAGTAGTACGAAGATAAGATCTCTTATAAAGAATGGAGATGTAAGCTTAGCATCCCGGATGATGGGTCGTTCTTATTCGCTTTCTGGGGTTGTGGTTAGCGGTCAGAAGTTGGGTAGAACCTTAGGATTTCCAACTATTAATATTGCTAGGCCCAAAGATTTTGTACTTCCCAAAAACGGAATTTATTCCGGATGGTGCAAGACTGTTTATGGGTATTTTAAAGCAGCAATCAGCATAGGTGTAAGGCCTACTGTGGATGGTGGCAATCGGGTGATTGAAGCTCACCTTCTAGATTATCCAGGCGACTCCCTATATTCGAAACCTGTAAAACTAGGTTTTGCCCACCGTCTTAGGGATGAGATGAAGTTTGCAAGTTTGGATCAGCTTAAGAACGAGATTCAGAAAGACGTAGATATTATCCGTATGCAAGAGATACTCTTTCCAGTATAGATTTTAAAAAACTTTTATTTTCCAGATATTCTTCATGCTCCGTTATTAGAGTGCCTGTATCAGGGTATGTTTAGCTTTTGTGATAAGATAGTGAGTGAAATACGGTGGTATTTGCAGTAAGTTATTTCTTCTTATTTACGATAATAGTAGTATCGTGATGAAATTTTCATTAAAAAGTGTCATATGTTTCATGGTTCTAGGTGTTTTACCTGGTTGTGGATCGAGTGATAGTGTAGTAGAAAACAGATCGGTTGCTAAACCGGCAGGGTTCTCATGGTCGAGTTATTTTATGCCGTCTGGAGTGGCAACAATGCTTTCAGATTACATGAGGGCACCTAGATCTGGAGAAGATTTATATAGGAAGATGGTGTTTTTAATATTAGATTCTGCTTTTTCTAACTATATGACATTAAAAGTGGATGTATATTACTATCGTAATGGCATAGATGGTGAGATGGGGTGGTTGTCTAACAAAGAAATAGTTTACGATAGGGACCGTGATATATTTTTAATAAAAGGTGCAAGAAAGAATAGTGATGGTAGTGATAAGCCAATACAGTATTCTTCTAAGGGATTTAGTATGTATTATAACAACACTAGTAATGAGGAATATAACTTTACAAATGTAAAAGTAGTATTTAAATAGAATACAGAATAAGTGTATCTGTTAGTCCTGATCCTCTACCAAGAGGTTCAGGACTATTTGTGTTTTTTAGCAGCAAGGAATATCGTGGAACCTGGCCTTATTTGCAGTAACTTAGTTTTTTTTTTTTTACGATAATAGTAATATTATGAAGAGGTTTTCATTAAGAAATATAGAATATGTGATAGTTATGGCTCTCGTATCTGGTTGCGGAGCTAGTGGTAGTGGAGCAGATAGTGGGTCTGCCGCAAAAACGGTATCGGCTGGTGCTGATAAAGCGGTATCGGGATCGGTGGCTGGTGCGGATGCGAATGTGGTCGATAGTGGATCCGTTGCTGATGCTGATAAAACGGTATCGGCTGATGCGGGGTCATCAGGTGGTACTAATGTCGGTACAAAATTCAGTTACAGTTGGCAGCAGATCCTTAATTGGTTATTGTTTGATCAGTATGATAATATTACTAATTACTTTAAAAATGCTACAAGTGGTAGTGATTTAGAGCATAGATTGAGTGAAGTACTGAGAGAGAACAAGTATGAGAAAAAGATACATTGCACTGTGGATGTATATTATTATCTTAATGGTAAAGATGGTGAAAAGGGGTGGTTGAAGAACATAAAATTTCTTGATTATAATAAAAAACCTAATCTTTATATGATAGTTCCAAACAAAAACGGTGATGGCAGTAATAGAATAATAGAGTATAAGAAAAAAGATACTGCGAATTATTATGATGTTGGTGATAAATTATGTAGTTTTAAGAATGTACAAGCAGTAGGTGGAAATGTTAGAAAAGATAATGTAATTAGCACTGAGATTGAAAAAGGCAATGTTGTTAGTCCTGAAGAAGTAACAAATGCTGCTGATGCTGCCGAAACTGAAGAAGTAGCAACTGCTGAACCTAACAAACCTAAAGAAGTAGTAATTGGTTCTACCAAAACTGAAGAAGTAGCAGCTGGTCCTAACAATACTGAAGAAGTAGCAAATGCTGACACTGCCGAACCTGGTGATGCTGAACCTGTTCCAGGTATGGGATTAGATGGTGATACCAATGATTTTGCAGGTGCAAAATCAATCCCAGAAGAAATAAGAACTTTAATTTCAGAGAAGAACACTGAACAGCTTACTACTTATATTAACGAATATAAGGACGGTGCTAAGTTGCATGAAAAGATGATGGACTTAAGTTTGGATACTAATTTTGCTGGAAAGATGGCCTTTAATGTAGATGTATATTACTACAAGAATGGCATGAATGGTGAAATGGACTGGTTGCCTGGCAAAGAAATGCTTTATGATAATTACGAAAGTGTATTTAAAATAAAAGGTGCAAGAAAGTATAGTAATGGTAGTGATAAGCCTATCTGGTATTCTTTAAATGATTTTAGTAAACATCCTAATAATGACAAAGATGAAATGTATAACTTTAATAACGTAAAAGTAGTGCTTAAATAGAATACGTAATAAGTGTATCTGTTAGTCCTGAACCTCTAGGTAGAGGTTCAGGACTATTTGTGTTTTTTAGCAGCAAGGAATATCGTGTAACCTGGCCTTATTTTCAGTAAGTTATTTCTTCTTATTTACGATAATAGTAATATTATGATGAAATTTTCAGTTAAAGATGTAATCTGTTTCATGGTTCTGGGTATTGTATCTGGTTGTGGAGCGAGTGGTAGTGGAGTAGATAGTGGGTCTGCCGCAAATACGGTATCGGCTGGTGTTGATAAAGCGGTATCGGCTGATGCGGATGCGAGTATGGTAGATAGTGGGTCCGCTGCTGATGCTGATAAAACGGAATCGGCTGATGCGAGTGGTGTAGGTACTAGAGGTTGGGAATATTCTGATGCAACTAGTATCGGTATCTGGTTCCGTATGAAGCGATATTCAGATATTGAAGATTATATTTCAGAGGTTAAAACTGGTTATAAGTTGTATGATAGGGCGAAGGCATTAAGTGAGAATTCTAATTTTTCTAAATTGATGAAATTAGTTGTGGATGTATATTTTGACGGGAAATGGTGGACTGGTAAAGAGATGTACTTCAAGACGGGTAAGTTTTACGTAAAAGGTGTAAGGCAGAGTAGTGACATACGATATTCATCTGAAGACTTTATGGACTATTATAATACTGGTGAAGATAGAGAATTTAAGTTTGAGAATGCACGAGTAGTACTTAAATAGAATACGTAACAAGTGTATCTGTTAGTCCTGAACCTCTAGGTAGAGGTTCAGGACTATTTGTGTTTTTTAGCAGCAAGGAATATCGTGGAACCTGGCCTTATTTGCAGTAACTTAGTTTTTTTTTTTTTACGATAATAGTAATATTATGAAGAGGTTTTCATTAAGAAATATAGAATGTGTGATAGTTATGGCTCTCGTATCTGGTTGCGGAGCTAGTGGTAGTGGAGCAGATAGTGGGTCTGCCGCAAAAACGGTATCGGCTGGTGCGGATGCGAATGTGGTAGATAGTGGGTCCGCTGCTGATGCTGATAAAACGGTATCGGGATCCGTTGCTGATGCTGATAATACGGAATCGGCTGATGCTGATGCGAGTGGTGTAGGTACTAGAGGTTGGACTAGGCAAGTAATAAACGTAGATACTAGTGCGAGAACTATCAGTGGCTGGATCACTTGGCGGAAGTATGAAAGTCTTACTGAGCACTTGGAAAAAGCCGAAAGTGGTTCTGATTTGCATAGTAGGATGAAGTACTTAAGTGAACAAACTGCTTTTCCTAAATACATGAAATTTCTTGTGGATATATATTATGACGGGAAATGGTGGACAGGTAAAGAAATGTACTTCAAGACGGGTGAGTTTTACGTAAAAGGTGTAAGGCAGAGCAGTGATATTTGGTATTCATCAGACGACTTTAAAGAATATTATAATAAGAGTGGCGACACTACTTATAACTTTAAGAACGTAACAGTTGTTAAAAAATAGAATACGTAATAAGTATATATGTTAGTCCTGAACCTCTACCAAGAGGTTCAGGACTATTTTCTTTTTATCAGCAAGGAATTTTGTGGAACCTGGCCTTATTTTCAGTAAGTTATTTCTTCTTATTTACGATAATAGTAATATTATGATGAAATTTTCAGTTAAAGATGTAATCTGTTTCATGGTTCTGGGTATTGTATCTGGTTGTGGAGCAAGTGGAAGTGGAGTAGATAGTGGGTCTGCTGCAAATACGGTATCGCTAGCAGGGACTAGCTACACGGCTGAAGATTTTTCAGATCTTGCTTGGGAATATCGTAGGACGAAGGACAATATAGATTTCGACAAAGTATCACGACTAGTTAAGGAGAGGAATACGGAAGAGCTTATGAGATACATTCAGGATCTACATGATAAAACGGTAGCGCCTAGTGATCGAGGACTGATATTGTATTATATCTTGGAAAATATGGATTTGCAATATATTGATATTAGGGTGGATGTATATTATTACCTTAACGGAATTAATGGAGAAATGGGCTGGTTGCTTAATAAAGAAATGGTTAAAGTCAAGGACGATTATTGGATCAATGGTGTGAAACGTGATCTGCCTATCATACTTGATAAAGAGAATTTTAAAAACAGGTATAGTGACGCTGAAAAGATATATAATTATAAAAATGTTCGGTTAGTGTACAAAGGGATAAAAGAAGCTGCAGACGCTATCAAGAACGCGCCTGGCGAAGAAGAAATAAAAGAGACGGTTAGCTCTAAAGTTGATCAATTTCTAGGCATTTTCGGTTATTAGCCTATATAGTTGATTAAAGAGTAGTTACTGAAATATTCATATTTCAGTAACTACTAAATATTCTGCTCTAACAATAAAGGTAAACTGTAATTAAGATGTATAAAGAAGGCGACAAGGTAAGTGTAATACAGCGAGACGTTACAGCTGATGATAGAAAGAATAGAATGTACTATCAGCATATGGCTGGGCTAGTAGGTACAGTTCAGAATGTTTATAGTGAAAATGAGATCGCCGTGAAGATTGATGTGCCTTGCCTAGATGGCGTTGTAAAAGATGTGCATACTAAGAGTCAGGATAGGATGCGCAATAAATTTTTGAAATCTATTAGTGAAGAACAGAAGGGCAAGCTTAGTCCGGAAGAGAAGAATTTTAATGCTCACTATGTGCTTTTAGTGAGATCGGCCGACTTAGTTAAGGCTTAGTCTGGACCTGTATGTGTGGGCTGTCTCCCTGTTAAATGTGGGGCCAATACCATCGACTCGCCTCTCCGCTAGATCGTCATCCTGGAACGGGATCTAGCCGATCTATTTAAAAAACTAATACTTGAAAACCACTAAATAGATTTACGTTCTGATTTCTACTCAAATAGCCAATAATATTACTAGGGACTATGGAGTGGCTATTAATCAGTAACGGGTATGATATACCAACTTATCATACTTCTTTTATATATTACAACTACGTAAAGCCGCTTTTTAATTTATGTGGATATCCGTATCGATTAAAATGTAATTACGATCTTCCGATTGTACAGGATTTCCTAGAGTTAAATCTTACGCAAGAAATAAATCCTGATGACCTAGCTAAGATTATTCAAAAAGAAAAAATCGAACTGATTTTTGAGATATATAATAATACTCCTAACACTGCAATCGCTCAGTACATAGACGAAAATCGTGGTAGCAAGGTTCCGATTTTTGGATTAAACGTAGGTGACAATATATCCAACGTACCTCAATATTTTGATGAACATTGGCAACTAAATAAAGATATCCCGATTGCACTTTTTACGCCTCATTATCCATATCAGAATTTAGAGAAGAAGTATGACATAACCTATGTAGGGAGTCAGACGCCTGAAAAAGCTAGAGTGTTGATGGAGATTAAACAGTCCGGATTTAATCTGAATCTGTGGGGATCTGGTTGGGAAAGGTATAGCCAGTTGAGGGATTTGGCTCAGGGGTACTTACCACATAGAGAGTATGTAAAGACTGTAGCGAAAAGTAAGATCCTATTGAATTTTAATCACTCTTCAAGTAAACAATCGTTGGAATTAGGTGCTCTGAAAGCATTTCAGTTAGATGGATACGGAGAGAATTTAATAGAAAAGATAGAATTTTATCTAAATAATGAACCTGAACGCAGAAAGTGGATTGAGGAATCGGAATCTAGATTTGGCGATGTATCCAATGAGCATTTTTTTATTGACGTAGAAGAGAAAATCAAAAAATATATACCATTATTTACGGTTGATAATGTGAGATACCCAGACTTTAAATACAATGAAGATAAGGTAACGGTAATCTGCCATGTATACAATGGTGAAAAATATTTAGAGCAGATGATAATCTCGGTACTGGGTCAGAGTTATAAAAATATTGAACTGTATATTTTAGATGATGGCTCCACCGATGGTACTGCAGCAATTGTAGCAAAATATCTCCAGGATAAACGATTATCATATGAATATCAGAATAACATGGGTGGGGGCTTGGATGCATTCGATCTTTTAGCTGAGAAATGCATGTCCCGTGTGAATGCTAAGTATGTTATCCATATAGGGGGAGATGATATACTCTATCCTAATCGTGTTCTGGACGGATTGAAAATTTTTGAAACATACCCCGATGTGGAGATATGTTATGGTAATGCGAAGAACATTAGAGATGCTGGTGCGGTCTGCGGGTCTTCAATCGGGTTGCCTGAAGAATTTAGAAAAGATTTTCCTACTGAAGAGATGCCTCGGACTCTTATTTCAGGGACATTCATTAATCAGCCTTCGGTAATGCTAAAGAGCAGTACGGTGCATGAATTAGGAGGATTCCAGACCCCCTTTTCTGCCGATCTTTTCTTCTGGAATTCAGTTGCTGGTTATTCCCCGTATAAATATTCCGATGCTCCTTGCGTGCTTTATAGGCATCACGAAAAGGGATCGTCAACAGGGGTGTTAGAATCGTCTCAAGAGAAGAGGGCTCATTCTACGGCAAATGTAGTGAGCATGTTGAAATACTTAAGATATAGAAGTGGTATTTTACGTTACTATCCGGAGATAAGGAGTGCTAACAGTAAGAATGAGTTGTTATATCAGGCGTATATAGATTTAAGTATCCGCGCTACTCACTATATATTTGTCCCAGAGATTGTTTATGTAAACGCGAAGTGCGCCCACGATATCAATCCGTATGGCCTGGAAGCGATGAATCATCTTCTCTTAGCCTATAAATTTGCTGGATTGAACAGTATGGTAGATCGGCTGCTATCGTTTATTCATCAGAACATTGATGTTTTAAAAAGTCAGAATAGGTTTGATTATTTTATTTCAATCGTAGAGAAAATTGTAAGCACTCCTCAAGAAGAGACCTCTACTTATCAGTTTTACTCCTATATTATGCGGTTAGAGGAGGATGCAGATCTGTTTTCGATAATTAGATAGTGCTGAAGTATTTTACGATTCCGATTTTACGAAGAGTACCTGAGCATCTACTCTCTTAATAACCGATTGAATAAAACTGCATGTGTTTTCTGAAAGGATATGTTTGTCTAGGCCTATTACAAGCTTCTTAACATTATACTCTTCTATTGCTTGAAGGATGGCTGATGGTACGTCTCTAGCACGTTCGATAACAAACTTATCTACTACATCATGATCTTTTATCTGTGCATGGATATTTTCTAATACGTTACCAGCTTCTTCTTCAAGATCTTTCATAGGGGCCTGGAGTGGTTGCTCTCTAGGGATAATAATCGGGAAGAGCCAACATATGGCTGCATCTGTTGCTTCTGCTAATTCTACAACAATGTTTATCACTCCCTTATCTGTATCGGTCCCATTAACGCATGCAAGGATGGTTGGCATTACTTCAAATTTGCTTAAGGTTTCGGAATCTAACTCTGGATCTACCTGGAACCTAAGCGACTGTCTTGCGTCTTCGATGGTTGGTGAAATAGGCAGTTGCGATCGGGTTTCGGGGAGCGATTTCAGGACGTTATAGATATTCTGAGGTACGTCTACAAGAATAACTCTCGCATCTTGCTCTTCAATGAAATCGAGAGCATCGAGAAATGTATTCGCTCCTTCTTCGGTGCATTCAGTAATTTCAGAGCAATCGATAATCACCCCTTCTGGATGCCTCACTAGTGTGAGTGAAATAGCAGTGTGTATGGTCTCCCAAAAATTGCTCTTTAAATCTCCTGAGAGTGCTATAACGTCTTCGTACGATTCTACTATCATAACTTTAATCTATAAAATATCTAACGTTTGTAATAACAACATTTCTTCTTGAGGCCAGACTCACCTTTAGTCTTAGCGCCGCATTGCTATGTAAAAGATTCTGCCATGGATACTTTACCACAGGCTGGGGCACTATTACTGTTACAATCATATCTGGATCTTCTAAAAGTATCTGATCTACATATTCGATAATCGGATCGATTAATGATCTATATGGGGAGTCTAGGATTACGAGTGGGATATTCTGAGCGTATTTTCCCCAGCTACTTTTTAATTGTACAAGATCGTTATTATCCAGAACAACATGGATCGCCCTGCAGTCTTTGGTGGTAGCTTTAGAGTAGGCAATGGCGTTAAGCAGACCCTTGTTGATCTTTGGAACTAGCAGTAATACTGTGTTCTTTTTAATCGCAGGTACTGTATCCTCCTCTGTGAGTTTTAGTATCTTTTCCTGGTAGATATAGTGGGTTCTGATTTTTGTAAACATATATATCAGGCCTGCTATAAACAGAGGAACTACCCATACTCCAACAGAGAATTTTGTGATGATAGTAACTGTTACAACAACACCGGTGACACATCCTCCAATTAAATTAATGGTAAGAAAAGTATTCTGTTTATGAGCGTTCCAGAAACGAACAACCATTCCTAGCTGACTCAGTGTATATGATACAAAAACTCCAACAGCATACAGTGGAACGATGCTTGAAGTATTACCTTTGTATATAATGATAATTAAGGTGGCAATACTAGATAGCAAGATAATTCCGTTCTGAAAAACCAGTCTGTCCCCAATATTAGATAGAACTCTTGGGAGATATCCATCCCTTGCCATGATGCTAGAGAGTCGGGGGAAGTCGGAATAGGCTGTGTTTGCGGCAGAGAAGAGTATACCGACGGTTGCAATCTGCAACGCATAGAAGAAGAATGTTTTTCCAAATACAGCTTCTGCAATTAGGGAGAGCACTGTCTGATATCCGTCATTGGTTAAGCTCATGGGTGCTATATGGAATTTTGTAGCTAGGAAGCTTACCATAGAGAACATTCCAATAAGTATTACAGCCATTAGTATTAAAGTTTTTGAGGCATTAGAGGTTCTTGGTTCTTTAAACTCTGAAACTCCATTTGCGATGGCTTCTATTCCAGTAAGAGCTGCGCAGCCTGTAGAGAATGCTCTTAAAACAAGAAATAGTGATAACATATTCCAGTTAGCATCTTGTGTTTTTTGTACGATGTCTGGAGCCATTGATGAGGGCTTTAAGAGTCCTTCAAATATTAGAATAGCGGTGAATAGAATGAAAATGTAGGTGGGGAATGCAAAAAAAGTACTACTGTTCTGTGTGCCTCGTAGGTTCATAACAGTGAGTACAGCTACGAAGGCGATTCCTAAAAGAGTAACATAGGGTTGAAGGTAGGGCATGAAAGAGACGAGTGCCAGTACCGCTGCGGTTATAGATACGGAGACGGTTAAAATATAATCGATGAGGAGTGATGCGCCGGCAATTAGTCCGGGATATTTACCTAGATTTTCTTTTGCTACTAGATACGATCCTCCACCATTGGGATAAGCATGAATCGTATGGTAGTAGCTGGTAGCAACAAGAATAACCAGTCCGCAAATGGCCCAGGATATAGGGGCGGTTAGCCATAAAGCCGAAAATCCGATTCCTGCTATACTACTTTTCGAGAGTACAATCATAATCTCTTCCGTAGCGTAGGCTACAGAAGAGATTGCATCTGATGAGAAAGTGCTGAGGGCTAATCGTTTCGGTAGTTTGGCACCGGATGCTAGTTTGGTAGCAATTGGCAGACCAATGAGGAAGTGTTTTATTTTCTTAAATAGTGGCTTATCTACAGCTCTTTGTAAGGCAGATTTCATGTTATCTTAGAAGCATTATGGAGTAAATATATAATTATCCATAATAAATCGGTCTGTTTTTCGTTTATCCATTTCCTTTTTACCCAATTTTTGCATTATTGTACAGAACAAATGATGCATATTCATGATGTAAATTTTATTCAGAATCTAGCTTAACTATATATATCAATTAGAATTATCTGAGTAATGCTGGTAGTCTTAGTCCAATTTCACGTGATTTTACGCCTTCTCTGTAAATTAAGTAGACTCTACCCTTAAACCTATCAGAAGTCCATTCTGAGCAGTTTGTATATGATATATGTAATGCATGTACTGAATTTGGCAAAGATGAAACTAGTTTGCTCCAACCAGAGGTGAACCATCCAGACCAGAATTGGCAATAATCAAAGTTCAGTTCATGCAGATTCTCTAGTCTTCTGAATACTTCTACATTGGAACCATCGTAATCTGTTTCTGATAAATTTAGAACCCTTATACAAGTTGGTAGATTTTGAAGGAGATGCTCCCAATTAGCACCTAGCTTGCAATTACTTAGATCTAGTTCTATCAAGTTTCGAAATGTCCTTAATGTTTCGTAGCCGGATCCGTCATAATCAGTTCCAGAGAATGAGATTCTTTCGATATCTGCTGGGATATGGTTAATGAGGTTATTCCAATCGGTATATGGTGCGTGGTTACTGCACTCGAATCCTTTAAGCCAGTGAAAATGCCTCCATCTTGGAGGCATTACAGGTTCTGTGATAGTATCAAAATAATCTAAAACCTTTGAAATTGTGATGTTTCTAAGCGAAATGCTAGACTCATGATAAATATCAGTCCATTTTAAGTTTAACTGTTTTAGGTTTTCTAATTTTCTAAAATGATTAGCAGCAGACCCATCATAATCCGATCCCCATAAATTTAAAATTTCAATACTTGGTGGTAGATTTTCAATTAGAGATTTCCAGTGAGATTTAAGTTTGCAGTTAGAGAGGTTCAATTTTTTAAGATTCTTAAACTTACTGAAAATTTCAGCCTGACATCCGTCAAATGTTGTTGAATCGAGATTTAAGTTTTCTATGGTGGGTGATAGTTTGTCTAATAGATTTCCTTTAGTTAAGTCTAGTTTGTTGCTTGATAAATCCAATTCTTTTAATCTGGTGAATTTAGTAAATTCTTCTTGTTCGGATCCATCATAACCTGTAGTAGATAAGTTTAAGTTTTCGATTGTGTTGGTGAGAACTTTTAAGAGTGCGGCTGCAAGGTGGTCTAGCTTACAATAACCCACCTTTAAGCTTTTAAGATTTGCTAACCTTGCAAAGTGCTCGCATCCAAGGCCTTGAAAGTTAGTACCTTGTAGTGATAAGTGTTCGATACTACGTGGTATAGTTCTAATCAGAATTGTTATTCCGTTTTCAGTAATCAAATTGCAGTTGGCTATAGAAAGTACTCTTAGCCTTTTTAATGAGTCGGAGATGGTTGTGAGGGATTTATCTGATATATGAGTGTTATCTAGGTGGAGTTCTTCGATGTAAGTACAAGAGAGCTTCATAAACATAGGATCTACCGGACAACCGTTTAAGTTTAAGTGTCTTAGACGTGAATTGGGAGAAATTAATGGTTTGATGGACTCATTATACAGCTTATTTTTCTGTAAAGAGAGGTGTGTAATATTTTCAGGAAGAACGGTGATTAATTTAGAATAATCTTGAATGGTTCCCTGAATATTATCCATACATAGTTTTTTTAGCTGAGGGAAAATGAAGTGGTTTACCATCTCATTGGTAATTTTTGCACTGTTTATTTCCAGTTCAGTGAGATGTTCTGGGAGCTGCGAAAGAAGATTGTGCCATGCCTCTTCTGAAATATGAGGACATTCTGAAAGGTTTAATTTTGTCAGTTGTGGACTCTGATTGATTAGTTGTACAATAGATTCGTCTATACTAGTATTCTCTAAGTTTAATGAATTTAAATTTGGGTAATGTTTATTACAGAACATTTGCCAATCTGAGATTACATTAGGGTAGTGAGATAGATTAAGGCTTTCTATTACCTCACTGTTAATATTTACAAGAAGTTCTTCTAGCTGCTGAGGAGTGTTCGCTAATCCGGATAGATGGAGGGTGCGGAGTGTAGGAGCGTTATTTATAATAAAGTTAAAGCAGTCTTCATGTAAATTACCTAAATCTTTTGGGAGTTCTATTCTTAATACTCCGAAAGTGAATCTGTAAACTCCTGAAAGCCGGATAGCTCTTTGTAGATTAGTTAACTTTTCTAATTGTTCAAGATTAGTGATAGGATTATCTATCCAAACACTCTCATCTTGGAACGATTCGAAGCAAGGTGTTTGTATATGTATGTGGTGCTGGATAAACGTTATTAGTCTGCTTAGATTATGTTTGCAATCTTCAGGAATATCTATTTCATGATTAATAATAATGCTTGTTGGTGTGTTTCGAAACTCTCTGCATCTGTCATCTAAAGTATCGTAAATATTTCTTGATAGATAGTCACACCCCCTAATATTTATATCTCTCAAGTTTTCATTTTGGATAACCGATTCAAGATCGTCATCGTTTACGTTAGTACCACCCAGATTCAGAGATTCCAAGTGTTCAACTATTTCTTCCAGGTATTGCCCTAATTTGCCTTGCGGGATAGTTGTCATGTATAGATCTAATTTTTTCAAATGTTGGAATCTCATTAATGCTGCTAACGCTTCTTCATTTATGTCATTTTTGTTAAGTGCAATATGTTCTATGTTTGAAGGGAGGTGGTTTAATGTTTCGGTCCACTTTATGGGTGGTATTCTACTGCAGTTTGAAAGGTTGATACTTTTTAAGTTTGGGCATTTTAAAATAGTAATTGTCATTGCTACTTCAGAAGTAATGTGGGTATGAGATAGATCCAGACTTATTAAGTACTCTCCTAAGCATTCTATTATTGGGACGAAGTAATCTGGTTCTATTCTATTACATTCAGATAAGTTTAATTTACGAAGCGATGTATATCTAGAGATATTTTGAGCAGCTTCTCCTGAAATAGGTAAGCCAGAAAGATCTATGTTTTGTAGTTCATTAGAGTTTATATTTATTAGTAGTTTGTTCAAAAGCTCAATGGTCTTGTCATAGGAGATATACTCTTGTAAGACAGAGGGCTCTTTGAAAATAACTTCAACGATGTTTCTTGAAGAATTACTATATTTCTCCTCTGTTTTTTCAACAGGTACAACTGTTTTAGTGATTAGTTTACACCTAGGTATTTCTAACTGTCTTAAGAAAGGCAAATTCTGGATAAGGTGTAGGTGTTTTTCCTCTAGTTCAGAAGATCTATCCAGTGCGATTCGTGTTATACCTGGAACAAAATCTGGAACATAGCTTAGAATTCCTGGAATGAATTTTTTTTGTTCAGCTTCCACAGTATATTTATTTTCTAAGCTCTCTATGAAAGGGTCATTTACTATCTGCTTATATCCTTTCCTGTAGAACCTTCCATGGGCCAGTGCAGTTCCGTTTAGAATGGAACAGAGGCGTTCTAATTGTGAAACTTTGGTTATGGGTAGAAGAACCCAATTTTCTGGATTTCCGAAGTAAGAATAATTGTGATAATGTATCCGTAATAAACCTTCCAAATAATCTAGCATCACATCGATATCGGTTATTTTTTCATTCGGGTCTGGAAATGTAATATCTACTGGAATTTTATTTACTAGAATATATTCCCCTGGATTGATGCTTTCCAGTTGCATTTCATTCAGTTCTTCCTGAGATAATTCAGGTCTTAATACATCTGCATGCACGATATGGTTTTCTTTAATAATAGTGATTTCAGCAGGGGTGTTAGTTCGTAAAAGATGATTAATATGGCATAGAGCACTGTACAATTTATCTTTCTGTATTTTATAGGCTTCTTGTATAGCATTATTTACGTTCATCCATCTTCCGGTTGCTCCATCAAGGTAGTATTGTCCAGACTGGATGAGTTGAGATACTTTTCCACTTGCATTAGTGATATCGTTGTTTAGTTTAAGTAAAGTTAACTTTTTCTTGACGGTTTCCCGTATTACTTCACAAGCGAGCATAAATCCAGCGAGTTCTGGCTGGTGAGATGCTCTGTGTTGGATGTTATCAATTTCTTCATTGGAAAATTGGATTGCCTGCATCTGTTGCTGTATTTCGTCCCATCTGGCTTCTAGTAAATCTAAAGGATCCTGTTCTTCTGTTGCTTCTGGTACTTCTATTGCTGGCTGATAATCTCCAATATCACAGGCTTCTGCAGAGAACAAGGTGTAGGGTAACTGCATGAGAAATAGTGTGCTAAAAAACCTTGTTGCGATTCTTAATTTTTTATCCATATAGTACTCCTTTTGGTTTATCAATACTCTGTTTTTCGTAAAACAGTGTAACTGGAAATTAGTTGCTGTCTTTATGGTTTGAGCATACCTGATATTTTTATTGGGGGAAAAATATATATGAGAGAAGTTAATTGTTTTTCAGTGAATTAAAATTATCTGAATATATCATCTGAGTAACGCCGATCTGTACCGTTTATTTGATGTTATTCCAATCCTCGATACTGAGAGTCCTGTTACATATTTAAAGCTGACAGCGGTCCCAGGAGAACAGTTGGTGTATGAAATATGTAAACATTTTAATGATTCAGGAATAGACGAATGTAGATTTCTCCAAGCCGATCTAAATAAACCAGATTTAAACAGGCAGTAATTAAGATTTAGTTCTACCAAATTTTCCAGACGTTTGAAGTGTTGTGTATGAGTGCCATCATAGTCTGTTTTAGCTAAATTTAGTATTTTTATACTTTTGGGTAGATTTTGGAGGAGATTTTCCCAGTTAGTGCCAAGTTTGCAATTGCTGAGATCTAGTTCTATTAAATTCCGAAAAGTACTAAAGTATTTGCAGGCGGATCCGTCGTAATCGGTTCCTGAGAAGGAGAGTTTTTTGATTGATGTGGGTATATTTGGGAGAAGATTTTTCCAAGTTGAACCGATCTTGTAATCTTTGCTGTTTGAAAGGTCTAGAGTATCTCCATTTTGGAAATAATTAATGAATAGTTCGTAATCGGCTTCTCCTAGATAATGTACATTGTTGAAAAGAGTTACATGTGCATTTCTAGGTAGTTTTTCGATTAATGCTCTCCAGTTACTTATATTTTTGCAGTAAGAAAGATTCAAGTATGTCAGGTATTTAAATTTTTTGAAATGGTCAATGCATGTTCCATCAAAATCAGTTCCTGATAAATTTAATCCTATCATAGTAGATGGTAGGTTCTCTGTAAATACTAACCAGTTTAGGCCCAGTTTACATTTAGAAAGTTTTATGGTTCTTAGTTTGTTTAATTTAGCAAAATAGACGGAACCGGATCCATCATAATTGGTATAACCTAGATCTAACTCTTCAAGAGTAGTGGATAGGTTTTCTAGTAGGTTTTTCCAGTTATTCTTTAGTTTGCAGGTTGAGATGATTAACTTTTTAAGGTTACTAAATTTACAAAAAGTTTCAGGATTAGATCCATCATATGGAGTGCGAGTGAGGTTTAGAATTTCTATACTTGACGGAAGTTTTTCGAGTAGATTGTACTCCGTTAGATTTAGGTTGTTGTCTGATAAGTCTAATTCTTTTAGCCTGCTGAACCTGGTAAATTGTTCTTGTTCAGATCCATCATAGCCTGTAGATGATAAGTTTAGCTTTTCGAGGGTGTTAGGAAGAATTTTTAAGAGTTCAGCTGCAAAATGGTCTAATCTACAATGACCCAAATTGAGGCCTTTAAGGTTTACTAAATCTTCAAGGTGTTCTAGTAGGCTACCATCAAAATTAGTATGTTCTAAGGATAAATATTCTAAAGAATCTGATAAGTGTGTTAAACAGAACCCAATAGTCTTTTTATCCAGCCATTTGCAATTGCGCAAAGAGAGTATCCGTAGATCTGGTGATTTATCATATGCAATTCCGAGAGAGTAATTTGAAAAAAATGTATCATCCAGATGGAGCTCTTCAAGATAAGGAGCATGAAAGCGGAGAAAGATAGGATCTACTGGACAATTATTTAAATTTAAGTAGGTAAGCCATCGGAATTTGGTTGTTAAATCTTTTGTCTCATGGCCAAGCTTATTGTTCTGTAAGGAGAGGTGTGTAATATTTTTAGGAAGAGCGGTGAGCAATTTAGAATAATCCTGATCGGCTCCTTGAATATTATCCATACATAGTTTATTAAGTAGGGGGAGTTTTGCGTTGTGATTTAGCTTATCATTAGCAAAGAAGTAGCTTGCAATATCACCAGTAATCTTTGCGCTGTTTATTTCTAATTCTGTGAGATGTGTTGGGAGCTGAGAGAGAATCTCGTGCCACGCATCTTCTGAAATATGAGGACATTCTGAAAGGTTTAATTTAGCAAGTTGCGGGCTCTGTTCTATTAGCCTTACAATAGATTTACCTATATTCGTCTTCTCAAGATTCAATGATTCTAAATGTGGATAAGGTTTATCAAATAACTGGGACCATCCTAAGAGTGATCGCTTATAATTAGATAGATTGAGGCTCTCTATTATCAGACTGTTAATATTCACAAGAAGTGCTTCTAACTGTTGAGGAGTGTTCATTAATCCTGGTAGATGGAGAGTGCGAAGTGTAGGAGCGTTATCTATAATAAAGTTAAAACAGTCCTTATCTAAAACCCATAAATCTTTAGGAAGTTCTATTCTTGATACGCCAAAAGTGAATCTAAAAACTCCAGAGAGTCGGATAGCTCTTTGTAGTGTTGTTAACGTTTCTAATTGTTTAAGATTAGTGATAGGATTATCTATCCAGACACTCTCATCTTTGAATGCATTGAAACTTGGAGTCTGTATTTGGACGTGATACTGGATGAATTCTATTAATTTATCTAGGTTATGATAGCACTCTTGAGGAATGATTATTTCATCATTAATAGTAATGTTCTGTGGTAGGTTCCTGTACTTTTTAAGTCTTTCATCTAAAATATCGTAAACATCTTTTGATAGGTGGTTGCACCCCCTAATATTTATATCTCTCAAGTTTTCATTTTCGATAACTGAATAGAGGTCGTCATCATTTACGTTCGTTCCACCTAGGTCGAGGTATTCTAAGTTTTCAACTATTTCTCCTAGGTATTGTCCCAGTCTGCCTATAGGGATGGTTGCACCGTTCAGTTCTAGTTTTTTCAAATGTTGGAATCGCTCTAATACTGCGATCCCTTCTTCATTTATGTCATTTTTGTTAAGTGCAATATGTTCGATACTTATTGGCAGGGTGTTTAATATTTCGGTCCATTTTTTTGCAGGAATTCTACTGCAGCTAGAAAGGTTGATGTTTTTTAAGTTTGGGCATTTTAGAATTGTAATTATCATTGCCAGTTCTGCATTAATGTTGGTATGAGACAGATCCAGACTTACTAAATACTCTCCTAAACATTCTATTATTGGGATAAAGGAATCTGGTTCTATTCTGTTACATTTAGATAAGTTTAATTTACGAAGAGATGTATATTTAGAGATATTCTGAGCAGCTTCTCCTGAAATAGGTAAGCCAGAAAGATCTATATTTTGCAGTTCATTAGAGCTTATATTTGTTAGTAGTTTGTTCAAAATCTCACTTGTCTTTTCGTAGGTGAAATACTCTTGAAAGATAAATGGCTCTTTGAAAATAACTTCAACGATGCTATTTGAAGAACTACTATATTTTTTCTTAGCTTTTTCAAAGGGTACAACTACTTTATTAATGAGTTTGCACTTAGGTATTTCTAAGGTATTTAAGCAGGGTAAGGACTGGATAAGATGGAGATGTTTTTCTTCTAAATCGGCAGCTTTATCCAGTTTGATATGGGTGATTCCTGGAACAAAATCTGGAATATATTTTAGTATTCCTGGAATGAATTTTTTTATTTCTTCTTCTTTTGTATATTTATTTTTAATTCTATTTAGAAAGGGGTCGTTCTGGATCTGTTTATATCCGTGATTGTAGTAGATTCCATGAGCCAGTGCTGTTCCGTTTAAAATGGAATATAAACGTTCTAATTGTGAAACTTTGGTTATGGGTAGCAGAACCCAATTTTCTGGATTTCTGAAGTATGTATAATTATGATAATTTATCCGTAATAAACCTTCCATATAATCTAACATCACATCGATATCGGTTATTTTTATATTCGGGTTTGGTATTACAATATCTACTGGATTTTTATTTACTACAATATATTCTCCAGGGTTGATGTTTTCCAGTTGCATTTCATTCTGTTCTTTCTGTGATAATTCAGATTTTAATACATCTGCATGCACGATATGGTTTTCTCTAATAATCACAACTTCAGCAGGGGTGTGAGTTCGTAAAAGATGATTAATATGGCATAAATCAGTGTACAATTGATCTTTCTGTATTCTATAGGCTGCTTGTATAGTATTATTTATCTTCATCCATTGTTCTGTTGCTCCATCTAGATTGTATGGGTTATATTGGATGAGTTGATATATTTGTTGGCTAGCATTAGTGATATCGTTGTTTAGCTTAAGTAAGGTTAACTTTTTCTTGACGGTTTCTCGTATTACTTCACAAGCTAACATAAATCCACCAAGTTCTGGCTGGTGAGATGCTCGATACTCGATGTTTAGAATTTCTTCTTTAGAAAATTGCACTGCCTGCATCTCTTGTTCTACTTCGTTCCATTGGGTCTGTAGTAGATGTAGCGGATCCTGTTCTTCTTGTACTTCTATTGCTGGCTGATACTCTCCAATATCACGGGCTTCAGCTGAAAACAGGGTGCAGGGTAACTGTATGAGGGGGAGTATGCTAATAAGTTTTGTAATAATTTGTAATCTGTTGCACATATAGCACTCTTTTATTTTTATCAACTTTTTACTTGTTCATAAAACCATGTAAATGAAAACTAGTTGTTTGCTTTATTGTTTGAGCATACCTGATATTCAAGATGGGTGAAAAAGCATAGGTCCGGAGAGCTGTTTTACGATTTTTTAGAACATAAAATTATCATGACTTATTTTCTTAGATAGTAGAGTAGACTTAGACAAATGAAAAATTTAGCAGTTAAAACACTAGCCGTGTTATCTAAAACTTTTTTCTGTTTTTCAGACGATATAAATGCTGGGAAATACCAGAATATTCATAAGCCTTTACAATGTGAGAATAAAGGTGAAGAAGAGATAGTGGAAGAATTTGTTATCGTGGACTATATAGAGGAAGAGGATATTCTCTCTATATTAAAAGATTTGCCTAATGCAGATTCACTGTTAACTTATTGCTTAGAGAATAAGTATTGCCAACAATGCCTTTATAATGAGGCTGTGTGGGTTGATAAAGATGTAAAAACAAGACATCTGGATGAGCTTTATCATATTCTTAAGAATCAGGAGGTGATGAATACGGTTGACGGCAAATTTTCATTAGGAATTATTACTTTAGATTTTCAGCATACTGATATCTGTGATAATAGTCTCAGTTGGATACTATCTAAGTGTTCTAATGTAAAGACGATTAACCTATGTTCGTGTGAAAACTTATCTCGAGATGTATTTGAAGATTTAGAATGTGATATAAGTTCAATCGAGCACCTCGATTTAAGTAAGACCTCTGTCTCCGAAGAGAGTGTTCTTAGTATTCTGGAAAAATGTCCACATTTAAAAACACTTAAACTCGCAGATTGCAGACGGTTGTCCTCATATGTTTTTGCAGATTTAGACAGGAAGTTCAGTAGCTTGGAAGAGTTGGATTTAAGCGGGACTAAGGTGTGTGAGAGTAGTGTGCGATGTATTCTAGAGCATTGTCCAAATTTGAAAACACTTAGTTTAATGAGCTGTGAAAACCTATCAGAAAAAGTTCTGGATTCGGTGGATTTGGATAATTTGGAAGGATTAAATTTGGTAAATACAAAGATTGTTGGTGATAAAAAAAGTGAAATGAAAGAGAAATACCCCGGTTTGAAGGTGTATTGAAAATGTATAATACTAGATTGATGGTTTATTATTTTAAGTTGATTGGTCTGTTTAGTACGCTTTTTTTGATGAAGGGTTTTGCAATGGAGGACGATACCTCTCAATTCTCATCATATGAAATTATACGTGATAATGAGAACACTGAATTATTGCTATCTATGTATCTTAAGGAGATGGAATTAGAGCGTTCCCATTTAAATTACGATGATATTCTTCGTGTTAACTACGTGCCTCGCGTGAGAAGGTCAACCGTAGACACTTCGCGAGGAGTGTTGTTAAATACCGGATATAAACTGGATCTGGCAATTGTGGGTAAAGGTTGGTTCCAAATAAAGAAAGATGGCAAAATTTACTATACGAGGTGTGGAACTTTTCATCAATCAGTAAAACGTAAGATAGTAACTGAAGAGGGCTATTCTTTAGAGCCTGCCCTTATTATTCCAAAGCATGTTGAAAAGCTGGAAATACAAGAGGATGGTTCTGTGTTTAGTAGACAGCCCGGAAAAAACAGGCTTGTAAAGTTAGGAAATATTCAGTTGGCTCTGTTCGATAATGAACAAGGATTGGTAGAAGTAGAGAGGAATTTATATGCAGAAAGCACTGAAGCTGGTGAGGTGTACGTGTTTAAAGCTTGTGAAAATGGTGCAGGTCGAGTTATGCAAGGTTTTTTAGACAGTTCTGTAGTGAATGTGATTCCATTATAATTTAGGAAAAAAAAAGAGAACGTTTAAAAGGAGAGTAAAAAACGTTCTCGTAACCCAGACTTTGTTCGGTTCTTTAGTTTTATTTTTTCAGTCATGTTAAACGAACTTAGAACCACTAATAATTATCAGTTAAACTACTGATAACTTTAGATTTATTCTTGCATAGAATAGGACAATAATCAAGTTTTCAGAAGAAAATTTAAACTATGAATTATATTATTATTTATAATTAACAAATTGATATAAACTAATACTAATGAGTGTTATAACTGTAAATTCTATTTTTAAAACTTATCGGTACGGATTTAATTATTTTAAAAAGAGTCAGGTGTTGAACGGAGTCTCTTTTGATGTGAATGCCGGAGAAGTATTCGGGTTATTGGGTCCGAATGGGGCGGGGAAGACTACGCTATTAAAAATTTTGTTAGGGATAGCTTATCCAACATCTGGTGAGGTTAGCATTTTTGGAAAAGAAAATACGGACATTGAAAACAAGAAACGGCTTAATTATCTCCCAGAACGACCCTATTACTACCAGTATTTAACAGGATACAAGTTTATCAACTACATGAAAAGCTTTTATCCAGATGTGCCACAGAGCAGGGTATTAGAAGTTTTAGAAGAAGTGGGATTGATTAATGCTGCTCATGTTACCATAGGTAAATATTCTAAGGGAATGCAGCAAAGGTTAGGAATTGCTCAGTGCCTGCTGAACGATGCAGATCTGCTGTTTCTTGATGAACCAACAACCGGTTTAGATCCTATGGCGCACAGAGATATCTGTGTGCTTATCCAGAACATGAGGGCTAGAGGGAAGACGGTCTTCTTGCTGAGTCATGAGATGAACGATATTGAGAACTTGTGTGATAGTGCAGCTATTCTTAATAACGGGAATCTGCTAGTAAAGGATAATATAAAGAATTTTGTTCAGGATAGTGGATCGGTTATTACTTTTGGGTGTGACGATAGTATCGATGATAAGTTAACAGGGTTTGGAGTTGTATACAAGAGCGAAGATGGCATGAAACAGTTATCTGTAGAGAGTGATTCTCTTCAGGATGCTATCGGATATTTAGTGAAGTGTAAATGTAGTATTTTCGAGATTAAGCCAAGGATAAAAAAATTTGGTGAAGTATTTTACGAGATAATAAACAAGGATAATAACAAGAAAAATGAGAAGCAAAATTAAGATTGACACTTTCGGGAATGTTTTAAATACTACAGGCAGTATTAGTTTTCAGAGTGAAGAGAAAAAGAGCAAGTGTCCCCATTCTGCCGTAGAAGAGACTATCGTATACAATATTAGCTATGTACCTAACAAAAAGTGCATTGCAGTAGAGAGCATTGATGAGATGATTGATTCTAGATTAAATTTGGGTGCTTCGGCAGAAGAGACCGTGCAGGGAATATTTGATGTGTTAGACGACGTATTGGATCCGTTCCAGTTGATGGTAGAAGGTTCTTATCATGTTGAAGGTAGAGGGTTATTAACTGTTACTGTTGGCTCTGAAGAATAAAGTATAAATCACAGCATTTCTTGAAAAGCGATGCTAATTGAGGAATAATAATGTTAAGGCAGCGGATTTTTAAATCTCTGTAACATTGGTGATATCATGGACACAAGAAAAGCTGCAATATTAGAAATTCCAAAACTTATATTTCCGTATACGGTATCTTCTTTTACATTAGAAGATATCGAGAAATTTCAGTTATTAAATTTTCATAAAGATAATTATTTACCAATTATTTTTAAAAGTACTAGCAATGATGTTTCGGAATCTAATTCAGATTCGGATAAGAAAAATTTTGCTACATTAGGCAGAATTACCTCCATTGAAGAGGATGCTGATGCTGGATACCAAGTTCGTGTAGTTGGTAACATAAAAGTTGAAATACAGGATACTAACTTGGAGAATGGAGTGAAATTTGGCGAGTACTCCTATGCTTCTGATGCGGATATAAGTAATGTAGAACGTGCTCATGCTCTCAGTATGCGAGCTAAGGAGTTGTTTAGTACATTAGTTTCCGACGCTTTTAAAGAGGTAGATGTGGATGTCCAAGTAGTTTTTCCAGATGATGCTGTTCAGCTATCTTATGCTATATCTAATTTTCTTCCTTTAAAGAACGATGACAAGCATTATCTTTTTGAATTAGAAGATTCTTGTGAGCGGCTTGCGGTACTGATTCCTATAATCGAGGAGTACCTTGCTGAGGGAATGGAGTCTGGTACGTATCGGGTAACCACGGATCAGTTGCAGGATTGGATTAGTCCGAACTGATCTAGACTTTTATATTTTTCCAATTTCCTCTGGAATATATATAAATGGTTGCTATACCGTATAATCCGAGAGTGAAGCTCATTACCATCCATGCTCCCAGCGATCCTAACTCTAAAATTTTAACAGCAGAGAACATGAGAACGAGTCGGGATAGCCATAGTGTTAGAAAGCTAATATAAAGCGGACTTCTTGTATCTCCTGCCGTCTGTAGAACATTGGTGAGAATGCTTCCATATGCTTGAAAAACTTCCATGCAACAGATAATGCGTAAGAAGAGCACTGCTTCGTTTATAACGTCGTATTTCTCTGGTATTAGCCATCCTGCCAGGTTTGGAGCAAAAATAAATATGATAACTGATATTATGCCAGCGATGATACCTCCATGTTTTCCTGCGAGCCAGCCTATTCTATTCGCTCTATTAAAATCTTTCATGCCCAGACTCTGACCCGCTAGGGCTCCGGCCGCCTGAGCGAGTCCTACTGCTGGCATAATACATATACTTTCTAGAGTGATGCCCATCCTAAATGCGGCAATGGCAACGGATCCGTTATCTAGCTCTTTTAATATCCAGCTAGTAAACATCAGTATTGATATTTTTAATAACCAGCTTACAGATGCTGGAGCACTGATATTGAAAAATCGCTTTAACCAATTTAGTGTAGGCAAT
Source organism: Fimbriimonadia bacterium (assembly GCA_030427425.1). GTDB lineage: Bacteria > Armatimonadota > Fimbriimonadia > Fimbriimonadales > Fimbriimonadaceae > JAUICQ01. The sequence goes on along the minus strand of JAUICQ010000005.1, from coordinate 47,841 downwards.
GTAAAAGAGATAGTTCTTCCTAACTTGGTTCTGCTAACAGTTATAAGGAAAATCATAGCTGAAACCCACATGCTAAAAGTATAAGCCGATCCCGATCCGGAGATGCCCCATCCTAGAGTATGTAATTTAAATCCGAATAGTTCCATCTGGGGTGGTGTTAAGTGCATGTTGAGTAAAGCATAGAGAATAATTTGAAATACAGAGATATACATCTGACTCTTCGACTGCCCTATTGCAATAAGTGAAGCGGCTGAAATTTGTACAATCATGGATGCTGGGGCGCTATACGATATTAATGAGAGATAAGTATCCATATATTCAGCAGCAAGCTTGTTAGAGGATGGTATAAAAAAATTAACTAAGTAGGGTTTGATGAATATTAAAATGCATGTAATAACTATTCCTAGGATAATTCCTGCAGAGAGTACTTGTTTTGCTGCTTCTGTATATTCTTCTCTGTTTTTTGCACCGAACGCTCGACTGATGATAGCAGATGCGGAGATACCCATAGAGCTAGACATGGCATAAATTAGCATTGTGATAGTAAATGTAGAACCTACCGCTGTAAGAGCGGCTGTGTGGAGGTATCCTACCGATTTTATATCTAGAATGCTATTTCCTATCCGTAAGATATTTAGTATAACTGGTGGCCATGCTAATGCCCACAGTATATACGCATCGTTGTTCGATTTTTTGTTAAAAAGATATTTTTCTTTGAAGCAAAGAAGTTTGGATAGAAAACGGCTCATGTAAAAAGGGTAGTGCTGGTAATGTGAGTATTAAACTGATCTAATGATATTGTACCAAGATATATTTGTCTGTGTTAGTTGTAAATACTAGAAATACTTTTTTTTTATCTAATCTGGTTAATGTAGATGGGTTGAGAGAATAGTATTTAGCCAATAATATATTATCCCAGGGAAATTCTGACGTTATATGGATAAAGATTTTAGTGTTATTAATTTTATAAATATTAAAAAAAGTGGCAAGAATCACTCTAGAGAAGAAATAGAGTGCTTTATATCTGGGGTATGCAATGGATCTATAAAAGATTATCAGATTTCTGCATGGTTAATGGCTGCTTATATCAAAGATCTTTCACTAGATGAGACAACCTGGTTAACTATGGCGATTGCAAATTCCGGTGATGTATTAGATTTATCCCACATAGAGGGTCCGGTTATAGATAAGCATAGTACTGGCGGTGTGGGTGATAAAACAACTTTAATTGCTCTACCCATGCTTGCTGCGTGTGGTGTAAAAGTTATTAAGATGAGTGGTGGTGGGCTAGGCATTACAGGTGGAACAAGTGATAAGTTAGCATCTATTCCAGGTTTTAATCTATCTTTAAGTTCTGAAGAGTTAGTTAGTATGGTTAATAAAGTAGGTATTGGAATTGCTGGGCTGAATAAGAATATTGCTCCGGCGGACAAGATACTTTATGCTATAAGGGATACCACAGGCACTGTCGATTCTTTGCCGTTAATAACTGCTAGTATTTTAGGTAAGAAAATTGCTACTGGAGCAAAGCATATTGTTATTGATGTTAAGTGTGGAAGTGGCGCTTTTATGAAGGATATGGAGAGTGCTAAAAAGCTAGCAGCTATGCTGAAAAAAGTGGGTGGGAAATGTGGTGTGACAGTTCTGCCTATTATTACGGATATGAATCAGATATTGGGTGAATCGGCAGGGAATGCGCTTGAGATAGTTGAAGCCATAGTCAGCTTAACGGATATTAAAAAGAGCCGATTGATGGATCTAAGCATAATGTTAGCCGCAAATTCCTTATATCTTTTAAAGCTTACAGAATCGGTAGAAGAGGGAGCTAGGCTGGTAGAAGAAAAGCTGAAAAATGGGGAAGTGTTAGAGAAGGCAAAAAGATGGTTATGTGCGCAGGGGGCTCCTGAACATCTTTTCGAAAAACCTTATAACTACTTAGAAAATTCTACTCATTTAGAGTGCGTCAAGTATAACGGTCCGGATGTATGGGTGAGTGAACTTCCTGCAGAAAGTATCGGAGAGGCGGTATTGGGTCTTGGTGGTGGAAGAAAGCATAAGGACGATGTAATAGACTATTCAGTTGGAATAAGAAGCTTTATCGAGGTTGGTACCAAGGTGACGAATGGCATGGTGATATTCCAGATACACTCCAAGAATAAAGACGATGCAGATAGAGTGAAGAATATATTGTTGAAAAATGTTAAATTTGCTTCTCATGAAACGGTACAGATGCCAGTTCTGCTAGATGATGTACTTTTTAGTGCTTGACGGAGATGGCTTAGAATATTAGTCGTTCTGATTGGTGAAGAATCCGGGTGATAGTTTCTTAGTAATAACAAATCCTGTTTTTTGTTGACTGTTTGGCATATTGTACTCTGCATTTATTCCACCGGCGATAGCTTCTAAAGAATCTGCAGAGATTTCTCCATTACTTGGGGAGGTGCCTGCAATAATTTCATCAATTCCTAGAGAGTCGGCACTGTTTCTTAGTACGATAATTATTTCATCGGTGGCTTCTTCAATAATTTTAATTTTTTTGTTTGCTAGTGTGGTTCCAACTTCTTGTTGTACTGTTTCTTCAGGATTAGCGGTTAATTTGTTTCGGAATGCAGGATTATTGGTTGCCATAGCCTCGATAGAGGTTTTAATGGCATTCAAGCTTCTTTCTGGAAAAAATCTTTTCATATTATATAATCCGAATTTTTTAAAATAACCCTTATGATTTTATGATTAATAGTGTAAAATTAGGCATTTTGTTTGTAGTATAAGATTTCAACGCATAGCTGCACATTTCCTTTATGTATTAGGTAGAATTTATAAAAAAAAATCGGATTTTAAATATTCTAAAGTGTATTCTTAGAGTATGAGTAGGATGATAACTGCTATTCTCTGCATAATATTTATGTCAGGGACTTATTCGGGATGGGCGAGTGTAGAGCCTTGGACGGTTTACAATATTTTAGAAAAGTTTAAAACTAGAGTTCACCTGGGTGTTTTTAGGCCTGATACAAAGGATACTCAGAGGATATTTGGAAAAAACTGGTATCAACTTGGCGGATCTCTACAGTATATTGATGATAAAAAAGGTGTCTCTCCCACAGCAAATATAGATTTTCTCTATAAGAGTAAGGATGGTAAAAGTAGTGCGGATGATGAGAATAGTTCTGGTAATAATACAGTGATTATTATCAGGCCCTCAATTGGAGCGATGGCTCTTTTTGGAAAGGATAATGCTAAGTTAAAATTAGAGGGCTTATTGGGTCCGGCAATATTTTGGTATAAATTTAAAGATGCTTCAGATACACTGTTTGATGATTATTCGCTAGGATGGCATGTTTCAGCTGGTGTAGGCTTAAATATTTATAAGAATTTTGATATAGATCTTAAGTATCACTTTTCTAGCAAAGTAGGCAGTACTGATATGAACGGATTGGGCTTCTATTTTTCTTGTAGGATAATTGATTTTGAAGAGTGGTTTTAGTATTATATAACAGCTAGAAGTACCCTTCTTTTTTCATGCTAATGAAGCTGTTGCTGCCAATAATAACATGATCTAAGACGCATAGATCTATCATATCTCCTACTTCTACTAAAGTAGTAGTTATATCTATGTCTTCCATGCTGGGAGTAGGATCTCCGCTGGGGTGATTATGTGCGATAATTACTCCTTCAGCTCCATGTTTTATGGCCTCTCTGAATATTTCCTTGGGTCCGACTAAGGATGCGTTATTGGTTCCGATATGGATTGTTTTAGTTGCTATTATTCTTTTGTGAACATCGAGAAGGATGGCAACGAAATGTTCTTTTTTTTCTTTCCTGAGATGATTCAATAATTTGTATACATCTTTTGCCGAATCTATTTGTTGAATTTGCCCTTTCAGGGCAGTTGCGCTTCTTCTTCCTAGCTCTATTGCTGCTAGTATCCGTATAGCATCATAACTGTTTAAGTTTCCCATCTTAATTAGATCTTGCTGGTTAAGATGGGAAACTTCATAGATAGAGTTATTTAGGAGCCAGTTTAGAGCAATCTGTTCATGTTCTCGTATAAGATGTTCTTCAGTGGATAGAGCTATAGCTAATAGATCTGTAGCTGGCACACTGAAAAGATCTAGTTCTTTTATTCTAGAGAGTGGTACATCTTGCATAATATATCCTAGGATATACATTGGTTATTGCTAGGGCTATTTTCTGTTTTTTAGAATAGAATCATCAAAAGTTATGAAATTTTCCGGTAATTTAGCCGAGAATTCAATCAGGTTTTTTGTGACTGGGTGTATTAGCGATAGAAACGCAGCATGTAGTTGAAGGGGAAGAGATGATTGCTTGGATTTTAAATTTATTTGACGAGATGAATAGATTGGATCACCAATTACGGGATGACCAATACTTTCGAGGTGTATACGTATTTGATGAGTTCGGCCTGTGTCCAGTTTGGCTAGAAGAAGAGAGCGATTATTTTCTCTACTAAGTACCTCGAAGGTTGTCCGAGCGTATTTCCCATTTTCTACAATAGCCATTTTTAGTGGATTCTGAGGGTGTCTTCCAATCGGTGCTTCAACTGTAAATTTATCATTAGCAACTATACCGTCACACCATGTGAGATAAGACCGTTGGAGCGTTCTATCTTGAATTTGGTCTGCTAGGGTGTTATGTGCTGCGTCTGTTTTGGCTACTATAATAAGGCCTGTAGTATCTTTATCTAATCGATGGACGATACCTGGTCGGAATGGTGCAGTGCCTGAGCTGAGATTAGTTTGGTAGTGCAGTAGGGCATGGACCAGAGTGGGTTCGTTAGTGCTTGGTGCTGGGTGGGTAATGAGGCCACGGGGTTTATTAATTATTATAATCGAGCTATCTTCGTAAACAATGTCTAAGGGAATATCGATGGGTTCGAGGTTATGTATTTGGCTGGAAGGCGACTGTAGTATATGAATTATGTCATTCTTTTTTAGTTTATGGGATGGAGAAGCTGAGCCATTATTAACAAGTACTTGGTGTTCCTTGATATTTTTGTTCCATTTGCTTCTTGTATATTCTGGGAATTGGCCCGAAAGAAAGGTGTCTAGTCTTTCAGATTTATCTTCGTTATAAATTAAGGATTCTTTATTTTGATTGCTACACATGGGTGGTTGGTAAGTATACTTAAAAATAAGTAGTAACCTTATGAATATATAATAGCTTATTTATAGGTTCTGATACCGGCATGAAAACTCTTGATAAGTATATTTTAAAGGAAGTAGTATTTCTTTTTGTATTAGGTGCAATAATTACGGTTTTACTGTTTGAGGCGAACCAGTTGATGTTGCTGTTTAAGGTGATGCATGTTGGTAGTATCCCATGGAGGGCGTTATTGCAAGTTGTTCTATTCCGTGCTCCCGATTTTGTGAAGTTATCCTTAATCATTGGGATATCGCTTGCTACTTCATTAACTTTTGCCAGAATCACGAGGGAATCGGAAGTGAAAGCGATGTTGAGTGGTGGTATATCCATCCGTCGTATTTTGAAACCGATTCTAATTTTCAGTGTATTTGTATCGCTATTTAGTTTTGTTCTGCTCGAAAAAGTTGTCCCTATATCCCAGAAGCATTTTAGGAATTTATTGTGTCAGTTATATGTTATTAGTGCCGCACCAGATTTTAAGTCTGATGTTGTGTTAGATTTAGACAGATATACTGCTAGGTTTGGTAGTGTTAGTAGAACCAAGGTCGGGGGTATTCAGTTAGATGATGTATTTTTGTTGGAGCGACCTCGTCCGGATGAGACTTGGATCTACAGTGCTAAGAGGGGTTTATATGATGATGGGGTATGGAATTTAGAAAAACCTTACGTGTTTACTATTCAAGAAGATAACCTTTTGGTAGCATCTCCTAATAAGAACTTAGAAATTAATGAACGGATCTCGATTAATCCTGATAGTTTTATGCATGCTACAGATGAAGAAGAATCGTTAGGGACTATTCTGGAGTTAATTGATAAGGCAGAAAAGGAAGATCGTTCTACAAAAGGATTATGGCTCTCTTTTCATGCGAAGTTTAGTGATTCCTTTGCATGTTTTGTTTTTGCCATTTTGGGAACTCTTTTCTCTATTTTGTACACGAAGAAGGGTCCGTTTGCGGGTGTGTTCTTAAGTTTGGCTTCGGTTTTAGTGTTTTATATAACAACGATACTTTCCGATAGTGTGCTCTTGAAAATATCCTGGATGCCACCAGTGGTCATCGCCTGGATGCCTAATATCCTTGCGTTTCTTTATATTACGTATCAGTTTAGAGAGATCCGCACTTAGTTTTTAGAGACATCTTTATAGCTAAGGATGTTTTATATCTGGTTTAATTGCTTATTGAGCGAGTGTGCTTAAGTCCCAATAATTGGATGGTGAGGAACTGTCTAATTATGAAAAAATATGTTTTAACTTTGGTAAGTGTGGTAAGTTTTGCTTCTGTGAACGGGATGGTGTTTACAGCAGAAAAGGCTGTTGAAAATACTGTGTATGATACTTTTGATGATGCCGAGAAAGTATTAGGAGAATTTAAATCGGTAAAAGATTTGACCGTAGTTGATGTAGAAAGTACTGTTAAATCTGTAGATGCAGAAATAGTACGTTATCTGTCTGGCGTTGAATCGTTTTTGCATATGTTGGAATCCAATAAAGGGAATTTCACTGATTTTGTAAGTAAAGTTTTAGAAGTTTATAATTCTGTGTTAAAGGATGTTCAGTCAAATGATGCTCTTAGTAAAGACTTAGATAAGGTGATTAAATCGGTAGCCTCTTATACGCAAGAGATTGAGTCTGGGGATGTTTCAGAGGATAGAGTTGTTAACTTTGCTAAGGGTTTATTAGCATTTGCTTTCAATGGTGTAGATGAAGATAAGATGCTAGATATGCAGTTGAGATCTACCTTTAAGAGTGTGAAAAGTATAGTGGAGAGTCAGGATGCGCTTATGGAAGATATTGGAAAAGATGTGATGAAGGGCGAAAAAGATTATAAAATAACAACAAACTTAGGTTATAATTTACATCAAACAGGATTTCTTTTGATGAGTGTTGGCATGAATCTATCAACTAAAAAGACTACGAAAAGCTTCAAAGATTTAAGTGAAATTGTTAAAAAGAACCCTGTTGTACAGGAGTATTCAAGTAATGCAGGAAGGAGATTAAGTTCTTTAGCAAAGGCAGGGAAGCACTTAGTACACGACTTAGCTGGTAAGTATAGTTCTCATGAGTAATAGAACATTTATTAAGTTATGGTCTGAATACATTCAGATCATAACTTAATAAATGTTTGCCCTGGCTAATGTAGTGGGAGTTGGGGTGTCCGTTTTTTTGTATAAGGCTCAAAAACCCTTTTTTTAAATATATATATGGATTGTGGATCCCATTCTAGGATGACGGCCTAGTTGGGGAGTAGGTTGAGAATTCTAACTCCACATTTCATGTTTATTTTCACTTAATATAGGATTAGTTATGAAGTAGCTCTAATCGGCATAGGATCCCATTCTAGGATGACGGCCTAGTTGGGGGGAGTAGGTTGAGAATTCTAGCTCCCCATTTATAGGATTAGTTATCAAGTAGTGCTAAACTTAATTGCTACTTCATAACCGATTACACTGATTCTAGGAATTCTTTCAAGGAATCTATGCTGATAGCTCCTTTATCGCCATCTTCTCTGCTTCTCACACCGACCGTATTATTTTCGATATCTTTATCACCAACAATTAGCATAACTGGTACTTTTTGAATCTGATTCTCTCTGATTTTCTTTCCAAGAGTCTCTCTTCTACTATCTATGGATATGCGATACTCTTTAAAGTCTTTTTTCAATTTTTCAGCATACTCTATGTGTCTATCGGCGATAGGAATGATAGCAATCTGTACAGGCGACATCCAGAATGGGAATGCTCCAGAATAATGTTCGGTAAGCAGACCTATCATCCGTTCTAGCGAGCCAAATGGAGCTCGGTGAATCATGATTGGCCTGTGTGGATTTCCATCTTCCCCGATGTATTCCAGTTCGAATCGTTCTGGTAGGTTATAGTCTACTTGGATGGTACCCATCTGCCATTCTCTACCAAGAGCATCTTTAATAATAAGATCTAATTTCGGACCGTAGAATGCAGCGTCTCCTTCCGATACATCATAATCCATATCCATAGATTTACATGCATTTTCGATAGCTTCTTGAGCTAGTTTCCAGTTTTCATCACCACCTACGTACTTTGTATCGTTAGGATCTCTGGTTCCTACTCTTGCGCGGTAGTTGGTGAGTCCTAATTTTTTAAGGACGTCCATAGTGAGTTTAACAACTCCTATGAATTCTTCTTCTAGCTGCTCGGGTGTTACAAATAGGTGAGCATCGTCTTGGGTAAATCCTCTAGCTCTAAGGATTCCTGCTAGTTCACCACTCTGTTCAAATCGGTATACGGTACCGAATTCGGCCAGGCGGATTGGTAGTTCTTTATAGCTTCTCAGGGCGTTAGCAAAAATTTCTATATGGAACGGACAGTTCATGGGTTTTAGGATGAAAGTATTATTATCTTCATCTTCCATGAAGGGGAACATTTTATCTTTATAGGTAATAATGTGTCCAGATTTTTCGTATAGTTTACTAGAAGCGATGTTGGGGGTGATAACTCCTTGGTATCCTCTTTCTAGTTGTTCTTTTTTAAGATAATCGGTGAGGGTTTCTCTGAGGGTAGTACCTTTAGGGAGCCAGAGGGGAAGTCCGGATCCTACTCGTTGGGAGAACATGAAGAGTCCTAGTTGTTTACCTAGTATTCGATGATCCCGTTTTTTTGCTTCTTCTAGTACGTATAGATAGTTATCTAGTTCTTCCTGAGTTTCAAAGGCGGTGCCATAAATTCTGGTGAGTTGTTTGTTGTTAACATTTCCTCTCCAGTAAGCTCCTGCGATAGACATTAGTTTGAAGTATTTAATCTCTTTTGTAGTAGGGAGGTGGGGTCCTCTACAGAGATCTATAAAGTAGTGTTTATTTCCAGCTCTATCGGTTCTACCTTGTTCGTAGAATATGATATCGTCACCATCGGGTATAGCATCCAGGAGCTGTAGTTTATATTCGGCAGTATGTTCACCTTGGCCCAGCGTACAATCTTCTAAAATAATTCTTTTAGCATCCTCTCTGTCCTGTGCTTTTTTACAAGTGATAGCCTGATCTAGTTTAGCCAGTTCTTTCATCTTCTTTTCGATGGCGGTTAGATCGCTCTCTTTAATAGGTTCGTCTAAATCTACATCGTAATAGAATCCATTTTCAATAGGCGGTCCGATGCTGAGTTTTACTCCGGGATAGAGTTCTGTAATGGCTTGTGCCATAAGGTGTGCTGCAGAGTGACGCAGACTGTATAATCGGGATTGTTCGTAGGGAACGGATCCATTTTTTTCGGGTGCTATTGCCTGACTCATGCATATAATTATACAAGAGAACCCGATATAACTTACATTGAAAAATGCAATTTAAGTTTTATGTGGCATCTTTTAAGAGTGAACTACAGTTATAATAGTATAATTTAATATAGATGCTATCTGAAACTGGTTTAAGTGTAGATTCTTCAACTGATATTCCTTCTGAGTGTGTTTTTGCTGAGATATCTGGGATTCAGCGTCATGTATGTATGAAAAAACATAGTTTTCTTCGTGCTGGTGGATATGCTGAATGGTTATATGAAGCATATTCTGTTGAAGATTTAGTAAAAGTAGTACAGTTGGCAAATAATCATCATATTCCTGTTACTTTGCTGGGTAGTGGTAGTAATGTGCTGGTTTCTGAGACTGGTATTAAGGGTCTGGTTGTGATTAACAGGTGCCGGGAGATAAATATCCATGACGATAATACTGTTGTTGCCGATTGTGGGATACTCTTTCAAGATTTATTTTTAAAAACAGTGCATGCAGGTTTATCGGGCTTAGAATTTGCCGTTGGGATTCCTGGAACGTTAGGTGGGGCTTTGGTTAGCAATGCTGGGGCTTATCGTAATAACATTTCTAGTTTTGTAGAGAGCATTGAGATTTTGGAGAATGGATCGGTTTCTTGGGTAGGGAAAGAGTGGATGGAATTCTCTTACCGCGATTCTAAATTGCGTGGTTTAGAACACTCTAAAGCACTACTATTAAGAGCCAAACTGCGATTATCTAAGGGGAATAGAGAGGAATCGATTCGTGAGGCTAGGGACTATCAGGTTCAGCGTATATTGAAGCAGCCACGTCATGCTAGTGCAGGAAGTTTTTTCAAGAATGTTTACAGTAGCGAACTAGCTAATGAGTTAGAAAGTTTGCCTGAGAGTTTGAAGAAAGCGGGTGTTGTTCCTGCTGGATTTTTAATCATGGAGGCAGGTTTGGCCGGGTTTCGATATGGCGGTGCGATGTTAACCAAAAAACATGCGAACTTTATGACCAATGTTGGAGGGGCATCGGCATCGGATATCCGGTATGTAGCCGAGCATGCAAAAAGGGTTGTATTTGCAAAATTTAGAGTGAAATTGGAAGAAGAAGTGTTATATATTGGCAATTGGAATTAAAAGTGGCTTAATATGCTGATAAATGGTGTAAAGTGAGTTTAGAGGATGCAATGAAAGAGAGTAGATATTTACGATATGTAGCTTTATCAGTGGTTTCTATTAGCACGATAACAGGGTTTTCTGAAGTGAGTGAACATGTTGAATCTCATCGGTCGGAAGAGAGCAGTATTATTATTCACCAGAAAGAGAAGAAGGGTCATAATGCTGATTTAAAAGAGAGTACGAAAGAGAATCTTCCTGGAAAAATTAAGAAAAAAATTAAAGAAGAAAAAATTCTAAAGAAAGTACGCACTGCCGAATTAATGGTCCAGTTAGTTCCTGTGTTATATAATGAAGAGCAGAGCAGAAAGATTTTAAAGGTGTTAGAGCAAGCTAGAGAGCGTGTGTTGAAAGTTAGGAATGATGAATATAAGAAAATTACTGAACATGAAGCACAGCTAAATAATATTATAAAGGATGCAATTGATAAAAAATTAGTGCCAAGTAAGAGTTATATGGAATCTCTTAAGAATTTATTTGACGATTTAAATAAAAAACAGGAAGAAGCTGCTGATAGGAATGTTGAAGAAGCTTATAATGTGGTAAAAAACAGTTTGGAAGTGTGGCAGATAAAGGTGATTGCACATATAGTTCAGTTGCCAAGCGTCAGTGATAAGTCTTTAGATGAGTATGGAAAATTAAGGCAATATGTTAGACATGTCCTACTAGACCCCTTAACTTTTCGATATTTTAAGAAAATAGTATCAAAAGAAAGTGTATAATAACTTGAATGAAGTTAGTTGAAGCTGATATGCTTATAATTAAGTAGTAATAAATAGTATTTGGATAGTAGTAGAGTATGAGTCGTAAAAAAATGTTAGTAAACCAAGCAAAAGTGTTAGTTGCAGGTGTGGGTGGCGCTGGTTGTAATGCCGTAAACCGGATGATAGAATCGAAATTATCCGGTGTAGAATTTATATCCATGAATACGGATGCACAGACCTTAAAGCAGACAAAAGCATCGCGTAATATACAGTTAGGGGAAGTATGTACTAGAGGATTAGGTGCTGGTGGGCATCCTCCTGTAGGAGAGGCTGCTGCTAAAGAGAGTCAGAAGCTTATTCAAGATATTCTTGAAGGCTATGATATGATCTTTATTACTGCCGGTATGGGTGGCGGAACTGGGACCGGTGCTGCTCCTGTTGTGGCAGAGATAGCAAAACGGATGGGGATTCTCACTGTTGGTGTAGTTACAAAACCATTCGGATTCGAGGGGCCTAAAAGAAAGAAGCTTGCTGCTGATGGTATAAGACGTATGGAAGAGCAGGTAGATACCCTCATAGTAGTACCTAACGATAGATTGCTTGGTGTTATCGATAAGCGTACTACAATGCAAGAAGCGTTCCTCGCTGCTGACGACATTCTGCGTCAGGGAGTACAAGGGATAAGCGATATTATTACTCTACCAGGAATTATTAACGTAGACTTTGCAGACGTGAGTTCTGTTCTTAAAGATGCTGGCGTGGCTCTTATGGGCATGGGATATGGAGCTGGTACTGACAGGGCTAAATTGGCCGCTGAAATGGCATTGCATAGTCCGTTACTGGAAACTAGTATCAAGGGTGCTACAAAGATTCTTGTGAATATTACTGCTGGTGAAGAGTTTGGTCTTGCTGAGGCTCAGGAAGCCATGAATTATGTTGTGAACTTTGCGGATACAGATGATGCAGAGATCTTTATGGGTCATGTGCTGAAAGAAGGACTCCATTCTCATGAAGTAAATATAACTATTTTAGCTACTGGTATGGAAGGCGGCAAAAGAAAGGCCCCAGAAAAATTAGAATCGAAACCAGCTGGTACACCGTATGCTGGCGCAGAAGTGAAAGAAGAAGTAGTGGCTGCTGAAGAAAAGAAAAAAGATGATGAAGAGAAGAAATCGGAATCCGAATCCGATGATGAATTCGATATCCCAGCATTTCTCAAGAAGTTTCGAGGCAGTACGTATTAATAGGTAATTAGTTAAAGCAGAAAATGTAAATATCAAGAGGATCCCCATAATGGGGATTTTTTTATAAATTACTTAAATACCTCTTCTCTGTATCAGTGTAATCTATTATGGTTGTAAATGATACTGGTTTGTTATTTAGTTGCTATATCTTTAGTTATGAATTTAGTGATTTTTGCTGTAATGAGGTTATGCAACCTGCTCTTATACAGATTGAAGAGCAGGTTGCTGTATACGGATTATTGAGAGGATCTTATAGATTCCACCTTCTATGGTTTCATTTACCCACTGATAATAGTTGCTAATTTTATCCGTATAACATGTCGATTTATTTGTAACTGGTTGGGAGAAAAGCATTACTCTGTTTTTCAGGTTGTTGTTGGTCGTCTTTCTATCCTTTTTTATTCTTTTCATGTTTTTAACCTCCCTTATGTATAATTAAACAAAGGTGATATGGAAGAAGTTCCCATTACTTAAAATCGATTATAATCTGAATATTTATGCAGGCTAGGTGTGTCATAATTCCTTAGTATGAGAAAAGCTATTGTAGACATTGGTTCTAATTCTGTACTGCTTCTTATTGCTGAAAAGAAAGATGGCGCATGGCAGACTATCTATAACGACTATTTTATGACCAGGTTAGGGTATCAGGTGAAAACGACCGGTATCCTTCAGCAGGATAAGATAGATGATACTCTTAGGGTTTTAAGGATATATTTAGAAAAAGCAAAAGAATATGGTCTGGACAGTATGAGTTGTGCTGCAACTATGGCTGTTAGAATGGCAGAAAATAGAGAAGAGTTTTTAGTAAAAGCAGAGAAGCAGGGGACTCCTGTGCGGGTACTGTCTGGTGAAGAGGAAGCTGCTTATGGATTTCTCTGTATTGCAAATGATATTATTTTAAAAGATGCAGATACTATAGCGATGATAGATCCTGGAGCGCAGAGTACGGAACTTGTAATTGCGAAAGATAATGGTGGTGATAGATCTGAAATTTCGAATTGGGATGTTATGTTTAGTTATAGTTTTCCTGTGGGTCTGCTAGGGTTATTGGATGAGATTAATCATGTAGAATGTCCTAGTGATGAAGATTTGAACCTTCTTAGGTGTAATATTGATAATGTGTTAGCTACAAAGCAAATTCCGAAGATCCCTGTTAACGCTATAACATTAGGATCTCCGGGAACAGATATGGCTATGATACAAGAGAAACAGGCCGATTATAATCATCTGCTAATGCATGGAAAGATATTGGATAGAAGATTTATTCGAGATATGGTTCATGATTTGTCTTCTCAAACATTAGTAGAGCGGCGTGGTATTGTAGGGATGCCTCCTGGAAGGGAGGGGGCAGTGCATATTGGTGCTCTTATTCTTGAACGATTTTTGAATGCTGTTTCTGCAGATAAGTGTTATGTTACCCCTAAGGGTTGGCGTTACGCACTTCTGGATGAATAAGTAACAGGAAAAAGAATACTGATAATAGACTGGATTCCGATTCCGGAATGACAAATTACGGAGCCCGGAAGAGTCAGTTCCGGGCCAGATGTATGTTACGAATTAAAATTTTGTATATTAGCTAAGCAGTGAAAGAATCTTTTCGGGGATCTTGTTTGCGTGGCTAAGTACTGCAATACCAGAGCTTTGTAGTATCTGAGTTCTTGTAAGTTCGGACATAGCTGATGCCATATCGATGTCTGCAATGGTAGATTCACTCTCTTTCATGTTTAAATTAGCAGTAGTGAGAGATCGTGCGGTGGTTTCTAGTACGTTTCTTTGGAAGTTACCATATCTTCCTCTGATGCTGAGTACTTGTTCCATCGCTTTATCTAGAATATCCATTCCAGTAGATGCATCTTCAGCATTTTTCAAGTTAATCGTTGTTAGGTTTTGAAGGCTATCTCCTGCGGTACCTAGTTGAGTTGCAGTGAGGTTTCCAAGGTTAAAGTTTAGAGTATGGTTGGAATTGGGTCCTACTTGGAATCGTGATGGGCCAGGATATACTTTACCTATTACGAGGTCGGAATAAGTTTGGTAAGTTCCGTTAACATTTTCTCCAAGGGCACCTTGTGAAGTTAATTCTACACTGTTGCCGGCGTTGTCCATGAGGATGGATCCTTTTCCTCTATTGAATATAACTTTCTCAGTTCTACCGGTATCGTATTCGATGGTAATTTCACCTTCAGCATCTTTACCGTTCTCACTAATGCTTGTTCTAGCGGCCCCATTGTTATCGTTCCCTAATATTAAGCTTCCTGCATCGGTAATATTAACTACTTCATTAGAGCCAAATGTAGCTGCTACAAAGGTAAGTTTAGTGGGTTGATTAGGTTCGTCGTTGTATTCCACAATAACTCCTGTATTAACTGAAACCTCTTGTATTTTACCAATGACATCTTGTACTGTTTCTGTAGGATCTACGGTGATGGTGTGTCCATTAATTGTAAATGCACCTGCTCCTACTGTTTCAGATAAATTGTTGAATGTTTTTCCTTCAATGGTGGCTTTTTCAGCGACTTTTGTTAAGCTTAATGTAATAGGCGCTTCAATGTTTAAAGGATTTCCTCCAAATGTTCCAGAGAGGAATATATTCTGAACCGTAGACATAGCTACAGAAGCAGCGTATAATCCGGCTGATCCGTCTAAAATTTTGTTTACACCGTACTGTGTATTTCTAGCTAGTCTGGTGATAGATTCGCTTATGGATGTTATCTGATCTTGATTTGCTTCTTTCTGTTCAGGGCTAAGAGTGGCCGAGTTAGCAGAAGCAACTGCTAGTTGTCTAGCATCTCTGAGGAGTCGTGTTATTTCGTCCATTGCTCCTTCAGCAGTTTTTATAAAGTTAATAGCTTCTTGGCAGTTGAGAATAGATCTCTCTGTACTGCTAATGGCCGATCTAAAGCTTTGAGAGCTAATAAGGCCGGAAGGGTCGTCGCCTGGATCTATAATTCTTAATCCAGTGCTTAGTTGTTGTACTACTTTGGAAAAGTAGGTGTTAGTATCTCCTAATTCTCTTTGAGCCAATAGTGCTGGCATATTTACATTAATTCGTGACATATCTTTCTCCGTTACAAGTATCTCTGCTAGCTGATCGAATTGTCAGCTATAATATTTACCTGTATAGAGTCAGTTCCATAAATCCTAGTATTTATAACATAATTTTTTATTTTTTTTTTACTTTTTTTATTTTTAGAAATTATTAATGATGAGATGAGGGGAATTTAATTAGTTGGGGGCTGTAGTTTTCGTTTTTCAGTAAGTTATAAAAGGATAATCATGGAGAGTGGATTCCCTCCGAGAATGACTCATGCCGGGGAGTAGTGTAGCTACGGCAGCTATTTCAGCTGCCGTATGTTTTCGCGTATGTCTGATTGAAGAGTGTTGCCTTGTTGCTATAAACCAGATATGGTTTACACGAGAGGATTCCCTCCGAGAATGACTCTAAGTAGGGAGTAGGTAAGTTACGGCAGCTATTTCAGCTGCCGTATGTTTTCGCATATGTCTGATGGAATAAACTGTTAGGCTGATAATAACCCATCCCCTGAATACGGGATAGGTGTTCCTATTTTGGTATGTTCTCTAAACGCTTTTAAAATTTCCTTCGTAATTTTACCGTCTGGTCCAGCGCCTACTTTTCTGTAGTCGAGTGTAGCTACGGCAATTACTTCAGCCGCAGTTCCTGTTAGGAAGCATTCATCAGCAGTTACCATGTCGTACTTAGATAGTGTAGTTTCATGTACCTTATAACCAAGTTCCTTAGCTAGCATTATTACAGTATCTCTTGTGATACCTTGTAGTATTCCAGAACTAGGATGTGGCGTGTAAATTTCGTTGTTTTTAATGATGAAGATATTGTCGCCTGTACATTCTGCTAGGTTGCCAACCTGATTCAGCATTAATCCTTCACCTGCTCCAGCTCTATTTGCTTCCATTTTGGCTAAGATGTTAGCTGCATATCTACCGATGCATTTCAGCCTAGGGTTAAGGGAGTCGGAAGGTATTACCCTGTATGAGGTAGTGATGACGTCTAATCCTTTAGCATAGAGTTCGGGTGGATATAGTGATATCGTTGTAACAAATACCATTACTCTCGGTTTAAGGTTGATATGTTTAGGATCCAGACCTAGTCCGGTTCCTCTTGTTACGTTAACGCGTATGTATCCATCTTTCTCACCTGATGCTGCGCAAGTTTCAAGAATAATTTTTTTCAACTCTTCTTGAGAGTATTCCATGTGATAGTCTAGGTAGTTGATCCCTTCATAGAGTCTGGCCAGGTGTTCGTCTAATTTAAATACTTTTCCATTGTAGAAGCGGATTCCTTCAAAAATCCCATCACCATATAGGTATGCATGATCCGTAACTGGTACAAATGCTTCTTCAAGCGGAGTTATATTGCCATCGATCCAAACTATTTTAGCCATTATTCACCTTTAATACTATCCTTAGTTATTACATTCCATATTTAAATAAAATTGCAACTAATTGTGGCGTATTTTTTAAAAATAATGTTCAATATGTTAGAAAAACACAGTAATTATTACTAATTACTAGTGTTTATGTGAAATTACAAAATATACTGTAAATAGTACTATGTATAGCTATATCGAAAAATTAGAACTTTTTTACAAGAAACATGCTTTATATATAAACGTTGGTTTAGTAGTGTTTCTCCTATTAAGTGGTTATGGTGTAAAGAATTTTTTATCAAAAGATTATTTGGAGAAGTATCGTTTAGGATTGGATAAGACGGACGATTCTGAATTTAGTGTGCATTTATACGATATTAATTTTAGACAGTATGATGGGAAAGATATTACTGCTGAAGCTTTGTTAACGGATATGCATGTTACCAAAGATAGGAGCCTTATTAAGTTTGGAACAATTGTTGATGGCATCTTTCATGGCAAGAAGAAGGAAGTACATTTTTCTGGTAAAAACGGTGAGTGGCATGCAAAGAGTGAGCGACTCTATGCTAGGGAAGATTCACGAATTTTCAATAAAGATATAGACATTAAAACCTCATATTTTGAATTCGATAGACCAAGTTCTATGCTTTATCTACCTTATGAATTCGGTGGCAGGATGTATGATGGTACTGTTGATGCTTCCAATTTGAAATATAATATTGATGACGATTCTTTTACTATGTCTGCAGCTACATGGGTGGGTCCGTTAGAATCTCTTGAAAAAGCGATGGATGGAGATGAGGAAAAAGAGAAGGATGAAAAAACAGTTAACCGGAAGAGTGAAAATAGTGAAGGAAATAGTGTTGGGAAATCTACAGCATCAAATTATAGTATAGAATTACTTAAGAGGTTAGCGGACCGACGATATATGGTCTCTGGATTAGCATGCAGAAGCAATCAGTTACCTAGAGTTTCCAATGCTTCACATTATACAGTTAAAAAAGATGCTCCCAAAACAAGTAAGGTAGAAGTTAAGAAACTACCAGGTAGTGCGGTAGGAGATAACAATAATAGCAGGGGTAAATCGGATAATAAGCGTCAGAAGTGGAAAATTAAGGCTGATGCTGTTTCTAGGTTGCCCGGTAGTAGTATCGAGATTTGGCATAGAGCCATTGCTACGGATGATGAAGTGACACTCTTTGCTGATAGGTTAGAGAGAGATGTTGAAACTGAGGTGATGACAGCAACCGGATCGGTAAAGTACATTGATGAAGAATTAGTAGTGCTGTGTAAAAAAGCAACTATTCTTAGAAATGATAAGCGAGCTATATTAGAAGATGATGTGCAGATTTACATTAAAGCTGATAAAGAGAAGGGTGGAGAAGAAGTTAATGATGACGATGTTGCGCCATTGAAACCGATTCTGCCTGAGGATATAACTAAGCTGCATCCACAAGGTTCTCAAGAAGAGAGAGAGAAGGAGTTGGATGACGAGGTGCAATCGAAAGATAGTATGAGGAAGTATCCAATTATTGTTTGGACAAAGAAAATAGATTATTATTACGAAGAAGGGAAGAGAAAAGGGATTATAACCGGTGGAATTACAGCCAGGCAGGAACTTCAAGAAGAGAGATGGAGGACGCTATGGGCTCATTCCGGAATACTGGATAGGGAGCAAGATAAAATGAAGTTGCTCAGTACTCCTGGTAAAGTGGATGTTACCATGAAGACATCTTTAGGTGATGATCTTCGTGCAAAATGGATTGAACTTTCAACTGTAAAAGATGATGATAGTTGGAGTGCAGAAGGCATAGTCGGTGAAATGTATATCCATTCCGACGATATACCTAAACTTAAGGATAAATAGCATAGATGTTTAAAAATAACTTTATAAAGAATGGTTTTCTACTGATAGTCGCCAGTTTTATGTATTCTTGCGATAGATCTGTTGGAAATAATGTAAAGGAGAAGGAGCGCAGTTACGTTAATAAGCAGTTGTTGCGTATATCTTCCAGTGTAGGCCCAAGTTCATTAGATCCTGTTAAAGTATTTGATGCTCCTACAGCTAACAATATCATGGCTCAGATTTTTGAAGGGTTAGTGAAGTATGATGAAAACAATAAATTGGTTCCATCTCTAGCCGAAAGCTGGGATATGAGTGCCGATTGTAAAAAGTATACATTCTATTTAAGAAAGGATGTAAAGTTTCATTCTGGCAACCCCCTTACTGCCCAAGATGTGAAGTTTAGTTACGAAAGAGCTTGTGATAAAAAATTTGCTTCACCTATGGCCGATTCGTTTCTCATAGACATTATTGGCGCAAGAGAGATGTTAGACGGTGAATCCGATTATTTACCTGGAGTGGTTGTAAAAGATAATCATACTCTAGAAATAAATCTTAGGAGGAGTAGCCCCAGTTTTGTGATGAAACTTTGGACTCCTGTAACTGCGATAGTAGATAGTAAGGTGTGTTCGAGAAATGAACCAATCAATTCTCTTGATAAGATGGTTGGGACGGGTCCGTTTAAGCCTGTAGAATTTGTCCCTGAAGCATTTTTTAAAATGAGCAAGAATGATAATTATTACGGTGGAAACGTTAAATTAAATGAAATTTTAATCAGCATTGTAAAAGATGTAGAAATGGCTAGGATAAAGTTTGATAACGGTTCTTTTGCTTATCGCACAGTACCAATCAAGGACGTTCCTGCTGTTAAAAATAATCCAGAATATAGAGATATACTAGATGCGTATCATAAGTGTACAACATGGTATTTAGATATCATTCAGGATGGATATAAGCCCTTTAAGGACGTACGTGTGAGAAGAGCCATCTGTATGGCAGTAAATAGAGACTATCTGGTGAATGGGTTGTATCCTAACTGTGATGTACTTCTTTCCAATGGTTTCTTGCCTTATGCAGAATTAAATTTAAACAGAAAAAAATCGCCGGCATTATTACCATATAATCCTCAAAAAGCAAGAGAGCTGTTAGAGGAAGCTGGATACGGTAAAGATAATCCTTTACCCTCGCTTACATTATGTGCATCGGAGAGTGCTCCTTTTGCATCGAAAATAATTGAGAATGTCTGTTTAGAGTTGCGAAAAAATTTAGGAGTTGATGCCAAGATGATTCCAGTAAGTGCTTCCATGTATACAGAAGCCAAAATGAATTCAAAGTATGGGATATTCTTCTCTGGATGGGTAGCCGATTATTTGGATCCAAATAATTTTCTTAGAGATCTCTACCATTCTAAAATAGGCGTTTATAGAAAAGATTATAATAACCCGGTATTTGATGAACTAGTTGATAGAGCTGAAAGTATTAAAGATACGGATGAGCGATTGAAATTATTCTATAGAGCTGAAGATATGTTAATATCCGATGCCGTAATAATGCCGTTATGCAAGCTTCCCGAGCATGTTTTAGTACGTCCATATTTAAAAGGCATGAAGCATAATGCGATGAATACCTTGCCTTTTTCTGATGTGTATTTAGAGCTAAGTAAGTAGTTAGATAATTAAAGAAAATGTGAGTGTCTTTATTGATAACACTCTTAAAAGAGAATTTTGCATTCTCTTTTAAGAGTGTTATCGTATTCTTTAACAGTAGTTGTGTTAGGTTGATTGTCTTAGCTTTTAAGAGTTGTTAATCAGTTATTATATCGAACATTTCTTTTATGAATGTGGCACCGCAGTCAATGATGTCTAGTAAATCATCTAATTCACAGTCATTATTTTCTTTAAAGTTATTATTTAAGTTATAACGGTGGTTCTGTATATTCCTATGATGTTGGTATTGCCTATGATTTTGGTATTGCCTATGATCTTGGTATTGTCTACGATCTTGGATATTTCTATGAAGTGATGCCGCTCTGTGTTGATTAGAATTTATTTCCTGAGGCTGGTATCTATTTTGGATATTCCTATGATTTTGATATTGTCTATGATTTTGGATATTCCTATGAAGTGATGCCGCTCTGTGTTGATTAGAATTTATTTCCTGAGGCTGGTATCTATAGTTGTTTGATTTTAATGTACTGATGAAATGATGATATGTGAGGTAGCTATGAGATCCGTCATTATATTGGACAAGAAATTTACGATCTGGATGTGATGCATCATTAACAGGTGTAAGGTTAAACCATTTGTCATTCCCGATTAATTGTCCTCGGATATAACTATTAGTTGTTCTTAGCCGATGATAAAATGCCTCAAGCGTAGATCCTTGTTTAAGTGAAGATCCTATGATTGTTTTTTCAATGTTTTCTTCATCAGATACTAATATGCATAGTGTATCATTTGGTAGATGTTCCGTGTTTAGAATCTGTTGTATAGCCGATTTATCAATTTTAGTGCCATATATGAATAGCTCCTTAAGTTGAGGTAGTGTTTGAAGCCATCTTAGTTGACTGGGATTAACAGTGATTGCTTGTGGAATGGCAACTGTGGTGATGCCGAACTGAAAACCGGGTTGGAAAATATGAAAATCATGATCCAGTGTCATTGCGTAATGGAGCTGTTCCAGAGTAGTAATAGGATAATTTTCCCAGGCTATAGGATTTGTATAGATGCTTAGATCTATATCTTTATTTACAATACTATTTTCCATATAGTCCAATATAGCATCAGTCGTTGTTTCAAATTCAATTTGTTTCGGATCAATGAAATCAGATAGATCAACATGGTCTAGATCGGTTGTAGACATGTCAATTAATCGGTATATCTCCTTTATTTCAATTTTACTAATTTCTTTTAAGTGTAAATATATGTTGTGTAACTGTTGATATAGTTTGTTAGGAAGCTCTTGATAATGTTCTTTTATTGATAAGCCTATCTGTCTATACTCTTCTTCACTTATAGTGTTATTCGTTACTTCGTCTAGTAGATTGGAATACTCCTCTTTCATATTTTCCATCCAGCGATTGAAGTTTTTCCTTTTTACAATATATTTCAAAAGAATGCGCTTAGCAATTCTGTATGCTCTCAAATCAGTTTTAAATGAGGAGCATTGTTGTATTGTCTGAATGTCAGAATCAGGAAACAAGAATTGAGATACAGAATTTAGCTCTTGTTTCATACTAGTTATTAATTCTGCATTATTCTTGTGATGTAAATCTTCAGCAGAGAAGTTGCTCGTCATTGCCCCAGAGATTAGCAGCAGGGAAAATAAATATTTTGTGTTTTTTTTCATGTTTAATGTTCCACCTTAGTTGTATATAATAGCTTTAAATAAGGCAACAATAGTATTTGTTGAAATGGTTGCATCTGCAATAAAAAGTCAGTTAAATGAGTCGATGTACCTATGAAGTGGAAGTATATTTAGCATTAAGTTAGTAGTTGACAGGCTAGATCCCCTTAAACGGGAAGGATTATCAAGCAAGGGAAAATAGTGACCAATCACGTATCTGATAGAAATACTTAAAAAACTAGTACTTAAATACAACAGTAATATGAAACATTTCACTGGTTGTGGTCATGATCTCTATTTTTTTATAATTATCTTAAAAATAGAGAGTATTCTTTCCCATTGAATGCTAATTATAGCTCATAATTTAGTTGTGCCTATTTGGGGAATCGTTAATCAGAAAGGCGGGGTTGGTAAGACTACTACCGCTGTAAATATAGCTGCAGCACTTGCTAACAGGAATCAGAAGACATTGTTAATAGATGCTGATCCGCAAGGTAATGCAACCACAGGTCTAGGTGTAGATAAAAAAAGTGTGAGATCATCTTTATATGATGTTTTTGTGCATGGCATCAATCATCCTGAAGATAGCAAAATAATTAAGGGTAGCATTATTCAGATTAATAAGTGTTTAGATCTTATTCCCACTACTATAGATTTATCTGGAGCTGAAGCACAATTATTAACTGCGGTTGGAAAAGAGTATATACTGAAGGATGCTATAAAGCATGTAAAGGATAATTATCAGTGGATTATTATTGATGCGCCTCCTAGTTTAGGTTTAATTACAATTAATGTGCTTTCTGCCTCTCATTCCGTTTTGGTGCCAATGCAGAGCGAGTTTTATGCATTGGAAGGTTTAACTCAGCTTATGAAGACTATTGCCATTGTTAAGAAGCGGATTAATCCTAACCTCAGTATAGCAAAAGTGTTATTAACGATGTACGATAATCGTAGTAGACTCAGTAAGCAGGTTACCGAAGAGTTAGATACTTTTTTTGGGGAAAAACTTTCAGATATTAAGATACCAAAGAATGTACGGCTTAGTGAAGCACCCAGTTTTGGAAAGTCGGCAATAGATTTATATCCTACTTCTAAAGGGACCGTGGCTTATCAGAATTTTGTAGATAAAATAATGTTAATGTAGATATGTTAAAAGTTGATAGTAAAGCAAATAAGAATGTAGGTTTAGGTAGAGGATTGTCTCATCTATTGGGTGATGATGTTGAATCTGGCATTACAGAAATTAATATAAATAATATTATTCCTAATGTACATCAGCCAAGAAAGAATTTCGATATTTTAGCCCTCGAGGAGCTATCTGGTTCTATACAAGAGCACGGATTGTTGCAGCCGATTGTTGTACGAAAAATCGAAAATGATAGATATGAAATAATCGCAGGCGAGAGGCGATGGCGAGCATCTAAAATGGCTAATTTGAAGAGGATGCCCGTTATTATCAAGGATGTAGATAATAAAGAATCTTTAGAGCTAGCTATTGTAGAGAATCTTCAGAGATTAGATGTATCGCCGGTAGAGGCAGCACATTCTTATAAGAAACTGATGGATGAGTATGGATTTACCCAGGAGAAGCTTGCAAAGCGATTAGGGAAATCGAGAAGTGCTATTGCAAATACTCTCCGTATAATTAATCTGCCAGATGAAGTGCAGAAGAATCTATTAGAGAATAACATATCAGAGGGTCATGCCCGTGCCATATTGAGTGTGCCTGATGAGAATATGCAACTTAGGCTTCTCAAGGACATTATAAAAGAAAAACTCTCGGTACGGGATACTGAAACCAAGGCTAAGAGAATTACAGCAGATAGAGGCAATATTGAAAAATATGCCAAACTAGTTGAACCTGCAGTTGAAGAGAAGCCGTTGTTATATGCGAAGATTGAAGAGGCTCTTTCGATGAAGTTGGGTCTGCCTGTGAAGATTCAGTATGGCGCCAATGCTGGAAAATTATATATAGAGTACTATTCAGAAGATAATTTACAGCATCTTCTGAATATGTTAGATGTAACTATCGACTAGTTACTCTTCTTCATGAGGTTCCATAACGCATCCGGAGGTGCTCTCTTTGGGTGCGTATTTTGTATCGAAAGGAGTCTCTTCGATTCCTGTTTCTTGCGATAGTACGTGGTTTAAATTTTGTAGCATCTCCTTTGAATATCCTGGCCATGCGGTTACTACGGTGCCTTCTTTGTTTATGACATAAGTGTAAATGGAGTGTTTTGCCTGGTAGGCATTAAGTATAGTGCAATCTTTATCCGGGACCATAAGATAGGAGTTGTTGGAACATTTAATATAATCGGTGTTATATTCTTCTGCAAGATTTTTATCTGTATTAATAACCCCGATAAATTTTACGCCATGTGATTCAAACTTTTTACATAGATCGTTAAAGAGTGGTTGGGCATGAATCTGACATGGGCATTCGTATTTAGTAGCCACCACTACGAGAGTATTGTTATTTTTAACTAGCTGATCTAAAGAGGAGTATTTGGTATTAAGGAATCCTGTTATATTGGGTGCTTTTTTACCAATGATATCGCCAAGTTCTTCCTGCATTTCTTTCGTTACGTTATATCTAGGGGTAGATTTAACAAGTGGTGCACCTGGTTCAACGGCAGTCTGATTATTTCTGTTACATCCTGTAGTAAGTGCTGTGGTCAAGATGACTAAGAGATGTATGCGTGATATTGTATTCATATTCGTTAATATACTATATATTAATATAATGTATAGTATATTAGGTATATTTTCAGTTGATTTTCTGGTTGTTATACTGGAATTTCATAAGTGATTTTGCTTGTTATTTGATAAAAATGCAACTTTTGGAACTCATCTCCTCTTTTAATAGACAGTAGCAATAGAGCTTGTTATGGATTTAGGAGGTATGATGTGAAGAAATTATATGGCTTTAAATTAAATCATGTAGTTACTTTCCTAACTGCTTTAATATTATTACCAAATATAGTATTTAGTAAAAAAATATTAGTTAAATTAGAAAAAGAAAACATAGATAATGTGAAGAAAAATTTATCTGTGCAGTGTGGATATTCTGATGTTCATGAAGAGGTGAGTTGTTTAGAGAAATTGGGTTATGTAGAGTTAGAGATTCCGGATGAAGCAGATATAGAGGATGTTGCCAGTTCTTTATCGGAGAGTGGTGTTGATAGTGTTGAAGAAGATGTAGAGCGGTATTCGTATGAAGCTCCGGGCAGGGAATCATTTTCTTTGATTCAATCTTTATGGGCATTAGACAAGATAAAAGTGCCTCAAGCTTGGACTATTACCAAGGGGAATGAGAATATTGTAATTGCTGTATTAGATTCTGGGGTTGATATGAATCATCCTGCCATTAAGGCCCGTATTATCTCTCCATTAAACTGTATAACTAAGAAAGATGATGCGTATGATGATAATGGTCATGGTACTCACTGTATGGGTAGTGTGGCTGGAATCTCCGATATGTTTAGCGGAGCTGCTCCAAATTGTAAG
Source organism: Fimbriimonadia bacterium (assembly GCA_030427425.1). GTDB lineage: Bacteria > Armatimonadota > Fimbriimonadia > Fimbriimonadales > Fimbriimonadaceae > JAUICQ01. Next base: position 22,229 of record JAUICQ010000005.1, on the reverse strand, counting down.
ATTATGCCTATTAAAGTGTTGCATGATGGAAAAGGATTTTCCAGTTGGATAGCACAGGGCATTATTTATGCTGTAGATAATGGTGCTGATGTAATATCGATGAGCTTAGGATCGCAGCGCATCTCCAAGGTAGAGGAAGATGCTATACGTTATGCCAGAGACAATAACGTTCTGATTGTAGCTGCTGCAGGGAATAGTAATAGTGATGTGCCAGAATGGCCTGCAAGTAGTAAAGAAGTTATATCGGTAGGAGCTACAGATGTTTATGATAGTAAAACAGATTTTAGTAATTTTGGTATTACTGTAGATGTTGCTGCGCCTGGTGAAGATATCTTTAGTACAGTAGTGGGCGGTGGATATGGGATTAAGAGTGGAACATCGATGGCTGCTCCCTATGTTGCTGCGTTATGCGCTTTACTGAAGTCTATGGTGGAAGGTATCACTTCTGAGGAAATAGAGCAATTAGTTTATAATAATACAGATTATATAGGAGGATGGCTAAATCATGGTCGGATTAATTATGCAAAAACATTGGAAGCTACTTGCAAAAAGTATGGTTCAGTATGCTTATCGATCCCTGCTGATGTAGGTATGGTTACCGGCGAAGATGAGGACATGATGTTTGCTGAGAACGTTGGTTATAGCACCGATGACCCTAGTATGTTTACTAGAGTCTTATCGAAACGGATAGAGAAATTGGGTCAGGTTGCTAGTGTAGTAGCGGAGCACTCTGTAGATAAATCTATGCTTGCAAAGAATGAGATACAGATTCAGGCATTTGTAGGGAACTGTGAGAGTGTAGATTATGATGTATTTGTCTATAACTGGAAGAAGAAGGTTTATGAACGGGTAGAGTGTTATATTCCTGTTTCTACATCGAAGTATGTAACAATTTTGGCAGATGTTCCTTTGAAAGATGGATATTTATCCGAGGAGGGAATTTTCAAGTATCAATTTTCAGCTATAATTCCTCCGAAGCGGAAATTATTTAGAAAGAAGATGCCAGAATCTTTTGAATTAATCTTAGATATGTTGCGAATACGTGTTTAGTTAATAGTTTATGGTGGAGGCGGAGAGAATTGAACTCTCTTCCAAAACCATCTTTCCCAGAATTCCCACGAGTGTCTTCCTTGTATTGAATTCGATGTAGATCTGCCCAAGGACAGACGAATCTAGCACCTAACCCGATTCATCTCATTTAATTTACTCCGAGTAGAAGTAGATTAAACTATCTGGATATTTATAACATCTCCACGTAGCCTACCAGAATGCTAATAGAGACGAGCAGCGTTTATTAAGCTGCGTATGCTACTGCAGGGAACATTTGAATAGTTTCTGCACCAGCGTATGCTTTGTTTTCGTTTGCATTTATTTTTTTGCCGCTTATTAACGAGGCCAACGGCTCCCCGACTCGCAATTAAGGGTAGAATTGGCTCTGTCGAACCCTTACGCCCCCATACTACTGGATTATACCCTGTTACAATCTAAATCCTACAGAGACTATATTTAAATCGCCTGGCCATAGGAATCTATTCGTTCTCCATTCTATGTATAGAGAGTAAAGCTCGTATCCAATACAGGTTCCAAATTTTTTACTCTTTTCATTGAGTCCTTGATATCCTACCATACAGTATGCACCATGAAATTGTATTCCTGCTTCAGGGAATGTATAGTAGAAAGCTTTATTATAATCGAATCCGATTCCACTGATGATGTCTAGGTTATCTTTGACAGGGGTCGACATTCTAAGATCCATACCGCAGGTTGTATTGTAATTATTAAAAAAGTCTTTATTAAAAGCTCTTCCAAGTTTTATACCTAAGGTAGGTCTAAAGGACGCGTTTACTGTGGTCTGGACATGGGCTATACATATTAGTAATAATATATTTTTAACATTCATGTGCCTAAAAATATTGCTTATTTGTGTAAGTTTCATGGTTTATATTTTACTTTAATTAGTTAGTGGATTAGGATTGAGCAAAGTCTATCGATGTGTTATAACACATCGATAGACTTTAGTACATCTTCAACATCTTGTACCGATTCTTCAATAGCTTTCAGGGCACGATTAATTTCTTCTTCTGTAATGATGTATGCTGGTTCAATTCTGATGACAAAAGGATTGTTTAGTGTGTAAGCTGCCAGTATATTTCTTTTTAGCATCTGCACGATGGTGAGTTCAGCTGAATCGGGGATAATAAATTCGATGCCTAGCATGAGTCCTCTACCCCTGGCTTCTTTCAGTAGCTTGGGGAATTTTTGGACAATTTTATTGAGTCCGTTTAAGAAGTGGTTTCCTTTTTCTGTTACTGCTTCTAGTAGATTCTCTTCTTCGATAACTTGTAGTGTTGTGAGTGCTGCTGTGCACGCGAGAGGATTCCCTCCGAATGTGCTTGTATGGATGAGAGGATTTTCTCCGAATACTTTATCCCAGATTTCTGCAGTCCCCATCGTAACACCTATTGGCATGATGCCTCCTCCTAGTGCTTTAGCGAGGGTTATAATATGTGGCTCTACGTCTTCTTGTTCATAAGCGAAAAAGGTTCCGGTTCTTCCGATACCTGTTTGTACTTCATCTAGTATTAGAAGTGCACCATGTTCGTCACATAGTTGTCTTACTTGTTTTAGATATCCTTTCGGAACGGTATGGATTCCGCCTTCTCCTTGTATAACTTCAATAATGATGGCGGCCACATTCTGATCCATTTCTTTCTTTAAGGTTTCTAAGCATCCGAATGGAACGAAGCATGATCCTGAGAGTAGTGGTTCGAATGGCTTTCTAAATTTGTCTCTTCCAGTGACGGAGAGGGATCCGATAGTTTTTCCATGATATCCTCCTTTTGTGGAGATGAATTTAGATCTACCAGTGCTAATTTTGGCAAATTTGAGAGCAGCTTCTACGGCTTCGGTTCCACTATTGGAGAAGAATGAGTAGGGCAGTTTATGATTAGTTAATGCTGACAATTTTTCAGCTAGTAGTGCTTGTGTTTCGTTGAAGAATACTTTTGTAGAGAGAGGGAGTATATCCATCTGATTTTTTACAGCTTCAACAACTTTAGGATGTTTATGTCCCAGTGCAAATACTCCGTAGCTACCTAGAAGATCGAGGAATGTTTTTCCTTCAGAATCTGTAATGTAGCATCCTTGTCCAGTGTGTTCGGTGCCGAACCCGGCGAAGGAAGTAAGTTTTGTTAGGGAAGGGTTGATGTGTTTATTATAAAGGTTTTGGATATTATTTACATCTTTTAGAACATTATTCATAATTATTTACCACTCTCTTAAGAATACCTGTCATAATAAGTATAAAGGTTTAGGAGAGATGGCTGAGTGGTCGAAAGCGCCCGCCTGCTAAGTGGGTAAGGATTTTCATCCTTCCCGGGTTCGAATCCCGGTCTCTCCGCCACTTTTTTTTTCAGTAAACTCTTCAAATTTTTCTTTTTTAACATAATCTCAAGTCTGTTCGTATTATGTGTAATAAGGCGTGTGCAATCTGGTAAAATGTGTAGTTAAGTATATAAATTTTTTTAGTATTGAGCACTAATTCTAATGTTTTCTTATTTTAATCGTTTATCAGAAACTTATCCTTCATTAAAGATTCGGGATTTTCGGTATCTTTGGTTGGGTCAGATAATATCTCAGATAGGTGATGCATGTTATTTTTTAATCTTCATGTTTATGGTGGATAAAATAACAGGTTCTCCTGAGAAAGTAGCTATTACTCAGTTTGTAGAGTGGTTTCCATTTTTCTTATTCGCTCCGTTAGCGGGCGTTGTAGCTGATAGGTATGACAGGAAAAAAATCATGCTTTTCTGTGATATCGCTAGTTTTATTATCTTATTTATATTGGGAACCGTAGCCTTAATAGTGAGTGTTTTTCCAGAATGGATTATATACGTTTCAGCATTTGGATTATCTACCATTAATGTTCATTTTTCACCAGCTAAAAGTGCAGCTTTACCTCAGATAGTCCCTAAGAAAAATTTATTAGAAGCCAACAGTTTAAGTAGTAGTACAGAGAGTTTTATACCAATAGTAGGAACTTGTTTGGCTTTAATTATATTTATTCCAATATATAAAGTTTTTCCAGATTATTTCTTTGGAGGAGCGATTATTTTCAACTCCTTTACATTTTTAGGGTCGGCTTTTTATATAGCTAAATTGCCTTCGTTATCATTAGAATATAATACTACAAAGGTTAGTTTGAAGAGTAGTTTAATAGAGCTATATGATGGTTTTAAGTATGTAATGAATAATAAGATTATACGGATGGTGCTCTTTTTGAAAGTAGGTGGCTATGTGTTTGCTTCGCCATTTAATACTGCCTATATTACTGTTAATAGCAGATGGTTTGGAGGCGGATTAAATACTCTGGTCTATATCGAAGGTGCTTTTTCTATAGCTATGGTGGTTGCTAGTTTATTGGTGAGTAAGTCTAGAATTTCTAGTTTGTTTAAACCATATGCAATTAGTATGTTCTTTGTTGGATTTTCTATTATTGGAATGGCTTATAGTTTTCAACTGCCTTGGTTTATTCTATTCAATATCTTATGTGGTTTGGCTTTGCCATATAGTAACATTCCAATGACTACTTATATACAAGCAAATGTACCAGAAAATTATTTGGGTAGAGTAAATAGTTTCATGTTAATGTTAACCCAGGGACTGATGGCGTTTGTGGTGTTAATATTTGGGGCTATGTTCGAGGTAATTGGTTTAAGTAATATATTTTTATTGATGGGTGTTGGGCAGTGTGTTTGCGCTGTTGTAGGGTACTGGAGTCCTGCTTTTAGAAAGGCGGATTTGTCTGTAAACGACAGTAACGGTAATAAGAGTGTAATTTACAAGTGTTAAGTATAAAACATCCTTATAATTAAGCTAGTAATTGTGAATTTAATTGTTAAAATATGTAATAATATAGAATAGTAATAAAAGAGTAGATAATTATGAAAAAAGGTATTCATCCAGAATTAAATGCGGTTTTATATGTAGATGGTGATCATAGTTGGACAGGTATGTCTACCATAAAATCTAATGAGACAAAGAGTGTTAATGGTGTAGACCATTATGTTGTTAATGTAGACATCAGTTCTTTCACACACCCTTTCTTTACTGGTCAGAAGAAGATTGTTGATACTGCCGGTAGGGTAGAGAAGTTTATGAGAAAGTACAACGCCAACGCTGGAAAATAAAAGCATTATTTCGAAATGTATTTAAGAAGATTCCAGTTGGGATCTTCTTTTTATTTTTAATATGGGTAGTAGATTAAATGTTAGTAGAAGTAGGTAAGATTGTTAATACGTTTGGATTGAAGGGTGAGCTTAAGCTTTTGCCTACAACTAACTATGAATCTAGATTTGAAAAAGGATCTCAGCTCTGCATTAATGACAAGTGGTACAAGGTAGAGCGGTCTAGATATCAGAAGAATGTAGTTGTTCTTAAACTGGAGTCGCTTAACCACATTAATGATGTAGAGGTATTGAAAGGATCTACCGTTACTGCCGAAATGATGATTGAAGAAGATTGTTCCGAAGAGGGGATGTTCCATTACTCACAGCTTCTAGGTGTAGAAGTGTATACCGAAGAAGGCGATTTAATTGGTAAGCTTGATGAGATTCTCGAGATGCCAGCTGATGATATCTTTAAAGTAGGAGAAGTGCTGATCCCTGCTAGAAAAGAGTTTGTAAAAGATATTAACATACCAGAAGGCAAGATAGTTGTCAAGCTACTCGAAGGTATGATGTAGAAGACAGATACTTCAGTACCGACCAACTACATCCGGTAAAATCACCGCACCATATGTACGTGGAGCAGATTCGTCTTTCCTTTTCCACCTGCAGGGATGCCTGCAGTAATAACAACGGTATCATCAATCCTAATTATCTCATGCTTTAAGAATGCATCAACAGACTGGGTCATTACTTCATCTGAAGTATCTGGAAGTTCCATGAGGATTGCCGTTACTCCCCATGTTACAGCCATCTGTCTCTGACATTTTTTGTTCCAGGCAATGCATAGAATTCTACATTCTGGTCGATATTTTGCGATCATTCTAGGGGTGAAACCGCTCTGGCTTGTAGTGATAATAGCTTTTGCTTGTGATGCGGCAGCTAGTCTTACAGCGGCTAGTGCAACGGGTTCGGTAGCAGTTCTGCTGCTTCCTATGCTATTTCCGTATTTTTGTGTTCTATATTCAAAATCGAGTAGAGATTCTGCTTTAATGGCGATTCTAGCCATAACTCTTACAGCTTCAATTGGATAATGACCATTTGCTGTTTCTCCGCTAAGCATAATCGCATCAGTACCATCCAGAATAGCGTTAGCTACGTCTGTTACTTCGGCCCTAGTAGGTCTTGCGTTATTAATCATGCTTTCAAGCATCTGAGTGGCTGTTACTACGGGTTTTCCGGCAGCGGCGCACTTTTCTATGATTCGCTTCTGGTAGATGGGTATATCTTCAATATCTAGCTGCAGACCAAGATCGCCTCGGGCTACCATAATAACATCAGAAACTTTAAGGATATCATCTAAATTATTGACGGAATCTTTGTTTTCAATTTTGGAGCATATCTGTATATCTCCACCATGTTTATGAATTTCTCTACGTAGTTGTCTTAAATCGGCTGCTGTTCTTACATAGCTAAGAGCAATGAAATCTACATCCTGCTCTACGGCATGTTTGACGTCTTCAAAATCTTTTTCTGTTAGTGCGGGCACATCGAATACTTTGCCGACAAGTGTAATACCAGCATGACTCCTTATGCTGCCTCCAGCCGTAACCTCTGCTTGAAGAGAGTCTTCATTTTTTGCGATAACCTGAAGAGCTACTTCACCATCACCAAGAAGAATTCTGTCTCCGGTTTCCATGGCATTATACATTACTGGGTTAGGGATATTAATATCTCCATTTTCAATGGCTATTTTAATAATCTCTCCAGATTCTAGTCTGCTTTTATCTTTAGAAACGGTGCCTATTCGAAATTTCGGACCCTGTAGATCTATCAGGATAGCCACAGGCGCACATGATGGACTAAGGTCTCTTATCCATTTAATCCACTTTCTTCTAGTATCCCAATCGCCATGACTGCAGTTTATTCGGAAAACGTTAACTCCTGCAGAGATCAGCTGATCTATTTTTTCTTTTGAATCTACTGATGGGCCAATCGTGGAAACAATTTTTGTACGCCTGTATATACTCATAAATTTATAGTTGTAACTCCTTTTTGGTATCGATGAATCTATCAAGTAGTGTTTGAAGATAGTTGAATCCGCCTTGCCAGAACTCTCTGGAGTTAAGATCGATACCTAGGTGGTTCATTAGTTGATAAGGATTTTCCAATCCTCCTAATTCCAATACCTCTATATACTTATTGGAAAATTCTTTGCCTTCAACACGGGATTTTTGATAAACTGCTAAAGCTAACAGTTCCCCAAAGGAGTAAGCATAAACATAGAATGGAGCATAGAAAAAGTGACCCACGTACAACCACCAGTGAGCATGTTGATCCCCTAATTCTAAGCTTTTGCCGAACATTTTCTGTAGCTGGGTCTGCCAGATATTGGAAAGATCGGTGTTGAGAAGTTCTCCTTTACTCCTTCTCATTTCATGAGCATTACATTCGAAGCTATACATGGCAGCTTGTCTGTAGATAGTAGCAAAACTATCTTCGATTTTAGCTGCAAGGAGTGCCAACTGATCTTTTTTGGATGCCGATTCCATGAGGTCTTCAAAGACGAGCATTTCACAGAAGGTGGATGCTAGTTCTGCCAATGGGAGGGTGCCCTGATAGTTGAAGTATGTCTGCTTTCTACTTAAAGATGCGTGTATACCATGTCCAAGTTCATGGGCTAAAGTTTTAACATCATCTTGTTTGTCTACATAGCTCATGAGTATAACTGGATGAGTGTCTGGGGTGAAATAACTACAGAATGCTCCTCCTCTCTTTCCTTCATTAGGTGCAGCATCTATCCAATTTTTATCGAAGAACTCTTTGCCTCTTTCATACATCGTTTCATGATATTTTTTGAAAGCTGTGAGAACAATATCTTTTGCTTTATTATACGGAATTACTTCGGTAGTATCGAATAATGGGGCATATCTATCGATGTGGGTTAGTTTGTCTAGTTTAAGTAGTTCTCGCTTTGCATTGTAATATGTTTCTACTTGATGATAGTTTTCATGGCACATAGAGATTACAAGGTCTACTACTTCTTTAGTTAGCTCATTGCTAAGGTGTCTTTCGTTCTGCGGATATTCAAATTTTCGGAGTCTGTCCTCTGTCATTCTTTCAAGCATGATGTTGTTGTAGACGAAGACTACTGTTTTTTCGATTTTTTTCAGTCCGTTTGCAAAAGCATCTGCTGCTGCTTGTCTGATTGTTCTATCTGGGCTCCTGAGCTTTACCATGATTCTGGATTGTGCTAGTTCTTCCGTATCATTTGTATAAGGATCTGTATAAGTGTAGGTGTGCGTGGAATTTAGCTCTTCATAAAAGCGTACCCAGGCTTTTCCACCTGTATTAGAACACTCTTCATAGATAATCTCTTCTGGCTCTGAAAGTGTATGTGGTATGTATTTTCTAGTCTCTTCGAGGAAGTGTCTGTAGTTATTAAGCAGTGGATCTGATGCTAAGGTGTTAAAGACATTTTCTGGAATCTGCTTTAATTCCAGGCTGAAGAATATTAGTTTAACTTTACTCTTTGTATACCTTTCTTGCTGAGCTTGCATAAATGCTCCCAGTTCCATATTACCGGTATCAGCTGAGAAGAGCATATGTGCATAGTTCAATATTTTTACCAATGATACACAGATGTCTTCATATTCTTTTATGGAAGAACTGATTCTTTGTGCAGTAACATCGGAGGAATTAATTTTTCCACGATAACTAGCAACAAAGTTATCGACATCTGTTTCGATGGCAATCCAAGACTTTTCTATATTGGGGTCGGATGGGCTATTGAAAAAAGTTGAGAGGTCCCATTTAATGTCGTTCGCGGAATAATCTGTTTGTTTATTATTAGAACTCATAATTTACCTGGTAATTTTACTGTGATTATAAGTTTATCATTTATTTGTTGTACATTATATGTTTATAAGAGATAGTTTAAAAAATCTTATGGGAAGTATGAGTGGAGAATCCTTTTATTCTACATCTGCAATTCTTCTAAATTTTCCTTTAATGTGTTCAGGAATTTCTTGGTGAAAAATGATTCTAATTCTTCTTCTCGAAAAAGATCTTTGGAGAACTCTTGCTAAATAGTCCCAGGGGCTTTTTCTATGGATAGGGTTGGTGAACCGACTGAAATCGAGAACTTCTATGTTAAAACTACTTAGTTGATAAAGTATGTGTTCTAAAACTCTAAATTCCATGCGGGGGTCTATGATAAGAGTGTGTATATTTAAGTTTGAAAATTCATGTTCAAAGTAGAGTTGGTTTCTTCTGGTTTGTTCAACATAACGTAGCAATATCTGAATATCAGATGAAATTACAATAAGTCCTCCTTCTTCATGCCTTGTAAAAGATTCCATATATCTACTTAATGCCTCTCTTCCTATGTTAGCCATTCTTCTTGATGTATTACAAAGTGGGACAATTTCGGGTGGAGTAAGAAACGATTCTACTAAGTGATGCAATGCATCATCTGGCAGATCATTAAATGTGATTATGTTGTCTTGCTGCGCTTGTAGTGCTGTTCCCATTTCAAGGGATTCATCTAGAGCCAACTCTACCATCTCTTGCTCTAAGCCTGCAGAGCCATGAGAGCTAACAGAAGCCGGATTAGAATCTGTAATCTCATCAAATGGTAGGTATGCATTACTTGCTCCCACATATACTGGGGACGTAATAATAATAATGGATATACATTGCAAACATCTCATGAACAACTCCTAATGTCTAAAAATAATATTTATATTAGAATTTTCAAAGTTGTCATCGTATTGTAAGTGTCTAAGTTCTCTACCTAAAACGATAGTTTTTATAAGTGGTATACATTTCAAGAGTGTTCGGATATCTTTTTCATTGACGGCAGTATTACTAAGATCGATATATCTCAAACTAGTTGGAAGAAAAGATAAGCAGTCCCACTTTTTAATTTTGGTTCCACGTAAGCTTAACCAGTTTAGATCATCAAAATATTGGAGAGTTTCTATATTTGCAGTATCAACATTAGTATCCGTTAAATCTAGCTCCAGTAATGAATAGGGAAGATGCTCTTTAAAAGAGAGCCATCCTTCATGGAACTTGATGTCTGATAGATTGAGAGTTTCTAAATTTTTTAGGTGTTTAACTGTATTGTAGAATGTTTCTCTTGGGATATTAGTATAGGAAAGATCTAATCTTAGCAAGCTGTTGGTAATGGGAATACATACTGGCCAAGTTTCTTTGCGCATACGTATCTCTTTAAGGGAAAGATCGGAAAGATAGGGGAGTTCTTTAATGCTGGAGAAGTACTGAAAGATCTCTTCGTTGATCTCTAGGATATCTATGGTACCTTCAGATCCTTCATCTGTTCCTAGATCTATTTTACTGATACCGAACTTGAAAGGTGAACCATATAATCTGAATTTAGCTTGGAAATCATTTAAATCTCGTAAGTATCTCATTCTAAGGAATTCCTCTTCTGTGATTTCCAATTTTTTATCTCTGTTTTTTATTAATAAATCTCTCAACTCTCTTTTAGTGCAGTTGTCCATGCTGCCTATTTTAGAATCTAAACTTTCTTGTATTAGATATACGAATTTTATATTACTTCTATCTAGGACGTCATTTTTCCAAGATTCAGGATGGTTATAAGAATGCAGCAGATCGGTTGCAACTTTCATGTTGAGTGGATTGTTTAGATTAGAAAGTTCGTATGTAAATACCTCTAGGAATCTCATTTTTTCCTCGATGTTCATATGTGACAACAACGTGGATGCGGAATATAGATCATCCAGCACCTTATAGAGACCAGGTAGATACTCTACATCAACCTCTTCACAATCGTCGTAGGCTCCATCTATAAAGAGTAAATCGGCATCTGATATTATTTCTTCTTTATTCTCTAATCTAACACATAGGTTATAAGTTTTTATTAATTCTAGTTTCGTTTTATTACTAAGTTGAGAAATATAGAGATCTTCAGGTGTGCTATCGATTTTTTGTTTTTTATAATGTAGTTTTGGGAAGTTTCGATTTAATTTTTCAAGTAGTTCTATAGGGCAGTTAGTATTTGTAAGTGAAAGAGAACATAAGCTTTTCGGAAGACTGGATAGATTGTCCCAAGTATCTAGTTTGGAGTTAAAGATAGAAATGTCTCTAAGATTGATAGCTTCTGAAAGAATACTGAGTATATCAGGATGGAAGTTAGTGTTGAGTATATGGATGCTTCTTATAGAGTTGGATAGATGCTGTAAAAAATACCAGCTACTGGCATCATCAAATTTGGCGTTATAAATATATAATTCTCTAATATTCTTGTTATCAAGATTGCTGTGTAGAAAGTCGGGATGGATACTAGAGATATTCTCAAGATCTAAATTTAGTAATTCTACTTCATCAGGGATATTGCATAGAAAAGGAGATGTGGCGTGCATGGTTGGTTTAAGTCGTATTGAAACGGTATGACCATCCGACCTTGGTGTAATGTTTTTTTCCGTACAGTATTCTGATTCTACATCCTTTTTAAGTGATTCTATATAGTAGCTACTTTTTTGGGTTTTTAGTTCATCAAAATCATCCTCGGAGGTTTCACCATCTACAGTCTCTGAATGTGAGCATCCACAAAGGGAATCGGATGAGCTTCCAGTCTCTTCTGTATCTGGTAGGCAGATATTTAGAGAAACTGCACATACTGCTATCAATCCCATATAGATATACCTAATAATTTTAACACCTTTCATGTCTTAATGTTACCCTATTTAAAAAGTGCCAAGGCGTCTATTGTAAAAGGGGGGTGTTTGTAACTTATATTTATTTTTTTATAGATATCTGTGTTATTTTAGCACCTTTACTGTTGGTTGAATCCAGTATTTAATGAGGTGATTAGATTCGGGATTCTGCTTCATCTCTTTCTTGATAAGGTTCAGCATATGTGAGAAGATGGGATACTTTTTCTTATTTTGAAGCTGACTTATATTCTTCTCAACATAATTATATACCTTAGCTACATCATGATTCTTATCCAGCATACTAGCGATTAGAAGATGATTCAGGGCTTCTAGCCCGTAGGGTTGATGTTCCAATGCTCTCCATGAGTTTTGAATAATTAGTTCTGGTATAAACGCTCTAGAAAAAGCCATGATTGATGAGAATTGTATATAGGCCTCATAAATGGCTTCATCCTTATTTGGATGTGCATCTATCTCTTCATAGTAGTTTAGGATAGTATATTCAGCCCTAGAGCGCATGAGCACATTATAGTTTTCTACTTGTAGCGGGGATACTTGTGCTTTACCGGTGGATGATCCATTCTTATGGTATCGATACAGGATAGTAGGATTCTCTATGTAGGCGTATTTTATGTATGGTGCCGCATGCACCCAGAAATAGAGATCGGAATAAAAAGGTGTTAAAAATCCTCCCATTTCTTCAATCGATTTCCTTGTCATGATTGTTGTTGGGTGGTGAACAAATATAGAATTAAAGAGTTCTCTCGCTATGGTTTGTTGTGGAATTCTCTTATTATACTGAAACGGGATATTCCCTCTATTGGAAAATCCGTTCTCTTGGATCCCTTTAAAGTTCGTGTAAATAAGATCTACCTCCGGATCTTTTCCAAATATTTCCATTTGTTGTTTTAATCGGTGAGGGTACATAATATCGTCCCCGCCGATAAAAGCGATGTAGGTTGAATTTGTCATATCTAAACATCTATGTATTAGCCTATCGAAAGCATCTAATTTGTTACAGATGTTATCCTGATAAACATAACGAATTCTTTTATCGTAGAGATATTTTTGAACTATAGACTGAGTTTCGTCGGTAGATCCGTCATCTAAAATAAATAGTTCAAAATTTTTATAACTCTGACCCAGTACTGAGAGTATCAACTGTTCAATATACTTAGCCTGATTATAGATATAGCAAAAAATACTAACAGTGTAATGTGGTTGGTGATGATTCTTTTTACGTGACATATTGGGCAGATGGTGTTCTAATTTACGATTGATGTCTTGTATTAAATAAGAATTATCTGGAATATTTGTTATCTTAATAGATGTGTCTTGAATGGTCTGCTCTTTAATATTCTTTATCAGGTTCTTGTTCCCGGTATCGCTATGTTCTGATAAGGATATCTCATACGGCGATCCTCCAGAGGCTAATATTTCTAGTCGTTTATTCTTATAATCCTCTGAGAAAAAGAGAGATCGCCCGGACTGAGCAATTACCTTTTGCATTTCCCAATGAGGCAAGAATCCTCTTGCAATGTGGCGTAGTTGTTTGTATTTTTCCCAGCCATATCCCCATATTTTGATATCTACTCCGTTATCTAGAAGAGAAGTTATTAAGTCTGCTTTTTCATCTGATGCCGTTCCGATGTAGGTGAGATTATATTTTTTATCTATTCTATATATCTGATAGTTATCGAGAAAAAGTCCTGGAGGTATTATGTTTGGAAAACTTGAATGGAATCCCCAAATTTCATCATAGAAACGATAATCTGAGATGTCATACTCTTTATTTTCTTTTAAACATATTCCAAAGGATATGGGTCTGTTTTCTAGTTCTGACAATAATCCGGATGGTTTGTCTCCGAAAAATTCTATAATAAATTGAATCTTTTCCTTATCGATTATCTTTTTTATTTCATCTGCGGTTACGTTATTTACTAGATTTACTGATATCTCATTTTCTTCGAATTTTATTTCAGTATCCACCCTTAACTGAATTGGTAGGCCAAGGGAGTCGATAAGAGGCTTCACGTAATTATAGTAGTAAAACGAAGTGTTATGTTGCGGGAAATCGTAACCATTACTTATTATAAGCCACTCCATGATGATATAATAATTGGCACCGCAAAGCTATTGCTTTATGTTAATAGTTAAAATATTGCACTGTATGAGGTTTGACAAAGGCGAGGTTGATTACTTCATTGATACAAATTCATCTGGATTTTGATTCTGTTTGTGGAAGAGGTGAAGTAGTTTTTTCTTGATTCTTTGGAGAGCATTATCGATTGATTTTGTTCCGCACTGGAGTAGTTCGCTCATTTCTCCGTAAGATTTTCCATCTAGATATAGCTCAAGAACTTTATTTTCTAGCGGAGTGAGTCCGCCGCGGATAATGTAGTAGATGTTTGATATTTCGTTGTTATTATTTTCGTCTATAAATTGCTGAGTGCTTTTAGAATCGGGGAGCATATCTTGCAGGGTGATTTCAGAGTGCTCTTCATGTACGTGTTGCTGAAGTGATATAGAGTTATTCAGAGGAGTGTGTTTATTTCTTCTGGATGTTTTTACGGCCGTAATAATCTGTCTGGTTATACATATATCGGCAAAGGGTCGGAAGCAATCCATTCTTTTAGGCGAGTAGTCTCTGATGGCTTTACAGAATCCTAGCATGCCTTCTTGTATAACATCATCTTTATCGGCTCCGGCAAGAAAGTATGTTCGTTGTTTGCTTTCTATAAGGGATTTGTATCGTTCGAAGAGAATCTCCTGTGCTAATGAGATACCATTCTGAGCAAGATGGACCACTTCTTCATCACTCATACTCCATATTTTAGAGAAGAGCTCGTTAGAGTGCTCATTATTTATGTTTTCTATTACTTTATTATCTATTAACATAGTAATTTCTCTTTTATTGTGCAGTTATTTGCCTTAAACCTGTAAATATTTTATGTTTAAATGCTTGATATTGTCAACTATTATGTTAAAACTTGTACATTATGGTATAAAGGTCCTCTACTGGTTCTAGGTGAGGGTGATTTTTTATATGCGGTAAAATGGAGTTGATATGCCTCATATACAGAATTCGGTAATAATTAACGCTCCCGTAGAGAAAGTGTGGAGTACTGCTAAAAAATATGAAGAGTTTCCAACCTTCATGAAAGATATAGTCTCTTTGAAAATAGTAGAAGAGGATGGAGATAGGATGGTTAGTGAATGGATTGGAAAAGTACCAACATTCGGATTGAAGATCACCTGGACCCAGGAAGATATTTGGGATGAAGAGAAGAAGCAGAGTACCTTTAAACAACTTAAAGGGGATTACGATATGATGGAAGGGACCTGGACTTTTACAGAAGAGAACGGCGTGACGACCTTTACTAGTAGTTTAGATTATGAATATAATATTCCTGGACTTGGAGCGATTGTTAAAAAGGTAATCGAGAAGATTGCCCGGGATAACATCCAGGGTATATTGGACGGATTAAAGAGTAGATGTGAAGAGGAGTCGATCTGTCGGTAAAACTGCCGACAGATAAGAATTATTACACAAAAAAGTTTGATGCTAGCGTTTCCGATACTCCCCAGAGGTGTATCCAGAAGTTAATTCCAGAGTAGTAAGCTAGCGGATATATCCAGCAGTCTTTATTCTTATATCTGGTGCAGAAATAGGTGAACCATGCTGTGTAGACTGGCATGTACATAAATAGAGGGAAGTGATGGTTGTTTACTTCAGTGATGCATGTAAAGAAGATAAAGCTATTAAGCGCGATAAGGATAAACATCATACGCAGCCCGCGTTTAGTATAGCTATCTAATTTTTTAACCCAAGAGAATGCCCAACCTTTAATCAGTTGAGTTAAGCTGTATCCAGCTAGAAAGCACCAGGCAGTATGCATAACGACGGTACGAATTTCGCATCCACAGTTACAAGCCGATATTTTGGTTCTCATCATGGAATCGAATGCGACCACTAGGGATAGCATAACTACGGTGCCGTTAAGGAAGTATTGCAATCGATTCTTATCGTAGAACATGTTTTCTGGTTTTTCATAGATAGATCCAAACCAATCGGTCGACTTTTTCCATAACCAGAATGATAATGCTGTGAGTAGGATGTGGGAAGTGATAGAGATGGTTGTGATGAGGGTGATGGTAAGTGAGTACTGTTTTGCCCAGTCTAGAATAATGTTACTGTTAAGATAAGCGGCGAGAGATAACATGAATCCTGGAATCCACATTAGTATAGCAATGAATCTCATGAATAATGACAACATTATTTCATTTTACCTTATTACAGTATTGCTGAAAGATTCGCAAATTATACCAATAATGTTAATGGTATATACGATAGGTATAAATTCGGGTTACAATAAGGATAGTGTATGGAAGCAGGTAGTAATAACAGATTGCCGGAATGGTTGAAAATTAGAGTTCCCAAGCAGGATACCATTAGAATGGTGCAGGGGATGATGCGGGATAAGAAGCTTCACACGGTTTGTGAGAGTGCTGGATGTCCGAATTTGCCAGAGTGTTGGAGCAAAAAAACAGCCACTTTTATGATTCTAGGAAACACTTGTACCCGTAGTTGCGGATTTTGCGCGATTAAGACTGGAAAAGGGGAGACTGTCGATTTATTAGAGCCTGCTAACGTAGCCAAGGTTGCTAAAGATTTAGGGCTTAAGCATGTTGTTGTCACTAGTGTTGCCAGGGACGACTTAAAGGATGAAGGGGCGGATCAGTTTGCTAGAACCATTAATCAGCTGCACCGTGCTATTCCTTATGCAATTGTAGAAGTTCTTACTCCAGATTTTAAGGGAAAAGAGAATCTGATTGATATTGTAGTGGATGCTCATCCGGAGATTTATAATCATAATATAGAGACTATTCCTCGTTTACATACTATCGTCAGGCCTCAGGCTAAATATGAGAGATCTTTAAGTGTCCTGGAGTACGTTAAAAAAGCGGATTCAAGTATCTATACCAAGTCTGGAATTATGTTAGGTTTAGGAGAGACTGAAGACGAGGTAGTGGATACTTTAAAAGATTTACGGAGTATAGGTGTGGATGCCGTGACCATCGGTCAGTATTTAAGGCCTACTAAGAAGCATCTTCCTGTTGTGGAGTATATCCATCCTGATGTATTTAAGGAGTATGAGAAGATTGGTGAAGATCTTGGGTTTGCGTTTGTGGCTAGCGGTCCGTTTATACGTAGTTCTTATAATGCAATTGGGTTTAGTGAAAAACTATTAGCAGAACGATTAAAACTTGCTGAACAGAATTTAGTAGCACAATAATCTGTATTTAACCCATAATAATACTAGTAATGTTTAAATTTGGCCGCTTTCTCACAAGAATATTCATGTACGGCAGTCTGCCTACTTGGTGTTTCTTGTTAGGTAGGTATGGCTATGAATTTTACAATCAGCTTCAGAAAGGGATAGATCTTAAAGTAACTTGGACAAACGATGACGGTACCAATACTGTTGATGTGTCCCATGTTTATTATGATAGTAAGAATGGTAAATTATTAGCATCCCATGTCGATGTTTGGGGCATTGACGGCAAGTTAGTTGCTAGTGTTAAAGATACTAGGATTGGAAAAGGTGAGAATAGCAGTATCTATCTAGATATATCCAAAATTAATTTGTCAATTGTAAATGGAGTTTCTGGATTAAATGTTGGCAAGCTTGGTGCTAAGGGAGGTGGTAGTAATCTTATTTTTAGAGTTAACGTAGATAAGATTAACATTCAGTATAATGATGAGCCTTCTGGATACTCTGAAAAGCGGATTGTAAAGTGTAAGGATGTTCATGTATTATATTCGAAGCAGAAGTTGCTTTATAAAATTCAGTTATACAGGAATAATCGTAAAACAAAAGAGACTCAGCTTACTGGGGTGTTAGAGGGTGGTGGGAGTACCAGCACTTCATTATATAATTCCATAAGATTAAGCAAAGCTGATCTATCGGCATTACTTAGTTCAGCGAAGAAGATACTACCAAACAGTGTGGTAAGTAAGCTGAACGATTTCGATTTAAAGAAAGGTTCCATAACGGGTGGATTAAATTTAACGTATCATTTTAAAGAAGATGCTGATGAACGATTAGTATGGGATACTAATTTGCTATTAGATTTATCCGGATTCCGTTATAAGAAGTGGTTTAAAGATGCGGATTGTTCTGCCGATATAAAGTTAATTAATACTGGAAAGAATGCCATTAGAGGGGATTACTATCTAGATATTTCTGATAATGGGAATGAAATTAAGACAAAAGGTTCTATTAAAGGTAAGCATTCCGATGTTGTTGGGGAGATTTATTTAAAATCTAAGAATGCACCGAATTTATTCCATTCATTGCAGATGGATGCGGTTGACGGATTATCGTTTTCCAATTTGATAGGTAAGGGCACTTATAGATATGCTGGAGGCGATTTTTCTTTTTCAGGAGATGCAAATGCAGGCCTCTTAGGTTATCGTGATTATGATTTATCTGATGTAGAGAGTAAGGTTACTTGGAAAGATAGAACACTATATCTTTCTGATGTTTTGGGTAAATATCAGGGAAGTAGTTTAAAAGGTGGAATTAAATATGCTCTCAACGATAGATCTTTGCATGGTGGATTTGAATCGAAAAATACTCCTGTCACATATCAGAAGGATGGTGTAGATCTAAACTTAAAAACTAATCTGAGAATAAACATCGATGGATCGGTGGGGAGTCCGGTTGTGGATGTTTATTCTTCTGGAAGTGGAACTGTAGATATTGATAAGGGTTCATTCAAGGAGATAGGGTTAGATGAGAATAAGGTTGAAAACTTCACTGTTTTAGCTAGGTATAAAGAGAATGCTATTCATATAGATAAGAGCCTGTTTCAGATGCCATCAGGTGCGCTCATTTTTTCAGGTGATTATTTGTTGGGTAAGAATAAGTTAGCATACTCTGCCAATTATGTTCCTGTTAAAGATAGTACTAATAATTCCATTTTGAATGGAATGGGATTAGAGTGCAAAGGTAATATTCGGTTTGGAAGCAAGAAAAAATTTAGAACAAAGGGAAGGCTGGAGCATGCTAACATAAATCTTAAAAAGATACTTCAAAATAGAGAGTTGCCATATGGAATTGACTTGGTGGATCTTGGTTATACTAGATGCGATTTTGAAGTTAAAGATAACTTGCTAAATATAAATAACGTAAAGCTTCTAAGTGAGAATACTACAGCTGAAGGAAGTCTAAGTTTAGATATCCATTCAAAGAAAATAGACGGACTATTTGATGTATACGGTTTAATGCCTGCAGGAACTATGAAAACGTTTTGTAGTGGTGTAGGGAATATTAAGAATATACGTGTTTCAGGTAAATATGATAACCCAGTGGTTCGAGCTGATATAAGTGTTCCTCATCTTGCAGTTCTTGATAAAACGTTTAATGATGTTTCTACTAATATAGAATGGAAAGATTATACTTTAAATGTAAACAAGCTACAGGCTGATACTGCAGAGGGTAATTTGCAAGCAGATGGATTTTATCGGCCCGGGGATGGAAATGCACGTCTGGAAGTAAAAACAGACAATATATACATAGAAGATTTTCCTGTGGTATCGGACTATATTGGGATTAAGGGAAGTACCACCGGTTATTGTAATATAAACTTAGCGGGGAATAAGCTTCAGAACTTTGAATCTTTAATGAATTTTAATCAGTTAAAGATTTGGGGGGCAAACTATAGCGACGGCTGGTTATCTGTACAGAAAAAGGATAATGATGTAAAAGCATTTGGAAAGATTGGTTCTGAAGATAGTTTTATTTCTGTTGAAGATCTGTCTTATAATGTTCTCAATAAGGATATTAAGGGAGGCTTGTTAACAAAAAATTTACCAATTGGAAAGATTACTGGTAAGTTAGAGGGACTTAATATTTTAGCTGCTAACCAGGCTCAACGGTTGAGGTCGTTGGATGGCAAGTTAGATTTAGATGCTCAGTTTTCAGGTGATTTATGGCAACCGGAAGTTTCGTTAGATAATATACAGGTGTCGGATTTTAAGTGGAATGGATATCACCTAGGCAGTATTACTGGAAAATTAGAGAGGAAAAAGGGTGTTTGGGATATCCAAAATATCGATTGGCAGGCTGAAGATAGTTCTATTAACATACAGGGTAAGGTAGGTGATGAGAGTGAATCTTCCTTGTTAAATATGAAGGTTGTTTGCAAGGACATCGATGTAAATACTTTTAAGGCTTTTAATAAATCTTTAGAGCGTGTGCATTCGGATGTTAATGCAGAATTTCTACTTAAGGGAAGTTTGATGAATCCTGTAGTAGATGGTGGCATTAGGTTAAGTAAAGTTACTTATGATGGTGTTGATGGAGAAAAAGAGTATCCTATTACTTTTGATATAGATAAGTTCCAATTTAAAGATTATATGTTAAATATATCAGGAAAAGGAGATCTGTTCTCGCTGCCAGTTGAGATGAAGGCTCACGCGCCCTTATATGCGATGTTTAGTACAGATTTAAGTGATAATGTATTGATAAATGTTCCCAAAACTCAGCTTTCAAGTTTAACTTACTTTAAAAATTACTTAGATGTGGCTAAAAGCAAGGGGAGCATAGACGCTGAAATTAAGGGCAATATCTTCCATTTTCCAGAAACAGTTACCATGGATGCTTCATTAAATGCTAATTTACTATGCTTAACTGGGTTTGATACTGCATATAAAAATGTAGTATCGAAGTTTAAGTTAGATAAAGAAGAATTCCAATTTAATTATAATAGTGATGGGGTTTTTGGAGGAGGATTAAAAGCTTTGGCTACAGTAGACAGGCCAGAAAAAATCTCTTCAATGTTTTCAGGAATCCATGCTCTTCACGATATTAATGTTGTAGCCAGTTGTAAATATAATGATCTAAAAATAAAAGAAGAGGCTCTATTTGGTAATAACAGGTTGCACACTACTCTGAATGGAATGATACAAGCAGTAGGGAAGCTAAGCGAAACCGTAGTCTCTGGAAAAGTTATAACGAAAGATACGACTCTAGATTTTTCTAATATTAAAAGTAGTTCAGATACAGGTAGTAAACAGGAAAGCTGGAATGCGCACATCGATAAGATTGTGATATCTTCTGAAAATGAAATAGATGTCAAGATCCCTATTCTTACTGCTAAGGTAGATTTATCTGGGGAGATTTCTGGTACAGTTTTGCACCCTCAAATTAATTCACTATTAAAAATAAAAGATGGAAAGATAGCACTTCCTGGTGGGAATGTGTACATCAAAGATAATAGTGTATTATCGTATCAGGATAGTTACTATCAGTATCTTGGAAGAAGCAGGAAATTATTGGCGGATATCAACGGAGAGACTTACATCGTATCACAATCGTTAACAGGCGGTGTAGATAGTAATCAGATTGAATTAAGCCTATCTGGTGACTTATTTTCGATGCTAGACAGTAAAAGCACTAAAGATATTGATATTAAAGTAGATAGTGATGTCCCGGGATTAACTTCCTCGAATGTTACCGATAGATTATTAGGAGTAAATATTGTTCGGGATGTAGCTTCAAAAGGATTTTTTGAAGATTCACAGCTGGTAGGGAGTCTGCTTGCTGGTACTGCTGATAGATTTACGTCCGGTATATCTAGAGCCCTTAATTTAGATGCTATCCAGTTTACGTACGATCCTCAATATCATCTTCTTATTAATGCCATTAAAAACTTTTCACCTAGGGTGTCTGTTGTAGCTACAAGGCAGTTAGAAATGAATGCCACGGAAGAGTCGCCAACGTTTTATAGTTATCAGCTATTGTTTAAACCGTTTAAAGATAGAAAGTTCTTAAGAAGGCTGAAGATTGGTACCAGGCATTCTTCAATAGAGAATTTTGCCGTGTTTGTGAATATCGGCTGGGATCTCTAGAGATATAGTTCGAAAGAAGATAGAATTAGTTTTTTTAGAGGGTCATGTACCCCGAGCTCCGTCCTCGAAGGGGATCTACATATTTTCGGTGTGACGGAATCGTATAGAATCTTTTTAATAATGCCTCTCCGACTTTTGACTGACAATCTACCAGGCGTGGGGGTGAAAAAAAATGAGGCAAAATAATATTGATAATAGGCTGGATTCCGTTCCGGAATGACAAACTAGAGGTGGCACTAAATATATTACTCATATCCTCACTCGGTCGTCATCCTTGTGTGTGTTCACTAATTCGGTGACAAACATGATTAATTTCATACCATACCGTTTCTAACCGGTCGGGTTTCCGTTCGAAAGTGCGACTCTGAAACCCTCGTTTTTATAGCAGAAATACAGCAATTGTATCATAGACACAGCAATAAAGATTAAGTATAATGCTAG
>JAUICQ010000004.1 GCA_030427425.1 Fimbriimonadia bacterium | reverse complement strand
TATTACTAAATTCTTTTACATTCTTTAGTTCAGAGTCTCTCTCACTCTCGATATAACCTGTTCCTGCAGCATCTTCTTTCTGCACTGAACCTGATACTGATTCAGTTTTTGCTCCACTAACACTACTACCACTACTACTTCCATAACCAGACACAAAACCGATTGTTCCTACTATTATTCCAAATTTATAAGCGAAACTCTTCATCACATTACTTATTTTTGGAATCAATGAAAAAAAAAAAACACGCAATTGTTATGTTTTTATGATACCTGTCCTGCGAAAAGCAAATATTAGGGATATGGATTCCCTTCGAGGACGGAGTTCCGGTAGTTGGCCTATAGTGTAAAATGGCTGGATCCCGGCATCGTTAAAACGCCGGGAAGACGGTAGTAATTAGGGGATTATTGTTTGTTTCGGAACCCACACTTGGTGATTTTCCTCTAAGTGTGGATCCCATTCTAGGATGACCGAACGTGGGGAGATGATTGGCAAATGTCGCCCCGAGATTGTATATCCTTCCCCTTCGAGGATAAACTCATCGTTAAAACGCCGGGAAGACGGTGATAGTTAGGGTATTATTGTTTGTTTCGGAACCCGCCGCTGTTTTGTCATTCCGGAATCGGAATCCAGTCTATTATCAATATTATTTTTCCTCATTGTCTTTGAACCCACACTTGGTGATGATATATCAATATGTGGATCCCCTTCGAGGATGACGACCGAGTGGGGAGAAGAGTAATATCTTTAGCCCCACCTCTAAAATGTCGCCCCGAGATTGTATATCCTTCCCCTTCGAGGATAAACTCATCGTTAAAACGCCGGGAAGACGGTGGTAGTTAATGGGTTATTGTTAGTTTGTGAGCCCTCCGCTGTTTTGTCATTCCGGAATCGGAATCCAGTCTATTATCAATATTATTTTTCATCATTGTTTGTTTGTGAACCCACACTTGGTGATTTTCTTCTAAGTGTGGATCCCCTTCGAGGATGACGACCGAGTGGGGAGAAGAGTAATATCTTTAGCCCCACCTCTAAAATGTCGCCCCGACATTGTATATCGTTCCCCTTCGAGGACGGAGCGGGGTCCATGACCTTCTTTATAACGCCGGGAAGACGGTGGTAGTTAGGTGATTATTGTTAGTTTCGGAACCCGCATTTGGTAATTTATTTACCCATTACGATAAGGTATTAAATACCTATAAATATCCCAGTTCTTTCAGCACATTAGGATTCTGACGCCAATCTTCTCGGTGCTTAACAAACAATTCTAAATAGATATGCTTACCTAAGATTGGTTCAATCTCTCTTCTTGCTTCCGTGCCAACTCTTTTAATCATGCTTCCCTTATTCCCAATTACAATAGCCTTCTGACTGCTCTTCTCCACTAAAATGTAAGCTGAAATATGGATCTTAGTAGGATCGCTCTCCTCGTCCCATCCATCTACCAGACATGCTACAGCATGCGGCACCTCTTGTCTAGTAGCAATCAATACTTTTTCTCGTACTATTTCAGAGACAATCTTTCGAAGAGAAAGATTGGTAAACTCATCTGCAGGATATCTCGCTTCACCTTCAGGAATATACGGAAGAAGCATGTCCATCATCTTGTCCATATTCTGATCTTTTGTAACGCTAGTAAACATATACTGCTCTGTATGGAAAAGTTCGCAATAAGTTGCTACATGTTCCTCTACATCTTTTGCTTTAAGAATATCCATTTTATTTAAACAGAGAACGATTGGTGCTGGAGGATTTTCGGAAAAGTATCCTGCTCCCTCTAACATCTTAGCTATTAGATAATCGTCATCTTGGGGTTTCTTACTGCTATCTACTACTACTAGTACAACATCTGCCTCCGGAAGGGCGTGTTGAGCTGTATTAATTAAGGTTTTCCCAAGCCTAGTATGGGGCCTGTGAACTCCTGGTGTATCGATAAAAACCAACTGATAAGTATCCGTTGTTAATATTCCTAAAACTCTATCTCTTGTGGTCTGGGCCTTATCGGATATAATGGATACTTTTTCTCCAACTAGTGCATTTACTAAGCTACTCTTACCAACATTAGGCTTCCCTACCAGTGCTATATTACCAAATTTAAAATTACTCATACTCTCTTTCTAAACATTACATTCATGCCGTAGCTATCACAAAAAGTATCTTTTGCTTTATCCTTCGAACTATTTCTTCTACGTTTACCACGTCTTTCGTTTTTCACATCATCACTTTCATTACTCTCGATAACAATATCTCCATCTTCCCAGAATACGTCTTCTTCTTCTATTGCAGTTGTTGAAAGGATATACTTCTCATCCGAATCTATAGTAGACGATTCCGTCATCCATTCATCCAATTTCATAATTGGAACATCAAAGTTATAAGAAGCAATATCTGCAGTATTCTCTTCTTGTTCTGGAATAGATTCTATTTTAAGTGTATCTAAAACATCTTCTTGAAGAATTTTCTCTAACTTACTCTTTTCACCTATATAGAAAAGATAGCTCTTCCCTTTTTTAGATTCAAACTTATACTGATTCGTATTTAACGATACCCACTTCTTATTAAGAAAATCGTATACATCTAATTTCTTGGGGAAATGAATTACTTTATTACCCGATTCCTTACTATGTATCGCAACCAACGGCGGATTAATATGCACGGCATCACCATCGGTAGTCCAGGTATGTACATTAGCCATAGCACCTAAAGTTCTAAACAGACTGCTATTTACAATCGATTCTCCAAAAAATACGGAGGTCCAGTGAGAATTATTCTCTACGTTCTTCTGTTTAGATACTACAATGCTTGGCAAGCCAGTCTGTTTGTACTCTGCAACCACTTCTGCGTCTTCTAACGAACTAACGTAGAATGTAGGATGCAAGGCACCACCAGTGGCTAATTCTTCTTCTATTAAACAGGATGATATAGGATGGCTATAATTCACGATGTTAGAACCAGAAATACTACCAAAAGGTTGCTGCTTGATATTGATTCCAGTTACTTCGCGTACTCTTTCAATAGCTTCCCTACCCGATTCAAAGAGACCTGCGGTATAAAGCCAGAAAAGAAGTTTATTATCTTTATGTAGCTTGTTTTTAACAGCCATACGAATTTCAGGCCTTAAATCCCATGCATTAAGGAAAATATAGAACTTGGCCTCGGGGAAATGTTCTCTATGAGCAAGATCGCTTAACAAGTAGAATCCTACACTCATACCACTTCTCAGCAATGCTTCTCTAGTTTCATGAACCAATTTAGAAAATGATAACTCATCAGATAGATATGCTAACGATCTTTCATCAATAAAAGCAATAACATCTA
This sequence comes from Fimbriimonadia bacterium, assembly GCA_030427425.1. Lineage (GTDB taxonomy): Bacteria > Armatimonadota > Fimbriimonadia > Fimbriimonadales > Fimbriimonadaceae > JAUICQ01. The sequence goes on along the minus strand of JAUICQ010000004.1, from coordinate 157,349 downwards.
CACCCTCTAATTCTACTTTATAATTTCTGGCATAAGTTTCATTCGCCGTAGCACTACGTTTCCAGACCGATCCATTGTTTAACCAACCATTACCCCAGCTATCCATCCAGATGGTGCCATAACCGTGTACCGCTGATGTACCAAGATCGCGATAATGCACTCCTTCTAGCGCAGAAGGCTTCTTAAGTACCGGATTAAATTCGTCTGGTTCAACAATTTCTTTACTAACAAGTGTTTTATAATCTTGTTCAAGCAGGTAGAGTTTCCCATTCAATAAAAAGCTATCGATTGGTCCTGGAGAAGATGCGGAATCGCCAAGATTCCTGTTCTGATAACTAGGCGGACCCGATATGTAGTCTATTTCAGGGGATCTAAGAAGTTTCCCTAAGGACAGATGACCGCTGCCTGGATGAGACCAGTCGAATGTGTATCCGTAGTTGACACCTGCTAGTAGCATGCCACCACTAGCCTCCTTAATAATCCTACATAAGCGCCTAATACGTTTTACCATAGCATCGCTGAGGAATAGATGGTAGTCCACCCATTTTTTAGCCCGGCGATCCATCCTTGCAAATACTACACCACTCTCATGATGTTTCTGATATTCAGGAACTTCTACTTTATCAAAGTTCACCTTTCCTTCAAACCAAGCTGCTCGGAGAGAGACTACACTATCTCTATATCTTAATTTCAACCATTCTCGAAATGCTTTCTGGTTACTAGCGGAATAATCGTATCCCTGACCCTCAGAATAGAACCATTCCCCATACTCTGGGTGTACCCCCATAATAGAGTTCTTTTGAGGAGTATCCATCAATCCTTTTACGTAAAGCTCTAAGGTCTTTTCGGCATCACTCCAAAATTTCTCATCACATATGCTAGGTTTTGGAGGCTCATCGGTCACCGGCTGATAAATACTATCCGGATAAAGAGTTTTCCAATTTTCTGGCGGCGCAAATATGGTACGGAAAACAACTTGCGCTTTCTTATTAATCTCTAATGTTTTTTCCAAAAGAAAGCTTGATAACTTACTGCTTCTCTCAACATAGGCAGTATTCACTTCTAATGTTATTAAGAACATGAACAAGTTAACACCATTCTCTGTGGCTAACTTAATTTCATTAAGTACATTCTGAAGTTTATTCTCATCAGGAACACTAGAGAAGAAAAAGAGAGGTGGATATACTGTTTTATTTCTAATTAACTTCAGCTTCCCATCATGTTTTATAACTTGTGGCGCATCCTCAGGCACACTCCATGTGGGAATAAAACCATCCTCGTTTACATCTTTCTTATTTTTTTTCGTAGAAACCTTCTCTTTCTGGTTAGAAACACTCTCTTCTACGCTCCTCCAGTTAAGCTGATAATCTAGTTCATCTGAAAAGTCATCTAGTTCATCCGATTTTTTTTCTGGTACACTCTCATCTGCATTTAATTTATTTAAACTTCTAAAAGTAATAAGAACGTTATGTACATCACTCTTCTCGCCACTGTCAACATATAGTTCAGTAAGTATGTCATCAAATAATGTGTCTCCACTCACTTGAATTTCTTCGTGTTTCTTAACAGTTTTAACCGGTCCTTTCTTATATTTTTTTTTCATATTGTAGGTTATATAAAGATTTACTCGTATCAGACTATAAGAATACTGATATCATTGAAACGTCTAATCCTTCAAAATAATATAATAAACGTTTAAGGCAGCATAATTTGCCTGCCATATTCTACATGTCTATTAACAGTATATCTATTTTTTCACTTTATTTAACAGACTCTAGCAGTAGCTGAAGATCTTTTTTAAAGAAGGTCATATATCTACCCCTTCGAGGACAGGCTCTATACACAATCTCGGGACGACAGTGCTTTCCTATTTCAGCCCACACTTAGGAGTTTTTGGCCAAAAGTGGAGCACTGCTTTTACACTCCTCTCGCTTCACCGCCACACCGAAAGGTGTAGAATCTTTTAATCATTCACTTCCCATATTTGACTAATAATCACCAAGTGTGGGCTAAAAAAATAATGAGGAAAAATAATATTTATAATAGACTGGATCTCCTTCGAAGATGACAATAGAGGGCAGGACGATACTTTAAGAATCCACCCCTCACGCCAAAAATGTCACCCCGACAACTTAAAAATGTCGCCTGTCCTCGAAGGGGAGCTTCTGGCCCATAGTTTAAAAGTCGGCAGGAGATCTCCTGCGATTAATCCTAAAAGCTAGCTATTTAAAACGCTCTTCTACCAACTGAAGGTGTTTTTTGCCACTTAATGAAGTCTCATCATCAGTAATCATAATAAGATAACTCTTATTTTTTTCTATGAACACATGACCCAAATTATCTTTAGGTTCGAAATTCTCTTCGGCACCACTCTTAGCAAATAAGAAATACTGACCCGGCTCCACGTAAGCATGACCATCCGCTTCCACCGGACTGTATCCGCCCAATTTCAGTTCTTTACCAATTAAATGCATATTATCTATATCACTCAGTGGTGGTACATCGGCCCGATATTTCTGGTAATACACATCCACTCCGTCAGCATACTCTCTAGCAAGCGAATGGGAGATATTAACCACTCTTATAGATGCATAACCTTCATCAATCGGTACTGGCTCCATAGGTAGCATCGCGTATGTTATTTCGGCCTTACCTTCTTTTCTATCCCAAGCCAGAATGTTATGCTCGCCTTCTTCCTCATCTAACAGAGTCTCTGTCCTGTATAGAATGATATGCTTGCCGCGCTCAATCGGCTCTTCTATATTTAGTTTCCAGCCGATATCAGTACTCTTTTCAAACTGAGTAGATGCAGGGTGTATCTTAATCTCCAGGTTAGGTAGCGTGTGAGGATAACTATAAGCTACGGTTTGGAATTTGCTGAATCCATCACTTTTCGCAGGATTAAACTTTTCGGAGGTCAGTTCCACTCTCACTGGTGGGATATGCCGCAGCGCATGGGTCACCCATATCTCTCTAGATTCCCGTAATGAGGCAACTTCCGGCGATGGCGGATCTATCTCCTCATCTAAACAGCCTGCCAATGCAAATAGTGCAATAATGCCAAGAAATCTTGCAAATAATCTATCCATTAAATACTATTTTCCCATGTTTAAAGCCAAAAACAATACTTTAAAGGTAAAATTATAAAGTATAAATTGGTCTCTCGTTACTATTTGTTAAGGATGGTAACCCACATTGGCCCAAAAGAGGTAATACCTAACACTATGAGAAAATACGAAGCATTGTACATTGTAAGCCCAAAGTTAAACGAAAGTGAAGTAACAGCTATCGCAGAAAAATTTAAAAAAGCTGCAGAAGAGAATGGTGCAAAAGTAAGCAAAGCACAACTATGGGAAAAAAGAAAGTTCGCCTACGAAATTAATCACATGAAAGAAGGCAACTATATTATCATGGAATTCGAATCCGAAACCTCCGTTCCTAACGAACTTAATCGATTAATGAGAATCAGCGATGATGTTATCAGACACCGCATCTTCGCACTAGAAACTGCTTAATAAGAATAACCCCCCAGGTAGAGCTCTACCTGGGGGTAATGCACACAATCCTAGTACCAGTAATTTGGTACATCGTCTGGTATATGCATATCTTTATACAGACTAAAAACTGTACTCTTGTCGATATTATAGTTATTTAACATATCACCAAACTTATCTTTTGGCCAAAACCCTATTTTATTATCAATACTAAAGGCATTACTCCACGCACTTATGGATACATTGTAATCCCCAGCATAAAGTTTAAAGTTTTTATCTCCAATTAGATCATAGATTTGAGATGAGGTAAGTTCTTTATTAGTAAACTTAGTTCCCACTAAGTAAGTAGTAGTATCCCAGGACTCAGTCCTGACACTAGTACCTGTTCCAGCAACACCTTCTTTCTGAACTGAACCTGATACTAATTCAGTTTCTGCTCCACTAACACTACTGCCACTACTACTTCCACAACCAGACACTAAGCCGATTGTTCCTACTATTATTCCAAATTTATACGCAAAACTCTTCATCACATTACTTATTTTTGGAATCAATGAAAAAAAAAAAAACACGCAATTGTTATGTTTTTTTGATAACTGTTCTGCTATAGGCAAATAATAGGGCACTGGATTCCCTTCGAGAATGACCCTGTATAGGGGATTCTTCATGTTAAAATTAAATTCATTAACGTGAAGAATTTATTTTAAAAAATATGGACGGAGCTCCCCTTCGAGGATAAACTCATCGTTAAAACGCCGGGAAGACGGTGGTAGTCAGGGGGGTATTGTTAGTTTGTGAACCCGAGACTGTTTTGTCATTCCGGAACGGAATCCAGTCTATTATCAATATTATTTTTCCTTAGTGTTTTTGACCCCATACTTGGTGATATTAGTTTTTAGTATTAATCGGGTCATGGTCACCGAGCACCGTCCTCGAAAGGGAGATATACGTATCTCGGTGTGACGGAGAAGCGATGTTTCACATTTGGACAAAAACTCCTAAGTGTGAGTTCAAGTAGTAACGAGGGATTATATATATTTACACGTCTATAAAAAAAACTACCACCTTAATTATAAATGCATCTATTTCAGCATAAAAATGAGGGTGGTAGTTTAAAATATACTTAAATATTATATTGCCTAAGCAATACTGCATAGCATAAAGATTTTAATTAAGATCTAGGGCCAACAGTAACTACTCTCGTTGAAGTCTCTTTCTTACTTTGATCTTCTGCTGGTTGTTGATCTTCTGCTGAAGGATCGTTTGGCAAATCGGATGATACTTTTTTATTAGCTTTAGCATCATTCAAATTACTTTCTGTCTTGCTGGATCCACATCCAATTACTCCAACTAGTATTAATGTTATTCCTAATATATATGTTAACGTCTTCATTATACTTATATATTTGGCTATATCTTAACAAAAAAAAACACGCAATTGTTACGTTTTTTCGATAACTGTTCTGCTATAGGCAAATAATAGGGCACTGGATTCCCTTCGAGAATGACCCTGTATAGGGGATTCTTCATGTTAAAATTAAATTCATTAACGTGAAGAATTTATCACCCAACGAACACACACATAGGAGTTTTTGACACTCCTCTCGCTTAGCACCAACTACTACTCGCTCGTACTCTTCTTATATTCTGCTCTAATCACACTCCAGGGTCGCGGATATTTACACGAAGTAGACTTCACTTTTTCAAATATTGGGAGCAACCTAATGATATCAGAATCTGGCAGTTCTATTTCTACAACTTCATTCAACTGCAATCCGAATCTACTACACGGAATGTTTTCAATCTCTTCCCTTTCATGAATGGTACGGAACGGAATCCAGATTCCTTTTTTTTTCAGGTACGGAGCACTAATCTCCAGCTGAATAATAAGTGGCGCCACAGCTCTCCCGGTAACAACATCATACGAAAATCTAAATTCGGAAGCAAACTCTCTGATATGCTCCTCTGCTCTTACACTAAAGCATTCGATATTTGGAAGTTTCTGCGACTTAAGAAAGTTTAACATTTTCCCAGAACTATCCATAGCGTGAATGGTAAGATCTGGACGAACCAGAGCTAATGGCCAAGACGGAAATCCTGGTCCGCACCCTATATCCAGTACCTTACTACCTGTAGGGATATACTTTTGAACTATCACTGAATCTAGAAAGTGTTTTAAATTAAAATGCTCTTCCGGTATAGTTGTAAGATTAGTATGCCGATTCGTCTCATAAAATGCCGATCTAAATTTATTCAGCAAAGCTACCTGCTCTTCAGTTAAAGCGATTCCTATTTCACTTAGAAATTTCGAATAATTCTCTATTAAACAATCCATCACTATTTAAAATTTTATTTAAAATTTTCCTCATTGGGTTTGGCAGTGCTAAATTTAGACACTTATCAATGCTATACCAATCTAATCCAGGGTGTTCAGTCTTACTTAGCATTATCTTGCAGGAGGCATAAACACGGTACTTGGTTACAGAATAATTGGTTGATATTTCATCTATTAATGCAGTCTTCTCCAGAATCTCTCTAGGAAAAGGTAATGCTTCATAAAGGCTATCCATATGCGGCAACACAGTGAGTCCGCTCCACCATCTACTCTGTCCTTCTTTTAAAAACCCTATCTTATTATTGTGTATCAGAACGTAAACAGTCTGCTGTAATTTCTCAGCAACCTTTTTCTTAGCTAGCTCTAGTGTATCCGCATCCCGGATTCCTTCTTTCCAATAGTTACACTCTTTATTCAGTGTACACTCTTCGCATTTAGGATTATTCGCGGTACATAGCAACGCTCCCAATTCCATTAAAGCCTGATTCCAGTTGGATGGATTCACCCCACTCATCATCGATTTCGATTTCAGCACGATATCGGGATCGGATAATTCACCAGAAGTTGTATAGAACACTCTATTAAACACGCGTCTAACGTTAGTGTCTACAGCTGCTTCAGGTTGTTTATACGCTATGGATGTAACGGCAGCGGCCGTATAGGGTCCGATTCCTGGCACTAGAATCCACTCATCATAGTTTTTGGGTGTACCCTGCTCTACTATTAATTTTGCAATCTGATGCAGCGCACGAGCTCTACGATAGTAACCTAAACCTTGCCAGTACTGAAAAACCTCATTCTCTGTTGCCAAAGCTAATGTTTCAAAAGAAGGAAACCTCTCCATCCACCTCTGGTAATATGGAATGACTGTACTCACCTGAGTCTGCTGGAGCATTATTTCACTAACAAGTATAGAGTACACATCACTTGTTTTTCTCCATGGCAAATCTCGTTTATTCTCCTGATACCAGCTTAATAAATTCTGAACGATACTATCTTCTTTACTCATACATACCATCTATTTTAGATATTTCACTGGGTTTACTGGTTTACCATTTATACGTACTTCAAAGTGGAGATGCGGACCAGTGGAGAGGCCTGTAGTACCAACGGCAGCAATCTTTGTTCCTTCCGCAACCTTATCGCCTTCATTAGCGTATAATCGAGAGCAGTGTGCATAAAGAGTAGTAAATCCCTTACCATGATCTATAATTACTGTATTTCCGTATCCTCTTCTATACTCCGAACTAATTACAACACCAGCTCCAGCAGCGTATATCGGAGTCCCGTGCGGTGCGGCTATATCCTGACCGTTATGCAATCTTCTTCTCTTTAAAATCGGGTGCCTTCTTATACCAAAAGAGCTAGAGAGTCGTCCTGATGTAGGCATCCTGAATTTTCCAGAATGGATTAATTGCTCGGGATCGTTCTGGATCTGACTAGCTTGGAATTTTTTAATCTGCATTTCAATGCTACTACTTTCAGCATCTAGTTCCGCAAATTTACGCTCTAATTCGTCCTGTTCCGATTGTAAGTTTTTCAACCAAGCAGCTTTATCTTCCCTTGCTTGCTGCATTTTCTCTTGCTGCTCTGCATTTAACACTACTAACTGCTGGATACTCTCACAAAGCTCTTTCTGCCTTATCTTGTTCTCCTTGAGGTCATCCTTCATCTGTTTTAATTTTGTACAGAGAGCTTTATCTTTGGAAGCCATCAGGTGGAGGATACTCTTTCTAGCAGCTAGTTCACCTATATTCTTGGATGTTACTAATAAACCTAGGGCTGAATGACCACTCTGCTTGTAAAGTTGCCTTATACGTAGCTGAAGTTGCTTATAACTCTCATCATATTCTTTTTTAACATCTTGTAATTTTCTATCTATTATTATCTGTTCTTGTCTACTACGCTTAAGAGTTTTCTGAGTTCTGTATAACTCTGTTGAGAGTCGGTTCAGCCTTGCGTCTACCTGATTAATATCTCTAGTGGCTTTACGAACTTCTCGCTTTGTATTCTTTAAATCTGCTTCAATTTTCTTCTTTTCATTTGTAAGATCTTTCAAGTTGCCACTTAGTTCATTGTATTCAGGATTCTCTAGTAGTTTTTTGGGTATCTCCTCATTATCCGCACTCCTCTTATTCGAAATTGCATGTTTCTTCGATTCCCCTTTCTTGCTTTTACTATTTTTAGATGTTTTTCTACTTTGTTTTTTACTAGTCTGTTTTTTCCTGGTCTGCTTTTTACTGGTTGAAACAGCTGCACCTACTCTATCAATTGCTAAACAAAAAAATAATAATATGATACTAAAACAATTTAAAAAACCTACTTTTTTCATTTACATCCTTCCATTAATAGCAAGCTGTTTTTTCGATTCTGCAATAGCTATTAGCGAGCAAACAAATCCAAAAAATCCTCCTAACATTGTAAGAATAATGCCTATTCCCCACATATCCCCACGGGTTAATATCCATGAATTAAAAAGCACACTAAAGAATTCACTCGTAGAATAATAACTAAAAAAGAGTAACAGCGAAGCGATTATTCCACCTAGCATACCTTCTAACAAACCTTCTACCAAGAGAGGTAAAACGATTGTTCTTCTACTGGCACCAACTAGGTGCATAATACGTAATTCTTTTGTTCTTGAGAGGATGGTCATCCTTATTGTATTATAGATAAGGAGTCCGCTACAGCAGAACATGAGTCCTACTACAGTAATTCCTAGCTTGTTTACCGCACTCATCGTACTAGCGATAAATTCCTGTTCATCCTGAAAGCTAGACACTCCGTTCTCTTCCACACCCGATATATTCTGAATAGCTTCTACAACCCCCTTAGAAGTTGAAAGATCGGCTAGCACCACACTTAGTGTCTCCGGGAGCGGATTCTCCACATCATCGGTTATTTCTGGCATCACTTTTTTCTGATTTTTCCATACAGCATCTCTATCCAATAGTTCTACATTAGATATGCCCTGCAAGGAATCTATTTTTGCGATTATCTCCTGTATATTCTCCTTATCCAATCTGTCTTGCAAGAAAACACGCATCTCAAATTTACTGGGCAAGTTTTCAGAATACTTACTTAAATAATAGTAAGACGCCCCCCATCCACCAACCAAATAAAGGGTTAACATTGCCGTAATTACTGCAGAAACACTCATCCACTTGTTACGCACAAGTGCCGTAAACGATTCAGTTAATATAAATTCAATTCGGTCCAGTATATACATATGATTCCTTTGAAAACACTTCGAAGCTGGAAGATGGAATATCATCCGAAATAATTTTACCTTTAGATAAATTAATTACTCGTTTCTTCAATACCGAAAGAAGATGATGTTCATGAGTGGAGACTATTACTGTTGTACCAAGCTTATTTAGATTATAAAGTATCTTCATAATATCCAGACTACATTCCGGATCTAAATTGGCAGTAGGTTCGTCAGCAATTAATAAAGGAGGATCGTTAACCAGAGCTCTTCCAATGGAAACTCGCTGTTGTTCTCCACCACTTAACTCAGATGGGTAAGCATCGGCTCGGTGAGCGATGTTTACTTGTTCTAAAATTTCTACAACTCTCTTCCGCGCTGTCCTTCTTGGCACACCAATCGCACGCAGTGCATAATTAATATTCTCCCAAACTTTCTTATTAGGAAGCAATCCACAATCCTGGGGAACTATTCCCATATTCCTTCTCAGTATAGGAATATTTTTCTCCTTCCAATCGTCTAACAATTTACCTGCTAACCATACGTGTCCATCCGTATGCTGCACTTCCCTAGTAAGCAATTTGAGCAGAGTAGACTTCCCTGAACCAGTGGGACCAATTAAAAAAACAAACTCACCTTTCAAAATTTTTAACGAAATATTATCCAGACCCAGCACAAATGGAGAGTACTGCACCGTAACATTTTCATAATAAATAAAATCTTCACTCAATGTTAGACACCCTTAACATATTATAACTTAACACTAATGCAAATATATCAATATCAGAAAAATATCACCTATTATATTAATACTATCCATAAAAAAACAGCATGACGATATATTTCATTTACAATAGCTTAGAATTTATTTCATCCTAATCTGAACGCATAGTATACTAGTTATTAATACCTATTATTTTACAATAAATTTTACAACCATTATTTATAGAAAGACAGTATTTTATGATGAACTTACAGATACCACAAATATCAACTAAAATTATATCCTTAGATATTGGTTGTAGAATCACTAAGTATACTGTTTTCAAACCCTTAAAAACTGGTATTAAATTATTATCCATAGGTAGCATACCAACCCCTCAAGACATATTCACACCACTAGATAAAAATTTCAATGCTCTAGAACTAAAAAAATTCTTGTCGGCAGTAATTCACAAACACAGTTGGAAACGATGCCGATTTATTGTTCAGCTATTCCATGAAGAACATTTCCATACCTTTTTCTTCGATTACAATAAGAACGACGGTCCGACCATAGGCACATTAGTAGATAAACATCTCCATACTATCACAAACTACTCCCCAGACCTATTCACCCACGATCTCGCCGAACAGAACTTAACAAATTCCTCATCTATCTCAACAACCTTAGTAGCTATTGAGAATAAATATTTAGATATTATACAAGACCTCTTTTCAGGATTCAACCTTAATATACTTGAAATAGATACCCTTGCTTTACAACGATTCCTAAATGAGTACGAACAGAAAGACACAAAAGAGAGCAAGCTAATCATCGATTTCGGATTCCGCTCCACTCGCGTACACATGTTTAACAATGAGAACGTCCCAATCTTCAGAAAGAGTATACCAATGGGTATAGATCTACTCATTGATAAAATTAAAACAGTAGCACCTTCTACTCAAGAACAGGATAAACTACTATTTGAAGAATTCGAACTAACAGTAGATATCCTCAGAGGAAATTATAACCTAACTGCAAAAGGAAATCCATGGGAGAACCCGGGGGTAGATAACCAGTCCGCTGAACCCTATAATCCGTTCTCTATTTTCGATAGATCTCCTAAAAGTAATGAGTCGGATGCACATCATAATACCGATGAAAAGAATGTGCCAAATTTGTTACAAGATACGTTCCATGAATGGGTCTTACAAATTCAAAAAATGATAGAGAATTTAACTCTTCAAGAGAATGCTCCGAAGAAAGTAATTATACTAGGAGGTGGAAAGTATATTAAAAACATAAATAGTGCTCTACAAACCTATTTACATATACCTGTGGTAACCATGGAAAGTATACTGAACGTAGAATTCAAAAAATTAGAAAATTTATTCAATAATGAAGAAAAACAGAAACATAACGTTGATATAGAATTATTCAGTATTGCCATTGGAAACTCTCTGCATTACAAATAATTAGAACCTTAATAGATGAAAATTAATTTACTAAAAGAAAGAGTATATATTGAAAAGGAAAACAAGAGTAATCCCACCGTATACGGATTATTCCTTGCTCTACTTATCACACTCCTCTTTAGTTATTCCTACCTCTACTACTTCACTTTAGGATTACGTGAAGATACATCACTCCTTGAAAACAATTTAAATAGCCTTAGAACAAGAGTAGATAATACTAAGCTAGAAATAGAACACTATGCCCCTATTATCAAAAATAAGGCACTTCTAGATACAATCACCACTCAGAACACCCAAGCTATCAATACAATAAGTAAAGTATTAAGTGTAGTATCCGGAAAAGTAGAATCGTTTAAGCAGACTTATGAAAAAGATTGTATCGCAGTACAACTTATAGCGAAAATTGAAAACTTTGAACAGTATGTCTCCTTAATGGAACATCTTAGCACCCTGCCTAATATTCAAAGTATTAAAAAGATAGATTATAAACCAAAAGATAGAATAGTCCCTAATATAACTGAAGTAGATACCACCGGAATACCAGTCCCACCAGGCACTCCACATATACCATCAAATAGATGGAATCATCTTGTTGCTGAATCTGAAAAAAATGCTGGCCAAACAGGTACTCTTCCTACTGCCCAATCTAATCATTCTGCAGAAAAAAACATAAGCAGAATACAGATAGAAGTACTCTTCGGTAATGAAGGAAAAGGCAATCTGGACGTTCTAAAGTCTTTAGCTAACACACAGAATAATCTGAACAAGAGGAATAAGCTATGAATATTAAAGAGTATCAGAATTTAAAAAGCTACCAATATATTCCCTATGTTCTCCTCTTAAACATTATTATTGTGTTTATCTTTTTCTTCCTTATCCCAATATCAAACGAATATACTACACTAAGCGAATACAAAGAATCATTAGAACAAGAAGCCGATAAAGAAGCATTCATATGCGGAAAAATATCACAATCTAAGAAACAATTGAAGTCTCTTATTGAAGAGTGGGAGCAGATCTCTCTAGAAAAAAGCTCTGTATTAAACATTTCTGAAAATGGTAACTTCCAGAATATAGATAAATGGAGATTAGTACAGAACGTCCGTATCTGGAGAGATAAGATGCAACGTAATATAAATAAAAATTTCCAGGCGCAAAATATTACTATTATTAAAGGTCCTATGATTCCTGAAGTACCCGTTAATCCAGATGAACTACTTGAGAAATACCTAAACTATCCAGCAATCCCTTTCCCTGTTTCATATTTTGAATGCAAAGATAATATTGTTGAAGGCAAGTATCATGAAATTATCGCTTATTTACATAAGTGGAACTGTGTAAAAGGATATTCCGCCTATTTAAACAATGTTAATCTAGAAAATTATAATGGCAATGTTAGAGCTACGTTCGATCTTAATATGCTCTTCTATCTAAATGTAAATCCTAACGCCAACAAAATAGAGGTTAAAAATTGATTAGCAGTAACTATTTACTTAGAACAGCATACTACCTTACCCTAGCCCTCATCCTATCTTCCTGTAACAATGATGAGGACGATAGCAGCACTTCACCACCAGTAAACACTCCGTTATTAAAAAGTAATACGAACAAGAGAACAAAACACTTCCCTAACATAATAGGTGGAGCGATAGATATGCATTGGAATGATTCAAAACAATTAAACAATATTGTAAACCTAAATCTAGATCCCTTTGCTCCTCTACCTTCCGAAAATAAGCTAAAATCACTAAACACAGGTCTGGATCTTAGCAACTATCTTCATAACTTAATTGAAAAATCGCTTACAGGTAATATTAATTCTCACGATACTAACTCTAACACTATCAATGTTCAAGATTCAACTCTACCAATCACTAAATACACTGGAATCATTCATACTACTCAGCCAATCGCTATAGTAGAAGATAGAAATGGAGAAAGTTTCGAACTACGCTTAGCCGATTCCGTCCTAGATTCCAATTGGAAAGTAGTAGCTATCTCTAATAAAAATATCGTATTCCAAAACAGAGCAGATAACGAAAAGAGATCCCTTACACTTGGCAATTAATTCTCTTTTAAAACAAAATAAAATATCAGCTATGAAGTTAAAAAACTAACTTATAGGAATAACTTACGCTAAAATTAAAGCAACTGACGAGTAAAATAAAATCCAAAGCAGCGTTCTTTATTCATAAACTGGCGATATGCTCTTCTAACCCTCTCATCAGGATGATAATCTAGAGAATTATTGTCACTCTTCAAATCTACTTCTTCCTCTCCATACATATCGGCATCGTTAATACTTGCAATCTGAGCAGGACTTAATAAAGGGGATTGATTTGAACTAACACCCGCATCCCGAACATTACTACTATTCCCAGCCAAATTACCTTCAACCTTCTCTTCAGAATTATTTTTTTCTGCATCAGCATTGGAGACATCTGCTATATCTGAATCTTTAACATCATTCGATAGCATAACGTCGTCACTACTTTCACTCACATCCTGCATCTCCATATCAATGCTGCAACAAGAATCGGATAAATCTACCGATTCCGCCGAAGTATACGAAAAAACAGGCAATGCTAATAATAAAAATTTCGCATTGAAATGAACAAGTTTTCCTTTAAATCTGACACTCTTCACACCTTAATTATAACATGTACATCCAGTAAAAATACTACCCCTAGGACTAATATCACTTCACATATTTTTTTTACTCTTTGGGTGTGCCGTACGTATTGTATCACGCATCTTCTCAATACTAACATGGGTATATATCTCCGTGGTAGAAAGGTTCTCATGACCCAACAATTGCTGCACACTCTTTAGATCGGCACCCCCATCTAATAAATGAGTAGCAAAGCTATGGCGTAAAGTGTGAGGAGATATATCTGCCGATATACCAGCATTGCCAGCCCAACGTTTAATAACATTCTGAACGGTTCTAGTGGTAAGTGCTCTCCCTGAAGGACCCGTAAACAAGTACTCTTCTTTAATAGGTGCCACACGTTCTCCATCTATGTAATTAACTATACTGGACCTACATTTACTTCCAAAAATTACGATACGTTCTTTATTACCCTTCCCACAGATACGTATTGTCCCCTCAGCCATATCTATGTCTTTAATCTTAATCGAGACTAGTTCGGATACTCTTATTCCAGCGGAATAGATTACATCAAGCAAAGCTTTATCCCGGAGAGGAGTTCGAGAGTAAGGGATCTGTTCCAGTAGATCCTCAATCTGATTCACCGAGAGTCGTTCTGGTAGTTTTCTTCGCTTAATGGGAGATACCAGATTAGCGGTCGGATTATTGTTGATGTACTCTCGCTTCATTAGAAATTGTACAAAACTCTTAACTGAAGATAATTTTCTAGCTCTAGTTACTCCGCTTTTACTATAAATTTTAAGATAGCTCCTGATATTTTTTTCTGTTAATTTATCTATGTTTGGAATAATCAAAGCTAGTTGGTAGAGATCTATAGAATAGGCTCTTAGAGTATGTTTAGAGCTTTTTGCGGATATATAATTGATGTATATGTTAACTAAATCTTTAATTTGCTCCACTACATAAGTTTATTCTATTTTACATATACAAGGAAAATATATTAACAAATATTGCCTAAGCCGATAATACTGGGATTTAATTCCTATATTGTATACATTTTATTAAAAGAATTGCCTATCATATATGATAAATCTTAAACTAATTGTTAAGTTTGAATGGAATAATACATGAACTATCTAAAAAAGATTGTAAACAGACAGATAACATACCTCCTATTTTTGTTCACTACATGTACTGTTACCTCTGCTTCCATTAATATTGAAAAACATCTCTTACTTACTAAGTTACCGGAAGATCTACAACTGTGTACTTTCAAGCAATTTTCTAATCAGGAAAAAATAGATCTTCTAGATGCCCTTGCTAGGGCGCCGACTAATACTGATAATTTTTATACAATACTCACACTATCCAATGAAAGTGTATGGAGTAATCCCGTACTAGAACATTCAGATCAGTTAAGAAAAGTACTGGATACCCAGCAGATTATATCGGTTAGATATGCGAAATTACTAGCAACATTAGGCAATTATACATACTGCATCCCTATTAAAGCATTTAATTCTAAAGATGAGCTACATCTTGAATCACACCAGATAACCGAACTCACTAAACTCCGTACTCTTGAATATTTTAATGCAACCCATACAAGTATAGATGATAATATTCTAATTGCACTAGGCAAACTGCCAAATTTAAAAAGCATAGGCTACACACCTCTAACTAGCTGCTCTGATGAAACTTTGGAACAGTTTTTTTCGGACGTCCAAAGCTTAGATATTTTCCCGATAAGAACCAGAAAGATCACTAAATTTCTAAAAAACACCCTCCTTAACAATAACAAGATAAAAAAAGCCGATTTCTTATATGCTAATTTCAAAAATGAAAATAACTCATTTAGCTTATTTACAGATAGTAGACATTTTGAATCGCTCGACTTCACGCATTCAAACATCAACAACAGAGTTCTTTATTCATTCAAGGATAACTCTAACCTATCAGAACTATGTCTTACCGGATGTTCTTCTTTAACAGTAAACGGAATATATAACTTCTTATTATCACTTACAAACAATAATCTAAGAGTTTTAGACTTATCCCGACTCAAACTTAGCGATAAACTATACAAAATACTGAGAAATCAAGAATGTATTGAAGAACTCTATCTTTCAGATGTAGAAAATTTATCAGACAACGGATTAAGAAAATTGTTAAATAGTATTCCAGAAAATACACTCAAAGTACTAGATCTATCTGGGTTGCAAATTACACATCATAGTATACAAGCCCTATACAGACAAAAGAATTTAGAAAAAATATATTTCCATAATTTCAGGGTAGCAGATAAAGAATCGTTTAACATTCTATCTGAAAATTTACACAAACTAACCCCAATTAATGTAGATAGTACTATGCAAACATTTAGTTGTCTATAGAATATCTGTTTTCTAATTAGTGTACAATGAAATTGTTACAATAGAATAGTAACATCTCAATAACAATAGAATAGTGGAATAATAATATTGGTTATTTTTCCAAGGAGTGTATATGTTTGATATGATTGATTTGAGATTTCAAGAAATGAGCAAAACTTGTTTTGGTGCTTCTTTCTTAAATTATACTCCCGCTGCAATTTTTTCTCCTGAAAAATTTAACAGCGATGAAGACTTAATGATAAAAATTGCTAACGACTTTAGCAAAAACGAGGTCCTTCCCTTTTCTGAAAAACTTGAAAAACAGGAAGAAGGACTCATGCCTTCCATAATTAAAAAAGCCGGTGAATTAGGATTCTGCGGATTAGACACACCGGAAAAATACGGCGGACTTGGTTTAACTAAAACATTGGCTGCAAGAATTCTGGAACACCTCAGTCTAGACGCTTCCTTTAGCGTTACAATTGGAATCACAGGTGGAATCTCACAGGTGGGACCCATCCTGTTCGGCACTGATGCCCAGAGGCAGAAATATCTTTCAAAATTAGCTACAGGAGAGTGGATAGGAGCCTACGCACTAAGTGAACCTGAAAGTGGAAGCGATGCACTATCAGTATCTACCATAGCTCAGAAAGCTCCTGATACTTATGTACTGAATGGTACAAAAATGTGGATTTCAAATGCAAAATGGGCAGATTTTTTTGTTGTATTCGCAAAAGTAAACGGTACCGATTTCTCTGCTTTTCTTGTTGAAAAAGATATGCCCGGTGTATCTATTGCAAGAGAAGAACATAAAATGGGGCTAAAAGGTTCATCTACCGCTCGACTGATTCTCGATTCCGTGATGGTTCCTGCAGAGAACTTGCTCTATGTAGAAGGAAAAGGACACCATGTAGCTTTTAATGCTTTAAATTTAGGACGATTCAAGCTGGGTGCGATGTCGCTTGGGCCTGCAAGAGAATCTATTTACCAAGCTGTAAATTATGCACTAGAAAGAAAACAGTTTGGAAAGAGTATATCTGAATTTAAACTTATTAGAAAAAAGTTCGCTGAAATGGCAGCCAGATTCTATGGTGCAGAGAGTGCATTATACAGAACCGGATCTTTAATCGATTCCGCATTTACTTATTATACAGAGAAAGAAGAGGATATCATTCAAGCCAATCGGAAGTCGGCGGAAGAGTTTGCGGTTGAATGTAGTGCCAGTAAAGTACTTACAACCGAAGCAGAAGCATTCATAATAGACGAATGCTTACAAGTATACGGTGGATACGGATTCACTGAGGAGTTCCCACTCGCCAGACATTACCGCGATTGTAGGATAAGTAGAATCTACGAAGGGACTAACGAGATTAATCGGATGTTCCTTGCGGATAGAATCTACAAAAAACATCAGGCAGGAATCCTAAAACTAGAAACCCCTAACGACTCTCTTATCGCAGAAATGCTGTCTAAAGCACTGAAAAAAGCAGATTTCAGTAATCATTACCACATTGCTTCATTATCGAATCTAACTATGCTCTACTACGCAGAACAATCGGCCAGATTAAGAGCTCCAGAGAAAGGAGAAATAGGTAATATGCTTTATGAGACATTCCTTAATTGGGCGGAGGTCACTTCCCTTTACGATTATAGAACCATTTGTGAAGAGAATATTTTATTACCAACAAGAGTTAATTATATCGATGAGATATCGGATGCGGTATATCAGGAACAATCACCTCTATAAATGAATCGTACAGATCCATGGTTATTACATAAAAAAAGAGTGAGCATTTGCTCACTCTTTTTTTTTACATATCAATAAGATTTAACTTATTTTTCTCTAATAGGAAGACCCATCATCTTTAAGAATGCAATTGCATCTTTATCATTTTTCGCAGTTGTACAGATAATAATATCCATACCTCTAATCTTATCGAAGTTATCGTAAGATATTTCAGGGAATACCAACTGTTCTTTTAAACCGAAAGCATAGTTTCCTCTACCATCGAAAGACTTTGGTGATAAACCTTGAAAGTCTCTAATTCTTGGCAGAACAACGGTTACTAGTTTATCGAAGAAGTGGAGAGCTCTATCTCCTCTCATAGTAACTTTGCAACCTACTTTCTGATTTTCTCTAATTTTAAAGTTAGATACAGCGATTCTAGCTTTAGTAGCAACAGGTTTCTGACCGCTTATGGTGGTCATATCTCTTATACCGTTTTCTAATGCTTTATCCCCTTGCATAGGTCCGATACCCATATTGATAACAATCTTATCTAATTTAGGTACTTGCATAATAGAACTGCAACCAAGCTCTTTCTGTAGTTTCTTTGAAAAATCTTCTTTCCAGAGCTTTTTCAATCTTGGTTCAGTAACTGCTGTATTAGTGGAAGTCTGTTTTGTAGTACTTTTCTTAGCCATATTATTCACCTAAGCTAGTTAGCTTCCCTCTCTGCATTGTAAATAGGTTCATCGTTAATAGTTTCACCAGATTTTTTAGCGAATCTTACTAATTTACCATTCTCTACTCTTCTACCAACTTTTGTAGGCTCACCAGATTTAGGATCTAATAACATAAGATTACTAATATGGATAGGTGAAGGCATTTTTAGCTTCATCGATTTTTCCTGATTACTCTTAGCTTTATAATGCTTAATCATAGCGTTAAGAGGTATAGGTTGCTCTGGGTTTTCAGGATTATCTTGTAACACAAGTGCCTTACTATCGGCAGGACTAATATAACCTATCCAACCTTTCTGACCCTTATCTTTACCAGAGATAATCATTACTTTATCCCCTCTTCTAAGCTTAACTTTTGTATTTTTCTTGGCTGCTTTTATATCTGCAAATGTAGGCATTATAGTACCTCCTGTGCTAAGGATACAATCTTCATGTAATTACCATCACGTAGTTCTCTGGCTACAGGGCCAAATATACGTGTTCCTTTTGGTTCTTGGTTTGCAGGATTAATTAACACGCATGCATTATCGTCAAACTTTAATGTAGAACCATCTGCGCGTCTTACTGCTTTCTTAGAGCGTACTACTACGGCTCTAATTACGTCTCCTTTTTTAACTGGCATATTGGGTGTTGCGGCTTTTACAGATGCTACTATTACATCTCCTACACCACCACTTCTAGGCTGAGAACCTTTTAGTACACGTATGCACATTACTTCTCTTGCCCCAGAGTTGTCAGCCACTTTTAATCTTGAATACTGCTGAATCATTGCTCTTTAATTTAATTCTCCTAATTTATTTAAACCTAACTAATAATAAGTTAATCTCCTGGATTTTAACTACCAAGAGACCTGATAATTATTTAACTTTTTCAATTATTCTAACTACACGCCATCTCTTATGTTTACTCAATGGCCTAGTTTCCATAATCTCTACTCTATCACCTTCATCACAATTAAGTTCATCATGAGCTGGATATTTTTTCGAACTCATCAATGTCTTCTTGTATAAAGGATGCTGGAATCTTCTCACTACAGTTACAGTTACTGTTTTCTCCATCTTATTTGAGGAAACAACTCCCTCTCTTACTTTACGAGAACCTCTCACTACTGTTTCTGTTTCTGTTGCTGCCTTAGACATTTACAGCACCTCTCTTCTTCTCGGTAATTACGGTAAGAATTCTGGCAATGTTATGTCTTCTAACTCTTAAGCTAGTAGTATCAGTTAACTGTCTTAAAACCATATCTCTTCTTGCTTTGAAAAGATTAGCTCTTTCTACATTTAACATAGCCTCTAATTCTGGCACCGATTTGTCTTTTAATTCTTTACTTTTTAAATCTTTCATGTGCTAACCTATGCTTCTACCTTCGTAGAGTCTACATCACTGTTTGTTTTGTTTAATTCAGCTTCTAACTGCTCTTTGTTGTAAAATTTACATCTAATTGGCATTTTAGCGTCTGCAAGACTCATAGCGGCTTTAGCTAACTCTTCTGCTACACCATTCATCTCAAATAAAACCTTTCCAGGTTTTACTACAGCTACCCAAGCTTCTACAGATGCTTTACCTTTACCCATTCTCTGCTCGATAGGCTTCTTTGTATAAGGCTTGTCTGGGAATACTCTTATCCAAACTTTACCACCTCTTTTAATATGCCTTGTCATAGCAATACGAGCGGCTTCTATCTGACGACTAGTAATCCAAGCTGGTTCCTGAGCTACTAAACCGAAATCACCAAAAGAAATCTTATTTCCTCTAGTAGCTTTACCACGCATTCTACCACGTTGCTGCTTTCTATATTTAGTTCTTTTAGGCATTAACATTTGAAGTTACCCCCTCTTTTCTAGTATCGCGTCTGGGTCGTGAACTTCTTCTGTCATTTCTTCTTCCAGATTCATTAACTTCCATTAAGCTGCGATTTCTTTCAGGAAGAACCTCACCTTTGTAAACCCATACTTTTACACCAACAGAACCGTATATGGTGAATGCTGTTGATGTTGCATAGTCGATATCGGCTCTTAACGTATGTAAAGGTACTTTACCAACTTTATCAACCTCGGAACGGGCAATATCATGACCACCTAATCGTCCTGAAATCATAACCTTGATACCTCTACCATTCATACGCACACACTTGTTCATAGCCTGCCTCATACATCGTCTGTGTGAAACACGTTTCTCTAACTGTATCGCAATGTTATCAGCAACTAACTGAGCATTTAACTCTGGCTGCCTTACTTCAACTACGTTAATCTGAACAGTTGCGTTATTGTCCACTTTACGAACAAGCTTATTTAAATCGAAACTTATCTCGTCAATACCTTTACCACCACGACCGATGATGATACCTGGTCTTGAACTTAATAACGTCACTTTAAATTTGCTCGCTGCTCGCTCAATCTTGATATTAGAAAGATGACCTTTACCAAGCTTCTTGTGTAAATAGTCTCTTACCTGCTTGTCCAAAGCAACAGCTTTCGCATAATCTCTATCGTTGAAATACCACTGGCTATCCCAACCTACTATATATCCTAACCTAAAACCTAAAGGGTGAATTTTCTGGCCCAAACTTTTCTCCTATTATTCCTTCTCAGAATTCTCTCCTGCTTCAGTTGCAGCTGATGTCTCTGTAGCTACTGCTGTACTACCTT
This sequence comes from Fimbriimonadia bacterium, assembly GCA_030427425.1. Lineage (GTDB taxonomy): Bacteria > Armatimonadota > Fimbriimonadia > Fimbriimonadales > Fimbriimonadaceae > JAUICQ01. The sequence continues at coordinate 136,040 of JAUICQ010000004.1, read as the reverse complement.
CTGTAGTTGCAGCAACTTCAGTATTTACGTCCTCTTGCTCAGGCTTTGCAGATGCTTTCTTGCCCTTCTTCTCACTCTTAAAAGATGGCCTTGCCTTCTCTTTGGTTCCGTGAGCTTTTGGTTTATTCATAGCATCATCGCTCATCACATCTAATTCAATAGTTACATGACTCGTACGCTTTAATATACGATAACCTCTACCCTGAGCTCTTGCCTGCATACGCTTGTATACCGGACCATCACCAATCTCAATACTTGAAACCCTTAATGTAGATGTATCGCGTATACTGTTGTTCTCAACAGCATTTGCCATAGCACTCATCAATACTTTCCTTAGCACAGTTGCACTCTTGCTAGGATGAAACTTGAGTAATTGTGAAGCATGCTCTGCCGATTTATTTTTTACTGCAGCCGCTATCATTCTCACTTTTCTGGGCTGCACTCTTATATATTTTCCTACTGCTCTCACTTTCATAAGCTTATAAAGATAAATCTATCTCATATGTGAATATTTTCACAATTAAATTTCTTAATCAACTATATATTATACCTTTAAGTATCTAAGCATAGCTCGCCATAATGGTAAATCATGACGAGCCTACGCTACCGATATTATATAACTGATATTTACCTTAGGCGAACTCCCCTATCAGGAATAGAGCCACCATGACCTCGGTATGTACGGGTTGGAGCAAATTCACCTAGTTTGTGACCAATTAAATTCTCTGTTACAAATACAGGCACATGCTTTCTACCGTCATGTACAGCAATAGTATGACCAATCATGTCAGGAGTAATTGTAGAACGTCTGCTCCAGGTTTTAATTAACTTCTTATCACCTGCTGCATTCATAGCCTCTACTTTCTTCGACAAATGATCATCAACAAAAAATCCCTTCTTTATACTTCGTGCCATACTCTATCGCTTACCTTCCTTTCTAGTTCTTACAATAAACTTATCTGTACGCTTGTTGGTTCTGGTCTTACCACCGTGAGACTTATTACCCCATCTATCGACAGGACCCTTCTTACGGCCTACAGGTGATTTACCTTCACCACCACCATGTGGGTGATCTCTAGGAGTCTTAGCAACACCACGTACGTGTGGTCGTCTTCCTAATCCTCTAGCTTTACCGGCTTTACCAATCTGCTCGTTCTCGTGCTCTGCATTACCTACCTCACCGATAGTTGCTCTACATACAGCATGGAAACGTCTCATTTCATTACTTGGAAGCTTAACTGTAACATAAGCACCCTCTTTAGCTACTAACTGAGCTGCAGCACCAGCACTACGAACAATCTGACCGCCCTTACCTGGCTTTAACTCCAAATTGTGGATAAAGGTACCTAATGGAATATTCTCCATTGGCAAGCAGTTACCTGGCTTAATGTCTGCCTCAGCACCGTTCTCTACCATTGAACCTACTTCCAATCCTTTAGGAGCAAGAATATATCGCTTCTCACCATCTGTATAGTGAAGCAAAGCTATTCTACATGTTCTGTTTGGATCGTATTCGATAGTAGCTACCTTAGCCTGAACACCATCTTTATTTCTCTTGAAATCGATGAATCGATATCTTCTCTTATTTCCACCACCCTTATTGAAAGATGTTGTTCTTCCATAAGAGTTTCTACCACCGGTCTTGGAAACTTTACCTAACAAGGTCTTTTCTGGCTTTGTTGTTGTTATCTCTGAATATGTGGCTTGAATTTTATGACGTCGACCTGGCGACGTGGGCTTACAACGTTTTACTGGCATCTTATACTCCGTATTCCTCTAATATTTGTCCTTTAGCTAATGTAATTACTGCTTTCTTATAACTAGATGTCTTTCCTTTCTTTTTAGCACCTACTCGGCGTGCTTTTCCTCGAACTACGGAAGTATGTACCTTTTCTACGGTAAGCTGATTGTCTTTCTTACCTTCATTATAAATAGCTTCAAAAGCTTTCTTAATCTCTATCTTATTTGCATTCCTATCAACAATAAATGTATATTGTCTAATAGCATTTGAATCATTCGTATTCCTATTCGAAAGTTCACCCATACTTGAGCGCAATGTCTTCTCGGTAATACGAGGATTCAATATAATTGTATGAACGTTTTTCATTAGCTCCATACCTCCGTTAATCTATCAAGCACATCTTTAACAACTACTATCTTATGTGCAACTAGTAAATCTCTAGTTGAAAATGGAGCTGTTTTTACACTATCTGCATCTTCTTTCTTTGCAGGAGCTGTTCGAACTTCTACATTAGGAATATTTCTAAAACACTTGTAAACTGTCTCATCATATTCAGGAAGAACTAACAATACTCGCTTTGTATCTGATAAATTTAAGTTCTTTAATAATTCAACACCATTCTTGGTCTTTGGAGTTTCAAATTTTAAAGAATCTAGTATAGATACATCACCAGCTTCTACTTTACTGTGCAGCGCACCTAATAAAGCAGCCCTTCTCTCTTTACGATTAACCTTTTTACTGTAATCACGAGGCTTAACAGCTAACGCCATACCACCATGTCTATAATGAGGAGAGTTAATAGAACCCTGACGCGCATTACCAGTCTTCTTCTGTTTATAAGGCTTTCTACCACCACCACGAACTTCAGATCTGGTCTTAGCACACTGAGTACCTTGTCTCATATTAGCTTCTTCAGCTACTACTACACTATGCAATAAAGCAGGAGATACTTTCGCATTCTTAATGGCATCACTCACTTTTAACTTAGACTGAGCTTTACCCTTGATATCAAAAATTTCTAAATTCATTACTTGCCACCTGCCATCTTCTTAATAGTTACCAAACTACCATTGGCTCCAGGAATCGGACCGTCTACACCGATAAGATTTCTTTCAGCATCTAAAATAACGATCTTTAATCCTTGCTGAGACACAGTGTTTCCACCCATTCTTCCAGGTCTCTTACCACCCTTGAAAACTCTCTGCGGACCTGTAGCACCGTTAGACAATGGACGTCTGTGAGTCATGAAACCATGGCTCATGTGCTGACCAGCAAATCCGTACTTCTTAACTACACCGGCAAAACCTCGACCCTTTACAGTACCAGTTACAACTACCTTCTCGCCAGATTCAAAAATACCTACATTGAATTCCTGACCTGCCTTAAATTCAGAAGAATTATCTACCCTGAACTCTCTTAATGTACGAAGGTTCCTGCCAACACCGGCTTTCTTTAAATGACCGTATTTAGGCCAGGTAAGCTTCTTATCTGAGATCTCTTCATATCCAACCTGAACCGCATTGTAACCATCATTACGCTCATTCTTAACCTGAGTTACGTATACAGGACCAGCTTCGATTACTGTTACAGGTAACATTTTTCCCTGCTCATCATAAATGTGGGTCATTCCCACTTTCTTTCCTAATATTCCGCTTAACATATTTTCTCCTAGCTTCTTCCGTAAATTACCACTACTTAGTGTCGCCCTCAATCAAATTAATAGGGTCACAAATGATATTTCTGCGAAGCCAAACTATACTTTTTTTTAAATTACGTTTTAATCTGGATATCTACACCACTTGCTAGCTCTAGGCGCATAAGTGCATCAATTGTCTTATTTGTAGGCTCTTTAATATCAATGAGTCTCTTGTGAGTTCTTAATTCAAAGTGCTCCATAGACTCTTTATCAATATGAGGACCACGAATAACACAGAATCTGCGCTTTCTAGTTGGAAGTGGTAACGGACCACTTACATTGGCACCTGTCTTCTTAGCTGTATCTGCAATCTTCTCTGCAGCTAAATCTAAGATGCGGCTATCGTATGCAGCTAAACGTATTCTTACTCTTTGTGCGTTCATAACTATATCTACTTATATAATAATACCCCAGCTTCAAGCTGGGGTGAATTATTGTAATACTTATCTTACTTTACAACCTTAGTTACTGTACCAGCACCTACGGTTCTACCACCTTCACGAATGGTAAACTTAGACCCTTCTTCAAGAGCAATCGGATTGATAAGATCTACTTTCATGGTTACGTTATCACCAGGCATACACATCTCAACACCATCAGCTAAACCTAATGTACCAGTTACGTCTGTAGTTCTGAAGAAGAACTGTGGTCGGTAACCAGCTACGAATGGAGTATGACGTCCACCCTCTTCTTTGGATAGTACGTATACCTGAGCTTCAAATGAAGTGTGAGGAGTAATACTTCCTGGCTTAGCTACAACCATACCTCTTTCGATATCGGTTCTTTCAACACCTCTAAGTAGTAGACCTACGTTGTCACCTGCCTGACAGTCGTCAAGAAGCTTTCTGAACATCTCAATACCTGTACAAGTAGTCTTTCTGCTCTCTTTTGCAATACCTACGATTTCAACTTCGGTCATGGCTTTCAATGTACCACGCTCTACACGACCAGTAGCAACTGTACCTCTACCGGTAATAGTAAATACGTCTTCAACTGCCATTAGGAATGGTTTGTCTGTATCTCTTTCAGGAGTTGGGATGTAGTTATCAACAGCATCCATAAGATCGCTTACAGCTTTTACATACTGGTTGCTCTCATCAATTTTATCTAAATCTAATACGCTCTTTGCAGAACCCTTGATTACAGGAACATCATCACCTGGGTAATCATAAGCACTTAACTGCTCTCTTACTTCCATTTCAACTAGTTCTAATAATTCAGGATCGTCTACTTGGTCACACTTGTTTAAGAATACAACGATATTCTTAACACCTGCCTGACGAGAAAGAAGAATGTGCTCTCTTGTCTGTGGCATAGGACCGTCAGCTGCAGATACTACGAGAATAGCACCGTCCATCTGAGCAGCACCGGTAATCATGTTCTTAATGAAGTCGGCGTGACCAGGACAGTCTACGTGTGCATAATGTCTGTTTGCTGTCTCATACTCAACGTGAGCAATGTTAATGGTAATACCTCGTGCTTTTTCTTCAGGTGCACCATCAATCTCGTCGTACTTACTTAACTTTGCTAAGTTCTTCTCTGCTAATACTTTAGTAATAGCAGCTGTTAAAGATGTCTTTCCATGGTCTACGTGACCAATAGTTCCTATATTTACGTGTGGTTTTGTTCTTTCAAATTTTTGTCTTGCCATAAACTTTTTCCTTTATGATATATCTATATTATATTTTAAAACTTATCTTCCTGACTGCGATTTCGTCATAATTTCTTGAGCAACGTTGGTAGGTACCTCTTCATAGTGAGAAGGAGTCACGTTAGGACTCGCTCTACCCTGAGTCAATGACCGTAATGTAGTTACGTAACCAAACATTTCAGATAGCGGTACATGAGCGTTTACCACAGATACACCACCCATCGCTGGCTCCATACCTTCGATGCGTCCACGTCTACCATTTAGGTCGCCAACAACATCACCAACATTGTTTTCAGGTGTCGTAACTTCAACATGCATAATAGGTTCCTTAATAACAGGACTAGCTTTTCTCATCGCTTCCCTAAAACCAAGAATCCCTGCCTGCTTAAACGCATTCTCATTAGAGTCTACGTCGTGGTAGCTACCTTCCAGCACGCTAACCTTTACGTCTACAACAGGATAACCTGCCATAACACCGGCTATCATAGCTTCTTTAACACCTTTCTCAATTGCAGGGATATACTCCTTCGGAATAGATCCACCTACAACCTTACTTGCAAATTCGAACCCTTTACCTACTTCTAACGGCTCAATTTCAAGCACACAGTGACCGTACTGACCAGAACCACCAGACTGTCTGATGAACTTACCTTCACCCTTAGCCTTAGATCTTACTGTCTCACGGTACGCAACCTGCGGCTTACCTTTGCTTGCCTCTACGCCAAACTCTCTCTTAAGCCTATCAACAATAATCTCAAGATGAAGCTCGCCCATTCCACTGATAATGGTCTGACCACTCTCAGCATCGGTGAACACCCTAAATGTAGGATCTTCTTGAGCTAATCGCTGCAAACTAGTACCAAGCTTCTCTTGGTCGGCTTTACTCTTAGGTTCGATAGCTATCTGGATAACTGGCTCAGGGAACTTAATGCTCTCTAGCGCAATAATGTTACCAGAATCACAGATGGTATAACCAGTAGAAACATCGTTTACACCAATTACGCCAACAATATCACCGGTAAACACCTCATCCATATCCTCTCGGCTATTTGCATGCATCTTAAGGATACGACCCACTCTTTCACTACGAGAACGGAACTCGTTAGTCATAGGATCACGATAAGCAACGGTGATAGCACTACCCTTCTTCAAAGTACCACTATAAACTCGTAAGAAAGTTAACCTTCCTACAAACTTATCACTCATAACCTTAAACGCTAAAGCAGAGAAAGGAGCAGTATCACTAGGCTCTCTAGAAAGCGCTTCTTCTGTCCTTGGATTTACACCATGAACAGCACCTACATCTAAAGGAGAAGGAAGATAATCTACAACCGCATCAAGCATGGCCTGAACACCTTTATTCTTAAAGGATGAACCACTAAGCACTGGAACAAACTTGTTAGCAAGAGTCCCTGCTCGGATGGCTGCCCTGATAGTATCTAGAGAGATCTCTTCGCCTTCTAAGAACTTCTCCATAATAGAATCGTCAAACTCTGAAAGAGCTTCCATTAATGCTTCACGGTAGGAGCTAGCCTTATCCTGATACTCTGAAGGGATATCACTCTCTTCATACTGCTTACCATCATCAGAGGTATAAATAGTTGCTTTCATGGTTAACAAATCAATATAACCCTGATATTCCGATTCCGCACCAATAGGAATCTGCAGCGGAGAAGCATTAGCACCTAATCTATCTTTAACTCTCTCTACTACTGAATAGAAATCGGCACCAGTACGGTCCATCTTGTTTATGTAAACAATACGAGGAACCTTATACTTGTTAGCCTGTCTCCAAACAGTCTCAGACTGAGGCTGCACGCCACCTACTGCACAGAATACAGCAACAGCACCGTCTAGTACACGGAGAGATCGCTCTACCTCAACAGTAAAGTCTACGTGACCAGGAGTGTCTATAATGTTAATCTGATGCTCAGGCTTATCGCCCTTAGATCCACTCCAGAATGCACTTGTAGCAGCCGAAGTAATAGTAATACCACGCTCCTGCTCCTGCTCCATCCAGTCCATAGTAGCAGCACCGTCATGCACCTCACCTATCTTATATGTTCTACCTGTATAGTATAAAATACGCTCAGTAGTCGTGGTCTTACCAGCATCAATATGAGCTGCAATACCAATATTTCTTGTTCGTTCCAAAGGATGTGTTCTTGCCATTTTAATTAACTCTCAAACCTAAAATCTATAATGTGAAAAGGCCCTGTTTGCCTCAGCCATTCTATGCGCTTCTTCACGCTTTTTCACTGATGCACCAGTACCATTAAATGCGTCAATCAATTCACCAGACAACTTCTCACCCATGCTTCTTCCACTTCTTTTTCTGGAATAGCTAACTATCCAACGAAGCGCCAAAGTAGTCTTCCTTTCAGGACGAACTTCCATAGGCACCTGGTATGTCTGACCACCAACACGGCGAGGACGCACCTCTACAGTAGGAGTCACATTGCCAATTGCTTTCTCAAAAGCCTCTAACGCTGGAGTCTCTGTCTTCTCTTCCAACTGCTTTAATGCAGCATAAAAAATCTTCTCAGCAGTAACCTTCTTACCACCTAACATCATTCTATTTACAAATCTTGCAATCAACTCACTCCCATATACAGGATCTGGCTGAACTACACGACGCTCTGCTCTCGATTTTCTGGACATCTAATTACTTACCTCCCTCATGTGGTCTCTTTGTTCCGTATTTACTTCTACCCTGCTTCCTGTTGTTTGTACCGGCAGTCTGGAGCGCACCACGAACAATGTGATAACGCACACCAGGAAGGTCCTTTACACGACCCCCTCTAATTAATACAACAGAGTGCTCTTGTAAGTTATGACCAATACCAGGAACATAAGCAGTTACCTCTATACCATTGGTCAAACGCACACGAGCAATTTTACGAAGAGCCGAGTTAGGCTTCTTAGGGGTCATTGTACGAACTATCGTACATACTCCACGACGCTGCGGACATCTCTTTAATGCCGGCGACTTCGATTTAACATTTGATAACTTTCGCCCTTTGCGAACTAACTGGTTTATTGTAGGCATGCTTCCTCTTTTATCTTTATTTCTTTCCTTTTTATAATTCTTTCCTTTCTATTAACATTCCCAGAACCTTTTCATATAAAAACATCCGCTATTACATTCATCAACATGAAATAAACAACCGTGCCCCTATAAAACTTAAGCATATAAAAGCTGTTTTTAACCTATATGATAACTCCTGGCATGATATACCTTCTTAATTATGATGCAAATACCTTAATCTTGTCAACAGATATAACGAGGCACGATAGATATTAACTTATATATTTTAAAGTGAAATCTACACAATTATTCTGTATTCAGTTAAAATCAACAGTTCTTATTAAAGCACGTACAACCAATATGTAACCTAAGGGGAAGCCATATGGAACATTATCATCCAGTTTTTGTACATTTCAGCATAGCATTACTTGCTACATCAAGCATCTTATATATTTTTTCTTTATTCTCTTTGAAAAACTCTCACCATCAACAGATTAGGAATGCTGCATATTGGAACCTACTTTTGGGCACCGCAATCAATCTTGCCACATTAATTTCAGGATGGGTTACCTATAATACTGTTGCGCACAATGATATATCCCATGCAGCCATGTACAATCACATGCTGTGGGCAATTGCTACCAGTATCACCTACACCGTACTCACTATATGGGCCTATGTTAACCACAAATCAGACAGGCAATCATGGACGCTTCCACTTTCAATAGCTTTTGCATTGGCATTACTAATTATCACAGGCCATAAAGGCGGGGAGCTCGTCTTCAAGCATGCATTAGGAGTGAGCAAGGATTCATTAAAAAGCAATCATGGCCACAATCATGGCCATTGATCACTAAATTCCAAAGTGGATCTACCATTTTTTCACTACAAGAGCAACAACCAGGATCATGGATGCAGCAAAAGACATCCAACAATTAGCACAGTTTAGTCCGTTTGATACCATCTTATATCCTAGACTTAGACTTACACCAAAACCTATACTTGCCTGCAGATACAATAGTAACTTAACAAATGAAGGAATCCATTTTTTATACTGCAAATATCCCAGGAAACCCAGCCAAACATAATGAATAGCTCCTAAATACGCAACAGGCACTCCAAACCAGACACTGTCACGCACATGAGAACATCCGATTGTACAATTTACAGTATTTGTATAAATACTAAAACTAAGCTGAATTGAAGATAAAAAGCCTAATAGGGTAGCAAAAATGAATAAGTAGATATATTCGCTTCTGAGGAGATGGAGTAATTTAAACACTCTGAAATTTACTAATGGCTGCCGCACTAGGATTCGAACCTAGGACCCGCTGATTAACAGTCAGCTGCTCTACCGCTGAGCTATGCGGCAACTATATATTAATATTACCATTATCTCTTAACTTTTGTGTAAAATAATTCTTTAAAATCCACTTTTTTCTACCATTAGTAAATCTTCTAGCAGTTATACCCAACAATTGTATTATTAAATTAGTCCTGAAGTATTAGGTTAATTATATAAGGTCATGGATCCCGACTATATATGACGTCGGGAAGACGGATACGCTTGGGAAGCAGTGGCTCTTTATAGAACCCACACTTGAGTATAACCTTCCATATGTGGAAGATTTACTCTTACTTCTCTCAATTCTCTGTCACACAGACACTGTATGTCGTCGGTGACCATGTCCTCATATAACTAGTTGGGTTTATAAAGATTAAAATATATGACCTGAACATTAGTACTTTGAACAGATTATTAAGTGGTAAAAAAATGTTTTTTAGTAGTTTAGATTTTCTTAAAGTAACGGAGACTGCTGCCCTGGCATGTTCAAGGTGGGTAGGTAAAGGTGATAGAAAAGGGGCCGACCAGGCTGCTTGTGAAGCTATGCGTCATGTGTTAGGCACAATGGATATCGATGGCACGGTAGTAATTGGTGAAGGCGAACGTGATGAAGCGCCTATGCTCTATATTGGTGAAAAAGTAGGAACAGGAAAAGGTGATGAAGTACAGATCGCCGTAGATCCCTTGGAAGGAACCAACCTATGTGCTAATGGTACACCAAATTCAATAGCCGTATTAGCTGCGACGGTTAAGGGTCAGGGGAAACTAATGCATGCACCCGATTGTTATATGGACAAGATTGTTGTTGGGAAAGATTGTATCGGGATTATCGATATCACCCTTCCTGCTAAAGTAAATGCTAGACTCATCGCAAAAGCTCTAGAAAAAGACATAGAATCGCTCACCATAGGGATACTCGAAAGAGACAGGCATCAAAACTTAATTAATGAGATACGAGAAACAGGAGCAAGAGTTCATCTTGTACCAGACGGCGACCTCTCTGTAGCGATTGCAGCGCTGGATCCCGATTCCGGTGTAGACGCTCTGTTCGGTATTGGAGGAGCCCCTGAAGGAGTTTTATCAGCCGCTGCCGTGCAATGTTTTGGTGGCGAAATGCAAGCTAGGTTAGTATTTGCTAATAGTGAACAAGAGGAGCGTGCTGCTAAAATGATGAATGGCGATCCTAATCGAGTGCTCCATACTGAGGATTTAGCTTCTGGAAAAGTGATTTTTGCTGCTACGGGGGTCACGACCGGCGATCTACTGAAAGGCGTAAGATTTAAACGATCGAGCGCATACACGGAATCGATTATTATGAACTCTGGCACTGGCACCATTAGAAGGATAGAAACATGCTACAATCGAATCCCTGAAGTGGAAGAGAAGAAATGTTTCAAACTAGACCTAGAATCGTTTAGTATCGCTAGTTAGAATCCGTGTTTGTAGTATTCTGATGTTTGCCGCATCGGGATACTTCAGCACTCTAATCCTCTTCTAAACTGAAATGCTATTGCACATTTGTTTGTCACCGAATTAGTGAACACACACAAGTGGATGACCTACTAGCGGGAAGCATGGTAATAAACAAGGTCCATTTACTATATTTTAAATTAATAATTATTGCCAACCTATCACGCTCGCGCCACCGACCGGGGTCATCCTCGAAGGGGATCCAGAAAACACCTCAAGAATCAATAGCAAAGAAACATGCAATACACTAATGCTCACTGCACAAAACGCCAAAACATTAAAGATGTGCAGGAAGAAAACGACTAAATTACTAGCTTAAGCATCTAATTTAACTTGTTGAACAAACTCGACTTCTGCCCTAGGAGTAATTTCATTAAAAGCTACCACTGGCAATTTAGGCATATATCGTGAAATAAGTCTATGCATACCTAGACGTATTTGAGAATTACATAATAGTATTGGATTACTAAAGTTAGAGGTCTCTGCCCTCTCATAGGCATCCTCAATTTTCTGAACTAAGGTCTTCTGGAGTTCGGGATCCATCCCGATAGTGGTTCCAAAAGAGTTAGTCTGAACATTATCACCTAGCTGCTTTTCTAATGATGGAGCAAGGGTTATACAGTAAAGTTTATTATCCTCATTTACATACATCCCAGTAACAGTTCTGCAGATAGCAGCCCTTACTACTTCCCCAAGAGAATCGGGCTCTTTTGTCTTAGGAGCATAGTCGGCCATGGTTTCCAGAATCGCCACCATATCCTTAATAGGCACTCTTTCACGAAGCAGATGCTGCAATACTTTCTGAACATCACCAACAGAAACCAAGTTAGGTATTAGTTCATCTACAACTGCTTTATTTCTCTCTTTTACATTATCGATTAAGCCTTGTACATCCTGTCTAGTTAATAGCTCCGCAGCATGCTGTTTAATTACTTCATTCAGGTGAGTAGCCATTACCGCAGTTGGTTCAATGATGGTATATCCATTCAGAAGGGCTTCGTCTTTAAACTTCTCATTTATCCATAAAGCATCTATTCCGAACACTGGCTCTTTGGTCGGTTTTCCTGGCACTTCTTCTATTACCGTTCCATTATCCAAGGCCATCAACATGTCTACCTCTGACGTACCCCGTGCGACCTCCTCGCCCCGAACCTTAATACAGTATTCATTAGAGTTTAATACGACGCTGTCACGGATTCTAACGCTAGGAACCACAAACCCCATCTCTCCAGCAAGCTGCTTTCGCATACCAGCTATACGTTCGGTTAAATCACCACCAACACGCGGATCCGCCAATCTCGTCAGTGCATATCCTACCTCAATCTCTAGGGCATCCACATCCAACAGTGACATTACAGATTCCGGACTATTGCTATCCTGTTCTTTTGTTTCTACAGGAGCTTCTTCTTCTGGAAACACCCCGCCTCTCTCAGCTAATTCTAACAGCATAGGATTCATCTGAACGTATCTAGACAATCCCAGCAAACCACCACCTATCGCAAGGAAGATGGGGGTCGGGAATCCGGGAATAAAAGCAAAAAGAACAAGTGCGATCCCTGCTGACATAAGCGCTTTAGGCTGAGCTAAGATCTGAGCGACCACCGCTCCACCCATTGTATTTTCCTGACCAGCACGTGTAACCAACAGACCGCTTGAAGTGGATATTAACAGGGCAGGAATCTGAGCAACAATACCTTCACCAACAGATAGTAGTGTATAGGTCTTAATTACATAGCTAGCATCTCCCTCCCCTCGGAAGAATCCTACTGCAAAGCCACCAATAATGTTAACAACGATAATTAAAATAGACGCAATAGCATCACCTTTAACAAACTTACTCGCACCATCCATCGCACCATAGAAGTCGGCTTCTTTCTTAATGTGCTTACGACGCTCTTTAGCCATCTTCTCATCGATTAATCCTGCAGCAAGATCGGCATCGATAGCCATCTGTTTACCAGGCATAGCGTCCAAGGTAAACCTAGCAACAACTTCAGACACACGACCAGCACCATTCGTGATAACGATAAACTGGACGATAACAAGAATTAAGAAGGCAACAAACCCCACAACGAAGTCGCCACCCATAACAAACTTACCGAACGTTTCGATAACCTTTCCACCGTCACCAGTCCCTAAAATTAGTTTAGTGGCCGTAATACTTAAGGCTAGCCTAAAAAGCGTAGAGATTAAGAGCAAAGAGGGGAATATGCTAAGTTTTAGCGGATCGTCGATGTTCACAGATGTAAGGATAATAATAACGGAAGTTGCAATCGCAATAACTAGTCCGGTATCCAATATCCAGTGCGGAATAGGCAGGATAAGCATCGAGACAATAAGCAACAATGCTAACCCAAGTATGATATCTGTATTCTTGAAAAAGTTCTTAAAATCGTTCATAGATGATTAATTCTAATACCTCTAATCGATTATTCGGTCGGAAACAGGTATTTTTACAGGGCCCAGGTTGTTTTAACTATTATTTTACAAGAATTATACATATTTAATCTATAATCCTGCATATATAGGTGAAGATCGGAAATGAATAAATATTAATTTGTCCATCAGGAAGCATTAGTTTTTTAATATCGGCCAGATGGCGTGATTTTTAAATTCCCGCCATGACGGTGTTAGTAGGAGATGATTTATTGTTGTTGAACCCACACTTAATAGTTTTTAAATTGAGGAGGAATATTATTTTTAACAATTCCTGGATTCCCTTCGAGAGAGACAACATAGTGAGACTAGCATAGTAGGCTGGCTAACAAATAATAGATTAGCCACAAAAATTGTTTAATTATAGGAGATTCGGGGGCGCACAAATTATTCAACCCCCATTATTTTTCATTCTAAAATGATATCCTTTACTTGAGCATCTTTTCGATAATCACTTTATACTTTTCTTTTACTACATTCCTTTTAACTTTCATGCTAGGAGTAAGCTCTCCACTCTCGACTGAAAATGTAGCGTTAATAACTTCGAATCGTTTTACTTTTTCGAAAGCTGCAAGATTCTTATTAACTGAGGAGATCTGTTCTTTAATTAAGCTTTTTACAATATCGCTACTGCTCCATTCTTCTTCAGCAATCTTGCCTGCTCCGGTCTCCAGTAGTTTTGTGTTCAGCACTTCTTTATTAGGAATAATTAATGCACAGAGGCTCTCAGATGTATCTCCAAAGAGCACTACTTCTTGAATCAGCGATTTCTGTTTCAGTTTATTCTCGATAGGCTGTGGCGCCACATTCTTCCCATTAGCTAGGATAATGAGATCTTTCTTTCTATCAGTAATGCAGAGGTGCTTGCCTTCAAACTTACCGATATCCCCTGTATGGAACCAACCTTTTGAATCTATGACCTGCTCTGTTTCTTTAGGCATTTTATAGTACCCTTTCATCAGAGTGGGGCCTTTAACTAATATCTCTCCATCTTTAGCAATTTTAATTTCTGTTCCCCACGCAGTCTCTCCTACGCTCTGAACATTGTTTCTTTCAGGATGATTCAGTGTTGTATAGGCACAAGTTTCGGTTAATCCGTATCCTTGTATCATATTAAATCCAAACGCAAGATAGAAATTACATAAATCCGGATCGAGGGCTGCTCCTCCAGATACAAAGTACCGAACTTTTCCACCGGTACGTTCACGGATAGTTTTGCCTACTAATCTATCCGTTAGCCAAGCTAAAGGTGCAAATTTTCGTTGAGCCCTTCTTAATCCTTGGTGGTAAGCAAACCAGAATAACTTTTGTTTAAATTTACTCTGTTTAGATACATTATCTAAAATTCTCTGCTGAATAGCCTCTAATAATCTTGGCACACATAACATAACAGTAGGCTTCACTGTCTGTAAATCTTTATTGAGTGAGGCTAAATTCTGAGCGTATGCCACGCAACTTCCTAGACTTGTTGGGAGCACATGCCCCACAGCTCGTTCGAAAACATGGGATAGTGGTAAAAATGATAGATAGACATCTGTCTGATTAATCGGTAACACTTTCTGTGCAGCATAACAGACATGCAAGAACGATTTATTTTCAAGCATTACTCCTTTAGGCACTCCGGTAGTTCCGCTAGTATAAATAATAGTGGCTATATCATCTTTTTTAATTTCTTGAGAAATCTCCTGCCACTGATTGCTGCTAAGGGCTCCCTTTCCATCTTGTATAAACTTTTTCAACTGAGCATGTGGAAGCTTTCCATCTTTTGTTTTAAGAACAACAGTAGTAACATTATCTATGTTCTTAAGTTTTTCCGCCACTAGTTCAGTACCTGCAAATGCTACTTTCGCACCCGAATTTTCAATGATATACTCTATCTGGTCTGGTGGTAAGGTTGTATAAATAGGAACAGTAATTACACCTAATGTCTGGGCAGCCCAGTCGACCAAGGACCACTCCATACAGTTTTCACTAATGATAGCAACTCTATCACCCTTCTCTACTCCTAAGTTTTTCAATCCACAAGCAACCTCGTGAACCTTCTGATAGAGTTCTTTATAGGTTAAAGGCTCAAAGCCTGCCCCTTCATTCCGCAATACTGCAACACGATTGCTCCATTTGGAACACACAGTATGGAATAACTCTCCAAGTGAGGTTGCGTCTAATAAATAATTATATGCCATAGGTGTATTTAAAAACGTTTTCGATCTTGTTCTGATAATAACCGATTCTTTTGCTTTTTCTGCTGTTGATTTAAGATTATAACTCATTAGTGTATTATAAAATTCCCTTAATAAAAGAAACTACGAATTGTACTTAAGCATAAATTCCCATATGCTACTACAAACTAATAAAAGTAAATTATAATATTTCTTCTTTGTTAATTTGCGCCTTTACTACTTCATCTGCATATCTTACGACTGTAGACTCCTGCGTATTCCTTAACTTGTCTAGTAACTTATCGATAAATTCTGTATCTATTGGGCCATAATATTCGTCCCCAACCTGAATTACCGGTGCTCTATCACAAGCATTTAGGCACTCTACTTCGTGAACAGTAAACATTCCGTCTTTGGTAGTTCCTCCATTAGGAATATTTAACTTGTCACATAAGTATTTTAACACATTATACCCTTCACAAAGTTGACACGAAAGACATGTGCATACATCGATGAGGTGTTTCCCTACTTTATGGTTAACATTATAGAGGCTATAAAAAGTTGCTACTCCTTCAATTTCGGCATAACTTCTCTCTAAGTGATAAGCTACTTCCACCATAGCATCTGCAGTAATTTCACCACCATATTCACGTTGTGCCAACCAGAGAGCAGGCAGTATTGCGGCTTTTTTATTAGGATAATGACTAATTAAAGCATTTAATTCTTTCATTGCCTCTTCCGAAAATCGGATTCTCACATCCTCTCGTTTAGGCGCTTTGGGTCTGGCTTTCATCATTTCTACTGGAACTACATTTTTCATAATATTTTCTCCTCACCTAACAGGATGTTATCTATCTATCTCTCCTAAAACGATATCAATGGAACCAATAATAGCAACAAGATCGGATAACATCTTCCCTTTTGCCATTATCTCTAACGATTTTAAATTCATAAAACTACTTGGTCTTACATGCCAACGATATGGCTTGTTGGTTCCATCACTAACCACATAAAATCCAAGTTCCCCTTTTGGTCCTTCAATAGCAGCATATGTTTCTCCAACCGGTGGACAGAATCCTTCCGTATAAAGCTTAAAGTGGTGGATTAAAGATTCCATCGAGGTATCAATCTCTTCCTTTGGTGGAGGTGCAATCTTTCTATCAGCGGTTCTGAAATCACCTTCTGGAAGACCATCTATGGCCTGCTGAATAATTCTCAAGCTCTCCTTCATTTCAGCAATACGTACTAAGAATCTGTCATACACATCACCTTTTTCACCTAGAGGCACATCAAATTCAAAATCTTCATAACTACTATACGGATTAGTCTTTCTTAAATCCCAAGCAACACCACTCGCTCTCATAATTGGCCCAGAACAGCCTAAATTAAGAGTCTCATCAGCCGATAAAACCCCTATATTTTGAGTTCTTTCAATCCATATCGGATTCTCAACCAATAAATTCTCAAGAATCTCTAGCTCTGAAGGAAAGCTCTTGAGAAAGTTTCTCAATTTCTCTTCGAAACCTTCTGGCATATCTCCGCGCAAACCACCTGGCACAATCCAGCTAGGCATCATCCTAACCCCAGAGAACATCTCAAACATATCCAGTATGTGCTCTCGTTCGGTCCAGCAATAGAATAGGGGGGTCATAGCGCCTAAGTCTAGCGCATGAGTTCCTAACCATACTAAATGGGAAGCAACTCTGCTAAGTTCTGCAAGTATAACACGTAGATACTGAGCTCGCTTGGGAATATCACAACCTAGTAATTTTTCAACGGCTAGTGCATGAGCTAAATTATTCCCATTAGCACTTAAGTAGTCCATTCTATCCGTCATTACAACACATTTCTGATATTGCTGATACTCAGCCTCTTTCTCCATGCCAGTATGAAGATATCCTATTTTACATCGGCACTGAATTATTGTCTCCCCTTCTAACTCACAGATTACACGTAATACTCCGTGCGTAGAAGGATGCTGCGGACCGATGTTCACAATCATCGTGTTCTCGCCAACACGCTCCATGATTGTTTCTGTTGTTGGCATGAATGTACTACTTTCCATATTATAAGTTTAACCCTCTTTGATATAATTGGCAACTAATTTACTAAAAGAAAGCTTGTATCTTGGTAACTAAAAACATTCTTTCCACTTCTAGTACTTGTAACAGCGCTCAAAATAGACTTTCCCTTCTTGTTGTTAAATGGTATCTTAGGCTATTTTATTAGAATGGGCCAGACCCCGATTGAATTATATATCTCCTACATTAGAAAGTAAATTATCAAGTGTGGGCTCTAAAAACAATAATTGCCTACCAACTACCTCCGTCACCCCGAAAATTTAAAAATTTCGGGGTCTGGTCGATAAAAAAAAATTGAATTCTTCAACCACTACTCGCTAATCTTCATCCGGATCGAATAATTTGACATTTCTACCATCGCTTCGATGGGTAAAAGATTGTTTGGATTCAATAGCTGTCGCGATAGTGCTTGTTCTTAACATCTCTTTTTCAAAATTCAATAATCCCGCTGAACCATCTGCATACACTACAACTACACTTTTTCCGTACACATTAAATCCGTTATTTCTGTAGCTATAACTTCCTATTTTACACACATCACCACCCAGCAGTGCTCCTTTTCTATTCGCATTCAATTTAGCACTACTACTTACCAAGTACGGATTAGTAAGTGCGAATCCTTGGATACAAGTTTTACCAAGTCCGTTCCAAAAAATTGGCACTTTCGAAGGATTTTTCACTTGTTGTACTGGATATTGGTGCAGGTACCCATTGTAAGTAAATCCACATTTAATGGCCTCTTTAGAATCTTTCACACTGCTTTTCAGTACATTCTGTACCTCTAACCCAGGTGATTCAAAAAAACTAGGTTGTTTAACATAAGGCATGATAACATTCGCCCAATGGACGGAATCGCCTTTCATTACATCATCAGAGTTATGATAACCATCCTGCACCCAACCCGTAGGAATCGCTACTGGAGCAGGAATTCCATTATTCATCCTTAAATCGTCCCCATCCATTGCATATGCCGAAGGATAAATATGGTCAAAGTCGGCAGCATACATCATAACACTCATGCCTAACTGCTTGATATTCTTTATCGCTGCAGCCCTATTTCCAGATTCTATCATTTTCGAAACTTGAGGCATTGCAATTCCCGCAAGAATCACTAAAACTGAAATCGCCGTAAGCATTTCTACTAAAGTGTAGCCACTAATAGAACTTCTTTTCAATCTATTCTTACGGTGTAACATAAATGAAAATCTAGAATCCTCCTTGTTGTACTTATTCCACTTTTCACAATCATGAAAATATCAAATCCTGCATTTTTGCGATGATTGCACTTAAATTTCAATAAAAATAATCATCTACAAATTACTCTTTTATCTATTCCAGCATTATTGCATATAAAAAATTCATCAAATTATTCCCAAAAATAAAACATGAGAAAAGAATATTTGAGCATTATACCTATAACATTGTTATTTGCTGGATGTGGATTAAATCCGGGAAAAGATATAACCATCAAAGGGTTAGACTTATTTGGAAATCCTTCACAACAGTCCGCTAGTGGATCTACAGTCAACAGCGTTGCTTCCACTAAGGGATCGACATATGTTGCGCCAACGGGCAACAACGTAAGTGCTGATGTTGAAGGCGAGTACATCGTGATGCGATTAGACCAAGAAATAGACGACGTTGATAAGCAGATTAAAACAGAAGTAATTTCATCACTCAGAGAAGCCATTGGTAAGGCTCAAGATTCTGTGGATAATAATTCTGATAAATGGGGCAACATCTCATTCGTATTTGCAGACGGTCAGGTATTCCCTATCCTAAAGAGTAATAACTATGGGGTTGAAGATACCAGAGGATATGTTGGAGGATATGATTACAACGGCAATCCAAAAATTGAAGTTATTAACAATGGTGTTACCGCACGTCAATTAGCTAAAAAATATGACGAAGATGGCAAATTCTTCGACGTATTTTATATTATAGACGGAGTTATGTACAGAATAAGTAATGATATTGATGAGGTTATTGATCACGCTCAACTTCAGGAGACTTTAAGAAATCTTCTACGAAACAAAGGCGAAACCGATATGGACTTAACCACTGCCGAAGAAAGAACTAAGGTTGAAGAATTATCTGAAGAAGAATTAGCTAAGAAGAAAGCTGAAGAAGAAGCTGCACTTGCTGAACTATTCGGGGACTTAGGTATGGATGGTCTATTCGGAGGAGATGACGACCTACTAGGCGGTGATGAACCTGCTGCCGATGCCGATGCTCCTGACGACGCCGAAGCTCCTGCTGCTGATGCCGATACAGACGCTGCTGCTGATGCTACTGCCGATGCCAACGCTACTGCCGATGCCGACGCTCCTGCCGATACCGACGCTGCTACTGATGCTGAACCTGCTGCTGAAGAGCTAATCTTACCAGACCTAGGGGACATAGAGGGTTTAATAGACAGTGACGCTCCTGCTGATGCCGATGCTCCTGCCGACACTGAGCCTGCTGCTGATGCCGATGCTCCTGCCGATGCGGACGCTGCTACTGATGCTGAACCTGCTGCTGAAGAGCTAATCTTACCAGACCTAGGGGACATAGAGGGTTTAATAGACAGTAACGCTCCTGCTGATACCGACGCTCCTGCCGATGCAGCAGACACAACTACAGGCTAAAAGGCCAGTACTCTAACCACCTTTAAATATATTTATCGACCCACAACGAATCATCACTAGGGGTCGATAAATATATCTTTTTCTTTAAACTGGAGTGATTTATTATATAGACGTTCCATATTCCCACCCTTCTTAACATGTAAAAAATTTATACTATCAGATAATGCAGCTACCATCTTATCCCTTCTATAATTAGCACCACGCTTATATTGCCTGTAAGGGCTATGTTCTGAAATAGCCAGATCTTGCTTTGAATCGAACTCTTCACGCCACTTTCTGGAAATAGAACTTACTTCATTCGATAAATCCACACCTAGTGCTCTGAAAAATCCAGTATCTAAAACTAATATTTTTGGAAAACCATATTTTAAGGCGGCTACATAAGATTCAGAATATCCTTCCGCAACCGAACTTGTAACTAAAACCTCCCCTTTGCTGGCATTGATAACTACCACTTCTCTTAGCTTCTCTAAATGTTCTTCGGCAGGATTCCTCGAACATAATACCGAGAATCTCCTACAACGCAGCAAATTTCTATTCCCATACATAAACAAGAGCGCTGGAGGAGAGCTAAAGAAAGATTCAAAAATCTGAGGATACAAAATATCTAAATTTATCACCACGTGAACATTATTCAACTTCAAAAACAACTCTAATTCTTCAGCTTTCCGTAAGTATACATCCTTTTCAGACAACCATTTATCAATAACTTTTTCTGAAAGTTGGAAGACTTCCAATAATTCTTCTTTTGAAGAAGCTATAACATCTGCACTAGAAATACCGCGCAGTGAAGATATGCGTATAATATTAGAAAGTGTACAGTTACCAATGCCAGGAACCATCTCCAAAGCAAGTAGTGTAACCGTTTCTATTCCTAGCATATCGTATGACAGTTCAATTTAATTTACTAATCCTAGTGCTATTTTCAAGAATTTCTCACCCATAACATTCATAGCAGCTACAACCTCTTCATGATTCAATGGCGTTTCCGATAATCCGGCACCCAGATTCGTTACCATTGCAATACATCCATAAGGCACTCCCGATTCTCTAAATGCAATCGCCTCCGAAGCTACGGTCATACCTACGACATCTCCACCCAATGTTCTCAACATAGTTACTTCGGCAGGTGTCTCATAACGGGGTCCGTTGGTGCAGGCATAAACAACATTCTTTTCTAGTTCAATACTATGCGTTTCAGCTATCTTGGCTATTTTTTCACGTAAACTCTTATCAAAAGGATCGGAAAAATCCGTATGCTCAACGGTATCGGTATATTTTGTAATATTCCTAAAACTAAAATCTATAAAATCGGTACAGATACCCATCACTCCAGTAGCCCAGTCGGACCTCAAGCTACCGACTGCTGCTGATGATAAAGCATAATCCACTTTTAACTGCCGGCAACACTCTGCCAAACCTAAATAATTAACACTATGAGGTGGCACCTTATGACCCTCTGAATGCCTCGACAAAAAGTAAACTTCATTACCCTCTACAATTATTTTCTTCGTATGTATAGATCCATATTCCGTTTCAACTGATATATAATCACCAGTATAACTCTCTAATATGGGTCCGACCCCCGTACCGCCAATAATTGCTACTTTTAAAGACATACTTGTATATTACCTGCGGCAATCGGGGCGAATACAATCCAAACTTGTCATTAATCTAAAACAAATCCTGTATCCGAAGCTCGAAATTCGATATTCTTCTTACTATCCGTACGTTGTATGGATATTCCCCTCTTCTTTACAATATCTTGCACCCTGGGATGTGGATGATTGTACGAATTGTTAACGCCACAACTGAATACTACATATTTAGGATGATAAGCATCTAAAAACTTACTACTTGTCGAATATCTACTACCATGATGACCAGCCTTCAGAACATCTGCACTCCAACCTGGAAGATTATTTAACATATACAACTCCACAACACAGCTTGCATCACCAGTTAATATTGCTGACGATCTACCGTCTAGAATATTAATACACAAGCTGTTATCATTCGTGCTATTCATTTGAAAAGGAATCATCTCTTTAGGCTGAACAACATCTACCAAAACATCTCTTAAATGAAACTTACTTCTACTATTTAGCCAAATTATTTTACTAGAATCTATGTTAGCCTCTTTAAGAAAATTATGCATTTTAGATGAATTTTTGAATGCATCCCCTAAAACAATATTCTGTATAGAGTACCGTTTATTTAGCATTTTCAATCCACCCATATGGTCGTAATCGGGATGAGTAATAAACAGAAGATCTATAGAGTGCACTCCATATTCCCTCAGGCTTGGAATAAGCAGTCTATTTGCAATAGAATTATTTTCACCCGCCGGACCCGTATCTACTAAAACATTATAAGGTCCACACTGGAAAAGGGTGCAATCTCCCTGCCCAACCGATAGAAATATAATCCTATCCGGATTAGTGAAAATGTACGAAGAAAATCGCTCAGAAATCACTCCTGTTGAAAAGGCTAGTATGATAACTATCAGCAGCTTTCTATGCTTCACCACAAATTATTTCCAACTCCTTATCCGAGGTCTCCATAGAATAAATATACAACAATAAAAGAGCATCACCCATACAAAACTAAATTTGGGCACGTAGAGTATACAGTAATTGAACTTAGAAAGAGAATGTATTACAAACAGAATCCAACCCATCAAAGGCTCTACTAACGAACTACATATAAACTGGGCTATGTTGGTAAAAAAGTATGAACACCCCCAGGCTAATAATGTAAGCAGAATAATCATAGGAACTACCCACAATATTAGTAAATTAGCTAAAACAGAAACTATCGAGATGCTTCCAAAATGAAATGCTAGAATAGGAGCACTCACCAATGATAACATGATGCTACTATTTACAAAACTATACACCTTATCTTTAATAAACTCTATAAAAGAAGATCGGTAGGTATGGATCTCTGGTGAGAATAGAAGTAGACTTAATGATCCTAAATGGGAGAGCTGAAACGATACCTGATATAATCCTTCCGGATACCACAGTAGATGAACGATACCGGATAATCCAAAGGCACTTAATGCATCACGCTCCCTCATTAAAACAAAAGCGAACATACCCAATAGGTTCATTATTAAAGCTCTTATAACGGGCGCATGGAATCCGGTAGACATTCCATAAAAAGTAAGTATGCCAGCTATCAAAAATACACTTAATTTTCTAGGCAACATAAACAAACTAATGATGCTTAATAATAAAAGATTCACTATGGTAATGTGCATGCCAGATGTTGATACTACATGGATGGTTCCAGTATCGATCAGGGCAGTATAAGTATCGGCTGGCAGGTAATTTCTAATATTAAAAATAATCGCTTGAACTAAACCTTTAGTATTGCTTCCAAAATATTTATCCGCAAAATCTTTAAATTTTGTATTTAGCACGTGGGCTTTTTTCCATAAAAGATTACTAGGAGTTACCAATTTTGTATCTAATGCAATCAACTTCCCCTGTATATAATTCAGTTCGTATTTTTTTTCAGCAACCTCAGATAGTGGAGATTCCATAGCAAGTATCTCTATTACATCCTGAAAGTTATACTCCACCTCACCTTTAACTTCTAATAAATATTTAGTTTTAGATGCATCCCTTATGATAAACTGAGTAACTACTGTCTTCTTATTTTTTTTCTCTAATGCACTATAGTGAATGTTTTCATAAACACGGGGAATACTATCCACAGTAACCACTCCGCGATATTCAAACGATACTCCCAGGTTCTCTTTTGGTGCTTCAGGAACGATATAAATACCCAGTATAAACGATAATAAAGCAAGTATCTGAATGTAAAATTTGTTCCATATTAATAGCGCTAGGCAGATATATCCTAAAATAAAGAACGGATTTCCGACCACAGCTATCCCATTTGCTAAGGAAATAAACACTATCAACAAAGGTCGATGCAGAACACTATCTCGCCACCAATGAAGATTTATTAACGGACCCACACTCTATATTATAGATCCTCAATCTATCCTAACCATCTTTTTATTCATGATTAAAAAAAATCAAAACTAACGCCCAATATTCTAGGTATCTAAAATAATATGCCAAAATAATGTATATAGTGGAACTATTTAGCAACATATCCGATTGGCTTTTTCATTTAGATAAATACCTGGCACTTCTCGTAAATAACTTTGGAGCGTGGACCTATTTCATTCTCTTTTTAGTAATTTTTGGTGAAACCGGACTAGTGATTTTCCCTTTTCTACCTGGAGACGGACTATTGTTCGCTGTTGGTATATTCTCGCAAAACGGCACATTACACTGGAATGTATGGCTTACCTCAGGACTTTTAATACTAGCAGCCATTATAGGTAACACTGCAAATTATCACATCTCCGTTCACCTCGGCGATTATATCCACAGTAAGCTTAAATCGGAAAAATGGGATAGAAACATTAAAAAAACACACGATTTCATGGATAAATATGGTGGCGCTTCACTGATTATAGCCAGATTCATACCCATAGCACGTACATACGGTCCGTTTGTAGCAGGGATGACCAAGATGAACTACTGGCAGTTTCAATTGTTTAATACTATCGGAGCTATCCTCTGGGTAGGAATCTGTGTAGGGATGGGGTACGGGTTAGGAAAAACTGCAGATCCGCACTACTCATTTCTTGTGCTTCTTGCTCTAGCCACTCTGGCTACACTGGTACCTGCCGGAATTAAGTACGCTTACCATAAGTATAAAGCATCACAAAATAAGTCTAATGAGTAGCACGAACACCAACACACTGAGGACCATTGAAAACTTCATTCCGCATCGTCATCCTTTTCTGTTTATAGATTCTATTCTTCATATCCAACCAGGAGAATCGTGCACAGCAACAGCATACTTTGAAGAAGACAATCCCATATTCAAAGGTCATTTCCCTCGGCATCCAATCCTTCCTGGAGTGATTATTCTCGAATGTTTGGCACAAGCTAGTATCCCAATTCTTACAAGTATGGATACAGTTTCTGCCAAGAATAAAGTCCCTCTGTTGGCTGAAGTTAAACAAGCAAAATTTATTCACCCCATCCTTCCTGGAGAAAGAATTCTACTTGAAACTAAATTAGAAAAAATTAAATGTGGCATAGGTATTGCATCCGGGAATGCCATGGTCGGCAATAAACTTTGTGCCAAAGCTACCTGGGTATTTAGTATTTAGCCTGTGCTAAAGAGATAGAAACTGGTCCTAAAAAGTAAAAACCATAATGCCAAATAAACCTATCTCGTTATTTTTTCCGGTATTATACCAATATGCCTGTATTTACCAGTACAATTAATACTGGTAAATACTCAACATTTCATAACCCGGATTTTAATTATGTTTAAGAAAAACTACTCTATAATAAATGAGAATAGACTAAAAAAAATTAGCACATTAGTAGCAACACTTTTATTTAGCAACGTACTTCTAGCTCATACAACGGAAAGTGATAACTCTCAACCAGACAATTGCATCGATGTAGAAGTAGTAGATGCCAACGAAATATCAAATAAAGACAATGATGATTGCGGGAAATTAGAAGAAAATACTGATGAAAAAGATGATAAAAAACCCATCACTTTCGAATCTTTATCTGCAATTGAAAAATACGTAGTGCCTGTCCCCCTGGAAGAGAGTCCGTGGTCTGGTGCAGGTAGCATTAAACTTACAACTAAGTTAAATCCATCTGGAGCAGCTAAACAATCCTCTATAGGTTTTGCCATTAAGCGGAAAGAAGATTCTCTCATTCCATTCAACAGCAAGGTGTCTTTAGCTGCCGGTAAAAGTAATTATAGAGATACTATATATGCTATCACACCTGATAATGAAGTGTATAACTCCTATACTTATGATATCTTTAATTGGGAAGGTAATGTATCTAAAAAAATCTCTGAAGAGTATAAGCTAGACATCGAAGCAGGGAAATGCGATTCCGTTGTGGGCATGGCTAACGCGGGAGAAAACGTAGGTACAGCATCATCTAGCTGGGTAACGAAAATGGTCCCCTCTGCAGCCAGTGGAGCCATACTAAGTTGGGAAGTAAATGATAACGCAAATATGCAAGTATCCCTAGCTAATGGATGGAATGAAGATATAAACAATTTCAGCGGGAATGTATGCGTCTCTGCAAATGGAAAATACTCCCCTAAATTTAAAACCGGACTAGATGATGATGGTAAAGATGTTACTAAACAGCCCTATACCGTAGGAGTTTCAGGCTACCTAGGCAGAGATGGAAGCACTGAGAAAAATGAGGCTAAAGAATTTGGAGGAATCGGGTTCCCTAATAGCGGATTCACCACCGTACAAGTTTATAACGCTTACGGAAAATATAAAGTAACCGATGAACTAACAGCAGGATTAGAAGGCACCTACGGTATGGCATCTAAACCTAATGAAGATTCCTGGTACGGCGTTAACCTAGGAGTAGCCTACCAGATGAATAGCAACCTCACCTACTCTGGTAGATTAGAATGGATCCATGACGATAATGGGC
Organism: Fimbriimonadia bacterium; assembly: GCA_030427425.1. Classification (GTDB taxonomy): domain Bacteria; phylum Armatimonadota; class Fimbriimonadia; order Fimbriimonadales; family Fimbriimonadaceae; genus JAUICQ01. Next base: position 109,279 of record JAUICQ010000004.1, on the reverse strand, counting down.
TTAAACTAAAGTCCAAGAAAGATGACAAACTCCATTCCGTCAATGCATACGCAGCAGCTATAGCTGTAAAATATAAATTTACAGATAAAATAGCACTCTCCGGTGAATGTAAATATAGATGGGCAGAACTACCCATTATTGAAAAAGATGATTCTAAACTAGAACTCTCCTTTACACAAACCTACTCTATTTAATAGGTTGCTAATTGATTTCAATGAATCTTCATTGAAATCAATTAGCAGTCGGCTTGCTTTGCCACTTTTGTATCATGTGTTTAATCATCTCATCAGCTTCTGCTGCTGCTTCAGTTTCAAGTCTAGAGTTAATTTCAGCTGCTACTTCACTTCCAGCTTCAAGTTTAGCTTTATCTTCAGAACTAAGTTTATTTTTAAGTATACTAATAATATAATTAGTAAGCTGAGGTTTTAGACTCTGATAATATAAAATCATCGCTTTATTAATACCATCAACCGTCTTTTGATTTGGATTTTCTTGGGTAGTATTCTGAGCTTGCACTTTAACTGAAGTTCCACCATTATTCTGATCACTAATTACAGATTCCACTTCACTGGTACTACGCTTATCTGCGCTACTACCACCGCATCCGACCATAGTGCTTACCGCACCAATCATTATTGCAATTTTGTATAGATAAATTATCTTCATACTTTTGATTTGGATTTTCTTGGGTAGTATTCTGAGCTTGCACTTTAACTGAAGTTCCACCATTATTCTGATCACTAATTACAGATTCCACTTCACTGGTACTACTCTTATCTGCGCTACTACCACCGCATCCGACCATAGTGCTTACCGCACCGATCATTATTGCAATTTTGTATAGATAAATTATCTTCATACTATTTATCATTGGATTTAACAAAAAAATAAAAACTGATTATTATGCTGGATCTATGCTACTTATCACTGTTATCGTGTCAAATGTGAGGCCAATACTACCGACTCGCCTCTCCACTAGGCCGTCATCCTGGAACGGGATCCAGAAAGAAAAAAATATAAAAACGGCCGGACACCGGCATCTTTAAAACGCCGGGAAGACGGTGGTAGTCGGTGAGTTATCGTTTGTTTCTCATCCCACACTTGGTAGATTGTCTGTCACATGTGGGGCCAATACTACCGACTCGCCTCTCAAACCAGACCGTCATCCTGGAACGGGATCCAGAAAAAAAGAAAAATAAAATCGCCCGGATCCAGGCATCTTTATTCACCCACACTTGGTGATTTTCTTCAAAATATGGATCCCCTTCGAGGATGACCGGACGTGGGGAGATGATTGGCAAATGTCGCCCCGACATTGTGTATTTCCCCTTCGAGGACGGAGCTCGGGGTCCATGACCTTGTTTTTGCCCTTTTCGGAATAACAATCTAAGCAGACGGACTGTCACATGTGGGGCCAATACTACCGACTCGCCTCTCCACTAGGCCGTCATCCTGGAACGGGATCCAGAAAGGAAAATATATATATATATATCCCACACTTGGTAGATTCATCAATCCTGTAATACATATCGGATCAACCTATCCGAACTCACTTGCACCGATTCCTCTTTAGTATCTCCAACAGCAGGACCTCCAAAAACATTCAGCCTACTCTCCATTTCGGTAACAACACCGGAATCTACATCCACATAGTAATAGCCAGACAAAGATAGCACACTATTCTTAGCCAATTGAAAGTTAATCTTAACACACCTTCTTCCGTTAATCCATCTACATAGCTCGGGGGTTAGAGTCATATGAACATTCCCACCCACCAAACTTGAAATCAACTTCTTAGGAATATAGAGTGCAGAAAACTTTTCTACTGGAATAGTAACCGATTTTCCTAACCTAGCAGTAGTCTCATTCCATTGAGCAGAAGGTATTATTGTCACTTCGTTCTTATGGCTGCAGCCAACTTTTTCTGGCAACCAATTCACAAGTATTCCACTGGAATCTAATTCTAAAGAGGGTGATGGTTTTGCTTTAACTAGCCCACCTAAAGCATCCTTTACTAATGTTATAACAGGAGAGGTAGCATTCAATAAATCGCCTGATTCCATCTCCCAAACCGATTGTTCCTTTTCAGCCCTAACATTTCTAAAGATAAATACTCCTGAATTATCCCGAATCTGCCATGAATAGTTAAAATTCTGTTTTGGATTTTTTAAATTTATCCCAACCTTTTCAATCTGTCTTTCTATACTTGTATAGTTATCTACATTCAGATATACCCTAGAGAAAGTAATATGTTTTAGTTTATCTTCATCTTCGTGTTTTATGTTTAGCCTAGCTTTTAATCTTAGCTCCCCATCTGGAATATTTAAATCAAGGGTGTTTAGAGAGTATATCAGCAATCCTTTCTCCAGTCTAGGCTCTACGGATACCAGGTATTTATCATCCTGATAAAACGTAATATAGGCATTATCGGGCACACATGCTTTAGGGATTTTTACATCGAAAGCACCACGCACAATCTGATTCATTTTCGGTGACACTATATGGAAGATGGGTAAACTATCTAACAAAGAAAAGACTGTACTACAGCATAAACTTATAACACATGCCAAGAGAAGTTTGGAAACTAATTTCATTACAATAGTTTACCTTCAGGTACCTGTAGCTACCTACAGTAGCTCAATAACCTTCTGTTCAAACTTCATTTTAATCTCATCTTTTATCCGTTGAATATTATCTTTATCCAGATGCATAACATGAATATATAAGACACTCTTATCCGTAGAAACATCCAGACTAAGCGACCCCGGCGTAAGCGATATTAAGTGAGCAAGAAGTGTAATCTCTGAATCTTTATCCAGCGATAAAGGGACAGCAATAATACCCGGTTTAACTTTAATATCCCTTTTTAAAACATCTGTAGCAACTCTCAGATTAGATGAAATTAGCTCTTTAAGATAAAAACCGACAAAATTGAGTACCAAGACAACTTTTTTAACATATCCTGATGATGGAATTACTCCTCTTACAGCAAGAATTGCCAGAGTAAAATATCCAAACATAAACCCTAATACAAGATTTAAAAATTTATAATCTGAAGTTAAAGCCGCCCATGCAAGAGCTAATACGACATTCCAGAGTAACATTATTTAGCCTCCAAAAAATTATAATCTTTCTTATATTTAGATGTATCTAATACGCTATTAATATAATCCGACTTATAGTATATGTTTTTCGCCGCCTCTCTACCATATTCTGCAAAATAGTTAGAGTTCAAACCAATAATAATACCTGCTAAAAGGAGTATCGCAGCAGGGATATACATCATACTGCTCATCTCGCGTTCTTTAATTTTCTCAGCTTTTAGCTCTTCTTCATCAGGAAGTGCATTCCAAAACACCTCTGTCCATATCTTTACAGTATAGAGTAGCGTCATAAAACTTACCATAATAATAACGCCTGTACTAACCCAAGAAGAGGTCTCTATGGCTGCTTTTATCAGTAAGATCTTTACCAAAAATCCTGAACTAAATGGGACCCCTACTAAACAGAGACCGAGCATAAAGAAGATAATACTAATGAAAACATCCTTTTCCAGCACTCCACCTAACTTTCTTATGTCAAACGTTCCATAAGCATATTCACATATCCCAGCAGTAATAAATAATCCCGATTTCACAAATGCATGGTGAAAAATAAACAGAATAGTTGCAGCAAGAGCCCAATCGGTACGGAGCGATATCCCCAGCATCATAAACCCAACCTGACTCACGCTACTGAACGCAAGAATTCTTCTGAAATCGGTCTGAACATAGGCACCAAGCACCCCACTTACCATCGTAATCAGAGATATAACTATGAGTAGAGTATAGATCCAGTCTGGCAACGGATTAAATACAAACAAGAACACCCTAATCATAGAGTAGATCCCAACCTTCGTTAATAAACCAGCAAAAATAGCACCCACTGCGATAGGAGGAGTGTGATACGAGGATGGCAACCAACTGTAAAACGGGAATATAGCAGCTTTAATAGCAAAAGCAATCCATAGCATCAGCGCAAACGTATGCACCCGAGGATCCTCTATGTTTTCAGCAACTTTAACTGATAGATCGGCTAAATTCAACGTTCCAAATAGTCCGTAAATTAATCCAGCAGCACATAAGAATATAACAGATGAGAATAAGTTAAGTGCAACATACTTAATTCCACCCTCTAACTGCTCCCTGCTTCCCTTAACAGATAGTAAGACAAACGAACTCATTAAAATTACTTCGAACCAAACATACAGATTAAAAAGATCGCCTGTGACGAAAGTTCCACTTAAACCTGCAAGCAACGCTAATACAACAGGAAAATACCCTTGCGATTCTAATTTTGCATCCGTTGCTAGACGAGAATAAATATTCACTGCTAACATCACAATGCTAGTCATAATTACCATCAAAGCAGAAAGCTTGTCTACTACAAGAGTGATACCAACAGGAGCCGCCCAGCCACCTAGATATTCTACAAGAATATTCTGTACCTGAACCATATTAAATATAGCAAATGCATAAAAAAGATGCACTGCTATTGTAATAGAACTTATCCACTGCTGGATATTCTTCTCCTTATAAAATATAAGTGTTACAGCAGCACCAAGCAATGGTATACAAATAAGCGGAGTAATTAACATGAGCTATCAGTCTCCGTTAAGGTATCTACATCATCCGTATTGAGCACATCGTATGCCTTGTTTATTAAAACTGCACCAAAAGATGTAACCCCAAAACTAATAACTATCGCTGTTAAAATTAACGATTGTGTAAGAGGATCACTTAAACTATATATATCGGAAACTAGATTGTCCTTTAAAATAGGTGGCTTCCCACGAACCATATTCCCTGCAAAAAATACTAATAGATTTCCTGCATTACCAATAAGGGATATTCCAATAATTAGTTTTACAATACTTCTTCTTAACATCATATATAATCCTAATGAAAAAAGCACTCCTATCATTAAGGCAAAAAGTAATTCCATAAATCAATCCTCCGCATGCGCGATTACAATTCCTGTTACCATGCCAACTACTACCAGATAAACCCCGATATCAAAAAAGAGAGGCGTTCCAACATGGATATTTATCATCCCTGAAAATATTTCATCTAACCATATAGCAGTCAGGAATGGCTTACCTATTACATAAGCTAAAAATCCACTACATAATGATGTTAATAGACCTACCCCAAGCACAACCCTAGGATCGGTGTGAAGTACCGATTTAATTCTCTGGAACCCAAATGCCAATCCATATAAACAGAACGCAGCTGAAGCCATCAATCCACCAATAAATCCACCACCAGGTGCATCATGACCCCTTAGCAGCAAGAATATAGAGACCATTAACAAGAGAGGCATCATCAGCCTAGTTATAGATATAAGTACTATCGATCTCATTTATCCTCCTTTTTCACCCTTATACGGAGCAGACCATACATCCCGATTGCCGCTGTAGCTAAAACAGTAATTTCACCCATCGTATCAAAAGCACGGAAATCGGCAAGAATAACATTAACTACGTTATGACCATGAGCTTCAGGAATGCTTCTACTAAGCATGCTATCCATAACATCTGTATACATCTGAGCATCGGTAACAGAGAGCACTAGAACACTCATTACTGCTCCAAAAATACCAGCAACTATACCATCTCTAATCCGCTCAGCTTTAGTGGAGAGAATCGAATACCTTGGTAAATCGTAAAATACTAACGCCATAACAATAACAATGAGAGTATCTGTTAGGAACTGCGTCATGGCTAGGTCTGGTGCACTGTAAAACAGATATAACGCTGAACAAGACATCCCAACAGCTCCAAGTGCTACTATCGATGCCATTCTTGAGAGCGTCAATATAGATTTCAAGGCAGCTATAATCATTAGGATAACAATTATCACCTCATAAAGTAGAATTTCAGTAACGGGCTTTCTAATAAAATATTCTGAATAATTCACTATAGATCCGCCCAACAAGGCTGCTGTTGCCAGTATAAATACCGTTAAGTAGTACCGTAAATGCCCATTCTGAATGATATTGGTCTGAACCCTAGCTACTCTTTCTATATTTCTAAGTTTAAATTCAAACCCTCTATCCCAAACTCTTTCAAAGAACTCTCCGGGGTGACTTCCTATCTCACGCTTTCGTATGAAAACATCATAGCAGATAAGAACTACACCCAAAGAGAAAGCTCCTATGGTCCAGTGTTCCCAAATACCAAGATTAGTGTGATGCAGCTCTATATTTTGAGAAAACCTAAGATTTGCAAGAAATGTAGTAAGTATTAATGCCATGGGTACTACTTGCATAATTTTAGGCACTTCCACTCCTTCTTTTTCCTCAGCATCCTCATCACTATCTATGCTGTTTTCAGTAGGAACTAAATGATAAAATGGTTTAATGAGTATCCTGTAGTAGTTAGCTATCATTAGTGACTGCCAAGCTATTGAGATAATCCACGGAAGATAATCGTACTCATCAAAAAGTTGAACATGAAACTGGATGAAATACTTCTTTCCTATGTAAGCTACCGTCATAGGCATACCTATACTACAATAGAAAAGGAGAGATGCTAAAAATTTGTTGGTAGTATCTCCCATGGTTAATTCTTGCAGTTCAGCAATATTTCTTGTTTTATACTTTTTTTCTATTATTCCTGTTAAATAGAATGCTGCACTCTTATACAAACCGTGTGCTAACACCCATAACAGAGCAGCACGTGCACCAGATTCGCTCCATCCAAGAAACGCAATTACCCCGATTGTTGCTGAAGTTGTATAAGCCAGAGCCCGCTTTAGATCGGTCTGCATAAACGCCATAAGAGCGCCATACCAAGCGGTGAGTCCACCTAAGATTACAGAGAGATATATCCACAATGGATGGTGTTGAAATACTGGTGCCAAAGTAATTAAAAGAATCACACCAGCTTTTACTAGTGTAGCGGAATGCAAAAATCCACTTACAGGTGCAGGTGCCACCATAGCATTTGGCAGCCATCCTTGAATTGGAAAAAGAGCACTCTTCGTTGCAATACCAATAAATATAAATCCAATTATCCAGTACCATATTGGCCTATCATCTACGGCAATATACTTAATTATATAATCTAAATGGAACGATCCCGATTCCCTTCCAAGCAACATCAGACCAATCAGCAAGAAGAGTCCGCCACTGCCTGTTACAAAAAGCGCTTGCACTGCACTCTTTCTACTACCTTCAGATTCATGATTCGTCCCGATTAATAAAAATGAAAAAATACTCGTGCACTCCCAGAAAAAGTAGAGCCAGAGTAGATGATTCGATATCACGAATCCTGCCATAGATAAACCAAATACGGCTAATAAAGGTAATACATAATACTTCTTTTTAGATTCCTGCAGGTAACCCCAAGCATAAATAAGAGTAACCGCTGTAATAAGAAGAACAAAGCTTAGCCACGGATTATGCTCAAATCTACTACCTGTAATATCTTCAAAAGTAAATTTTGGCAAGAAAGAGTATCCCATAAGCAATAACTACACACGAACTAATTTACATTAGCCCTAATTTCATTTTACTACTTTTAACCTACATAAAAGCAAATGATACGTATTATTACAGTAAAGGAACCTTATTCGGACCAAACTGCGCCGAATAATAATCAATAACATAGCTACCAGGTGGCACTACAGCATCAATCTCTTCTAAAATCTCCTCAGACAGCTCTATCTGGCAAGCTAATAAATTCTCTTCCAGCTGATCCACACTCGTTGCACCAATAATAACACTCGTCACACCCTTCTGATGTGCCAACCAAGATAGCGATAGAGCCGCAAGAGACATCTCATACTTATCTGCAATAGCTTTCAAAGATTTCACATAGTTACAGCCTATACCAATAAACCTTTTATGTGGATCACTCTTCACGTATCTACCTGTATCAGGCATCTCGTCAAGATATTTTCCACTAAGCTGCCCCCCAGCTAATGGCGACCACGGAAGAACCGCAATATCATAAGTTCTACAGAAAGGGATCAGCTCCCGTTCCACTCGTCTATCTAGTAGATTATAAGGAGGTTGTTCTGTAACAAAGGCATTCGCCCCCAAACTTTTAGCAACATAATGTGCCTCGCAGGCTTGCCAAGCTGCAAAAGTAGACGTCCCTATGTACCTTACCTTACCACTCCGTATTAAATCGTCTAGGGCTCGAATCGCTTCATCTATCGGAACGTTGGGATGGGGCCTGTGCAGCTGAAAGAGGTCTATCCAGTCAGTGTTTAATCGTTTTAAGGAATCCTCACAGCTTTTGATTATATTTCTTCTGGTATTACCCCAACTATTCGGATTATTATCATCCATCTTCCCATGGCACTTCGTTGCGATGAGTATGTTGTTTCGTATTTCGCTAGTAAGAAGATTCCCTAAGAAGAGCTCACTATTTCCTTTACCGTAAACATTAGCGGTATCAAAGAGATTAACTCCTGCATCATAAGCGGCATGGAAGATTCTCTCCGATTCAGCATTACTGCTACCTACATTCCAGTTACTTTTTCCAAAAGTAAGCGTGCCAAAAGAGGCGATTGATACTTGAACTCCGGTTCTACCTAGTGTACGATATTGCACTTATATAGTATAGCTCAGAAAAGACATTCCTCTACCACAACCATCTTCCTAGCAAACCCCACTAAGAGATAAAGGCATCACTCTTAGGTAGTAAATTCTTCAAAAATTTACCTGTTATAGACGATTCCATTGCGGCAACACTTTCAGGAGTACCCTGTGCGATAATCATGCCACCTTTATCACCACCATCCGGACCCATATCTATAACCCAATCGGCAGTTTTTACAACATCCAGATTATGCTCTATCACAAGCACGGTACTACCCGTATCCACTAGCTGATGGAGCACTTCCAATAATTTCCGAACGTCTTCAAAATGCAAGCCAGTAGTAGGTTCATCTAAAATATAAAGAGTGGAGTCGGTATTCTTTTTAGCCAGTTCTAGAGATAACTTTACCCTCTGAGCTTCCCCACCAGAAAGCGTAGTAGCAGGCTGTCCCAATGTAATATATCCTAATCCTACACTCTGCAGCGTATTTAATTTACGTGCTATAGCTGGGATGCTACCAAAGAAGATACATGCATCGTCGACGGTCATCGCTAACACATCTGCGATATTCTTCCCTTTGTATTTTACTTCCAATGTCTCCCGATTGTACCGCTTCCCTTTACAGGTCTCACAAGGCAGAATAACATCAGAAAGGAAGTGCATCTCAACGGTTTTGTAACCGTATCCTTCACAATCCATACACCTTCCCTCACCTACTGTAAAACTGAATCGTCTTGGCGTATAGCCTCGCACTTTAGCATCCTGAGTTAAAGCGTATAATTTTCTAATTTCATCAAAGAGCTTAACATAAGTAGCCGTATTCGAACGTGGAGTACGTCCAATAGGACTCTGATCTATATCTATCAGTTTATCGATATTAGACAATCCTTCGATACCATCACACGGTTCCGCCACACGCATGCCACGATGTAGAGAATTCATTACCATTGGATAAAGAGTATCCTGTATCAGAGTAGACTTACCCGATCCACTTACTCCTGTTACACAGACTAGTTTACCAAGCGGAATATCTACCGTAACATTCTTCAGATTATGACCAGATGCATTCTTAATAGTAATATGAGAACCACATCCATCACGCCTTACATCAGGTATCGGCACGGAAGTTTTACCATTTAAATATTTAGCGGTGATACAGTCTGTACCCATAAAAGTATCCGGATCACCTTCTGCTACAACGTTCCCACCATTTTTACCAGCTCCTGGGCCAATATCAATAATCCAATCGGCAGCTCTAATAGTATCTTCATCGTGCTCTACTACTATAACCGTATTACCCAGATTGCGCAATTTCTTTAAATTCTGTATCAGCTTATCATTATCTCTCTGGTGAAGCCCTATGCTGGGTTCATCCAGAACATATATACAACCAGTTAATCCGCTCCCTATCTGGGTTGCCAACCTAATCCGTTGCGATTCCCCTCCAGATAGCGTACCACTAGCTCTATCTAATGTTAAATATCCTAATCCTACCTCTTCTAAAAATTCAAGTCTAGCAATAATCTCTTTTAATAGAGGCTCACCAATTATCTTATCAGTATCAGTTAAATTCTCTTTTAACAATCTAAAATGTGTTAATGAACTATTTATCGGCAGCGCTGAAACTTCCCCGATATTAAGTCCGCCAACTTTTACCGCCAGCGCTTCTGGCTTTAATCTATAACCCTGACAGTATTCACATCTACCAAATGCTTCTTCTTCCTCTTCCTTATCCAGGTACCGAGTAAGCTTATTCATCACATCCGGATTATCCAAGGTAACATTCTTTCTAGCACCAAACGGAGAATAGGAGTGATTCATCCTGTGCAGGAAATCGTTCACAACATGTGATGCGTTTGTTCCAATCCCTAGACACTCTTTACAAGCACCGTAGGCAGAGTTAAATGAAAAGAGTCGTGGTTCTAATTTGGTCATACTAAAACCGCAAGTAGTACATGCTAGATGTTGTGAAAAAGTATGAATTTTACCGGAATCGTCAGAATCTTTCTGCTCTAAAAGCATCACAACCCCTTCGCTAAGCTGCAGTGCCGCTTCTACCGATTCCGTAACACGTCTCTCCAGGCCTTCCTTTAAAACAAATCTATCTACAACTACCTCAATATCATGCTTCTTGTATCTATCAAGAACAATCTCATCATCGATATCATAGATATCTCCATTCACTCTTACCCTAGCGTATCCACTCTTTGATATTTCCGTAAATAGAGTTTGATAGGTACCTTTCCTTCCCCTTACAACAGGAGCAAGCACTTGGATTCTTGAACCAGCATTTAACTTCAAACAAGCATCGACAATTTCGTCCACCGTCTGCGGCTTAATTACCTCACCATCATGCGGACAGTGTGGCACCCCTATCCTAGCGTACAATACCCTTAAATAATCGAATATCTCAGTGGTAGTCCCTACAGTGGATCGTGGATTCTTACTCTTCGATTTCTGATCTATCGATACCGCTGGTGACAACCCATCAATAGAATCTACATCCGGCTTATCCATCTGACCCAAAAATTGCCTTGCATATGCCGATAACGATTCCACAAACCTTCTCTGACCCTCAGCATAGATAGTATCAAAAGCAAGAGAGCTTTTCCCCGATCCTGATAGGCCTGTAATTACTACAAGAGAGTCCCTCGGAATATCTAAACTGATATTCTTTAAATTGTGTTGACGAGCACCCTTAATAGTAATTTTATTCTGCGACATACCTAATATTATTTTAACTAAATTTCAATTTAATTGCTGGTAAGAACTACTTTTCCAGACATATATTACTATATTAACTCATAAGTACTAGAAGATATACCTATAAAAATTGGGAAATATTATTTTAGGTAATTATTGTTTTAAAGCTTACTTATTAACCTGATTAAGTGTATAATACTATTATAGTTGCCGGATCGTCTAATGGCAGGACAGCGGTTTTTGGTGCCGTCAGTCTAGGTTCGAGTCCTAGTCCGGCAGCCATATTTGGCTCCTCATCAAATTTTCCAGTTTTCAATAGAATATATCAACATCTATTATAATACATGGAATAATTGCAATATAGTTACATTTTATTTCATGGAGTTTAAAAGATGCCTCAATATATAGATACAACAACGTTAATCCTTCAACAATATCAGATACAAACTGTACTTAAAACATTGCTGATGCAGAGACCAGAACTCACAAACTATTTCTTAAGAGATCCTCATAATGCTTTTGCTGTATATATGGGTATAAAATTTGATCCAGAAGTTAATTTACAATGTTTAATGTCTACATCTCCATATAATTTTGTTATTACGCTACCTAAAAAAATAGAGCGCACACATCAATCTTTAGATGATGACGATCTCAGCGTGGTTGCTGCAGGAAGAGGAAACTTATTCTGCTCCAGATGGCGCAATTGGCGGAATCCTCTTGCGAGTAAGATATAGGATTACCTGCTTTAATTTATAATACGAAGATTTCTAAATCTACTCAAATGCTCTACTCCTTCGCCTCCATAATTACTACCCCTTAAGTCCAGTTCTTCCAACGTGGATGGCAAGGCAGACAGCAGATCAGACCAATTCTGCACATCACGACACTTACTGAGGTTTAATGTGCGAAGATTTCTAAATCTACTCAAACCCTCTACTCCTTGACCTCTATAATTAGTACCGCTTAAGCCTAGATCGTCGATTATACCGACATTATCCATCATACTAAAGCTACCCCGGTGATCTCTACCAACACCGAGGTTCAGCCTACGAAGATTAACAAATCGGCTGAAACTTTTCATACTATAATAATGATGAGTACCAGTTAAGTCTAGGTCTTCTAGGGTTTCAGGTAGATAGGCCAGAATATGTTGATAGTGATCTCTTAGAAAACAATTACTTAGATTTAATCTGCGAAGATTTCTAAAACTACTGAAATGCTCTGCTCCTTTGCCTTTAAATGTACTATCGCTTAAGTCAAGTTCTTCCAGTGCCACAGGCAAAGCAGACAATAGTTTTGGCCATTTGCAATAAACATCACTAGGTTTCATTGCACTGAGGTTTAGTTTGCGAAGATTTCTAAAGCGACTCAAATCGTCTACCCCTGCACCTTCATAACAACCACCACCTAAGCCCAGTTCTTCCAGCGTCACTGGCAAAGCAGAGAATAGTTCTTTAAAACCCCAACCTAAGTTTAATCCACTGACGTTTAATGTGCGTAGATTTGCAAAACGTGTAAAATGCTTTATCCCTTCTCCTTTATAATTAGAACCCTGTAAACTTAGATGCTGAAGGCCCTCTGGTAAAGCTAACAAAAGCGAGCACCAGTCTTTGACATTCTTACAATTATTTAAGTTTAAGGTAGGCAAGTGAGGGACTGCACTAGAAACAAACTGCAACTGTTTAGGAGTGAGACCACTTTCTGTATTAATGCATTGAATACCAAATGTACAACATTTTCCTGTAAGTGTTTCTATCTTACTATGCAATTCAATTATCTTATCTAACTGACTGGAACTTGTAATGGGAGCATTCTCCCAAATTTCAGGAGCGTAAAATTCTTCATAATTTTCATTAAGAAGCAATATTCTCTTTTCCATCTCAGATATTAATTTATCTGCGTCCAATAATCCACTTAAAGGATTAGCTGGAGCACTGCTATCTTTTCTTTTGCATAATTCAAGTATATCCGAACTCACATTGGCCGATTTTAAAGATTCTAGCTCTGGAAAAACTTCACTGGTAGTTAGCAACCTAACAATAGTTGTGTTTAATGATAGATGGGACACATCAAGTCTCTTTAGATGTGACATACGGTGTAAGTTTACAAGTGTTTCGTTATCTATATTTGTATCTGAAAGATAGAGCTCACTTATGCTAGCTGGCAGCAAGGGAAAGACTTTAGCCCAATATGCACCTGAAATATTCTTACAACCTTCCATATTTAAAAACCTAAGTCTATTAAACTTCGTTAGTACTTGCAGACAAGAATCTTCAGCTTTAGTATTGGATATATCCAAGCTAGTTAATGCGGGTGTTATTACATACAAAGCTTTTGTAATCCCTGCCCCACCCATATGGCGGCAAGCAGAAAGTGATAGTTCTTGTAACTTCTCAAAACTTGCTAGCTGGTGAAGACTGCTATTATCAACATTCATAGATTTTAAGCTTAATTTTTTCAAATCCCTAGGTTTCAGAGAAAGCAGTCTAGTGATACTCTCTCCGGTTAAATTAGTGCATTCTTCCATGGAGCACCTCTCTAGATTTCTTAACCTATCCAGTGCAGAATTATCCAGATGGTTTACGCTAGTCCCATCCATCTCCAATATCTGCAAACTAGGAGGCAGCTTTACAAGAATGTTATTCCAAGATTCAGCTGAAATACCCTTGCATCCACTTAGTGATATATGCCTAAGAGAATTTAGTCTGCCTACAGCTGCTGCACCTACGGCATCCAAAGAGGTGTCATTAAAATGAAGAGTGCTAATCATTTTTGGTAGTATAGACGTTACTCTTATCCATTCTGCACCCTGTATATTCTTGCATCGAGAAAGATTTAATTCTTTTAGTCCCCGACACTTCTTTAATTTTTCAATTACGTCTACAGTCACATTTGTACCTGCTATATTCAGCGATTCTATATTTTCCGAAATGGCTTTTAGTATCTTGGTCCAATTTGTAAGATCTGCAGTATTAGTCCTCTCTAGCTCTAGTACGTTTAAACAATAAAACTTGTTTAATACATTCACTAGCGCATTAATACATGGAGTATTATTTAACTTTAGCTGCTGGATGCTTTCTGTTAGATTTACAAAAATTTCTAAAAAATCTTCCTCTTTTAAATTAAAACAACTACTGATATCAAGATAGGTTAGCTGAGGAAAATACAAGAAGAGTCCAGATTCATCCTTCGTAATATCGCTGTCACTTACGTCTATATAAGATATACCTAGTGGTACGGCTTGACCAACCCTCTGATGTACACGCCCAAGTAAATTTGCAACCTGTCTAAATATCTCGACATTCTCTACTCTACACCCCAGCCAAACTCCGGGAGAAGCATACTCTGAAAAATCTACTCTATCTGTCTCTAATTGCTCCTCTAATCGATGAATTACTTCCCCGATATCTCTATGCTCTGCTCCTGGAAATTCCTCTTGAGGTATTATCTCTTCATATGCAGGAGGACCTGTATTCTCGATTTTCAGATATCTTCCGTTTGGAAGCAGCTGTAATGCTTGCCCCATCTCAGCTAGCACCGTATCGGTTACTATGATCTCTCTAATATCTTCACCTTGAAATGCTTGCAAGAAAGCAAGAAAATCCTCAACAGAATTCGTACATCCTTTTAGATTTACCTCCCTTAGCATGTTTAAACGGGCCATAAAGGTGAAAAGATGGGGAGGTATCTGTTTCCCCTCAATATCAATCCTAGAAACTCCTAAGCTGTAAGAATCATCACCAGTAATCGTTCTTATCTGATGCTGCAGATCGGCTAGTTTTTCCAGAACATTAATACTGATAACTTTATCTCTTATCCATAGGTCCGGTGCTGTATACTTTGCAAATTCGTTGACACCAGATTCGATATCTGTTTTGATATTCTCTATGATGTTACTAATCGTGTATGTAGCCCCATTCCCTTTTCCGGAAGGATGGCAGATAACAAAATTTGCTATGAAGATTGTTAAGACTAATGTAATTTTCAGCGATATATTCATAATAACTCCCTTCACAAATATACCACAACATTTACCAGAACTCCAACAGTCTCAATGTGTAAATTGAATTTTTTTTGCTTATATGCAAGTGTTTAATATGGAGAGTTATACTTAAGATACAAAGAGATCATAATTGTCTTATAATAAAATACTGCCGAACCTTTTAAATCATTAGACAATACACTGGATCCCCTTCGAGGATAACTTCTATCAGGGGATCGAGAGATTTAACTTACTTATTCAGCAGCATCTTACTTACGCAGATTTGCTTCAACTATACCATCACAGAGTGTTAACAGAACCTGCAGTACTTCAGTTAGGTCTTTATTTACATCATCTTTCTGTACTTTAAATAGATAGTTAAATTCGCCTTTAGCCTTTTTATCGAAAGCGTCCTTGCCATCCTTATCATCCTTCAACTTTTCTTCACCAGATTTTTTCTCTTCATCTGTATAGTTGAAGGTGAGCTTAGCATGTAAATCTCCATCAGAATTAGTTGTGAGAGTTTCAGAATTTTTTTCATCCATCTTTTCAAATGCTTTAGTTGAAACTTCTAGACTAACTTTTCTATCACCTAGTTTTCTCATTAATTCTACATCATCAGACGCATCTTCCACATTAAACTGGGAACCGTTAACAGTCTTAACTAGCTTATTTTTCCATTTATCACCGTATTCTGAACCATTGCAGTAATAGGCTAAGGCTATTTTCTTGTCATCAAATGCTTTACCAGTATAAGCTAACTCTAATACAGAATCGGGAGTATCAACCTTTTTATCTCCTTCGTTCTGCTTATCTTTTCCGGAGTCTAATTTTAGAGTAACGGTGTACTCTTTATCATTGCCTACCGCTAAAGTATTTGTAATCCGATTATTTGCGTTCTCTAAAGCCTTAGCAAAAGCTTCCTGAACAGCTATATCTCCACAACCCGCAAGATACAAACCTAGCACAACAACTACCCCAAGGGAACATTTCAAAACCGATCTTTTTAAATTCACTTTTTCTCCTTATATTTCCTTACTAATATTGAAAATGTTACCTGAATTCATCTATCCTGAATATCCTTCATTGTATAATGTGAAGAGAAAATGGAAAATAGAATTAAAGTTTTTGTATATTTATCCGGAGCAATTTATATTATTCTCAGTGCATTCGGTGCCCATTCTTTGGTCTGCTGGTTTACTCCTTACCAGATGGAAGTTTTTCAGAAAGCTGCCAGCTACCAGATTATACATACCCTAGCCCTCTGGATTCTCTCTTTAGAATATTCCAAAAATACCTCTAAATGGCTGAATTATTCTGCAATCTGTTTTGTAACAGGAATCCTGATTTTTTCCGGCAGTTTATACCTACTATCTTTAACTTCAATCGGAAAATTAGGGATGCTCACCCCGATTGGTGGAATACTGCTCATACTCGGCTGGATGTGCGCAATACCTAGTCTCTTTAAAAAGAATTAACAGGTATTTTTACATATTTTATCTAAATTATAAATTCCCTCTCTACGCTAACCAATAATAAGTACGTATTATAAAATTAGCACACGGATTGTGCAGAACATACCAGGAGGGTAAACAATGGCAGACACTACATCAGCAACTTCATCCACAAAATCAGAAGGATACTCGTCAACATCAAGCACTAGCATAGTAGGTTTGGGTAGCGGTATCGAATACGATAAAATGGTGGAATCTATCATGAAAAACAAGAATAAATTGGTAGAAAACATCGTTAAAGAACAAGATGAAATAACAGAAAAATTAGACTTATATAAAAATTTCAGAGAGAAATTACAAGGCGTTCAAGATGCTGCAAAAGAACTAAGAATAAAATCGAACTTCGATATATTCACATCATCTAGCACTCATGAAGGACTAGCAACTATAACACCAACAGCCAATGCAACGCAACAGATGGTAGACCTAACAGTCTCCAACACCGCACTTGCAAACAAAATTAGATCGCAGGCTTTCACATCTATTACAGCGACTCTGAATTCCGGATCCATTGTAATTAACGGAAAAGGAATAACCAGCTCCGGATCTGATACTATTTCAGAATTTGTAGGAAAAATTAATGAAGCTAACTGTGGAGCAGAAGCCAACCTACTTAGTGATGGCGCTGGAAACTATTATATTGTCATAGCATCTTCCAAAACGGGTGGCACAGATACTTCTAAAGGAACTAACAATGCTATCCAGATATGTAACGTCTCTGGTGGCACCCTGCTAACCAACAATGCAGCAGCAGACTTCGATATGCTAAGCGGCACATTAGCTATTCGTACCAATGTCACAGACACCGTTTCAAACGACACTGCATGCAGCATCCGATTCACTAGTAAAGATACGGCTATTCAAACCCTTATGGGCCCCAACGCAACTCTACCATCGGGGACGGTAACCATCGGGGGTCAGAACGTAGCCATAGACCTTACTAGCGAATCACTAGAGACTATCAGGAATAATATTAACGCCGCCGGTGGAAACTGCACCGCTACCATTAATGAGCTCACAGAAAATGGAACAACCACTTATGCTCTATACATTACAAGGAGCGGTACAAACATATCAACTGGTGACTTCACTGATACCAGTAACATACTAGAAATATTAGGGGTGCTACAATCGGGATATGATGCTACTAGAGAAGTAGTTTCGGCAACCAATGCTAGTGTAACTATCGATGGAGTTTCTATAAGCAACCAATACAACGACCTTGATAATATTTCCGGAGCAACTATATCCTTACATGGATTATCTACTTTCACCAATACCAAACTCTATATCAATAGAGACTTCGAAACTATAACCGGTAAAGTATCCAAATTTGTAGACGAATATAACGAACTAGTAGAATACATTAAGGAACAAACAAAGTGGGATCCAGAAATGATGACCGGTGGACCACTATTGGGAGAACAGCTCGTCGCCACTCTTCCTTCCGATATGAACCAGAAAGTATTTGCTACCCTCAATCTTGATAATACTACTCTGAAAAATCTTACTAATCTCGGTGTAAATTTCGATCTTGATTCTGAAGAATCTGGAAAACTTAAATTTGATGAAGGAGTGTTTAATCAGTACCTTAAGAGTAATATTACCGATACCAGAAATCTCTTTACAGAATTTGGTATAGGCAGTGTTAATACAATTGAATTTATCAGCGCCGGATCTAATACAATTGAAAGTTCTTCGGGATATGCTGTAAACATAACCGCCGCGGCAACTAAAGCTACAGCAACTGCCGGAACAGCCCAGACAACAACCAACGCCGGTGCAGAGCAGCTTACATTTACATTCCATGGAAAGAGTTACACTGTATCACTGGCAACCGGAAACAGTAGAGCAGATAATATCACGGCAATTAACTCTCACGACACAGTTGGAAGATATGTATATGCTGAAGATAGCGGATCCAACGAAATTAAACTAACCAGTAAATTTTATGGATCGAAAGGAGACTTTAGCGTGGTTAGTGATACCGCTGCTGCAGCTAGTAGCTCTGGAATAGGAACTACGACAGTTACTGTATCGGGTACAGACGTCGCGGGCACTATTAATGCAGAGACATGCACAGGAGATGGTCAGTATCTTGTAGGTAACTCTGCTCAAGGTATTTTTGGTAGTGCGGGATACACTGCGGGTAATACTAATACAGATGCATTGAAAATAAAGTATACCGGAAGCAGCACTGGTGCCGTTGGAACCATTAAATACTATAGCGGTGCATTTAACGGCGTTTTTAGATACTTAGATTCTGTTCTACAATCTCAGAGCTACGCCTATAATAGAAGTGCTGGTACACTTACTGCCATGGAAGAATCGTTAAAAGAACAGTTTAACGAACTAGAATCCCGCAGAATCGAGACCAGGCTTAGGCTCATCGAAGAAGAGAGACAGCTTACTGAACGCTTTAGAATGATGGACGCTAACATAGGTAAATATAGCAGTCAGTCGGCACAACTCTCTAGTATGATGGGTGCCCTAAAAGAAAATAAATAACACACCGGAAGTAGTACATGAATATTTACATTGTTCATGTACTACTTCCCTAGTATATTTCTTAGCAAATTATTCAAATACTACACTATCCATTATATACTGCGTGTAAACTTAAATAAGTTTATTTATTCTTATGCAGATTTCTACAGACAGCATTGTTAAGACATACCGTGGAAGAAACGTAGTTGATGGAGTGAACATCAACCTCAACATGGGTGAAATAGTAGGACTCCTTGGTCCGAATGGTGCAGGTAAAACAACAACGTTCTACATGGTAACCGGACTAGAAAAGCCCTCATCCGGAAAAGTTTTCTTCGATACAGATGACGTAACAGATCTACCCATGTATCAACGCTCTAAAAAAGGCATTAGTTATCTTGCACAAGAGAATAGTATATTTAGACGATTGTCTGTCAGGGATAACATCCGATTAGTTATGGAAATGAACGGATATTCTGATGAAGAGATAGATAACCGCATACAGCAGCTAGCAGCCGAACTCCATATAGAAAAAATACTCGATAGTATGGGAGGAGTTCTTTCTGGAGGAGAACGGAGACGAGTAGAAGTAGCCAGGGCCCTCTCAGTAGAACCTAAGTTTATATTTTTAGACGAACCCTTTGCAGGGATAGATCCCGTTACCATAGAAGAGATACAGAAAATTCTTTTTGAACTTAAAAAGAAAGGCATAGGTGTACTTATTACCGATCATAACGTCACTGCTACCCTTAAAATTACAGATAGAAACTATATCCTCATTGATGGAAAAATAATCGCTTCCGGAGACGCTGAAACAATTACTTCTAACAACTTAGTGCGAACTCACTATTTAGGAGAAAGTTTTGAGCATTAGCTTTTGAAGCATAACGTAGAAAATTAACGTAATTTAACCTGATTAGTTGAGGTATCTTATTAAGTATAGGTGAATATTAATGCGAGTTAGAAACAAAGAACTAAGAAGAGCTAGAAACAGAAAAGATAAAAAAGTAAAAGAACTTATAAAAGAACTTATCGCAGGCAAGAAGAAAGGCAGTAAATCGGCAGCAAAAACTACCACCAAAGCAGCTGCAGAAAAGAAGACTGCTACTAAAGCAACTGCTGAAAAGAAGACCGCTACCAAAGCAACTGCTGAAAAGAAGACAGCTACCAAAGCAACCGCAGAAAAGAAGACTGCTACTAAAGCAACTACAGAAAAGAAGACTGCCACCAAAGCAGCTGCAGAAAAGAAAGCTAAAACTGAAGAGAAAGCAGAAGAAAAAGAGACTGCTACTACAAACGCTTAACCTGAAACCTGAAAGATTGTCTTTCAGGTTTTTTTATTTCCGATAGAAATATAAATTATAGAAAATACTACTAACCCACACTTACTTCAAGTTCATCATCGTTTAGAAATCCGCTCAACTGAGCGTCCCACATCGATGCATAAAGCCCATCTCTCATAAGTAGCTCTGAATGTGTTCCTTGTTCCACAATTTTTCCGGATTCAAACACTAATATTCTATCCATATGTAGCAGGGTACCTAGCCTATGTGCAATAACCAGAGTGGTCTTTTCCTTCATCAGAGAGTACATAGAGTTCTGAATTTCCTGTTCTGTGATTGTATCTAACTGGGAAGTTGCCTCATCAATAATAAGAATTGGGGCGTTCTTCAAGATAGCTCTGGCAATAGCAATACGCTGCCTTTCTCCACCCGAAAGCTTAATTCCCCTCTCCCCTACTGGCGTATCATACCCAGAAGAGAGTCGCTGTATGAATTCATGTGCATGAGCTTTTTTGGCAGCTTCTACTACATCGGAATCGCTAGCATTAGGATTACCATATCTAATATTCTCCATTAACGATCGGTGGAACAGAGAAGTATCCTGAGGTATAACACTAATCTGAGATCGCAGAGAATCTAGCTTGACAGTTTTAATATCCTGGCCATCAATCGCAATGCTACCCTCCTCTACATCATGCACTCTTAAAATTAAATTTACTAAGCTGCTTTTTCCACTACCCGAAGAACCAACTAATCCTACCTTCTCACCCGGAGCAATAACTAAATTAGTATCCTTGAAAAGCTCTTTTTTCTTGGAATAACTAAATGTAACACTATTAAAGCGTATCTCTCCACGTTTTACAATTAATTCAGTTGCATTAGGGGCATCCTGAATATTAATAACTGCATATATCACATCTAAGGCTTGCTGTATAGTACCCAACAATTCTGAATACTTCCTGACAATATCTTTCAGTAAAACTCTTACAGCCTGTGCTATAGACCTATTAATAGATAATACAAAAACAAAATCCCCAGCGGATACACTTCCATTTCTAAATCCATAAACCAATAATAGGATGGCTGCGGACTGATACATCAAAAATGAAAATTCATTAAATATTGAAAGTCTTCTAATTTGCAAATCTCGAATTATATTGGCTTCTACATATATATCCAATTTATCTTTAAACGATTCTCTTTCGTATCTAGCATTATTAAATAACTGAATATTCATGATATTCCCAAGCATATCAGCAATATAACCTATCACTCGCGATCTTGCTTCAGCGGAATTTCTACTGTAATTTTGAAGATTCTTCGATAATTTCAAGCTACCCACTGAAGTTATTACCATCCAAACAACCATGGTTAAAACTAAACTCCAGTGGATGGAAAATAATCCTACAGATGCGATGACAATAGCTAATCCTTCTCCGAAAACATTACCAATAATGAGTCTTATAAAATCTGGAACACTGCTCATTACATCTTTCACTTTATTAGACAAGTTTCCAACAAACTGATTCTGGAAAAAAGATTTTGAATGCTTCATTAATCTATCAGTAAGAATAGATGCTATATACTTTTTCATGGGTGGATTTATGTGTATCCAGGCATAGAGATAGTAACTCATTATAATGCTTCTAAGAAAATAAGCACCCAATAATAGTCCAGCAGTTGGTAATAAGACAGTATACGCATCTTCTGGAGCTAATGATACTGTTGTATCAATTAACAACTTCAAGAGATATGGCCTAATATTCTGATCTATGGCCCAGTAAACTTCAACAAATAATAATAATAATATCCAGTTTTTAAATGGTTTAGCGCTCTCAATAATAAATTTTTTCATCACATATATCTTTTAATTTAAGTATACAATGAAATAAGAATATTAAAACGGTATTTTCACTTTATTGCGATTTAAGAAATAACAGATACAGCATATATGGCAGCGGTATCCGCTCTCAAAACATGATTCCCTAATGTATAACTCTTATCCTGAATCAGTGGGAGATCTTGCGGAGCCCATCCCCCTTCCGGACCCACTACTAGGCACACTTTATCACCAGCATCAAGGCTTGTCTCTACCCTATCACTCTCATTTAATACCTTAGCATTAGGATACTTATCCATAACAGCCTTCAAACTAGGAAGATACTCTATCTCTGGACTTTTCGATCGCACAGAAACCAGACAAGATTCCTGCGCTATACCATGCAACCTTGAAAGCTTAGCATCTACTTTGTTAGCATCCCAACGCATAACACTTCTTGAAGCAGAAAATAGAACAAATTTACGAACCCCTAACTCTGTACATATACTTATTACCTGTTCTAACTTGTCTCCCTTAAGCAATGCGATACATAGAACAATATCTTTATTATTATCCTGCTGAGGCACTATCCGTTCGATGGGTACAGATAATTTTCCATGGTACTCCATCAACCAGAAGGTACCATCATTTGGAAGGGCACAGAATAGTTCTCCCTTACTTAAACGGAGCACATCATGGAGTCGTTTATAAGTATCTTTTGGCAGATTGTACTCTTCATTTAATACTGGAGAAGTAGGTATGAAGACTCTAGGATACCCTCTTACTTTTGTAATACAGCTGCGATCCATTCTCCCTCACAACGTTTATCTACTAATTTAAAAGAGGCCTTCTCAAATGCATCAAGGGTCTCTTTCCATCTATCCTGTATGATTCCTGATACTAGCCAGTTACCATTTCGATATAGCTTACTATGTACTTCATGAGCTATTTCAGCAAGTACCCAGCTGGAAATATTGCTAACGATAAGACTGTACCTATCCTTTTCAGGAAGAGTCTTGAGCCCACATCCTAAAAGAACTTCATATGAGACATTGTTCCTATGTGCATTATCTCTAGCACTCTGTACTGCAGCAGCATCATTATCTATAGCAACGACATTACTAGCACCGAGAATTTTACTGGCTATAGATAAAATTCCACTCCCACAGCCAACATCAACAACAGCGACCCCTTTCACTTTTAGTACTTCTAAATAAGTAAGGCACATCCTTGTTGTTGGATGATCTCCCATACCGAAAGCTGAACCCGGATCTAGTATAATTACCTTGTCGGTATATAACGGATTCCCTACATTCCACGACGGCGCAACGTACCAGTTGAGCCCTATCCTAGTAGGATGGAACGAATCTTTAATTATCTGGAGCCACTCAT
This sequence comes from Fimbriimonadia bacterium, assembly GCA_030427425.1. Lineage (GTDB taxonomy): Bacteria > Armatimonadota > Fimbriimonadia > Fimbriimonadales > Fimbriimonadaceae > JAUICQ01. The sequence goes on along the minus strand of JAUICQ010000004.1, from coordinate 85,506 downwards.
CATCATTCAATTTACCACTATTAAAAGATGACGCACCTACTTGAATTAGTGCATCTTTCAACTCCTCTAATCGGTACTGATAGTTTGATACCATGGGTAAGTACCCTACAATCGAGAAAGGATCCTCCTTCACTAAGGTACTAGATATTCCAAATGTTTCAAACACATTAACTATGAGAGAATAATCGGAAATATCTTTATCAAATACTGCTTCTAACTCTATCCAGCGACTCATTTTTTCTTTTTGAATAATCCTTCAAAGAAAGAGGGGTTATCATCTGCGGCTTTAATGTCCCCAAACGATTCCTGTAATTGCAACATAAGATCTTTCTGCTCCTTTGTAAGCTTACTAGGCACATCGATATCTATATGAACAATCAACGCCCCTTTTGTCTTATTCCGAACAGTTGGCATTCCCTCTCCAGCAATACTGATCCTAGATCCCGGTCTTGTTCCAGCAGGAACTTTCAGATCTACCACCTGATGTAAACCTTGAAATTTGAGTGTAGTTCCCAGAACGGCATCAGGATAAGATATCACCGCTCTAGCATGGAGATTACTCCCCTCGCGCTCGAACTCTGGATGTGGATCGATCTCTACTACTACATAAAGATCACCAGCATTCCCTCTGCCTATTCCAGCATCTCCATTACCTGGATAGTGAAGAGCACTTCCAGTCTCTATTCCTGCAGGTATATTAATTTCAAGTTCACTCTCTTCAACTACCCGCATCTTACCTTTACAGGTTTTACACTTATTCTTAATAATAGTTCCAGATGCACCGCAAGCAGCACAAGGAGCAGAGGTGCTCATCATCCCAAACGGACTCCGCTGAGTATGCGTTACAGCACCAGTTCCATTACATTGAGAACACGTTTCAGGTTTTGTTCCAGATTCAGCACCTTTTCCATTACACTCCTTACATGTAACAGCATGATTAAATTTAATCTTTCTAGCTATTCCAGTACTGGCCTCTTTAAGATTAATCTTCATATCGAAGCGGATATCAGCACCATGTTTATCGTTAGATACTCTAGCAGAAGAAGCTCCTCCCATGTTACCAAAGAACATGTTGAAGATGTCTTCTATTCCACCAGCCATACCACCAGATTCGAACCCGGCACCATCCACCGAACCAAATCTATCGTACCGTGCACGTTTTTCTTCGTCTGATAGAATGGAGTAGGCTTCAGATATCTGCTTAAATTTTTCTTCTGCCTCAGGATTATTCGGATTAACATCAGGATGGTACTGCCTAGCTAACTTGCGATACGCACTCTTAATTTCACTAGCACTTGCGCTAGTAGAAACACCTAATATTTCATACGGATTACCTATTGCCATAACTTAATTTCAGTATAAGTTGAAAAAATCTTGGATATAACTAATTTGATGAATTAGTTTTCATTTTCAGTATCATCAGAATCGGAATCGTCTTCATCAAGATCTTCTAGAGATATAGTGTTACTCTCTGCAGATATATCATCACTATCATCAATATTGTCATCGCTATCTGAATCATCATCGCTATCGGAATCTGAATCGTCATCATCATCTGAATCATCATCATCGCTTAAACTATCGATATCATCTATCAAGTCTTCGTCGGATAAATCTTCATCAGATAAATTATCTAATGATGGCAGTAACAAACCTAACTCTTTTTCTACTTGTTCGTCAGCAAATACAGATGTTTCATCAACATCTTCTCCTTGTTTTAATTGAGAAGCATGTATTTTACCTGCAGCAATTTCTGCCAATGCTATAGTTAATGGATGAGTAGAATTTATTTTTACTAACGGAGGCGCGCCATCTTTCAACTGTTTGGCACGTTTGGCTGCTAAATTCGACAGCATAAATCTACCTTGTTCATAGCTATTTAAACTATCATACGAAATTTGGAATTCATTCTGTTTCTGATTCATAAGCTTAAGAAGAAACGTTCTAATATAACGCTAGTAATTAATTTTACCTTATATAGCAGATGAATATACATTAAGACTCATCTAACATTCAAATTATAACAAAAATAGGCATAAAATAAAAAAATTAAAATTCACCCTCCAGTACTTACGTCCTACCTGCCAATAATACACTTACAAATTAATCGTTATTACTAGGAGACGATAGCTACTATGACAGAAGTATTAGAAATGCCTCTATTAGGTCTTGAAACAGAATTTCCGGATAAAATTTATGTACTACACCATCCTTCTACAGGCAAATATGGATGTTACTGCTATCAAGGGATACACGGAGTAGCCTGCTTTAGTTCTGAAGCTGGTGCTTTTCGATTTGCCGAATGGATTGATCTAAGCGGGATGACTAGCGTTGAGTGCTCCTTTGATGAAGCTAGGGAAATCGCAAAATCGAGACCGCTTCCAATCGTAGCTCTCATGCTACTGGATAGTATGAACGATCCTAAAATACATTACGTAAGATAATTAGCTAAATTACTCCAATATATGTTTTGCTATCTAATACCTCAATTAATGCTGTAATAAATTCTGAAATAATCCAAAAGCAATAAGCAATTTCAAAGGACTGGATCCCGTTCCAGGATGACGGCCTAGTGGGGAGATGCTTAATAGTTTTAGACCCACCTCTGATTTGTCATCTTCGAAGGAGATCCAGTCACTCTATATTTTCATTCCTTTGCTTGCTAGAAAAACTAATATTTCAAGACCAACTTACTTTAAAAAACAGTAAAAATACGCACTGCAAATGTATCTAATTAGAACACAGACGTGCCGATAATTCCATCTAGGGGCATTAATCTGAGATGAGAGTTATTATGTTATCGTGGGAGTATCCACCCAGAGTTGTGGGAGGAATTAGTCCGCATGTTTACGAACTTTCGCAGGAACTTTCTAGACAAGGATTAGAAGTACACGTTATCACCCAAGAGTGTAGCAGCGAACCAGAATATCAACTGGAAGGGGAGAGCGTACACGTTCATCGAGTACCACTTAAGCACGGAGCCGATAATTTTTTCCAGCAGATTAGCTATCTTAATGAATCACAGACAAGAAAAGCACGAGAGTTGCTTTCGGGATGGATGAATCAGTCTACGCCGATTATTATCCATGCACACGACTGGCTATCATTAGATTCCGCTAAAGCATTAAAGCATGAGTTCAATCTACCCTTGGTGGCAACTATCCATGCAACAGAGCATGGTAGACATAAGGGTATCCATAACGATGTTCAGAGATGCGTCCATAATCAGGAGTACAACCTTACTCTAGAAGCTTGGCGGATAATTGTATGTTCCCAATTCATGAAAAAAGAGGTTGAACAGCAGTTTAGTACACCATCAGATAAGATTGATGTTATCTACAACGGAATAGATAAAAAGAACTTCCGACTAACCTGGACCACTCCTGAACGAGATAGTTACAGAAAGAAATTTGCTAAGAAAAACGAAAAAATAGTCCTCTATGCAGGAAGATTTGTTCCTGAAAAAGGGATCCATGTGCTACTTAACGCAGCAGGTATTGTAATAGCACAGGAACCTAACACCAAATTTATTATTGTTGGAGGCGGCAATAGAGACAACTTCGAAAGTTTTGCAAAATGGTACGGCATAGAAAAGAATGTTATTTTTACGGGATATCAGAATAGATCTGTACTCCAAAAATTGTATCATATTGCCGATGTGGCTACATTCCCTTCCCTATATGAACCCTTCGGTATAGTCGCGCTTGAAGCTATGGCATCTAGAGTCCCAGTAGTGGCTAGTGATGCTGGAGGATTAAAGGAGATTGTTCTGAATAACTATACTGGTACATCTTGCTATAAGGGGGATTATCAGAGTCTGGCCTGGGCCATACTAAAAGTATTCCAGAACAACGAACTTGCTGAAGAGCTTGTCCAAAACGCATACTCCCGATTAGAGAAATGTTTCTGCTGGAGCAATCTTGCTATCCAAACTTTCAATACCTATGATAACGTATGGAATTCTTACATCAACAGCAGCTGGAGTAATCCACAATTAATCAGTAGCATTAGAAATAATAGCAAAGATAAGCTGAAGGAGATTCCTCTCCCACTTACACCCTACCCCGACACTAGTCTTATTAAACAGAAAAAAGCAGGATAAAACATAGTTAAATTGATAGCGTTTGACGTTCAAAGGCATTCCATCTTCTATATGTTCCGTTAACAATTCCTTCTATAATATACAAGTTATTTTGAAAGAGTTGGTAGAATAATATAATAGTATGGCTGAATATGTGTTAAGTACAGGTATGGAGGTACATGCAGAGCTAAGTACCAAGAGTAAGATGTTCTGCAGATGTCCCGTTGATTTCGGTGGAGAGCCCAATACTAGGGTATGTCCCGTCTGTCTGGGTATGCCAGGCACACTACCCATACCAAACAGAAAAGCTATAGAGAATGTACTCCGTACTGCTTTAGCTTTGAACTGTAAGATAGCAAAACGATCTGTGTTTCATAGAAAGAATTATTTCTACCCCGATCTTGCTAAGGGCTATCAAATTAGTCAGTTTGGGGACACTAACGTACTGGGTCATTTTGGATATTTAGAAATCCCACAGAAAGACGGATCGGTAAAGAAAATTAATATCCGGAAGGTGCAGCTTGAAGAGGATACTGGTAAGTTAATGCACATGCCCTCAGGAGGATCGGGGGTCGATTTTAATCGTGCCGGTGTTCCGCTTATGGAGATTGTAACCGATTTCCCACCTGATATTGAAAATGCTGATGATGCTAAAGAGTATTTAGTACAATTACGCCAAGTACTACTCTATCTAGGAGTTTGTGATGGAAAAATGGAGGAAGGATCTCTCCGTTGTGAACCTAACATATCTATCCGAGTAGTTGGTACAGATAAATACGGTACTAAAACCGAATTGAAGAATCTAAACTCATTTCGAAGTGTTCAGCATGGCATAGAATTTGAATACAAGAGACAAGTATCACTCCTCGAACAAGGGCTAGAAGTAAAGCAAGAGACTCGTGGATGGGATGAAGCAAATGAAAAGACTTTTATCATGCGAGCCAAAGAGAGTGAGCAAGATTACAAGTACTTCCCCGATCCCGATCTGGTTCCAATGGATTTCTCCGATGAGTATTTAGAAGAGCTTCGGGCTAGTTTGCCAGAATTACCGCTAGCAAAATTCCAGAGATATCAGAACGATTACGGACTAAGCAAATACGACGCAGGTCTTCTTGTTTCCGATCTATCTTGGGCACAGTATTTTGAAGACTGTATGGCGCTTAATAGTGATGCTAAACTTATCTGCAACTGGATGAGTTCAGATTTCGCAAAGCTTTTAAACGAAACCGGCGAAACATTCCAATCTTCAAAAGTAACACCCCAACATTTAACCGATTTAGTGAGTCTTATACAGAAAGATACCATTAGTGGCAAAATAGCCAAGAGTATCTTCGAAGAGACGTACCAAACAGGAAAAATGCCTAGCGTGCTAGTAGAAGAGAAAGGATTAACTCAGATATCTAACACAGACGAAATTGAAAAGATAGTTGATGAAGTATTGCATAACCACTCCGATATTGTAGAAAAGTATAAGGGGGGTCAGAAATCCGTCATCGGATTCCTGGTTGGTACCGTTATGAAGCAGACTGCTGGACGAGCAAATCCTAAATTAGTTCAGAAAATATTGGGTGAAAAATTAAATTAATTATAATGGATAATCTATCAATAGAAAATATAAAAAAAAATAAGTTTCCAAAATCATTCCGTGGATATGATATTGCCAAAGTAGACGAATTTATAGAGAAAATAAGCACTGAATGGGATCTGCTTGTTACTGCTCTCGATGATTCGCATACTACAGTAGAAGATGCTCTTGTTGAACTAGAGAAATATAAAAAAAAGGAGAGATCGATACAGTCGGCAATAATCGCTGCAGAAAAAATTGCTGAAGAGACTATTGAAAACAGCAGAACGGAAGCAGAAAAAATCATAGAAGAAGCTAAGGAACAAGCTAAAAACATCATTAAATATGCTAATTCCAAATCTGTAGACACAGAAAGAACTTTAAGAGATAATATGAATCTTCAATATAAGTTCATTGAGCAGATTCAACAAAATCAAAAAATGTTTATGGAAAGCTGGAGAAACTTCATAGCAGAAGAGGTTTCTAATATTAAAACATTAGGCACTAGTGCTTCTTCAACTGAAACTACCCAACAGCAATCCTCTGAGAACATTACAAATACCCCTCAATTAGTTGAATGCAATGCGATACCTGATAAAGAAGAAAAACTAGAAATAGTTCATCCAGCATCTAATATCGAACCTAAAAAGCATGTATTCCCTTCTGCCAAACTCACTTCTGAAGAGATAGATATGATGATGGATGCATTCTACGTACCATCCAATCTAGAAGAGACAAAAGTTGAAACAGCTGATACTCCCGAATGTGACGTTATAGAAGAAAAATCAGAGTCGTTAAGTAGTGTTATTATCAAAAACAAGGAGAATTCTGTAGTTCCTGAAAAAGTTACTGAAAGCAAGAGTACTTCCAAAGAGAATCAGGTGAAAATTTCTCCTAGAATTCTAATGAAAAGACAACGCATTTCCGGAAATCATGTGTCAACACACTAACGAAGTTATCATTTCAGTTAAAGTAACCCCTAATGCATCATCAAATAAAATTATATATGATGATAATTTACAAGTATGGCGCGTATATACTACTGCAAAACCAATCGATGGTGAAGCTAACAGCGCCATCATTCCTCAGTTAGCCAAGTTTTTCAATATACCCAAAAAGAATGTTGCAATCTGTTCCGGATTCACTTCTAAATTAAAAAAAATAACTCTATCGGAACTAGATCAGGATTATATAGAGCAGTTTATTCCGAAAAAACTTTTTTAGAAAAACTTTCGAAAACCCATATATAAGAAAAAATCTTCCAACAATTAACATATTAACATATGTACTAAGGATGCAGCATATATGAAAAAAACATATAGAGTCCATAAGCATTTTCTTATTCTCTTCATACATTTAATATTTTTACAAAGCAATCATGCCGCAGTTCATGTAGGATCGTGGTATGAAGGTTGGATTTCCGATTATATTAATAGCACTAGCATAGAACTAAATGAAAAATATTCCGACTCCCATAGCGTCTGGAGAATTTATCAGCCAGTAGAAGATGAGGAGGGCATATGGAACACAATAGATACTCTAGACGAAGACATGCACCGAGTAGCCGTTATTGTACATGGACACTGTACAGAATACCTTCTAGGAAGCATCAATGCTCTTCCTATGAGCACTAAAGCTAGATTTAAACGTTGGTGTCTAAAACAGCTGTTAACTAGAGTAAGTAATATTCTACCAAAGGAGTTATTCGAAGATTACGACCATATGACTCTCGACACCTTCAATACCAACTACGGATTAAGAGATACCACTCATTTGGCCAGAATACTCCACGATAAAATTTTCATGCCGGACACAGGTAAAAAGCGTTACGATGCAATCATAGGATATAACTATCTACCTTCTGTTAGTTTAGATACTTTAGGAAATACATTAGCTTATGAATGTAATAGATTCTTAAAAAACTGCACTCAAGTAGACTTATTTGGATACAGCATGGGAGGAGTTGTCGCGAGATATGCCCTAGAACAGGGTCATCTCCTAAGTAAGTATCCTAAATACGGCAATCTAATTACATTCGGATCTCCCCATATGGGAATCCCGTGGAGGGTATTAGATGCTTTTCCATCAGAAAAATCTATCGCCATGTTCGATCTCTTTACGTCATCAGATTATATTAGCAAACAATCGCATTTCTTGGAAGAGCTTAACGGCACACCATCACCTTATAAAGAGATTGCTAACTACTACACAATAGCAGGCAATAAATTTTCCGATCTATGCTATATTCATCCTAAACTAGAAGGAATCCCGCATCGTGAACCTACTAATGTTGGCATCATGATTGAATATCTTACCCAAAAATACATATTCAAAAAGGAAGTCACAGAAATTATAGAACCACTGACGGACGGATTAGTCCCAATCAAGAGTGCCATGGGGATTGATGTTTTAAGAGAAAAATCGGACAGATTCAGAGATAATTTAGAAAATCACACCTGCTTATTTAACTTAAATCATCGTACCGTTGTTGGTTCCATGCACGATCTCCTCCAATTCCATGAAGAAAATGATGGGTGTCCCCAATGCTTAATATCTGACAAGCTCCAACAATGGATTAGCTCCTGGTATGCAATAACTCCCGCCCTCTAGTTAGTCCGCACTAGAGCATTATAGATGCCAGGACTTTAGGCCTTGAAAGGAATTGCTTATTTCTACAATATTTTTTCCACTCATCAATAAAGTAAAATAAAGGCATGAGAAGTTTATCATTAAGAGTGCAATGCTTACTATTGCTAATATGTGCATCGAGTGCTAGTCAAGGGATGATAGATAGTCCCCATCATGAATTAGAAACTTCTAATACAGATGAAGATAAATATACAGATAGTACTAATGAAGATTATAGTACAAGTGGTATAAATACCAGGCTGTCTGACACATCTGATTATCTTAAAATGACTCTTGCCCAACAGTATCTAGATGAGGACCAACTAGAGCAATTAGAAGAAATTTCAGAAATAAGACGCATAGATTTTAAACCCTTACATAAAATAGATTCTTCGGCATGGATAGATTTTTCCGAAAAATTACAGGTATTACGTTTAGATTTGGAGAATTAAGATACCCTTGATACTACATTCTTACCATCATTCTCTTCTTTAATAGAACTTTCTATATTTAATGCCCATTTAGACCATCCTGAAGAAGGGGCCTGCTTTAAACATTTAAGTTCTAATATACAAACCATTGTGCTCATAAATACCAATATTACTTCTGAGAGTATTAGCAAGCTCTCACGATACCAGCATTTAAGGGAAATTACCTTTAAAAATATACTTTTAACGGACTGGAATTGTATCTTAAGCCTACCTGCGAGTATCCTATTCCTTGATGTGGAAGATACTAATTGTCCCCGGGAGTTACTTGAGGAAATGAAAGCTCAACGACCCGGATTTAAATTTAACAAACAACAATCAGCATCTCATCCTGAACGCAAGTACATTGTTAGTCAGATAGATCCAAAAATTAGAGTACAAATACTCCAAGCACTTTCAGCAGCTATAGACAATACTCTGCCCGAATGTAAAAATATTTTAGATGCTAAAGAAATCTCAGATCTAGACCTTATAGATTTATACACAGATAGTAGCGAAGAAGAATTTTCAGATGATGAAACAAATATAGAGAGTGATACAATACACACTCAATCAGGATTATATAGCTATACAGAAGCTGATTGGAACTTAATATCGGAAAAGAGTATTGCCGAAAAAATTAATTTTGTCCTACGGGAAGATATCGATTGGTCCATTCAATGGAGGGCATTACTAAAACTTATAGCTAATTTAAATATTCAAGAAAAATTAGAGTTTATTGAGGGCTTCATACTACACACTCCTATTCAACCGGGCACAAATATGGAAAGAGTCATAGATATTTTAAGAGTCTACGAAAACTCTAATATCTGGAGCCATGATTCTGTTTGTGACACAGTTATATTAACACCCGAAAACATTCACCTATTTGTAAGTCTTCAAGAAATACTGAACAATTATATTGGTATAATGCAACATGAAAGTAGAAGAGAATTCGCGAAGTTACTGCTCTGTAAAAAAGAACTTAAAAAACAAAAGGCACAATTATCACCTGAAGAGAAAACACTAATACATTTTCTTACTTCAGTAAAAGATCTTCAGGACGACTTCCGGCCTAATGGCAATTCTTTTCAGTTTGGAATTAAAAAAATTACTGTAATAGGATTCGATACATTTCTTAAAAATACTGTTAATACACCTTTGGAAGACATACGCTCTAAAAATTGTTTCTTTATGGATCAGTTTAAGAAGTTAACCCATAGTCTTGATAAACTTGAGGAGTTATCCATGGCAGAATTAACATTGGGAAGAGAATCATGGCCTGCAGATATTGAATTGCCATTTCACATCATTAGATTAGACCTTAGCTATACGGATGTAACTAGAGAGGTTCTATACAACTGGTTAAAAAATTTACATTACTTAGAAGACTTAAATTTAAGAGGAGTAAAACTTGGTGAAAGCTGGCTTTCATTTCAAAAACACTTCCCTTCATCTTTAGTAAATTTAGACATTGGGGAGACAGATGTACATTCAAATAAAATTAACACTTTACAAAATTTAATATACCTTGAAAAATTAAACCTCTCTAGAAGTATGATACGAAACTGGGACTGTCTAGGCAGTCTTCCACCAGGAATTAAAGAGGTAAATCTTAGCAATATTACTTCCCCGGGAAAAGGTATCGATACCTTTAGACAGGAAAGAAAGGGTGTGAAAATAGTTTTCAGGTAATAGATTGAAAATGAAAAACTTTTCCAAAAGTATTGTTCAATTATTTTTTGCACTTCTTCTACTCAATTCTAATTCTAAGACTATGGAAGATAGTAAATTCTCCAACCAGCCTGCAAAAGAATTGGACTTGTATACAGTTCTTCTAGACTGTTTTTCTCATCTTTAACTGGATATCCCTTTATTGGAAAAAGAATCATTATTTGCCCACAGTTTTGCATCTGCATTCTCCAGCATTGTTTCTGAAGACTACTGTGATTTAGATATAGAAATGGATACTGATACATTAAAGGGAATGATTAAATTACAAGACTACTATAGATTATTGGATGGTAAAATTAAGAAGACATACCCTATTAATAAAAATTTACCTCGGGGTATTATAAGAAAAGTTAAAATTATTAGTATTAAAGACTGGCCGAAAACATTCAGATTATTAAAATTATTATCAGTCAGTGAACTAGATTTGACCCGCACTCATTTTTTTAGGACACATGACCGTGCCTGGGATATCATATGCAACTATCTCTCGGACAACATTCAAATTCTTCATCTCCCAAATAGCCGTACTATAGAAAAAACTGAAAAAATCATTAGATACTCCCGTCGTAAGAAGAGAGTGGTTTACATTCATGAAGCCGATAATTCTGTTAAAATTTACACACTGGATAATCAATACAAATTACAACAAATTTTGGAAACAGATGTGCCAAGCGCGCTCGAAGAATGAATGCAATATAACATTTTTGTATCCAGCTAATAGCTGCTTTTATATACCCAGATAATTAGTATCCCTTAACCGACACTCTTCCGCGTGAATAGTCTTTAAATTCGGAAATGCTTGCAGTAACTTATCTAATCCGTTTTTATCAATAAAAGTTCCAGAAACATCAATCGTTTCCAATGTTTTTGGTAATACTTCAATAATTTTCATCCACATGCATGGTGTTATCTCTGTGGAATTTACAATGCTTAGATGTTTTAGTGTTTTGCACCATGCCACAGCAGGCAGGTTATAATCAATGATAGTGAATGTGTTTAAGTTCAGTCTCTCCAACCGTGGAAGAATCCCGGATAAACCGTATATGGATAAAGTATCACATTCTTCAACAATTAAAGTTTTTAAGTTTGGAAAGTTTACCAATTTTCTAGCGGCCTCAGAATCAAAAGAAGAGAATGAAACATCTAATACCTCCAGAGTTGAAGATACAGAACTAATAACATCCGCCCATGTGATGCTCTCATCAGCTAGATCTGCATCAGGAATAGAGAGTATTTGAATATCAGAAAATTTTTTCAATTCTCTGCAACATTCTAGATTTAAATAAGCACAATCCATATGAATTTTTCTTATAGTAGGCGGTAAATACTTTAAAATGGTAAGAACAAAACTCTCTTCTATACAAGTATTGAGTAAAGACAAAGAGAACTTATCAATTCTCTTATGCTTATATAAAAATCGCACGACACTAGCAAGATCTTCTACATCGTAGAAGCTAACCTCCGATAATCCAAATGAATATAAACTATCATCCACATGTAAGTACTCCGCAATACCTCTCTCTAAATTTTCGATTATTGGAATCCACTCCTCACCAGAAACATTTTTCCCTTTCCAGAATGCTTCTAGCGTTAGTAAACCAAAAAAATCTTTATAATTGGATTGTATATTTTCACTTACTTCATTTCTAGCATGAATTAGAACATCATTTACATAGTTAACTTGCGAAACAAAATCTAACCCCGAAAAGATAATTTCAAGTGTATCTCTAGGACTCCTTAAAACCTTCAGTATCTTTTGCCTATCGTGTTCTACATATTCATCAGATTCTATCGTTGTCTCACTTTCTGTATCGGAAAGAATAAGCTGCGCATTAGTAATATCTGCCAATGGAGCACGCTTACCCAATTTGTCTCTATCTTCAACCGAATATGTTAAACAACATGTCATAAAAGTTATAAATAAGGAATAATTTTTATACATTTCTTCTATATTACACCAATCTTTTGTCTATTTTAATTACTTTGCAAGAAAAACAGTGTTTGTACTAGCAGTATTAGTACTGGTTATTATCTTATTACTGATTGCTGGACTAGAACTAAATGCAATTCTAGCCCAGCTAAACAAAACATCTAATGAGTGTAATAAAATAGCATAATCAAACTATATGTTTATCTAGTTCACAGTTTTTGAGATAAGTCCTTTAACATAACAGTTTTAAGTGCTTGAGCTGTCGAAGCAAACTTATTTTGGGGGAATGATTTATAATAGTTATTAAAATCATCTTCTGTAATACCCTGTACAAAGGGAACTAAATTCAATGCTTCCTCTCTAGCTCTCTTTGCAGCAAAAGCAAAATCCGATTCTTTCTTCTTATCTGTTTTGCTGAGTATTTTACTGGCAATAGTTACATTTTCATCAAGCAACACTACTATAGGGATTTTATATAGACCCAGCATATTAAATATTTCATATTTGCTCCAATGTTTACTTTTAGCATAACTACCTATAGCACCTTGAACCTCATCTACTATAAAGTATTCTACATCTCCAAAATGATGATAGAACTCATCACCAGCAGAGTAGTTTACTTTTTTCGAAGTTTTAGTTAAGTTAAAAGCATAGACAAAATAATTTAATAGATCGGCTTTAGTTGTTGTTAGGTTATCAGCATTATCCTTATTGGTGTACCAGATATCTACTATGCTCTGGAGTAGCGGGGATAATCGGTTCTTGTCTGTAATAAAGTTTAGTAGTATGCACTTCTCTTTTAAGTTACAACGGTACCAGATTTTGCTCAGCCTAGTGTAATCTTTCTTTTTTTCTGGATCTTCTAATAGATAAGATAATACAGCTTTCTTCAGTTCGTTATGAGGAATTCGGCTCCAGAAAACAGCCTGCCAGCTGTATTCATCTAAATTCTTGTTATCTATTTTAAAAGCCTTAGAATATTTATTTTCGGACATATACTTCCCTAGTTCTACAACATAGTTATCATAAGAACTAGGATCTTTCAGATCCGCAAAGAAGTAATCTTCTTTGTCTACATTAAAAGCTTTGCATTCGCTTATTTTCACTTTACTGTAATTAAGGAATGCATTAAATTGGTCGGCAGTCATTTTAACAGGATCGGATTCTGTATTAGATAAAAATATATTAGCAGAAGCAATATTAGAAACACCGCTTGCTCTTGTAGCATTGCTTTCCACTAGAGCATTGCTACTCTCAGTACTAGGGTTGTTACTCCCACAACCCACATGTATTAATAATACAATTAATAATATCCACTTTCTATCCATTATATTCCTCTGGTATTTGCTTTACAATATTCCTACTTACTATTATCTTCCAAAAATTTATTTACCCCAAGTTTAAATACGTCCTTGAATTCAGTATCATTTTCCAAAGCTTTTAGTTTGTCGTAATTATCTTTTGATATTCCTTTACAAACTTGGCTTATAAAGGATGCCATCTGTTTATCATCAATATATCTATTTGCTAGCACCCAACTAGGAATACCATCCAGAACAATACTTTGAAGCTTATCAGCATACTTCTTAATATCTCCCTGAAGTTCCTTGTAAGATGGAACTATCATTTTCAATAACGCTTTCTGTCTATCAAAATCTAGTAACTGGATGAGTTCTGATAGATTAAGATCTGGTAAAGTTAAGTACTTAGCTTCCTTCTTCCACGCAAGTCTATACAGATCTCGAACCCCATCATAAACACAGGTTAGTTTGTCGTAAGGAATTGAATCAAACCTCTTTCCAACTACTTTAATTTTCGGACCATGGTACTTTGCTTTCCCGGTATTAAGATCAAAAACTGTCAGAAGCATTTTAATGAAGTCTTGGTAGTAACCAACATTTAATTCATCCCAACTCCAATTATAATGCATAATAGCCGCATCAACTATATCACGGAAAACGTCCTCTTTATTGCCAGCTTCAAAAGCCAACTGTAGTAGTCGGTACTTAGCAAAATAGGGATTGGTACGTCGAAACACATAGTTACTATCTTTACCAAGCTGAAACTCATAATTACCATCTTTAGGAATTAATGCTATGTCACCATCTCCTATATCATTTTTACTTGAAATCTGCTGCATTAGCGAACCTTCATCATCACTTTGGATTGCTAGACTAAAATTAACCAAGTCTAAGGGCATGATATTAAAATATTTTTTTAGTGTAAGTGTTCCATTAAAAGTAGTATTCATAATCCAGACGTCCCAATATAGATGAGCGTACCAAATTTTAGTAAATAAATTACTTTTATTCTCAGGATTCTTTTTGAGCAATTCCCGTATACAATCTACTTTCACTGAATCTCGAATACCAAAAAAGAACTCACACCAGTTAAAAGAATATTCTTCAATCCTTGGAGCATTGTATTTTAAGTTATTATCCTTATCTTTTGGGAAACCATAATTTACGCGATATGTGGAACTACCTATTAAGTTAGCAATATCTTTTCCAGATAAATCTGCAAAATAGCATCTTCGAAGAATATAGTTACCAGATAAATTTTTCAGTTTATTATCTAGGATACTAGGAATAATAGTTGGCGCATAAGGATTAAAGTTCTCCACTATAGTTAGATCTTCGAGTGGTCTATTCCTCGGAAGGGCCGAACTATATATTAAAGCATCTTGAAAATCTTCATAAGATGCAACAGATTTGGGGCCCAATTGATCAGTACTATTCCCTGTAGCAGGTTTATCTGTTATTACATCTTCTACAACTGCAGTGCTACCAAGTGATTTATTAACCGTAGATACATCCCCAATACCACAGCCATGTATAACAGCAATAAGAATGATCAATACTGCATAAGCACATTTTTTACTTTTTACATCCATTGTTTAATACTCCCAAATCCCTTTTAAAAACTACTTTCCATCTGATAGAGACTGTACATTAGGATTCTCCCATGATGGAGGCACTAACGACCTGTAAGATGAAGTTAAAATACCAACACCTTCTACACTAGCACTTGGGTTAATCTTTTTCAATAAAAACCAACGTTCATCCTCACTCAGTTGAGATAACATATCCTGTATAGCAATACCATATGCACTCAGCTGTTCAACAGAACCTTCCTTCAGCACATTATACATCTTGTTCTTATCGTATACAAACATCTCATTTATAAGAACTTTTCTATAACCCATATTTAAGTTTTTAAATACTTTTCTATATTCTTCATTGGTAGATCGTTCCTGATAGGTATCTTTAATGTTTTTTAGAATAAGAGCTTTATAAGCCTTCATCGTATCTACCTGATACTGAGAATAACTTCCGAAAACATCTAATTCCTGGAATGTGTACTTTATTAAAACAGTGAGTATGTCAGCAGATATTTTTTCCTTTAATTCCACTGCTATTTTAAATAGATTACTAAAGATATCACGCGTAAATTTTCTCACTTTTTTAGTAGTATCATTATCTGATACACTATTCTCTTTATTTACAAAATTCCCAAATACTTGAAACTGGCCTTTATCCATAGCCAATATTGCCCCGTACACATCATTAACCTTTACAAACTTACCATCTACGAATGTTCCATCTTTTTCATCTAAACCAAGAGAAATAATATCTAGCAGCTGACCAGAGTTACATTGCTCCAGAATAGATTTAATAGTTTTATATCTCTTGTACGGCACATTCGAATATGAGTAATAATTACACTCAGTATCAAGAGGACTCTGATAATATGTCTCTATAAATTTAGAAACCGGATTCTTCCCAGATCCATTATTCTTCTCTATGTTTTTATCTATATTTAATAATGTCATGTAAAATTTTGCAGGATCTTTTACATAACTCAACACTTTGTACTGATTATATGGATCCATCATAACCCACATGTTATATAGTAGATTTGACTCATACTGCGTAGAAAAGTTACTGCTATTTTCCAAGTAAAGAATATAATTTTTATAAGCTTCATTATTAAATATCTCCATTGCTTGCAATGTCAGCATTATCCAAACAGTCTTAAATCCTCCATGTGCATTAGAAAAAGCATGCATAATGACGGGATGGAGTATCTCAGGCTTGAAGATCTTCCCATTGTTATACAGTTCATCCACGACCGATTCTGGTACTTTAAAACGATACTGTGAAAACATCGAACGCCAATTTTTTTGAAGCTCTAATCTTTTTTGACTATAGGGATTATTTTCTTCATTATCTGTGTTCCATTTTTCTTCACTTACAGGATAAAACTTGCTATTATTGCCAAGAACATTCCACACTGTACCTGCGGGCTTTCCCAATAAAGAACTGACATCCTTTGTATCAGGATAATTTAGTTTGTTTGCCTTTGCAAAAGCCTTAACATCTTGAGCAGTAGGCTCATTAACCGATGCAGCAGCTATGTGAGAAGTATTTAATACATCCTTGTGTTTGTGAAACAATGTATTACTACTAACTGGAATAAGAGCACTACTTGGAGAGTGACTAGTGCCGCCGCAACCCAATAAAACTACAGATAATGTAAGGTAGGTTAAGATATATTTCAAAAACGTTCTCCTATAATTACTGGATAAATTATTTAACACAGAATAATTATAGGAAAATATGACAATAACACTAGGAGATACTGTAAAAAGGATGCTGAACCAATTTAATTAGCCACCATACTTTTTAGCAGCAGCATCTACATCACTCACCATCGCATTATAATCGTACAAATAGACATTGTACACGTTAGGATTCTTCAATCAATCGCCTTTTACAGCCGAATGCATGGAGACAACAAGTGAATTAAAAATAACTATTAATTCAGCACTAATTAATGAATACTAGACACTAGTAACATAGCTCGTACTAATTTTTACCAATTCGATAAAAGCGTCTGTATCGTCTAAAACTTCTTTAGGGATTCGGATGTAATCTTTCATCGGCTGAGATGTTGGAGAAGACTTAAAGTATTCAGCTGAAAATTTTCCGATTATCTTTGCTGCATCTTCAGGAGGTAACTTTAATCCTACATCGTCCCCTAAAAGACATGCAAACATCTTTTCATCTACATAAACACAGTAACTATCAACTTTGCGTCGAGCCCTGATATTCATCCCTTCTACTGCGTGCATTACTTGTTCGTATCTTGTTGGTCTGTATGTTATGGTGCTCATGATTTTTGCCTTTGAGAAGTTACAAGGTACTAAGTACCTATGTTATTAGTTTATATTACAGAATATCACCATAAGGACTAAAGACCCAGCATAAATGCGATAACAGATCTTGTCGCAAAATGGTATCGTTAACTTATAAGAGTATAATTCTATTAAATTTACGCATATAATGACAAACGTTAATAAAAAAATATTCATACTTGACGCATACAGCCTCCTCTACAGAGCATACTATGCCACACGTTACCTAAGCACTTCATCTGGAATACCGACCAACGCACTCTACGGGTTCACCGGTATGATCTATAAAATAATAGAAAAGTATCAGCCAGAAACTATCATTGCAGCTTTTGACGCCCCAGGCAAAACATTCAGGCACGATTCCTATGAACTCTACAAAAGCACAAGAAAACCCACCCCAGACGATCTTAAGGAACAGCTTGCTATGTCTAGAGATCTACTAGCAGCATTACGGATACCATCCATTGAACTTGAAACCTATGAAGCAGATGATATCGCTGGCACTATTGCGAAAAAATGCACAGAAGAAAAAAAAGGGGCTTACATCATTACCGGCGACCTCGATTCCCTACAACTCGTAAACAATTACATCCATATTCTTAGTACCAGAAAAGGAGTCTCAGATCTTTTTATATATGACGATGCATCTGTAAACGAGCGGTACGGATTTGGTCCAGAATATATCACCGATTATAAGGCACTTGTAGGAGATACAAGTGATGCTATCCCCGGCCTTGCTGGAGTAGGACCAAAAACAGCAGCAAAGTGGATCAACTCATTTGGAAGCATAGAGAATATTATTAAAAATAGTGATAAGCTAGAACCTAAATGGCAGGAAAAAATAAACACGTATCAAGATCAGGTGATACTTTCTAAAGCCCTTGCCACGATTCACACTACTGTACCTATCCATGTTGAACTTATCCCATACAAACTTAGTTCAGAGGGTAAAAAAGATGCACTTAACATGCTAAAGAAACTAGAATTTAAATCATTACATGAAAAGTTTCCAAAAGTGTTTAAGAATTACATTCAAGAATCGGAATCCCTTCAGAGTGCGGAAAATTTAGAACTCATCATGAAAACGGATAATGTAGATGCTAAATATACTGGTGAACTTCATACTATTAACGAAGCCTTGGAATGGATTGGAAATAATCATTTTGCACTCTACGAAGAAAATACCGAAAAGCAGTTATCTCTTTTCGATACTTTTCATGCTGGGAATGAACATACCTGCTACATAGCGATAGATCTGGAAGTGAAAATAATGACAAAATCACTTGCATTAGAACTGTTTACACAGAGAACTAGTCAGGTAATTATCCATAATGCAAAACCTTGGTACAAATTAACTAGAATGTACGACAATCAGGTTTATTTCGATACATTTATTGCGGGATATGTTCTACAGCCTTACAGAAACAATGTAGACACCTCAGAATTAATCCAGAACTATCTTGGAATAGAGGCCCCAAAGTCTCCAGAGAATACAGTTGCTTGTTTAACTCTATTACCAGACGTTATGAATGAGAGCATCCAAAAAGAGCAGCTATCAACCACGCTAAACACAGTAGAATTACCAACCACACCATTACTAGCCAAGATGGAAGATACAGGCATATCTGTAGACAGGGAGATACTGTCCCACCTATCTGCGAAATTTAGTCAGTATATATCTATATTGTCCGCGGAAATCCATCAACTGGCTGGCGAGAAATTCCTCATATCCTCCCCGAAGCAACTGGGAGAGGTTCTCTTTGAAAAATTAAAACTACCGGGAGGGAAAAAGAATAAGACAGGATATGCTACAGGAGCAGAAATACTCCAAAATTTGGCCGTCGATTATCCTATTTGCGAAAAAATACTATCCTGGAGAGAAGTAAGTAAGCTACAGAATACTTATGCCGATGCCCTTCCGAAACTGATTGGTAAAGATGGAAAAATTCATACTAATTTATTGCAAACTGGCGCAGCAACGGGTCGGTTAAGTAGTACAGAACCTAATTTGCAGAATATACCCATTCGCACGGAGATGGGAAAAGAGATTAGATGCGCTTTTATAGCATCGCCAGGGTATAAACTTGTCTCTTGCGATTATTCTCAGATTGAACTAAGACTACTTGCCCATATGTCTGAAGATGCTTCTTTAGTAAAGGCATTTAACAACGGTGAGGATATACATTCTGCTACAGCAAGCTTGATGTTCCACATTGCATTAGAAGAGGTCACCAGTGAACAGAGGCGTTTGGCAAAGATTCTCAACTTCTCCGTTCTATATGGAGTTACGGAATACGGATTAGCGAATCAGCTTGGAGAGGCGTTCGGTATTAAAGATGCAAAACAGTTAATCCTAGAGTATTATGAAAGATTCCCCAGTGTGCAGAGTTTTACACAGAAAATTGTTGAAGAAGCAAGAGAGAATGGATACACCACCACCATTTTGGGAAGAAAAAGATATTTCCCAGATATTCATACCTCTAACAGACATCAGAGACTCTATGTAGAAAGGCAAGCGATAAATGCACCTATACAAGGATCGGCTGCAGATATGGCCAAGTTAGCTATTATTAAAGTAGATGAACTATTTAAAGGAACGGGATGTAGAATTCTCTTACAAGTTCATGACGAACTATTAATGGAAATCCCTGAAAATAAGTTGGACATCGTTCCTAAAATACAGATTTGCATGGAGAATCTGCTCCCTCTCTCTGTACCGATAGTAGTAGATTCTAGTGTAGGTATTCATTGGAACGAGTTATAATCGTTCCAATGAATACCTTAATGCTGCTCAATAGTCACAAGGTGGAACATATTCATTAAGTTGAATGTATCCAATGGAATCATAATACACGCCGGCGTCCCGTAGTTTATTAAATACATCTGGAAATTTATAAATAATATAGTATCTTTCTACCTCTATACTACTGCAGCCTAAACCTTGAGGATAGTAGCTCATTACTTCCCTAAATATTCTATCTGAATGACTCTTGAAAAGGGTTAACATACTATTATCAGCGCTCTCAATCTTCATTTTCAAGCCACTCATAACGTGAAAATCTACATCTACTAATAATTTTTTCAATATACCAGCAAGTTCGTTTATACACCTAGAATGAGGATTTACATCTAATAGTGAATTAGAATGATGACATGATGTAACATTGTCTATCAATTTAATATTCTCTTTAATCTCTTCCTCGGTAACATGTATTAATTTTCTTAAACTATGATCTGGATTTCCCACTACTTCATCTTCAATTTTCATGAATCTATCCGTAATAGCAAAAACACGTACTAACAAATTATACACTGTGTTCTCTACATCTTTAATATCATAAGAATAGCTCACTACTTTATCGCTATCTGACTCTTTTGCGTCACTTCCATTCACAATTAATGGCAAATTGCACACCAAAGCCAACCCACATCCGACTAAGATTTTTCTAATATTATTCACTCTCTTTCCTCCATATTAATGTTATAATATCAGAAAAACTAGATTTATAGCAATTATTTTTTCCGTGCCGTATGAGTAGATATTTTCTGAAGAAATGTTGCATTTTTTAACAGGGAAAATATTTTTGCTTTAAACGGCAAATACTCTAATTCACCAGAATACCCTACCTTTCTACAGGTTCCTGCAAGCACTTCCACATCTTCTGAAACTGCATCTACGGAAACTATCTCCACATCCTGGATAGCACTTACTATGCTATTAGCGTCCATACTTAACAATAATTCTTTTACATCAACAAATCCGTATTTTCTATGCCATAAATAAGCGGCATCCTCTACCGAAACAGCAATCCAATTTCCATCTTTGGAAACAGAAGTCATGGATCGAACAGAAAATGGAAGTACCATTTCAAGCACTAAAGAGTCGCTACTAATTACTCTGTCTCCGTTTCTAATTTTATAAACCCAGACTTTAGCATTGTAACTGGTTTCACCTATAATTACAACATCGGTTTCACTGCCAAAATTATTGGCAAACACATAGTGCGCTTCTGAATATACAGAATTACTGCTGGATGGCAAAATATAGCAACATCCATTATACCAAACACATGCTTTGCCAATAGTATCAAACGGGCTATATAGGGATTCACTCGAACTAGTATCAGCATACTGCCTATTAATTAATATCGAAACGTTCTCTTCTGAAACCAGTTCTTTACCAGGAGAATCGAGAGCAGAAGACCAGTCGGCAAGGTGAATTCTACAACTTCCTGCAATAAACGCTCCGTCACCAGAAACGTAATTTGCCCGTGAAACATTAGAACTACTTGGAACTGGCAGCAGCTTTAGCGTGTACTCATCTTTTATTTTATGCCAAGCACACGCCTGCTCTACAGTTAAAGCATGTTCAGAAAGATTGTAACAGCTTCCAACGCATATATCACCGGTATTATCCAAACTAGAAATACCTCCTGAATGAAAATTATCCGTTAGTGGAAGATACTCGAATGAAGAGGCTGTACACACAAAAGGATGAAAATCATGATATTCTCCAATTTCATGCACTCCTCCTACTACACTACCTATTCTATTTAGACAAGTATATTCTGAATTTCCATCTAAGTCTGGACTCCATCCAGTGCTATAACAAGTTTTCCAAATAATTGCATTGTTATGTTCTAAACAATCTTCCTCAGACGCCAGTTTAGTACCAACAGATATTGTACCATCCCAACTGATTCCTTTAATCGCGTATCCTTTTTTACTTCTATTTTTATCCGGAAGCAGTATAAAATAAGGAATTTTCAGTACTATAGGAGTGCTATTTGTTAAGTTGCCAACTAGAGTGCCTCCATCTTCTGAAAGAAGTATCCATTTTATATTTTCAGGAAGACTTTCAACTGTTTTCCGGGGCATATTATCCAGCAAAAAGATTTCAATGTTCTGTAGGTCTCCATTTTTCAAAATACAGCTAGACCACCTATCCCCTCCACATAAAGCCATTCCACGTTCCGCTGCAATTCTCTGTGGAAATAAACCACCTGTAGCCATGGCGAGATTAGCTTTGCTCATACTTTTATCATAGTACTCCCGGAAATTTGTAAGAAAATCGGGCATGTACAATCTAGGAATAAATATACCAACAGCATGAGACATCCTCTTAAGTATCAATCCGTTATGCCATATCATATCCATTAGACAACTAAATGGAGGGAGCTTATCAAGCAGGTAATCATCAGTATCAATTACACTATAACTGTTATTTGAATTAGCTTTTTTCTTCCAACTACACTTTACTCTTTCATCTAAAATTTCACAATTACCGGCAATAGATTCACCTGTAACAGAACATACTAATGCTTTAGAAATAGTAGATCCATGTAGTGCTGGCAATAATGAAGAGACCCCATTTTCCCAGCAAATAGGTTGTGTTATATAGTGATATGAACGAGGATAGCTTTCACAACCAATAACAATTTTACCATCACTACTACAATCGGTTAAAATCACATCTGCTGCAAGAGGAATATGTGATAACAATGAATATTCAACACCATTAATCCATGTAATTGGCATTGCGCCTTTTTCTGGACAGCTTTTACAACTACCTACAATATGCTTTCCATTAATGCTGATGCTAGTTGCTGAATAAAGATAATCTTGCTTGGAACACCCAGACACTTCCGGTAGCATAGATGCTGATTGGTTATGGCATGGCAATAAAACAAACCATGCAGAGAAAAGAGTTAGATAAAACAACTTTTTAAACTTCAATAGTGTACAAAACCTTCCCTGTTTAATTTTCATATTACACTAATTTCAGCCGACTGAAGAGAAAACTACAGGTATTGAAATCAAAATACTATATTACATCCGTAACTGTTAATAATACATTAAAAAAACCCCGGAAACAAAAAAATGAGGAATACAACTCGCTTTTTACAAGAATTCTCCCCTATAAAGATCCGCTCGTTAGAGCATATATAAAAAAAAGTGTTGAAGCATATGGTTCAAAACACAAACATCTCGAAACATATGCTTCAACACTAACTCTTAATAACTATTATTTTCTCATCGAAACAGGTTCGAATTCTACTGTTTTATCACCTGTATAAATACACTTTGGTCTAATGAGCCTATTATTATCTAATTGTTCAATAGCATGGGCGCTCCAACCTGAAACTCTAGCCATTACAAAAATCGGAGTGTAAATTTCGATAGGTATACCCAATAGATAATAAGCATAAGCTGCAGGAAAGTCTACATTAGGGAACAGACCCTTCTCTTCCTTCATTACTCTCTCAAGCGTATCTGCTATTTCGCCCCACTTGGTGTTATTCTGCTCTTTACCAATCTCTTTAGCCATCTTGGTAAGATAGAAGGCTCTACTATCGCCTTTCTTATACTCTCTATGACCAAAACCCATTACTTTTTTCTTGTTAGCAAGAGCATCTCTTATCCATGCCTCTGCTTTTTCTGGCGATTCAATCTCTAAGAGCATCTTCATTGCTTCTTCGTTAGCCCCACCATGTAACGGACCCTTCAACGTGCCTATCCCTGTTACAATACCGCTATAGATATCACTTAAAGTAGCTACGGTTACCCTACAAGCAAAAGTAGAGGCATTGTATCCATGTTCAGCATAAAGTGTGAGAGAGGAATCGAATAATTTTTCTGTTCTTGCATCACTCTCTTTCCCATCATTTAAAATATAAAGGAAATTCCCAGCTATAGAAAGATGAGGATTTGCACGGATTGGTTTCTTACCCTGTAAAATTCTATATCCGTTAGCCACGATAGTACCGGCCTTTGCAATAATACGGATAGCTTTTCTTACGTTAGCATCATGATCGTGCTTATCGTAATCTTTATCAAAAGAAGCTAGCAGAGAAAATGCTGCACGTACCTGATCCATTGGATGGATATTCTTTGGCAATTTTTCTAAACTCTCATAAATTTCAGAAGGAATTTCATATTCTGAAGCTAGTAACTTTTTAAATTCTTTTAATTCCTCTGTATTAGGTAACTTGTTTTTAATAAGAAGATAACAAGTCTCTTCAAAACTTGCATGCTCTGCAAGCTCGTGTACATTAATACCGCGGTAAATTAAACTGCTTGTATCACTGTTAATTTCACTGATTGATGTTAATCCACCAATAACGCCTTCTAAACCTGGCTTATAATCTGGGTGTGCTGCTGTATTGCTCATTCTACTCCTCGCATCGATTTGAAATGCACTAAAATGTAATATTATTACAATAATTATAGGCCTAACTATAGGTTTTGTGAAGAGACAACCTATAATTTCTGGTAATAGTTCTATTGATAAACGTGCTCTACTCCAACCAATTCGTATCCAATTCAGTATATTTAGCATATTCCAAGATCTCGTATAATTGCTTTCTAGTCTGCATTTTATCCAGAATATCTTGCTGAGTACCCTTGGATAGCAACTCTTCGTAAGTTGTTACTAGAGCTTGTAGCATCATACGGAACGCAGTCATTGGAAATATAACTACTTCATAACCCATTTTTTCAAACGAATCTTTACTGATAATGGGAGTTTTTCCAAATTCCGTCATATTCGCCATTAAAGGGGCTTTTACAGCATCTCTAAACATTTTAAATTCATCTTCCGAATAGAGTCCTTCTGGGAATATCATATCAGCGCCATTTTGAACATAGAGATTAGCTCGATGAATTGCAGCATCTATGCCTTCCACACTTCTTGCATCTGTTCTGGCCACTATCATAAAATCTGGATTCCTACGAGATTCACATGCTGCATGTATTTTTTGCACCATATGTTCTTTAGGTATAATTGCTTTACCATCTAAATGACCACATCTTTTCGGGCTCACCTGATCTTCCAGATGGATTCCGGCTAAACCTGAATTTTCTAGCATATGAACAGTGCGTTTAACATTCAATGCTTCTCCAAAACCAGTATCAGCATCCGATATGGCAGGCAACTGAGTAATATTCACTATATTATTGGCAGAATCTGCTAATTCCGAAACAGTAAGTAGCGCAATATCTGGCACAGCTAATCGAGAATTGGTCACACCTGCTCCAGATATGTATAATGCTTCAGCACCACACTTCTTTGCAGTTAACGCACTTATTGCATCATATACGCCCGGGAGAAGGATACAACCTTTACCTAATCTGTTTTTTAATTTTGTTCCTAAATTTTCTGCAGGTAGTTGAAGCATAACATAGATATATTACCGGGGTGATTGTTAATTATACAATTTAAATAATATTTTTAAACGTTTTATTGGGCATATAGTATCACAAAAAAATTGTTCATTTTTTTACTAGGACTATTAGGGCATATTTCCCGGTTTTCATTTAAATAGGAGCGTATAATAAATTTGTAAGCACAAAAAGGATTATTGATAATAGTTGTAGAAATACAGAGATAGAGTTACATTAATACACACCACGTGCTACAAGAAGTAAATTTATATTTGGAGCGATAAGTGAAATTACAAGATAAGTTAGATAACAAGCAAATTTTAACAGAAGATAAAAAGCTAAATAGTAGCCAACAAGAAGTATCAGAACAAAGTTATGTTGATGCTCTAGCACATATAGATACTGAAGAAGAGCTCGTAGAGCATATTGTTAATAGAGTATTAGGTACTCCAGATAGAGAAGACCTTATATATGAATTAAAAACAAAAATCCAGAATAGAATGTATAAAATTGATAGTGAACAGATCGCTCAAGCACTTTTAGATGAATCAGACATTATACAAAAAAGCTATCTATATTCCAATCATAAAAGCTAATTTCTTAATTTATTTAGCTAATTTAACGTTAGGGTTTAAATTAGCTAAATAAAACCACCATCTACATTTAAAACACTACCTGTAATATATCCAGATTCCCTTGATGCAAGAAACAGAATCGCTGGAACTACGTCATCAGTCACACCCATTCTTGGCACTGCACACATAGAAATTATCTCTCTCTTTCTATCTTCACTTATGCCACTACTCATATCCGTATCTATATAACCCGGAGCTACCACATTGCATGTAATACCTTTGCTACCATACTCTTTGGCTACACTCATCGTAAAACCATGCACCCCACTCTTGCTTGCAGCATAATGTGACAGTCCTACTCCACCACATAAACCAATCACACTACTGATATTTACTATCCTTCCGTATCGGTTTTTATACATATGCTTTAATGCTTGTTTCGTACACCTAAAAACACCTTTTAAGTTAACATCTAAAACCCTGTCCCATTCACATTCCGTAATCCTGGATATCAGGGTGCTTTCTACAATGCCCGCATTATTAATGAGAACTGTTGGAATCCCGATTTCCTGAACAATGTTATCAAAAACATCCGTAATTATCTCACCTTTAGAAACATCACACACGTAGGGGAAAGCCCTTCCTGAATAGCTTGAATGACGATTCATTTCATCAACAGAACTAAGCAAACTATTTTCATTACTGGATAAACAAGCTACTTTTGCGCCCAACTGAACAAACTTTTCAGCAGCAGCCCGACCAATACCTCTGCTAGCTCCGGTAACAATTACAATATCATCTTGAAAGTTTAACACGTTTTAAGTTTAGTATAAGATTATCGAAAGATTCTATATCTGAGAAATTATATACTGGAACTTCGTTAGAAAATTTATTGAAGATTTTAGTTAGAAGATTTGTTGTAGAGCATTCAATTGCATAATCTAATGGAAACTGCAATGATTTATACATGATATCCCTCCACTTAACCCTGCTCGTTAAATTTTCCGTAAGAAGCATTTTCCACGCACAAGGAGAATGTTTATTTACTATTTCTCCAGTTACGTTCGAAAACAGAGAAATATTTTCATGACCCACCTGCCATTTATACTCTTCCAAACTCTCCTTAAACCTACCCTGAATAGAACCTAAAATATATGAATGGAACGGACCATCCACATCTAATGCAATAGTCTTAGCTTTAGGAGAGGTCTCTTGCAATAACGCCTGCAACTTGCGTAATCCATCGTTTAATCCCGATACTACAATCTGGCCAGGGTAGTTATCATTAGCAATTCCAACAAAATATTGGAGAGGAATTTTACTGCAAAGCTCTTCAAGTATTTCTAGCGGTACATTAAAAACGGCTAGCATGGCACCTGAATACTTTTTACATATTTTGTCCATTAGCTTAGAACGTATATATACAGCCTTTGTTGCTTCATCAAATCCTAATACACCTGAAGCATATAACATAGCGTATTCACCTAAACTATGACCAGCCATGCTCATTTTTTTTCTTAATATATTTGGAACCTCTCCTACCAGCATGTCCCAACACGCAGCACTAGTTGTAAAAATGGCAAGCTGTGATTCTATTGTGTTTTGCAACTGTATTTTTGTACAATCGGTACATAAAAAGTGAACATCTATTCCAGTAAGATACTGAACTCTTTCAAAATGTTTTCTTGCAAGAGGATATCTACTCAATAAATACTTTGCCATACCAGGATAATAACTCCCCTGGCCAGGAAACATTAAAAATATTGTACTTTTTTCCATCAATGCTACACACTCCTTTGCAAAAAATTTAATCTTTTGGTAAAATAGATGATATGAGTAATGAAATTACATCTAGCAACAGTAGCATACCCCAAAAGCCCGATACATTTGAAAAGAGTGTAGCAGCTACTGATAACGAATCGGGTATCATGCAAGGTCTACCACCAGAAATTAAAGTAAGATCTAAAAGAAGAAAAAAAACTAGTTACCTTACTATACAAAAAATTAAGAATGTAGATTACAAAGACATTCCATTGTTAAAAAAATTCTTAAATGAATTTGGCAAACTGGTTCCTGCAAGACAATCTGGCAATACTGCGCACCAACAAAGAATGGTAACAAGAGCAGTTAAAAGAGCAAGAGAGATGGCTTTACTTCCGTTTATTCCATCCGAACCTCTTTCCGATAGATTCTATCCTAGACAGTACAAACCTAGAGATAGACAAGCAAGACCTGTTCAAAGAGAAGAAGATAAGAATTAATCTATTCTTCATTAATTTTCCCAAAGTCGTACTAAATTAGTACGACTTTTTATTTATGCAGCATCTTCAAAATTTAATACTATTTTTCCTGCAGCAGCATTCCCCAATATCTCCATAGCTTCGTCATAATCCTGATAACCATACTCATGTGTAATTAGGTTGTCTAAATTCAAGCCTTTATCCTCAAACAGCCAGAGCATCTTATCCCAAGTGTCCCATAACCTTCTACCTACAATACACTTAACATCGTAACCTTGAAAGATCCACTTATTTATATTTATGCACTGAGTATTATCTGGATATAATCCCAACAATCGGATATCGCCACCTGCTCTACAATAATCCGTGATTAAACCTAACGACTCTCTTCTACCAGACATTTCTAAACAAACATCGAAACCTTCGGGTTCAGCCTGTCTTAATAAAGCATCTACATTATCGGTAATCGGATTCACGACCATATCTATCCCAGAGACTTCAGCCAGATGTGTACGGTACTTACTCACCTCTAAACCCACTACTCTCCTCGCCCCTAATGCCTTTGCAATAGACACAGAAAAGAGCCCGATTGGACCCAACCCTGTTATCAGAACACTCTTGCCAACAAGATCTGAACTCATGCAGGTATGCACACCATTCCCAACAGCATCTAACATACCCCCAGTTTTCAAGCTTATACATTCAGGAAGCCTTCTTGCATTATCAGAAGGTATTATCGCGTACTTTGCAAAACCACCATCTATATCAATTCCCAATATTTTTGTTGATGTACACACATGCCCATCTCCTTGCAAACACTGCTTACAACAGCCGCATACAATATGCGATTCAGATGCAACACGCTCACCTATACGCTCTTTCGATACCCCTTCGCCTACATCAACAATGATGCCAGAAAATTCGTGCCCTACAATTCTAGGTGGCTTAATCCTAGATGCCGACCATTCGTCCCACTGGTAAATATGTAGATCGGTACCACAGATAGCACCATAGTGAACATTAACTTTAACATAACCTTTAGGAACTTCTCTCTCTTCAATTTTAGCAATGGTAAATCCCGAATCGGCCGCACCTTTAATTATCGCATCCATAATATTACTCTTTAGTTTAATATTTGGAAATATAGACAAAATAAATATGATTGCTTTATAATTATAATTGCGAAATTGTGATTTTTAAGACTCTTTCCTACTATCCTCTTTCTGATTGCTATAGTAAAAAGAGATGCTTTTTGCAAATCTACCAAAAAAAATTCCAGAAATTAAACCGAATACCATATTCTCAACCCAGTAGTACATTCCAAAAAATCCAGGACTAGTAACCTTTAGATATCCAAATACAAATTTGATGCCAAATACCACTAGCAGCAGACCAAACAGCAGGTATTCACCATCATATTTTAATATTTTATTCTCAGTATCGATATCCCTAGGCTTACTAAATAAGTAATAGTATCCTATGTAACTACCTAATAACATCGGGAGAAGATGATAATATACTAGTTGTGCACTAATCCCGATATGATGAATCTTCAATATTAGTCCTAATAACATAAATAAAGGGATAACAAATAATCGGGAAAAAGATATGTCACGAGGTTTGGTAGAACTATAACCTATTACTAATATATAAAAAAGAATAAAAAAAACCCAGAGCGGGATACTTTTTAAGAAAGAGATATCCATAAACTAATTTTAGTTTACTCTACACTTCTAATCCGTACCTTTGAACCCAGCCACGCCGAGAGATAATATAAATATCTTTGTCTACTTTCTTACCATGCAGTTCTTGTGAAGCTATAGATTTACCTATATACTTCAATCCCAATTTTTTTGGTATAACGCTAGCATTCGTATTACCTGCTGTAACTTCTACAGATAAGCAATCGATAGGTCCGCTCCTAAAGAATAGTCCAATGCTCTTTCTACACGTACTTAAAAACAGTTCTTGTGAAGTGTTGCTCCTACCCAATACATAACTAAAGGTAGCGAATCCAGCATCAACTTCTGGATTGATTCTAAATTTCAAAAATCCTATAACATCGGAAAATTTCCAAAGCAAGTACTTCATTTCAGTCCCCCTGCCTTTTTGCAACAATACTTTACTAATCTCTTTTTTTGCGTGTTCTTCTGTAAATGAGTAGTTTATGGAATCTATCCATTCCATTAAGTATTCCTGATTCTTTTTGATAAAATGATAGTATGCTGTACTATCCTCAAGCGTAACCGGCTTTAACTTAAGTCCGGAATTGGATAAGATGGGTATTTCTACATCCACTGTGCTAAATATTTTTGCACTCATTATGGATAGAGTTTACATAAACAAGTCCATTCTATTCACTATTATCAATAAAATTTGTACACAAACGGCATAGTATTACACGCCTCTTAATGCAATTATAAAGCATTTTGTGGTAAAATAAATTTGCAAATAAGTTATTTAATGATGATTTAAGCTAAACCAGTTTAATTAATTAAATCAAATAATTTATTAATATCAAGTAAAAAAAGGATCATATTTTATGGAGTCTGACTCTCATACATTTTCGAAACTAAGAGCCATTTTCTGGCCTATACACAACTACGAACTGAAAAAGTTCCTACCCATGGCATTCATGATGTTCTGTGCGCTATTTAACTATACAATAGCTAGAGATCTCAAAGACGCGTTCGTTATAAACCAGATAGGTGCTGGTGTTATACCATTTCTAAAAACGTTTGGAACTATGCCTGCAGCGATTCTATTTTTCATGCTGTATGCAGAGCTAAACATTAAACTTACGAAGAAGCAAGTATTCTACACATGTATTGCTCCGTTTATACTATTCTTTGGTGCATTTGGATTGATACTCTATCCTAACCTAAGTGCAATCCAGCCTAGTGCAGAAACCATCACCAATCTTAGTAACACGGTACCACTACTCCGACCTTTCTTCGAGATTTTTGGAAACTGGGCAACAGCACTATTCTTCATCCTGGCTGAATTATGGGGAAGCGTAGCCGTATCATTGCTCTTCTGGCAGTTTGCTAACGAAATAACTACCATTAAAGAAGCAAAACGTGCTTATCCATTTTTTGGTATAGTAGCAAACTTGGGTCTAATTGCTTCTGGTACTTGTCTTAAGTTCTTTTCTAACCAATCACACTCTTTTGCTCAAGAAAAATTAAGATCGATTGGTGAAGCCAGCGTAGTTCCCTTTATTAACTACGTAAAGAAAGATGCCGATTTTATCTGGAAATACCTGAATGTAAAATTAGCAGATGCTACACCTGAGCAACTAGAGCTAGTTAAAAGCAAAAAGATACTCATCGAACAAGCGGTAAGTGAAGGATGGGCTATCAACTTAAACTATATTACAATGATATTTGTATTCTTTGGGTTCTCTATGATGTACCTTTACCACTACGTAAATACAAAGGTCATGACAGATCCTAAATTGTACGATCCTAGTATGGTAAAGAAACCGAAGAAGAAGAAAGCTAAACTTGGATTTGCAGACAGCTTAAAACTAATTGCTTCTTCGAAATATTTAGGACTTATCACTGTGCTGGTTCTTGCATACGGAATGTCTATTAACTTAATAGAAGTGGTATGGAAAGCACAAGCTAGTAAGGTATTCCCTACAGAATACGAATTTAGCTACTTCCGTGGTAATTTCTCTACCTTTACAGGAATATTCACTATATTCTTCACTATAGCCGGTGGATACATTCTCAGGCATTGCAAATGGAGAACAGCTGCTTCCATTACTCCCATAGTAGTTACGGTTACAGCAATGATATTCTTTGCTAGTGTTTTATTCCATAAAAGCTATATCATTGGTTATCTAGTAGAATTGCTCTCCATAACCCCATTGTTACTAGCATTCTGGGTTGGATCTGCACAAAACCTGCTAAGTAAGGCTACAAAATACTCTCTATTCGATTCCACAAAGGAGATGGCTTACATCCCACTTAGCGACGAACTGAAATCGAAGGGAAAAGCCGCTGTAGATGTTATTGGTGGCAGAGGCGGAAAAACTCTTGGCTCTGCAATACTAGTAGGATTAACTTCTATCTTTGCTTATAAAGTTTCGTCTAAAGAATCGATAGATATCATCGCACCTTATCTCTTCCCTGTTGTGGTAGTGGTAGTTATTGCTTGGTTAGCAGCGGTTGCCGGACTCAGCGTACTCCTGAAAAAAGCTTCTCATGGTGAAGCTGATGTAGAGATTACAGATGAAGAAGTAGTTGATGAACCAGCTGCCGATGAACAGACTGCAAGTAAAACATTATCTAGTAAAGAAGCATACACTGTTTAATTGGGTTGTTGCCCCATTCACAAGGTCATAGATCCCGGAAAACATATAGCTCCCCTGCGAGGACGGAGTCCGGGATCTATGACCTTTTTATAACTATTTACTTCTAACCGAAAGAGGATAGAAGGTCACAGACCCCGCTCCGTACTCGAAGGGGAACGATATACAATCTCGGGGCGACAAAATATAGTAACTTAGTCATACAATAAATTTTAGCCCCGCTGTAAAAGTATAATTATTGACGAAATTCCTGCACATATCACTATCTAGATTTTTATATTTACTTAAAAAATAGGTATAATTAACATAGTTTAACAGTTATTAAAAACGTTTCTTTTTTGGAGAGTTTTCAAAAATCAAGTTACGGAAATAAACTACTTGAAAAACTAGTTTATATGAGGATAACAAACAAAAAATATGAGTTCAGAAACACACGAATTTTCAAAACTTAGAGCCATATTCTGGCCTATTCATAGGTATGAACTTAAAAAGTTCATACCTATGGGTCTTATGATGTTCTGTGCGCTATTTAATTATACAATAGTGCGAGACCTTAAAGACGCATTTGTCGTTAATCAGATAGGTGCTGGTGTTATTCCATTCTTAAAATCGTTTGGAACCATGCCTGCAGCAATTCTGTTCTTTATGCTTTATGCAGAGTTGAATATTAAGCTTACTAAAAAGCAAGTATTCTATACCTGTATCGCCCCGTTCGCTATATTCTTTGGTGCATTCGGATTCTTCCTCTATCCAAATCTTAGCGCTATACAGCCAAGTCCTGAAACCATTAAAAACCTATCTGAGGCAGTACCTTTCCTTAGACAGTTCTTTGAAATATTTGGCAACTGGGTAACTGCATTGTTCTACATACTAGCAGAATTATGGGGTAGTGTAGCCGTATCATTACTTTTCTGGCAGTTTGCTAACGAGATTACTAGTGTTAAGGAATCGAAGAGAGCCTATCCTTTCTTTGCTATGATTGCAAACTTAGGGCTTATCGCATCCGGTGCTTGTCTAAAGTACTTCGCTGGTAGATCTCACGATTACGCTGAAAATAAACTACAGGCCATAGGGGAGAGCACACTCGTTCCTGCTATGAATTATGTTAAGAAAGAATCCGATTTTATTTGGAAATACCTTAACATAAAATTAGCAGATGCAACTGCTGAACAAGTAGAAATGGCTAATGGAAAAAGAAAGTTAATCGAACAAGCTATTAGTGATGGATGGGCTGTAAACTTAAATTACATTACCCTCGTTTTCGTTCTGTTAGCGTGTACTATGATGTACTTGTATCATTACGTAAATAGTAACGTAATGACAGATCCTAACCTATACGATCCTAACATGGTAAAGAAACCTAAGAAGAAAAAAGCTAAACTTGGATTTGCAGATAGCTTAAAGGTTATTATTTCTTCTAAGTACCTAGGTTTTATTACTATTTTAGTTCTTTCTTACGGTATGTCCATCAACCTCATTGAACTTGCTTGGAAAGCACAAGCTGGTAAAATATTCGAAACTGAATATGAATACACCAACTTTATGGGAAGCTTCTCTATGTTTACAGGTATATTCACCATGTGTTTCACTATCGGTGGTGGATACATCTTGAGACACGCTAAATGGAGAACTGCAGCATCTATCACACCCGTCGTTGTAACAGTTACTGCTATGATCTTCTTTGCTTGTGTACTATTCGATAAAAGCACCATAGTAAACTACCTCGTAAACGTACTGTCTATCACCCCGCTATTGTTAGCATTCTGGGTTGGTGCAGCACAGAACGTGCTTAGCAAAGCTACCAAGTACTCTCTATTCGATTCTACCAAGGAGATGGCTTACATCCCTCTAGATGACGAATTGAAATCGAAAGGAAAAGCTGCTGTAGACGTTATCGGTGGTAGAGGCGGTAAAACATTTGGATCGTGGATTCAAGCTGGATTAGCAACTGTATTTGCATCTCACGTATCTTCCAAGCAGACTCTAGATATTATCCTCCCTTACTTGTTCCCTATCGTGGTGCTCGTAGTTGCAGGATGGCTAGTGGCTGTAGGCGGATTAAGTCTCCTACTACAAAAAGCTTCTCATGGTGAAGCTGACGAAGAGATTCCAGACGAAGAAGCAGCTAAAGCTTAAGCTACTTTAGCTAGTAAATGTCTAACCCTGACTCTTCTGAAAAGAGGAGTCAGGGTTTTTTTGTGACTATAAATAGAATATTTTTTATAAGTGATCAATGGCCCTTCCCCTTCGAGTATGAGGACCTCCGGCCGATATTATGTTCTGATGAATTCTGACTTCTTGCAACCTAAAGAAGAATAATAGAATGTAATACTATTATTAGTATTACATTCTATTCACAGCACTGCTTCTATGATTTATTTCTTGACTTTACACTTACTTCTACATTACAATAGATCTTAATAGGAGCCTTTATGAAGATGATTTTTAAATATTTTGTGTTATGTGTGGCAGCTATCCACACCGTGAATGCCCTGGAAGAGACTCTCGAAAAACCATCTGCTCCTCCTTTGTACGAAGAACTCCCACCCGCCTATGATGATCTATACCAAGCCAATGAATCGGAACTGCTAAAGATAGACGATAACTGGAATGCTCAGGATATCGATATACTCTTAGACGAAATGGAACGCACTCTAAATGAGGGAGGTAACATCGAAAAATACTTCCTACCTACAACTTGGGTTAATATACCTGTTACAACTATAAAGCAGTTAGATAGAATTATTGCTCTACAGTATAAAATGATTCATAATAACGGTATACAAAACACTATTTGTATCACAGATATCAGACTAAATACAACAGCAGGCTACTTGACAGAGTATCAGATGCAATTTTTAGCCAGTATTCCCTGGATACGTATATTCCGTATTAGATGCGATAATGCTCATGAACAGCTCATGCCTATCATACACCACTTAGCTCAATTTCAGCTTCTAGAATTACAATTATCCTGCAACAATATACAGGATAATGCATTGCTGGCACTAAAGAATACAGCTAAATTACGTAAAATTCAGCTTAGCTGTTGCAAAGAAATATCTGATAGTGAACTGAAAACATTTATAAATTCGCTGCCCAATACTATTCCAATGCTCTCCCTATGTGATACTAATTTATCAGATAACATCTTGTTGGAAGACATTCCCAGGTTCCAAAGATTAGAAATATTCAGTATAAGCTATTGTCCTCAGCTCTCCCCAGGTGCCATAAGTATCTTGCTAACACTGCTACCTGATACTATAGAACGCCTGCACCTATCTAACACAAAACTAACTGATGAAGGACTCAATAAAATATCTCGTTTTCAGAAATTGAAGACCTTAAATATATCTTATTGTGAGTCTCTTAGCGACTCTGGGTTAGAGAATTTGTTAGAATCTCTACCAGATACCATAGAAGAACTGGACCTCTCTCGCACTAATTTATATGAAGGACTCAATGCAATCGCTCGCTTCCAGAAATTAACCAGGTTGAATATATCCTGGTGTATAATATCTAGTTCAGCTGAAAAAAATATATTGTGGCAATTACCAGAAGGTTTAGTATTTACTAATAGTTACGGCAAAGATATAACTATTAAGAAAAGTGAACTACCTCCTCTGCAAACAGAGCGCTCTGAAGAAAGCAAGAAGAAAAAGGAAAATCCTCGAGAGAAAAGCCGTCGTCGTGGATGTACTATATCATAACTAGATTAAGAAACTCCGTACGTACTGGTTAATCAGTACGTACTCTTCTCAGAGGCGGAACAAAAACTATCATCCAGATCCGACTCATGAGTCATATCACTTCCGATTATAATGATTCATCGCTGTTTCTAAATCTTCCAATACAAAACAGCATGCAGCATCTCTACATTTAACAATAACATCATTCACATAAGAGAGCTCATCTCTGCGGAACTTCCCAAGAACATGATCCTGAGTGTCACCATACTCTTGTTTACCAATCCCGACCCTGAGTCTGGGATAATCGGCAGTCCCCAAGCTACTTACTATCGATTTATGACCGTTATGCCCCCCTGCTCCGCCAGACGGCTTTAATCGTACTGTTCCAAGAGGCAAATCTAGATCATCTGCTATTACTAAAATATTTTCTAAAGGGATTTTATAGTACTTCACAATAGAAGAAACAGCCCCACCACTCTTGTTCATATAGGTTAGCGGCTTTACCAAGAAAACTTTTTTACCTTCAACATCCCCTTTCCCTAACACCGACTGGAATTTCCGTTCCCGCATATCGATATGGAACTCCTTGGCTAAACTTTCGATAATAGCGAATCCGATGTTGTGACGAGTTCCCACATATTCAGGTCCGGGATTGCCCAACCCTATAATCGCATACGTATCCGTCTCTAACTTCTTTTTCCAGAACCACATTAGCTTATACTAATGATAATGGTACCTTATCTTATCACAGTTATTAATCGGAACCATTTTACTTAACAATATTCGTCTCTACAAATGGAATTAACCCCATAGCATTGGTTTTTAAATCTTTCAGATGAGACTGTTTAAGAATAGCCGATGCAGGAAAAATAACAGGGATAACAACAGCATCATTCAGGAGCATCTGTTCTGCATTGTAATACTTCTGATATGCTTCATGAATATCTTCCAAAATAATAGCAGTATCTACCAATTTATTAAAAGCCTCATTCTGATAGGCTCTCTTATGCACCCCTATCTCCGAATGGAAAAGATCTCGCAAATAGGTGGAAGGGTCTAGATAATCGGCATACTTAGTAGTAAGCGTCATCGCACTCTTTTCCTGATTACCTTGTTGCACAAATGCAGAATACTCCATCGATTTCCGCTTTGCATGTATTCCCAAGCAGTTTCTAAGCTGTATAATAACATTCTCAGCTATTAGCGCGCTGGTAGGACTCCCTTCCGTTACCAGTATCTCTAATGGATACTGACCTATAGTCTCTGCATATTCTGAATTTGCTAGCAGCTTTTTAGCCTCATCAGGATTATACTCATAGGTTCTTAATTTTTCTGCATACTTTCTGTAACCAGGTATAGCCGCTGGTGGAATTAAGTTAGTAGCATAATGAACACCAGAACCCTTCAATAATTCATCAACAATATACTTTCTATTAATAGCCAGAGATATAGCTTTTCTAATATTAGGATCTTCAAAAGGTTTGTAAGCATGCTTCATTAATACAAAATAAGTAGTTGAAGAGTTACTAGCCATGGTTAGATTCTTGCTTATTGCGGTATCGCCTCTTACATTAGGAACTTCGGTAAATGGCACATAGGTAAAATCGAACTCACTTGCTTTAAACTTATTGATGTTGGTTGTTCTATCGCCAGATATTTTTATAAATACCTTGTCTAATTTAGTTTTTCCTTGATGAAACTTCTCAAACGATTCTAGTAGCATGTACTGATTCGATATGTAATCGGCCACTTTATAGGGTCCGGTACCTGCCATCTCATAAATTTTTGTAATTCTACTATTTTTGGGTGCAGAATCTTTAGACATAATGGCTGCTACTGGATGCGTTAATAAAGCAAGAAAATAGTTTAACTTTTTGGTGATTGTAATCATCAGCGTATATTTATCAATGATTTCCACACCAGATAGATGTGGCGATTCACCTTTCAGCATCTTATCGGCACCGTGAATATATTTTAGATAGGTTTCCGCTGTTGGAGATGCAAGCTTAGCAGCACAAGCCCTTTCAAGGCTCCATTTTACGTCATTAGCAGTAAGTTCCTTGTTGTTATGGAACATAACTCCCTTTTTAAGCTTAAAAATATAAGCTAATCTATTTGGTAGTACTTTCCAGCTCTTCGCTAATCCTGGGACCAGATTGTTGTTGATATCATAAGTAACTAAATTTTCGTAAACCTGATTCACTAAAGCTTGTCTGGTAAATGGTTCATCAATGTAAGCCGGATCCAGAGATGATGGGTCTGATACCATCGGACATTTCATCACTTTTTGAATGCCATTACCCGAGATGTTAGCATTATCTTCATTATCAGAGTTTTTAGAACATCCATTACAGAAAAAACATTCCAAGAAAATTAATGTAAAAAAAAGAACCGTTTTAACCGGTTCTCCAAACAATCTTTTCAGATTTAAGTTTCTTTTAATTCTGCCCTGTAATATATAAGAAATCATCGCTTTAATATTTTGCCCGTTTATAATTACTTAGATATAAGAGAATACCCTTATTTATACAGTTTATACTAAGAGTACTTCTATTTCGTTTATCTATTTTCTATAACTAATATTGTAAATTGTATTTCGATGTTACTTCACCTAGTATATCTATAATTTCATTTTTATACATTAAAATTTGTCCAGCCATAAGCTAACGTAACGCTTCTGCTCCACTAACTACTTCTAAAATTTCTTTTGTAATTCTTGCTTGTCTCTCTCTATTCGCTAACAGGGTAAGATCGTGAATCATGGTATTCGCATTATCCGTAGCACTTGTCATCGCTGTCATTCTAGCTCCATGTTCGCTTGCGTTAGCCTCTAATAATGCTTGCAAAACATTTGCCAGCAAGTATTTTGGCAACAAATTATCAAGTAACAACTCTGCATTAGGTTCAAATTCGTATTCTGAATAAGTTAAGTCTTCCTCTCCTGTTGGCTCAATAGGCAACAGTTGTATTATATCAGGGACTTGCCTTAAAGCAGAAATAAATTTATTATAACTTACATATATTTTATCTATATTTCCCGAGGTAAATAATTCTGAACAATAATCGGTTAACTCTTGTGCAAATGAAAGAGAAGGTCCGGTATTAGGGACTATAAAAGTATTTTTTACTTCAAAGCCATGTTTAGTAAAAAACTGCTGACCCTTTTTGCCCACTGCAATGATAACAGGTTTAATAGGTAGATCCTCAGCATACGCTAACGTTTTTTTCAGTACGTTAGTATTATAAGAGCCAGCGAGTCCTCTCTCTGCTGTAATAAGAATAATGGCGGTTCTTTCTAAGCCTTCATTCTTACAATCTTCTCCTGCTAAATACATATGGTTAGGCATCGCAGTGTTTCTAAACAGATGCTCTAATAACTTATGAATTCTTGTATGATAAGGTCTGGCACCAGTTGCTCTATCTGTAGCTTTTTTAAACTTTGCAGCAGATACTAACTTCATTGCCCTCGTTATCTGCTGTATGTTTTTTGCGCTACGTATTCTCTGCTTAATCTGTTTTAATGTTGCCATCTATCAATAAAACCTTTAACGTTATTTCTGCTTATTATTATCCATCTCTTCTAAGAACTTTTTCATAGCTTTTTTAAGCATATCTTCAACTTCTGAAGATAGTTCTTTTGATGTTCGTATTAATTCTGGAACATCTGGATAATTCTTATGAATAAACTCTAGAAGACCTTTCTCGGCATCCGCAACTTCATCCGATCTTACTTCATCGAATAGTCCATTGGTTGCTGCAAATATAACAATCACCTCGTCTTCAACTGAATAAGGTGTAGCTAATCCCTGTTTTAAAACCTCAGTAAGCTTTCCACCTCTTTTAAGCTGATGTTGAGTGGTTTTATCTAGATCACTTGCAAACTGAGCAAAAGCCTGTACTTCTCTATACTGCGCCATCTCCAGCTTTAACTTACCAGCAACCTTCTTCATCGCCTTAATCTGAGCCGATCCACCTACCCTACTTACCGAAATACCAACGTTAATAGCAGGTCTTACACCAGCAAAGAAAAGATCCGGTTCTAAGTATATCTGACCATCTGTAATCGAAATAACATTCGTAGGGATATAAGCAGAAACGTCACCCGATTGGGTTTCAATAATCGGGAGTGCTGTTAAAGAACCACCTCCTAGATCGTCACTAAGCTTAGCTGCTCTTTCTAGCAATCTACTATGTAAATAGAAAACATCACCAGGATACGCTTCCCTTCCAGGAGGTCTTCTTAATAGTAGGGATAATGCTCTGTAAGCTTGCGCATGCTTGGATAGGTCATCATACACAACTAGCGCATGCATCCCATTATTTCTGAAGTATTCACCCATCGCACAACCAGCAAAAGGAGCAATATACTGTAGAGTATTAGAATCGGAAGCGGCTGATGCTACAACAATCGTATAATCCAGAGCACCATTCTCTCGCAAAGTTTCTACTACTCTTGCAACTGTAGACATTTTCTGACCCACTGCTACGTATATACAGTAAACAGGATTCCCACCTGGCTCATGAGTGTGCTTCTGATTTATTATCGTATCAATACATAATGCAGTCTTTCCAGTCTGCCTATCACCAATAACTAATTCTCTCTGACCTCTACCAATCGGGATCATAGCATCTACCGCCTTAATCCCTGTCTGTAAAGGCTCTTTAACAGGCTGCCTTTCTACTACACCTGGTGCAACACTCTCTAATTTATAAAATTCTGATGCATGGACAGCTCCACCATTATCTAGCGGCTTACCCATCGGATTTACTACCCTTCCTAAAAGCGCTTTACCTACTGGAACTTCAATGATTTTTTCAGTTTCTCTAACTGCATCTCCCTCTTTGACAAGAGTATCATCCCCAATAATTACCGCACTTACACTATCTTCCTCTAAGTTAAGCGCTATCCCTGTAACACCATTAGGAAACTCTAGAACCTCTCCCATCTGACAGTCCGGGAGTCCGTGAACACGTGCAATACCATCTCCTACCTGTAATACTGTACCTGCATGACCCACATTAGGGAGATCGCTAAACTTTTCAAGCTCTTTTTCTAGAATTGTTGTAATTTCTTCTGGTAGTATCGCCATTTAATTTCCTTTCTTAGTATTCATTATTTAACTAAATCTTTCATCCAAAGCTCTTTCATTCTAAAGAGAGCATCTCTAACGCTCCCCCCATGAATAAAATCCTCATATCTTACTTGAATACCGCCAATAATATAAGGATCTATCTGATATTCTGCAAAGACTTTTTTCCCACTTACTGCTTCTACTTTTTTCTCTAAGTTTGATTTATGTTTTGCAGAGAGTTCTATCGTTGTTTTAACTTGTATATGGAGGTATTTTTTGTTCAAAATAAGTTGATGTGAATATTCTAACTGCACATCCACTAAACCATACTCTCTTCTCTTCAATAGCAGCAATTTAACAAACTGGATAGTTACAGGATGGAATCCAAACTTGAGAACATTCTCTACAAAATGGATTTTTTCATCCCTAGAAACTATAGGACTGGTTAGTAGATTCGCAAATTTTTTATTATTCTGTATGAGATTACTTAACATACAGAGCTCTTCTTCTATTTTGTCCTCAATTTTATTTTTCAGAGAAACATTTAACAGAGCTTTTGCATATCTTCGAGATAAACTTGCGGAAAACTTCTCTCTTTTCATTTAAAATAACCTCTTAATTGTAGACAACATCAAGCTCGTCAATAAACTGCTCTATTAGTTTACGATTCTTCTTATCATCAATATTCTCACCGATAATCTTCTCTGTAGCAGCAAGCGTCATGTCAACAACTTGTAATCGTAGCTGATTCTTCACAAAGTCTTTTTCAGATTCTATCTGCGCTTGAGCCTGTTTTACCATCTCAGATGCTTTTTCAGAGGCCTCATCTATTAGTTGCTTCCTAAGCACCTGGGCTTCCCTGATATAGGCCTGAATCTCATCTCTAGCCTTTGCTTCTGCTGCGGCCAAACGCACATCGTAATCGTTTTTAACACGCACCATCTCACGCTTTAAATTATCAGCTTCGTTGTAAGTTCGTTCAAGATCTATAGTCCGCTGCTGGATAGACGCTGATAATGGAGCATAGAAAAACTTATCTAGCAGCTGAATAAAAGCTACCACTACTCCTATGTTAGCAACAATTTTACCTATATGTAATTCTATACCTTGCAAAAGAGGGAGATCTACATCGTATAATGGCACGGCACCTATATAGATTAAAGCACCGCCTACTAGCCAGAATATCCAAAAAGGAACTTCCTGCACTTCTTTCTTTCTATTGGCACCATTTAAATTCATAAATAGACTCCCTGCTTACCTAATGAAACTTAATGATTCCTTTCAGCACTCTGCACAACTACAGCTGTCAACTTATCATTCTGTCTAGCATCTTCGTAATTTGGTAGCTTACCAACCAACATAAGAGCCACTACAAAAGTAAGAAGGAACACTAATTCAATAAAGGCTAAAGCTATTAGCATACCTGTCTGTATTTTCCCGGACGACTCGGGTTGTCTAGCCATTCCAGCTAATCCAGCATTTGCAGCTAAACCTTGTCCAATCCCTACACCTAGAGCAGCTATCCCTACCCCTAAACCAACACCTATTGCTATTGTTGAAACATCTAACATTTTTTACTCCGTTTTACTCTATTATAAAACTAACTAGGCTACCTTTACAACCTTAAACCGCAAATTCTCCAGGTAGATCCCTATTTTATGCTTTGACAGCCTTTTTCTTGCCAGAATCACTCAGATTCTCATTACCTTCTTTTTCATTAGAATGCTTATGAGTCACTATTGATAAGTACACACATGTTAAAATAGTAAACACCAAAGCTTGTATGACACATGATAAGAATTTAATTACAATCAGTACACCACCAACCGGCCATCTACCATCCATTACAAGATCGTTCAACGTATGAACCACTTTATGACCGCCTTCGATGTTACTATACAACCTCAATGCTAAGGATAACACCTTCATAAATTCACTAACTAATTCGATAGTAAACAGTATCGGGGTTATAAACATAGCTAAAAACCAGGCCAATTTGGGTCCGGCAAAATGTTTAATATGACCCAGAAATCCATGTGTCTTAATTCCTTCCCACTGCACATAGAGCATCGTT
Organism: Fimbriimonadia bacterium; assembly: GCA_030427425.1. Lineage (GTDB taxonomy): Bacteria > Armatimonadota > Fimbriimonadia > Fimbriimonadales > Fimbriimonadaceae > JAUICQ01. Next base: position 41,774 of record JAUICQ010000004.1, on the reverse strand, counting down.
ATTATAGACAATGACAGGTTTAAACTCAGCTCGGCAGTCGGAGTATGAGGCAAGATTAACCCAAAAACGTTACATGTAAAAATAATCAACCAGAGAGACATCACAAAACTGATGTACTTTCTACCATGAGAACCGATAATGGATAAACACATGTTCTCTACAAATACATACAAGTGCTCAGCCAACTTAGTAAAAATATTTTTAGGGATAGGTTTTCCCATATCTCTTCTAGAAAACATTGCAAACAAGAGAATACTTGCCATTACAATTCCAGAATAAACAAATATATACCAACCTAGACCATTATGATCTCCACCACCAGTTGATGCTAATATTGAAGCTTGAACTATATCTTTCATAAATCTCCTATTTTTTTATAGCCTGCCTTGCTTTTAAAAATACATACCCTATCATCAGGAAGTACACGAGGGTTAAACCAAACAGGAATGCGTAAAATGCATTTGTTTCAAGAAGAGTGGATAAGTATGCTCCACCAATCATAATAGGCAGCTTAGCCAAAATTAAAAATAGAACAAACCTCACCCTAGACATCGCAGGCACACCACCTTGCTTGCTAATGATGTATGTACGCATCCTTGTTAGTGACATCTGAGTGCTGCCAACCAACAGACCAGCTACTACACCACCCAATATAAAACCAAATATTATCTGCATTGACTATAGTTTATCCTTTATCACGAATAATTCAGCACATTAATATAAAAATTTGATTATACAATGTAGAATAAGGTAAATCAATACTTTCTCAAGAACACGACTGGAGGATTGCAAAACGATATAGATGCAGTAAAACTAATAGCAGACACTACATCCACTCTATTCTAATGCTACCTACTAGAACTGGAAATCTTTAAAGACTAGGCAAGAGATCCTGATCCTGATTTTCGTTTATAATATACTCAGAAACGGTACGCTTTACACTCTTTTTGGCAATGTAACTTTTTCTACTGTTTCTAAAATCATTCTTGGTATCCTTCATTATTATAGCCAGTATTCCTTTCAGTCCCTGGAATTTGTCTATCGGAGTGTTTTCACTGTAAACTAATCCGTGTCGCACTGGCAATACAATATTAAAATAATTATTCGTTAAACACTCTTCCTCATTAAGTGCATCACTATTCCGAATATGCGCACTATTAACAGGAACCATCCCATCATTGTTTATGCCCCATGGTTTAAAAAAGAGTGCATCCATTACCCTATGCCCTGGCGTATGCAATGATGTTCCAGCAATAGTTAAGTAAGAGGTATTTTTCGTATAATCATAGTTGCTAGTATTTGTATCATTTAATTCCGTTAAAAAGCGAGATGGATTCTTCCCTACACTTTCAGTGTTTACATCAAACATTGCACAACAGTGATCTTTTCTAAGATAAGTAAACAGATCCCAATTTTGAAAAAACTTCCCACTCATCAGTGATATGCCAGATGCTACATTATCAGAATGAGGCAGATTAAATTCAAACTTTAAAGCATTACATAACGGAGCAATCATGCTTGATGCAAAATAAGCCATTCTCATCCCAAACAACTTCATATGGATTGGTATGCCCTGATGCGGAGTGCAGAACGATACTATCCTATCCACGGAATGACCGATATCCAACTTCTCTGCCGACCATCTTGCCACCAGTCCGCCCATACTGTGTCCATATAGATCTATAACAGCATCCGGATCGATCCTGGTTTTCAGTTCGCGAACAAACTCCTTTGCTATATTTTTGATAGACGCTACAGAATGATACTCAAAAGCTAATATCGTATCATAATACTTTCTCTTATCTCCTGCATCCAGGTTATAGATTAAGTTGGCGATATCTAAGCGCTTAGCCGCCCCGTTACCAAATCCGTGTAGAATGATGGCCACATGCCTTCCAGCTACTTTACCCTGATTTAAATTCATCCAGAAACCAGAGCTACTAGCATCGGTACTGATATCCTTATCATCTACTACTTTGTAAACAAGCCACTTAGACATTTTGCTTATTTTACTATTTTCATTCTCTAGCCAAGCAGAAAAAAGCGTTCCAGGAGTTATCGACACTAACTTATTAGAGACCAGGTTGAACTGATTTAATAAAAAGAGACAGGCAATAATAGAAACAAATAAAATCATATTTAGTTTATTTCTAGTACCTCTCAACATTTTATCTCCCCTTTACATGATTAATACAGACCCCGTATCTATATATTATTATTTTTGGCTTTTTTTTTCTTGAGAATCACTCCCTTTCTAAAACTTTTTTTCAATTTTATTATAAATAATAGAGTATGAAAAAGAGTACACTAGATAATGTTATGGAATCTATAATTTTCTTCTCTCAAAATGCACTGTATTATTTACCTTCCATCATCAGTTTTATACTTATGTTAGCTGCATTGGTAATTGCACATGAGCTAGGCCATTATTTAGCTGCCAAGAGATGCGGGATGAAGGTAGAAGAATTCGCCGTGGGCATAGGTCAGCCGTCCTTTACAGTTGCGGAGAGAGATGGGACTAAATTCACAGTAAGAGCTTGGCCATTGGGAGGATTCGTTAAAATTTCAGGATCGGAACCCATGGAAGATGGAAGTGAAGTGAATATTGAAAAAGGATTTTACAGCAAATCTCCTTCTGCAAGACTCTTTGTACTTTTTGCCGGACCCCTCTTCAGCATTTTATTCGGTTTTCTTATCATTACAGGCTATTATTACTCACAAGGTATAGATAAGCCAACCAACAAACCCATAATCGGATCTCTCTATCAAGATGGTGCAGCAGTAAAAGCAGGACTAGAAATTGGTGACAAAATTGTTTCCATCAATAACGTAAAGGTAAATACATTTTTTGATATTATTCAAGTTGCCAGAGAAAATGCTGAAAAAGAACTTAACTTAACAATAGAAAGAGATGGGAAATTAATCCAAAGCACCATCACCCCAATTAAAGACACCTCCCCGACCAGTGTACTTTCACCCAATCTGATGCCCACAGAAGAATTAAAAGTTCAGGGGAAAATAGGTGCTATATGCAACATCCAGAAAGAATCTATATCAGTTCTGGAAGCCACTTCTATTGCTGGCAGAATCACTATCGGCACAGGATATGCGTTTATAAAAATATTTACATCCTTCACCAAGGCTAAAGAGAACTTAGGTGGGATTGGAACCATCGCAGCTGTAACCCATAAAGCTACTCAGCAGGGTATTGCTGCTATGATAAACTTTAGCGGCATGCTTAGTCTTTCACTTGGATACTTTAATCTGCTGCCTATTTTCCCGTTAGACGGGGGTCAGATGGTAGTAGCTTTCACAGAGCTGCTGCGGGGCGGAAAAAGACTCAGCTTTAAAATGCAAAATTACATCGCAACAGCCGGATTCGCATTAATTCTTATGATCCTTGCTGGCAGCCTCTGGAACGATTATTCGCGGATTGCTTCGGGAATGTTTAATAGATAAAGGATGAAAGATATTTTTGCAGTAGCGATAGGAGGAGCCCTCGGATCTGTACTAAGACATATTCTGGCGGGACATCTATCAATTCTCTCTGTAAGCCTTTTCACTCCTATAATACTGATTAATGCTCTAGGCTGCTTTATAATGGGTTTTGTTGTAAAATACATACCAGCCAATAATTGTTACCTCCCTCTCATAAAAACAGGATTTCTTGGCGCTCTAACAACGTTCTCTACTTTTACAAATGAAGCATTTACAGCTTACGATAAAGATGGTACTACAAAGTTTATCACCTACATAGCTGTTACCTTTATATTATGTATGGCATCCTATCTTCTAGGAACCATTATTGCAGAAAGAGCATCATAAGACTGCTGGAGCGCTTCAAGAAGTATTCTACATTTTCCTATTTCTATTCTGAATAAAATAAAAATTAGATATACTGATGTAATGCTTACAGTTGAAAACATAGGTATGAAATATCTCAACAGCTGGATATTCCGTCATATCAGTTTTCAATTGAATAAGGGCGATATCTGTATTATTGCTGGAAAGAATGGAATCGGAAAATCTACACTACTAAAGATATTCGCTCAACTAGAATCTCCTACTGAAGGAAAAGTTATTTTGGAGAGTCCTTCCATGAAATCTGGATACTTATCTCCTGAAATGCACCTGTATCCTGAATTAAGTTTAAACGAAAATATACACCTCATTAGGACAATCCATCCAGACAACACTCATGTCGATACAGAATTATTAATCAAGAAATTAGGATTATCCACCTATCAGAACACGCCATACAGTATGCTTTCTACAGGAATGAAGTATCGAATTAAACTAATATCTGCACTCATGTTGAGCAATGGTATACTCATCCTAGACGAACCCACCATCTCCCTAGATAAAGACGGCGTGGAAATGGTTCAAGAAATAATAGAAGATTTTAGAAAAATCGGGATCGTGATTTTAGCGACAAACAACGATCTAGAATATCAATGGGGAAATAAAATAGTTAATCTGGATGAACGTACTCTTTGCGCTACTGTATAAAGAATTTCTTTGCGAACTAAAGAATAAACAAGGGATTATCAGTTCCTTTCTTTTTACGTTTTTCTTGGTTTTTATAATCAGCTACAGCATGGCCCATTTAAACATTTCAAACAATCTGGTAGCTAGTCTTCTACTCCTACTTATATTGTTTCTTTCCTTAACTCTAATGCCAAGAATTATTACAATTGAAAAAGAACGAGGCACCTTCTTTTTTCTGCAAAAACTAGCCCCTATCGAGAACACTTACATGGCTAAAACTGCCTATAGCACAATCCTTAATACAATCAGTCTTCTGTGTTCTACGTTTGCATTCCACGTATTTCTTAATTCTAATATCCAAAATTGGATGTATACTGGCTTAGTTCTCTTTCTGATATGCTTAAACTTTTCTGCAGTTATTATTTTTACGTCTCTTATCTCTATTAATCTAAACTCTTCCTGGATATACTCATGTGTTTTATCCTTACCTCTACTTATTCCGCAAATTATTTACTCTCTACAGTTATTAACAGCTATCTTAATAGATAGATATGATAGTGTTTTCTGGCAAAACTTATTAGGAATAATTGGCTTTACTATTTTATCGATTCTCCTGTTTCCAATACTTATTCGAACTATTTACAGGGTAGATTAATGATATGAATCGTAATTTTAGCAGTATTTTCATCGGATTGATGATGATAGCAGCTATCATTGCCAGCTTTATGGCACCTGGAGCAAATCAGTTTCAGTATCCAAGTTTAGCAAGAATTATTTTCTGGCATCTACCTTGTGCTATTATAAGCGTTATCTTCCACTTACGGTGTGGATATTTCGCCTACAAATATCTACAGAACAAAAATGATTCTAACGAAATAAAGATGAGCCTCAGTATGGAGATGGCTAGCCTTATGGCATCCCTCACAATGATTACTGGCATGCTGTTTTCTAGAGTTCAGTGGGGAGCATGGTGGCAATGGGACGCCAGGCAGACCTCCTACCTAATGTTACTCTTTCTATTCACAGCAAGCTTAACACTGCAAGCAGGATTATCGAATAGCAACTCTAGAGGCAGAATATTAGCCAGCTATAATATCGCTACATTACCAATCGGATTGTTCCTTGTATTTGTATATCCCAGACTCACTCAGGTTATGCAGAACTCGTTCCATCCATCGCAGACCATTCAACAGGGACTATTTGATAAAAATTATACATTCACACTACTGTTTGTAGGTAGCACTATATTTATCACTTGCTACAAGCTATTTAGTCTAAAATACAGAGTATTATTATTTGAAAAGGAGAAAGAAGAAAATGCAACTAGAAACTTGGAACCTTACAGCAGCAATACCACCAGTACTCATATGGTGCGCCCTGTTTCTCTATCTGAGAAAAATTGAAGAAAAAATTGAAAACCTAAAATAGGTATAAGTATTTCATTCTAGCTACTAACTGCCAATAATACTTGATATATGAATTGGCTTTTAGTACTACCTCATCCTGATGCACCAACCTGTGGTACTACTTTCACCTATTTTAACTACATACTTCCACTGCAAAAACTTTTAGGGAATCCTGTTAAAATAGATACTACCGCTTCCGTAGATACATTAAAAGATATCTATAAGAATAATCAGTTATCCTTCGTTATTGAAATTATTAACAATACACCCTCTAAAGCATTACAAGAATTTCAGAAAGAGATAAATTTACCATCAACGGCTATCGTTATAGATAGAGATACAACTTATGAATCCAGTATTTATCAGTATGTTAATAATGTTTGGGGGAAACACGAATCCTTTCCAAACATTATCCCAAACGGATTGTACCATCCACACTACAGGGAGTATCCTAAAGACAAAAGGTATGATGTTACTTATATAGGCACAGCGACCGATGGAAAAGCACAGATCATCTCCCACCTCATTAAGCATAACGTTAATATTAACGTCTGGGGATATGGATGGGAAAAATATAAAGATCTTAGACTAGTTGCTCATGGATATCTTCCCCACTACAAAAAACAAGAGATTATCGCTAGTTCCAAAATTAGTTTAAACTTTGATAATTTATCAACCAATTATTCAGAAAAAGCACTTGAAATTCTCTTGCATCATAACACTCTACTGAATTATTCTATAGAAGACAATTCTATAGGACGCTTAGTGAATAATATTAATCATCTTCTCAACAATCCCGATAATAATTCTTCTGTAGAGGTGCCTAACACAGAATCTGTTTTCAATTCTATCTCAAAATTGTATACATCAAAAATAGACTCTAAAGATATTTCTGAGAATAATACTGATTTAAGCATTATCTGCTACGTTTATAATCAGGAAAAATTTATCGAGCAGATGATAATCTCAGTACTGGGTCAGACCAAGAAAAATTTTGAACTATTTATTTTAGATGATGGTTCTATAGATTCCACTGCAGATATCATCAAAAAATATAGTCACGATCCTAGATTAAAATACAAATATCAGAAGAATATTGGCAGCAAACTGGATATGTTCCACAAGCTCATCGAGATAAGTCTGGAGAACACTTCTGGAGAGTATGTCGCGTTTATTGGCGGAGATGATATCTTTGTTTCCAATAAATTAGAAAATCAGATTACACTGCTACAACAAGAAAAAGCTGACATCTGTTATACCGACTTCAAGTCTATTGAGGAAAACGGAAAAAGCAAAAACATTCAGATGCGAAGTAAGTTTAGAAACCTTGAATCTGATAAAATCCTGAGAAATCTTTATATTGCTAACTTTATATATCACCCCACTACACTGTTGAAAAGGAGCCTGATTGAAGATTTAGGAGGATTCCAGACCCCCTTTGCATCAGACCTTCACTTCTGGTTAAAAGCAGCGAATCATTACAAATTCTGCTTTGCAAAAGATACCTATATACTGTACAGAGAACACCAACAAGGCAGTTCAACCGGAAATTATACGAACTCTAACGGTATAGAAGAAACTCTGAAAATATATCAGTATTTCCGTACGATTAATACAATTCTAGACTTCTATCCAGAACTAGGCGAAGATAATCAAAATCCGACTTCAATTGCAAACGCCTATACAAACTTATCAAGTATTCTCATGAAAAATAAGTATCTTCTACCTGCAGTTATCGTAACAAACAGTGAAAGAGCATTAGAACATTATCCATTTTCTCTATCGGCCTGGAACAACCTCATTATTACATTTCTGCTACTAGGTGATAAGCAGAATTTATCCAGGGCTCTTCAATTTGTAAATAATATTAAAGAGAATTTACAACAAGAAGAAAGATATCAGGAATTTGAACAGAAATTAGCTGCCGCACTACAATTTTATGAGACGGATGAGGACAATATTAAGTTGCTAAACTACTGGATGGATACCGCAGAAAATAGTGTGTTTCAAGAATGTTTAGTCGGCAGATAGTGTATAAATAGTCAGCCCTAAGTATTCGTGTCATCAAAAGTTGGCCGAGGGGATGGGTGTCCGAAGACAAATTCACCCTGATGGCATAGTGATGGAGGTGGCTCTAATGAGAAATGTGGTTTTCAAAACCCACATTAAAAAATTAAATTGCAAAATGCCAAAAACTTTTTATTCTAAGTTAGAACTCTTAAGGGCCAACTAATTATTAATAGACACCTACGCCTAACGACATCGGCATTAGAATGCAGAAATGATTTTTATCCTCTACGCCATGTACCAACGCTGCACTAGAAGCATCATTTAACTGAATTTTTATTCCATCTTCATCCATGCTAGATAGCACATCTAGTAAGAATTTCCCATTAAATGCTACATCTATCTCACCGTTTTTAGATACCACAGGAATCTCTTCTTTAGCATTTCCTTTTTCTTCACACTGAGCAGAAAGAACGACACTCTCCTCACCACCAGAAAAACGCACTCTATTTGCGTTATCTCTACCAATAATGAGAACACGCTTCAAATGATTAATAAATTCTTGTTTATCCAGCACCCAACTTCTTTCAAAATTTGCAGGAACCGCTTTCTCCCATTTAGGAAATTCGCCAGCTAACAATTGTGCTGTTACTTTAGCACAACCTGCATCTACATACACCCTAGATTCATTAAAGGATAGTGCTACATCCTGCTCCAAATCTAAAGGTAGACGTTTAATAGCTTGAATTGCTTTTTCTGGGACAACCGCTTTCACTTCAGAACCAATACCCTCTTTTTCGTTTTTAGTTACTGCTAAACGGTGAGAGTCTGTTGCTACTAAACTAAGGTGCTTCCCATCATATTCAAACAATACACCTGTAAGAATAGGTCTTGTAATATCGGTTGCTACAGCAAAAACAACTTTTTCGATAGTATTAATAAACTCTCCCATAGGAAGATTCATATTGGCCGTATAGGTCTGCTCTGGAATTTCAGGGAAATCGTCTACGGGTAGAGCGTGCAGACGCCAATCGGCTCCATGTTGATGTATGTAGAGAGTATTATTCTCTAACTGCAGAGTGATTAATCCTTCCGGTAGAGCATTGATGATATCCATGAACAGCTTACCAGGAACACATACGCCCCCTTCAGATTCAACTGTAGCGAATATATCGCGCCTTGCCCATAATTCTCCATCACATCCAGTAAGCTCTAACACAGAAGGACCAACGTTTAGCTTAATACATTGCAATATTGGAGAGGCTGTCCTTCCAGTACTTACCGGACCCACTAAATTTAAAGCTTCAATCAAATCTTTTTTACTACATCTCGCTAACATTACAAATCCTCATTATTAAGTGCATACTAATGGAGTACATATATAATGTTATCCTAAATCTAAATATTTGTGGTAAAGAGTAACAATTTATTGTAGCTTTTTCAAAATGCTTTTTATTGTACTGTAAATAATGTCAGAATTAAATAGGCGTATGCTTAATGTTGATAATTTATCTACCTCACTAAACAGAGTTGTAGAATATGCAGGTGTTTTGGCTCAAAGAGCTCGTAACGATCTACGAGTTTCCACGAAAAGCGATGGATCTATTATAACCAATGCTGATTCCCAGGTTGAACTCTGGCTAGTAGATCAACTTCAGAAGATTGTACCTGGTTCAGGGTTTATAGGAGAAGAATCGGGCTATCTTAGCAAAGGTGACGAAGGAACTTGGATTGTAGACCCAATTGATGGCACCCTCAACTACAGCACCGATTCCCCTTTATGGGCAGTTAGCGTTGCATTTTTTAAAGATAATAACATCCATTTAAGCGAGATATGCCTACCCGATCTTGGGGAAACCTATTCCACTATCAAAGGAAAAGGAGTAAAAAGAAATGGAGTACCTCTGCCGGAATGCCATTCAAGGCCTACCTTTAATAATAATAATATGATAGCCTGCTGTGACAGGCTGCTAAAACATATCAGCAGAGAACACTATCCTGGAAAACTTAGATGCACCGGTTCAGTTGTACTAGATGCTTGCTTTCTGGCAGCAAATAGATTTGATGGTGTTCTACTTCACAATACCCCCTTCTATGATATCGCAGGCAGCTTATTGATGTTAAATGAAGTTGGAGCAAAAGTACAATCTAGTAACCCAATAGACTTCAGCAAAGTACTCACTGAAAAATATGTAAAGGGAGTTACATTCTATTCTAAACCCGATTATCCGTTTAAAATCGAAAACGGAATTATCAATCTAGAGTAAATAGTAAGACCTAAGTATTAGTTTCAGTAGTAAGCTGAGAAATGTGAGACTAGATCCCGTTACGGGATGACAATGATCTAAGTTTCTCTAAATTTTGGTATAAAACATGAGATGTGGGACATACCATACTACATAGCAACCCGCTACGCCGTCATCCTAGAATGGGATCCAGTAATTCATAAACAACTATTGGTTACCTAAAAAAACTACACACCGCGACTGATCATGGACTTTACTCATATACGCAGATAGCACCAACAGTCATTCTAGCCTGATAATTCTTGACGAATCTAGAATGCCTTATAATATTTAAAAAATTTGTCTCTATCTTATTTTTAAACCGCATTAATTTAAAGACTAAATTATCTGAACCTACTGAGAAGTCAAGGTTTTTTTCCACGTATAATGCTGAAGCGTTATACAAAATTAAACATATTCCAAGAAGTGAGTTAAGCATTGACCCTAAATCTCCTCTGCTCAACAAACACTGATTTCTCTTCACAAAGAATGTTTCTTTTTTCTCTGTTGATATTTTATACAAATCTTGCAAAGTTACATCATCCCCACGAAGATATATTTCCAATAAACTTTTAAATGCAGAATTTATATATTCACAACCTAATTTATTCCAATACTTATCAAGCAAACTATACTCTTCCTCTAAATCTCTTTTCAAGCTAAGCCATTGAATATCCCATCCTGATTTTGCTATATAAGATCTAAAATTTATTGGGAGATCTTTATGATAAATTAATGAATCTATATTTTGAAAAACAGCACTGCAATCAAATAAAATAGTTTGCATGCTAAAACAATCATCTTCGCAAAAATTGTAGCAGTAAAGCTCTGTAAGCATAGCCAAAAAACATAAGAGTTCGTTCTTTTCAACTTCACTTAATTCATCTAAATCTTTTAATAAATAAGCCGAATGCTCATCTCTATTTAACATTCTGTACAAGTTATCCAGACTATCTTTCTCAACATCCTCAGAATCACCTGGAATACTTTTAATCTCTTGATATCGAAAAGATATGTACTGCTCTAGCTTCTCTTCGGCACTACCTACCAATGGCATAGACTCATAACTCTGAACAACTGGAGACATTGGAGACGCATGAAGTGCAGCTACCGATGTAAATAGAACATTCAATATACCTATAATAAAAATCAACAAATTATTAGTGTATTTCATTTATAGTAATTATACATCATTGGCATGAAATATATTCTGTTCAAGAATTCCTTGTATTCTTTGACTCATAAGTTATTCAGGTAAATTATCTAGTATTTTTTCTGCAACTTCGTTAAAACTTAAATATGTGGTATCAATAACAACCGCATCTGGATGAATCTTTAGCGGACTCTCTTTCCTGGTGGTATCACGTTCATCCCGACTGTTGATAGATTCTAATACTTCCTGCTCAGAAATATCGCTACCTGCGGCCACCAACTCCTGCCATCTTCTATTTGCTCTAACCGTATTTTCTGCCGTCAAATACACCTTTAAATTGGCTTCTGGGGCTACAACAGTAGTAGTATCTCTCCCCTCTAGGATATTTTTTCCTTGTTTAATAATAGATCGCTGCTTCTCTAACAAAAACTTCCTTACATCAGGATAAGCACTAATTCTACTAGCAATCTCTGCTATTTCAGTATTTCTAATTTTTCCACTTACATTCACACTGTTCAGATAAATATCATTTCCGTTCTCGCCAGGATGAAATGTAATATCTATATCTTTTAAAGCAACCACTATCTTATCTACTTCAGTAGGTGAGACACCATTCTCTTTCAAGTAAAAAGCTATCGCACGATACATAGAACCTGTATCTAAATAATTAAAACCTTTCTTTGCAGCTATATACCTACTAATACTACTTTTACCTGCAGCAGAGGGTCCGTCTATGGCGATAACATAATTACTTTCACTACTCATAATTAATATTGTATTTCAAATACGAAGTTAATGTCTTTTATATGACGGATAAATGCTGTAATAATCCCAATCGGGATATAAGTGAATCCGAATCAGGCATATCTGCCCCACATGATAGCTCTCATGCAAAACAATATATTCTAATGCCTTATTAACATTATCCTGATTCTTTTCAAAATTCATAGATGAACGGAACTGCTTGTACCTATCCATCACCAGACAGCTACTATCTGTTGCAACAGAAAATGTTCCCCAACGATACTCCCTTCCATTGCTGAACTCATTAAATGCATAACTTACTTCACATAAATGAGCTACTATCTCAATAATACTTCTAGCATTACCATGTTTATAATAAAAATCTTCTTCCTTTAATCCCTCTACTGCATTAATTATTTGTTGATATGTTTCAGTTAAAAGCGTATCAATGCTTAACCAATAAGAATCATCATTCAGCTTCACATGTATATTATACGGGAACTCACCTTTTCTAATACAATATTTTTACCTGAAACACACCATTTTATATAAATAATCTTGAATTTCAGGTTCTATTAACAGCGATGGCTATTTAACTTCCTTCCAATTATATAACTATAGTAAGAGCGCAAGGAAGATGCTTTATGCACAAACGTCACTTAAAAGTTGTTAAACTTATAGAGCCAGAAATGTGCAACAATTGTAGATTTTCACAAACAGCAGTTGTTGAACTAGAGAATGGCACCTCAGAAACAGTAGTCCACTGTAGAAGGCTAGACTGTGACAACTGGGACTATAGCTCTGTTGAAGAAGTTAAAAAAGTAGATATCCATTCCAAAGAAAAATAATCCCCCTAACCTATCCGTTCTTAACTACCCCTCTCATTCATTGGTAAAAATAATTAGCGCTATCCTGAAATATTCAGTTCTTAAAGCATATCCTATTTGAACTTAATATTTTTTTAAATATACCGCTGTCATTCACTCCCTTTAGAAGTTACAAAATGTGAGCTAGACACCAGAATTTTCATGTTTTCTAGTTAACGGATTCGTGTGGAGAGTTGCATAATTCAATCCCCACATTTGGAAGAATAGAACCAAACTAGATTTCAGAGTCGCACTTTCGAACGGAAACCCGACCGGTTAAAAACGATCGGGTAGTAGGCCTTACGAAATAGTACAGCCACAGCCGACTTCTTTCCTGGGACACTCCTGCATTCTTTTATCCATAGCTCTAGTCTTCCTGTCTACATCTAAAATTTCTAAACCCTTGGGTAATTGCCATAATATATTTTTAACTGCAGAACCGCTCAGAGACCTGCAACCACCTATATCCAGCATCTTCAATCTCTGGAACCGAGCGATCTGCTCTAGTCCTTCATCGGTTAATGCCGTATAAGATAGATTCAGTACTTCGATACCCTCTGGCAGGAATGTTAACACTTTATTCAAATCCGCAGAGCTTAATCTGCAACTGCTTAAATTCACCAACTTTGGAGGCAAGAGATCTATTTTCCGAATAGTTCTAGTAGCAACGTCTGCATCAGTGAAGGTTAATCCTTCTGGTAATCTCCATATCATATACTCTGTAACTTTTGAGGGGAGTGAAGGACAGCCATATATATCCAACTTCTTCAATCCCAGGCAACGTGAGATCTGATTCAGCCCTTCAATAGTTAAGGATGTCCCCGATAAATACAGTTCTTCTACGGTATCAGGAAGCCTGGCTAACAAGTTATCTAACCCAGAACCGCTCAGAGACGTACATAAAGCTATCCACAACTTCTTTAATACATTGAACCGAGCGATCTGCTCCAGGCCTTTATCAGTTAACTGTGTATCCATTAGATACAGTTCTTCCATACCCTCTGATAGGTTGGCTAACATGTTCGCTAGCCCAGAACCGCTCAGAGACCTGCAACGTCTCACATTCAACCTCTTCAATCTCTGGAACCGAGCGATCTGCTCCAGTCCTTTATCGGCTAACTGTGTATTCCATAGATACAGGTCTTCCATACCCTCTGGCAGATTGGCTAACAAACTCTCTAAGGCAGAAGCGCTCAGAGACCTGCAATCACCTAAACTTAACTGCTGCAATCCCCGGAACCGAGCGATCTGCTCAAGTCCTTCATCTGTTAATCTTGTTAACCCTAGATCCAATACTTCGATACCCTCTGATAGGTTGGCTAACAAGCTCTCTAACCCAGAACCGCTCAGATACCCGCAACCATTTAAACTTAACTTCTTCACTCTCTGAAACCGAGCGATCTGCTCTAGTCCTTCATCGGTTAATTCCGTATTATATAGATACAGTTCTTCTATAGTATCAGACAGAGAGTTTATAAATTGTTTTAAAGCACTCCCTGATATGCCTCTGCATTCAGCAAGATTAACACTACGTAATTGAGTGGGCTTCATAAGCCTAAGTAATACATTATCGTCGAGACCAGGACAATAAAAATGCAAGGATAGAAGAGGGCATAGTGCTAAGCTTTCAAAAAGCGGGATGATTTCTTGACTGCTGTTAATGCATGTAAGATGGAAGAGACGTATATGTGGCAGACTGGCTAAGAACCGTATCTGATACTCCGATAGTGTGTATTGTGTTTTATCAAGTCTGATATCGGTGATAGCTAAGGGTGCTTTTATCCTTGTAGCATGAATCATTCTAAACTGCAATGAAGAAGTCCTATCTAACTGCTCTAGATTTGTAACAGGCTTATTCTTCCACGTTTTTGGATCGTAGTACTTATCTAAACTTCTACCTTCGTTTAAATCACACTCCATTTCGTCTAAGAGCGCATCGATATCACTCTCATTCCAGTTATCGCCTATTTCTTCATATTCATTTTCCAGGGCTAAATTTTTCCTCTCGAAGAGATCTCCATAAGGCGGAGCAATTGAGGCCCGTAGTGAATCTAGAAGATTATTATCCTCCACTGCCCTAGAAGCATAGAAAGATAACATACATAACAAAACATATTTAATTCTAAAACGTGTATTCATCAGTACTTCCATTATGATCTCTTATAACGAAAAACTATAGAAAAACCTAGCAATAATCGTTACATGGTAAAAAAATACTGAACATACAGAAGTCAGCACATAAAGATGCTAATAGAACAATAGATTATCAGACATCTTTCTCTATTCTGCAGAGCGAATGGTAAGCACAGCTTCTACAGGAATCGTTCTTTTTAGGGACCATATTCCCCTTCTTCCACTGATTCCAACACTCTAACATTTTAACCCTTAACTGCTTATAATATTCTGGTATATTATCAGAAACCTCACGTATGTTGAGCATGCCATCAGAACTAGATTTCAGACTATTATCGTACAATTTCGGCAATAAAAGTAGATACCGTTTCTCATTTAAATCATCCACTTCTATACCAGTAGCTAAATTCTTTCCATACTGTGTAAGCATTAGAATTCCCTCTAAAAGGTGCTGAGAAGAAAAATCGTTGTCCCAAGAAACATACCTATAACCATTATCAAAAGAAGTAAGGATTGTATACTCATCAGTAGTATATCTAGCTGGAAGAGTTCCAACAAGCGTTATCTGCTCTCCTTGGATAGTGATACTATTCCTACTATTAGCTTCCGATATATCTTCGTTCTTATATAATTCTTTCTCTTTTCTGCGCCATAAATCTCTAGCTGAAAATTCTCTTTTAATGAAATTATTAATTCTATTTTTCACTGCCCCAGAAAGCAGACTCTTTTCCCAGGCTGTTAGTTTATAAAGCTTCTCAGAGAGCAGCACCTGGAACTGGGATAACAACATCTTCCTAGCCTCTTCTTCACTCTTCATCTCCATCGTTCTATCCCAATTTAATAGTTTTAATACATACCCAAAAGCATTCTGAAGTGTAGCATCCTCTCTAACATCCAAACCATATTTCAATGCAGCTCTAAACGGACACTGCTCTATAGATACTAACTCTTTTACATCAACACACCCCTCTCTTTTTCCAGCCAGAAATTCCGATGTCCAGCTATCCTTTTCATCAGCTTTGTTTGTTAATATCTTTCGCTGCTCTTTTTCCCGATTCACACCATCCAATCTTGTATAATGCTTGGTATGTAAATCTCGCCCCAAATACCTCTCTATCTCTGTAATATAGAAGGCAGGAATATTGTCTCTATCTTCAGATGTTTCTGGATAACTAAAGAGTATCTGTTCTGATGGAAGTGCACAAATACGTATAAAATCATCCCTCTCTTCTCTCACAGTATCATAAGAATTTGGCAACAGATGAACAAGGGAAACGGTCTCGGAAACCAGCTGCTTATCTTCGTCTGAAAGGATAACATTTTCTCGGCGCTTTTTAGGATAAAACCCTTCCAAACAACCTACCACAAAAAGAACATCTAATTCCTGCAGAGCATCTAGATTATTCGTCACAGTTACCCCGCTCTGCATGTATGGATACACCACATCATCCATCTCCCACACCTTTATACACACATCATGGAATTTGCTAGCAGAATAATGACGATAGACATCCCTTGTATGGATAGAAGCATAATCCGTAAGCGACCTAATTAAGGAGAGACACGCTCTCTGATCCCTCTCCAACAGCTCATCCCTATTATACGGATTCTCATCAAAAAAATTATCAGACACAATCAATATGAGGTCGCGTAGATTCTGGATCCAGGTCTCTAAATTACATTCGATACTTTTAACGCTTAATCCCCACTCGATAATTTTTTTTAACCATACACTACATTCAAATGTACTTGGAAGATTATCTAGTAATACTTGATGACTATCATTATGGGGAATCGAACGGTGTAGGGAATCTAATAAAAACTGTTTTTCTTCGTAATTTATACCAGAGTAGCTAGAGTTGATAACATAAGAGGCACTACTTATATCCTCTAGTAATAACCATTTCAATAAATTATTAACATATCCAACAAAAGTATTCTCTACTAGTTTGGTCCGCATACAGAATCGGAGTGGGAGCCCTACTCGCTCCGCTGCTACTCGTAACAAAGGGGCATACGATTCAAGCTCTTTTGCATATATCCCAATCCGCTTTCCGGAAACATGACCCTTGGTATGCTCCATGCATTTATGTACTACCCACTCACATTCAGCCAAGATATCTGGAGTAGAAAACAGCTGTGCATCGATATCGATCTTTTCATTCTTCTCTGTAGTAAAAAGGTTCTCATACCAAAAATGCTTAACATCGGAACATTCTGCACTCTTCCCGATTAATAATTCGATACCCTGGAACATGTTTTTTCTATTTGATATTTTAGGATAATAATACGTTCCAGAAAGCGACCTTTCCCGCGCCCAACTTAACCAGTCAATAATAAGTGGAGTAACTTCAGATGAATGAACAAAGCTTACATCAAAATGCTCTAACAACTCCTTAACATCTGCGTCCAAACATCTTCTCAATCTACTTGAAAGAATCTCTACTCCTATCTTTTCTAAACAACTCTTCTGAAGAGAATCTACTTGGCATACAATATTCAAAAGCTGAGATAATCTCTCATCCTCAATACTGGAATAACATTCTATTTGCAGTGGAGCATTCCACATCCTAAATTCGTGCAATAATCTTTGCAGAACAGTTAAGTAACCTGGATAGTGCAAAATATCTACAAAAGGTGATTCCGGTAAATGATTGATGGCATACCTTAACGATTCCCGCACTACACCTTGTGAGGCTAATGGAAAATAAGGGATGTCTAACATCAAACAGACATGTTCGGTTAATTTTGGAAAGGTAACAAACTCACCATTATCGGGATATTCCAGCATTTCATAAATGGTCCGTAATCCCACTTCACTAAATGCACATATCTTCCCCCCGTCTTTTAAACTTTTTTCAAGTTTAGATTTCAATAATCTGGGAGACGGACCAATCGGTAAGTATGAAAAATCCCCGTTCTTTTTTTTAGAACTTACTTCTGCAAATTCTTGTTGCATTCTGAAACCTCAGCAATATATCTTGCTGCTTTCATAAGCGCCTTATACCTATGACTAATTTCATTCTTCTCTGCCACATCTAATTCTGCCATAGTACAAGAATGGTTAGGGAGATAAAAAACAGAATCGAACCCAAAACCATTACTTCCTCTGGTATCGGTCCCTATCTTTCCAGGGCATATCCCAGTAAATGTACGAACTCCAGAAACTTCTGGAATCTTTACTGCCATCACACACCTATATTGTGCAGTACGCTCTTCTTCACCTACGTCTTTTAATAAATCTAACAACAAATTAATTTTTTCATTAAATGGAAGATGTTCACCGCCAAATCTTTTACTATGTACGCCAGGAGAACCACCTAATGCATCTACTTCTAGCCCACCATCATCTGCAATGCAGGGTAAACCAGTATACTGATAAGCGGCTTCCACTTTGATAATGGCATTCTCTTCCATTGTAGAACCCGTCTCTTCGGGTTCAGGATAATTAGGATAATTGCTAACATCCAACAACTCTATTTCAGGAACAAGTGTTGAAAGTATGGCATGCATCTCCCTCAATTTTCCTTTATTATTTGTTGCTAAAAATAATTTCATGCTCTATATCCATATTACCTCCCTTTACCTGCAGAACCTGCCACGTTCTCTCGTTTTGAAACTAGGGTGATAGTATAGAGCTGAGACGAATCCATATAACTCCTGAAGTTTGACAATGCAGAAAAGGTATAACTAACAGCCGAAGCAACTATACCGTCATTACTAGGGGTAAGATCGGTTAATAAGAGTTCTCGTAAATTAGAAATATCTTCAAATAGCTGCTCTTCTTTTCCATTAATCGGGCACCTATTGCAGCTACGGAAAGCTTCTATATCATTGCTTAGCAACATACTGAAATAATCTAATTTAGGCCCCCGCAGAACACTCTCTTTAGAATCTCTCCAACTAAAACGCATTACAGCACGCCTTCGTGTTTTTCTACCACGTTTTTCACCGCCTATATCTACGTTAATTCCATTACAACTTGCATCAAATCCAGTTCTAAAGTTATTGACAAATCTATAGTCCACTCTCCATAACCTGGATGGTGCTAATTCTAAGCGAATGTTCTGCATCCCTTGTTCACAGCAAGTCTCTTTCGTATCTAGGATGCTACTCCGTTGAAACAGAACACCTTTATTTGTAGTTTTTTTAGGGAATCCCTCTAGAACAGAATTCACTAAGAGCGCTATCGAGAATAGAGGATCATAATACTCAAAAGTCTCTATGGTACCATCATCGTTAAGCACTATCTTACCTATCTGACTCCCTACTAAATTCTCTTGTTCTCCAAAAGCATAGGTCAATTCCATCTGCCATCGATTAATTTTTTTAGCATCCTCAAATAGATATCCTTGATGCTGCAAAGTATGGGAACCATCAGGCGATAATACGCCATACTGAAAAGCATAAACGGTCTGAATTCTTACATCTGCACATGGAATTCGAGGATAAAACTTGTAACCTACTCCACCTGACTCCTGATCACTTGCACTTGCACAAAATACGCTTTGGAATGTTGTGCACGCTAACACAACCATCATGACTCTCATCATATTATTATCATTATAGCGAAATATTGAGAATCTGTGCTGCAGAACACACTATCCAAGAACACTATCCTCGGAACAGCTTCAATACAAGATCTTTCTGTTTAGCATGCTCCACAACTGGTAATGGATAATCTTTACCTACAACACACTGGGAAAAATTCATCTCCAAAGAAGTAGCTAAATGAGGAGTATGGATCCACTTGCTATTATAGCCTGATAATTCTGGACACCACTTTTTAATAAATTCTCCCTCCGGATCAAATTTTTTCGATTGCAAGTACGGATTAAATATACGGAAATAAGGCTGTGCATCCACACCAGTAGAAGCACACCATTGCCAGCCCCCATTATTAGATGCAAGATCGTAATCTAATAGTTTTTCAGCAAAATAACGCTCCCCTAACCTCCAATCGATTAGCAGATCCTTTACCAAGAAGGATGCTGCTATCATTCTCAACCTATTATGCATCCATCCTGTGCTATTCAGACACCTCATCGCAGCATCTACAATCGGATATCCAGTTTCACCTCTACACCATAGATGGAAATGATCCATCTCACCAGGCCAATCTAATGTCTTATACTCTTTTTTAAAACTCTCGCGCTCTACATAAGGAAAATGATACAGGATACTCTGATAAAACTCTCGCCAAATAATTTCATTCAACCATATCTCTCTACCCCTATTCATTGGCTTATCATAAATAAATCGGATAGCCTCTCTTATAGAGATTGTCCCAAATCGGAAATGGACCGAGAGCCCGGAGGTACCGTTAAGAAATGGAAAATCCCGATTCTCATGATAGGAGTCTATCGAATCATAAAAATCATGCAGCTTTTGTTTAGCCTGAAACTCCCCACCTGGGAAAATGATATCCTCGAGCTTGAATCCAATATCATTCAGGATAACAGGATTACAATTAGGATACTTGTTCTCTTTAGCTAGAGTTTTCAAATTAGGAACGTAACACTCTACATTTTGAGAACTGAACCTGGATTTCCATTTTTTCGAATAAGGAGTGTATACCGTGTATGGCGATCCATCATCTTTTAATACTTCAGCACCTTCAAAAATCACCATATCCTTAAAAGAGTGTACGGCAATATTCTTCCCTCTTAAAGATTCTGTTACCTGCTTATCCCGATTAATTGCATAAGGTTCGTAATCTCTATTAAAGTAGATGGCCTCTATACCAAGATCATCAACTAACTGTGGAATTAATTCTGTTGGCGTACCGTAGAAAGTGAACATCCTACTACCTAGTGATGATATAGTCTCATTTATATCCTCTAGACACTGCCAGATAAACGTAATCCGCTTATCCTTACTATCCGGGAGTTTATCTAATATATTTTTATCAAAAACAAAAATAAGAAATACTTCTTCGCTATCTTGTGTAGCATGATAGAGAGCGGCATTATCCGACACCCTTAAATCTCGCCTAAGCCAGCATATCGATCTCTTATGTTTTTTTTCCATAATAAATAAAAAAACCGGATTTTTCAAGATCCGGTTTTGTGAATATTCTGTTTTATTGGTTCCTCTTACTGAGGATAAACGCTAACCCATTTCTTATTTTTAGCGTTCTCAAACTTTATCTGCCCACCTTCTAGAGCAAAAAGAGTATGATCGTTTCCGATTCCTACGTTTGTTCCAGGGTAGAACTTAGTTCCTCGCTGTCTTACAATAATGGTTCCAGCCTTTACTACTTGGCCAGCATATCTTTTAACGCCTAACCTATTAGAATTTGAATCTCTTCCGTTCTTGGACGAACCTTGACCTTTTTTATGTGCCATTTACTTTCCACCTACTAGCTCTACTACCTTAATTTGGGTGTAGTCTTGTCTGTGCCCCCATCTCTTGCGCTGATTCTTTTTTGCTTTGTAGTTCATAGCATCAATTTTAGGCCCTTTAACCTGCTTTACTACTTCTGCTACTACCTTCGCATTCTTAATATAAGGAGCACCGATAGAACTCTTACCCCCATCCACAGACAGGAGGACATCATTGAACTCTACTTTCTCACCTTCACCAGCTTCAATTTTATCAATTAAAAAACTACCATTTACTTCTGCCTGGTACTGTTTACCACCAGATTGGAATACTGCATACTTACTATCGGACATTTTTATTCCTCAATTTAACTTAACTAATATATTTTAACACTTTTTATCTATTAACGTCAAGTGGAAATACAGTTCACGATTTTTCTACATTATAATAATTATATGAGATGGTGTTTCTTAGATACAGTACCTTATTCTGAAGCAGAAGCACTACAGATGAAATTTGCCGAGGAAGTTCTTAACGGAGAAGACGACTCTCTCCTACTTTTAGAACACCCCCCCATTATCACCATAGGAGCAAAAGATGGCAGCAAAAATATCATTTCTACCACTGAAGCAATAAACAGAGATGGATTAGAAATTTATAAGTGCGGTAGGGGTGGCGATGTAACCATCCACTCTCCTGGCATGCTAATTATATATCCGATATTTAATTTAAAGAAACATGGGAAAGATATTCTTAAATTCATCAGAAATTTAGAGCAGATTGTTATAGCAGTATGCAAAAAAAATTCTATTGAAGCGAACCTCAACCCTCCAAACACGGGTTGCTGGGTACAAGACCGTAAAATAGCCTCTGTTGGCATTAAAGTTAGTAAATGGATCTCCCTTCACGGAATTGCGCTCTACTGCAACAACAATACAGAATTATTTAAGCATATTAACCCGTGCGGAATTCCAGGCTGTAAAATTACTACAATGTCTGAAGAGACTGGAGTGAACATTAACCCAACAGATATCATTCCTTCGGTAGTAAAAGAGTTTGAAAACAGATTTTGTAAAAAAACGTAAATCCAAAATTCTCAAGCTCAACTAATCAAAAAGTCTACGATCCATTCTACCGCCTAGCAGATTGTTTAATAGATCATAATTTTGCGCCAAAGTCACCT
The DNA here is from genome assembly GCA_030427425.1 of Fimbriimonadia bacterium. Taxonomy (GTDB): domain Bacteria; phylum Armatimonadota; class Fimbriimonadia; order Fimbriimonadales; family Fimbriimonadaceae; genus JAUICQ01. Next base: position 19,185 of record JAUICQ010000004.1, on the reverse strand, counting down.
TAGGCAATGGCATACAGAACATACTTACTCTAATAAAATTCTGCACATATACCCCTTTAAACGGATTCTCATCATCCTCTAGATCTATCATCCGATTAATGCTCTGATACCACTTTTCATAATTTTCTAACTTCTTCTTGAATAAACCTTCTATCTCCCGTGCTAATTTATTTTTAGATTCGTTATTAATAGGTTTATCATCCTCAGGGCTTTTATTTAACAAACTCAACCAATCAAATTCGTTTTTACTCGGTTTCTTTTTCTTTTTAGGTATATCCGCTTTGCGTATTTTATTGAGCAATATTGCTAGATGGTCTCTCTGGAAACTAATACTTCCATCTTTCTGGGCATCAATAAAATGCTCTTGAATAAATTTATTGTAAGCATCCTTACTCTTTTCCATGGAACTATCTTCCCACTCTCTTTCATCTATCTTTACTGGCTGCTTAACAAACCCACCACGAGGATTTTTTTCTAGCATAATAAACTGTAAAGACTCTAATTGAGAAAGTACATCACCAACCAGATCGGTCCCATCATCACAAATGCCAAATTTATTTACTCCGTGATTATCATATCCAGTACAGTAATATCCTTCACGATCATAACCTTTTTCATTAAAACCGTCCCTGTCGTATCCATCTACATCATAACCATCCCGATTATAACCATCCCTATCAGAGCCATATATATGAAATCCATCACTACCATACCCTTCCTCATCATAACCATCCCGATCTCTACCACTTTTCCAATGCAGTTTTGTTACTATGTGATAACCTTCAGAATCATATTCGTCCCAATTAATACCATCAGATTTTTTAGAATTACCATTTAATTCTTTTTTCTCTGATGCAACAAGCGTGCATTCATCAGTTATACTCTCTGAGAGAACCTCTAACTCATTTACTTCCGATTCCACAGTAACTATTTCTTCGTCAGCAACTATATTAAATAATTCTTCTAATTTACGTGGAACCAGCACCTCGGCACATTCTATGTTTTCTAATCCTCTCATAGGTGCTACTTTAGTATCAGATAAATCTAGATCAGCCCCATAATCAACATTATATTCAGACTCAATATTATACTCAGAAAGAACCTCCGTAAAACTTCTTAAAGGCTTTCGAATTGTTGGCGTAGAATACACATCTTTCTCACGATTGATAATTCCAGGCATTGGACCCATTTTAGAAGGAGTTAAATCGATATCTAACACATCCGGACTTTCTGCATCCCAAAATAATGAATTTGTTATATCTTTTAACTCACAATTTATGGCAGGAATATCATGGGACACATTTACGCTAAACGACCGCGTTACATCGATAGCATTTTCTTTTTCCACACCTATCCTAAGGCGATCAACCTTACTTTTCTTAGTAGAACACGGAGATGATGCTACTGCAGAAGTATGTGAAGTAACAGTAACTGGACTAAACAGTATTTCTGAAGGTACTACATATTCGTCAGGAGCCTCTCTACAAAATCTCGATTCTGTAGATTTAGTAGATTGAGTAGGCTTATCAGGACTACCACAACCCAGTACCAATAATAATAAAATAAATAAACTATACGCCCTTAACATTGCATCAAAATTATGTTACCTGCATTTTCTAGGCAACAATATAGAATAAATCCTGCAACAATACATCAAGCTGTAATTATATTTGTATATATATAAATACATGCAAAAAACCATAACAAATATAGTTACGGACAAGAAACTTTAGCACCGACCAATTACCTATGGGTGAATAAAAAATGAGTTAAAGAAAAAAACCGAACCTAAAAGTAATATCTAAGGTTCGGCTCAGGTTTACTCTTGCTTTTCTGATAACACTTTACGATCTAATCTATTATCAAGTAAATTATTTAGACTATTAAAATTTGATTCTAATACAATCAAAGGCTTCTCATAGCACTCTTTCCCTAAGTTACAGAATAATCTAAAATGCTCTGTGGATAGTTGCACATTGTTATCATATGTAAAACCACCATCCAAACGTTCTAAAAGTCTTTCACGCCATTCAATATAATTATCCTTTTTAGCTCTAAACAAACCATTTACTTCTCTTACCAAATTACCTTTATTACTATCATTAGCACTCTCTACCCTTTCTTTCAAGGATTCCAATGCATCCATACTAAAAGATATTTTCTCTTCTCTTAAAATATCAACAAAGAATTCTCGAACAACTTTATTATATGCTTCCTTACTTTTTGTTAATTCTTCATTACTATAATCTTTATTGTCCAACATTTCTTCTTCTGGAGTAAATCTTAGCTCGCGGAATTCATCCCCTTCATCGGTACCACTATCACCCTCAGCACTAAATAATGATGCAACTATATTACTAAATAAATCATCAAAACTATCAGAATCAACAGAATTATCAGAACTAAATACCCTAAAGCTTATTCTAATATAATTATCATTACTAGAATTATCGCCTAAAGGATTATCCTCATTTTCTCCTGCTACATCAGACAGAACATCATCTTGTTCTGCTATGTTAACCTGTTCATTACTGTGTCTTGTTACTTCAGATGGTATTTTTGCCTGTGGTACAACTTGGGGTCCACAACCTGATACGAATAAGAAAGAAAGAAATAATGCATGTTTTTTGTTTATCATAAAGATAATATACTCCAACACGCACAGTCGAGTCAATAGATATTTAGTGTAGATTGCAATTCATTTACATTTTGGGAATGTTTAGGATTAGTATATTCAGCCTAACTAATTAACTTATTGAAGAGGAATCTTCTTAGTAGACAATCTCAAATACGTTGATAAAGTATGTAATAATTATAAGTAACGTATTCGGCAAACTAGCTCCAGAACACAACGTCAATGCAAATGCAGGTTCAGCGTATGAAGTTCAATATATCAGTAAATTACAACAGACATGATGCAATCGAAACCGCATCAGATGTCATTCGCTGGCTCCAAGGCGAAGGCATTGATGTAGAAGTTGATGCTGAAGCACTTCCTTATTTAGATGTAGAGAATATTGCAGCAGCCACCTCTTGCAGAGGGAACGATTTAGCCATTGCCTTCGGTGGAGATGGCACAGTTATTAGAGCTGTACATAGATGTTCTAAACACAATACACCTGTGTTAGGAGTCTACTTCGGTCAGTTAGGGTTTATGACGCAATGCGATCCCACTCATGTGTTTAGTGTGATTAAAGATTTTATTGAAGGCAAACTAGAAGTTGAAGACAGGATGATGGCACAAATAGAGCTATATAGAAATGACAAACATGTCGTGAGTCTAGAGTGCCTCAATGAACTAGCGATTCATCGTGATGCTCAAGAGCACCTTATATCGTTATCCTTAACAGTTAATGATATTCATCTTACATCTTATGCTGCCGATGGAGTATTAATTAGCACTCCTACAGGTTCCACTGCCTATAATCTATCCTGTGGAGGACCGTTGATGGACCCTACAGGTGAGGCTATTATAGTAACAGCCATTTGCCCACACACGCTTAGTGCAAGACCTTTAGTACTAGCACCTACTTCTCATATTGAATTAAGTATGCTACGAGAAGGGAGCGCAGTAATGAGCTGTGACGGACTCCATAAAATACATGTTTTTAATGGAGATGTTATTAAAATTAAGCAAGCAGAGCGCAAAGCAAAAATTGTTCGGGTACGCAAAGACGATTTTCTAGTAAAATTAAGAAGCCGACTCTTCTGGAGTTTAAGCATTGTCAAGGGGTAATAATTTGTCAGATACAGTATTAGATATACAGAATATTAGTGTTAAATTTAATGTGCAAGGCACAGTACATAGAGCAGTAGATGGCGTCTCTCTACAATTGAAAAAAGGAGAAATTCTAGCTGTTGTAGGAGAATCTGGTTGCGGAAAAACCACTCTGGCTAAAGCAGTATTAGGCATCCAGCCCATCGATAGTGGCAATATAATACTAGCCGGAAGAGCTGTAGATAATAATCCCTCTCGAGATATGGCCTCCAGGGCAGGTATGGTATGGCAAGATCCTTATGCTAGCATGAATCCAAAATGGACCATCAGTCGAACCATTACCGAACCCTTCCGTCTCCAAGGGACAAAAGGAGATATAAATAAAATTTTAGAAGAAGTAGGGCTTGGGAGTAGATTCGCTTTTAGGTATCCTCACCAGCTAAGCGGAGGTCAGAGGCAGAGAGCTGCTATAGGAAGAGCCCTGGCATTAAAGCCACCGGTTGTAATCTGTGATGAACCTACAGCCGCGCTGGACTTAAGTGTTCAGGCACAAATATTAAATCTTCTGAAAGACCTTCAGAAGAGTATTAACTGTTCCTATCTCTATATCTCACACGATTTAATGACAGTACGATTCCTCGCTGATAGAGTTGCGGTTATGTACCTAGGAAGAATTGTAGAACAAGGACCCACCGAACAGGTTTTCGAGAATCCGCAACATCCTTATACAAAAGCACTGTTAGGATCGGCTCCAAACCTAGAGAGAATAGGTCACGTGCCTGATGCTTTAGAAGGAGAATTGCCGGATCCTAGAACTAAGTTTGTAGGATGTAGATTCGCTAGCAGATGTGAGAAGGCAAAAGATGCTTGTAAAGAACAGGATCCACCTGCCAAACAAATTGGAGATGTAAAAGTTTGGTGCTACTATCCAGGGAAGACTACATCCTGATATTAAATTGGATATAACCTGCAAACTAATTACATTAAAATGAATAAAATCAAAAAATTATTGTCCAACGTTGCGATAGTACTGATGCAAGTACTATCCGTATCCTGCAATACTAATCAGGCATCTACTAAGAAGAAGCTTGATACCGATAAGGATAGTGAAACTCTAGAGATTAGGCCTAAACCAAAAGCGGTAGGAAATACACATGTTGGAGATAAAATAAAAATCGGGCTCGTCGCCTCGCTAACAGGTCCACTAAAAACTTGGGGCATGGACTCTCTCCATGCTTGTAGGTTAGCTATCGATGAGTGCAATGCTAACGGTGGAATCCATGGCATGGAAGTAGATCTTCTGGTAGAAGATTGTGCATCCAAGCCAGAACAAGCTCCTACTGCTACCCATAAACTATATACTGCAGGAATACTAGGTGTTATCGGAGACGCATCAACCGGAATTAATATGCAGATTGCTAAAGTAGCCTACGATACAGGTATCCCTCATATATCTAGCAATACAACTAACTTAGAGTTTACTCACGAAGGAAGCAATATTTATCGCGTTTGCCATACTAACGATGTTCAAGGCGGCATGATGGCTCTATTTGCATATCACGACCTTGGGGTAAGGCGCATCTCTGTACTTACCGATAGAACCCAGCCCTTCTCGGTAGTTGTTAGCAAAGAATTTATCAAAAAGTTTGAACAGCTAGGTGGCACGGTTACTACAGAACTGTTCTATGAGACGGGTCAGTGCCTCTTTAGCGGTCAGTTAACAAATATCAAGGCTACCAATCCGGATGCCTTGTTTATGTCTGGATATTTTACTGAAGTAGGCGTACTTGCTAGACAAGCTCTAGAAATAGGATTAGATGTCCCGATGTTAGGTGGAGATGGATGGGATTGCGAAGAATTAGTGAAATCTGGAATCCATGGAATTGAAGGCGGATATCTGGCTAATCAGTATAGTAACGATGAACAGAGAGAGGCGGTACAGCATTTTGTAAACCTATGGGAGAAAGAGTACGGATCTCCTCCTGCCACTAATACTGGTGCAATGGCTTACGATGCCATATGTGTTATGCTAGACGCCTTGCGTAGATGCGAATCACTCAACTCAGCCAATCTGTGCGAAACACTGGAGAGCACAGAAGGATTCGAAAGCGTGTCAGGTACCATTACATTTAAAAATGTCCACGGCGATCCACATAAAGGTGGGGTAGTTCAACAGATTAAGAATGGTGAATTGGTCCACGTGAAACGGTATCAGCATGAACTAATACTAGACAATGAAGATATAGATTGATTAATCCGTCTATAACAATGCACTCTTCACTGCAGATATCACTAAACCCTATGTTGTATAATTTTTAACGTACTCATTATAAAAAGCTTAAAAACATGAAAACAATAGGAATAAAATATAAATCAAAACTAGAACAAATTATTAAAAGTATTGCATGCTACAGCGTGCTTGCTTTCGTTGTACTATGCACAGTGGGCTGCGATCCACCACATGATGCCACTAGCAATTATGCTTCAAAAAGAATAGTGAACAACTTCAATGCAAATAAACAGCAGCACGAATATTATCTAGCAAAATTACGTGAATTTAATGATGAGAATAATATAAAAGAATATAATAAATTTATTGAAAACTTTTATAGCAAATGTCAAGATTTCATCTATTATATAGGCCAGAACAGCTTTAATTCTGAAGTAGCAATAAATAAGCATAATGAAATAAAAACCTTATCCAATGAATTTGTACAAGCCTACCAGTCGATACTTGATAGAAGAATCGAACTATTACCAGAAACACTAATGAGTAAATTCGACATACCACCTGCATTGGAATTCGAAACAACATATTCTTATTGGTAATAGTTCAATCTATTTAATATTGGACGTGCAACATCGTCGCCGAATAGCACACATTTCACAACCAAAAATATCGGGGTCTATGACCTTTTAAAAACAACCGAACTGAGGAGTAATATATACATGGACTGGATCCCCTGCGAGGATGACTCCGAGCAAGAAGTAGAGTAATAGTTGTGGCATACTCCATTCAAAATGTCATCCCGGAAAACATATAGCTCCCCTGCGAGGACGGAGTCCGGGATCTATGACCTTTTTATAACTGTATACTCTATAACCCAAGATTTATCACCGAGTAATATCATAATGAAGTCTGCTTACGAATACTATGTGTACATTTTAGCATCCCGTCCAAATGGAACATTCTACATAGGAATTACAAGCGATTTACTATTTCGAGTAGATCAGCATAAGGAAAAAATCGGATCGAAGTTTACTGCAAAATATAACATTAACATGTTAGTGTATTACGAAATATATCAAGATGTGAATGATGCTTTATTAAGAGAAAAGCAACTAAAAAAAATGAGGCGAATTAAGAAAATAATGCTTATCGAAAAAATGAACCCTTTCTGGAAAGATATGTATTATTCATTAACAGCATAGAAGGTCACGGACCCCGACATGTTTAAATTGTCGGGGCGACAAAAAGTATAATGTGCAAATTATCTCTAAGCAACTCCAATCCCCATTCAATATGTCATCCCAGAAAATATCAATCGGGATCTCTAACCGAAAGAGGATAAAAGGTCACGGACCCCGACATGTTTAAATTGTCGGGGCGACAAAAAGTATAATGTGCAAATTATCTCTAAGCAACTCCAATCCCCATTCAATATGTCATCCCAGAAAATATCAATCGGGATCTCTAACCGAAAGAGGATAAAAGGTCACAGACCCCGACATGTTTAAATTGTCGGGGCGACAAAAAGTACGGGCTCCCCCTTCGAGGATGACTCAGAGCAAGGAGTAGAGTAATAGCTTTATCAACTACCTATACATCATCGCCAAATGGCCACGTTGGCAACATATGCTTGAATGGTTTATCATTTCTGTATCCAATCTCATACTCTGCTTGCATGATAGTATGTATCTCTCTGGTACCTTCGTAAATCATAGCTCCACGAGAGTTTCTAAAGTACCGTTCTACCGGATACTCATCGCAGAATCCGTAAGCACCATGGATTTCTACGGCATCATGAGCTGCCTGGAACGCAAAGTTACAGTTCTGCCACTTCGCCATGCTACACTCACGGGTGTGCCTCAGACCCTGATTTTTCATCCAACCTACCTGATAGTAGAGCAACCGACCGATATCCCGACCCGCTGCCATGTTAGCAATCATCTGCTGAACAAGTTGTTTTCTACCAATCTCTTCCCCACCTACTTTTCTATCTCTTACATACTTATTACAAGCATCTAAACAGGCAGTTACAATACCAACAGCTCCAGCACCTACTGTATATCTTCCATTATCCAGCGCACTCATCGCTACCTTAAAGCCGTCACCCTCTTCGCCAAGCCGATTCTCGATTGGAACACGTACATTTTCAAAAAAGAGCGATCCTGTATTCCCTGCTCTTACACCTAGTTTCCCCTTAATGGGAGCACTGTGAAAACCCTCCATATCCCGATGAACAATGAAGGCACTCATTCCAGCTGCTTTAGGAGTTGCATCCGGATTAGTTACTGCTACAACCAAAAAACTATCAGCGTAATCGGATAGACTGATCCATGTTTTTTCACCATTAAGAACATAGCTATCACCATCACGAACAGCTCTCGTTTTCATGTTTACAGCATCAGACCCTGCATTGGGTTCAGTTAATCCAAAGGCACCTATTTTATTCCCTTTAGCAAGATCGGGTAGCCAACGGGACTTCTGTTCGGCAGTTCCCCACTGTAATAATGTTAAACAGTGGAGTCCAGAATGGACACTCATGATAACACGCACACTACTATCGGCACGCTCTAATTCTTCACATACAATACCTAGTGAGACATAATCGGTATCGGATCCGTTATACTTAGCAGGCAAAGAGACTCCTAAAAGTCCAGATTCACCTAGTTTGTCAAGTACTTTTCTATCTGCTACAGCATCTCGATCTCTTTCGGTAAGCCCAGGTACTACTTCTTGCTGACCGAATTTATAGGCCATTTCTTTAATTAACTGATGTTCTTGTGTAAGTGCGAAATCCATTACTATATATATTCCGTGTTCTAAGGCCTTATGTTAGCAGTTTGCGACAAAAAAAATTATTTTAAGAGAATCCGCTTTTCGTTCAATCTGCTTGTTACATATATTTTATCTAAATATTCCAAAAATTGAATAGCAATATCTCGTTTAAGTTCGGCATCGGAAATAAATTCTTTCAGTATAAATTCCTTATCACCATATCCGAGAACAATACTCAGCAATCGCTGATAATTAGCATCGGTTAATATAAAATTCGGACCAATGTACCATAATTGTCCATTGAGGACGCTTACATGAAGAAGGGATTCTACCGCTTGGATCGGCACAGATAATTCTTTAGCTATCTCAACTATTTTTAAAACCGAACACTCTTTCTTTGCTAATACAGAAAGCACCTTTTCTTGTAATAACACCTGCTTTTTATTTAAGGGAAAAGTATAGGTATTTAGTATCCATTTATTCTCTATGGGTTTAATAAGTTTCTGTATAAGCAAATACCTTTCTAATATATAAATATCTTTCTTGGGTATATCAATTCCTGCCAATTTACATACATAGCTCGGCTTGTTTCCAATTACAAAGGGATTATTATCTTGAAGTTTCTTTAATACTTTTGTGATGGGCTCTTGATGAAGTTCTGGGGAATCTACATGGAAGGGGACTAACTCTTGTTTTTTTTCTAGCATACTACTCTTAATGATGATACCCTTCTATTTGTACGAATAGATAAAGAGGTTCTGTATATTGTATAAAAGGTACAATATAGTTATATGTTGGAATCGTTTACGCAGAGAATAACCGACATTTTCTCAAACATTACAAAAAAAAATATCGTTTCAGAAAAGGACGTTGATAATTTACTAAAAGAAATTCGATACGCTCTACTAGATGCAGACGTACACTATACCGTTGTTAAACAGTTCATTGAAAATATCAAAGAAAAAGCTATCGGCAGCAAGCTTTATGGCACATTAAATGCTGAGCAGTCTTTTATCAAGATAGTAAGAGACGAAATAACTACTCTCCTAGGGAACAATCCTGTACCTATTAATTGGGGCAACGCTCCTCCAACCGTAATACTCATGTGCGGTTTGCAAGGTTCAGGTAAAACAACAACTACAGCTAAGCTTGCTCGATGGTTTATTAAACAGAATAAAAAAGTAGTTCTTTCGGCCTGTGACGTTCAACGCCCTGCTGCTATCAAACAGCTGCAAGTACTAGGTGAGGAAGTAGGTGCAAAAGTTTTCACTGTTGAAGACAACAAAAATCCTCTAGAAATAGCTACTAAAGCATACGAATACACTAAACACATGCTTAATGATGTGCTTATCATCGATACCGCAGGTAGATTAACCATCGATGACGAATTGATGCACGAACTTAAAAGTATTTACCAGAAACTACAACCTCAAGAGACCTTTCTTGTTCTAGATGGCAGCACTGGTCAAGAGGCATTAAATGTGGCCAATTCATTCCATTCAGTAGTAAATGCGACTGGTGTTATTTTTACCAAACTTGATGGAGACACAAGAGGAGGTGCGGTACTAAGTGTTAAGAATCAGACCGGACTCCCAGTAAGATTTATAGGCCTTGGTGAGGGTGTTGAGGCATTAGACGAGTTCTATCCCGATAGGATGGCTGGCAGAATACTAGGCATGGGAGACATGCTAGGCCTAATAAAAAAAGCTGAAGAGACTATCTCTGCACAAGACGCTCAATCTGCTGAGCAGATGTTTAAAAACAAACAGGTAGACTTCAATCTTATTCTAACTCAGATACAGTTTATCAAGAAGATGGGTTCTATCAAAAATATTGTCAAGTATATTCCTGGTATGAACAGAATGGTAAAGCCAGAGATGCTAGATAGCTTAGACTCTTCCGGCTTTCTCTCCATGGAATCTATTATCCAAAGCATGACACCGGATGAGAGAAAAAATCCACAGATCATAAAGTCGTCACGGAAAAAACGGATAGCAAAAGGGTGCGGAAGAACAGTTGAAGAAGTTAATCAATTGATAAAACACGTGGATCAGATGAAAGATGCATTTAAACGCTTTAGTGGTATGGAAAATAAATTTAAAATGTTTAACTTTAAGTAAAATTATTATCAATTAACAGATATTAATAACTTTTTTATGCATAGTTAAATTATTAAGTTTATTTTCATGCTATATTATTATATAGGAAATATTATATTGGGAGAAATTTAATTAAGTGTTAAAGATAAGACTAAGAAGGATGGGTTCAAAACATCGTCCGTTTTATAGAGTTGTTGTTGCTGAAAGTAAGGCAGGAAGAAATGGTAGTTTCGTAGAAAATATAGGCACCTACAATCCGGTAGCTAAGCCTGCTGCTATATCTATTAAAGAAGATAGAGCACTACACTGGTTAATGAACGGAGCTCAGCCAAGTGAAACTGTTGCCTTTATCTTAAAGAAGATTGGCGTGTTAGAAAAGTTTTTCAACGAAAGACCTAACGCAAAAAAGAAGTTTTCATTCTTAAATAAAGCTATTAGCTCTATTAGTAAACCTTCAAGCGTGGAAATAAACGACTCGGCAAAAGCTGAAGAGACTACTGAAGCTAGTACAACTGTATGAAATACGAACAGACTTTAAGATATATCGTTGAAAATTTAGTTGATAATCCTGATGCTGTAAAAATCACCAGTGAAAAGGAAGAAAATCAGACTGTCTACCATGTAGAGACAGCTCCTGAAGAGGCTGGAAAAGTAATCGGAAGACAAGGCGCTGTAGTTTCTGCAATAAGAAATGTACTCTCCTCTATAGCTAGTAAAAATAGAGAGCGAGTATACGTAAAAGTTTTATCCGAAAACAACTAAAACCTCAAACCCTCTAGATTTAAAAAACCTAATTACAGAATATGTAGTTAGGTTTTTTTTATATATCACACCTTATTTCAATATTATTATAAAAATATAATTTCTACTAGTAATCTCATCTCTAAAACATACCCATATTATAAATAGGACTAATCTATATTAATTTTTTGGGTAATTATGAGAAATTTTTTATTAACTATACTGACTTTTACAGGATTTTTTAACTTCATTCCTGCATCGGAACTATCTGTGAAATTTGTACCTGGAATGGGTAGCCAGAAAAAAGCATTTTTGAATTCTATTGGTGCAAAAGAAATTAAAAAGCAGTGTAAGTGTGGAAAAAACAACACTAAAATCAAGCGATGTGCCTGCAAAATTAGCAAGGTAGTACTGCCTGCAGGGATGTCTAAAGCTGCAGGAATTGATAAACTTAAGAATCAGACATTTGTTCAAGTAGTTGAAGAACATAGAGCGATTAGTTTGCCTGAACGGATAGTAAAGCAAGTTCCCAAAAACACAGAAGTATCTACTTGGTATGGGAAGAGAATACACTGGCAAGAGGCTGTAAGTGTTTTAAAACAGCGAAATGGATCTCAATCATTTGCTGAAACATTTCCTATAGTAGCAATTGTAGATACTGGAGCCGATTTAGACCATGAAGATATCGTTAACAAATTAGTGTTAGGATATAACATTATCGATCCCAGTAAAGATCCTGTCGACGATAACGGTCATGGTACCCACTGTGCAGGGATAGTCGCTGCTGAATGCAACAATAAGATTGGTATTAACGGCGTAGGCTACAAATCTTACGTAATGCCGTTTAAAGCTCTTGCTGCTGACGGAGTAGGCTATAATGACGATATCGCGAAAGGAATCATTAGCGCAGTAAATAAAGGCGCTAAAATAGTGGTTTTAAGCTTAGTAGATACTATGCCAGATAAAGTATTCGAGGATGCCTTAAAATACGCAGAAGAAAATAATGTTTTAATTGTATGTGCGGCTGGAAACGATTCAGTATCTAACAAACACTATCCAGCAGCTTATCCCTATGCAATTTCAGTAGGTGCGGTTAATGAGGAAGGTAAAAAATCTTATTTCACCAATTATGGAAAAAATTGGGTGAATATCACTGCTCCTGGTACAAATATGTACAGCACATATACGGATAAGTTTGGAAATGATATATATGAGTATGAAGATGGCACCTCTATGGCTGCTCCTGTAGTAGCCGGATCTCTAGCCATGGTCTGGAGCACTAGACCCAACATGACCGCGAAAGAACTAAAAGAACACCTCTACAATAGTGCTAGAAAGAATACTGACAGCATGGTGTGGAGCGAACATGGAGAGATGGATCTATTATATGCCCTGTGGAGTGTTATTGGCAGACATGTTAAAGAGGTTAAAGCAGCTAATTTTGATTCTAAAAAGATATATAAGTCTCATAGATTACCTATGGGTTCACAACAAGTAGAATCCGATTTTACTTTCTCTAATATTCCCTCTTCTACAAAGGAGCTCAGCGTAGAAATAGCAGGCATCTGCAATTCCCCAGTATTAAATACCAATATTTATCTTTGGAACATTCATGATAAAAAGTATGACTATGTTGGCGGCAATACAGTTCACAAGACTGATAAGTATGCAAAGATTGATATCAGCAACACCCTTACCAGTAATATTGACAACTATATGAGTAATGGTGAAGTAAAAGCAAAAGTTACATTTACAAATACACGCAGCATACTGAATAGAAAAGTAAGTGCTTTCGCATTAAAACTGAGTAATGTAAAAGTAGTCTCCAGGCATAACGATTAGTAGCGTAACGCTAAGCATAAACGGATCCTATTATGTTAGTCTGAACTTTTAAATGATGGGAAGCTGAGATGCAAATCACACCTTACTGGAACTAAACGTTGTAATATAAGTTTTTCTTATGAGAAACATATCCTTGGCAATTGGCCAATAGAAACATATCCTTGGCAATAATCCAGTAGAAACACTCCTATACATATAATCGGATCCCTAAACCAAGAGAACTCTTTACGAGAACTTGAGTAATGGTTCCCCACCTCCACCCATTTTTTATCTTATAAATAATCCAAATATAGGCCATTCGGTGTTTTGTTATAGTCAGATCACCCACCTTATTTGTCTTCCGGAAATATTCTGTTCTACAGTGAGATAGAAGATTCAGTCCAATATTAATATTATTATTTCTAAGCTTACTAGGTGATGATGAATCCTAGTCAGCTATATTTTCCAGGATCGCTCTCCCCGTCAAAACAGGCCGTATAACATGCGGACATATTCACCAAGCTCTTGCATAGAGCCATAATATATAACGCTAGACCGATTATTGTCTAATATAAAGAAAATAGGTTCTAATCATCAACGATTAGAACCTATTTTTAAAAATACTTAAAAGCAAATAAGCTTAGCTTCCAGGAACTACTCTACTCCTAGACAAAGAACTAGCTGGTACTTCCGACCAACCCGTAACCATTTCATCTTTACGGAAATAATAGTCCATAAACATAAGGAACATTAAACTAAACCATACAAATCCTAAGAATGCATAGAACTTAGTTAGTTTTGTAGAAAACTTAACTCCCATGAAAATCATAATAACTAATAATGCCTTTGTAAATGCAATACCCATCGCAATGAAATTATTGAGATAGCTCATATCACCTAATGCTTTATTAGATTCTGCTAATTTTGCAACAGCCACAGTTGCAACCATTAGTACTAACAATTGTATAAATACCTTGGTATATACAGGTATTGGTACTACATGGGAATGTCCTTCTGAATGATTACTATTTGCCATTTTTAAATATTCTCCAATAAATTTTAATACTCTTGCTCAAATTGCTCCTACTATCTGGGCATTAGGTAGAATAGTGGGAAAAGGAATATCCATACTAAGTCTACAAAGTGCCAATATAAACCGATCATTTCGGTAATCATATAATCTTCTACTAATGAACTTTTTCGCCATACTAAGAAACTTAGGGTCCCTAATATTAAGATTCCAACAATAACGTGAATACCATGTAGACCAGTCATTGCAAAGTATAAGCTAAAAAACATCTGAGCGACAGATGCCGGAACATTCGCCATTAATTCTGGATTATCCACTGCTGGCCATACAAATTTAGGCCCAGGTACTAACCCTGCATGAATCTTATGTGAATACTCAAAATACTTTATAATCAAGAATCCAAAAGCACATCCAATAGTAAACAAGAGTGCTGATAATTGAGCACTTCTCTTCTTAATCTGTGCAAAATGAACAGCTAAAACCATGCTGTAACTACTAGATAATAGTATTACAGTATTCACAGCACCCATATTAACATCCAACAACTTATGTATTGTGTAGAAGTAATCCTGATACTGCCATCTATATAACACATAACTAAACAACAGTACACCAAAGAACATCACTTCAGTAACTAAGAACGACCACATTCCTACTAAGTAAGATTCGTTCTGCTGATCTATATTTTCAAACTGTTCGTAAACTTGTTGTTTACCTAAATGTGCTGCATCATGTGCCATAATGTTATCTCCTATATATTATCGGAATATTAGTTAGACTCCCTCACTACTCCTAGTCTAGTTTTTTCAGCCTCAATTGGAGGTTCATCATCTATCGAATAGTTATATGCTGGTTCATTAACTACTGGAATCTCATGGAAGTTATGAGTAGTAGGTACTGCATCTACCTTTTCCCACTCTAATCCTTTTGCATTCCATGGATTTTGAGGTGCTTTTGCTCCATGCTTTAACGATAGAATTAAATACACTACCGGAATCATAAATCCAATTGCTAGTACTCCTGCACCTGCAGTTGATAGAACGTGATAAATCTGAAACTCCGGTGCAAAGTAATAGTAGTGGTATCTTCTAGGCATACCTAAGAAACCTACTATGAACTGAGGCATAAAGGTCATATGGAATCCTGAGAAGATAATGAGCATTCCAATCTTACCCCAGCTTTCTGGATAGAGCCGACCAGTCATCTTTGGCCACCAGAAGTGTATACCAGCTAAGAATGCCATAATAGTTCCCCCTACCATTACATAGTGGAAGTGAGCAACAATAAAATATGTACCCGTTAAATGTTCATCAGTAGCTAAACAAGAACAGTAGAGTCCGGTTAATCCACCGATAACAAAAAGTCCTAAGAATCCTATAGCATATGCCATAGGAGTGGTAACATAAATCATACCTTTGTAAAGGGTTGCACTCCAGTTAAACACTTTAATAGCAGAAGGAATAGCAACTAAGAAGCTCATTAACGAAAAGAATGCTGCCTGATAGTACGATTCACTTGAAACGAACATATGGTGACCCCAAACTAGGAATCCTAAAGCTGCAATTGCCAAACTAGAAGCAGCAATAAACTTATAGCCAAAAATTCTATTTCTTGAGAAACAAGCAATTACCTCGTTAATAACACCCATTGCAGGAAGAATCATGATGTATACAGCAGGGTGTGAATAGAACCAGAACATATGCTGGAACAGTACGGGGTCTCCACCATATTCAGGACTAAACACTCCGATATGTAGCAATCGTTCTACAGCAACTAATGCCAATGTAATAGCAACTACTGGTGTACCTAATAGAATAATAACGCTTGTTGCATAATGTGCCCAAACAAAAAGAGGAAGTCTGAACCAAGTAAGCCCAGGAGCTCTCATTTTATGGATAGTAACAATAAAGTTTACAGCAGTTGAAATAGATGAGAATCCTGCAATAAACGCACCAGTTAAAGTAAGAACAACCTGAGAATTACTATACATACTACTTAAAGGAGTGTAGAAGGTCCAACCGGTATCCACACCTCCAGTAACTAATGCTGTTACACCGAACAATGCTCCACCAAGAAAAAGATAATAACTTAATAAGTTTAACTTAGGAAAAGCCAGATCTCTTGCACCTATCATAAGAGGCAACAAAAAGTTCCCTAATACAGCCGGTATAGCCACCAACAGGAAGAAGAATATCATTACTACTCCGTGAGCAGTAAACATTCTATTATAAGTTTCCGACTCTAAGAATTGACCATTTGGTGATGTTAGTTCAAATCTAACAAAACCAGCTGCAACACTACCTACAAAGAAGAAAATTAACACTGTAACTAAATACAGCATCGCTATACGCTTATGATCTTTTGTTATAAACCACGATTTTAACGTATAATCGGTTGTTATATAATTCTTCTCTTCCATATGTGAATCTTTCTGATTCTTTTTCTCTACTACGTTACTCATCTCGCTTCTACCTGATTCTATTACCTGGTAATTATACTATTATTTTTTATAATTCCTCTACTATTTTTATAGTTCTGAAGTAACCTCAGAATGAATTTCCTCGGCACTAGTAGCTTCTACTTGCTTTGTAATATTTGCATCATTATTCTGCTTTGCTACATCGTCTCTTCTTTTAGCAGGACCAACTGCTGATGCGGCTCTTGCATCTCTCTGCTCAGAACTCACTCCGCTAAGTGATTTGATATATTCAACTAGTTGCGTTACCTCTTCTTCTGTAAATGGATACACTGGCATCACATTTTCATACCCTTCTAAAACATTGTTATAGGGCATTAGAATCGATTCACGTATATAACTCTCATTACCAACCAGCACCCTTCCATCATTCATCCGTCTAATCTTTCCAATTAAACCTTTAAGTGAAGGAGCTCTATATGTATCTTTTTCCTGATGGCAGTTTACACATCCATTCTCTACAAACAGCTTTCTTCCAGATTCCACCATGGTATCAGCTTTCTTAGTAAATCTATTTCCACCATTGGCTAACCACTTATCATATTCATCTGGTTGCATTACATATACATAACCACCCATTTCAGAGTGTTGTGCACCACAGTGCATCGTACAGAATAAGTTGAATTTACCAACAGCATTAGGCGTAAAGTTTACTGTAGTATATCTTCCAGGAATAGTATGGAACTGCACTCTAAATTGAGGGATATAAAGTGCGTGGATTACATCTTGGGAGATCATTGTAATTTTTACAGGTCTGCCTAGAGGTATGTGTAACTCATTGTTTTCACGCAGACCATTAGGATGTTGGAAATGCCACATCCACTGTTTACCTACTACATATATGTCACTTGCATTATCGTCTGAGGTTCTGGAATCTTTATAGAGTAACATCCCCCAGAAAAATACACCGAGACCAAGGATTGTTGGAATAATGGTCCAAGTAAGCTCTAAACCTAAATGATGATGTATTCTATTACTTCTATCAACATTTTTGTTGCTTGCTCTATACTTAATTAATAGATATAGAATCATCACACCTACTAACAGTGTGAAAAATACAGTTAATGCTGTAATTAAATAGAATAGTGCATCGTGTTGTGCTGCATACTCAGAACCTTGAACTGGTGCAAATTTTAACTCTTTCATAATTCCCTCTTATTATTGAACCTACTATTTAGGCGTGATACGCTCTAGTATTATCCTTATTTCTCCTACTCTTTATACTCATTACTGATATAGATACAATTATTCCTAGTACAGTAAATATAAAACATACCTGTACAAATTTTAAAATATTTAAGCTCTTCTTACCTGTAACAGGATCGATATGGATACATCCAAACAGTACTTCTTCTGCTTTAACACCGATATCTCCTCGAGCTGCCTCAATTAATCGATCCTTCATGATTTTAGGCTCAAAAGACACTCCGTAAAAATATGAGTTGATTCTCCCTGTTGGAGTTAACACCATGATTCCGGCAGGATGTTGAACATTATCCTCTTCAGCATCATAAAGGAATCGGAAACCTAAAACCTTAGTTAATCTTTCTATATTTTCCCAATCACCTGTTAAGAACTTCCAGTCTTTTAATCCATCTTTATCGTCATATAATTTAGTAAAGAATGTCTTTTTATTTGCTGCTAGTTCAACAGTCTCTGTTGGTTTAATACTGAAGGTTACTATCTTATAATGTTCTCCTACAGAAAACTGTTTACTCTTCATTCTAATAGCTGTTCTTAACAACTGATCTAAAACAGTGTTACAAGCTGAAGAGCATTCATAAAAAACAGGAACCATGATGATTGGCTTTGTACCAAAAAATTCACTTAATAAAAGTTTTTCTCCATTTTCATCAGTAAATTCTATATTCCCTGGCACTTGATCTCCAAGTTTCTGATCTATACCAAGCTGCTTAGTGATCTCTGTAGTTTGATAATCTCCAATATTTTCAGAAGGCGTAATTGGAGAGCTAGCATGAACAATGCTACCTACTAGTCCAATTATTGGCAATATAAATTTGCTTATCATTTTAGCCTTCATTATTAATTACTTCCCTTTGCTCCATTTAAAGATTTCAGAACTTCTTCTTTAGCCACACTTATAGGAATATGTACGATTCCTTCTTTCTTATCAACCCATCCATATGTATTGAGTAGTTCTGTTTCTTTTTTTCTTACCTCATTCATATCTGTAATTACGGTAGTATTAGTCTGCAGCCGTAAATCTTGTGGCAGACGTTTTTCACTAACAGGCAGTGCGGACTGTGGATCGGAAGGGTACCAAACTTGATACATTAA
>JAUICQ010000003.1 GCA_030427425.1 Fimbriimonadia bacterium | reverse complement strand
GTTAGGCTCACAACCTATGATACCAATTGTTCCTACTACTATTCCAAATTTAAATGCGTAACTCTTCATTATAATATTTATATTTGGAATAACAGAAAAAAAAAAAAAACACGCAATTGTTACGTTTTTATGATAACTCTCCTGCAAAGGCAAATAATAGGGATATGGATTCCCTTCGAGAATGACGACCGAGGGAGGAGAAGAGTAATAGTTTTAGCCCCACATCTAATCTGTGAATCCACACTTGGTAGATTGTCAT
Organism: Fimbriimonadia bacterium; assembly: GCA_030427425.1. Lineage (GTDB taxonomy): Bacteria > Armatimonadota > Fimbriimonadia > Fimbriimonadales > Fimbriimonadaceae > JAUICQ01. The sequence goes on along the minus strand of JAUICQ010000003.1, from coordinate 168,785 downwards.
TCCGGAATCGGAATCCAGTACTAATGAAAAATTTATTCCCTATACTAGACTATTTATTTGATATACTGGGAAAGAAAGAGTTAAAATAATTTATTAAGGCTAAACTATGAAAACCGTTACTTCTCCAACCACAGAATTAAATAAAGCAAACAGCATTATAGAAAAAATTAAAGAATACACTAGAAATAATATACGTATTACCATACCAAGATTACAGACCGATGCCAATACGGAATCTAGAGCTGAAGAGGCTTATCTAACCAATTGGACCGCCATATCCGAATTTGCTGGCACTTACGGAGACTACCAGTATCTATTTGAAGGTGAAGACGATCTACTGCACCTAGTAATTCTTAGACAGAACCTCCAACCTCTTACTGTAGAAGAGGCAAGAGTAGTTGCAGAAGGAATTCTTCCAAATATTCCCTCATCGAAAATCTGGCTTAGTCCTGGAGAATATACACAACACTTCTACTTCGGACACGATGAATTGTTCAATATTTAGAACATATACTGGTAAAAATAAGTAAAATATAGTTACGTATTTTGGGATAATCATAACATGGTAATCCCTAGGTAACTATATTATGTCTAAAGAAAATAAAGATTCCATACTCTCCAAAAATCCTGCAAATGACTCTAGCATCTTATGGAAACTAGCTTGGCCCGCCGTTACATTAAATACACTCCAAGTTACCAACAATCTAATTGATACAAAATTCGTCAGTTCTCTTCCCGTATCAGCCCTCACTGCTGTTGGAGCCTCAGGTACTATTACTTTCTTAATGTTCTGTATAGCTATTTCAGTTGCGATTGCTGCTTCGGCACTAGTAAGCAGAGCTTATGGAGCAGAAAATGTTGAAGAGTATCAGGAATCGGCTAAACAGGTATTCAGTTTTGGATTTTATGTTGGGATAGCATGCCTTATCTTGCTCTATGTACTAAAGCCGTTTATTATTTACCATTTCTTACCCAATACAGACATTGAAGCAGGAAAATATATGGATACTTATCTTAGCCTTACCATATTCTGTCTCCCTGCGTGGATGATTATAGAATCGGTAGCAGGCTCTATGATGGGTATCGGGGATAGTAAAAGTCCGATGAGAATCTCCGGATTCCAGGTAATCCTCCACATGATTCTCAATGTATTCATGGTCCCAACTAATCTTGGTTTAATCGGACTCCCTGAAGTTCCAGGTTTAGGCTGGGGAGTATATGGAGCAGGACTCTCCTTTGTCAGTAGTATGTGGATTGCGGCAATCGTTTATATTTTATGGGCGAGAAGAACTCCGCTTGGCAATATGGTCTCACTGCAGTTACCAAATATTAAATGGATTGAACGTATTCTCAACATAAGCGGACCCGCCTCAATCACTTGGTTCCTAAGGGTTGGGATGTACATGGTTCTCACTAAACTATTAGCCGAACTTCCTGGCACAGAAGGAAGTATAGCTATTGCAGCATCCCGTTCCGGATTTGCTTTAGAAAGTATCTGCTTTATGCCTGCCATCGGTCTTAGTCAGGCAGCAGGCGCATTGGTGGGTCAGAGCTTGGGAATGAAAGATACAGACAGAGCTAGTAGAATAGGATGGCTTGCAGGGCACTATTCTGGCCTTATAACCGGGATCGCGGCGCTTATACTGTATATCTATGTGCCTCAGGTTGCAGCGTGGCTTGTAAATGAAAAACCCGCAGTTATGAATGAGGCTATATCATTTCTAAGATTGATGTGTTTCTCGGAAATCTTTTTTGGATATGCACTAGGACTCACTGGTGCACTAAGCGGGGCTGGAGATACAAAGAGTCCTCTATGGATTGCATTTATTTCGTTGTGGGTAATTAGAATCCCTCTCCTTTATCTATTTATGTTCCATCTAGATATGAGAGCTGAAGGGGCTTGGATTGTACTTACATTCACACAGGGACTCATGGGTCTATTTACCATGATAGTCTTTGGTAGAGGAAAGTGGAAATCTATAAAAGTATAAGTATGATTTAACCTATACATATTTACTAGTAAACGCTATTTTTTACCGTTTTCAACTGCTCTAAAAAATACTTTTTTCCAATAATATATATTACTTATGGAAAACTATTCAGCTAAAAGCAGTAATGAAATTATAGAATTAACAAACAAAGTAACTACAAACTATAATTCAATGCCCGTAGTAATGAGCAGAGGAGAAGGGGTTTGGGTCTATGATGTTGAAGGAAATAAATACCTCGACTGCTTAGCCGCGTACAGCGCCGTGAATCAGGGTCATTGCCATCCTAAAGTTGTTGCTGCATTAAAAAATCAGGCTGAAAAGTTAACGTTATCATCAAGAGCCTTTCACAATGATGTGATGGCGTTTTTCTTACAAAAACTATGTAAATACACAGGATTCACCAAGGCTCTTCCTATGAATAGTGGAGCAGAAGGTGTTGAAACCGCACTTAAAATTGCTAGAAAATGGGGATACACTGTTAAAAAAGTTCCATTAGATAAGGCAGAGATTATTGTGTGCGACGGGAATTTCCATGGAAGAACCACCACTGTTGTAAGCTTTTCGAGCGAAGAACAGTACAAGAAACTATTCGGTCCGTTAACACCAGGATTCAAAAGCGTTCCTTATGGAGATGCTAATGCTTTGAAAGCGGCAATCACGCCCAACACGGTAGGATTCCTTCTAGAGCCCATCCAGGGCGAGGGTGGAGTAAATGTACCTCCAGAAGGTTATCTAGCCAATGTAGCCAGAATTTGCAAGGATACTGGGGTATTGATGTTGCTAGATGAGATTCAGACAGGATTTGGAAGAACAGGAAAAAAATTCTGTGGAGACTACGATAACACTCGCGGTGATATCCTCATTATGGGAAAAGCACTCAGCGCAGGGATGTATCCAATTAGTGCTGTATGTTGCAACGCTTCCATCATGGACGTTATCAAAGCAGGCGACCACGGATCGACCTATGGGGGGAATCCATTAGCTTCTGCTGTAGGAATAGCGGCTCTAGAGGTATTAGAAGAAGAGAATCTGCCAGAAAGATCATTTGAGCTAGGTAAATACTTTAGAGGATTGTTAGCTGAAATTAAATCGGACAAAATTAAAGAAGTACGTGGCAAGGGCCTAATGATTGGTATCGAAATAAAGAAAGAGTTTGGAAAAGCTCGTCCTTTATGTGAAGAGTTAAAACGGCGCGGCATACTCTGCAAAGAGACCCATGAACAAGTAATAAGAATCACTCCTCCGTTAATTATTGAAGAGAAAGAACTGAAGTGGGTGGCAGAACAACTGAAAGAAGTATTGGCGTAAGCAGACAGGATCAGAAGTGTTTGCTTTTTCGGGAAATAAAAAATACTGTAGAGATCTGGACCTCCTTCAAAGATGACAATAGAGGGCGGGAGGATACTTTAACAATCTACCCCTCACATCCAAAATGTCACCCCGAGATTGTATATAGTTCCCCTTCGAGGACGGAGCGGGGACCATGACCTTCTTAAAAATCACTTCTGAGTACCAACTTAAAATTTCAGATACGGTTATGAAAGATTATCTTCTCTTCATTAAAACTTGCAAAATGACGTCACGGACCCCGGAACGTATATGTTTTCCGGGGTGACAACTCATGAGTAGCGACTTTCAAATGCGGAGCCACATCTACATACCCAATTTGCCTCCCCCCCGAGATTGTATATCGTTCCCCTTCGAGGATGGAGCGGGGACCATGACGTTCTTAATAATCGCTTAAAATGTCTAGCAAGATAAGGGGAAATTGTATTTATAATAGGCTAGATTCCGTTCCGGAATGACAAATTATAAGTTTGGATTGTCAAATGTGGGCAACAAACACTTCCCAGCTGGATCAATTTACTTCTTGTCTAACACTTTTGAATCGTTTAGGTGGCCAGATAATAAATTCACCTCTAGCATAGATGTCTTCTCTTGGAACCAAGCCCCAAGCACGACTATCGAACGACCAATTTCTATTATCACCAACAGCTAAATAATAATTATCAGGAATAGCTACAGGTGGGAGCTTGATTAATTCCTCTGTAAGTTCTTCTACGCTTTTCCCATATTTTTTAGCCAGGGTTTCAATATAATACTTATCTTCTTTTAGTGTATAACGATGATCTATGTTGACGAAACTACCATCTACTTTTAGAGGAATATAATCGCCGTTATAATTTACTAATCTGAAATCGTTATTCATTAAGGATTCATTTAGATAGGGCTCTTGAATACGTTTTCCATTCAAGTAGAAGAGTCCATCTTTTATTTCGATGATATCACCTGGAACACCCATAGCTCTCTTAATGAAATCGATAGCATCAGTCCCTACATCATGAGCGTTAGATGGAGGCCGAAACATTATGATATCACCACGTTTAGGATTATCAACTATATAAGGATATTTTGTTCCTATAAGAATATCATGCACTTTTAGCGTTGGTACCATAGAAGGAGAAGGTATATAGAATGTCTGACCTATATAAGGGCGTATTAAAAGGAATACAACAACAATGGCGTAAACAAACGCATCCATAAGTTCATTTACTACTTTTAGAAAAGAGTGCGTTATTCCACGTTGATATTTGGAAGTTTTATTAAGATAAATAAAATAAAATATCCGTAACAGTGTACAGAAAGCTACTAGGTAAACCATCGAAGATATTGATGTTCTACTAAGCTTATCTACAAAGCCAACAAATCCAGCTGGCGGCTGCACCTGAGCTATCAACTGGATTGGACTAAACGGATACATCGGATATAATACGATTACCTAGCTTCTTTAATTTTAGCAGCTTTACCTACTTTATCTCGCAGGTAGTATAGCTTGGCTCTTCGAACTTTACCACGTCTAACAACTTCAAACTTTGCTACGTTTGGAGAATGTAACGGGAAGGTTCTCTCTACACCTATACCATAACTGTGCTTTCTCACGAGGATGCTTTTTGCAATGCCACCACCACGGACAGCTAATACTACACCTTCAAAAATCTGAATCCTCTCTTTACCACCTTCTCTTACTTTAACGTGAGTTTTAACGGTATCACCAGGATTAATCTGAGGAAGATCGCTTTTAATGTGCTCTTTAACTAAACTTTCTAATATAACTTGCTGTGACATAAAATTCCACTCTATACTTTAATACTATAATTGTAGCAGATTTTTCGTGTTTTGTGCACAAACATTCTGCCAACACTCTATTTTAATCTATTTCATGATCTAATACGGCCTGAGTAACATAGATGGGTGCATCATATCTAATGGCTAGCGCAATAGCATCTGATGGCCTGCTATCTATACAATCTTCAACATCCCCTTTAGCTAAAAAGATTTTGGCATAATAAGTTGTACTTAGTATATCGTCTATTACAATTCTACTAACAACAACTCCCATCCTATCTATAACATTCTTTAATAGGTCGTGAGTCATAGGTCTGTCCGGAGTGTTCCCTTCTAAAACCATACTAATAGACTGCGCCTCAAACGGACCAATTAAGATGGACATTTTCTTATTTCCATCGTTAAGAAGTACAAAGCGATGAATAGAACCATTACTTTCAGCAGCGTAGATCCCTTCTATATCCACCTCTATTAACTCATGCTTTTTTTCCGATTCAGTTTCACCCTCTTCAGAGTACGGAAAAAATGATGGTGGAATTTCAAACTTTTCAGGATCGGAACCTTTTCCATCTTTGTCTTTACTCATTCTTATAAGATACCTGCAATAACACCCCATTTATCAATTGTACTAATGCCATTTTAGAGTAAAATACAATCGCAGAAGGGAGTATCCACCTAAAATAATGTTTTTAGATATAGAAATTAAAAATTTTGTTCTAATAAAAAATAGCCAGATCCACCTACATCCTTCATTGACTGTTGTTACGGGGGAAACAGGTTCGGGGAAATCGATATTTCTTGAATCGATTAAAGCTCTACTTGGGAACAGATGCTCATCTGAAAAGATTGGTGGATTTGAAAATAAAAGTTACATTACAGCATTTATTAGTTTTGACGAACCTATCGATAAACAGATCTGCCTCGATTTTAATATTCAGCACGATGAATCCCCTCTAAGTATACAGAAAAGCATCTTGCCCGGTGGAAAAAGCTCGTTCCGTGTTCTTGGTGAAATTTGTTCCCTACAACAAGTTAAAAACACACTTAAAAAGTATATCCACATCCACTCTCAACACGAAACTCCAGAACTGCTTAAGCCAGAGATGCATCTGGAAATTCTAGACACCTGGATTGGAGAAGAAGCAATCACCTTAAGAAAGAAGATGGGTGATGCCTATACAACATACACCACCCTGCATAAAGAGATTAAAGAGCTAGAAAATCTGGATGAGAATAGATTAAGAGAGCTTGATATCATTAATTTTCAAATTGAAGAGATTCAAGAAGCGGATATAAAACCAGGAGAGATGGAAGCACTATCCCAACACGTAACAAATGCCGAACACTCTGTCCAAATACAAGAAGCACTCTCATCAGCATTAGATAATCTGCAAAATGATAATCATTCCATCTCAGAACGATTAATCCATACCATCGATAAAATTCACTACCTCACAAAATTTATACCCAACTTCGCTACTATAGAAGACCGGCTCAATAGCATCAGGATTGACATAGACGACCTCATACACGATATATCCAGCAACAACAACGAAGAAGCTTACTCTCCACAAGAACTGGAACAGAATATTCAAAGGCTAGAATTGCTGAAAAGAGTTTTCAAAAAATATGGAGGAGATGAGAGTTCAGCATTAGCATTCTACGAATCAATCTTAGGGAAAAAGGAGGCGCTAGATAACATATCCAGCAATCTAGAAGAAAAGAAAAATCAACTAGAAAAAGCTAAAAAACATGCAGAAACGGTGGCCAATGAACTCCATCTATTAAGGGAAAAACATATCGAATCCTTCTCCCAAAATCTTACGCGGGAAATTCAAGATTTAATGATGCCCCATGCTAAAATTGAGGTCGAGATATCACCATCTTCCCTAAATAAAAACGGACACGATTCTGTTACGATTCTCTTTTCAGCTAACAAAGGATCTTCCCTGAAACCTATTCACTCCATTGCAAGTGGAGGAGAAATGTCTAGAGTAGTACTTGCTCTAAAAATGTTACTGGCAGACAAAGGAGAACAAAAAATATTCATCTTTGATGAGATAGATACAGGTGTTAGCGGTAAAGCAGCACACCTTATGGCTGAAAAATTAAAACAACTATCTCAACACGCACAAGTTATTGTTATTTCTCACCTTCCCCAAATTGCCGCTGTTGCCAATTCCCATATTCTGGTTCATAAAAATATCCAAGAAGGAAAATCGGTTACTGAGATTAAAAATTTAGACACGGAAGAGAGAGTAGAGGAGATCGCTCGACTCCTTGCTGGGAAGCAGATTAATGAAGCAGCGCGGTTAAACGCTAAAGATCTTATCGGGCAGAATAGTTAGTCATAATAAAAGGCTGGATCTCCTTCAAAGATGACAGCTCCTAACCAAGGTATACTTTATCAGAGTATGTTTGTTACAATTGAAGGCGGCGAGGGAGCAGGAAAAAGCACCTTAATTAATTCACTAAAAGACCATTTAGCATCATCCCATCAACCAGTATTATTTACTAGAGAACCAGGCGGCAGCAGAATTGGCCCGCAAATTAGGGATCTTGTTTTAAATGGGGACAAACTATCCACTAATGCAGAGCTGTTTCTCTTTCTAGCAGATAGAGCAGAACATGTAGAGACCATTATTAAACCATATCTCAACAATGGTGGCACCGTGATTTGTGACAGATTTATCCATTCTACATTAGCGTATCAGGGTTATGGAAGAGGAATAGATCTTGAAAAGCTACGATACCTTAACAATATAGCCACTGGAGGATTATCGCCAGACCTTACTATTTTCCTCGATATTAAGCCAGAGATAAGCTTACAGAGAGGCTTGAAGAATGACAGAATGGATCTAGAAAGCAGATCGTTCCATGACAGAGTCTACGAAGGATTTGTCGCAGAGATGGAAAGAGATGCAAGTAGATGGCTCCAAATTGATGCTACTCTGCCTCCTGAAGAGGTAGCTACAATTGCTATTAACGAGCTTAATAAACTTCTTGTTGGGAATAATTAGTCGGCCTTTAAGTGGTTCTAATTTTTGTATTTTGAACGTTATCTGTGAAAAACCGACCGAAAACACTCCAAATTTTACTGTTTTAAGCTGATATATTATTACAGTGCAAGAAATAACAGCAAAATACCTTCCATTAATAGTTGGCGGATTATTCGCCATGTTATCTCTCAGTATAGGCGTGCTGATGGACGTACCTCCTTTAGACTGTCTTGCTAGAGGCTTAGTCTCCTATATTGTAGGTTATTTTTTCGTTAAATTGTGGAATGAATTTATTGTAATGGGAAAAAAGATAGACGACGATGTAACGTCTATCACTCAGATTGAAAACCCTACAGAAGCATCTCAGGACAAAGAAACTGACGAAGATACACCAAATGTTGCATAAAAACTTGAAAAACATGCACATTATGACAAACAATAGAGGAATAGGCCAGGATATTAGCGAATGAGACATAGTAAGCGTGTTAAAGAGGAAGGACGAAGCATGATGCCGCTTACCCAAGAAAGTTTAGAGAAGTCTTGGATGGATTTTAAAAACTCCAAGGATAAAACAGCCAGAAATGCATTAATAAACCACTATTCTTACTTAGTGAAAATTACTGCTGGAAGACTAGTTACTAGTTTGCCAGGAGGTTTGGACAAGGAAGATTTAGTGGGTACGGGTGCTATTGGCTTAATTAAGAGTGTTGATCAGTTCGATCCTAGCCGAGATGTAAAATTTGAAACCTATGCCATAGCTCTTATCCGCGGAGCTATCCTAGAAATGTTACGGGATGAAGACTGGGTACCAAGGTCTATCCGTGAAAAACTAAAAGCTTTAGACAGAGCCCAAATGAGCCTAGAATCGGAAAGGGGTCAGGCGCCATCAGTGAGAGAGCTTGCAGAATATTTAGATATTAGCGAGCAAGAAGTATCCGAACTCATGGTTAGAATGGGTAGAACTAATGTTTATAGCCTAGATGATGTTTTAAGCAACAGTGAAACAGACGACCATATCCATTTCGTTGAGATGATTGTGGATGATGCCATTAATCCATCTGGTGAAATAGAAGGTAGAGAGATTAGACGAATCCTAGCAAACGGAATAGATAGTCTGCCCGATAGAGAACGATTGGTTGTCGCTTTGTACTATTTTGAAGGTTTAACATTTAAAGAGATAGGAAAAGTTTTAGGTGTAAGTGAATCGAGAGTCTACCAGCTACATACTCAGGCCATGAACCGATTGCGCATGCACATGAAGGAACAAGAGGCTATCGGAAAAATTCAGCTGAAAAAACAAGAAAAAAGTGAAAAAGCTAGGAAGCCTCGTGGTGCTTCTAAACAAGCTGCTCAAGCTGAATCTGCTGAGTCTGAATCTGTCAAGGCTGAATCTGAACGGGAAGAAGTCGGGATATAGTCGGGATATAGTTGTTAGGAGCTAATATATTAGTTTTTTAGACAAATTCACGGATCTCTTTTGATAGGTGTAAACAACTAATATACACCGTATGAGAAAATATATCGACGGTGTTTTTTTCTAGAACTTAATACAAAAAACTCACTCTTCAGCACACACTAACTATACTTTAACAGTCTTCCACTTGCCACTTGCAAATACACCTATGTTCATAATGCCATACAATCCTAGTGTAAGACTCATTACTACCCATGCACCAGTAGATCCCATCTCCATCTCCTGAGTCACCCAGTAGACCCCTGGAATTCTTACTAGCCAGAGGGAAATGAATACCATCCATAACGGACTCTTTGTATCACCCGCATTCTGCAGACAAGCAGAGAGAATCGTAGCATAAGCATGGAACACCTGCATAAAGCAGAGAATTCTTATAAAGCTTACTGATTCCTCAACAACATCCATCTTCCCATTTACTAACCAGCATGCAATATCGGGAACATAAATAAAGAGTATTACCGATACAATACCAACTATAAACGCTCCATATCTACCTGCCAACCAACCAAATCGGGCAGCACGATCGGCATCCTTCATCCCTAAACTCTGGCCCACCAGCGCCCCAGCAGCCTGACTAAGACCTACGGCTGGCATGATACAGATATTTTCTAAAGCAAATCCAGCCCTAATAGCAGCTATAGCTACAGATCCGTTGGCTAACTCTACCAACGCCCTAGTAAAAACAATATACATTCCTATCTTAAGAAACCAAGTAATCGAAGCAGGTAGACATATGCTAGCAATTCTTTTTGCCCAGCTTATATCCGGTACAGTAAGTATAAGCACATTACCTAACCTAGTATGAGCAGCCCAGTAAATATAAACAAATGCAGCCACCCATAAGCTAGCTGCAAAAGATATCCCTGCACCTGTTATGCCTAATCCGAAACATTGAACATTTATACCAAAAATATTCACATCCGAGGGAATAAAAATAATATTAAGAATTAGATGAAAAAGCAATTGAAATCCAGAAATAAACATCTGACTTCTAGAATCACCAATTGCAATTAAAGCTCCTGCAAGCACCTGAATTATCATTGTAGCAGGCAGGCTAAAATTGGTTAAAACTAAATAGGTATGCATATACTCTGCAGCTAAAGTATCTTTTGCTGGAATAAGTAACCCTACTATAAAAGGAATTAATAAGTAAATAATAATCGCACAGATTATGCTAAAAATCATCCCCAGTACAAATACTTGCCTGGTGGCTGTAACACAATCACCCTCGTCCCGAGCACCATAAGCTCTGCTCACTAACGCAGATGCTGCTACCGATGTGGCATTACAGACAGCATACATCAACATTGTAATCATTGATGCCGATCCAACCGCTGTTAACGCTGCAGTAGGCATATGACCCACCGATTTAATATCCAACAAGTGATTCAATATCTGAAGTAGATTTAAGACTACAGCTGGCCATGCAAGAGTCCATAGTATGTATGATTCAGAATTCGGACTTCTAGCCAAGAGCAATTTCTCTTTAGCCGATAGAAACTTTAAACGTATCTTAGACATGAATGTTCACACCCAAAAATAAAAATTCCAACATATCCTTCATCACCTAATTCAATGTATTGGAAACTTTTCAATAAACTAAATGGAGTTATAATATTATTTTTTACGAAAGTATTATTTAAATTATTGTCTTCAGCAACAAGTATACCAACTTACTTCTAAATGTGGATCCCGTTCGAGAATGACAACTCAGTGGAGGAGCCGAGTAACAGCTTTAACCCCACATCCTATCTGTCATTCCAGAATGGAATCCAGTCTATTATAAGTATTATTTCCTCACCTTACCAAAAACGGATGCTCCAGGGCTCCACGAAGTAACACAAAAAGAGCACAATATAAAGTAGTGGGACTAACAAATAATACAAATCCATCCATCATACGAAACGATATTCTAGAGCAGACCCAACTATTAGGCTTTACTCTTACAGGAATCTGTTCTGCAGAACCTCCAGAAAGCTTTAACATGTATCAGAACTGGTTATCAAATAACTTCCATGGTTCCATGGATTATATGGAAAATTCTGTCCCTCTCAGAAAAAATCCGGATTCCATTCTGCCAGATGCAAGGTCTGCGATTGTTGTAACCCTTAACTACTACCAAAACAACATACACACTAAGGGGATGCCACGGATAGCAAAATATGCACTAGGCAGAGACTACCATAAAGTAATAAAAAGCAAGCTTAAAAAACTTTCTAAAAACCTACAAGAAAAATACCCTGAAGCCACATTCCGACCCTGTGTAGATTCCGCTCCTATCCTTGAACGAGAATATGCTAAACGAGCAGGGATCGGCTGGTACGGGAAGAATACATGTCTTATCAACTCCCAACGTGGCAGCTGGTTCTTTATAGGCATTCTACTCACAAATTTAGAAATTGAAACAGATAAAACAGCGATTGGTGGTTGTGGTACCTGCAAAAAATGCATCGAGGCGTGTCCGACTGGTGCCATTGTTAACAATAACGGAACCTGGCAGGTAAATGCTGCTAAGTGCATTAGCTACCTTACTATCGAACACAAAGGAGAAATATCAGGCAACCTAAAACCACTCATCGGAAGCTGGACGGTTGGATGTGATGTATGCCAACACGTCTGTCCGTTTAATAACATTAGAGAGAATCAGCCTTTAAGAAGTGCACTCACTACTGAACCCGATTTTCTTAATAAACGTTCTTGGCCATCCCTCCAAGAGATTATGCAACTCTCTTATGAGGAATGGGATACTCTCACTCAGGGATCACCCGTGAGAAGGGTCGGGTTCGAAGGATTAAAACGGAATGCTAAAATCAACTTAGATAACGAAAGAAGATAGTACTACTCCATTAATCAATGATAAAACCACTTGGCACGGAGCTCGTTTATTAAATCATCCGGACAGTTAGTGGGATAAAGAGCACGTATGTTCGTCAATGTCAACGGTAGAGATTGTATCACGGAAACCCAATCCTCTCGAGCAAGTAAACGAACGTTATTTAATGCTATCTCTTCTAGACCGTTAAAACGAGACAGTTCACGAAGACCGGAAGCATCGATATTTGTTTCACAAAGATATATTTTCCTCAATGTCAATGATAAAGATTGCATCACGGAAGCCCAGTCGGCAGGATCAGCTAACTTAACACTGTTTAAAACTATCTCTTCTAGAGTGTTAAGGCGGGATAATTCACGAAGCGGGGAGGCATCGATATCCGTCTCTGCCAGAAATATTCTCCTCATGGTTACTGGCAAACCTTGCATCATGGAAACCCAACCTTCTCGATTAGCGAGCTTAACACTGTTTAAAACTATCTCTTCTAAATGGATAAAACGAGACAGTTCACGAAGACCGGAGGCATCGATATTTGACTTGGCAAGATCTATTTTCTTCACAGTTATAGGGAGAGATAGCATCACGGATGTCCAGTCGCCTGGATTTGCTAGCTTAACATCATATAAATTTACCTCCTCCAAGCTGGTTAATCGGGATAATGCACAAAGGTCAGAAGTATCGATATTCGTCTCTGCCAGATCTATTCCCTTCACTGTTACTGGCAAGGATTGTATCACAGAAACCCAACTGTCTTCACTAGTTAAAAGAGCATACGATAAGCCTATCTCTTCTAGATTGGTGAAGCGAGATAATTCCAATAATCCAGATAGATCGATATTCGCATCCCGAAGATTCATCTTCTTCACAGTTAATGGAAGAGACTGCATAACGGAAGACCAGCCCTCTCGATTAATTAACCTAACACCACATAATTTTATCTCTTCTAGTCGTGTTAAACGGGATAATTCACGAAGTGCGGAGATATCGAGAGAAGAATCATCAATACAAATATCATTAAGATCTATTTTCCTCACCGTCAAGGGTAGAGATTGTAACACGGAAGCCCATTTAGATGGATCGGATAATAGGACTCCTGTTAAAGATATCTCTTCTAAACTTGCTAGCCTGGATAATTCACAAAGTGCAGAGGTATCGATATTCGTTTCACTAAGATCCACTCTCTTTATCGTCACTGGAAGAGATTGCATTACAGAAATCCAGTCGGCTGGATTAGCTAAATGAAAACCCCATAAATTGATCTCCTCTAGGCTGGTTAGACAAGATAATTCTGAAAGTCCATCTATATCGATATACGTATTCCTAAGATCTATTTTCCTTATTGTCATAGGTAGACGTGGTATCACGTTCACCCAATTTTCTCGATTATGTAAATGCACAACACTTAAATCAATCTCCTCTAGCTTAATTAGACGAGATAATTTCATAAATCCATATACATCGATATTAGTCTCACTAAGATCCAGTTTCCTTACGGTAGGCGGTAGAGCCTGTATCAAGCCCCCCCAATCCTCTTTATCAACAAATTGTGTATGATTAAAATCTACTTCTGAATAAGGAAATAATACCTGCAACGATTTTATACTGAATACGATACTTTGTAACCTAGCTAATTCCCATATACTAACATTAGTCCTTAGTTCTACATTCTCAGAACCATATTTTTCTAGCAAACCCCTTGCCAAATTTAAAGTGTAGTCTAGTTCATCTAGAGTTTGAAGCATCATCAGCTTCAATTTTTCAAGTTTAAGAGTCTCCGGATAGTTAATGATATTGTTACACCAAGCGGTTTCGTCTGTATGAGCCTGAATAATCTCTAAATCATTACTTATATCTGGAATAGTTAGTTCAGGCGCTTTCGATACTGATGTAAAATCTAACGAAAGGTCCCGTATTTCCTTCCGGATATCTATGCAGCTCATGAGAAGGGATCGACAGGCGTACTCCATGAGTGCGACTTTTTCTTTGGTACTAATAAGTTGCAAACAAGATGCTTGCAGCTCTAACGGGAGAGAGCTGAAACATGCACCCTTCGAATTTTTTGGCATAGTAAACGGAGTGCTCAGTACAAAAACGCTCAGGTTTACAAGTAACAATAGTTTTTTCATAACCACACACATTGTACCGCTTTTGCATTAACTATAGCATAGATAGTCTAGTCTTCTACTTAACCACAGTTTGTACCCCTAGACCGGAGTTCCTCTACCAAATCATCTGGACAATTAGTGTGCTCAAGACCTATTATACTCTTCACAGTTCCTGGCAGACCTTGCATCACAGAAACCCAAAGGTCCCTATTTGTTAAACAAACAGTCGATAAATCTATCTCTTCAAGAAAGTTGAAGCGAGACAGCTCCAAAAGTCCAGAGGTATCAATATTCGTATCAAGAAGATCTATTCTTTTCATGGTTACAGGCAGATTTCGTATCACCGAAAACCAATCGTCTCTATTAGGGAAATATATGTACCATAATTTTATCTCTTCTAGATGGGTGAAACGGGATAATTCACGAAATACAGAGGCATCGATATTGGTATCATAAAGGCTAATCTCACTAAGATCTATCTTCTTTACCGCTACTGGTAAAGATTGCATCACTGAAACCCAATCGGCTAGATTTGGTAAGCTAATACCACTTAATCCTATCTCCTCCAGATTTGGTAGCCTCGATAATTCACAGAGTCCAGATATATCGATATTCGTATAACTAAGATCTATTCTTTTCATGGTTACAGGCAGATTTCGTATCACAGAAAACCAGGCATCTGGATTAGTTAATTCAACCTGTCTTAAAGAAACCTCTTCTAGGCGGATTAAACTGGACAATTCCAAAAGTCCAGGGGTATCAATATGAGTTAAATTAAGATCTATTTTTCTTATCGTAACAGGTAGAGCTTGTATAATGGGTACCGAATATTCTCGATTATGTAAACCTACATATGATAAATCTATCGTTTCATACGGAAATAACAAACTTAACGATTTTATACCGAGTATCTGTTTTTGCAAATCCTTTAATTTATCTATGCTAACATTTGTACTTGTCTCTATACCCGCTGCACCACATGTTTCGAGCTTTTCCATTACCTCATTTAAAGTAAAATCTAGTTCATCTAGTGTTCGAAATATTATCGGCCTCAATTTTTCAAGTTTAAGAGTATCCACATATTTTATGATATTGTTACTCCAAGCAGCTTTGTCTGTATTAGCCTGAATAATCTCTAAATCATTACTTATATCTGGAATAGTTAGTTTAGGTGCTTTCGATACTGATGTAAAATCTAACCGAAGATCCCATATTTGCTTTCGGATATCTTCACAGTCCAAGAGCAGACATCGACAAGCATGCTCCATCAATGCAACTTTTTCTTCCGTACTAGTAAGTTGTAAACAAGATGCTTGCAGCTCTAACGGGAGAGAGCTGAAACATGCACCCTTCGAATTTTTTGGCATAGTAAACGCAGTGCTCAGTACAAGAATGCTCAGGTTTATAAGTAACAATAGTTTCTTCATAACCACAAACATTGTACCGCTTTAGCATTAACTATTGCATAGCTTGTCTTGTCTTGTGCTTAAACTTAATTATGCCCTTTGTTCCGGATCTTGCTTATTAAATCATCCGGACAGTTAGTGGGATAAAGAGCACGTATGTTCGTCAATGTCAACGGTAGAGATTGTATCACGGAAACCCAATCCTCTCGAGCAAGTAAACGAACGTTATTTAATCCTATATCTTCTAGACCGTTAAAACGGGATCATTCTAGAAGTCCAGATGCTTCAATATTCGTATCACGAAGATCTATTTTTTTCACAGTCAATGGTAGAGATTGTATCACGAGAACCCAATCGTCTGGGTTAGTTAACTTAACATACTTTAAATCTATCTCCTCCAGACGAGCCAAACGGGATAATTCACACAGTACAGTGGCATCGATATCCGTCTCTGCCAGATATATTCTCCTCATGGTTACTGGCAAACCTTGTATCATGGAAACCCAACCTTCTCGATTAGCTAGCTTAACACTGTTTAAAACTATCTCTTCTAAGCTGGTTAATCGAGACAATGCACAAAGACCGGAGGCATCGATATTCGTACTAGTAAGATCTATTTTCCACACTGTTGATGGCAGACCTTGCATCACAGAAACCCAATCACTAGGATCTGATAACCTGCTACTCTTTAAATCTATCTCCTCCAGACTTTTGAAACGAGATAGCTTGCGAAGCGCGGAGACATCGATATTCGTATGATGAAGATTTATTTTCTTTACCGTTATAGGCATGGATTGCATCACAGATGTCCAGTCGCCTGGATTAGAGAGCCATAAACGCGTTAAATCTATCTCCTCCAGATCCACTAATCGGGATAATTTACACAGTCCTGAGGCATCAACTTTTGTAAATCCAAGTTTTATTTTCTTCACCGTTACTGGAAGAGACAGTATTACAGAAACCCAACCAATTGAATCAGGAAAGTAGACCGTTTGCAAATCTATTTCATCCAGACTGGTGAAACGGGATAATTCTAGAAGACCAGAGGCATCGATATCCGTACACCAAAGATTAATTTTTCTCACCGTTGCTGGCAAGGATTGCAGCACAGAAACCCAACCACTAGCATCTGATAACTGGATACCCATTAAATCTATATCCTCCAGACGCACAAATCGAGATAATGCCAAAAGTCCAGATAATTTGGTATGCGTATTACCAAGATTTAGTTTCCTCACCGTTACTGGAAGAGACAGTATCTCCTCATCGGAAACATACGTTCTAGCTAAATTTACATTTGAATAAGGAAATAAAACGTCTAACGATTTCAGACTGCGTATGGTGCTTTTCAAACTCTCTAATTCACATACGTTAGTATTAGCACTTAGTTCTATACCAGCTTCATCACACTTTATCAGCAAGGCTCGCACCTTATCTAAAGTAACTTCTACTTCTTCTAAAGTTTGGAGTATGACACACTTTAATTTTTCAAGCTTCCAGATATCTTTGTAGTAAACTGCACTTTCATTCCATGCACCGGTATATGTATGGGACTCTATAATCTCTAAATTGGCACCTATCTCATGAAGAGAAACGCTCATCATTCTTTCAGAAGAGAAATATGGGATATCCGAGATAGAGTTGAGATCCTCTGGAAATAACGACGCTTGTTTTTTTATCTCGATACAATGCAAGAGCAGAGATCTATATGCGGATCTCAGGAGATCCATCTTATCTGCCACACTAATATGTTGTAAACAAGATGCTTGCAACTCTACTGGCAAAGAGGCGAAATTCGTCCTTGAACTACCTGAGGCAGAGACTATGTTAAAAACAGAGATACATATACAGAAAAAACAGAGAAACTTATTCACAACTTAACATATAGTACCATACCTCCATTACACCTTTCATAACAGAAGCAATCTTACATAATCTGCTGGCAGCTATTCAATATTCACATATATCTCTTTCACATCATCATGATCTTCTAAAGCATCCATTAATCTATAGAGCTTCTCAGAATCTTCTTCATTTAAATCTACAGTATTCTCTGGCACATAAGTGAGCACTATTTCCCTTGTAGCATATCCTTTTTTAGTAAGCTCATCATTTACCTTGTGAAGATTTTCTGGGGCTGTATAGATATCATAAAACTCTTCACCTGACTTAATATCTTCAGCACCGGCATCGAGAGCATCCATGGTGAGATCATCTTCATCACACGATTCCTTACTTACCTGGATATGACCCAGATACTTAAACTGCCAGCTAACCGATCCGTTTTCGCTCATATTCCCACCATTCTTAGAAAACAGGTGTCTAATATCGGCAACAGTACGATTCTTATTTTCAGTGTAGCATTCAACGATAAGAGCAGAGCCGGCGGGTCCGTAACCTTCATAGGTTAACTCTTCGTAGTTTACACCTTCTACTTCTCCGGTACCACGTTGAATACATCGTTTGATATTTTCAGCAGGAAGAGAGGCTTCTTTAGCTTTTTCCAGAACTACACGTAGTCTAGCATTGCCAGCGGTATCGGGTCCGCCCATGCGGACTGCTAGAATAATTTCTCTACTTAGTTTGGTAAATAATTTAGCCCGAATGGCATCTTGTTTACCTTTACGGATTCTTATATTTTTCCACTTAGAATGTCCAGCCATAACTTAAAATGTACCATATTTGAATGGTGGGCCCCGAGCTATTCGTTTGTTTTAACTAACAAATAATAGGTGAGAAAATGGTTGATCCATAACATTTTACATAAACCCAACACACCGGTACCAACTAAGCAGTCTATCTCAGTTTATCAGGCCGACCCGATTATAGTTGGATAAGCAAATTTAACTCTTCTCTCTTTCGCTATCTCTAGTATGGAAGTTACTATATCGTGCTGTACTTCAATCCAGCTTTTTTTATCAGTAGCGTTAAAGAATAGATCTATACCTATTATAATTCCGGAATCGGTAACACTATCCAGGTTTACGTAGCTGCTAGAAAAGTTTACTTTATCATGATGCTCTATGAAGTTTTTGATAGTTTTATAAAAATCGTCAACAGCAGAGGGCACATTTTCCGGATCTAACATAATCTGTGTAGAAAATCTAAATCCTCGCTTTTTACTCATATTCTCAACAGGAGTTCTTACAACATTCCCGTTAGGCATCGTGATAATAGTATCATTATAAGTTCTAATTTTTGTAGTTCTCAGATTAATCTCTTCTACTGTACCTATAGCATTTCCAACTTTAATATAATCACCGATAGAGAATGAATGATCGATTGCTATAGAGAGTGTTCCGAAAAAGTTCTCCACACTATCTTTAGCAGCAAAGGATATCATGATAGAACCAGCACCTAATGCCGTAATTATAGACCATACATTGAACCCTAATTCTGAACCTAGAGATATAAAAGCAAATACTATAATGAGAAATCTTACTATACTAAAAGCAAATGGAAGAAGAATCCCCTCTTCTTTAGAAATAGTCGTACTCTTATTATTAATGGTGTATTCCATCCATACATTCCATGCAGAATATATAAACCAGTATCCTATACCAGTGAAAACAAACTTAACTTCGTGTGTAAATAAGGTCTCTACATCATCAGGCAAGAATAATACTAGTATAAACCATACTAGTGCAACAGTAACCAACCATCTAGCTGAAGACATGAATCGCTGAATATTACACTGCTCTACATTTGAATCCAGCAATTTAGATTTTACTTTTTTTAGTGCCAAATGAGAAGCCAAAGCTCCGACCATTTTTGATACCACTAAAGTTACTATTAATAATAACCAAGGCACCTCAGATAGATAATTATAAATATAAGCTATCTTATCTTCCAACGAAAGTTTTGAAAGTTCTTGAAGACTATTAAGTGGTTGCGTAATATCGATATTCTCTTTATCTGTCATAACTGCTGCCTCAAATGATGAATTACTACTCTACTTCAGTATACTTTTATACTAGTAATAATAATGGCATATCAGTCAGAAGTCTTTATCTTTTCGCAGACTACTATTTGCTATCGTTATCCGACTCTTTATAATCATTACCGAAGCTACGTTCAAAGAGCTCCCTTAGTCGCTTCTGCTCTTCTCTCTCTTGTTGCCTCTTATAAACAGAATCGAGATACTCCTTAAAGTTTTTTTCTTCCTTCCTCTTTCTACCATCAAACAGGTTTAATTTAGTATACTTCCAGAAAGGAATTCTATCAGTGGCAAAGAGATAAGACATGCCTAATGGTATCAGCACTAAAGCAGCCATAGGCCAACGCATAGATGCAACGGTTAATAACACTATAAGTGCAGCAAAAACTCTAGTTTTCATCGGAAATAACCCCCAAAAATAAATCTCTCTTTCTATATTTCTTGCACACCATACTAAGAACATGCACGAAGTAAGAATATATGTACCGGCCAATATATCAGACTCCTGTGATATATAATAACCTATTACACTACAAAAAGCTGTAGTGTAAGTAGTAAAAAGTATAAATCCTGCAAATTTTCTAGAGCCTAATTCCTGCTCTATGTTTGTGCCTATAAACCATAAAATAATAGTTCCTAACACCATGTTAATAAAAAAACCACTTGACGCTAAAGGATAAGTTAACATTCTATGTGGTTCTTCATACCATCTAACATTGGTAAATGCTAACAGGTTCATGAAGAAAGAGCCGGATAGAAAATCTAATATGTAGAAGACTACTGGCAATGTTACCAGCCACATGGTAATAGGAGTATCTCTGAAAGAGTACAGTAATTTCCTTAAAAAGTAGTTCATAACAAAAAACTAATATATCACTCCTATTTTATTCACCCTTGTCTATAATGATATCATTATAATTGGCAAACGCCAAGATTATCTTAAGAGAAAATTATTGGTGGAGATAACGGGATTCGAACCCGTGACCTCTTCCATGCCATGGAAGCGCTCTCCCAGCTGAGCTATATCCCCAAATTATTTTTTGTCATATGTTACTCGGTTTCTAGGATCAAGCAGACTTCTCAAGCCGTCTCCTACAAAGTTAAGAGAAAATATTGTTGCACTAAGTATCATACATGGCCAGAAAAGCTGAATAGGATGTGAATTCATATCTTGTCTAGCATTATTTATCATGATACCCCAACTTGGCTCTGGTGGTTTAATACCAATCCCTAAAAAGTTCAAAGTACTTTCAGCCATAATTGTTCTCGCAAGATCTATCATACTATCTGTAAGAAGTAGTGGCACCATCTGAGGCAGAGCGTGTCTTAATATAACATACACAGTAGGAGCCCCCAATGCTCTCGTAGCTACAATAAATTCCTGATCCTTCAATGAAACCAATAACGACCGTACTAACCTAGTAGTTCCAGGCCAAGCACTAATACTTAAAGCAACTATTACCGGAAGCACGCCATCATTCATCGAGAACCAACCATCGCTGCTAGTTGGTCCGTCCCAAATACCAATTATAAGGAACGCAAAAATAAGATCTGGGAATGCAAACATGGCATCCGTTAATCTCATAATTACCTGACCCACAAATCGGTGCGCATACACAGCAAGCACACCCATTAAAACTCCAATCGAAAGAGCTATACTCTGTACAAATAGTCCGATGCATAACGAATATCTTGCACCAGCAGCTAATCGAGAAAAAACATCCCTTCCTTGCTCATCCGTACCACACCAGAACTCCCAACTCATAGGCTGGTGAGGATTCCCTAATATATCCCCATAAGGATGCCTGAAACTTGGTCCGAAAACGGCAAATAGTACTAGCGTAATTAAGAATACAACCCCAATCCAGAAGAACTTACTTAGTTTCATATCTGAGCCTCCCTAATACGTGGATCAAGCAATGGAAGCAGGATATCTACAATTAAATTAGCCGTAACAAATATACAAGCACCCACCAATGTAATGGTGATTGTAACAGGAGCATCTCCTCGCTTAATCGCCTCAATAGCCTCTTTTCCTATTCCAGGAAGTGTAAAAAACTGTTCCACAACAAACGAACCTGAAAGTAAGGCTCCAAACATCATACCAATCTGGGTAATAATCGGCATAAGAGCGTTTCTTAATCCATGCTTAATAACTACTTTCCACTTAGGAACACCCTTAGCAATAGCGAATCGGATAAATTCCTGATGTAGCACATCAATCATCAAACTCCTTGTATTCCTAGTTAATCTAGCAGCCGGACCTAAAGACATAATTCCAACAGGGAGCACAAGATAGAAGAAATCGGGCCTGTCACGATATACCTCCCAGTTAATAGGCAACCATTGCAACTTTAAACAGAAGAACACAACAAGTAGTGGCGCTAACACAAAATTAGGCACAGTTACCCCAAAAGTACTGAATATTAATATCAATTTATCCAGCATCCGCTGCTGATAAACCGCCGCTATAGTCCCTAGACTCACACCTATAAATGTGGATATTAAAATAGCCCACATCGCTAACCTAGCAGTCATCACTATATTACGCTTGATAATGGTTGATACAGGTTCCTGGATGCTATAATAACTTCTTCCGAAATCTAACTTAACAGCCTTCTTTACGTAGTGAACATACCTAACATACCATGGCTTATCTAAACCCAGCTCGTGACGTATTCTCTGGATAGTTTCTTTAGAAGCTTTTTCACCAGCAAGAGCATATTCCGGTCCACCTGGACGCATACTATCAGCCATAAAAGTAACCACGGATACAAACAATATACTTATTGCGGCATACAATAGTCTTAACGATATAGCACGTACTAACTGCACGAAAACCTCAACATAACTATAATAATAGGACTTATTAAACTAAATAAGTTTATCCCCCATTACATATAAATTTATCATATTTTAGACTCCTAATGTGTAAACCTATCTACTTTTGCACAAAATTATATGGTTTTCGATTGTTCCAGCTATTAATTTGTTCTAAAAGTACCTAGAAAATGGTCCTTCTATTATTGCCACCCATTTTCTTCTTTATTTCTGTAAAATATAGTTAGATGGTAGAAAACAATAAACTAGGAGTACTTAATACACCCATCCAGTATGTTAAAGGAGTTGGACCCAAATTGTCCAAGCTTTTTGAGAAGATTTCCATATTTAACGTAATGGATCTTCTACTAACTCCACCCAGACGATACGAAGACAGAGCAAACATTCCAAATATCTCATCTATCACTGCAGGTACCCTCGTCACCGTAAAAGGAAAAGTTCTTTATACAGACACAAAAAAGACTAGAACCGGAATGAGTATCACCAAAGTATTAGTATCTGATGGTACAGGCAAAATCGCACTCGTATGGTTTAATCAGCCCTGGTTAGGCAAAAAACTGAATAATTATGAAGGAGATATAATCGCCTATGGAACAGCAAGAGAACCTGGAACCGATTTCTTTCTTGAGATACATTCACCTGAATGGGAACCCCTCGATGATGATGGCACAGAAGAGAACTTTGCGAAAATAGTACCTATCTATCCTCTAACAGAAGGACTAAGCTCTAAGCTTTTCCGGAGAGTTATTCTAAATGCACTTGATATTTATGGAACACACATCCAGGATGCACTTCCTGCTGCAATTAGAAGAAAACATCAGCTAGTCCATCTCAAAGACGCTCTACATACAATTCATAATCCATCTTCCTTAAAGGATATCGATGTAGCTAGAAAACGTTTAGTAGTTGAAGAATTCCTCTATTTACAACTAGGACTCACCCTTCAGAAGCTATCCACAAAACAAGAAGTTGGATTTTCTAACAAAATAGACTCTAGCTTATTAGAAGATATTCAAAACCGACTCCCGTTCCAGCTTACTAACGCTCAAAACAAGGTAATTCATGAAATTTGGAACGATATGAGTAGGCCATACCCCATGAACAGGCTTGTACAAGGAGACGTTGGGAGTGGTAAAACTGTAGTAGCATTCGCCGCTATGCTAGCAGCTGTAAAATGTGGACACCAAGTAGCACTTATGGCCCCTACAGAAATACTTGCATCTCAGCACGCTACAAACCTTGAAAAATTATTTGCTGACCATAACATAGAAATAGGACTCCTCATAGGCAAAATGCGTAAGAAGGAGCGTACACAACTCTTAGACAAAGTGCTCTGTGGAACTCTGCCCGTCCTAGTAGGCACACATGCCATCATTCAAGATTCCGTTGCTTTTAATAAACTAGGGCTCGTGGTAATAGATGAACAACACAGATTCGGGGTACTCCAACGTGCAAAACTCTACGAAAAAAGCAGCACTAAGCCCGATGTTCTTGTCATGACAGCAACCCCAATCCCTCGCACCCTTACCATGGCATTCTATGGCGATTTAGATCTCTCTATTATTGACGAACTACCTGCCGGCAGGAAACCTATCGTTACTCATTTAAAACGGCATAACGAACAGCGGATTGTATTTAATGGTGTTAAAAAATTAATCGATGAGGGGAGACAAGCTTACTTTATCTGCCCACTAATTGAAGAGAGTGAAAAACTACAAGCAAAAGCTGCTACAGAACTGTACGATCTTCTTGCTAACGATATCTATCCTAATTGTAATATCGGCCTACTCCACAGTCAGATGAAACGTGAAGAGAAGGAAGAGATTATGGAACAGTTCCGAAATAAGGATCTCGATATTCTTGTTAGTACTGTAGTTATAGAGGTGGGGGTTGACGTTCCCAATGCTTCTATTATGGTTATTATGGACGCCAACCGATTTGGCCTTAGTCAGTTACACCAATTACGAGGACGAGTTGGCAGAGGGGAGCATCAGAGCTTCTGTATTCTTATGGCAGATTCGAGGATTGGGGAAGCTAAGGACAGGCTGGATATTATGACCGGCACCAACGATGGATTTAAAATTGCTGAAGCCGATCTCCGCATAAGGGGTCCGGGAGAGATTATGGGAACCAAGCAGAGCGGAGAGATTCAGTTCCGAATCGCCGATCTTGTTAAAGATGCCGACATGGTAGAAGCCACAAAACAGATTGTGGAAGAACTTCTGGAAGAGGGTGTACATCATAGTAGACATAACTATCCTGATATCTATCAGAATCTTGAAGATAGAAAAATTAAGTTAGCTTATGCCAGTATCTCTTAGCTGGGTATGCATGAAGTGTTATTTAAATATCGGCTGGATCCCCTTCGAGGATGACTCGGGGGCTGGGAGAGTAGGGTAATAGTTTCCACTATAACTTAATAGATTCCCCCCAAATATCAGCTTAAAGTTTGAAATGCGGAGTCACGTCTACCACCCATCTCCCCACTAGGTCGGTCATCCTGGAACGGGATCCACATATGGATAAATAATCATCAAGAGTGGGGTCAAAAACAGTGAGGAAAAATAATACTTATAATTGACTGGATCTCCTTCGAAGATGACAAATCAGAGGCAGGGAGTAGGTTGATAGTAGTGGTGCTACCTACGAATAAATCTCCCGACTTAAGTAGCAGGTTCGAATTTCGCCATTACCCTGCTTACAATTTCGAAAACAAACGGACTCAAAAATAATGCTGGAGCAAATACTAACGTAGGCAAACTACCTGGCTCTAAAACGTTCATGGCTAAACTTAAAGTAAGCACTGCCCCTGCTCCTTCAATTACATTAATATACTTTTTAAGATCCACGCTATTTACAAGCAACGCAACAATAACACCGAACAAGGTTTGCACGCCTAACACCATCAGAATGCTAAGAAAGACACCATTGCCCATGGTTATGGTTAGCAGAATAGCGGTGATACCATCTAGAAACGATTTAAACTTTAATAATCTTATATCACCTTTTGTTCCTTCTTCGAGTATCCCTAGTATAGTAAGAGGACCAAAGCTAAACATAATGGTAGAGGTAATACATGCTTGTATAAAATTCCCTTCTATACCAATACATTCAAAACAGAACTGTTCCAAGAAAGATTGCATGCTAGTAATCCCTAACGCACCACCAATAGCACTTCCAAACACAATACTAATAAGTACAGTAAGAAGATCGTTACAGTTAAGGAAGATTTTCGCACTAAGAAGGACAAGGGTTAAACCTAAACCTCTAAGCATATAGCTTATTAATTCTTCAGAGAACAGACTGCTTAAAAACTTTCCTATAAGGCAGCAGACTAAAAGAACGACACAATTAAACAGGGTTCCACGTATAGGTATCTTCATATGTTTTTATATAATATTTGTTAATATAATATTATATACTAGCATTTTTTCCTAAAGTCCTGCATAAACTCTGCCAATAATACACATCCCTCTTTTGGAAACGCATTATAGATACTTGTTCTGCAACCACCTACTGAACGGTGACCCTTTAAATCGATGAATCCTTTCTCACCAGCTTCCGCTATAAATCTCTTACTTAGTTCCTCACTGGGAAGATTAAAAGTTATATTCATCAACGATCGGGAACACTTTTCAGCATGCCCCGTATAGAACCCATCCGATTGATCTATAGACTCGTAAATAATCGCTGCTTTCTCTTGATTAATTTTCTCTATGACAGGGAGTCCGCCTAAGTCTAGCAACCACTCAACCATTTTTCCGCATACATAGATACCCCAAGTAGGAGGAGTGTTGTACATCGATCCGTTCTCTACTAGAAGTCTATAATCGAACATAGGATGTGTTTTTTCTGGTGCCTTTTGTAGAAAACTATCCTTAATAATCACAATAGTAACTCCAGACGGACCCATGTTCTTCTGTGCTCCGGCATAGATTAGATCGAAATGATTCACATCTATCGGCTTGCTGGCAATATCGGAAGACATATCGCACACTACAGGAACGTTCCACTCTCTTGTGCCCTGGAAGGTTACCCCCTGGATAGTTTCATTACTTGTATAATGCATATAAGCAACATCATTGGGGACATTAATATCATCTAAGCTTGGGCAAAAATTGTAACCGGAATCACTCGTATCCAGTGTGAGATCTACCTCGCCTACCATCTTCGCTGCTTGATAAGATTTCTTTCCCCATACACCTGTTACAAGGTATGATGCTCTACTACCCTCAGGAAGAAAGCTCATCGGGATCATACTATTCTGCATACTAGCTCCACCCTGCAAAAAGAGTATATGATAGTTGTCTGGAATCTGCATTAATTTTCTCAAACTATCTCTAGAATTGTCTAGAATGCTCTGGAAATTTTTAGATCGATGACTCATTTCCATCACGTTTAGGCCAGTGTTATTCCAGCTCATAAATTCGCTCTGGATATCTTTTAATACAGATTGAGGCATGGCGGAGGGCCCGGCAGAAAAATTGAATACTCTTTTCACTGTTTGCATAGTTTTTTTATTAATAGTAAAGATAATAGCAGTCTGAACGATTCTATACTTATGGAAATTTTACAATTATTAACACCTAAAGTAAATAGTTCTTAGTAATTAACAATATAAAAACTGAAAATCATATTTTTATCACAATGATATGACAAAATAAATAACGTATGTCTTTAAAAAGCAAAAAAAATAATGTAATCTACTTCATTCTCCCTTTTTTTATAATGTTAGTAGCAGACCAAGTTTTAAAATATATCATTAGGGCTAACCTAACTGAAGGAGTATCTACCGGACTTCCTTGGAAAGGAGTATTTGAAATAACCCTTACTTACAATAAAGGAGTAGCATTCGGATTATTCCAGGGATCGGGCGTGTTGTTTGCACCGGTCGCACTACTATTATCTGCTGGAACTTTTTACTACGTCTACAATAAACCCAATGAAAGTAAATTCAATATGATTCTTCTAGGCTTACTGGCGTCAGGCGCTATAGGAAATTTAATTGATAGAGTAATATTCGAAAAAGTTACGGATATGTTCTGGCTTAGCCTCATTAATTTCCCCGTGTTTAACATCGCTGATGTTGGCATCTCATTATCCGCTGCAATGATAGTTTTAAGCACACTCTTTGAAAGCAAAAAAAGTTCTTCCTAAAAAGATTCTGCGGATATAAAAAAAGATGGCCGATAATAAAATCGTGCCATGATAAATTACCGGTATTTATTCTTGTCGATATCGATACTGTATTCTCTTATTCAAGTAAGAGCAACCATACATCTTAATCTTAAAGATGCTGAAAAGATGGCGGTATCTCATTCATTAATTTCAAAGCTAGCCAATATTGAAAAATTAAAAGCCCAGCACACTCTAGACATGGCTACAGCTGCATTAATGCCTAAACTATTCCTAGGATTAAACTACGATTACTATCATAGTAATCCGTTTGATGAGAACAGTAAGATTAATCTTCCTTTACATCTACTAGGAGGATCTGCTGAAATGACCCAGGAGCAGGCACCTAACAACAGCATGCCAAAAAGTTTAAAAAGCGTATCTCTCTCAGGAGCTAAACTAGGATTCAACTTCCCCATCGATTTTTTTGGTACCAGTTACGCTGGAATGAAAGGCGCTGAACAGAAATTAGAGGTCTCACAAGAACAAGAAGAACTTAAGAAAAAAGAAGCTCTTTTCATATCTAGAAAAGCTTATCTCGGAACACTCCTTTTGAAAGGAGGTGTTAAAGTACAGAAACATGTATTCAAAAGCATCACTAAACGTTTAGATAAGATGCAGAAAATGTATGAACTAGGAGTAGTGGCGAAAGTAGATGTAATAAGAATGGAGTATGAATTTCTTAAGGCTAGAGCCAACGTTATGGATGCTAAACATAATTATTTGGAAGCACTAGATAATCTAAAATTACTTCTCAACATCCCGCTTAATACTAAAGTAAAGTTAAGTGATGTAACTGTTGACGAGAAATTGTATAAGGTAACGGAATCGGAAGAGTCTCTTGTAAAGAAAGCACTCGATAATCGGAACGATTATAAGGCGATGATGCATGCTGTAAAAGGAATGGAATTTAAAAAATGGAACGATTATGCTACCAGATTACCATCATTATCGGTATACACTGCCCTCAACGGCAGTAGCAACTCCATCAACTCAGATTCAAGCAGTCTGATGCTTGCTGCAGGAATAGCTCTTAACATCCCGATCTACGATGGAGGATTCTCGGACGCGAAATATAGCATAGCCAGTAGGGAACAAGAAGCTTTAGAGTTACAAAAAAATCATCTAGCAGAGAGTATCAAGAAAGAAGTTTCCTCAGCATATAACAGCTATCAACTTGCAGTTAAAAACCTAGAAAGCAGTAAAAAATCGGCAGATTTAGCAGAAGAAAATTTCAAAATTACAAACTTAAAAAATGATGACGATTCGATAAATGCCTTAGAATATCTCGATGCACAGGCAGCATACATCGCTGCAACAACAGGATATAACAATGCAAAATATCAGCTATTAATTAGTTATGCCGAACTTAAAAATAGTATCGCCAGCGAGGATTTATGAAAAATATATTATCTATAAGAGCATTCTGTTTTATGAATAAAACACTTACCCTACTATCCTTATGCATTCTTTCTGGATGCGTAAATAGACAAGCGCAAGAACAAGCTAAAAAAACAGAAGCTATCGTAAACGATTCTCATGTACCTGTTGTTATTCAAGTACTGCAGCCAACTAACATTCAAGACACTGTAAAAATACATGGAGAACTAGCTGCAGAAAACGATACGACTCTGGTCGCCAAGGTGCCAGGGAAAATTAATAAGATTTTTGTGAAAGAAGGGGACTATGTAAAGAAAGACAGTCTCATCCTCACTCTAGACGATTCAGACTATAAGAGCAGAGTAGAAATTGTAAAATCGCAAGTGGAAGGGGCAAAAACGGCCAAAGTTCAGGCTGAACTAAACGCGGTAAACGGTCCGGAAAATACTAGCTCTGCACTGGCAAACGCAAAATCGCAGCTAGTTCAAGCTCGTGCACAGTATGAAAAAATCACTAAGGGTCCGCGAGAAGAAGAAAAAAATCAGTTAAAATCGGCCCTTGATGCTGCCACTAAAGCATTAGAAGCTGCACAAAACAGTTTTAATAGAAGTAAAAATCTCTATAAAGAAGGGGCTATTAGTAAACAGAATCTAGAACAGGCAGAAGCAAAATACCTAGATGTGAAACGGATGTACGATAGTGCGAATGAAACCTGGAATATGGTACAGAGCGGGGCCAGAAATGAAGATGTTGAAGCTGTAAAACAGCAGTTAAGAATGGCAGAAGAGGGGTTGAAAATTGCTAACAACACAAAAAGCATGGACGAACTTTTTGAACTCCAATTAAACGCTGCCAATGCGAATTATACTGCAGCAACAAATAACCTAAAATTGGCACAGTCGGCTCTAGACGATACCAGAATACGGGCTCCTTTCTCGGGAATTATCAGCATGCAACCGGCATCCATCGGCACCATGATTAATCCTGGAATGCCTATCACAAGAGTAACTAATCTGGAAAAAGTCTACTTCGATGCAGATGTACCCCTAGAGATTGCTAAACAATTACGTGTAGGCATGAAAGCTATGATACAACTTTCTGCAAAGAATACAGCACCCCTTTCTGGAAGCATCTCTGCTATTAATCTAAGAAGCGATAAAGGGTTACGATTAAATAGTGTTAGAATCTCGGTTGAACCGGAATCGGCAAACAATAAGCCGCAATTATATCCTGGCGATACGGGTGAAGCCACCATCACTCTTAGCAACGTTGAAAATGTACTTATAGCTCCTAAAAACTCTGTTATACAGGAAGGATTGAAGTATTACGTTATGCTAGAAAAAGATGGAAAAGCTATTAAAAAAGAAGTTACTCTAGGATCTGAACAAGATAACAGGGTCCAGATAATTGGGGTTAGTGCTGCCGACCATCTAATTGTAGAAGGAAACACTTTTGTATCAGACGGCAGTATGGTAAAAATCGAAAAAAAACTGACTAACTAATACGGATGAGGACACTTTAGCATGGAACTTACAAGAATCGCACTAAATAGACCCGTTTTCATCTTAATGATTGTATTAGGAGCCTGTCTTTCAGGTTATTTAGCCCTGAAAAGCACCAGAACAGAACTGAATCCTGAGGTAAATTTTGGAGCACTCACCGTTGCTACTGTCTATCCTGGGGCTGGTGCAGAAGAGATTACTGAACAAGTAACAAAAAAGATAGAGGATTCTATTTCTGGCATTGGAGGACTCCGTGAAATCTTCAGCATCTCACAAGAAGGCATGTCTATAGTCTCCCTTAACTTCGATATCGGGACTAATATGGACAATGCTTTGAACGATACCAGAGCCAAGCTTGATACCGTTATTCCTGAACTGCCGAAAAATATCATAAAACCTGTCTTAAACAAATTAGATACATCCAGTGAACCAGTTTTAAACCTTGCACTTAATAGTACTACGCTTTCAACATCCGATCTACGGGAGTTTGCAGACGATAAGCTAAAAGATCTCCTTACAAGAATTCCAGGAGTAGCTAGTGTTTATATTAGCGGTGGAGATGAACGGGAGATTCAAGTAAGACTAAGCACCAATAAGTTAAATGCTTATGGCATTAGTGCTATGGATGTACTCTCCGCTATCCAGAGTAACAATCTAAATATGCCTGTTGGTTTTATTGATACAGGAGAGAGAGAACAGTCTATCAGAATTAAAGGTGAACCTGAATCTCTAAACGATATCAAAAACATCTACATCTTTAAACGAGATAATACATCAGTCCCCCCTAGCATTGTTAAATATAAACTTAGCGATATAGCAGATGTCACAGTAGGTACTAAAGACAAACGTGAAATAACGAGGCTTAATGGTAAGGAATCGGTAGTAGTAACCGTACAGAAATCGAGAGAAGGAAACGCGATTGAAATTTCCAAAGCGATTGATAAGTTGCAGAGTAAAATTCAGAAAAATGACGGCATAACACTTGTTAAGACACTGGATACATCAAAACAGGTATCGGAATCGATAGAAGATCTTAATTTTGCACTCTTCTTTGGAATTTTGCTTGTGGTAGTTATTATCTACATGTTCCTACATAACTTTAGGGGAATGTTAATTGTAGCCGCTACTATCCCCATCACCCTACTTGCAAGCTTCATCGCTATAAAATGGTTAGGATTCACCATCAACAACATGTCTATGTTAGCTCTAACATTAGCCATCGGGGTTCTAGTTGATGACGCTATCGTGGTTCTAGAAAATATTTACCGACACCTTAAGATGGGTGAAGATCCCGTAACCGCTGCCATAAAAGGTAGGAGCGAGATTGGCTTAGCGGCAATCGCGATTACACTTGCAGACGTGGTCGTATTTTTACCTGTTGGGACGATGGACGGAGTAGTGGGTCAGTTCTTTAGACCACTCGGCATTGTTTTTAGTGTAGTGGTAATCCTCTCTCTATTAGTATCGTTCACAGTTACTCCGCTTCTAGCATCTCTGTTATACAAAAAAGGGGAGGACCTTGAAAAACCCACTGGTAAATTTGCCTTATGGTTTGAAAGTAAATTCTTAGCACTAGAGACTGCATATAGGAATACTCTAATTAAAGCTCTAGGAAACAGGTGGAATGTATTTATCGGAGGATTTACCATCCTAGGATGTGTAATAACCCTGATGATTGGTGGATTCTCTACCGACCTGCAGTCCGCGATTATGTCTGGATTGAAGCCCTGTATCTTTATGATTGCAGTTAGCGGAATAATCGCGTTTATCAATTTTAGAAATTCTACTCCGTTTACTACTTATCTTGTTAATGGTGCCAAGTTTGGATCCTGGTTTGTGATAGCAGCCTTAATCGGGTTTGGGTATGGACAGTGGAAAGGCGAAGCTGTGTTTAAGTTCTCATTCTTTCCTCCTAACGATTCCGGGAAAGTATCGGTCAGTATCGAACTACCTCAAGGAGCATCACTAAAAGAGACAGAAAAATTTGCTAATAGCATTGAGAAAATTGTAGAAAAACACCCAGATGTAAAGAACGTTATTACCTCAGTAGGGTCTGGCGGAAATAATAGATTCGGTCTCTCCTCATACTCTACTAATATAGCAAATGTACAGGCTCTTCTCAAGCCCAAAGCAGCCTTAGTAGACAAACTGGGACTGGGTCATATCCCGAAAGCAGATCTAAGATACAATTCAGATATATCTGTTGCTGCAGAACTTACAGAGAGCGTTGGAAAACGAGCAGGTGCAGATGTAAAAGTATCGGCTGCAGACATGTTTGGTATCGGCACTCCTATACAGCTATCATTCCAATCGAACAATAGAGATTTACTCCAGAAAGTATCCCAAACTATCTACGATAGGCTCAACTCCGGAGCTGTAGAAGGATTAGTGAATACTACTACATCGTACAAGTTGGGTAAAAATGAACTTGTAGCAACTCCTAAGCTTGCCGAGATGGCGAATCTTGGAGCTAGTACAGCACAGGTGGCTCAGGTGATGAGATTGCTCTATGAAGGGAATGATGATTCCAAATACAGGTTTAACGGAAAAGAGTACGATATACGTACTATGCTGGATAGATCTGAAAAAAATGATGAAGAGACCCTGAACAGAATCCCGGTATTCTTCGATAAAAATAGAGCCATCTACTTCAACAATCTATTTAACTTCCAGATGAAAAGCAGTGTAGATAAAATATCGAGAAGAGACCTTATGGAAGAGATTCAGATTAAAGCAAATCTACTTCCCGGATTCGCTGCCGGTAGCGTTCAGAGCGGCATTAATAATTTACTTCAGAACGAGAATTTAATTCCTGAAGGAGTTACGTACAAACCATTGGGTCAGGCGGAGTTGCAACAGAAAGAGAGCGGATTTCTTATGAGTGCACTTCTCACCGGATTCCTCTTGGTATACATGCTGCTAGCATCTCTTTACAATAATCTGCTCTACCCGTTTATTATTCAGTTATCCCAACCTCAAGCATTAATCGGTGCGCTACTTGCCTTAATTCTTACTGATAAAACACTTAACTTGGTAGGATTTATCGGTATTATTGCCCTAGTAGGATTAGTGGGTAAAAACGCGATTCTTTTAGTAGATTACACGAACACCTTACGGGAACGTGGTTACACTAAATACGAAGCATTATTGGAAGCGGGTCCGACGCGGCTACGCCCCATTCTGATGACCACTCTTGCCGTTGTGCTGGGGATGCTTCCTGTAGCTCTCGCTATTGGCAGAGGATCGGAATTTAGAGAGACTATCGGAATTGTTATTATTGGAGGAATCACTCTATCTACGATTCTTACACTCATCGTAATACCTTGCTCTTACCTTATTTTCGACGATCTATCGGAAAGGATAATGGATAGAATTAAAAAGAAGGAAGGGGGATCTGATTAGAAATACAGTCACCCCTATACTATTCTTATAAAATTGGAAACCTATTAATTATTGTTAAACTGTAGATACAGATCCTTGAGCTTCTTTTTTCCTTGTTTGGAGCTATTTATTACAGGATCCAGCATGAGTCTAAAGAAAGCAATAAAAGACTTCAGGTGAGTACACACATCTATAAATTCGATCTTCTTTGTTTCGGGAATTACTTCAATAATCCGATATATATCTATCGCCTGGAACAATTTCTCTACTACTCTTTCCGCTCCTACAACTTTTTCTTCAGTAGAGGGTCTGCTGGTGGAATCATATAGTGCTCGATTTATGGCTTCCACCTCGGATACTCTATCTAGAAAATGTTCTTTATATCTTTTATCTCTATTAACTACGGTAAGAATTGGTTCAATGGCCAACAGGTTAGTAGTGCCAGTGCCAGTTTCAGTCATTGTAGAGAGCATAATGTTAAGATGATTCTTCTCTAAAGAAAAATTCTCTTTATTACAGATTCCTAGCAGAGACAATTCCACTATTTTAGAATACTTTAATAGTTTGTCATCAACTGAGATATCTTCCTCTGCAATCTCTCCCATATACTCCAGAATTTTCTCCACCAGTAAAAGCGCTGAATAGTACTGCTTGCCGATTCGTTCTGCCTGCTCATCAGTTATCCTATCAATAACTTTATTAAGTATGTTAATGGCATCTGAGGGATGTGTATTGTATACTTCCGTCCATTTTTTATCAAACATCCCAATAGATTCATCATCAATTCGTGCATGAAAATGTATAAAGTCTGGAAATTTAGTATATTCATCACGGTTTAAGACGCTCAGGAATGATGAATCTAGTTGAACCGTGTTCGTACGTTCCAGATAGGGAGAATCGTCAGAAAAACTCATGGTGCAACCTAGTGCCAATATCGTACTATTTTTAATGTTTCTTGCGAATTGTTTTACAAATCTCTTCATGGTTGAATGGAGTTTACATCACATGTAATTTTAATAGCTATAAAATATATATTTATTCGGAAAGGATAATGGATCGGTTTAAAAAGAAGGAAGGGGGATCTGATTAGAGATACAGTCACCCCTTCAGTTATTACTTATTAAACTGGCAGCCTACGTAATCCCTCTAGAAAAAACAACATGCGTTACTTCGGGTTTCTTTTTCAATCCCTTTAGAAAAAGTAACACACAGATCCTTGAGTTTCTCTTTCGATGTTTTGTTTTTTAAAAGAATAAGTGCACTATCAGTGCGGTATTTGTCCCTAATAGAACTCCTATCATAACATGAATCTACAAAGTTTCTCTTTTTGCTCAGGGGCATTACTTCTATAATCCTATTTACATTAATAGCTTGCATTATTTTCTCTACCATTAGTTTCGCCTCTTCAACTTTTTCTTCAGGAGAGAGAGTAAATCCTATTGTAAATAGTTTTTGACGAATGGAGTCTACCTCGGATAATCGCTCCAGAAAATGTTCTTCATATCTCTTATCCTTTTTAGCTACCGTACGAAATGGTTCCTTACTTAATATATTTACATCCTCAACATCAGTAATAGAAGATGTTAATATATTAAAACAATCGATATTTAAAGATAGATTCTCTTTATTACAAATCTTCAACAACACCAATTCCAATATTTTAAAATACTTTAATAGTTTTTCATCAGTTGAAATGGCTGCAGATGCTATCTCTGCCATATACTCCATCACCTTACCTACCCCTTGAAGCCAAGAATAATATTGCTTACAGATTTTTTCGGCCTGTCTCTCATATATCGTATCAACAATTATATTAAGCATGTCAAGAGCATCTAAAGGATGAGTGTCACATAATGTCCTCCATTTTTCACCAAATACTCTGATAGATTCATTATCTAATTGTGATTGAAATGATATAAAGTCTGGAAATTTAGTATACTCATCCCTGCTCAATTCTCTCAGGAATGAGATATCCAGCTGAGCCATGCTTGTACGTTCCAGATAGTTGGGAGAATACTCTGGTATGCTCATTGTGCAACCTAGCGCCAATATCGTACTATTTTTAATGTTTCTTGCGAATGGTTTTAAAAATCTCATCATAGTTGAGTTTATTATACTGCACTATAAATTTCAATTTCTAATTAAAATATACTTATTCGGTTATTAGTAAACTCAAATAAAATACTTCTATCTTTTATCATAAGCAGCAGCATAACAATGAAGACCCATTCTTGCACCATTATTCCAGAATGCGCTGGTATAGAAATAGAGTTACGGCGACCTTACTAGGTGGATGCTTAGCGAAGCTAATTGGGATTGAGGGAGGCTCTCGGAAAGGATAATGGATTGGAAGAAGAGGTAATATGGGTTGCGGGTATTAATAAGCATATACATATCTTTCAAATTCTCTTTATTTGTTGCCGAGCTACTTATCGAAGCACTAAATTCAAAAGCATACAAATGAATTCTAGGCCCCAACATACAACACAAATCTACCAATTTTGTCTTCTGATGTTTAGGCATTACTTTTATAATCCGGTGTATATCTATCGCCTGAATAAATTTTTCTACCACTTTTTTGGCTACCATAACTTTCTCTTTAGTAGAGTGTGTGCGGGCTACATCCTGTAGTTCTTTACGAATCGCTTCCGCCTCAGATATTCTATCTAGAAAATGTTTCTTATACCTTCTATCTTTTTTAGCTACCGTAAGAAAGGGTTCAATGTTTAACATACTGTACCCAGTCTTTATTACTGCAGATATCAATGCGCTAAAATTATCTAACTCTATAAAAAGATTCCCATCATTGCAGAGGTGCAATAATGTAAGCTCCACTATTTTAGAATACTTTAATAGTTTTTCATCAGTGCAGATATCTTCTCCTGATATCTTAATAATATTCTGCAGAGTTTCATGTAACAAGTAATGTGCTGAGTAATATTGTTTAACTATTTGCTCTGCTTGTTCATCAGTTATCCTATCAATAACTTTATTAAGTATGTTAGTGGCATCTGAGGGATGAGCTTTATATGTTTCACTCCATCTTTCACCAAACATCCTTCTAGATTCATTATCAACCAGTACCAGAAATTGTATAAGGTCTGGAAATTTAGTATATTCATCACGGTTTAAGAGGCTCAGGAGTGGTGAATCTAGCTGAGCCGTGTTTGTGCGTTCTAGATAGGGAGAATCTTCAGACAAACTCATGGTGCACCCTAGAGCTAATATCGTACTATTTTTAAAGTTTATAACGCATTTTTTAAAAAATCTCATCATGGTTGAAGGGAGTTTACATCATATGTAATTTTAATAGCTATATAAATTGTAATCAGTCGGTATTGAGATATTAGTATTTATTTCTTATCAGAGATATTACACTTATAGCTAATATCTATTACTAACAATTCTTGTAACATTGTTCTTGGATCTATAGGTTTAGAGGTAATTGAATCTATTTTTGCTTTCCATATGGGACCCATAGCACTGAAACCAATGATCACTTGAATAAATCCAACTTTATCGTCATCTGAAACAACCTCCAAAGCACGATGTACGTCCAGTGCTTGTATTATTTCATGAACAATATCTTTCCCAAGCTCCTCTTTTTCTTCAGGTGAGAGCGTATCTTTCTTGCTCAATAGCTCTCTATCCATAGATTCTGCCCTTCTCACACATTGTTGAAAATGTTGACGGTAACCAATATTTTTAAAAATTTCTAAAAAATACTCTGAATTTAACATGCTAGATGCATTCTCTAGTAGCAAATTAAGATTCCCACAACGACCTATATTTGTCCCATTAATTAAATTCTGGAGCATTACTTCAAATAACTTGAAATATTTTAATAACTTTTCATCTACGGAGATGTTTTCTAACGATATACTATACATATATTTACAAACATGAACCACTAGTTCAGTAATAGTTGATATTTCTAATAGGAGGCCTACACACTCTTCATCAGTATAATGTTCTAGAATCCTATTTACTACACGACGCTTTACTTCGGAAGGTATATCTGATGTTCTACCAACGCGCCGCATCAGTTCTGCTGCAGATTTGTGGTAATAGGTAATGAGAGCAGGAAATTCTGTATATTTCGTCCGACTAAGTTTCCTGGTATATCTAGATTTTAGTTCAACAGTATTTTCCCGTACACTGTAATTACTATCTGTAGCAGAACATGGAGTACATCCTGATGCAATCCCCACACAACATTTTAAAAATTCTAGACCCTTCACAATAATATCTCCTCAACACTTTTAACTATTTATCGGGATATTATTTTTTTTCTATACGGTGTGAATCGATTAATACTCCTGAAGAATCGTATTGTTCCAGCTCTATTACTCTATCTATTACATTCACAATAGTATAGGAGTATCGATTATAGTTGGAACCAATTAAGCTTCGCATACCTCTTAAAGCGGCTTCAGCCATTAACGAGAAGACTCTTCCTTTCTGATCTGTAATAAGGTTCATATGTAGGTGAGCCCCTCCGGCTCCACTACTAATATATTCCACCCCTTTAATAGGTTGTACGCGTTCGTAAGCATGGACATGTGCAGTAAACACAATATCTACACCACACTCTTCAAATAGCGGCACATATCTCCTGCTCCTACCCTCGTCTTCTATTAAGCTATCGAAGGTACTAGTTGAAAAGATACTCTTTGCATCCTTAGCTAAACTAATAAACGGACTAAATGGTGGCTGGTGCATCACCACAATCTTCCATGTAGCCCTACTGTTAGTTATGTCTTGTCTTATCCAACTACGGAGATTGGAATCGTCCGGATTCTGCCAAACATTACCATCTATTACTGTAAAATGAATATTCCCAACATCGAACGAATAGTTTGTTTTTCTTTCAAATAAATCTCCATCTTTATCTCTTCCAACTAAATTCTGGAAGATGGTATAGTCTGACTGGCTTAGTTTATTCGGATAGTTTTTCGGCACGAGGGGTCCGTTTACTGGATGATTCGTGAGCCAGAATGTGGCGAGCGAATTCAGTCCCTGATTAAATCCTCTTCCGTCATTAACCTCTTTGTTACCATATACTAGATAGGTAAGGCATTTTGAAAGCAGCACCGATCGATTATCACTCTCTACTTCACCATCAATCGGTTTTATGCCTCTCTTTATAACATCTTCTAACTTGCCACCATTAGCATCTCCACTACCAATTTTAGGATAAGAAAAATCTCCTAAGTGGATAATGCAGTTTGCGTTTAAACTCTCTATCTGTTTTGCAATTTGTATCTGGGGTCTAGTATCTTCACCCGAACATCCCCAAACTACAAACTTAAAAGAGTTGCTCTTTGTTCTAGTACGAAAAGTCTGCTGGCGAATAATGCCATATCTGGTTGTTACAGTATAATAGTAGTTTTCGTCAAATCCTAGGTTATCTAAGAGCGCTTGAAAAAGATAATAAGATTTACCATCTATCTGTACATTTTTC
Source organism: Fimbriimonadia bacterium (assembly GCA_030427425.1). Taxonomy (GTDB): domain Bacteria; phylum Armatimonadota; class Fimbriimonadia; order Fimbriimonadales; family Fimbriimonadaceae; genus JAUICQ01. The sequence continues at coordinate 129,171 of JAUICQ010000003.1, read as the reverse complement.
TTAGAAATAGATGCCAGAGTACTTGTTTTGCTATCATCAGTACGAAATTCAGTTTTTGCATCAATATCATCTTCATCAGTCAGCCAGAATATTGATACACTCTCCTTATCTAATCCAGAATGAATTCCAGGCATTAAATAGGGATATAGAATTACCTTTGCTGAGGCAATTCTAAATAATACTAGCAGTGCGCTAGAAACAAAAATGACAAACTTATTCATGTTATTATACTTAGTATAAACATCTTTTAGATATTTATAACACTCTTTTCACATTCTAACAGAAGGTTTTGATAAATGTCTTCCACTCTGCCTTTAATATAACAGTGATAGCTACCGCAACATGAAATATCAACCAAATTTCTTCCAGATAGATATCCTATTATATCATTGTATGCCGGGACAGTTAAATGTACTGGTAAGTCTTCATCATTATAATCAGGATCATCGTCTGGGTGGTCTAAAAAAACCTCAATTAAACAGATCGCATTTTCCAATACTCCATGTATATTATCAATATCCATCTCTATGTGATAAATTGTTTCATTACCTGTATCCACGGCCTTTTCAACTAGAACTTCTAAATTACAGAGTCGTTCTGTTAGTTCATACAACCTTGTAGATAACGTATTGAACACTAATACCATACTGGTGTAATTTTCCTTACTAAAATCTTTTTCTTTCCGTAAGCTATGATAGTAGTAGAGCCAAGCAGATAAAACATTTTCACACTCTGCCGACACATCCCCTACCAGCTTCTCCATCTTAGATATGATATCCTCTACTTCAAGCATACGAGAGAATTCATCATAGCAGGTATCGTCATTACCAACAACAACTAAACCTATATTTTCATCTATTTCATCAATAGAAAGCACATCTAGTGTTTCGTTTTTCACACTAATACTTTCAATACACAAATCACCGCTATTGTTCCAACTGTTATTTTCAGCAGCATCTACTGGGATCAGCTGACCTATTATCGCCAATGTAAATGTAGATATATTGAATAATGTACTCCGTTCCATATTATATTATTTCCTCTTTGTGAAGAATAGTTTACATTAAACAATAAATTTTGCAAGTTATTTTTCTATTATTATACAAATTTTTCTAATAATATTAGACATAGCTGCTTTCGGCATTCATTACTTCTTCTACAATTTTTTCTGCAATCGGTGCAACATCCGCTTCTTGTAAGCTTATAATGTTAAGTAGATTCTTATCCATCTCATAGGTTACACCCACAGTATTATTGGTAAATCCGGACTGATGGGCGATGATATTAGCCACAGCTACAATGGCAGTAGTTCTCTGATGGATGTTATCTTCAAGAGGTCTATGATGGTACTTTATAGCATGCTGAAGCATCTCAGGTAGATTCCATTTTTTTGCCAACATATCTCCTAATTCTGCATGATCTATCCCATACAACTCCTGAGCAGCATCTAGAATCGGGATAGCTTGCTCATGCGATTTTTTAATAATATTATCAAATTCTTCTGGAGCATATACCGATAAAACAAGCATCCCTACATCATGTAGCATTCCAGCAATATATACATCGTCGGCATCGGCAGGGCTCAGTTTTCGTACAATATGCTTAGCTGCAACACCAGTTGCTAAAGAGTGCAACCAGAAATCTTTTTTTGAAAACAATTCACTAGCTCCTTTAGGGCCAATTAACTGTTGATAAGCAATGGAGATAATTAAAGACTTAATCACTCTAAAACCAAGCATGCTAATAGCAGTACCCAGAGAGGAACAAGCCCCCATGGTATATAGAGGTGAATTAGCTACTTTCAACACTTTAGCACTAATAGCAGTATCTGTTGCCATAATGGCCTCTAATTCTGTTATTGAAGGATTCTCTCTATTAGTAATGTTTAAAACCTTCGTTACTAAAGCAGGCATTACTGGAAGGTTTTCACTACGTGCAATACGCATTTCTATCTGCCTTACGTCCATATGAATATTATTGGCACATTATTGCATATAGTTATTCTGTTTTCTAATTTACTCGCTTCTTCTTCAGGTACAAAGCACCTGATACGGGTAATATTTAGGAAGTGAGATATAATAATCGTAAACATGATGATCTAAGAAGTTGCACCCTCGAGCCCGGATTTGTTAAGTACGCAGAGGGTTCATGTCTTATAAAACTGGGTGACACACACGTTATAGTTTCTGCAACAGTGGATGAGAAAGTTCCTCCGTTCCTTAAAAATTCCGGTACTGGCTGGGTGACTGCAGAATATGCGATGCTCCCAAGAGCTGGATCGCAGAGAAGCAATAGGGATGGAATACGCGGAGTAAACGGTCGATCGGTTGAAATTCAGAGATTAATAGGTCGGTCGCTGCGCAGCATTGTGGATCTTAAAAAAATGGGAGAACGCACCATCACTATCGATTGTGACGTAATCCGCGCAGATGGTGGTACTAGAACCGCCTCGATTACAGCTGCATACGTTGCACTAAGACAAGCCGTAAACTGGATGCTGAAACGGAGAATGATTAAGCAAGATATCATCCTTGAACCTCTAGCTGCAATCAGTGTAGGACTAGTTGGCGGGGAAGAAATGTTAGACCTAGACTATTCCGAGGATAGCACTGCAGATGCAGATATGAACATAGTAATGACCGCATCTGGAAAATTCGTAGAGATCCAAGGGACCGCTGAGACAATGCCGTTCGGTGTGGATACACTAGTTAAACTGCTGAAGTTTGGTAAAAAAGGAATCGATGAAATAGTATCGCTTCAAGAAGAAGCACTTGAGGAGAAAAAAGAGTTAGCAGCTTCTAGTTAGTCGGTTGATTGTACATCACCGACTAACTAGTTTTCTATAGTAATTAAAATAACTTACTAGCTAATAGTGCATCTACCGGTATCTTTTTTCCCCTCTACAACTATATCTAGCATCTCTTTATTAGAACGATCTCCTTTTAGCAGGGTAGCCACTGCTGAAGGGCAATCGGTATCATCAATATTGATACTAATTAGGCTTACAGGTAGAACCTCCAATAAGGGTGCCCATTTTTCTAGTATCTGTTTTTGACTAGGAAACATTGAAGAGATTCCTTTTCGGAACTCATTTTTACTTAGAGAAAGACTCTTCAAGTTCTCTAATCTGCTAAATAATTCTATAGATTCACCAGTATAGCATGTATCAGTTAAATCTAATACTTCTAAGCTTGTAGGTAGTGCAGAAAGAAGGATACGGTGTCTAGATTTAATCTTAGCCCATAAATTAATAGAACCTGGGTTCCTATCGTCATCATGTATATTCTTTGGTATATAAACACCATAAGTATCTCTAGGGTTACTTACAATTTTATCGTGAAAACCTATTTTACAACTTCCTAGATATAGGGTCTTCAAATTCTGCAACCTATTGAAATACTCGGCTCCGTATCCAGTAAATTGAGTATCACTTAATGATAGATACTGTAATTTATCTGTAATTCTTCCTAATAAGACAAATAAAGCCTCTTCAGAAATACTTTTGCAGCCAGATAGTGATAATACTTTTAGACCATTTAATCGTATATACACATCTCCTATACTAAGATCTGAAACACTAGTATTATTCAGATACAACTCTTCTAAGGTATGCGGAATACTATTTAATATACTTATCCACAATACCTTACTTGCCTGATGAGCACTTGATTTCTCTTCCCATGTACCCTCAGCTAATGCTTTACAATCTGTTAAGTTTAAATATACAAGATGAGTAAACCTGGTTAATGCTTGAGCAGTATCTTCATTTAATGGCATACCTGCTAATGATAGATACCTGATATTGGCTGGAAGCCCATCGATAATTGTAGCCCAATCTTGATCGATCCCTGTAACATTATTGAAGCTGAGTTTTTCAAGCGAAGAAAATCTAGCCAATGGTTCAATAATACTATCTTCAAACCTTGCTCCATTTAAACCAATTTCTAGCATATCATGGTTTAAATGTTGTAATATCGCATGCCAATTACCATCTGAGATATTTTCACAGTTAGATAGGTTCAATCTTTTAAGGTTTGGGCTATTCTCTATTAACTGAATTATCTGTTCATTTACAGCGCAACCCTCTAAGTTAAGCATCTCCATGTTTGGAAATACTTTACTGTAAAATTCCCCCCAATTATCACTGGAAATACCTGTGCAGTTCGATAAGTTCAAACTCTTTAATGAGTTACAGAACGCTTCTGAAAAACAAAAAGTTTCAGGCAATTGACTATTACTTAGATCTAAGCTCTCTATACTATTTTCGTTAATATTTGAAAGTAAAAGCTCTACTTGTTCAACAGCATTATTAAGACCTGGCAGATGCAGAGACTTTAGTAGTCTATTATTTGCTGGCAATTCACCCTTAGCTGTATGGTCTAAAATAAACTGAAATACTTTATCATTCAGACAACCAACATTCTCACTTATCTCTATCTTTTTAATCCCAAATTGAAAACTATTTTGTCCCTGATTTTGAATTTCTTCCTCTAAAAGGGATAACTTAATTAGCTGATCTAACTTAGTTATAGGCGTTTCATTCCAGATATGTCCTTCTTTCAGCACCGAATAATCCGACCATTTATATCGAATGTTGCTTGCAATATAATCTATCATTGAATCCGTATTACCTACACAGTCTTGTGGTACTACAAAAGACTGTGTAGAAGCTATTCCTTCTCCAGACTGAACATCGATTGCAGGTTGATAATCTCCTAAATCCTTCGCTGCTGCTGAAGACACCACGTTGGTCCCTATTACCCAGAACAAAGTTCCGAAAAATATATTACTTTTTCTTAGTTGCTTCATTACTTATTTTCTCCAATAACTAATCACTCACTTATTCCAAACCATAACATCTGTTGGAAAAAAAGAACAAGTTACTCATCTAATATACCTTTTATCTTTAATAGATAATTTTCACAAAAAATAGACACTAGTAAGCTTTTTCAATTAGATACTTGGAGATAAACTTTAATAAAATGCAAAGCGCAAAACTGATGAGTTAGCCTCTAAAGAGTAGATCTGTAAGCCGGATTCTGTTTTTGTGTAGTGATCTATCTACTGCGACCTACCCTGGACTCAGGCGGACCACCTGATAAGCCCTCTATTTGGTCTTGCTCCGAGTGGGGTTTACCCAGCCAAATTAGTTGCCTAATATGCTGGTGAGCTCTTACCTCACCTTTTCACCCTTGCCTGCAATACAAAAATACAATTGCTAAATTATACTGCATAGGCGGTATAGTTCTCTGTGGCACTTTCCATCGAATTGCTCCGTCCTAACTTGCGTTAGGCACTCCGTCCTACGGAGTCCGGACTTTCCTCCCACACCTATTTTCATAGATGCAGGCCACTACCCAATCTACTCTCTAGATTCTATTACTAAGTATATCAGAAAAGTGTTTAAGAAAAATAAGATATCTTAAAAATAATTTAATCTATTTCAAATCTAACGCTCACCGCTAGATTAATTCATTACACAAAAAAGAGATTCTGCTTTGCACGTTTGAACAATAATATATATGCCAAAATAATGATAATAAATATCCATAAACTACTACAAAAAAAAAGACATTAATATGAGCAACAGCACCGTCAAAAACACGAAAAAACATTACGAGATAACCAAACAGAGTGAAGACTTCAATGAATGGTTCAATGAACTAATTATAAAAGCAGAACTAGCAGACTACGCCCCTGTAAGAGGGTGTATGATAATCAGGCCCCGCGGATACGCTATCTGGGAAAATATCAGAGATGCGCTGGATGCTAAATTCAAAGAGACAGGGCATGTAAATGCATACTTCCCCTTATTAATACCAGAGAGTTTTCTAAAGAAGGAAGCCGAACATGTAGAAGGATTCGCCCCTCACTGTGCTGTTGTTACTCATGGAGGAGGCAAGGAATTAGAAGAACCTTTAGTTGTAAGGCCAACCAGTGAAACCGTTATCTGGAACGCCTACAAGAACTGGATTAATAGCTACCGCGATCTTCCTCTGTTAATTAATCAGTGGGCCAATGTGGTTCGCTGGGAGATGCGTACCAAACTATTCTTACGTACAATGGAATTCCTCTGGCAGGAAGGCCACACTGCACATGCCACTTTTGAAGAAGCTGAAGAAGAATCGATGAAGATGTTAAGGGTATACGAAAACATCTGTGAAGAGTGGATGGCTGTACCTGTAGTATGCGGTCAGAAAACCGAACATGAAAAGTTTGCTGGCGCGCACCACACTTATACCATTGAGGTAATGACCCAAGATCTAAAAGCAATCCAGAACGGAACATCACACCACCTGGGTCAGAGCTTTGCTAAAGCCTTCGATGTAAAATTTCAGAATGAAAAAGGCGATCTAGAATACGTCTATGCTACCTCATGGGGAGTTACAACAAGAATGATTGGAGCTCTTATCATGGTACATTCAGACGATAAAGGGTTAGTACTTCCTCCACGCATATCACCAACCCAGGTAGCAATTGTCCCTATGGGAAGAGATGAAGCTACCAGAGAAAAAACTTATGCTGAAGCAGAAAGAGTCGCTACACTCCTTAAAGACACCAAGTGGAGAGACGCTAACATACGAGTGGAAATCGATAAGCGTGAGAAAGAGACTCCTGGATTCAAGTTTAACGATTGGGAACTGAAAGGCGCTTGCTTGCGCGTGGAAATAGGTCCGAAAGATCTAGAGAGTAGCTCCTGTATACTCGCAAGAAGAGATACCTATGAGAAGAAGACAGTCGCTCTTGAAAATGTTGTTGACGAAATTACTAATTCCTTAGAGGATATGCAGGTAGGCTTACTGGCAAAAGCAAAGCAGTTTAGGCTAGATAACATCAAACGAGTGGATACTTGGGAAGAATTTGAAAAGACGTTCGATAAAGAGGGCGGAGCAGGATTCATCCTCGCTCACTGGGACGGAACTACAGAGACCGAAAAGAAAATCGCCGAACTTACAAAGGCAACAATTCGATGTATTCCACTAGAACCTTTCCATCCAGATGATGTAAAACCGGGTAAGTGTGTGTATACTGGTAATGAAAGTAAGCAGAGAGTAATATTTGCAAAAGCTTACTAAAGGAAAATACCAATGACCGATGCTTGTGCCACACCCAATAACAAATGTTTAGAGCAGACAAAGAACTATTTAAGGTTCATTAAGTTTGAACACTCGATATTTGCTCTCCCATACGCATTCATAGGGATGATATGGGCTGGAAAAGGATGGCCTAGCGCAGAAATTATATTCTGGATTGTTGTTGCCATGGTATCTTGCCGTAGTGCTGCCATGGCCTACAATCGGATTATAGACAGACATATCGATGCCGCTAACCCAAGAACCGTCAATCGGGAACTGCCTAGCGGTAAAATGAGCCCCAAAGGAGCACATCTCTTCTTCCTTAGCAGCTGTGTACTATTCTTCATTAGCTCTAGCATGCTGAATCCGCTCACTAAAATACTCAGTCCGATAGCTCTTGGCATTACCCTATTCTACAGCTTAACAAAGAGATTCACCTTCATGTCCCACTTCTTCTTGGGGCTAAGCTTGGGCGTTGCCCCTGTGGCAGCATGGATCGCTACTAAAGCAGAGATTGCATCTCCTGCTATCTGGTTAGGAACCGCAGTACTCTTCTGGACAGCCGGATTCGATATCTTATACAGTTTGCAGGACATCGAATTCGATAAAGAAGAGAATCTGAAATCGGTACCTGCTAAATTTGGGATTAAAAATAGCATCATAATTAGTCGGTTCTGCCACTCTTTAACCGTGTGCTACCTGATTGCTGCTGGAACATCCTATCAGGCAGGTATGCTCTACTTTATTGGAGTTGCTATAGTTACCGCTATGCTCATGTACGAACATAGCCTGGTAAAAGTGAACGATCTCAGTAAGATTAATGTTGCATTCTTTACCATAAACGGTTATATTTCCATTATTCTCTTTCTGTTCACCCTGATGGATATGTATTTTAAAGTGTAATACATATTAAAAAATCCAAGGAACTAAAACCCTGCGAACCAATAGCATTGCTATCGGTTCGCAGGACCATACTAGAATATTAATTAATTACTAGAGAACTTACATCATAGTATTAATTAATCTATCTTCTACTTCACCACCTGTACGTACGGCAAGCATTCCATACTGAGCGGCTCTAGAATACATATTCATATTAATAATTGCCCGGGTAGCATCTACGTTAGACTGTTCTAACGCACCGGGAACTAGCTTCGATCTTGAACCTGTTCCTGGAGCCCCGACCTGTGGCGCACCAGAGTTGCCCGATCGTTGAAGAAGGTTATTTCCTAACCGTTCCATACCTGCTGGGTTCGTAAACGCTGCCATAGCCATCTGACCCAATGCCTTTCTCTGTGAACCATAGATACCAGTGATAGTACCAGACTGATCGATGCTATAATCTTGTAGCAATTCTGCAGCATTACCATTCTGGGCTAACATATAAATATTTGGCTTATCATCGGTACTACCCATTGTACTGAAATCGATTTTAACATCAAACGGGACGTTATTAGGGGTAGGCTGTCCTTCCACTGGAGGTAGGCCTGGAATCTTGATATTTCCTAATGCAGCAGCATTCTTCAATCTACCTTTTCCATCAAACTCTAAAATGTTATTTCCATTTCTAAATTCTGCGGGAACAGCATCAACCATAACACCATCTTTATTCAGTTCCTGACCAGCTACTGTACCACCAACTACCTCGCCGGTATCCTTCAGTCTAGCAACCCAGTCCCATTTACTGGTAGTGTTATCTTCACCTGCACCTTGAACAAAATCTTCATCAGTAACAGCTACTTTTCTAAATTCAAACTCTAATTCAATGGTAGAACCTACAGCGTTATTTACATTAGCTGAAGTGATAAATCGGGTACCATCTGCTTCTACTATTGCACCCTCTGCACCATCAGCTTCTCGGTGTCTGGCTACAAATGGAGCATCCGCACCGCTGTTTCTTAAGTTACCAGAGAGCTGCACTTTTGTAGTCTGCTGAGCAGCACTATCTGCACCCTTAGGTACTACTATATAGCTAGTAGGTGATACGGGACCAGTAGTATCTATTTCTCCAGTATTTTTATCTGCACTCCATCCGACCATCAGCATGCCAGTGCTTTTATGCACTAATCGGTTGGAACCGTCTAAATCGAATGCACCATCTCTGGTATAGCTAACGGTACTACCGTCACTAATCATCAGGTACCCATCACCAGTTATCGCTACATCCCCTTTTCTACCGGTCATTAAAGAGTTCCCGGCTGTTGTATCAAGATCGGTTGCAGCTAATGCGGTACCACTACCAAACTGGATAGCGTTTCTACCACCAAGGTTATCGCTTGGCTTAGAAGCTGGTTGCATTGTAGAATATAGTGTGTCTTTAAATAGGGTTCTACTACCCTGATATCCTGTTGTATTTAGGTTGGCAATATCAGCACCTGAACCAGTGAGGGCTCTCCTACTGGCATCAATCGCGGACGCACCCGCCATCATTAATTCTCTACTCATTTATTATTCCTCCATGATTTTATTAAGCACATCCAGTATCCTTGAAGAATAATCCATTTTTTTCAAGTTCGCCCCCAGTAATAGGTCCGGCACTGTTCATTGGATGCACCTTTCTTTATTAATTTTATTTTATTAATTTTATTTTATACAATTACTGCGCTATCTATATTGGTGAATACATTCTCTCGAAGATTCTCTTTATCCATTGCGGTAATAACTGTTCTGTTCTTCACACTTACAACCAACGCTACCTCTTTATCGTCAACTAGCATTAGAGATTCTTTCGATCCTTTTTCTGCAGCTTTTTCGATACCGCGCAACACTCGATCCCAGTCGGATTTATCAAGCTGGATATTCCTGCTCTCAAGCCTGGTTTGGGCATGATTGCTTACTTTCAGCTTGCTCTCTAATAGATTAGAGAATTCGTTAATACCAACATTGGGGATGTTACCGCTAGGTTCTACCTTCTGTGGCACCACCGCTGGGTGAATATTTGTTAAGTATTCGTTAATTTTCGTGTTCTGTACCTGATTCATATTTAGTTAACCTTATACGATATTTCTATCCCTATAGGAGAGTATCTGACCAGGATTCACTTCTCCGATTTTATCTTCACCAAAGTTCACCTTAAATTTCCCGCCTTCTCTTCCTGGAATATAGGAAAGAATGGTACCAATCATATCGGTAGTAAGTTCTGCATCGGCTTCACCAAACTGAACTCCGGTAGTCTCTACCTCTTTACCAATCATAGACATGGCGATCCCTTCTCTGAATCCTTTAACAATATCTTCTTTATTCATCGAAGCCATCATCATGCTTTCATTTATAGCAGAGATAATATCATTCTTCTCTCCACCCTCATTATATGTTGCAATCTGATCTGGCTTAACTTTATACTCTTTGCCTCCAGCATCTCTCACCCTAAATGCTCCACCATCAGCATTAGGATCGAAAGAAACGATAGTCCCTTCTAGTGATTTTAGTTTTCCACTACCAGCTGGACCCACTTCAATAGGTTGTGTAACAATACTCTTACCTATTGCCCCAAGAGCGCCCATTCTCTCAATAACTCCTGTTAACCTTTCTATCGCAGAGGTCTGTTTGTCGGCTGCAGATACCTGTCTCATTTTGAGCATGTTATCGTACATATCACCAACATTCATTCCACCGCCACTCTCGTCCATAGGATTGAAAGACATGGCCATAATTTCTGCACTAAGGGCTAATAGATCGTTTTCATCTAGTTCCTTACCGCGCTTGTCGTTCTTTGCTTTTGCGGCTTGCATAGTCTCTATAGGTGCAGCAAAATTGTTGATTCCTGAAATTCCATTTGCCATAATAATTTTTCCTTATGCTAAGTAGTTTAGCGGTGTATTCTCCTCTATGATTGAATTATTCCCATGAACAGCACCTGATACGTAACTATTATAAGAGTGATTCAAGTTTCTAAGTGTCTCTAATGCACTGGCATTATCTCGATGATTCTGATAAGAAAATCCAGACTTACTATCGGCATCTTCCATTCCGGAATCTGAACTGAAAGAATTTAGATTAAATCCTCTCTCTTCCAATCCTTTAGAGAGCATCTCTTTACTTTCTTGCAAGGCATTCTGCAATGTAGAATTTCCTGAAAGTATTGTGGCGTCTATGTTACTACCAAAAGCTTTTACCTTTAGTGTAATATTTTCACCATGAGAATCTTTCAGATGTATCTGAACGTTCCCACCCTTCCTATTTTTTGCTAACACTTCTATTTTATCGATAGCATCTTGGATGCTACTCTTCATGCTCTCTTGCTTAGCTAATAACTCTTTATTATTTACAGCAGCATTTGCACTATTAGAGTTCTGTCTTATCGCGGCAATATTCTCTGTTCCCTGATTGTTCCCAGAATTGGATGAAGAATTACCTGAACCAAATTCGGATGCTCCATTTCCTCCACTACTTCCGCTTGCAGCAGCATATGCGATATTATTATTAACTGAAGTCTCAACACTATCTGTAGAATCTTTAACAATATTATTTACAGATTCTCCATTTACACCTTCTTTAGGCATGTTTTCTGCTTCAATGGCTTTTTCTTCACTAGTATTTAACTCAGAAGAATTACTTGAGAATAATTTAGAAGTTACTTCTTCTGCAAGATTCTCCTTATTTAGTACAACCTGATTAGTTTCTGTACCTTTTTCAGTGTTACCTTCAAGCGGATTCAATTTTTTAAAATCATCCGACTGATTTATCAGTCCGCTAGAATCCATGTTTATCTCTGCTTCTTCATTAGTTTTAACAACTAAATTAGAATTCATAAATTCTTGAGACACTAAAATACCCTCTTTTGTCTGAACTTCGAAGGGTAAGTCGTTCTCTTCTCGAGAAATTTCTATCTTGTTTTTTTCTATGTTATTATCTTCAACATTATTTATATTTTTATCTTTTGAATCAATACACGACTCTCTATTATCAGAGTGTCTAGTATTCTGTTTTTCTGAAGATACGAAATTCCTTTTTTTATCAGAAATCTGATTGTTTTTTTCGTTACTGCTTACAGAGTCCGGCATGGTGGCTTTGGCATTAGGCCTCGGCGATGCCTCTTGAAACAGCATATCTAAAAACAAACTTTCATTATTCTGAATAACTTCGCAATTACTATCTTCCGTGATGCGAGGATTCCCGTTGGTAGACATAATTTCATCCATGTTATATCTAGCTTCGGAATTCCTAGCAGAAGTTACTCTTTCCATCTGCTAACCTCCTTATATGAAAATTATAGGACTATGCAGGTATTTTTATTAGTGCCCGGATAGATGTTTTGGAATTATTTTCATCTTGAGACACTTTTTTGTATCGGAAGTTATCTTTACTCTATCTGCTATTCCACAACCGGGAATCCAGATAACGCCCATCATATCACAGATTAGCGGGATCTGCTTTCTAGTTAAGGGTGATAATTTCAAATCGTTAAAATAATCGGTAAGAAGCTTACTGCCAGTTAATCCTAGCGGAGTAAATTTTTCACCTTCCTTCATATTTCTAACATGGAAAGGAAGAGTGCATTTACTATAATCTATTTTTGCTTCTAAGCTTCTCCTGTCTGCAGGTATCGATGTATCATGAGAGAACTCTGTTACAATTTTCCAACCCAGAACGGTACTATCTAATTCATCAGGAATCTTCAACGCGCAGGGAGCAATCTCTCTTATTCTACTTCCTATATAGGCATGTACATACTTTGCATTTACTTCATAGATCAGCGCTCCTTCATCGGTAGTAATAGACGTAGAAGTGTTGTTTATAATTGCTTCACACAACCTGATTATCTGCATATATGATAACTGAGCATGGAAAAAATCGGCACTAATTTGCAATACTCTTTTAATGAGTGCTGGATGCATACTCCTCAATTTATTGATATCCAGAAAGAGTTCTGTGTTCTCAGTTAAAAAAGTTAGATTACCATTTGGATACACTAGACATTGTTGCATTGCCTCTGAAGCACACATCTGCAGGAAACTATTCTCATCCTCTAGTATATTTCTTGTTACCGATATCGCTTCTCTAAAGTTGGAGTGTATCTCTTCTAATTGCGGAACAATCTTCTTTCTAATCCGTACTCTGGAATAGTCTAAATCTTCGTTCATAGAATCGGACAGGTATTCTAGATTGTTTTCTTCACAGTACGACTCTATTACTTTTGACGGAACATTGATTAACGGCCTGATAATATTATCGCGCATCTTCGGTATACCAATCAGACCCTGGATTCCGCTCCCTCTCATAAAGTGGAACAACATTGTTTCGATATTATCATCTAGATGGTGAGCTGTTGCTATATAGCTACAGTTAGTAGCATTGGCAGCCTTCTGCAAAAATTCGTATCGTAATTTTCGTGCAGTCTCCTCCAAGTTCCACTTGTTGCATTTTGCAATACTACCCACATCTGCAGTACCGGATACAAAGGAAATGTTATACTTTTCAGTGAAATTTTTACAAAAATCTTCATCATCTTTCGCTTCGGGTCTTAATTGATGGTTAAAATGAGCTACAATGATGTCGTAGCCTAAATTGTACAAGGCATACGTTAGAGCAGTTGAATCTTTTCCACCACTAAAAGCTATTAATATTCGTGCAGAAGAATTAATCTGCTTGTAAATAGAAAAAAAATCCTTTAAAGATTGAATCATCTTCTTAAGGATACCAATAATTATTAAGCATTTTCTTTAATTATAAGAAAGGTGAGGCTATGGATAGGTATGAAAAAATTGAATCTAAGATACGGAATGCCTTACAAGCAGATAATGCTTCACGGATTAAGCATGAGCTGAATAAAATTCGTGCAGAAGATATCGCTTGGCTACTCACCCGTTTATACGATAACGACTGTAAGTCTATTCTGTCTGTTCTGGATAACAGAAAAACCGCTGAAGTATTAGTAGAGCTACCTACAGAAACGGCACGAAGATATGTCCACGAACTACCTAATTCAGTACTTGCAAATTATCTCACGGAACTACCTCCCGATGATGCTGCTGGTTTAAGAGATGAGATTCCCGAAGAACGCTTTGAAGAATTATTAGATTCTATCCCAATTGAATATTCCATAGAAATTAGAAAGCTGATGGAGTATCCCGAAGGTTCTGTAGGTAGATTCATTAGCAGCAACTTTGTAAATGCAGATAGAGAGAGTACCATTGGTGAGGTAATTGCTAAAATTCAGAATGCGCCTGAAGATGAATTTGAAACAGTTAACATTGTTTTTATTTTAGGTTCACATAAACATCTTATCGGATTTATCCCGCTCCGCCGATTGATCCGCCACGACTACAATACAAAAGTATCACAGGTAATGATCACCGATCTTGTGGTAGCTAGGTATGATGAAAGTGCTGAATCGGCAGCTAGAATACTTACTAGATACGGATTTGCATCCCTCCCTGTAGTAGACGAAAGAGGGAAGATGTTAGGAATTCTTACAGCTGATGACGCTCAAGAAATATTAGATTCCGCTGTAACTGAAGACGTTCTACGCTTAGGTGGTGTTTCTGGAATTTCAGACGCCTATCTCTCAGAAAGTGTTATCCAGATTGCAAAAAAACGACTCCCCTGGCTCTTCATTCTCTTTATAGCAGAAACTCTCACTGGAGCAGTACTAAGACACTATGGTGAAGAAGGATTAGATATCACCCCGGTAGTCTACTTTATTCCACTTCTTATTGGAGCAGGTGGAAATACCGGATCTCAGACCACCACAACCATCACCAGAGCACTAGCATTAGGAGAGATCTCTCATAACGATTTCTTCGTTGTTATGATAAAAGAGCTAGCTATAGCAAGTTTAGTTGGTAGCTTTTTAGGTATTGCAGGTTTTATCAGAGCGCATCTTTGGGGAGCCGACCCCAATCTCTGCATAGTTGTTGGAATCGCTCTTCCATGCATCGTTCTCTGGGCCTCTTTTATCAGCTCTATACTACCACTAGGAGCAAAAAAATTAGGGATCGACCCAGCTGTGATGAGCGCTCCCTTTATATCAACTTTTGTTGATGCAACCGGACTAATTATCTACATGGAACTGGTCCGGTCGATTGTTTTTTAAAAAACTAATTGTCAGCAAACGGATCGTATTCGTCTACTTCAGGAGCAGCACCTACTGCAGCACCTGCTAATTCACCGCCACTAGAAGCTCCATCTTCGCGAGCTCTATCGAGAGGTTGAACTGAATCGGCAATAATCTCGATTATTTCACGATTTGTTCCATCAGAAGCAGTGTACTTCCTCGATTGCAATCTTCCATCAATCGCTACTAGCCTACCCTTACCTACGTAGTTTGTGATAAATTCAGCAGTCTTTTCCCAAGCTACAACACGGAAAAAATCCGCATCAGGCGATCCGTCTTGTGGTTTAATTCTCTTCTGCACTGCTATACTAAATTCACATACTTTTCTACCAGTTGTGGTCACTCTTAATTCAGCATCACGTGTTAATCTACCTACTAATACTACTCTGTTAATCATAATTTTATACCTATTCTTAAATTACCTGCTCTTATGATATATTTGCTGCAGGGAGGTCGAAATACCTAAACTTATCCCTTTTTCTAGTAATTAGACGGGTCTGAATTATTTGTTTTAAGTGCCCATACTTTAAATCGGCCGGATCTTCCTTTTTCTCGATGGAGTGATAGAGAGAGTTCATTCGGTATTCATTATCCTGTAAAATGTCGACATGGTCCCCGAGGATATACAATCTCGGGGTGACAATGTAAGAAATAAAGCTAATCAGATCGAAAGTTACAGCCTATTACATGATCAAATTTGAATAACAAATCCATCACTCCTATAAATACCAGAACCTCACACCGAAATGTCTTCTCGATATTGTATATAGAGCCTGTCCTCGAAGGGGAAGATCCATGACCTTCTTAAAAAAAACGATTACTTCAGAACCAGCTAGTTATACCTAAATACCTTGCAAGCACATAATGATTTAAACGCAAAAACCAATAATTGTAATACAATTGCAATTATAAGGAGTATTACAGATGGCTGCCCGGAAAAGTAGAAGAGATTATTTGCGTACAATGATGCTAAGCAGAGAAGGAGATAGGAGAGAGGGGATTCTTCTTCGTCAGAGCAAGGGTTGGTTTCAAGTAGGCGGAACCGGTCATGAGGCGATGATTGGGTTTGCGGCCGTTATGCGTGAAGACGATTGGTTCTTTCCATACTACCGGGATAGATGCATGGTATTAGAAAAAGGACTCTCCCCGTACGATCTTGCACTAGCTTATTTTGCTAAAAAAGACTCTCCATCGGGTGGTAGACAGATGCCAGGCCATTTCAACTCTCAAAAGAATAAAATTTTCAGTGTTCCTACGCCTACTGGTGCGAATCTGCTTCCTGCTTGTGGGGTAGCATGGGCTGCTAAACAGAGGGGAGATGATATTGTTGTTTATACTAGCATAGGAGATGCAGCATCCAGACAGGGTGAATTCTATGAAGCGTGGGCATTTGCAGTACAAGAAAATCTACCAGTTGTATTCTTAATCCAGGATAACAAGTACGGAATATCTACCAACACAGAAAAACATTTTGTTTACCGGATGGGTGGCGTTCTCAGTGAAGATAGGCTTGTAAAGATGGATGCTTATCATTTAGATGATGTTATCGATACTGCAGAAAAAATCCAAGAAAAATCCAGAAATGGTGGCGGACCCACTATTGTCTGGTGTAATTTAGACAGACTAAGCAGTCATACCAGTTCTGATGATCATAGAATTTACAGAACTAAAGAAGAGATTGAGGAGATGGCTGATAGGGACCCTATCAAGCTTCTTGCAGAAAAATTAATCCGTGAGGGTGAGCTTACTGAAGATGAATTCACATTAATGCAAGAAGAGGTTGTAAAAGAGATAGACAACCTATATATAAAAGCAGAAGCAGCATCCGATCCTGTTGCCGAAGAAGTTGAGCTATACAATTGGAGTGATAAAAAAGAAATAGAGCTTACGGCTCCTCCAATACAGTTAGATAATAGCACTATGGTAGAAGCTATTAATAAAACCTTGAGGAGTTGTATTGAAAAGTTCCATGATGATATCCTCATGTTTGGTGAAGACATTGAAGATCCGAAGGGTGGGGTATTTGGAATTACGAAGGGGCTCTCAGAGAGCTTCCCAGAAAAAGTAATTAATTCTCCATTAGCTGAAGCCACTATTCTTGGGGTTGCAGTAGGAGTGTCATTGTACGGGATGAGACCTGTTTTTGAACTACAGTTCATGGACTTCATTACTCCAGCCTGGAATCAGGTATCCACCAATCTTAGTACGCTGCGATGGAGAACTTATAACGACCAGAAATGTCCGATGGTTATCTACTGTCCTTACGGAGCCTATCTACCCGGTGGAAGCTTATGGCACAGTCAGTCTAACGAATCCTTATTAGCCCACTTGCCTGGAATTCAAGTATTAGTACCATCTACTCCTGAAGATGCTGCCGGATTATTCTGGAGTGCTGTTCATGATGATAACCCTACGTTTATTTTAGTTCCTAAACATATTTTCCGTAAGAGAGCTCAGGTCTCTGAAATTACTCCTGTCCCTATTGGAAAAGCGAAAGTTTTAGAAGAAGGGAGTGATGTAACGATTGTATCTTGGGGAAATACATTAGAGTTAGCTGTTGAGGCTGCAGAAAAATGTGGTGACCAGTGTTCTGTAGAGATAATCGATCTTAGAAGTCTTATCCCATGCGATTATAATACAATAGTGGAATCGCTCGAAAAAACGGGTCGGTTAGTGGTTATCCAGGAGGATATTAGAACTTGTGGCTATGGATCTAATATTGTAAGCGAGATATCATCTAATCCAGACTGGTTCAATCTACTGCTCTCTCCTCCGCAATTGGTTGCGAGGAAGGATACTCATATTGGTTATAACCCGATTTATGAATATGCTACTCTGCCCAGCTTAGAAGATGTGTTAGATGCAATTAATATCGTAATGGACGGTTCGCTGGATATCAAGAAATCGGCCTGATGCAATTAGTTTAGTCATAGGTATTTTTTAATAGAAGGTAATGGATCTTCCCTTTCAAGGAAAATTCCGGGGCCTGTGCATGGTTCTTGTAAAAGATGGACATGGTCCCCGCTCCATCCTCGAAGGGGAACTCTATACAATCTCGGGGTGACAATTGGAGAGGAGGCATTAAACCGACAGAGTGTTTCTAGCTATACAAAAATAGAAAAATCAATCTAAATTAACAGATACATCACTCTAATAAGGACCAATACCACTGCCTCGAAATGTCTTCCCGACATTATAAATCGTCGGGATCCCTGACCTTCTTAAAAATATCTACTAAAGTATTGAGTTACTAGTTTAGTCATAGGTATTTTTTAACATATTTTTACTAAATTGTAGAACATGTCGGAAATACCTACATTTCATAAATCTAGGACCTATAATAAACTAAAACAATAACTGGCAAGATCATGACTAAATTTATAACATTGCATATAGCCGTTTTTTTATCATTCTTAAATTCGTTCGGAGTGGTATATCACCATTTAATGGTAGAGACTGATGGTATTAATGCTGCCGAAAATATTGTAGAATGCGTTGGCAGCGCATACAATTCCAGTATAGAAAATATGCACCCTGTACCTGCAGTACTGGTAGCTCCTAACTCACTACTAGCAGTTAGGGAAATAGAAGGTAGAGAGTTGTTTTTAGATAGAGTATTACTTGGCAAAAAAACTTACACTATCGTTGAGGCTACCCCTATCAGCAATTCGTTACTTGCCATCTATAAACTAAATGAGAACGTTGAAGATATCCAACCAGCCATATATAATAGCTGCAGGAATGAAGATGAGTATGAACTTAACGAGAACAATCATTTTATACCAGAACGACCCGTTTTCTACATCGTAAGCTTTGGAAATTTAATGAAAGAGCATTCCAGAGAGATACTACCTAACACAAAAAAACATCTGGGCACTAATTACGTTCTAGAAAAAGACGATTCCCATCTATACACTAAGTTTACAGAACCCCATCTAAACGCTCGTCGGGATTGGCTTGTACCGCCAACAATACTCCACTGCAAGTTATTAAAATCGGATGTTGGTGCCATTATGCTAAAAAGTGAACAGGAGCATCTGCGAGTTGTTGGTATTGCAGAAGAAATAGATGATAATGATGTGCTAGATGAATCGTTACCATTATATAATGGAATCGATTCCTTCCGTAGAATCAGCATGTTATCTAATAAGATAGACTCCGTAATTGGTCTATCACGTTGCGAGCAGATAAGACATTATCTATCAAGAAACAACAACAATCAGAAGAGAGTACTGAATCACTTAGAATTACTACTGCAGATAGAGTGGAATCACGAATTTAGATTAGAACAATTAAAGATGTTGCGTGAAGAAAAAATATCTTCTCGAGAACATATTGAAGCAAATCAGATAGGATACTTAATAGAATATGAAAGAGAACGGCTAAGAGAGAAACATTTGAATACTGCAAGCTACATTTCTCAGAAAAGAGAGGTCCTTCATGAAATATTTACTGATACTGAGGTTGCACACTTAATTACATTTGCAAGAGGGGATTCGGCTTATTCTTCCCATTATTTTATTAGTCTGTGTAAATACACAATGGAGAACATTGTTTCTGCTCAATTAGAAGAGCGGGAGGACGAAGTTACTGTAAGTGTTGATATAGAAACAGTAGAGGACGATAATGGTGAAGTGAGTGTTGTTGTCCGTTTCGATGTAGAATAGTATTTTCCTCACTTGACGAAATTGTATATTCCGTTCATAATTTATATATTGTACAAGATCTCTAAAGATTTTGGGGCGGTTAGCTCAGGGGTAGAGCACTACAATGACACTGTAGGGGTCACAGGTTCAAATCCTGTACCGCCCACCACTCCTAATTTAATTTTACAACTATCATTATGAATATCTCCCCGCTAAAAATTGGCAACATTATTATAAATACGCCTGTCCTACTAGCTCCCATGGAGGATGTTACATCACTCCCTTTCCGATTAATATGTAAAGAGATAGCTAATCCAGGATTAATGTTCACCGAATTTGTCAGTGCCATGGCAATTCACTACAACGCTAAGAAAACATACAAGAAATTGCAAGTACATCCTACCGAACGACCCCTTGCCGTACAGATTTTTGGAAGCAATCCAGAAATCATGGCAGAAACGGCCAAAATCGTTGAGGAGCACGGGGCTGATATCATCGACATAAATATGGGGTGCTGGGTGCCTAAAGTATGCCGTACGGGCTCTGGAGCAGCGTTATTAAAGGATCCTAACCTAGCAACAGAGATTGTGAAAAGCGTAGTAGATGCTGTTAAAATACCTGTTACTGTAAAAGTACGAGCTGGATGGGACTACTCCCTGTTTGCAGCTCCAGAACTTGCTAAACGATTTGAAGATGTTGGCGCTAAAATGATTACCCTCCATGCCAGATTTGCTAAGCAAGGATTCGAAGGAAAAGCCGACTGGGATTTAATACAGAATCTAGTTAAAACAGTCTCTATACCCGTGATAGGAAACGGAGATATCAAAACTGCAACAGACGCTGAAAACATGGTACGTCAGACTGGTTGTGCAGGCGTTATGATTGGAAGAGGAGCGATTTCAAATCCGTGGGCACTCTCTAAAATCTGTGCTGCTTTTAGAAACGAAGAGGAACCTGAAGATCCCAACCTAGAAGAAAGAATTGCTACAGCTCTTAGACATCTAAAGCTGACCATAGAGTATGAACAGAACGCCGATCCTACTGAGAGTTATGAAATAATCGAAGGGAGAGCTACTAGAAGCTTACGGGGTCAGTTACCGCTGTATATCAAGAACTACCCAGGAGCATCCAAAATTCGCGGTAGAATAACCGCTTGTAATACCTATAAGGAAGTAGAAGATATTCTCATGGAATATTCACTCGCCAGTAAAGACGCGTTTCTTGTTTAACACGGAATTAGTAAAAGATAGTGCTGGGGTCCGTTAACGGACCCCAGCACTATAAATGATAAGGTTTCTTTATACTAATATAAGTACTCTATTCTTCTCTTCTTCTTTGCAGAAGCACTTTGTTTAATGTCTCCACTGTCTAAGTCTGAAGCTACACTATCTGCATCCCCACTTGCTACATCTGGCATTACACTATCCACATCCCCACCTTCTACGTTCGGAGTTAGACTCTCATCATCTATACACTCTATCACAGGTGAAGAAGCACTTGCCTCTTTATATTTAGCATCGTAGCTGTTTCTGAAGTTACCATTTCTTCTTGAACGCAATACTCTAGTTACTTCTATTAATCTCTTAGCTTTGCTAGCATATGTCTCATGAGCTTTTTCTTCAACATTAGAAGCTACACATTCATCATCCTGAACCATATCCTCTGTTTTAGCTTCACCACTGGCTGCTGGAACATCAAACACAATATTGAACACTTCTTCAGCGTTATTTACAAAGTGAGCTGTCATCTCAGATTGAATTTCCGGAGACACTTCCTCGTAATAGTCTTTCTTATTTGCTACAGGAAGAATTACTTCACGTACACCAGCATCATAAGCAAATGTTATCTTCTGCTTTACACCGCCAATAACTCCAGCTCTACCGTGCAGAGTTATCTCACCTGTCATTGCTAGATTAGGCTTAATCTGTTTACCCAATAACTCAGATACTATTGCCGTAAACATCGCTAGTCCAGCACTAGGCCCCTCTTTAGGAGTTGAACCATCTAGTACGTGAATATGCAAGTTACCTTTCTCTAATTTCTGAGGATCTACACCATATTTATCAGCATTTGCTCTCAGGTATCTGCAAGCGATTCTAGCACTCTCTTTCATTACATCACCTAACTGACCCGTGGATTCCAATTGGAAGTCTTTATCGGTTGGCATATAGCTTGCTTCAATGAACAATATACCGCCACCAATTTCACAATAGTACATCCCTATTGAAAGACCTTGCGTCATGGGTCGTTCTGCTACTACAGTATCTACATATCTTGGTGCAAGTAAATATTCGTGCACTTTCTGTTCATCGATACGGATTGGTGTGATAGCACCTCTCAAGATTTCATCTCCAGCCTTAGCTAATACATTGTATATTTCTCTCTTAAGGTTTCTTACACCAGCCTCCCTAGTATAACCTTCAATAATCAATTTGAAAGCATTATCAGTAAACTCTACTTCGTCTTTATAAATACCTACTTCATCAAGTGATTTACCAAAAAGGTGATTTTTAGCAATGTGAAACTTCTCATTACCTGTATAACCCTCTAATTCTATAACTTGCATTCTATCTCGAAGAGCTCGAGGTATACCACCAAGATTATTAGCTGTACATATAAAGAATGTTTCACTAAGATCGAATGGAATATCTACATAGTGATCTACAAATGAAGTGTTCTGCTCAGGATCTAATACCTCTAGTAAAGCATCTGCCGGACTCCCGCCTCTGTTTTCTCCAAGTTTATCAATTTCATCTAAAACAATTACACCATTTGTAACCCCTATCTGTTTGATAGCATCCATTATTCTTCCAGCTTTAGCTGCAACATACGTTCTGCTATGCCCTCTAACTACCGATTCATTATCAACACCACCCAAGGCGATTCTCTGAAAAGGTATCCCCATACATTTTGCAATCGACTGTGCCATAGACGTTTTACCTATACCCGGTCTACCTACAAAACATAGAATAGGTTGTTTGCTTTTTGCATCTAGATTTCTACTTGCCCGAAGAGTTTTTACAGAAATATATTGTCGAATCTTCTCCTTTACCCTATCTAAACCATAATGGTCTGCATCTAGTTGTTGCTTTACTCTTTCCATGAAATCGGGATCGGAATAAGGAATGCTTATATTCTCTCCCCAAGGTAAATTAAGAACATATTCTAAATAGTTTTTTGTAACACTATATTCCGACTGATGTGTATGCATTCCTTTCAAGCTATTAGCTACATCTCTTAATTTCTCCCTGACGGTATCATCTATATTAAGTTCTTCTATTCTCGAAGCATAATCTCCGTTAATCACCTTTTTCTTAGTTCTACCTAACAGTGGAGCACTCATATCACTGTTTTCACCACTCATAGAGCCAATCTCACCAGTGCTGTCATCCATGGCACTATCACCAAGGTCGTCATTCATCCTAGATTTTATTAAGGCATTAAGTATTATTATCATTGATAGAGGAACCGAAGTTTTAGCAAAATCTGGTTTAATTTTAGCCAAATCTTCCACCATATTTGCACTTAATTTAGCAGGTCTTCTGCAGCCCTGAAAACCAGTTCTGGTTACATCTGTAATTTTTATATCTCTTATTCCTTGCAAGCTGAAAAACTTACTTGTTGAATGCTGGGAAACCATTAAACAAGGAATATCATTGTATGCAGGAGGTTTTATTCCTAGCAATGATTCAATATCCTGCTCATCCTCATCGTCAAATTTAACCATCCATGGATCCGATACCGAACTATGCGTACTGGTATCATCACTACTTGTACCGTTTAGTCTATTTACAAGTGTATCGTAAGGTATTTGAAGCACTATAGAATTCTGACTCCACTCATCTGCAGAACTTCCATGCGGATTAAACTGCTTAGTAGGATACAGTGTTATATTTACTGAAGCTTTGTTATTCTGTGAATCTTTAGCAATGTGGTATTCTGCAATGCCAAGACTCTCTGAAAGATAGTAAGGAGTTGTAAGAATACCCTCTTCTTTACATAAAAATGCTGGCCAGCACCTGCCGTTTGCATCATTTACAGGCTCTCCCTTTTCATTACATAAGATGTGCCAATGAGAACCGCTATGCCCGAATAGAGGATTATGCTCTTGGCGAACATTCTTATTCTGTAGCTTAGGAACATCCAGATAAATTTCTATAGGATACTCTTTAGTCTGCCTAATATCACCATAGCTTAACGGTACATGTTCTTTTGTACGCTCTAGTACCACAGTACCCTTTAGCACACACTTTCTAATTCCGGGTTTATTAGTATATTTGGCACTACTTCCATGTACCATTGAATTGGTCGATGCCAAAAATCCTATTAAAACTGCAGACTTTATGACATAGCGCTTAACTGCATCCTTGAAATTTAATCTAAACACTCTCATATTAATATATAAAGATGCACTAATGGTGCAGAAACTTTACGAATTAGAAGTGTTTTTTTAAAATAATATTTTACACTTTAGAAGTAAAAGAAGATTTTTGGTTACGACACAAGAAATTATAGTTGGCATTTATCAGAAATTATAGAGACTTCTAAAGCATTTTTTTAAAAAACAGCAATTGTGCCGTTTTTCGTGAATAGACCCTTACTTATACTAGTAAATACTAATTTTCAACAATGCACTTACTACCGAATTACTTAACACGTCTTGCGCCCATATAAGTCCGTAAATAGTAGCTATCTGAAAGATTATTAATACCTACGCTACCTCTACCGCTACTTGCATGAATAAACTTACCATTACCAATGTATATTCCAACATGGTTCACGCGACCTTTTTTTCCAAAGAACACAAGATCTCCCTTAACAAGATTTTTCTTTTCTATCCTTTTACCCATTGTAAACTGCGCACGTGAGCAGTGTGGCAAATTAATTCCATTTTTTGCAAATATAGCAGCAGTGTATCCCGAACAGTCTATACCTCTACGTGAAGTTCCTGCCCATCGATATTTTACACCTAAGTAATCTTTTGCATTACTAACTAACTTCTCACTATCGGTTTTAGTAAGATGAGATTTACTCTCAATTTTTTTAGCAGAACCAACCGGCTTTACATCTTTTCCTGCTTTGTTACTATTTGGAACAGTAGTACTTTCTGAAGATATTCCAAGATCGGTCCTTATCATATCTCCCCTCACCCAGCCAACAGATTCATGTGATAGCTTCAGCTTATACCATCCGTTTTCTAGCGATAAAATACTAAATTTACTACCCTTAGATAGCAGTGTTAACTTTACACCTTTACCTCCTGGAGTACTTCTTACTACTACATCATCATGAATAATAGTAGCTATATTTGCAACATTGATAGGCTTAATATCACTTGCATTGTTCTGAGCAGTGGCAGGATTCACTGGAAGATTAATAATGGTACCTTCCGTTAACTTATCCCAGTTAACATCCGGATTCAATGCATAAAGATCGGCTAGAATGAATTTGTATTTTCTAGAAAGTAGCCAATCGCTATCACCTTTCTGAACTTTATAGGCGACCTTTACTACCGATTGCTCTACACCATTATTTTCAGCAGATTCCGTACTACTTACTGATTCCTTTATCTGTATTTTTACTGTAGTACCTGGTTTTAACTTATTCCAATTAATATTAGTATTTAAATCGTGAAGATTTTTCAATCGCATTCCATATTTTCTAGCGATAGTATAATCGTTATCAGCACTAGTGGCAGTATGGATACCATCTTTAAGCACGTACTGTGCTGAATTAGTAGAATGATTGGCAGTAGCAGCACTGCTTTGCAGAGACAAATCTGTAACGGTATCATCCGATGAACTTGTACTTAACCCCATTAAAGGTAGTACCAACGTTGTAACGGTTAATATTTTTTTATACACAAAAACTCTCCTTGAATGCTGAAAACAAAAATAATGAATTAATCAAAATGTCGTAAAGCCAACATTGCTATACTAATGAAAATTTACCTGAAATTGTTACAGAATGTCAACACTGAACAGTTATCGGCAAGATCTAAGCCTTATGATACCGTGTCATTAGTCAGGGTATCATTGATATTCATTTTCTCTAGACGGACTGGATGTTCTCCTGCAATGACAGGTAGAAATTTACTGCCTTTTGAACCCACGCCTGCCAAACGCAGGTATAAACAAAATGGTTTCCATTCAACAAAATGACTACCATACCATGTAAAATAGAGGTATGAGTAACCAAACAGAAGACATTAAAAATCATGAAGAAGTACAGAGCAGCAACGAACCGATCGATGTGAAGCAGGTATTAATGGTTGCTACACACCAATTAGCTGTAATTGCATGGCAGAAGATGGGTCTTCAACCCGATTTTATTACAAATAAAATTCACAAAGACATTAGTCAGGCTAAATTAGCGATTGATGCAGCAAATGCTTTAAGTGAAGTATATTTAGACAAACTAGACGATGCAGAAAAAAATGCATTACAGAGTCTATTGAAAGATTTAAAGCTTAACTTTGTCCAACAGCAGAATTAAAATATCTGAATATTAAAAAATATATGAGACAATTATTCTTGATTATTGTAGGAACAGTGCAGGAAGCAATTCATCGAAGAGCGTTTCTTGTTATTCTATTTGTAGGCTTGCTATTTATGATAGCAATTCCAAGCATGAGTGTTATGTCGCCTAGGCAAGAGACCATGGTGCTCACATCTGCTATGCTAGGGATAATACAGATAACCGGAATCTCACTTGCAATTACAATAGGCTCCAACACATTACCAACAGAGATAGATAATCGTACAGTATATCTTATGTTATCTAAACCGCTCAGCAGATATCATTTTTACATTGGTAAAGCTTTAGGAATAATCTGCACTATAATATCTGTAATTACACTGATGTCGTGTGTACTATTCATTCTCCCCTTTTTATGGCAGAAACCGTACTGGTACAATCAGCTTCCTTCTATGATAGAGGGAGTGCTTATGTACATGGCACAATGTTCTCTACTTAGCGCTGTAACATTTTTCTTTTCTACATTCCTAACTCCTATGGTTGCTTTTTTTCTTGGTGGAGGTACCTTAATTCTCTCATCTATAATAAATGCTTTCATTAATGGGACAGTTTTTAACAAACTAAGCTGGTATGCCCAGTTCGGATTAAAAACTTTAGAGTATATTCTTCCCAACTACTCTAGTTATAATGTTCAGAATTCGGTAGTGCATCCGGAACAACAGCTCTATAATCAGGCTACATACTGGGCCAGTGTTTTTGGATATTCGGTCACCTATTTAGCTATCCTCTTTCTAGTAGGAGTATTAATTTTTAATAAACGCGAATTGTAATGAAAAAATTAAATGTAATAGTTATATCTTCGATAATTGTTACACTGTTTTTTTTTCAAGCTACTCTCCTCAAACTCTATATTCATCCTATCTGGAAAAAAAATTACTACGTAGAGCGGAATTTGAATGCAGTAGGACTTGAACCTCACCATATACTCCTGGCTATATCCGGATTTAGTGAGCTGATTGCTAGTCTGCTCTGGGTAAAAGCTGATACTTATTTCCATGAGGGAAATTACGATGCCGTACTCCCACTCCTTCGCATAGCCACCTACTTAGATCCGCATAATGTAGATCTATATACTGTTAGCATGTGGCACATGGCATATAACTTTACCGATTCTTATCATCATAGCGATAAGAGGTATATCCCACTATCTATCGCCCTTGGGAAGGAGTGCATAGCAAAAAATAAACAGTCCGGAGATGCTTATTTTGAATTAGGGTGGCTATGGTTCCATAAAATAGACGACTTCCATGAAAATAGCAGTCACTGGTTTTCAAAAGCTCTTCAGCAGAAAGATCTTATTTCTGGGAAAAAAAATATGTACGCTCATGCACTAGTTAAACAGAACAGTATAGACCGTGCAGTAGAGTATTTTGACGATGTTTTAAAAAGCAACAATGAAAGCAAGAAGCATAATGAAGTTGTAAAACATAACCTAGATACGCTCCTCCTAAGAAATGCTTACCGATCCATGAAAAAAGATAAGAATGAAAAGATTAAACCCAATCTATCTGGCACCATAGAAGTAACAGGCAAGAATAAAATTACTATCACCGGTCATTGCGATACGGGTCTGCCGACAGATAGAATCAAAATCCTCTTCAGAGATGCGGATTATCATCCAGATGTTAAGGGGGGTATTAATTGGGATTCCTACGATAAATTCTACATAGAGCCAGACTATAACGTCACTCTATTCGTCAATTCTTTTTATATTAAAAATGGAAAATTCAAAGCAACTATAAACATGAATGACGACCCCACCATATATCCGCTTCTTAGCGACAAGTATATTTTAGAAGTATTCTATAATCCGTCTAGCTCTGATAATTTCCAGCAAGATTTTATCGGCAACACTGGAGAACTACTGGAAGATAAATATCTAAGAAACGATATCCGGACCGGATCAGCCGTTCTCTATAAACATTTTGTTATAACAAAAGAGATGCTTTCAAATAAAACTACCTTTCACTTTTAATTTGTCCATCCTGAAGTAATATTATTTTAGATAACTTTGTCTCCGGATTAGTTAACACACAATCCAACTGCACTGATATATAATATCTCGTAATTACACCGTAGAAGATGATTTCTAACTAATAACAAATCACTAGCATACCTTTACTTTTTAATGCTTCTTTAAGTTCACCAGGACAATTAGTACCAGTAAGATCTATTGATCTCACACTAATTGGCAAACATTCTAACACAGGTGCCCAATGTTCTGAATGCTCTGGCATCCAACCATCTTCATCCAACAATTTCACACTTTGCAAACCTATCTCTTCAAGATGCTCCAAGCGACTTAATTCCTGAAGACCCGCTGTATCGATATTTGTACTGCCAAGATCTATTTTCTTCACACTAATTGGCATGGAACTCAGTGCAGGCACCCAATCATCTTCATCCAACAAGTTAACACTTTGCAAACCTATCTCTTCAAGATGCTCGAAGCGACTTAATTTCTGAAGACCCGCTGTATCGATATTTGTACTGGCAAGACCTAGTTTCTTCACTCTAATTGGCAGACATTCTATCACTGATACCCAATAATTTGAACACTCTAATAATACTCCGGATAAATCTATCTCCTCAAGAAACTCGAAAGTACTTAAGGCCTGAATACCTCGAAATTCGACATTGGAAGCAGTAAGATCTATTTTCTTCATACTCTTAGGCAAAGAAGACAGCGCAGGAGCCCAATAATATGTATCACCTAAATTTAGATCCCTCAAATTAACATCAGACAAAGGAAACAAAAAATCCATCGAACGGAATCCTGCTATTTTATTCCTCAAAACATTTAGTTGATTAGTTAAATCCGCACTAAATCCTTCGCTACGAGACTGCAATTCTAAGAGTTTGCCAAAGAAAACGTCTATTTCCTCCAATTTTAGCAGAGCTATTCTATGAAAATCGCGAATAGATAACAAGACTTGGTATGCAATGCAATCAGACTCCCATACTTCTTTATGCGTGAAAGATTCTAGTTTATCTAATAACATACTTATATCATATTCATACCTAATATTACTATCATTAAATATTTTAGGGATTTCGGATACCGATTTCAATTCTTCGGATAACAAGTTTTCCTGCTCTCTCATTTTTATGCAAATACATGATAACGAGCGACAGATTTCTTTCAGAATCATTGTTTTTGTTTCTGCATCTACTTACTTTAACACTTTAGGCAGAACATCTACAGGTAGTTTGATAGGTTTCTGCTCTACATTATAAGCAGTAAAAGACAGGCAAGGAAAAAATAAACTAGAACTAAATAGCAGTAATAATCTCTGTATAACCATATAAATATTGTAGCACCATAAAAACACCAACAGTTCCGATAGTTACTACTTCATACTTACACTTTAGAAGATGGTTTGTTCAATCTTACCAAAATACTGGTATACCTTTATTTTTTAATTCTTCTTTAAGTTCATCAGGACAGTTAGTAAGGCTAAGATCTATTTCGCGCACACTCTTTGGCAAGGAACGCAGCACTGACTCCCAGTCTGCTTCATTTGATAACTGAATCCATGATAATTCTATCTCCTCTAGAGACTCCAAACGACTTAAAACCTCAAGACCTACTGCATCGATATTTGTATTCATAAGATTTATTTTCCGCACACTAATTGGCAAAGAACCCAGAGCAGATGCCCAATCTGTATCATATTGTAATGAAATACCATGTAAATTTATCTCCTCAAGAGACTCCAAACGACTTAATCCCTGAAGACCTACAGCATCGATATTTGTAAAGGTAATAGCTATTTGCCGCACACTCTTTGGCAGAGATTCCAACACTCGTACCCAATTTGCTGCTTTCGATAATTTAATACTGCGGAAATCTATCCTTTCTAGACACACGAAACGACTTAAAACCTCAAGACCTTTTCCTGCGATATATATCTTGGAAAGATCTATTTTCCGCACATTCCTAGGCCAAGATTCCAATATTCGAGCCCAAGCTCCTGGATTCGATAATTTAATATCTTGCAAAACTATCTCCTCAAGAGACTCCAAACGACTTAAAATCTCAAGACCTGCTGCATCGATATTTGGTCCTTTAACACTTAAGTTCTTTACACTCGTTGGCAAAGAGCCCAGAGCAGATGCCCATTCTGCCGGATTCGATAATTTAATCCAGTGCAACTCTAACTCCTCAAGAGAGTCCAAACGACTTAACTTCTCAAGGCCTGTAGCATCGATATTGGTACTTTTAACACTTAAGTTCTTTACACTCGTTGGCAAAGAACCCAGAGCAGATGCCCAATCTGCCGGTTTCGGTAATTTAATCCCGTCCAACTCTAACTCCTCAAGAGAGTCCAAACGACTTAACTGCTCAAGGCCTGCTGCATCGATATTTGTACTTTTAACACTTAAGTTCTTTACACTCGTTGGCAAAGAACCAAGAGCAGATGCCCAATCTGCCGGATTCGATAATTTAATATCTTGCAAATCTATCTCCTCAAGAGAGTCCAAACGACTTAACTGCTCAAGGCCTGTAGCATCGATATTTGTCTCGGTAAGATCTATTTTCCGCACATTCCTAGGCAAAGAACCTAGCACAAAAATCCAATCTGCTTTTTCTAACTTTATACAGCTCAAATTAACATAAGATACGGGAAATAATACTTTCATTAATCCTAAGCCTGTAATTTTGCTCCTCAATACTTCTAATTTATCTATCATTACATATCTGCATAAGTCAACTCCAGATTCATTGCAGCGAATCTGCAATCCTAACAATTTCGTTAATAAAACGTATATTTCCTCCATTGTTTGCCTGGTAAAACTATCTAATTGGCGAATAGATAACAATTCCTTGTAATCAAGGCAATCAGGCTCCCATGCGTTTTTATGCGTGAATAATTCTAGAATATCTAATAAGATGTAAATATCATCTTTTCCGGAATTGTGTGTTGATGATGCAACACCCCCATAATTCTGAATTTGCAAAATACCAGATTTAGAATTTAATGCTTCTACTAGCAAGCTTGCCTGCTCTCTTGCTTTTATACAGATACATAACAACGAGCGACTAATATCCTGCAAGATAGGTATCTTTTTGTCTAGACCTACTTCTTTTAACACATTAACTTGAATATCAGTAGGAAGAGATCTCAAGCATAATCTTCTATCCCTCATTTCGCCATCTGCAGCAGTAAAACACAGGACAGAAAAAAATAAACTAGAGCTAAGTAGTAATAGTAATCTCTGTATAACCATATAAATATAATAGCACAACGTAAACCACAACAGCTCTGGTAGATACTACTTCGTACTTACACTTTAGCATGCTTTATACCTATTTATAAATTTGGCGACAATCTTCTTGAGTCATTGATTTCGATTACAACAATACTCCATCAATGGGTTGAGTGACTTTAAATCCTAGGTATCGAACTTTTTTTCGTTAGGAGGCACCTTATGTGAAGTGTGCCGTTCTATATAAAAGTTTTATCATAACAAAAAAGATGCTTTCACGTAATACCAAAATAGATTTTTAAATAAATAATCTGTCACTTTTTCTATGTTTTTCATCGTATCACACTGTATATTATTATTAACAATGAAAAATTGGAATCTTACCAGAATAGTTATCAGTGCATCCCTGTTAATCATCAGTATCTCTACCAACCATACGGCTTCTGCAACCGCTGAAAAATTAGAGCTTAGCACTCCCAGATGTTTACCTCCAATAGCCACAGCCGATCTAATTAGAAAGATAAAAGCAAAGCTAATACAGTACGCTATTCTGAAACAAGACGAGGATTATCTGCTAGGATTCGAAATTGGTGAACAGATGTTGGAGCAAAACGGATTTTTGAACGAATCTCAACCAATTGATGAACTACCCCAACACATTAATCAGCTACTACTAACGAATACTCAGATAAGTTTACAGAAGGCAAGTTCTGCACAGGAGTGGAGATTAAGAGAATTGTTTCCTTCTCTTCTATTTGATATCATACCAAATCACCCTCATAACCTTACAGAAACTCACTACAAGATAAACTCTTACAGACCAGAATATTTATCTAGCATAAAGAAGAAAACAAAAAATGACGAAACAGCAACATCTACTCCGATCGATTTTCCCGGGAATACTCTTCAGCTCCCTAACCACACAAGGAATCGGCAACAGACATTAACTATAAACAGTAACTCCATACAATTTCTAATAAAAACTTACTTCAAAACAGGAAAACATCCTTCTGAAAAACAGATCTTTCACCTCTCTACTTCCTCTAATTTAATTGCTCACGAAATGCTCGCCTTCAATGCAGATAGATGGATTAAGAAGTTACCCAATACTAACGTTGCCTATGTTCAATTCCCTAATTTACCCGTATATAACAACAGAGCCATTCAGAATATACTAAAAATAGCTTTTCAGAATAACAACTTAATTCTCGATTTACGAGGTACTAAATTAGGCAGTATTTTAGAAATCGGATCTGTATTTTCGAATATCCTACCAGAAGGCACCGTATTAGGAAGTTATTTTAATGCTAAGATGTTACAGGAATATTGCAAAGAGATGCAAAAAGAAAATCCGTTTTTAAGCAACAGCGAACTGCTGACCTTTAAAACTTATTTAGAGACTCTAGATAAGACTATTTTGAAAGTAGCGGGTGCTGATCCAAATCTTACATTCAGAATTAGCGAGCCGCCTAACATGTGCATAATAACCGATTGCTATACCTCTGCTTTAGCTGAAATGATTGTCGCTGTACTGAAAAAGAATTACCCACCAGAAAAACTAGTTCACCTAGGAGAACCAACAGCAGGCAATACAGATTATAGTATTGAATACCACCTAAACAGCGTATGCGGTGCATACTATATCCAGTGCCCTACACTTAATGTGATACTACCTGATGGAACTCTCTTATTAGGTGGCTCTCTAGAACCAGATATTCTTTGTTATTCCGCTGTCTGGCCATCGGTAGATAATGATCCTATTATCATTAGATGTGTGGAAGAATTATCTAAAATAGAACGTAATGTTCCGCAAATTATATCATCTAGTGAAGCAGTAGACGAAGGGTGGTTATCCTCTTGGTGGGGATAATTCTGTAACAGGTGTAGTATCTCATAGTTCTCAGAAAAAAATCTAATATCTATTCTCTTGTATTAATCCTGGTATACTGTACATGAATTAATACTGCAATTTTCTTCTTTAAATTGGCATGTGTTATTTAAAGAAGAATGATTATTGCCTGGAGAATGAATCTGATGCTATTTAACAGAAAGTTACTACATAATTTGGGAATATTGCTTCTTATCACTTCCTTAATATCGGATATAAACGGATCGCCTGGTGGTAGAGCACGTAAAAAAAAGAATAGTCAAGAAAAAAAGAATAGTCAAGTGCCACCAGCACAAGCAAACCCTGCAGCAGTTCCTGCAAGGATACCATCTGCTCCATCAGTACCCGCACCCGTTCCTCCAAGGATAGCATCGGCTCCATTGAGGTCACCTGCTCATCCAAGTGATGCGCCTCCACCTTATCGTACTATTTTCTGGGATGAACTAATAGAAAATATTAATAACAAAGAGATATTAAAGCAATTAGCATTACCAGAGGCATGGGAGAATCATCCAGTGAAGCATCATTGGGAAGGCAAACAAGACCGTTTGGATTACAGCCACTTGAGGAGCGATATATTAAGTGCAATATCTATCTTGATAGAACTCACTAAGATTGCACAACAAGAAATACCTGACTACAGCTTTGGTATCACCCACATAGATATTTCAAATGCAATTTTACTGAATTCCACTATCGAATTTATGAATTCTCTTCCACATCTAAGAACTTTATCTATATCTGGATATAAATTTGCACGTGATACACCTCAGTTCTTTAGTCTAAATATAGTAGTTGCTAATTTAATTATTTCATCTCCAGAATTAGAAGTGCTAAGGTTACTGAAGCCGGTAAAAAGATACAGTAAAGATGCATTCCTATATAGCAATAGAAGAGATACTAGCGGTGAAGCGTGTATTGCAGGATTTGGAAGTAAGCAACTAAACATCCTATTACTATCTCTTCCAACAACCATGAAAGAGATACTCCTTCCAGATAGTGAACTAGAAGATGAGGGTGCGGCAACTTTACAGAGGTTTAGACAGTTAAAAGTGCTCGATATCAAAAATTGTCAAAACTTAAATAGTCCTGTAATACATATTTTACTGCAGCATCTGCCTAGCAGTATAGAAAAGCTAGGAATTCTAAATAAAGACATTGATTTCACCGTAAATGATCTGAATTTATCAAACTGGAAGAGGCTTCCTTTTGATTCATGGCCTCATCTACTATCTAGAATGCCTCGAGATTTAAAGAAATTAAACCTTTCCCAGACTGTAATTAAAGATGAAGCACTCACTAATATATCACTATTTAAAGAGCTTGAAGAATTAAATCTCATCGATTGTCGCTTTTTATCATCAGATGGAATCAAAGCTTACATGTCGTCAATTACCCCTACTATGAAAAAATTATTTTTGAACAGGACTAAGGTTACCTTTGATGCTATTCAGAAGTTACTAGAATTAGATTTTCAGTTAGAAGAACTACACATATGGGAAACAGGCATATCAGAACATAATATACAAGAAATAAGAGAGAAAATGGAGAATACTGTTATTGTACACTCTTACTCTTGGGATTACTCCTACAATAGAAATGAAGGTCATCCACAAGCTGGAGGGTGTACAATTCATTAAACTACTCTCATTGTCTTTGCGGAATTGTTATGTAAGTACTTGTTATTGGAAACAAATTCCCAAACATTATCCCAGCATATTAAAAGTAGTTGTTTGGAATATACTGGGATACAAGAAACCATCAACATTATATAGTTGCTAGCTAAACGCTAGTGAAAACTTATGTTTCAATTAAAGCTTTTTTAGGAGCCTCTATCTCTTTTTTTTTACTATCCTTGTTCTTCTTATCGTCTTTATGGATATCATCGTCTCGAGTTGCAACAATTAATGAAATAACAATCAATGCAGTACCTATATACTCTTTAGTCTCTACAGGTTCACCTAAGAAGAGCGCACCTACTATAATTCCCACGATTGGCTCTATACCCATACAAATTGCTAGCAGAGAGAGCGGGAGTCTACCCATAAGGATATACCAGACACTAAAACATAGAACACCTGCAATACCAGCCATATGGAATATAGCCAAGGCCGTTTTCCAATTAAATTCCCATACTTCTATAGGTCTAAAATTTTCGAAAACATTTGGCAGTAAAGCACTTAAAATAACAGCAGAGATAGCCATCCCTAAATATTGCCATGCCGCTGCTCCAAGCCCTGACGACTTTGCAACAATTTTGGTAGCCAAAACAAAACTAAGACATTCCAGTATTACGCCAGAGAGGTACATTAAATTACCATAAGCATTACCACCGGCAAGCTGATTCATGGGTGAATTCAAACCTATAGCTACTACATAGGCACCAACACCACTAAGAAGTATAGCAATCCACCTATTAAGCTTAATCTGTTCCTTTAAAATAAGTGTAGCTAGCAGACCAATCCAAATCGGGGCGGAGGTGTTTAATACTGTGCTCTCCACAGAAGTAGTCATAGTGAGTGCGTTATAAAAAATAGCATGTGCCGGACCCAACACAAAGAGCCCTATGGTAACCATAGTAAGGGAATCGCGTTTATTAGGAAATTTTACATTTAGAGCCTTTCGGAACCACTTCATGCTTAGAGCGCCCCATAGCAGAACGCTCATTATTCCCCATCTGAAAAGAGCTATTGCTGCAGGGGTCATATCTTCCATAGCTACTTTTATAGAAAGATTTACCGGGGCCCATAAACAAGCTGTAAGAATTGCAATAATAACTAATACTTTTTTATCCATATCATTTACCTCCATTAAGTGGAATAACACGCACTTCTGCTTCTATCAATTCACCAGATGTAGAGCAAGTTGAACTCACAATACAACTATCCCAAGCATAATCGTTTTTAATAAAAGCACTTGTTATGTAACTATGTTTAGGACTCCAATAACTTTTAATAGTTTTACCAATTACTTTACCACTATTATCCAGTATATCTGTTTTTGCCTGTAAAGGGCTACCCGTACACAGCGCAACCCAGGTTCTGTTCGTATGTCCACGTGCATGAAGACGCATTAACACTTCCTGACCCACGTAGCAGCCCTTATTATAACTTACATATCCATCATTAAAAGAAGAACCTAATTCTGCAGGAAAAGTCTTCTCTCCAATATCTAATCCTAGTACTGGATTACCACTCTCAAACATAGAAAGAAGCAGAGTGCCTTCCTCACCCTTAGGAAGTAAGTTTAATATCTTCTGTATACTCTGTTCATCAGCTTTATCAACTAAAATATCCCAACCAGAATATCCTGTTCTATCATTCCTAATAAACTTGCTTTCTAAATAAGAAAAACTACTTAAGTGAGATAACTCTGCCTGACCGGTAGCATGGAAAATACACTTCTCACTAGCTGCGCCCTGAACCGTTACCATAGAATATTTTTTCTCTTCAACTATAACATCTTCCATGATAATACGCTCCTCTACAACGCTTTTAAAATACGGTATAGAATTATTTGGAATTACTACTATATCCTCTTCTTCACCAAAAAGAATATAACCTATCGATTGGATATGTCCAGAAGCATTGCACATACAGAAGTCAATCTTACATCCCGAATCTACCCCGATAATATTATTGGTAATTTGTCCCTGAAACCAATCCCTTTTTTCAGAACCTCTTAAAATAAATATGCCAACATCATTCAGATTAAACCATAAAGCGCCACACACCAATAAATCATACTGCTGTTCGATTAGTGACTGATGGTGAGGTGCTTTTATATCTAAACTTAAATTTTTGTTGCTCATAACGATCTAAATGGTGATAATAGTATATATGATGATACCATTTCCCAATAACAAGTTGCAACATTCTGTCATCACGGTACTGTCTCTATTCTGCAGCATTATTGTTAGCACCGGAACTACAGACAAGCATGAAGTATCCTTAAACACTTTCCCAAACCACCCTATAGAATCGGAACTAAAGATTGGCCGTCACTGCTGCAGCAAGAAAAAAAATATTACCGACTTATATTTTTATGATATTCAGAACTTTAGCAACTTAAAGGATAGGCAAGATGAACCTCAATATATGAAATGCTTATGGTTATCTCCAAGACTCCTCTCTCGATGGCTAGGTTATCTACAGGATAGTGAACACTTATCTGAAGATGAAATATTGCACAGATGGAACATATTAAAAGATTACTTCGACAAAAATTTAGTTTTTATTATCCAGAATGTATCCTTTCCTTTTAAAGCCCAATATAGCGGTCAGAAAAACTTGCCTGCTGATTCTAATTTATTTGATAAATTAAAGTATGATATACATTTTGGTAAAAAGAAGTTAACACCTGAAGTTACAATACTTACCGATTGGAAGTTACGTGATAAAAAATTAATCGATTCTTACCGATGGTGGTTATACGTCCCCTTTAGTAAACAGATAACTCCTGCTAGTATGAACGAAAAGGTAGAGCCCATGTATATGCTAGGTAGCAATCTGGTTAGATGGGATATGCTAACATTTAACACTAATGCTGAAATAACAGAAGATAAACTAATAAAATTTGAAGTAAACGGATTCGGCAGTACTAGATGGATGCGCTTCTATCCAAACCCATCCAAGTACAGGGGTCAGGAAATTCCTAAAGAATTGCAGCCTTACCAGTTGGCCAAAGCAGAAAAATAGCCATAATAATAATGTAGACAAAGGAGATAATATGCCAAAAAGAGTTCAAACCGTAGTAATGCATGATAGCACAACCCCTGTAATAGGGAGTACGCAGAAAGCTGGAAATATTATTCTTACCAGTGTTGACGCATTAGTGAATCAGGTACAAGCAAACTCACTCTGGCCTCTTACTTTTGGTTTAGCATGTTGTGCTATTGAAATGATGAGCACTGCAGCAGCTAGATTTGATATCTCCCGATTCGGTTCAGAAGCATTCAGGGCTACACCTAGGCAAGCCGATGTCATGATTATCGCTGGTAGAGTAAGCAAGAAGATGGCACCAGTCCTCCGCCAAATATACGATCAGATGCCGGAACCAAAATGGGTTATTAGTATGGGGGCCTGTGCAAGTTCGGGTGGAGTTTACAACAATTACGCCATCGTACAAGGGGCGGATCAGATTGTTCCTGTAGATGTATATGTTCCAGGATGTCCACCATCGCCAGATGCGCTTATCTACGGCATAATGAAACTACAAGCAAAAATTAAAGAGCGAAAACACAATACTATTTTAGAACTGAAGCCTAGAACTCAGGAAGATGTGAATTCTAGTCTAGAAAATAATGCCAGTCTAGAAAATAAAGAGGTGAATTCATGAGCTTCGATCTTATTTCAGGAATCGCCAAACCACTTATTACAGGGTTCAGTATAACCGCAAAAAGACTAGGTAGAAAGAAGACTACTGTACAGTATCCAGAACAGAGGCGAGAGCAGTATCCAAGAACCAGATGGAGACATGCTCTTACTAGATACGATGACGGACTGGAACGGTGCATTGGGTGTTCTTTATGCGCAGGGGCTTGTCCCGCTAAATGTATCTATGTAGAAGCTGATGATAATACTGATGAAGACAGGAAGTCGCCAGGTGAAAGATATGCTGTAAGATATGAGATTAATATGATACGTTGTATCTTCTGCGGATTCTGCCAGGAAGCTTGTCCTACCGGAGCGATTGTACTTAAAAAAGATTTTGAACTAGCCGACTATAAACGGGATTCCTTTATTTATACCAAGGAGATGCTACTAGAATCGGTAAAGGGTAAAGAGGAATCTGCTGATTAAGCAGATTCGTATTCACTATTACAGCTGGTAGATTCATTATCGGAATCTTCTCCGTAACCATCAGGAGTATCGTAACCTTCCCATCTTCTTTGGGTACATGAAGCACAGCTCCACTCACTACAGTAGCCATCTTCAGTATCATGTTTAGCATCATAATCGAATGGATCCCGATATCCAGATCTATCCTGATATTCAAGGTCATCTGTACTGCTGTTTTCAGAACTACTATCATAGATGATAAATGGATCTATGGAGTCTTCTTCATCGGAATACTCGCCTGTTTCACGATATTCAGTATCTGATAAAGAATAAATCTCTTCTTCTACTTTTTGGCCTATCTGTATAGCATCGATATCACTTTTAACAGAATTATCCTTAGAACTTTTGAGTATATTTAACACTTCTGAAATTTTTTCTGGAGATTGTTGCAGCAAATTTGTTAATTCGGCATAGCCATCGTTCAATTGAAGGAGGTTTGCATGCAAATGCATAGAACCTAGATTTTCATCGGAACAAGACATGAATCCCTCTACAGCAAACTTCTTCAGATCATTCATTTGCTCAGAATCGGCACTCCGTCTTTTTCTAATTTGTTGCAACGCAGATACAGTTTCTCGATTTCTTCTTTCTGGCGTTCTAGATATAAGCGTAATTCTATTTTTAGAGAGTAGATTAAGATCATTGAAAGCACTCGCACCTTCTACTCGCTTACTACCCAATTTCGAACTGTAAGCGTTATCGTTTGTTTCTTTTTTCGCTCCCTGGCACTCTGTATAGATAAATCGGAATATGCCTGGCATATCATCTAACATCTCTTGCTTTGCTACTTCTGTAAGCACCTCAGGCCATATATTGTTTTCGTGCAAAAATTTTTGACATCCCGTATGGCAATCATTACAGATATCTATTTTGGATATCCCATCAACAATAAAAGATCTCAATACTGGCAACGACTTTAATGAATGTTTCTCCTTTAATTTTTCCTTCAGCTCTCTAATCTTATTACTTAAAAAATCTTTAAAATGCTTATTGGAAACCATGTACTTCACTAACTGTTTTTCCGTATGGGTAATTTTATCATTCAAGGTTTCTCTGCATTCATATACCGCACACCTTAGATCCGTCTCGTTATGTCCCCTATCAAATTTATTTGATGGTAAGAGAAATTTATTCCTAAGATGTAAGTAGTGTACATCTAAACCATCTAAGCCTAATTCATATCTTAGCAACCGAACATCATCATCGTCGTCATACATCTCCTTAAGTAATTCTTGGAGTTCATTAATACACAAGTCACAGAGATCTGGATTACAGTGTTCACAACCTGTTTCCTGTCCAGATTCTAATAGTTTAACGAAGTCGCTATAGCCTTGATATCCACGGTCCGACTTCTTATTTATTTTTTTAATCTTTTTAATAACCAAAGGTATACATTTGGCACATAAACTCTTCTTGTTTTTACAACATCTTTCAGTGTTAACATCTGACAACTGCTTTCCAGATTTACTGAAAAATATTTTACTGTACTTATCTATACAATTAGAGCAGACCTGTACTTTATGGTTGTTACAGCTGAAAAGTTGAATGTAGCCTACGGTACATAACAGATCCTCCTTGCGCTCTTTTGAATAACCATTAAAATAATCGAGTCCCGACTCCCTATCAACAAGCCACTTTGCATAGTCCGGAGCAATAGATTCCGCATTCAACGCTCGGTATTTTTTCTTATCTATTCTAGAATTAGGAAAATCTATCTCGGTACATCCACCTGAATCCATCTTTCCCTTACCAGATAAAAAGTAGACTCTATTGCCATTTTGGTCCTCAATATATGTACCCTTATTAAATACTCTTCCATTATGTTCAAAAACAAGAGTAATGTAAGGAATTAAAATGTTCCTACTACTTTCCAATTCCATTCCAGATTCTAAGTAAGCTTCTGCTAAATCTAGCTCATTGTAGATTTTTTTTCTGAAAGGTATCTCGTATTTATTTAAACCTACAGATAAATTATGGATCCCTGGTTGAACATAGATACTTCCATACACGCTTTTATGCTCAGTAATTTCTTCTTCATAATCTTTTGATATATGTAGATCGCTGAGGGATAATGGACCAGGAGAATTAGCGTGCAATTCTCTGCTACCAGGATTACTTTCTACTATATTAGTAAACAGTAATGTAGCTATAAAAAATGTAATATACTTCTTCATATTTTATTTAACGTTTAATTAGCTTTTTTATTTTACACTTAGATAGATAACTATTCTTCAAACTATGGGATATGTTCTTTTATTCTAGAAAAACATTAACATATATTGAATAGATTATCTCTAATACTTTTATATAAACTATCAAGATATCTAAAAAATTCCCAGGCATACGTTGTTTAGTGAAAAAAGCGAGTAAAATTGTGATAGGAAAGCATTTCGTAAACATTATGGCAAATTTAAAAAACAATCAGGAAGACAACAAAGAGAAGGCATTAGATATAGCCTTAGCACAAATTAAAAAAAGTTTCGGTACCGGCGCAGTAATGAAATTAGGTTCCGACGAGGGAGAGCAAGTAGAAGCTATCTCTACGGGATCGATAAGTTTAGATCTAGCTTTAGGCATTGGTGGTATTCCTCGTGGCAGAATTATAGAAATGTACGGAGCTGAATCTAGCGGTAAGAGCACTATTGCACTACACTGCGTCGCCGAAGCCCAAAAAGCAGGCGGACTAGCTTTATATGTTGATGCCGAACATGCACTAGATGTAGAATACGCCAAAACGCTTGGTGTAGATGTAGACCGACTCTATATATCGCAGCCTACTACCGGTGAAGAAGCCCTAGAGATTATGGATACCGTTATCAGATCTGGCGCTGTTGATCTTGTTATACTCGATTCCGTGGCAGCATTAGTGCCTAGAGCAGAGATAGAAGGTGAGATGGGAGATTCTTTCGTTGGTATTCAGGCACGTATGATGTCCCAAGCATTAAGAAAGCTAGGTGGATCTATTAATAAGTCTAATACTGCAGCCGTATTTATTAATCAGTTGCGAGAAAAAATTGGAGTAATGTATGGCAACCCTGAAACAACTCCTGGCGGTAGAGCCCTTAAGTTCTGGGCATCCGTAAGATTAGAAGTACGAAAAGGAGAAGCTATTAAGGTAGGTGCTGATCAGATTGGTTCCAGAACTAAAGTGAAGGTAGTAAAAAACAAGATGGCTCCTCCATTTAAGAATGCAGAATTTGATATGATCTTTGGTAAAGGCGTTAGTAAGTATGGCGACCTCCTAGATGTTGCTACTAACTGTAGTATTATATCCAAGGCAGGTGCGTATTATAGCTATAAAGAGACACGCTTGGGTCAGGGAAGAGATAACTCAAGATCATTTTTAGAAGAAAATCCTAAGATCTATGAGGAGATTTTGGCCGAATTTAAAGCTCTCATGGAAACTAAAAAGGAACCTAAAAAAGAGAAGAAGAACGATATCGATCTCGAAGCTCTTACTGTTTAAAATATTATCAGTTAAGGGGGAATTCCCCCTTAACTGATTGAGGGAACATAATCCCCTCGAACGAACCAACGATAAATGGTTAAAAACTGATCTGTGTAATTAAATTACTGCTACTGAATTAATCGGAGCACGTTCTGCAATGCCTCTTGAGATCTTGCTAATACAGATATACCGGATTGTTGCAGAATATTAAATTTAGCTAATTCACTTGCCTCTTCTGCCATATCTGCATCACGGATATCCGATTCACTAATCATCAGATTCTCTCTAGCAATAATCATCGATCTTGTAGAACTCTCTAAAATATTCTTCTGGAAGTTCCCAAGTCGACCCCGGCCCACGGAGACATCCTCTATAGCTTTATCAATAACATTTAACGCGGTAGCAGCACTCTCACCAGAAAGAACACTTATACTGGTTAGGTTATTGTTGCCTTCTGCTCCTCTACCTAGCTGTGTAGCCTGATAGTTGCCAATAGACATTGTAGTAAAATCGGTAGAACGTATACCTACTTGGAACTTTGTACCAATCGAACCAATAACAATTCTTCCATTATAAGTACCTGTGTTAACAGCACCATTAGTAGTAAGCTCTACTATATTTCCAGAACTATCTCGTAAAGTTTTTCCTTCGCCTCTATCAAAAGTTACTGTAGCAGTATTAGTTCCATCATAATTACACTCTACGGTACCAACTACATCCGATCCCTTTCCACTGAAACTTGTTGCCCCAGTTATCAGCAGATTTCCTGGATCTACAATATCAATTCTATGTTTTTCACCGTATTCAGTAGCTTCTATAGTTGCAGCCCCTGCAGCTGCTCCTGATGCAGCACAGTAGTTAACATAAACACCTGTGACGGATGTTAATTCGTTGATTCTAGACCATATATCTTGAGCGGTCTCTGTTGGTGATACATCGAAGTTTATTCCGTTAATGGAGAACGATCCGGCACCAACCACAGAGTTGAGTCCGTATCCTACTGCAGTTGTACTTGCTTTAGTAGCAGCAGTGGTTACGCTAACTGTAAATGTAGAGTTTGTAGTAATAGCGTTTCCACCAAATACTCCTGAGAATGACACTTCGTCCACACTATATAGGGATAACGATTGTGCAAATATTCCTGAAGCACCATTCAATATTTTATTAGAGCCATACGAAGCACTATTTGCAATTCTAGTAATACTTTCTGATATCGATTGTATCTGTTGATCGTTCGCATCTTTTTGTGATTGCGACATTGTGGGTTCGTTCATAGATTGTAGGGCTAAAGCTCTTGCATCTCTTAGCAATCTACTTACCTCGTCTAATGCACCTTCTGCAGTCTTAATATAGTTCGTGTTGTCTGCTAAGGTTCTAATTGATACATCCATGCTGGCTATATCTTTTCTCATATCCTCGGAAGCGATAAATTCTGCGGGAGAATCTCCAGCAGT
This sequence comes from Fimbriimonadia bacterium, assembly GCA_030427425.1. Classification (GTDB taxonomy): domain Bacteria; phylum Armatimonadota; class Fimbriimonadia; order Fimbriimonadales; family Fimbriimonadaceae; genus JAUICQ01. The sequence continues at coordinate 85,015 of JAUICQ010000003.1, read as the reverse complement.
AGTTATTCTCATCCCGGTACTTAACCTGCTAATGGTTTTTCCATATTGCGAATTTACATCTGATAAATTTCTTTGTACGCCTAAAGCGTTTGCGTCGGTTCTTATTTTAAATGCCATAATATATCCTCCATGATTTTTGGCTGGGCTTTGGGAGCATCCTTACTCCCGCCTCTATAACAGTTATTCAACATTATGTAATAAATTACAGCTAGTTAAATTACCAGGTTTTTGGATTTTATTTATTTTTACTGGCTTTTCCTTTAGACCGACCCCTGTTTCTGTCACCAGACTCTCAGTTTTAATGCCACAACTTATGACTAATCTACTATAATACCCCTCGAACGCAGCTCCTCACTTAAATCATCTGGGCAATTAGAAGTACAAAAAGCTACTCTCCTCACCGTTACTGGAAGAGATTGTATCACAGAAACCCAATCGGCTCGACTTCTTAACCGAACGCTTGATAGGGTTATCTCTTCGAGACTGGTAAAACGGGATAATGCACGAAGCCCGTCTGCATCAATACTCGTCCATTCAAGATCTATTTTCTTCAACGTTGTAGGTAGAGATTGGATCATGGCAACCCAGTTGACTGGATTAGGTGACCCACTGTCCATGAATTCTGTTTCTTCTACACTAGTAAGCTGGGGTAATTCTCGAAATTCTGATGGAACGCTCTTAGTAGTACTTAGATGGGTTTCACTCACATCAATTATAGATACACTCAAGGGAGTCCAATCTGAGTAACGGGTTAAACTAACAAGCTTGAACGATATATCCTCAAGTCTAGTGAATCGAGATAATGCACGAATTCCGTCGGGATCGATATTAGTCTCTCTAAGATCTATTTTCTTCAATGTCAATGGAAAAGCTTCCAAGACAATAGCCCAATCCGCAGGGTGGGTTAACGTAACGCATCCTAACATTATATCCTCGAGGCTGGTTAATCGAGATAATTCACGGAGTCCAGATGTATCGATATTAGTCCAGACAAGATCTAATTTTTTCACTGATGCAGGAAGAGATTGTATCACAGAAACCCAATCATTTCGATTACGGAACCTAATACTCGGCAATCCCAACTCTTCGAGACTAGTAAAACGGGATAATTCCACAAGTCCGGAGGCATCTATTTTCGTTTTGTAAAAATTTATTTTCTTCAAGGATAGTGGAAAACTTCGTATCACCGTTACCCAGTCGGGTTGCTTAGAGAATCTAACTCCTGATAAATTCACCTCTTCTAGGTGGGATAAACGGGATAATCCTACAAGCTTAGAGGCATCGATATTAGTCCAACCAAGATCTATTTTTCTCATCGTTGTAGGTAGAGAATGTATCATGGCAACCCAGTAGGCTGGATTAGTTATCTTAACACAATATAAATTTATCTCTTCCAGATGGGATAAACGGGATAATTCACGAAGCCCGTCTGTATCAATATTAGTCCAGCCAAGATCTATTTTTCTCACATTTTTAGGTAGAGATTGTATCATGGCAACCCAATCGACTGGATTCGTAAGTATTACACCTTTAAAACTTACTTTTGAATAATAAAACAAGGCGTTTAACAACTTTAGACGAAATATAATACTTCTTAACCCATCTAGTTCACCAATGCTAACATCTGTGTTTAGTTCTATACTAGCTTTATCACATCTCACTAGCAAGTCTCTTACCTTCTCTAAAGTGACATCTAGTTCATTCAGAATCTGTTTTATATTTGAATTTATTTGCTCAATCTCTAACCAACAGCTATAATCGACTTCGTGGTTACACCATGCAGATTCTTGTGTACAGAGCTCAATGTTCTCTAAATTGATACCTATTTCTTGAACAGGAACTATTAAGCTACTGGATGGATTACTTTGAAAATGTTTTAGCAATACCAAAGCTTGTTTTTGAATATCGTTATTGGCTACAATCAGTGATTGACAGGCTTGTTCTAAGAACTTAATTTTAAAATCAGCCCTAGTATCTTTAAAATCTATAGAGCGTGCTTCTTCCTGGGGATAAACGATATTCACATCCTCAGATGTATCTGAGGATGTGAAAGACGTACTCTGTACAAAGACACTTACATTTAACAACAATAATAGTTTTTTCATTATTAAGCAGATGGTACCCCTATCGCATCAAATATGGCATAACTAAAAATGATATTGACCAATTTCCTGTTACAAGACTCTCAGTTTTAATGCCATCATACTATAAAAGTAGTCCGGATTCTCTGAAATGCATGGTAGCAGATTGTTCAATTCTTCTTCCGCTCTCTCCATATAACCAGCATGGTACAAACACTCTATAGCCCGTGTTGTAGAGGAAAGCGAGACGGTATCGTACACTGGTGTAATATCTCCGAAAAGATTGTACTCTTTATTATCCGATAAAGAGTACCCAACATCGTTATGATAAAAACGATTGTTCATAACTTCGGTGAGCTTTACAGCCTCTAAATGGTATTTACTATCCTGTAATTTGCTAGATATCTTATATAGTGCTAATGTAAGAGTGGCATAATCCCCAAGAGTACCATTCTGACTAGTGTCTGAATTTTTAATATTTCCTGATAGCTGATTAATATTCGTACTATTTTTCAGTATATTATCTACAATGTACTTTGCGGTATCGATTTTACCAGCATCTAGTAAAGCCGTTACGATTAAAGCATTCTTTTCTAGGAATATACGTTTATCTTTTTTAGGGGGAACTCGCAGAGCCCGATAGGTATTTAATCCGGATAGTAGTTTAGTAAAATTGTCTTTTTTTTCAGGAATACCTTTTAATGATATGATGTTGAATCCTGTCGATTGTTTTGTAACTTCATCATTATAATTCCCGACCGATGTAATACTGCACAGATTACAGAAATAATCGGATTCATAGCCTAGAGCTTCTTGAATCTCCTTTTCGCTCCAAAGATAGAATATGCCATCTTCATCTTCATTATAAGCATAGGTGGCGTTATAGAACAATCCCTCTCTACCAAGCATCTCATTCTGCAACCAGACGATGATCCCATTTTTACATCGTTCAAAAAGCCACTGTTCATCACTCTCCAATGTAAGTATCTCAAGCGACTTTGAATATAGTGAGAGCAGATGAGCATTTTCAACCAATAGCTTTTCAAATCGGGGATTGTTCCAGGTGGAATCTATTGAACATCTGTGGAATCCACCGCCTACCATATCGTGCAGAGCACTTAAACCTATCCCCTTTAATGTAGAACCTAGAAATCTTTCACACTTTCCTATTATCTCTTTACTAAGATTCTTCTGCTTAACAACCTCTAAGCACAAAAACAGAAACTGATACGGGATGTTCTTAGCTAGCTCGGTAAATCCGCCTTGTTCAAAATCTGCTTTTTCTAATTTTTTTTCAATTATTAATTCTATCGCATTTAAATCTAGTTTATTTCCAGAACGGATCGGTTGCTGACCTAGGATGCTTTTAATACTACTTGCAAACTTTTGTGCATTTTCATTAATCGTTGTGCGTTCATTTTTCCATATCCCCTCAATGTTCTGGATTAGCCTAAAAAACCCAGGAGTATTCTCTACATCTGCTTTATAAATGTACGATCCTACAAAGAAAGGTTCTTTATTATGGTTTAGAAAGGCGGTAATCGGCCAACCAGATCTACCATTTGCTAACTGCTGGGCTATTTGATAGACCGAATCTATTTCAGGTATATCGTCTTGCTGAAGTTTAATACATATAAAATGTTTTTCTAGAAACTCCTTAATTAGGGAATCTTGATAACAATCAATCTCCATGATGTTACACCAGTATGATGATGGAGCTGTTATATTAAGCAATATTGGTTTATCTTGCTCTTTAGCTTTTTCAAAAACAGAATTATCCCAATTATGCCAAGTAATAGCTGCAGGTGCGGGGGTCGGAGCGGGTTCTAGATTAATACGCATGATTTTAGTATACGTATAATTAAATATAGCTTGCAAGATTATTTACTGGTAAGGATAAAACTAGAGAGAGTAGTCTGAAAATATTTTAATATATTGATAAAGAAAATAAGAAGAGTGCTCAGAATTATTTAATTATTTAATTATTTATTATTATTTATAATTGCTATATATTATTTTATTATTTAAGTGCTGCATCCCAACAGCAAACTTCATCATCACCATCCCATTCGGGCTGATTCATAAAAAAGTACAGTGTACCTGCAACAAGAATTGCTTCTTTAGTATTTATTTCACCACCTCTTAACTCTTCATGATTAAGGGGTAATGTAACCTGGTGTGTATTATTACTATAAGCACCCGATTTACCTCTCAAGAAATCTGCATGAACACTTGTTACTGGCACTATGCCATCACATTCTCCTTCAAATTCCTCCTGGCATCCCTGACCGACGGTATCTCCTACAGTCCCCCAGAATTCCGATTTACTTCCAGCTACCGTGTAGTAATTTACTCTATCTTTGTGAGGCGATTCAACTCCACTATTAAGATAGCTCAGTGTTCTGGAAATTCCCTTATCTGTATGGTCTGTTGATAGAATATCGAGAGGTGCAAGCATAGAAATATTTCTAATTACTAATCCAGCAATTGGATACATCATATCCCCAAAACATCCAATAAATCTTTTAAGAACTGTAAGCGGCACACCTCCATTGGGCGTTCCTAAAAACACTATGTTTTTCACATTCAGTTCGTGATTCGATTCTGCCAAATGCCTAGCGATTATGCCTCCTTTACTATGACAAAAGATATCAACTCTTTCCGTACCATCCAGTAGATCCGTTGCTTCACATTTAAACCTGTATCCACTTCTGTAAACTGCCGGAATAGTATTGTACTCATAAGCCAGTATAAAATCGTAGTTACACGGACTATCTTCCCTTAGTTGAATATGATGTATTATCTCAGCTAGAGATTCCATGTAAGTATGATTTGATGCCAGCCCGTGTATCAGGAGAGCTACTCTTTTACCTTTACTAACTGCTTTAAATTCATGAAAGTCTTCTATTTTCTCCCACTTATCATCACAATTAGTATCAGCTTGCCACATATACCAATTACTTTTTGTTACAAAAGGTGCCGGTATATAGGTTGCTCCAGTAACTAAAGCAGAACCCGCATTCCAAACTCCTTTGCCTGCATAATAGGCTCCACTGCCAACTACATTAGCAGTAGATTTCACACATCCCCAAGTACTCGCCATATAACCTGGCGCTACTTCTTCCGTACCCTGTACTAGCAAACTAGCACTGAGCACAAAAATAGAGAGCGTGTATTTTATAAATATATTCATATAAATGCTCCTTTAATATAAATTGAAAGTTACTAATCAACAAGTTATTCATTGATAAGCACCTTTAAGAAGCACTCTTCTCATTTTCTGTTTTCAATATACTAAGCATAGATGTATATCCCTGCTTAAGTTATATTATATCGCATCCACTCTATATTTTCCTGTACAAAAGGCTCATTTTTACTGTTTTATATTATTATTATTAGGGAATATGGTATTTTCATCTCTTAAATTCTCCAGATACAATTACTAGCCTGGCTATCTAGGTATCTATGCAGGGAAGAGAGTCTCCTGTGACCAAAACCAGCATATTCCTCAGTTGCAGCTTAAGCAAAATGTAAGTATTATATTACTTATGAATAGGTTTGTTAACAGGAATTTTGTTTATACTTCAATTTTCCTATGTAGTTTGAAAGTAGGAACTTCTATGGAAAACATGGATGTTAAAGCACAAGATTTTCAAGAAGTGGATGCTTGTTTTGAAGAAGATTGGTGTGATATTAAGCAAGATTTTCCTGAAACGGAAAAAAGCCCTGAAGATAAAGACGATTTTGTATTGCTAGAGCCAGAGAATCTTTTGGTAACCATAAGCAACACACCGGCAACAGAAAAAATTGACGACTATTTCTCGGTAGAAAAACCAACTTCTGAACTGAACAGTTCTGAAGAGAGTAAAGCAAATACTATCGTTGAAAAAGAAATGGGGTCGGAAGTAAAAGCTAATGAAGAACCGTTCGTAGAGATGGGATCGGAAGTAAAAACTAATGAAGAGCCTTTCGTAGAGATGGGATCGGAAGTAAAAGCTAATGAAGAGCCTTTCGTAGAGATGGGGTCGGAAGTAAAAGCTAATGAAGAGCCTTTCGTAGAGATGGGATCGGAAGTAAAAACTAATGAAGAACCTTTCGTAGAAACAACAGATCTCTCTTTTAGTAACAGTGATATTACCGATGAAGATCTGATTAACGTCCTATCTAAAAATCCAGACATTAGCAAGCTAGATCTGGAAGGTTGCGACAACTTATCCCCAGACTTTTTGGCAAATTTCGAATTCGAATTAAGTAACCTTAATGAAATATGTCTAGGTAGCACAGCTGTATCTGATGCTAGCATACTCAATATACTAAAGAAGGCTCCAAACCTGAAAACACTTAATCTGTACTTCTGTAAAAATTTATCACCAGAGCTATTCACTAGTCTAGAGGATACATTAAGTAATTTAGAAGAACTGGAGTTAGGATTAACTGCTATTTCCGATTCAGGGGCCCTCAATGTTCTAAGAAAAACTCCCAACCTGAAAAAATTATCTCTCTTAATCTGCGAAAACATCTCCTCAGAACTATTCAACAATCTAGTTGATGAGATCGGCTCCTTAGAAGAGTTAGTTTTTGATTTCACTGCTATTTCAGATGCTGTAGTACTAAATATTATAAAAAAGGCTCCAAATCTGAAAAAACTTAGTCTCAGAGAGTGTATAAACTTATCTTCAGAGCTATTTGAAGGTTTGGATATTGAATTAAGCAACCTAGAAGAGCTAGATTTACACGGGACTTCTCTCTCTGATGATGGAGCCCTCAATATCATAAAGATAGCTCCAAACCTTAAAAACCTTAATCTTAACTAGTATAGTAATTGGTCCTAAAAAATTCGTATCTAGGTTCATATTTATCATGAATTGAACCCAGATACGAATTTTTTTTTAATCCGCGCTGATAATTCCAATAGACCCATACCCAGTAGCAACTTACCACTCTCCTCATTACTGGAAAACAGGTACTTTTGCATAGAATCCGATCCTAGAGAAGTATCTAAACACATCTCAATTACTAATAATCTAGTATAAATACTAGTTGCCGTCATGTGAAATACCTAAGTAACCTGTACTTATGAGACACTTTGTTAACAGATATTTTATATATACTTCAATTTATTTATGCAGCTTGGAAGTCGGAACATCTATGGAAGATCTCGATGTTAAAGCACAGAATTTTCCTGCGATAGATACTTGTTTTGAAGACGACTGGTGTGATATTAAACAAGATCTTCATGCGATAGGTGCTTGCATTGAAGAAGATTGGTGTGATATTAAGCAAGATTTTCCAGGAACGGATGAGTGCCCTGATGGTAAGGACGATTTTGTTTTGTTAGAATCATATAATAGTATGGCAACCATGAGAAACAGATCTATACTAGAAAAAATAGAAGATTATTTCCCTCCCGTAAAACCAACATTCGACCTAGACGATTCCGAAGATAGTATAGTAAAAGCAGCAAATACAAAAGAAATGGATGCTGAAGTAGAATCTGAAGAGGATATTATAAAAAAACTAATAGATTCCTCTTTTGCAGACAATGGTATCTCTGATGAAGAACTAATTAGCTTTCTATCAAACAAAACAAATATTAGTAAAATATATCTAAATAATTGCAGATACTTACTACCACATTTTTTTGAAAATTTCGGGGATGAACTAACCTATCTAGAAGAATTGGAACTAGAATCAACTGCTATTTCAGATGCCGGGGTACTCAATGTTTTTAAGAAAGCTCCTGGGCTTAAAAAACTTAAACTTAGAGAGTGTAAAAACTTATCTTCAGAACTATTTATAGGTTTAGAAAATGAAATAAGCAATCTAGAAGAATTGGATGCTGGAAGCACTGCCATTTCAGATGCTGGAGTACTAAATATCCTAAATAAGGCACCCAATGTGAAAACACTCAACCTCTATAGCTGCAAGAATTTATCAGAAAAGCCCTTCGTCAACCTAGATGATGAACTAAGCTACTTAGAAAAGTTCGATGTAGGATTAACTGCTATTTCCGATGCCGGGGTACTCAATGTTCTGAAGAAGGCTCCCATGCTTAAAAAACTTAAACTCAGAATGTGTAAGAACTTATCTTCAGAACTATTTATAGGTTTAGAAAACAGAATAAGCAATCTAGAAAAATTAGACTTAACAATGACCGCTATTACAGATGCTGGGGCACTTAATATCCTCAAGAAGGCACCAAATATAAGAAAAGTATCTCTATTCTTCTGTTTAAAATTATCATCAAAACTATTCACTGATTTGGACGATGAGCTAAACAACCTAGAAGAAATAGTTTTTGATCGTACTGCTATCTCTGATGCTGGAATACTAAATATCCTTAAGAAGGCTCCTAAACTGAGAAAACTTAGCTTGTACAACTGTAGAAATTTATCACCAGAGCTATTCACCACTCTAGAGGATACATTAAGCAATTTAGAAGAATTGGAAGCAGGATTAACCGCTATTACAGATGCTGGGGCACTCAATGTTCTAAAGATAGCGCCTAACCTGAAAAAAATATCTCTATTCTTCTGTGAAAATTTATCACCAGAACTTTTCACCACTCTAGATGATGAACTAAGCAATCTAGAAGAACTAATTTTAGATAGTACTGCTATTTCCGATGTTGGGGTACTTAACATTTTCAAAAAGGCTCTCAAACTAAAAAAACTGAGCCTCGGAAAATGCATGAACTTATCTCCAGAATTATTTGAAAGTTTAGAGTACGAACTAAACAATCTTGAAGAAGTGGAGTTAGGATTAACTGCTATTTCAGATGCTGGGGTACTCAATATCCTCAATAAAGCTCCTCACTTGAAAAAAATTAAACTCACCTACTGTAATAATTTATCACCAGAACTGTTCACCAAAATAGATGCTGAACTAAACAATCTAGAAGAATTGACATTAGGATTCACTTCTATAGCAGATGCCGGGGTACTCAACATTCTGAAGAAGGCTCCTCTCTTGAAAGTACTGTTTATTTCAAACTGCAGCGGTTTATCCCAGGAAATATTTGAAGGTTTGCAGGATAGTACATACAGTTTAGAGGTACTAGATTTGAGTAGCAATCGAATATCTACGAAAAGCTTACAAAACATCATTAAAAGTAGCCCAAAGCTTAAAAGAGTTATCATTCGAAGCACGTCAATTTATGCCCGAAATAAACTTCTGAAAATACAAGATGGGTGCATTGAGATACCACCTCAAAAATCATTACAAGAATTTTTAATACGCCAATACAAAACACTTAACAACTGATGTACTCCAAAATATAATCGGTATTCTAAGCAACCAAAATAACTGGGTAGGTTTGCGGCTAAACCTACCCAGTTTTTTATCTGAAATCGTCAACACAGACCACTCATTTTTCATGTAATTCGCGAGTAATGCATTACTTTTCTATGTTAAGTTAGTAAACTATATGTAAATATAACCGTTACAGACCATGATTAACATAAACCGAAAATTAGCTGCGATACTATTTTTACTAACGTTCAGTACGATAAATATTAATAGTAAAACTTACTCTGTACAACGATCTATCCCGCTTAACACTTTAGACACTGTGGGAGCCAAGATTAACAATCACTCTTTAGACCTATGGATATTTGATACCAAAGAGAGACAATCGGAAGGGTTAAGATTCATTCCATCTAGTGGAGTAACCGATTATGAAGGAGCCATCTTTGTATTTCCTCCCCTAACAAAAAATATCAGAATGAACATGAAGGGGATGAAGTTTTTGGTAGATATACTCTTTGTTGATGCTAATAGAAACTTAATTAGAATTGAACACCCAGAAAAAGATGCAAAAATTGATATCCATCCAACTCCAGCAAAGTATTTAATTATGCTTAAACGTGGAATGGTTAGTAAAATGCATCTCTCGTTAGGTAATTATGTTTATTTAGATAAATCTCTCCAATTTGGAACAGAAAAAAGCGTTAATACGGCAAAAAAAGAACGGAACGAAAAAGAACATATAGCAAAACTTAAAAAGACAATGGGGAAGTCCAAAGTGTCTATTCTCTCTGAATCTATGGAAATCCCTTCAATGGATAACTCCGGTTTAGATAACTATATGCAAGATTATATTCAACATAATTTACTAAAAGAATCGGAGGCGTTATTAACCCTATACCCAGATGGGGATAACATAAGAATTATCCGTACTAATAATTTGTCTAAACTATATCAGAATATGGTATTTATTAATTCAAAAAATACGGTTATTGGTATATGGCAAATAAGTGAGGAATTAAGCAATTTCACCCTAGCATTACCTACAAATAAAGTACTCTATCTAGCTCCTGGAATTCTGGAATCGTATCAGATACAGATGGGGATGAGTATCGATTTAGAAATAATGAAAAAATCTATACTATACGAACAGGCGTAACAAACAATCATGAAATTTTTCTTAGACACAGGAATATCAGAAGAAGTAGCTACTAGTAAAGAGTGGTGCAATCTAAGCGGGGTCACCACGAATCCTACCTTAATCGCTAATAGTGGGAAAAACTTTAAGCAGGCTGTTTTAGACATATGTGAACTTTTGCCTGAGGGCGAAATTAGTGCAGAAGTTGTTGCTACCAACTATCAGGACATGCTAAAAGAAGCCCTGGAAATTGCTAGCTGGAGCAAAAATATAGTCATCAAAGTGCCACTTACCAAAGACGGACTAATGCTCGTTCGCAAACTGAGCAGCATGGGCATTAAAACGAATGTAACTCTAGTATTTTCCCTTACTCAGGCTCACCTCGCAGCAATATCCGGAGCGACCTATATCAGTATATTTCTTGGAAGAATAGACGACATCTCTTACGATAATGGTACAGCCCTCCTAGCCGATGCAGTACACATGATAAAAAACTATCAGTTAAATAGTAAAATTCTAGCTGCTTCCATAAGACACCCTCTACACGTTGTAGAGTGTATCCAAATTGGTGTGGATGCATGCACTCTACCTTTTAATGTACTATCTAAGCTTCATCAACACCCTCTAACAGATATCGGACTAGAACGATTTCTTGCCGATTGGAATAAAGCTAACCTTACAATTACTCTTTAGCACTAGGCATTTATGCCTAGTGCTAAATAATGATTATTTTTAACTTACTCTTCACAAACTTATACATTAACTTTTTGTATATTTTTAATGTAGTTTTTAACATATTTTAGCAGGTACTATAATTAAGCCAAAGAAGTTAATCTGTTTATTTGGCATAAATATAGAATTTGAGAGTTTTGTATAATTCAACATTCTCCACATTATACCAACAGAGAACAGTTATAAGTATAATAGCTTAGACAGGATAATAAATTATTAGGACTTGTATGTCGGGAAAAGAATTTTTCCGACATCGACTGAATCATAAGGAGGTCATCATGTATTATCTTTCTGGATATAAACATTGTTTAATGAACCTAGGGTCACTAGCAAAACAGTACTACGTGAAGCCTATTATTACTGAATCTGATTTGAAGAATGCCTTCCTAAATTTTTTAGCAGAAGTACAACCCAGAGTACCAAAACCAAGTAAATTAAATAATCTGTTTGCAATAGATAGTTATACTAAGAAAGCTCTTATTAGTATATTCAATGCAGATGGAATATTAAATTGCACCGCAGAAAATATTAAAGGAAAAGAAGAAGAGTACACTGAAAATGAAGAGATCTTATTAAAACATCTCTATTTACAAGGAATAGATTATATTAGCAATTTTGAACCTAATTTGGAAAAACTTTTTAAATTAGTAATAAATTACATATTCTTTAGTAAAAATCATATCAACAAATTGGATAGTTCGTCTTCTAACGCATTAGGAGTTATTTGGAGTGCAGGTCATCTAGAGTGGGAGGTTCCAGACGTTGCGGAATTTCTTATTCAAGAACTAACTCATCACCTTGTGTTTATTGATGAACAATGTAGTGAATACTATAAGGATTACACTATTCTACACAATAAGGATAACTGGATTTACTCAACAATTCTAGATACACCCAGTAGCATAGATCGAGCCATCCATAGCGTGCTTATCGCGCATGAGATAATTGAATTTAGAAAACAAATTCCCGACGATAATGCTTGCGGTACACTATATACTAATAACAGGCAACTTACTACTCAGATGGTAGATGATATTGAATCTATCATGGATGTAAATAAAAGAGTTAATACATTACATAAACACGTAACTGAAAAACTACTTATGTGTAAATACTCTTGTAATACACTAGTTTAAGTTCAGAGAACTTTCTCTAGGGAAACTATACTCTTGTAGCCTCACTAAATAATAATATCCATACTAGATTACTTATCTGGTGAGGCCTAATATTAAAATCTATCCCGTTAGATTCAAATGCATTTTCCCAAAACAGCTTCTCTTTATAACCCGAAAGAGATAGATTACTTAATAATTTTTTCCTTGGTTGAGCAAAAGCCTTTTTTAAAAATTTAGCATAATCATTAATATCTATATCAGGAATATCCTCAGATTTTTTCGGAACAAAATGTAGTACAATACTATCAATTTTAGGGGCAGGATAAAATGAGGATGGAGGAACATTGCACACCTTATTGATATCCCAAAAGGTCTGCAAATACACGGAAAGCCAACCTCTATCAGAGCATCCAGAATCGTTCTTAATACGTACTCCCACCTCTTTTTGCATCATTAAGACAGCACCCTCAATCTCAGCATACAGAGCACCTATGCGCCCGAGCAGCGGACCTGTTATATTGTATGGCATATTAGATACAATCCACTTAGGAGAAGACATCACATCGAGTATCGCTCTTATATCTGTCTCGAGAATATCTTGATGGTGTACATTAGCTTTTGGAGCAGTTTCAGTTAGAACAGATACTGCTATGTTATCTAGTTCTACAGCTTCTACCTGTACAACTTTTTCAGATAATTTGGAGGTTAAAGCACCAGGACCCGGACCTATCTCTAAGACACTCGATCCGCTTGGAACTACATTAACTATTTTGTCTACTACGCTAGGAGAACAGAGAAAATTCTGACCCAATTTTTTTTTAGCTTCTAGACCATGTCTCTCAAGCAGTGCTTTTAGAAACTTTGGATTTGTTACTTCCATTTAAAGATTTACCTAAATTTTGCGGAGGTACAGATAAAATATGCACGCGCACATTCTTCTTTCCAAATTTATTGGTCTCCTTCATCGTTTTAAAACAGAGATCTATCCTATCCCCTTTTATAGCACCACCAATATCACAGGCATAAGCTAATCCATAACCTTCTACATATAACCAACTTTTTAAAGGAATCACTTTAGGATCTACAGCTGCTATCCCATAATGGAGAGGGTGACCGGTTTTGGAAATAGTATAGCCCCCATTCTCATGCGGACTCGTGCTATACGCCGTAGCTCTCATCATCATTGTATGGGCACGATTAAACGTAGATCTGCTTGTCTGATATCCAGCAGAACATACATGATACTCCGCTTCTACAGGATTCGTCTTATTCGTGGATAATAACTCTCTCTTAATAATTTTTCCTTTACGATACGTTACCAACCACGATTTTTTAATCGATCCTGGCTTCCCGGGTTTTGCACATACCACCCTACCTAGTGGTATATTTTTCTTCATGATAAATTTTGCTTTTTGCGGTATTATCTCCGATGTATGCTGTATCTCACATCTTTCATTAGTAACATTTTTGGCCGCAGATTCTGCTCCATAAATACTACTTCCCAATAGAAACATGGTGAAGAAACAGAGAATATTTAGACATCTATTTTTCATATTAGTACTCATAAGATATTAACTTTAACTCAAGTTTTTATTATAGCACGACCGCTCTACAGTCGGAAACTAATCACAAAGAATAGCATCCACCTCAGGAATATTGTCCCGTGTAGTTAATACGGCTATTGCGTCTCCTGCTTCAAAAACAGTATCCGAAGCTACAGTGTGAGCAACATTATCACGGATATAAAACAGAAAGAAAGTAGATTCTGGCAGCTCTATCTCTGAACAGTTTAAACCTAAAAGGGGAGATCTGCTGCTAAGAATAGTTTCTACTAATTCATATCTTTCATGCACCAGGTTACTTAATGTTAACATCTCATCAGTCTCTATTTTCTGTTCCATTAAGCTTGCTACAATTTCTGAGGCATGGATATATTCGTTGATACCTACTTTTTTAAAAAGCTGCTCGTTCTTCGGGTTATTTATTCTTGCAATGGTTCTATTTACTTCCCATTTACTCTTGGCTAGTTGAGAAATAATTAGATTATCTGCATCCTGACCCGTTGCTGCAACTACTACATCTGCTCTGGAAAATCCGGATTCTTTCTGGACCATTAATTCACATCCATCCCCAAATTGAACCATATTTTCACCAAAAGAAGACTGCAGATAACGGTATCTTTCCAGATCTTTTTCTACTATTAAAATCTCATTCTCTCGTTTAAATAGCTTTGATGCTAAACAAGAACCAATCCTTCCCCCTCCAACAATTATTGTGTACATTATATCTCCATCCCGGCAAATAGTTTATTGTATTCATTTATGCTACCAAACGGATTCTCTAATAGCCAATCATTCATATACTGCGCCATTATGCCATTTGGATTTATACAGAAATAGCCCATTTTGCGGTATTCTTCGCATCGGTTGGGATCGGTGAGTCGGATACATACTCTTGGTACGTTGTAAATTCTTGAAGCTATCTGAGCAACCATGATATTTGTGTTATCATTTCTTGTTAACGCCAGAAATGCGTCTGCTTGGTGTATAGAGGCCTGTTCAAGTATATCTTCATCTTGAGCATCACCTATAATGATAGTGCTTTTGATGTTGCTACCATACCTTTTAACCCAGGTATAGTCTTCCTCTATAATTGTAACCTTATGGTTCTCTTCTAGCATTCTAGCAAGATAACTTCCAGTTCTTCCACACCCTAGTATTACAACTTGCATGTGGATAAATTATTACACATTTTTCATATAAAATGCTGTCAATAGTCCTGTTTCCAGATAGTTTAATGTAGTTTACTAGTCTTACTGCAGTTGTTTTTAGAAGGTCATGTACCCCGACTATTTACGGTGTTGGTGGGACATTTTCGAATGTGGTACAACAACTATCACGCTGCTCCCCGAACAGATTGAACCTCGGGGGAATACAGTCTGGTTTTTATATATACCGTAGCCCCACATTTGAAATTTTAAGCTAAGATCTAAATTTGTCACCCCGGAAACCATATAGTTCCCTTCGAGGACGGAGTCCGGGGTCCGTGACGATATTTAAGCTACTAGCTAGCTGTAGTTAAAGTAGAATCGCTTTCGATTATTTTCGGAGCCTTCTTCTCAGTAATCACTCCTTTCTCAACGATAACTTTCGATATTTTATCGTTACTTGGAACTTCATACATAATTTCTAGCATAACCTTTTCAATCATCTCTCTTAAGGCTCTAGCTCCTGTCTTACTCTTGATGGCAGCTTCTACTAACTCTTTAATAGCTTCACTGGTAAATTCTAACTTCACTTTATCCATTTCTAGCAATCGTTGATACTGCTTAACAATAGCATTTTTAGGCTCAGTTAATATTCTAGTTAAAGCTTCCTCAGTGAGAGTTTCTAGAGAAGTAATCACTCCGAATCTACCTACAAATTCTGGTATTAATCCGTACTTCATTAAATCGGATGGTTCTAACTTACTAAAAATATTCTCTTTAGCCTCTTCCTTCTTGGTAGGATCGCTTCTGAATCCTAGTGCGTTGGAATGTTGGCGTTTCAGAATAACTTCTTCTAAACCATCAAAAGCTCCACCACAGACAAATAGAATATTCTTCGTATTAATCTTTATATTCTCTTGTTGAGGATGCTTCCTTCCACCAGTAGGAGGGACCATTGAAATAGTGCCTTCTAATATTTTTAACAACGCTTGCTGAACACCCTCTCCGCTCACATCTCTTGTGATTGAAGGGTTCTCACTTTTCCTAGCAATTTTATCTATTTCATCTACATAGATAATCCCTCTTTCACACAGGGCAATAGGATTATTAGGATCTATCGATTCAGCAGACTGGTATAATCTCAACAAAATATTTTCTACATCATCACCAACATAACCAGCTTCGGTTAACGATGTTGCATCGGCTATTGCAAATGGCACTTTTAGCATTCTTGCTAATGTCTGAACCAATAGTGTTTTACCACTACCTGTTGGTCCTACCATAAGCACATTACTCTTCTGTATCTCTACATCATCAGAATCTAACTCATTAATTCTTTTATAATGATTGTATACCGAAACAGAAAGGGATTTTTTAGCCAAATTCTGACCTATAACGTACTTATCCAGGAACTCAGAAATCTCTTTTGGTTTAGGAACTTCTTTAAAAACATCGTCGATGTTTTTCTTATTCTCAACCTTATCAGCAACCTTGCCTCTCTCCTTGCCAGTGTTCTGATTAAGTATTGAGCCACATAATTCGATACAATCGGAACAGGCTGCTCCGTGTAACCCAATAATTAATTTCTTAACTTGTTCCTTTGTTTTACCGCATAAACTACAGTACTCTTTTTTTTCTAACATGACTGAACCTACTAATGGAATTAGTTACAATATAATTAATAAATATTATACTGTAACTATATTACCATTATCTTGCACCTGGTTCTAGGACTTTATCCACAATTTTGTAGTCTAAAGCCTCTTGAGAAGACATAAAATAGTCTCTATCGCAATCTTTTCTTATCTTCTCTGCATCATTCCCAGTATGCTTTGCAAGTATGCCCATTAAGGTATCCATATACTTGTTTACCTCTTTAACCTGTACATTAATATCAGCTGAAGTACCTTGGAAACCTCCGCTTACCTGGTGTATCATAACCCTAGAATGATCTAGACAGTATCTCTTACCAGCAGCTCCACCAGCCAACAGTACAGCACCCATAGATGCAGCTTGTCCAACACAGATGGTTGCTACATCGGGCTTAATAATCTGCATACAATCGTAAATAGCTAAACCTGCACTTACCGATCCTCCAGGACTATTAATGTAGAAATCGATATCCTTATCTGGATCGTCCTTCTCCAAAAATAGTAACTGGGCCACTATCATGTTAGCAATATAATCGTCTACTGGGGTACCCATGAATATAATTCTATCCTTAAGCAACCTAGACCATATATCGTAACTTCTTTCACCTTTAGATGTTTGTTCTATAACAAATGGTACGCTCATTTATAACCTCCACTTAGCACATACTACCTGGTAAGGTATGGTATATTTCTACTTTCCTAGCTGTTTATCTCTTAAGAATTCCATTACAGTGTTGTATATAGCTCTGTAATAGACTTCGGCTTGCATCTCTGGATTACTCATTCTATCTGCAACAGCTTGAGTAGACACCTGGTTTTCCATGGCTATATCCTGAACGGCTAAGTAAAGACTCTGCTGTGTTACATCTAACCCTTCTTTTTTAGCAATCTCTCTTACAAGTAAGGCTCTCTTTACTTCCGTGACTGCCTCTTCTTTTAAATTTGCTTTGTAAGATTCCTCAGTCTCCTTCATCTCTTCCAAATACTGCTGGAAAGTCTGCTTTTGATAAGATAACATGGATTCGATATCCTTCATTCTTCTATCAAATACTTCCTTCCATAGTACTTCAGGGATGCTAATGCTTGAAGCAGCTAAAATATCATCCAATACCTTTGTTGCATAAACATCAGTCGCATTGTTTTTTTCTACTACTTCTAGATGCTGGCGAACTTTATCAAGAAACTCTTTTACTGTTTCACTGGAAAAATGCTGAAGATGTTGCTGATTTTTTAAGTTCTGAACAAACTCATCGCTTAATTCTGGAATAATAACGCGAGCTGCATTTAACACTTTAATATTCACCTTTAGCGTCTTATTGGCCCACTCTTCTTTCTTAAACTCTGCAGGAAAACTGATTTCTGCACTCTTTCCAGCTTCTGGAGTTAAACCTATTATCTCACTATCTAAGTACTTTGCACTCTCTCCAACCAGTACATTTAAACTTGTTTTTTCCCCAGATTCATTCTCTAATTCTAGCTGAGCATAATCTCCCTTTTCCAATGCCTCAGTAGTTAAATCTTTGTAGGTTCTGGCACTCTCTCTAATAGCATCTGCCATCTTATTGATATCTTCATCCGTAACAGCTTTAACTTCGAATCGGGATTCATCCTTGTTTTCAGCATAATTTGCTAGTTCAATTACCGGATCTAATGGTATTACCGCAGTGAAGGAGCATGTCTCTTGATTTTCATCTATTTTAGAAGATTCTACTTTACCACTCCGATATGCTTTAATATCTTCTTGCTTTAATATTGCAGGGTATACGAGATCAAGAACTTCAGTTGTTGCATATTCATTAATCAACTCCTGACCAGCCAATTGCTTTACTAATTGCTTAGGAACAGGACCGTCTTTCCTGAATCCAGCAGGTTTCATCTGCTTAAATAACTTTCTGTATGCCTTGTTATAACCTTTTTTAACATCTATACCGGAACACTCTACGTTTATTCTTACATCACATGTATCTATCTTCTCTAAAGAAATTTGCATATTGGAACTCGTTTTACTTATTATTTATTATATTATACTAGCATCTATTCTACCCCACATCCTAGTAGATATAGACGGTGGAAAACCAGTCTGAAAAGCCCGTGTTATTGCCGAATTATTCCACTTTTCCCAAGAAGTGTGGACAAATCCGGACAAACTATGGTAGTTACCCCCATAGTTATCCCCATGAAAAAACAGCCCATTTTCAACCTGTTTAGGTTCGATTATCACTGCTAGTTTTGTTTATACACAACTTATGCACATCCTAATAATAAGAACAATAAGATAATGAAGATTATATTATTTATATAGGAGCGTGGATAACTATTTTATGAACAGCATAAAGTATCTATTATCAGTTTTAATGTACACTTAGAAGAGAGTAACACATGAAAAAATTAAGTACCCTTCTACATGAACAACTTTCCCACAACAAAGTTATACACCATCTTTCTATTAAAGAAATACTCAGCAAGTGGGAAGAATTTTTTCCTGGAGCAATAGGCAAAAAAACCCATCCTGTAGATTATATTAATGGTACACTCTTTATCTATGCCGAGAGTTCTGAATGGAGTATGGAAGTACAATTAACAAAAGAGAGCATTATTCAAACATTAAACAATTTACTAAATGCAGATACTAAAATAGAGAAAATCCGTATAACAAGTAAAAAAACAGGTAACTTATCCACATAACAGGTGTGTGGATAAGTGGATAACTTAATAACTTAACAGCATTTTCTTATTCAGACTCTTCTTTTTTTATAATAAGCTGAGCTACTTCGTATCCACATTCATACGCCATCTCCAGTCTTCCTGCCTTTAGGGCATCAGTGGCTACAAATATCGTGTCGCTCATTCTATTAACGTGTGAGAAACTGATAGTTATTTCTGGCTGACTCCATAACCACTTTCTAACGAGACCAACACCGTACTTATCCATATCTATATCTAATAAATTTTTAAGCATAATCCAGACATCTTTCAGCAGAATATCATCAGATAAAGAAAATTTTTGAAAACTGTAGAACGGACTCACCTGCACAACAATAGAAGAGCATCCATCAGGTGCTCTTTCTGGTGTCTTATTACTCTCGATACTAACCCAAGATAGAGGATCTCTCCCATCCAAATTAATTAAAGCATGATAAGGCAAATGGGATAGATCGCATTCTATTCCATAGCAGAGACTTAAACAAGCACGATATTTAGCGTTCGAAAAAGATCTATGGTCACCAACACTGGAGAGTAGACGTCTAGCTTCTGGAATAGGGGTAGCTACCACCAAATAATCGAAAACATCATCTTCAATAACGTACTTCTTATCAGAATTTTTATTAACATCAATAATATCGGTATTTAGCCGGATATCAATCCCCTTGCCAATAAACCCCACTAATGCTCCCATACCCTGTTTAAAACAGTATCTAGGCACATTGTTAGCCTGTTTATCGCCGGGAAACACCTTGCCGTATGCATGAGCAAAGGTCCCTTTTTCTATTTTGCACACTCCGTCCGCTTCAGAGAGTGATAAAACCTCTTCATCAATCAGCTTCCCCCTTAAAGCAACACTGGTAGCCCCAGTATCAAAAACGTAACCCTCCAAAACTTCTGTGCAACACCTGCCTCCAATAATATCCGACTTTTCAAATACAGTTACATCGGCACCGTATTCAGCTAAATATTTGGCACAAGTTATTCCCGATATTCCCGCTCCAATAACTCCAACTCTCAAAAAAATACTCCAAAACTAAAAGTGGTATAGTTAAATATAGATTGTTACTTCATTACAATATTTAATCTCTCATACTCATTATGGGTATATTTCCAAGACATCGATAGCAATTACTATGAAAAAAATATCAGCAATAATACTGGCAGGAGATAACAGTACACTTGCTTCGCCTAGAGCGATGTATGAAATATCAGGAAAAACATTCTTAGAAAAACTAATAACTTCAGTTAGTAATCTAGATGAAATAATAGTAGTAGGTACCCACTTCAAAGATCCCAAGATAGTGCGTGTGAAAAGTGGAAAATCTTTATTAGAGAGTCTGCAGAACGGATTAAATGCAGCAAAGTATGACCGCCTATTGATCTGTACTTCGGATATCCCCTATGTTACAGAAGAAGATATACAGAGATTCATAGAAGAGTGTGAGTCCATGTCTCATCCGGCAGATGTATACTATCCTGTAATAAATACCAACTTGATTACAGATTCTTTTCCTAAGATAAAAAGAACAACAGTCACCCTGAAAGAAGGTACGTTTACAGGCGGCAATATACTAATCTGTAAAAAAGAATCGCTTGCCACCACATTTGATTATATCGAATCGGCCTATAAATTACGAAAATCCCCGATTAAATTAGCCTCTCTAATCGGTTTCAGTATGATATTCAAGATAATCTTATCAAAGTTTAATCCAAATATACTGAAGATAGAAGATATAGAAAGAGCAGCTAGTAAGCTATTAAACTTAAATGTAGCAGCAGTACAGACCTCCAGGCCGGCTTTGGGAATAGATATTGATAATAATGAGCAGTATCAAGAAATGATACAATTTGAGCTATCTAAATAAGTTGTCTAGATTACTCATAGAACCAGTGTGCTCTTTTTTCTGTTTAGCTGTTAAAACATTATTTATTAATCCGTTAAGAACCAGTACAATCCCTGCCAGAAAATAATAGATGTATAAATTACTATCATCGGTACGTGCGTTATCTCTGATTGCAGTATCACCACCAAGCCAAGGGGTTCCATAAATAGCTATGGCAAATAGGAATATACTGAATCCAAAATAGCTATTGTTCCACCAGTATGGATAATGAAACTCTGGAGACTTCCATTTACAATAAAGATAAATAGCTCCATCAATAGCGTATAGAGCAGCAAGTACTAAGAAAAAGTTTAAATTATAATATAACGCTATGGTAAAACATAGGATGCTACAAACCGGAGATACTGCTAGTTCATAATTCGCAATGTTGAACCCTAATAGCTTTTTATCTGTATTTTCTTTCATAAGTATATTATAGCGTTTATTAGAATAAATCTATTTAAAACTTACTTACTCTTCTTCAGTTAATAATTTAACGGTAGCATCAAGCTCTTGTACGGCATCTAGTAAGTTATCATTTACAATTATGCGGGTATAAAAGTGTTTGTGATCCATCTCCCAGCTAGCTTTAGCTAAACGCCTGACCATAGACGTATCATCTTCAGAACCCCGCAAACGGAGTCGATTCTCTAGTTCTTCTAGGGTGGGTGGGGTGAGAAATATTCCTCTTAGTCCAGGATAACGAGAAAAACATTCTAGAGCCCCTTGTACGTCTATTTTTAAGATGGTAGCACATCCGTGAACAGTCGCCTTATCGATAGCTTTTAAAGTTGTTCCATAGTAGTTTCCATATACTTCTTTGAACTCAAAAAATTCATCATTGTCTATCATTTCTAAAAATACATTCTTCTCTACAAAATGATAGTCCACACCATTAACTTCTCCCTCTCTGGGGCATCTAGTAGTATGGGTAATTACCCTGTTCACATTGGGGTTTATTTTGTACCACTCTAGTAGTACAGTATCTTTTCCTACACCGCTAGGACCGCTAAATATGAGAACTTTCTTAATATTCAAAACTAATAACCTCTAATCAATAGATTGTGAAATCTTGTAGCAATTCTGCTTGCATCGTGTCTACAATAATCCGATTCACTAATAAAACTTCCGGTAAGAATTTTGTATCCCATGTTCTTTATATTTTCCACATCTGGATACACTAGATGTTGATTCTCTTTCACATATTTTTCTAATAGAGCGGTAGTAGGAACACCAGTGTTTACCAGTACATGATTAAATAGTTTCTTGTTAATATGTTTTTCTATGGCTTTTACGTGGTGTGAAGCAGCAAAATCGGTGCTCTCTCCTGGCTGAGTCATTACATTGCAAATATAAATTTTATAGGCATCACTATTCTCAATGGCCTCTCTTATTTCTGAAATAAGCAGGCTAGGAATAACGCTAGTAAATACACTCCCGGGACCTAAGCAGATAAGATCGGCGTTATTAATGGCACTTATGGCATCTTCGTGTGCAGGTGGATTATCTGTGCTTAGAAAAACCCGATCTATGGGCGTGTTTGTACTAGCAATATTACTTTCTCCATAAACAGTAGTGCCATTCTCCAAGACAGCATTTAGAGAAATTTTACTAAATGTAGAAGGTAAAACTCTCCCTCTTATAGAGAGTACTTCAGATGCTATATCTAAGGCTTTTTGAAAATCTCCGTTGTATTGTTCAGCAAGCCCTAACAGCAATAAATTCCCAACCGAATGTCCGCTTAACGATCCACTACTAATTTTGAATCTGTGTTGAAACAAACTAGTCATCACCTTTTCATCATCTGCTAGGCTAACTAGACAGTTTCGTATATCTCCGGGAGGTATTAAGCTGGTCTCTTTAACGATTCTTCCAGTGCTCCCTCCGTCATCAGTTACCGTAACAATGGCAGTGATGTTACTGGATACTTCTTTAAGACCTCTTAGCAGGGTGCTGAGTCCGGTCCCGCCACCAATGGCTACAATGTTGGGTCCGTTTGCTAGTATCTGTTTTTTTATATAAGTGTTAACTATTTTTGGTTTAACATCAGGGTTAACCGATTGGATGATAGTTCTAGCTATAGTTCTAAAATTAGATACAGAAATATAGAATCCTAGTAGAAGGAGTATGCCACCAAGATAATGATTAAGTAGATCGATAGAATTTGGGTTAATTAATTTTGACACGCTAGAGTACCATCTATCGTGTATGTTTTCGAAAAAAGGAAATATTACATTTCTGAAAGTGATAAGGAATCCTACAAGAAAGAAGGCTAATCCAAGGAGCACTCCAATAATAGCCCCCCGAAGTTTTAGTGCGGGAGAGAGTATTTTTTTAACCTGATACTTGCTAAAGAGTGAACCCAACAATTTTTATCTTATTTTGTAAATTTGTGAAAATGGTATGTGGAGTATACCCATAATTATAGTTAATAAAATACTAAACAGAAGAACTCCTGTAAAAGTTTCTATGCTAATGATGTTGGTATATCTTGTAGATAACATCAATATTGTGCCAGTAATAACGATGTTAAATAGTCCTAGCGAGATGCACCTTAGTGGTGCGCTGAAGAATCGGAGAAGGTTTCCTAGTGTGAAATCTAAAAGGTATATCAACAAGACTCCGGCTAGTAGTTCCTGATAATATTTTTCCTGATTAATGAAAATTTTTACTCCGGTATTAATATCCCATGAATTACAAAGATAATAAGTAATGACGAGAGAGCACAACAATATTACATATCCTGCAATAAACTTTACCATAGTAGTTTAATAACTACTATTAGGGTACCGAAAAAACTACTTCTTTCGCTGCAGTTTAGAGAGTGTTAGCACCAGGGTAAGGAGTCCGATTGGCATACCTGTCATGATACCAAATATCTGACCCACTATACTGCCATTCACATTATCCCACCAGAATCCGAGTCCCCAGCAGATAATGATTGGTGTAAGTAGTGAGTATGCAGCAGATAAACCAAAGGCTAGTCCTGAGATGTCCTGATAGTTATTTTTTTTGTTTTTTTTCTGGTGTGTATTTTTTATTGTGTCTATTTTAGGTGCCTCAATATTAGTGTGCTCTAGAAAAGCATCTCTAACTTTGCTATCAATCTCTTTCGTCTTTAATTCTATGTTCTCATCGGAGAGTGTATGATCTATGTTGTTATTTTTTTCTTGCATATAGATAGAGTACTCATTAAAGATGTAGGTATGGAAGGGCGATAGTGATATTTTCTAGTTTAAATTTAAAGGACGGATGTTTTATATATGAATTCTTGGTTCAGCATACTATTGGGTATATGTAATAGATTAAAATGGATATAGCATGGAAAGTTTTTTAATCAGGATAATTGTATCTGTATCACTCTGTTTAGTTGTCGCTTGTGATAAGCTGAAAGAGAAAGAGTATGGTAACGAATCTGGATATGTAGACATCTCCAATCTCAAGACACTTTTCAAAGAAGATAAAGCCTATAAAAAAATTAAGGTGTGGCCTTTCGTTACCCCAGCAGCTTATGGTGATGAGAATAGCTATTATGTGTCCTGGCTAACGGATAAAAAGATGGACCGACCTTATGTAGAGTATAACTTAACCAATGTTTTACCTCAGAGAGTTTATCCAGAAATATTTACTTATCCAATTGATAGCAGTACTGAGTATTATTTTTATAGAGCTAAGTTAGCTGGCTTATTGCCAAACAAAGAGTACCGTTACACTGCTTATAGAAAAAACTTATCTTTTGCTTCAGAGACATTTCAAACAAAGAAGATAGAAAAACAGGTTGCATGTTCTTTGGTAGGTACAACAAGCAAAGACAAGGTAAAGAATGCCAAGATTTCATTCGAAAACAACAAGATAAAGCCGGACTTTACTTTTCTCATGGGCGATCCCTCCTGTTTCCAGAGCGATCTTGTAGACTGGATGGAAAATGCTTTTTCAGTACACAGAAACAGATACACGCATCCAGAATTGGGTAGTAACTGGATGAGCAAGATCCCTGCCTATTTAGTAAGCTCTAATACGGATAGTCTTATCACCAGTTCGATAGGTGTTTCTCCTTATACCCTCATGCATTATAACTTATTCGGGAAAAGTGATCTACTGGGAATAAAAAGGTCGCTTTTTCAACCTGTTAAGAATCCTGATAATTCAAAGATTTTCAAAACTCTCTACCAACAAAATTCTTTGCCCGACTTCAGTTACTCGCTAGAAAACGGCTATGGATACTTCTTAGTACTAGATTCTAATAAGAACATCGATTGGAATGATGAGAAAGTATTGGAAATAGTAGCTGATAATGTACAGAAATCGAAGAAAAGTTGGAAGGTGGTACTTATCGCTAAAGAGATTCTTAGCTCTCAATCAAAAACAATACTTCCTTTATATCAAAAATTATTTAGGGTTTTACAAAAGAGTGGAGTTCAATTGATTGTAACCACTGGAAACCAATTGTATTATAGAACTTCTAGCTTAGTAGTTGATAATAATACTCCCCAAAAGAATAATGATGGTATAGCTGTTATTAATATTCCTGGTGGAGCTGGTTATAATACTGTTCCATCAAGTAGTTTATCTCCACAGTGGGATAGTTTGTTAGAGAAGAAGATAACAGATGAATTGGTGGTTGGTTCTTTAATAGTAGATAAATATCGCATGGTATTTAAATTGCACCAGGATAATCATTACGTTCGAGACACTCTTACATTCAAATAGAGAAGTGCAGAAAATTAAGAGGCTGATGATGAAGTTACGGATTAGGCAGCCTCAACATACTTGTTCAACATATTAATTAAACTCTCTTTTCTAAATGGCTTAACCACAACATCATCCATTCCTGCGTGTAAGCATTTTAAAGTATCTTCTTTAAAAGCATTAGCTGTTAATGCGATAATGGGAAGATGTTGTTGAGATGATGATTTAGATTCCTCTATTCTAATCCTTTTAGTGGTGTCATATCCATCTAGAACTGGCATCTGGCAATCCATAAATATCAAATCGTATCTGTTTTTCTTGTATAGAAGCAACGCCTCTTCACCATTATTAGCAATTTCTACTTTACAACCCAGTGATTCAAGATGCCTCTTTGCCACTAACTGATTTGTAATATTGTCTTCAACTAAGAGTATAGAGTAGTTTAGTTTATTGTTACTGGAAATTTTTTCTTGAAGCTCTCTATGTTCTAAAACCTTCAGATACGAGTTGGATATCAGGGTGTCCAAATTACTATCAGCTTCACTTTCTAAGTAATTAAGTACATCTATAACCTTATGTGGCATTACTGGTGGTTCAATTAGGGCGTGGTATCCTGCACTTAGCAACTTTTCCTGTGAAGTAAATTCAAAGTATCTACTAATAAGGATAAACCTAATCTTTTTTTGTATATTCTCTTTATTGTTGTCAATTGCATCAAGAATAGCATCTTTTACTTTTTTATAATCTTCGTTTACAGAGCAGTGGTCTATAAATATAAAGATATCATCGCTAGAATCTTGGGCAATATTATTGGCTAGCCTAGTATAGTTGGCAGATCTTGGTGTGTAACTATGAAAACAATCTGCCATCAGGGATGTGATTTTTTTCAACTTTATAGCACGATCTCTGTTGCAAGTAACAACATAAAAACACCCAACTATATTCTGTTTAATTTCCATGTTGTGATTTTCTATATTCATAGGAAGCGAGAAGCCAATGGTGGTACCCTCATTGAGGCTACTATCTATCTCTATTTTGCCACCCATAAGCTCTACAAAATTTTTGGTAATAACCAGACCCAATCCTGTCCCTCCGTATTTTCTAGTTGTAGAAGAATCGGCCTGGACAAATTTTTCGAACACTTTTCTCTGTTGTTCTTTACTGATGCCTATACCGGTATCAACAACAGAGAAGTGGATGTTGCATCTGTTTTTGTCAGTATTTTCAAGCTTCATATTTAGCACAATGCTACCTTCTGAGGTGAACTTATTGGAATTACTGAGCAGGTTAATCAACACTTGGCGTAGACGTATGGGATCTCCATAGACAGTAGTGGGAAGATAGGGATCGAAATTAATCTTGAAGTAGATATCTCTCTGGAAACATTTATGAGAAAAAATGTTATATAAATCTTGAGCAAGATCTTCTAAATTAATAGGAACCGATTCTAATTCAAATGAACCCGATTCTATTTTAGACAGATTAAGGACGTCATCAACAATGTTCATTAAAGTTTTAGCAGAATTTAATACCATCTGACAGTATTTGGTCTGCTGATTAGACAAATCCTCTTCTAGCAGTATATCGTTTAAGCCTATGATAGCATTCAATGGAGTTCTAATTTCATGAGACATATTGGCAAGAAACTCCCCTTTTGCCCTACTGGCTACTTCCGATTGTTCAAGGGCTTGTGCTAATTTATGCTCCTGCTCTATACTTTCAGTGATATCGATGGAGGTACCAACTAGAAAGTAATTTATTTTATCAAAGGATTTGAGAACTTTACCAGAATCTTTTAACCATATATAATTTCCTCTGGTACCCTTAATTCGATATATAGTATCGCATTCAGTAATACTTCCTTCGAGACAACTCTCTATAGTTTTTTTATAAGTGCTTACATCATCCGGATGGATTAATTTCAACCAATCGTCAAATGTATAGGTTTCTTTTTTGGTATCTAAACCTAGTAGTTTAAGAGTATTAGAAGATAGTATAATGGTGTTTTTAGTGTTGTCTATCTCCCATACACCAATGTTGGATGTTGAAACTGCAATTTCGTACCTTTGAGTGATGTTCTCATATTTACGTTGCATTTCATATCTATCGGTTACATTCATAACAGCACCGTAAACAGTTATTCCTGTTCCATCCTTATTAGGTGCAGCTTTTCCTCTACATTCAAACCAGAGATAGCTTCCATCTACACACCTTAACCTAGATAGAACCGAGAATATTTCGGTAACCTGATTAGAGAAATCGTCTGTAGCTTTCCAGTAAGTTTGGATATCATCTGGATGGATAAGATCTGCCCAGTCTTGTAGTTTAAGAGGTCTTCCACGTGGAAAATCTAGTTTATTATATAACGATTCCGAAACTTCAATGATATCGTTTGCAACATCCCATATCCAAGTGCTAGAACTAGCACTCTCTAACGCTAAATTAGTAATACTCCTCTGTTCTTCAACAGTTTCAAGAGCTATTGCAAGCTGTTTTTCCTGCTCTATTCTATTGGTAATATTCATGATAGTACCAAAAAGAACATTAAAGGAAGCACTGTTTTTTGCTAACTTGCCCCTTGCTTCAACCCATATGTAAGTTTCATCCGATTTTTTAATTCTGTGTACAGAGGTGAAAAATTCTGTTTTACCGGATAAAAAGTCTTCTTTAGCTTTGTTGTATTCATTAAAGTCTTCAGGATGTACGAGGCTTACCCACTCTGGGATGGTGATAGTTTTGTTTAGTTCTAAACCAAGCAGATTCCTAAAAGAGTCTGAAATTTCAACTGTTCCTTGGATAAAATCGGCTTGGAATATGCTGGCATTTGCACTTTCTAAGGATAACTGATTTATATGTTGTTGATATTTAACCTTTTGATAAGCTTCATCTACCGCTTTTTTCTGGTCTACAGTTTCTGTAATGTCTACTAGGGTACTGATAATTACTTTATCACTCTCATTTTTTGTTACTATTTTTCCTGAATTTTTAAACCAGATGTAGCTATCTTTACATGTTTTAACTCTGAAGTTTATTGTAAACGATTCATCTTTGCCAGTGATTAGATGATTTATTGTTTTTTTGTATAGAGCTAGATCTTCAGGATGAACTAATGCTAACCAGTCGTCATATTTGCTTAATTTATCTCTGGTACCATCTCCCCAAAAGTTATTAACATTTTCAGATATGGAGAGCGTCATATTATCGGTATCTAGTTCCCAGATAACAATACTAGAATAAGAAGTAGCTAGACTTAGCTTTTCATTAAGAGAGTGTATTTTCTTTTCTAATTCTATTCTATCATTTACATTGATTAATGCACCAGTAGCGTACACTGGAATATTGTTTTCATAAAATACTTTTCCTCTTGCATCTATCCATACATATGTCCCTTCAGTAGTAAGTACTCTGTGAAGATGATTAAACAACGGAGTTTTACCGGCAATATGTGCTTGTGCTGCAGCAAGATACTCATCCCTCTCATCAAGGTGGATGATGCTAATATAGTCTTCATGTTTAAGCCTATCCTTCTTAGAAAAGCCTACTATATCAGATAAACTCCCTGATATAGTAAGTACGTCATTCTGAATATCCCAGCTCCAGATATTGATAGAACCAGCATCTAATGCAACTTTGCTAAATTCTTGCTGACTAACTAATGAATCTTCAGTTGTTTTAAGCTCAGTATAATCTTCATGAGTTCCTACTATTAGTAGAAGATTGTTCTTTTCATCGGTTTTAACACTAGCAGAACATCTAACATATACCCATGATCCGTCCTTATGTCTGTATCTCTGATTTACGATAAATTTATCAGTCTTTCCAGTTATATACGCTTCTAATAATTTCCAGGTTGTAGCAAGATCGTCTGGGTGGATTAGTTGTTTCCATGTATCTAGAGTGTTTGGAAGTTCATCATCATTATATCCAAACATGGTTTTCCATCTGGGAGAGTACCATATGGTTTCATCTCTCGTATCTAAGATCCATACGCCTGTATTGCTAGCTTTAATCACATAGGAGAATAGCTCTTCTAATTCGGTATAGGAATTTTCAGGAGAAATATATTTATCAAGGAAGCGCGCTAGTTCCATTAATATAATAATCGGATAAATTTCTAGTGAACAGCACTTGTAAAAATATAGTTTTACTCAGATTCTTTTCTATGATGTTTTACTGTAAACTTGATGGGTGTTCCTGTCAGTGGATAAACTTCCCGAATTTTGTTCTCTAAGTATCTTAAGTAGGAGAAGTGTGCAAGTTCTGGATCGTTACAGATAAGCGCTATCATTGGGGGAGCTGTCTTGAACTGTGTAGCATAATAGATCTTTAAGCTTTTACCCTTTCTCTGGTACGGTTTTTCGAAAAGTGCATCTTTAATAATTTTGTTTAGCGCCCCTGTAGGAATTCTAAATTTCCAATTTTCTATAGCTGCTAATGCCTGATTCATCGGACCCTTTAATCCGGCTTCTTGTTGAGCGCTAGCAAATACTATAGGAGCATACTTTAGTTCAGGAAGTTCATTTCTAACAATTGTAACAAACTCCTTTTTTTCAGAACTACTAATTCCAAGGTTGCCATCCGGCTCTTCTATCTTATCCCACTTATTTACAACAAGTACACAGGCCTTGTTGTTCTCTCTAGTAAGGTGTGCCGTTCTCTTGTCTCCGTCCGTTAATCCGTCAGAAGCATCTATTAAGACCAAGGTACATTCACTTCTCATGATGGCTCGTTCAGATCTAAGTGCCATATAATACTCATAGGTACCCTGAATTTTCCCTTTTCTTCTAAGACCAGCAGTGTCTATAAGTCTAACTTGTTTAGACCCAAACATAATTATGGAATCTATCGCATCCCGTGTAGTACCTGCTATATCCGAGACAATAGATCTTGTTGTTCCGGTATATGCATTTAAAAGAGATGATTTTCCTACATTTGGCCGACCAACTATCGCGATTTTAGTCTCCTGAACTTTTTTCTGCTTTTTGCTACTTTTAGGGCATGCATCAAAAGCTATATCTAATACATCCGATACCCCGATGTTATTGAGTGCGGAAATAGGTATAACTTGCCATCTTCCTAGTCCGTAAAATTCTGTGCTCTGTGCTGCCCTGTCTTGGTTATCTGCTTTGTTAGCAAGAACAAGAATGGGCTGCTGCATACCTCTTAAGTGATTAGCCACCTCAATATCGTCAGGATGAATTCCATCGGTGGTATCCACTATGAATAGAATAACATCGGCTTCAGCTAATGCTACATCTGCTTGTGTTCGAATTTGCAAGATAAGAGGATCGTCATCCGAGAATAGAATTCCTCCGGTATCTACTAATTTGAAGGGTCTATCGTTGTGCTCGCAATCGGCATAGAGTCTATCCCTCGTTATTCCAGGTTGATTTTCAACTACGGCTAATCGTTCACCATAAATCCTGTTAAATAAGGTGCTTTTGCCAACATTGGGTCGACCAACTATTACAAAGGTAGGGATTTTGCTCATAACATGCTCATAGGTATAATATATAGTTAACCTATCTAATTATACTTATATCTTACCAGAATTAATAACAATATATTTACTAGTTAAAAAGATGTAAGTCTTGTATTATGTAAATTTTAACATTCTGGTCTCACCAAATTTCGATAATAATAGGATAATTACCAGACTAAATTATATAAACTAAACAGTAGGTACTGAAGTAATAGACTTTTTAGCTGGCTAAAATAGTACTGTATTCCGTTCCGAGATGAAAATTAAACGAGGGAAAGGGAGCTAATCCACTTTATCCATATAGTGGTGCAAAGTATAAAATGTAGGATAGGAACTCACACCCTGCGCATCGCTATGCCGTCATCCTAAGAATGGGATCCAGTTTCTTGCTGATTGCTACAGGTTTATTGTATTGTATATAAAAAGCAGCACATAAGTGCTGAATTTAAAAACAGATTAAATTTATAAGAGGTGAAAGGTCTATTGAAGATATTGTTGCTAGGTGGAACCGGTTTATTGGGTAGTGAAATAAAGAGTTTGCTAGAATTAAAGGGTCATGATGTAGTGGATCCTTCACATAGGTTGCTGGATGTTTCGAACATTGAATTACTCAACCAATTTTTTGATGATAACAAGAGTTTTGATTGGTGTATTAACAGTACTGCCTATGCAAGGGTGGATTTAGCCGAGAAAGAAACAGAAGAAGCTAATTTGCTTAATGGCACAGTTCCAGGACACCTTGCTCAGCTATGTAGTAGTAACAACGTAAGATTTTTACATCTCAGTACAGACTATGTTTTTAATGGTGAAAAAAGAGATTTGTATACAGAAGAGGATTCGGTGGATCCGATTAATGTATATGGAAAAAGCAAGCTAAATGGTGAAATTGCCGTACTGCAATCTAATCCGGATGCGATTATTGCTAGAACATCACTGCTATTTGGAATTAAGAAACCTAGTTTTTTCCAAGCATTAATTGAGAATATCCATGAACAGGAATCATTTGATGCGGTTGACGATATTTACGCTTGTCCTACTTTTGCTCCAGACTTAGCTAAAAGATTAATCGAGATGATGGAGAAAGATATACCTGGCGGCATTTATCATGTTACAGGAACAGAATGTTTAAGTAGGTATGAGATAGGCATTATTGCTCATAAGCTATATTTAGAAAATTTTAGGAATAAACCATTTGAAGTAGTCCCTATTTCTGCTGAAAGCTGGAAAGTTCCAGCTAGAAGACCGAAGTATACGGGTCTATCTAATGAGAAGCTTAATAGTATAGGTATATCTAAGGCAGAACCGTTTGAAAAAAACCTCTTGTTATATATGCATCAATTGTTAGGGGCACCAGTTATTTGAGGAAATAATCTGTTCTGAAAAAGTTGAGTAATGGTACAATAATTGTATAGGAGGATAACAATATGGCAGATAATAGCGATAAAAACGGTCTCATGTACATGTTAGCAGGCTTCGGTCTTGGCGCCATTGTTGGTGCAGTAGCAGGTGTGCTTTTTGCTCCACAAGCAGGTGAAGAAACTAGAGATCAATTAAGTGAAAAACTAAAAGATGTAAAAGATAAAACTGAAACATGGGTAGCCGAACGAAAAAAAAAAGTTGAAATGAAAGAGGTTGCCGATAAATTGGGCTTAGGTTAGTGCTCATTAACCTAAGCTTTTTCTTAATCAATGAAACCTGCAGATATTCATATAACATTTAGATATCATCCAACCGGAGTTAATCTAGTTACAATTAATGTAAAAGAAGATTTAATTCCAGTAGAAAAATTAAAATACTTAGTTCAACAATTAGCAGAAAATTTCGATGCTGATGTACAGGGGTTAAGTACATCTAATAAAAAAATTAACTCTTCCGATACTCTCTTAACTTTAAAATTCGCATTAAACATTAATAGTTCAGAAAGTTTATTTAATATGCAACTACAGAAAGTAGTGAACACCTTCCTTTCTGGAGATTCTGTCTTTAAGTGTTTAGGGTTATATTACGATTATTTTCCTGAAAATGATAGCAAGGTGATTAAGGAGTATGAATCGGACGAGTTGGTAATAAATTCACAATTGAGCCATGAACCTAGAGCTTTAGAGTATCGGATATGGAAAAAGTGTGAAAAACTTAACCCGGTGCTTTTGGAGTCGATGAATTCTGATGTAGTTGTACAAAGGCCGGATAGCCTGAATCAGAATAGTAGATTATCTACATTGTGGATATCTACTCTTGTTTTCAGTGTAGTATCTTTTTTGGTGTTTACTTTTATTCAGAAAATAGTGAATCGAAGAAATTATCCTTATTTAAAGTAAATAATTACGTCAACTGAGTTGACAAATTCACTTCCATCCTACAAAATACCTATTAAGGTATTATTCATGAAGATAAATGCGATTGACTTATTGGTAGTAAAGATTTTCCTGTGTCTGTTTTTTTCAAGTAGTGTACAAGCTTTAGATATTGGCCCTCCAGTAACAGCAAGTCTTCTTTCTAAAGAGAATAAAAAAGTTAACACCTATAATTTTTCTACTGATTTAAAAGTGCTAGACATTAGTTTTTGTAAATGTTTTTCATCAGATGATATAGAAAATATGTTAGCAGCTCTTCCTTACAATGTTGAAGAATTATATCTTACGAATACTAAGTTAACCGATAGATGTTTGCGGATAATTGCAACGTTGAAAAACATTAAGGTTTTGGATATTAGTTTTTGTTTTTCAATTACTTCAAAAGGGATAGAAGAGATGCTTTTACATCTTTCTAGAGATATAAAAAAATTATACATGGGTCGTATTAAGCTTACAGATAAATGTTTGAAAATATTGCCTGCTTTTACACACTTAAAAGCACTGGACATTAGTTATTGCCATAATCTTAATCCGGAAGTTGTTGAAGAGATGTTACTCTATCTTACTAAGGGTGTGGAAGTATTATTATTAGGATATGTTCCAGTAACTTTTCAAAGTTTAAGAAGGATATCTCAATTGCACAGTTTAAAGTTATTAGAGATAGGGTGTTCTTCTGCTCGGCAATCTTTTATACTAGAAAAAGTATTAAGTGTACTTCCTCAGCGATTGATGATAATTTTAAGCGCCAGGAGAAAAATGGTGCATGCAACCGATTTTAATTTTGTTCCAGATGATGAAATTGGAGTTACTAGTTGTTTTTGTACTATTTCATGATCTGCGAGTTCATTAGAGTAGAATAATAACTATGAGTAAGCTAAACGAACAACAAATTCTGGATGCCCTAAGAAATGTTATAGATCCAGATCTTCACCGTGATATTGTAGCCTTAGGATTTGTAAAGGATATCAAAATATGTGATGGAAATGTTTCGTTTAAAGTAGAATTAACGACTCCCGCTTGTCCTGTAAAGGATATCCTCAAGCAGCAGTGTGAAGAGAATGTGCAGAACATCCCTGGTGTAACCAGTGTTCATGTTGAAATGACGGCCCAGGTAAGGCAGCGTAAAACCCAGACCGAAGACTTATTGCCGGACGTAAAGCAGTGCATTGCTATAGCCTCCGGGAAGGGTGGTGTAGGTAAAAGTACGATGACGGTTAACTTGGCCATTGTGCTTGCTCAGATGGGTGCCAAAGTTGGCGTGCTAGATGCAGATGTATATGGACCGAGTATACCCATGATGTTGGGCTGCGAGGGAGAGAAGCCTTTATCCCATAATGGAAAGATTTTACCAATTGAAAAGTACGGTATACAACTAATGTCGCTAGGATTTTTACTGGA
This sequence comes from Fimbriimonadia bacterium, assembly GCA_030427425.1. Lineage (GTDB taxonomy): Bacteria > Armatimonadota > Fimbriimonadia > Fimbriimonadales > Fimbriimonadaceae > JAUICQ01. Next base: position 49,833 of record JAUICQ010000003.1, on the reverse strand, counting down.
TCCGGATCAGGCTGTATTGTGGCGCGGACCCATGGTCGCGGGTACAGTGAGACAGTTGTTAGCAGACGTAGATTGGGGCGTGTTAGATTATTTACTAGTAGATCTACCTCCAGGAACGGGTGATGCGCCTATGTCATTGGCTCAGTTAGCCCCGTTAACAGGTGTAGTGATTGTAACTACCCCACATACAGTTGCAGCTAATATAGCATCGAAATCGGCAGCACTCTTTAAACGATTAAATACTCCAGTATTAGGCATAGCGGAGAATATGGGTACTCATGTATGTCCAAAGTGCTCTCATGAATCTAGAATTTTCAGCGGACTCTCTGGTGAGGATATGGCTCATTCAATACATGTTCCTTATCTGGGTACAGTTCCGCTAGATCCTGCTGTAAGTAATAGTTCTGCAAATGGAGTACCATCGGTGATAAGTGATCCTAATAGGTTACAGGCTGAAGCATTTAGAAAGGTTGCCAAGAATGTAGCTGCTCAGGCTAGCATTGTAGAAGTTGCTAGAAAGCAGGATACAAAGAAAGAGGAATTGGTAGAAGTTCCTTAAGATATCTTATTTAGTAACCGGAGCGAATTACCAATAACTAATAACGTAGATCCTTCATGCCCTATTACGGCCAGTGGCAATGGTAGGGCAATGAATAATGATGTCATTGTAAGAAGTACTATCGCTCCAACAGCTGCTGCTATGTTTGTATAGATAATAAATTGAGATTTTTTACTAAGTTTAAAAAGATAAACCAGTTTACTTAGGTTATCGTTTACCAGTACAACATCTGCTGCATTCAGCGTAACATCACTCCCTAGGCCTCCCATTGCAACACCAACATTCGCTTTTGCAAGGCTAGGAGCATCGTTAATTCCGTCACCTACCATCATCACATTTTTTCCACTATTAATAAGGTCTTCAATAATCTTATTCTTATCTTCAGGGAGTAGTTTAGCAAATATATTCTTAATCTTAAGAGTCTCCGCTACTTTTTTAACAGTGTTTTCATTATCTCCGCTTAGTACACTGGTTTCTATGTTAAATTGAGTGGTGAGTTCGTCAACAACTTCAGCAGAATTGTTTCTAATGGTATCTATAAATGATAGTAAGAGCCATGTTTCATCAATCAGAACAAAAATAATGGAGTCGCCTGACCTGCTTATTTTTTCTGCCGAACTTAGAATGTTATCCGGAATTGGTATGTTATACTTTTCAAAAAGCTTATTTCTCCCAATTAGCACTCTTTTACCATTCACTAGAGAGGATACGCCTAATCCGGGCAGAGTTTGGTGTTCTTCTACTTTAGGGATAGTGAGGTTGATATTCTTCACATATTCAATGATGCATCTCGCGATAGGGTGATTGCTGTCATATTCTGCTGCTGCAATAATCTGCAGATATCCATGCAGACTTTTAGGTAGGTTTGCATTGGCATTATACTGTTCGACACTATTCTTTTCACTGATATATATCTGTTGAATACCTGGCTTTCCTATGGTTAGTGTGCCTGTTTTATCGAAGGCAATGAAATTGATTTTAATGATCTTTTCAAAGAAGCTACTTCCACGCACAAGAATACCGTTTCTAGCTGCGTTAGAGAGTGCGCATAGTGTTGCTGCGGGTGTGGATATAACAAGTGCACAGGGACTAAGAGCTACCAATAATGTTAAGGAACTATAAAGAGATGTATCCCATCCCTGATGATAGAAAAAATATCTTACTGATAAACTAGTTATGAAACAGGCTAACACGAAGTAAGTATATTTTTCTCCAAACCAGTCGCTTACTTTTTCGGTACTCGCTTTTTTTTTCTGAGCGTCTTCTACTAATTTAATAATTCTTTCCAGATGTGTATCGCCCGGGAGAGCATTTACTTTTGCATTTAGTAGGCCTTCTAAGTTACTAGATCCTCCGTAGAGAATATCATCTGTATGCTTGGAAACGGGTCGGGATTCCCCAGTAATTATACTTTCATCTATACTGCTAGATCCGGTGGTGATTATAGAATCGATAGGTACTCGCTGATATGGGACAATTTTTATGATGTCTCCTATATTAAGTTCTGAGATAGCGACCTCTTCTTCTTGCCCGTCTGAGATTCTTATAGCCGTCTCTGGTGTAAGTTTAATGAGTGAAGAGATGGCTTTTTTCATCTTATTAATAGCAAATGTTTCTAGAGTGCCCGATAAGCTAAATAGGAAGAGGAGTATAGCTGCATCCCTTGCTTCGTGGGCTAAGATGGCACCAGCTCCTGCTAGTAGCATGAGGAATCCGATATCTACTTTCCCTTTGATAAGGTTTCTAGAGGTCTCCATAGTAGGAAATATAGATCCTGCTAGGACGCTTAGATACACTATCGAGGGATGCTTTGCTACGAAGCTTGCTAGTAAAAGAACTAAACAGAGTGCAGTAAAGAGAGTCTGTAAATACTCCATTACTCTGTTTCTGCTTTCATTATTATTTGTGGAACAACTGTGACAATGAGACATACTTTTGCTTACACTATTAGTATATATTTTTGTCCAGATATCATGCTTAGTTAGTGGAAATACAAATAAAATTGATTATTTTGTTCAAAGTATAAGTTTTTAGATTAATTTTAATTTTATTGTAATTTTTTAATATTAATCAGCAAACAACTTAAGGTAAAATGTTTATTAATAACATTATTGTTACCTCGTATGAATGCAAAATAGCTTAACATACTAAGGTGAAATTTGTTTCCTACATGTCAGGAGTTAGTATATGGATTTAGGATTGGTACAATGCCTTTAATTACAAAAAATATTTATGATGTAATACCGTATTTAGAGAAGGAAGACGTTGTAATAGTGCCTACAGAGACTGTATATGGATTAGGATGTAATGCCTTATCTTATAAAGCTACTGAAAAAGTATATCAAGTAAAGAAGCGTCCACGTAGCAATCCATTAATACTCCATGTGGGTGATAAGGCATCTTTATTGAAGTACATAGAGTTGGATCAGAGTTATGTACTAGATGTTATTGACAGGTTTATGCCCGGATCAATAACGATTGTTTGTAGAGCTCATCCATCACTGCCAGATCATGTAGTAACTAAGAGTGGGACGGTGGCTATACGTATACCTAATCATCCACTTACATTAGATTTATTACAGAGCATCTCATATCCGATAGCTGCTCCTAGTGCTAATTTATACACAAAGCTTTCACCTACGGGGGTCAATGAGATTGATCCTACCTTAATGCGCAGAGTAGGTGCAGTATTAGATGGTGGCGATTGTAGTATTGGTTTAGAAAGTACCATATTAGATTGCACAGGAGATAACCCTGTTATACTTAGACATGGTATGGTGGTCCCCTCTTCTATAGAGTCGGCAATTAATAGAGAGGTTATCGTGCCTACTGTTGAATTTTCCGAGGATATGCCTGGATGTAGTAGGGTACATTATACTACTAGGGCAAAAATTAAGATCGTGGAAGAGATTGAGATTGGTAAGCCTGGGCTAACAAGAAATACTCCAACGAATCATCTGCAATTTATGATGCCATACAATGCTACAGGGTATGCTCAGTTACTTTATAAGATGCTCCATTACATTGATAGCATGAAAGTTCCTGTAATATATATCGAATCTCCTCCAGCTGGTGAAGAGTGGAATGCAGTGTGGGACAGAATAAATCGGGCGTCTGATAAATAACTACGAACTGGTTAACTGGAAGGCTAATGCATGAATCTGTATCTTCAAATTACCATTCATTAGAATAGACTGATGTGTTTTACATAGTGCAAGAAGCTTCTGGATACTATGCTCAGTAAGATTCTTTTTTTCTATGTTTTTCCACCAGAGCGTTAGGGATAAGAGTGTTTCTAGCATGGCGATTTTTTTACTAGAATCGGATAACTTTTCTATTTGTGCAGAGAAGTTCAAGATGGATTCTGCTAGTTGATAGCTCTTTAAGTTCATAGGTACGGTACTATCTAGCAATATAGTGGACAAGTTCTGGTGCCATTCATTATAGAGGTCTTTATTTTTTCTTACGAGCTCTATCCGTTCTGGAACATCATAGGAGAAGAGTTCCTCTTCTAAGCTAAGCGGACCGTATTTTTCGATGAGATTTTCTTCAGTTGGTGCGTCACAATCTACGATAATGCATCTAGAAAGAATGGTATCTAGCACTTTAGAGACTTCCGAAGTGGTTAAAATAAATTTCACATTTGCGGGCGGTTCTTCTAAAATTTTCAGCAGACTATGAGCTGCATCTCTAGTAAGGCAATCTACATCATGTAGAATAATTACCTTGTTCTTGCTGACCAATGGAGTAGTTAAGCTAAACGATTTAACACTCTGTTCTTTCCCGATTTTTCCAGAAATACTACTGAGAGTAATCATCCTATTGGCTGGAGAAGGAGAGCATATAAAGACATCAGGGTTATTAGTAGAAAGATAGGTAGTACATGCTTTACAAGAGCACTCTAAATTTTTATTAGATGTATTGTTGCATAGCCAGAAACGTGCATAGATAGTAGCTAAATTCTTTTTGCCGATTCCTTGTTTACCATGTAATATAATGGCGTGAATAGTGGTGGAGCACATGATTTTTTTTAATTTAATCTGTGCTTGCTTTAATCCAAGGATACTGCAATTTTCAGAGTTTGGTACTGCAGGGGCTTGGGTTGAAGTATGAACTGGATTTTGTGTAGGCATTTTATTGCAAAATTAATGAGTTTCTCGCTTATACTTTAATAAATTGTTCAGCATCTAGAACAAAGAGAACGGCTCCTCCGACAGTAACTTTCATAGGTGTTTGAATAATCATGTCTAACGATCCTCCTTGTACGGGGGCAGAGCTTACAAGTTCTTCCCTTGCTTTGCATTCTCGTTGTATCAGAGCAGTGAGTTCGCTTAACTTCTCAGGAGTAATTCCTATTAAGAACACACTATTGTTTTTTTGAAGGAATCCTCCTATTGATGGAAGTATCGTACATTGGAACCCACTGTCTGTTAAAGCGGAATGCAGACTTGGTTTGTCCCTATTATTGGCTATACATATAACAAGTTTCATTTCACCTCTATAGAGCTTTTTTACCAGAATCAGTCTTCTTTTCTTCTTTAACCAGTACCTGATTTATTGTAGAATTGCTGGCAATGGGATATCCTGGGAACTTAATATTATTAATATTTGCTTCGTATTTATTAATTATACCATTTTCAATATTAATGAAACATTTTCCATTGGCATCGATAGGGTCTTGGGTATCTAGCTCTTTATACGTCCACTGAAGGATGGCCTCATTCTCTTTGTTTACCTCTGTGAAGAACACTTCCATACTAGCAGCAGGCAGACTAATAGCCGACTTTGCTTCGAGCTTGATATTCCATCTCGATCCCTTCTTAACATTCTGGATATCGCTAGGAAGAATTACTTGGGTAATACGTGACATACGGTAAAGCTGAGAAACATTCTCATTTTTGTCTGATGTTTTAATGTTTATTATTTCACCGCTTTTTTTAAGAGTGAGGTTGCAGATGCGTTCTAATTTGAAATCGGAGGCATAATTAGTATCAGAATCGTTAACTTTTATAGATTCATTCTGATGCTTAATCTCTATTTCGTTCTCCCATACTCCGCTTTTAATAATCTTCATTGCTTGTTTAATAACAAAGCTGATTTTAGTATCGCCAATGTTCTGTACTAGATTAGTCTTATAATTGAGTACTTCCCCTGCAGCAGCCCGTAAATGTAGATTGTATTCTGCTTCTTCAGTATTTTTATTATCAGTATCGGTACTGGTTTCAGCTTTATCTTGAGTTCTGTTTTCAGTTTTATCTACAACATCTTCACTTTTAATAAATGTAGGGAAAGACCAGGTTAGTATGACGCATGTTATTAGAAGTGTATATTTATTCATAATGTCCCTATTTTACTCTATATTAAGGGGAAAAACTAAGCATTCTATACGCGGTATTATAACTAAGAGAAGAGGAGAAACTGAAAAACAATGGTTTATAATATTGATGATTATCAACTTTCCAGCTATAATTACGATCTTCCAGAAGAGTTAATCGCTCAGCATCCCTTAGAGAATCGTACTGAATCTAGGCTGTTGCATCTTGACAGAGTTTCGGGTGCAGTAGAGCATTTGCAGTTTCAGAATCTTATCAATCTATTGCAACCAGAAGACTTATTAATACTCAACAATACTAGAGTAACGGCGTTTCATCTAGATGCGAAGCGAGAGACTGGAGGAAAAGCCTCACTCCTTGTTGTATCACCAGCTAAGGAAAAAAGATCTTTTTTAGCAATGGCAAAGCCAGCAAAAAAACTTCGTGAAGGAAGCAGAATATTTCTACAAAATGGATTAAGTGCTACCATTCTCCAGATAGTAGACGATTCCCACCGTATTATTCAATTTGAAGATACTAGTAATTGGGAGGAGCGCCTAGAAGAGGAAAAAATAGTTCCATTACCCCACTATATCCATCAACCATTGAAAAATTCCAATCGATATCAGACTGTTTATTCTGAAAAAGGAGGCAGTAGTGCTGCACCAACAGCAGGGCTCCATTTCACGAAAGAATATCTAGATTTATTAAAAGAAAAAGGTGTAGATATTGGTTACGTAACCTTGAATGTTGGCATTGATACTTTCAGACCTATTCAAGTGGAGAATTTAGAAGATATAGTGATGCATGGTGAAACTTGTTCCGTCTCTGAAGAGCTCGCAGAAAAGATAAATGCCTGTAGAGGGAGGATCATTGCTGTGGGAACTACAACAGTAAGAACACTAGAAAGTTTTTCAATTTCTAAAAAAAGTATAGGTTGGGGTGAAAAAAGTACACAATTATTTATTTCCCCAGGATATACTTTTAACATTGTAGACGGAATTATTACAAACTTCCATCTACCGAAAACTACGATGCTATGTATGATTAGTGCCTTCTCTAGTAGGCATAAAGTACTATCAGCATATAAATTTGCAGTAGATGGAAAATATCGGTTTCTAAGTTTTGGCGATTCTATGATTATAATATAAATAATAGTAGAACAATTATACAAAACATGTTATACTGTTTAATGCATCAAGTCAATTGTTTGTGTTAATAGTTTTTCTAAAGGAGAATAAAAATGATAAAAACTTCAACTAAAAAGAAAGACCTTGAGATGGAGGTTCCATCTAAGGTAGTAGAGAAAAGTAATGAAGAAATAGTATTAAGCGAAAACCTGGTAGGTGGAGTGAAATCGCGTAAACAGGTTAAGCAAGAGCTAGAAATAGATCTTGAAGAAAGACAGTGTAAGTTGAGCTCTCCTAGACCTAGAAGATCTAAAAACCCAACCATTGAACCTGTAGTTAATGAAGAATTATATTATATGTGGGAATCGCTTCCAAAGAATATCGATTTTCTTAGTACTTTTTTTGATGATTCTGTAACTGCACACTATTACCGTGGTGAATTTAGAGAGTCTAGAAAACAGCTTATTAGGCGTTTAATAGACCCTGAGCTTACTCTAGAAGAAGTTAGCAGATTGTTAGGTGTGTGTCCTGCAACTGTTAGAAGATATACTAATCGAGAATGGTTAGAGCATATACGAACGAAGGGCGGTCAGAGAAGATTTAAGCTGAGTGGTCTAGTAAAATTCGTAGAAAATCATGGTAGGAATCCTGGTTAAGGATTCTATTCTACTTTTTTAGAGTTATATTTCTTATTAAAATTTATTGTAGAATAGAGTAATGGAAGGAAAAGACCGGAAAAGAAGTTTAAAGATTGCACTTTTTTCAGATAGTGCTTTTCCTATTTTAAATGGTGTAAGTGTTAGTATAGAGATGCTAATGACAGAACTAAGAGAGTCTGGTCATTCAGTAGAACTCTATACTACAAATTATCCCGGATACCAAGAGCAGGATGCGAATATATTCCGAGTGAATGGAGTGCGCACGCCTTGGTCTGGCGACTATCCTTTGGCCATTCCTCCTTTTACAAAAACTTATCTTGAATTTAGAAGTAAAAAATTTGATATCATCCACACGCATACCCCATGGACTCTTGGGCATATAGGGTTGCGTTGGGCCAGATTATTTGGTTATCCCATAGTAAGTTCTTACCATACGTTTTACGATAAGTATGCGCATTATGTACCGTATCTTTCTAAGCGATCTATTAAAAGAATAATTGGTTATAACACCCATTATTATTATAATGAGGTGGATAGTGTAATAGTTCCAAGTAGGTGTGCAAAGAACTGGTTGTTCAAGCATAGAGTTAATAAGCCTATTTTCTCCATTCCTACAGCCATTAAAAAGAAGGGGTCTTACTTCAGAAGTGAATGTAGGAATAACATGGGGGTTCATCCTTCTCAAAAAATTCTGCTTTATCTTGGAAGGATGGCGAAAGAGAAAAATCTGGATACTCTTTTAAAGGGTGTTTCTGAAGCGATAGAGTATGATAAAAAAATTAGGCTGTGGATGGTCGGCGAAGGTCCTTATGAAGCGCATCTCAAGAAGCGTGTAAGAGAGTTAGGAATCGGCGATTATGTGAAATTTATAGGTGGAGTATCCCAAAATGAAGTTGGTAGATATTACGCTATTGCCGATGCGTTTATATTTACTTCTACAACAGAGACACAGGGTTTAGTGATTAATGAGGCCCAGAGTTACGGACTTCCCTGTATAGCGGTTAATAAAGGTGGTGCGGCAGAGAGTGTTGAAAATGGAGTGGATGGCTATCTCATATCTAATAGTTCTCTAGAATTAGCAAAGAAAATTAATTTACTATTAAATAATTGTGAGTTGTATGCTAATCTCTCAAGGAACGCACTGAAAAAGTCGCAGAATTATGTGCCCGAGAGAATGTGTTATTCCGTACTTAAGGTCTACAGCGAAGTGTTGAATTTGCCGCTAAGTAGTATCCTGCCTGAAGATAAATATCTTCATAAACAGCTATCAATCCCTTATATTTTGTAATTAAGTATTCAAACCAGGAGTAATGCACACGATAATATAGTATGCATAGTTCCGAATTTCCTGTTATAGAGAGTAGCTTCCAGCAGAATGATGTAGCCTCAGAAAACAAAAATCAGTTTAATTTAGTAAAAGAGCATTATGAGAATGCTCTGAACTGGGCAAAATCGGGTGGTGGCAAAGATCTTATAGATAAGCATCATAGCCGAAATAAGTTAACTGCTCGTGAACGTATTCAGATCTTAGTAGATGAAGGATCTCCATTTTTAGAGTTTTCCACAGTTGCCGCCTATAATCTGTATAACAATGAGGCGCCAGGTGCAGGGGTAGTTACAGGGGTAGGAAAAATCTGTAATAGGGAATGTGTGATAGTAGCCAATGATGCGACGGTGAAGGGTGGCACTTATTTTCCTCTTACAGTTAAAAAGCATTTACGCGCGCAAGAGATTGCTTTAGAGAATAATTTACCGTGTATTTACTTGGTAGACTCTGGAGGAGCTTTTTTGCCTTTACAGAGTGAGGTGTTTCCGGATAAAGATCATTTTGGAAGAATTTTTTACAATCAGGCTCAGATGAGTAGCTTAGGAATACCTCAAATTGCCTGCGTAATGGGATCCTGCACGGCTGGTGGGGCTTATGTGCCTGCTATGTGTGATGAAGCGATTATTGTTAAAGGAAACGGCACCATATTTTTAGGCGGTCCACCGCTAGTAAAAGCTGCTACAGGAGAAGAGGTGACTTCCGAAGAGTTAGGTGGAGCAGAGGTGCACACAAGCATTAGCGGAGTGGCCGATTCTATTGCTGAGGATGATGAAGAAGCCTTAGAAATGGTAAGGAAAATTGTAGAGAGTTTAGGACCTTCCAAAAAGAGTTTATCAGGTTTCATCTCTCCTGAAGATCCTGTTTATAACGTAGAGGATTTATACTCATTGATACCATCTAATTCGAAGCTGCCGATAGATATGTATGAGATAATAGCCAGAATAGTGGATGGATCGCGTTTCCAAGAATTCAAACCAAGTTACGGAAAGACTCTTATTTGCGGATTTGCTAGATTTTACGGTGCCATGGCAGGAGTGATTGCTAATAATGGGATTCTTTTCAGTGAAAGTGCATTGAAGGGGGCACACTTTATCCAGTTATGTTGCCAAAGAAAGATTCCGATTGTGTTTTTACAGAATATTAGTGGATTCATGGTAGGGAAAAAGTATGAGAATGAAGGGATAGCAAAGAATGGTGCTAAGTTAGTGACTGCAGTAAGTACAGCGAATGTTCCTAAATTTACTGTTGTTGTGGGAGGATCGTACGGCGCAGGAAATTATGGTATGTGCGGCAGGGCATTTGGTCCGAGGCAGTTATGGATGTGGCCCAATGCTAGAATCAGTGTTATGGGTGGCGAGCAGGCTGCTAACGTACTTTTAACAGTAAAGAAGGATGCATTGCAGAGTAAAGGTGGAAAAATGACCGAGGAAGAGGAGATTACGTTTAAAAAACCGATATTAGATAAGTATGCAGAAGAATCGGATGCCCTCTTCTCTACTGCTAGATTGTGGGATGATGGCATTATTAATCCTATTGATACTAGGCGTGTGATTGGCATGGGAATAGAGATATCTAGAAATAAAGTTATTCCTGACGCTAAATTTGGGATATTCAGAATGTAAATTGAGTAGAGAGTGGAGTTGTAGTATGGTTGTTTTTAGAAATCTAAAGGGTTTACTTCTTTTAAAAATGAGTTGTATTGTACTGTCTGGATGTTATTATGTACCAGATTCACGTATTCCCGATCTTCCATCACCTACTAGAGAAGAATGTATGGTACAAAAATCAGTTGCGGCTAGTAATAGGCAAGACGAAAATGGTGATGTAAAGAAGAACAGTCCGCCATTAGAAGGTACTGATACTGAATATGTTGAAAAAAATAGTACGCCTAATAAGTCTGTGGAGAACGTTCAAAATCATTCAGATTCGGTAGAGCTGGTGGAAGATGGGTCTGAACCTGAGGTCGAAGCGGTAACTCCTACGATGGAAGAATATCAATCATTAAAGAAAGATATAATCGATCTTAAACGGATGTTCTTTGTGCTCTCTAAAACATGTAAGCCACAAGTTAGTAATGAGGTTAGAAAACAGAGTGCTGAACTTATCCCTAAAGTTGAGGATTCAGCTAAACAAGTAAAAAATCTAGAAAATAAGTATAAAGATAAAGATTTAATTCTTGAAAATGAGAAAGTAAAGAATATAGAAGAGATTGGTGGCATAGAATCTTTGAAGAACATTTACAATAAGTTGAGAGAGGCGTATCAGGGATTAAAGGTAATAACGAATCAGGCTGGTGTGGATAAAACTGAATTGATAGCCTTGGTTAAACAGTTTGCTGAAGAGAATACTCAACTTAAGAATACTATTGAAGAGATATTGAAAAAGAAATCGGATCTTGAAAAGTCTATTGCAGATATTATAACATTCGAGAACGATGCTCCCGATCTTAGATAGTTGTAAGTATTGGCAGGATACCTTACTAATTCACATTGGTACTATTACTAGAAATCTTTTTATATTAAAAAGCTTTCATAACTTTGTTGATTCTTGTACAGAAGTGTGGTAGATTAATAGTAGGTATCATAAAATAGCTAACTAATTAGAATTTAATATTATTAAATATTAATGAAGTATTCAAATTCCAATAAACTACTACTCCTTGTAGCGTTAATTGTAATAGGAAAAACTAGTTAGAAAAAGCTTGTTAGAAGCAATTCCAACGATTATGATATTAACGAGATAAGGAGAACAATAATAATATGAGTTCAGGAAAAGTAAAATGGTTTAATCCATCCAAGGGGTTTGGATTTATCCAACCAAACGATGGCGGTAATGACGTATTTGTACACATTACAGCTTTAGAAGATGCAGGTATTCATGATTTGCACGAGGGACAAGACATTCACTATGACCTAGTAGATAATAAGGGTCGTGCTGTAGCTGGAAACTTAAAAGTTTTAGCTTAATAAACTGTCTATAAAAGAGAGCGGGTTTAACTTTAGTTAATCCCGCTCTCTTTTTATATAAATATATTATTTTTCACTAATAATCACTACTAATGAATACTGCTAGCAGATATTAATGCTTGCTGTCATGCTTGTTAGACATAGCATTTAATTTTTCTTTTACCTGACTAGGAAAGCTTTTTACATCATCCTTTACTGTTTCAGCAGCAGCTTTGGCTTTATTTCCTAGAGCTTTAGCTTCACTAGATACAGCTTGACCAACGGATTTAGCTCCATGAGAGAGCTTGTCTCCTACTTCTTTAGCCTTTTCTACTGCAGCATCGGCGGCATCGTGTAATTTCTTGCCTACTTCTTTTGCTTCTTTTACTGCAGCTGCACCAACAGCTTTCACTTCTTCGGATACTTCATGTCCTGCTTTTTCAGCTGCTTTTTCGGCATCCTTAACAGCATGTTCAACTTTGTCTTTAACAGCCTCTACAGCATTGCCTGCTTTTTCAGCTTCATGACCCACTTTTTCAGCTTCATGACCCACTTTTTTTTCTACATCTTTTGCATCATGCTCTGCTTCATGGGCTGCTTTTCTGTTACATCCCAATGCTGCTATTGCTATGAAAGATATTGCTAATAATCTCTTCATTTATTTGTACCTCTATCTGATATTATTGAAATATTAATGGAATATATCACTGTTAATAATAGTAGAATTATTCAACCTTTAATATTTTATATTTCTGAGTTCCCCCAGGGGCTTCCACTGTGCATTCTAAGCCTTCAGATATACCTAGTAAGGCGGATCCAAGGGGTGAAGTGATAGATACCATATTATTAGCAGGATCGGCTTCATAAGAACCTACAAGAGATACTGTAAGTTTTTCGTTGTATACCTCGTCAAATAGTTCTATTTTGCTACCCAGGTGTGCTTCTCCGGTATTGTTTTCTGGTCTTTCTACAATTCTAGCTTTTTGGAGAACTTTTTCAAGATCGGCGATTCTGCTTTCTAATCTCTTCTGATTTAGTTTAGCATCGTGATATGCGGCATTCTCTTTCAAATCGCCGTGGGCTTTCGCTTCTCTTATAGTATCAGCTATATTTTTTCTTAGAGGGCCTCTTAGGTCGTTTAGCTCTTCCTCTAGTTTTTTATAGCCACTATGTGTTAATAAAACTTCTTGCATAATTCTCCGTTCTTACTAATTTTCCTTGGGATAATCTAGATTATACCTTTCCCAATCTTGAAAATAGAACACCTTACATGGTTATATTGTTATTTAAAAGCAAATGGAATATTTTAATGTATAAGAATTATGGTAAATAAGAACAATAGTGGAAATATATCTGGATTTCACTGCTGTTTTGCCATGAAAGTACACTTGAACATAAGGTTTATTATTTCATCTTTAGTTGATGAACCGCTTTCTATGCCCTTAAGTTTGTTATCTAAGGTAGCAAGATGTTGATATACTTCAGCTATTTTGGTTATATTCCACATTTTGGATTGTTGTTGTATCTTATTTTTAATCCAGGAGGGCTCACTGCTAATGGATGGTTTGCTAGGTATTAGTTGTTGATAATTAGGATAATCTTTTAAAGTATTTATGGTAATAGCTTGCCAAATAAGAGTTAATTGTTTAGTGAAAACTGGTAAAAAATGAGTATGCAGCCATTCGTCTAAATTGGTTGCTTCGTCCAGTAAGTAGCGCTGCGATTCAACATAGCAGATATTTCCACAGAATATTTCATCTATCAATTTAAATGTGTCTATTTTATGTAGGTGCGAGAGAGTGCTTGTTAAGAGCTGATGGGTAATGACGATATTTGTGAGTTCGCTATCATTTATAATTTTATCAATTTCTAGGAGGGCTAGTTCGGTATTATTTCTGAATATTGTAGATAGGTATTGAACTGCGTTAGGTTCAATTTTAATGTTTTTAAGGGTACAGTATTCAGTTATTGCGTTTTTTATATTTTTATTCTTTTCTTCTAATCCAAGAATAGTAACACTGTTCTTTTTTGCCCACTTGACCCATGATTCTAGCTTATTGTCTTCTGTCTTTTTAGCAGATCCCTCAGTGTACTCATTATCAAGAATTAAGATTAGAATTCCCCAAGAGGGTATCTGAGCGATTAGTTCTGCAAGATTGCTTTTCTCTTTTTCGGATAAGTTTAATTTAAGTAGATGCCTGATAACAGTACAACAGTATGATGTAAAGAGTGGTTTGTTATGGAGTGTATCAAGCCAAGATGCGCATTCTACTTCTGTAGCATTTATAGTAAAGATTTCAGTATCGTTCTTTGTTGTAGGGATACTTTCTAAGACTAAGTCTATATTTATATTATTTTTTTTATAGTTACTGGATGCTAAAACAAAGACTCTTGCTAGATTGCCTTCATTCTCCTTATTAGAGAGTAGATCTTTACCATCTGAAGCGTTAATGCTGGTAATATCTGTTGGCGGAGCTACTAATTGTGACATCTATAACTTTATTGTATCATTTTTGATATTAGATTTACACACGTTGTAGCCAGTCTTTTATGCACAGTATCCTTATATAGAGTGTTAAATGGTTTCTATCACTGGATATTTTTCGCTAAAATGTATAATGTAGGTAAGGTGTATATGATAGAGAAACACGTCGAACAACTATTAGGTGAAGCACTGCTTCCAATATATGAAAAAGTAATTACAAATAATCGATTATCCTTTGATGATGGAGTATTACTATATAATTCACATAATTTAACAGGTGTAGGATATCTTGCCAATATTGTTCGAGAGCGTATGCACGAATCTAGAACCTATTTTGTACGGAATCAGCATATCAACTATACTAATATCTGCAATAAGTTTTGTAAATTTTGCAGTTTCTATGCAAAAAAAGGAGGCCCGACCCCCTATGAGATGTCTCTTGAAAAAATTAAATCTGTAGTGGAACAATATTTACATCATCCAATAACAGAAATCCATATCGTGGGCGGAGTAAATCCTAGGTTGGATTATAGTTATTATTTAGATATGTTGAAGATAGTCAAGGAGCTGAGGCCGGATGTTCATATAAAGGCTTTTACCGCAGTAGAAATTACTGAAATAGCAAGAGTTGGAAAGGTTACCATAGAACAAGCTTTACGAGACCTAATTGAATCAGGATTAGATTCTTTACCAGGTGGAGGGATTGAAGTGCTCTCAGACAGAGTGCATCAAGAGCTATTTGAAAAGAAGATTGGTGGTGACGAATGGCTTGAAGTGGCCAGAGTGGCAGCTAAACTAGGGTTAAAACAGTATGCAACCATGCTATATGGCCATATAGAGACTGTTGAAGAACGTGTTGAGCATCTAATTAAGCTTAGAGAATTGCAGGACGAAACTGGGCATTTTCTTTGCATGACCCCGTTATCCTTTCATCCACAAAAAACCGAATTAGAACATATACCTGGTCAGTCTGGATATAACGATCTAAGGAACATTGCAGTATCTAGATTGATGTTAGATAATTTTCCACATATTAAGAGTTTCTGGATTATGAACACTCCGGAAATAACACAGTTGTCTCTTTGGTATGGTGCCGATGATGCTGATGGATTAGTGCAGGATTACGAGATAACGTATAAAGAAGGCGAATTTGGAAATAAAAAGCAGTACTTAACATATGATAATATGAGAAAAATGATATTAGAGGCATCTAGAACTCCCGTTGAACGAGATTCTTTATATAAGGAAATTATGAGAGAGAGTCCTACAGCAAGTGCGCAAGCACCCCAAAAAATCTCTTTGTAGGAAATATTTCCAAAGTATATCAAGGAAAGGAATGGTAATTCCTGTTATTAATAGCCATTAAGATGCATTAGTAAATAGCCGAAAATATATGTACTAAGTTAGTAGAATTAAATATTTTGCAACTTAAGTAAAGGCGTACATATATGTTGTTCAAAAAAGTTTACGAGAATCGGCACCGATTCGAAGATATGGTTGAGAAAAATTTTAATTCCATTCAGGGAACAGCATTACGATTAACTCATAATTTTGATGAAGCCCAGGATTTAGTACAGGAGTCATTGTTAAAGGCCTACGAGGCTTTTGATAAGTTTGACGGAAGGAACTTTAAGAGTTGGGTTCTTAGAATTATAACCAATTTGTATATTAACAAGTATAATCATAGACAAAAATTTGGAACAACATCTCTAGATAGAGAAGATGTTCCGGAATCGGCAGCACCAGTTAAAATAATTCCTGATAGAATACTATTTGATAATATGCTAGGAGAGGAAGTATCGGCAGCGCTGCAAGAAATATCAGCTGATTATAGAACCGTTATTATCTTAAGTGATATAGAGAATCTATCTTACTTAGAGATAGCAGAAGTTTTAGAATTACCAATAGGAACAGTACGTTCAAGATTAGCCAGAGGAAGGGCTCAGCTTCGAGAAATGCTAGAAAAATATGCTAGAAGAAGTGGATATTTATAGGAGAACGGATATGGATAAGCAGAAAAAGAGAGAAAAAAAGCTTGCCAACAATGATGAATTACTAGAAATTCATGCGTTAGCTGATGATGAGTTATCTACTAAAGAAAAACTTGCGACATTTAAAAAATGCCTGGAAGATGAAAGCTTTAGAGATGAATATGTGTCAGTATTAAATCTGAAAAAAATGTTAGAATCAGATAATTCTAACATGCCTGTTTTTAGGGATAATAGTTCAGAAGAAACATTACAGAGTCTCAAGAAAAATTTGGATAGTATAGATAGAGAAAAAAGCATTGCGGAATCTATAACATTCTTTAAGTCTATGGGATCCCATTATTTTATTATTATTTGTTTCACCGTTCTATCTAGTGTGTATTTAACTAAATTATATCAGTATGAATTTGATAAAACAAGTTCAATAGCATCCGTGAAGAGCGGTGCACGTCCTGCAATATCTAGTGATACAATGAAGAAAGGATATTCTTTAAACTTTAATCATTCAGATGAGAATATAGTAGATATTCAGAAAGTAGTAGTACCAGAGGGATGTATAACAATATATCAGGTTAACTCTCCATCAGGAGAATATAATTTAAATTTATTAGAATTTTCGGATTATAGAACAAATAAGAATAATGTGTTTAAAAAGTATATTACAGATAAAAATCAGTTTACAATAGCTAGAGATGAAACTACTTGTGTATTTTTATCCAGTAATGTATTAAGTGTAAGTGAACTTTCAAATATGGCAGAGAATATTAACTTTACATTACTACCTGCAAAATAGAATAACCGAAAATATATCAGGAGTTGTATTATCGTTTTATACTGCATAATATAGGTATGGGACATATTACAACTCCTGAAGCGGAATTATTATTAGATCAAGAAATACCAGTATTAGATAAAGGCTTTGTAAGATTGGTCGATTACATGGGTAGCGATCAGAGAATAGTGCAGGCTGCCAGAGTAAGCTATGGATCTGGTACTAAGACAGTACGCCAAGATAAGGGCTTAATTAACTACTTAATGAAGCACGATCATACTTCTCCTTTTGAACAAGTAATACTTACTTTTCATGCGAAAATGCCGATTTTTGTTGCAAGACAGTGGGTGCGCCACCGTACAGCTAGGCTAAATGAAATTAGTGGTAGATACAGTATTATGAAAGACGAGTTCTATCTACCAGCAGATGATCAGTTAAGAACACAATCTCTTGATAACAAACAGGCTAGATCGGATACCGTTCTAGGATCTGAAATATCTGAGAAGTTCTTGTCAACTATGCGAGAAGATCAGAAAACAGTTTATGCTAATTATGAAGAGATGATAGAGTCTGGTTTAGCAAGAGAGATTGCTAGAGCTAATCTACCATTATCGCTCTATACCGAATGGTATTGGCAGATAGATCTTCATAATCTATTCCACTTTTTAAGACTCCGATTAGATTCGCATGCTCAGTATGAAATACGTGTGTATGCTGAAGCGATGGCTAAATGTGCTAAAGCAGTAGCGCCGATGGCTTATGAAGCGTTTGAAGAGCATAGATTAAATGCTGTTAAGTTTTCTGGTTCTGAATGTCAGGAGCTAATGAATTTGATGCAGGGTAATCCGGTAACTTTAGAAGGTAAAAACTTAGCAGAATTCGAGAAGAAGTTAGAGATGATGAAAAATCTATCAGCTGATAACAGTAGTTCAGCAACAGTTAGATAGTAGGTCCTTTACCGGACCCACTATCTACAATCTACAATCTTAAGGAACATTACACAATTCTTTCTTAAGAACATTTATCCAGTCGATACTTTCAGGATCAACTTTATTTAGAGCCGCAAGGTATATAGATGTCATATCGCCAAGATATACCAAGCTCATTATCTTAGAAAGAGAATCGTTTCCTTTGGCGGTTATGTGGATACTTTCACAGAAATCTTTAATTAAACTTTCTGTTACTTCCGCTCGTTTTTTCATTCTAGTCGATTCTGTTCCGTCTTCAATCACTAGATTGATACAGTTCTTCATTCCCTGCTCTTTCGATTTCACCCAACCAAGAAGTTCGTTATGGTTTAATTCTGGATAAGAGTGAACATAACACATGTTTTTAGAGTTTTCGTTAATCTGAGCTTTCCATCTCCAAGCGACAGCTGTTTGCCAAGCTCCTAATCCGTAGATAAGTGGTAGCTTCTGGTGGAGTTTTGTGGCTAGCTGTTTAGCGATATTGCTATGCAGAGGATTTTCCACTGTATATTCTTCTTTAAGCTTGTTTAATAATTGTACGGTATTATTAACATCCTGCTTAGGAATGTATCCCATCTTTTCACACAAGGCTACTACAGGCATGAATAGATATGCAATAGCTGCTCTTGGAGGTAAATGATCGTAAACTTTCACTACAGGAAAACCATCATCCTTTACCATTTTAGCGAATCCTTTGCCAGAAGTGATAGCTATAATTTTAGCGCCCCGTGCTTTGGCTGCTCTATAAGCACTAAGAGTCTCTTCAGTTCTTCCGGAATAGCTGGAAATAAATACTAATGAATCTTTCCCAACATAATTTGGCACGTTATAATCTTTATGTACAAAGAATGGCACGTTGGAGTGTTGCTCGAAAATAGATTTGGTTAGATCTCCCCCGATTGCCGATCCTCCCATGCCACAAAGAGTGATGGGCTTATCGGTTTTAGGCCAGTCTGGAGCTGCCATCTGACCCATTTCGTAGGCCAGTGCACATTCATCTGGCATATTTTTAGTCATATTATACATGTCCATAGGGTCATGTATTTGTATCGTTGCAATTTCATTTAATGGATGCTTAGCGGTTGGTTGCATATATCTTCCTTATGATTCTTTATTTTATCTATGTAATATTATTGGTAGTTTTATCTACTAATAAAGACCAAAGATGTCGGTATTGAAGTAGATTTTACATTACAGAAATAGATGTTAGAATCTCTGGCAACTTATTCTCAAATAAACCTAATGTAGATCCCTTTTCAATTAACAATTTGATGGCATTAAACCCATCATCTCCCATGTCTAGGGTCCTTTTGTTTACATACATTCCAACAAATTCTCTTCCTTTGTCCTTAGATATCCCTCTGCCGTACTTTAAAGCATAGTCTAAGGCCTGTTCCCTGTTGTCTAAGGCTTGTTGAACAGATTGCGTAAAGATATTATGAACTTCATATTTAACTTCATCTGGCAAGCTCTTTCTAACCACATCCGCTCCAAGAGGTATCGGTAATCCATACTGTTCATTCCACCACTCACCCAAATCTACGATTAAATTTAAACCTAAACTTTTGTAAGTAAGCTGACCCTCGTCTATGATGATGCCGGCATCGATATCGCCTCTAGCAACTGATGGGAGTATCTCATTAAATGGCAGCACTACAATATTTTCAGGGATAACACCTGCTAATTCATGGAGGTAAATATGGAATAACGTGCAAGCAGTAGTTAATCTTCCAGGGACACCAATCTTTTTGTTTTGCAACTGTGTAGTAGGTATGGTGTTTCTAGAGATTAGTTTAGGACCGTATTTTTCTCCAAAGCAGCCACCAACAGACAATAGATTGTAGTTATCTGCTATGTTAGGCAAATTGGTTACTGAAACAGCTGAAATGTCTAAGTCGTTGTCAATCAGCCTAGTGTTCAGCTGCTGTATAGGCATTATCTCGTGCTTAATATTTAAAGAAGTGTTAATTCTATTGGTAGTTAATGCCCAGAACATGTAGGCGTCATCAGCGTCAGGGGTGTGTCCAAATGTAAATGCACTCATATATATATTATGAAATATTAATAGGTTTAGAGTCTAGAAGTTCTATATTAGCTTTAGGGAGCAGGCCCAGTTGATGACCCTTATTTAGTAATAATTCAATTGCTTTAAATCCCTCATCACCCATATCGATAGTTCTTTTATTCACATACATGTTTAGGTAAGTCTGACTCTTTGCATCGTCTAGCCCTTTGGCTGCTTGCATT
Organism: Fimbriimonadia bacterium; assembly: GCA_030427425.1. Taxonomy (GTDB): domain Bacteria; phylum Armatimonadota; class Fimbriimonadia; order Fimbriimonadales; family Fimbriimonadaceae; genus JAUICQ01. The sequence continues at coordinate 29,441 of JAUICQ010000003.1, read as the reverse complement.
GCGAACTCACTAGCATCCTCTCTGCACTTTAATGCCACATTAATGCTGTCCTTAATAGCATTGCTTAGTAGTCTAATATTTTCTATGCCAAGGTCTTTTCTTACAACAGTTATGCCTAATGGTAGAGGCAGTGATGTTGTTTCGGTCCACCATTCACCTAAATCAACTATCTTTTTTAGCTTCATGTTTTCATAGGTAAGTTGTCCTTCATGGATAAGAAGTCCGGCATCTGCTTTGCCAGTGAGTACTGCATCAAAAATCTCTTCGAAGTGGTAGAATTCCCAGTCGATATCATTGGAACCTAATACTTCTTTGCAGTAGCAGTTAAGAGTGATAAAAGCAGATGTTAAGGTGCCGGGGATAGCGATCTTTGCGTTCTTTAGCTCTTCGTTGCTAAGCGGCTTTTTAGCAACAAGAATAGGGCCGTAGTTCTCTCCAAACGACCCCCCCTCTCTGATAAGTGTGTACTTCTCAGCTACAAAGGCCAGTGTTGCGGCTGAAATAGCAGAGCATTCCAACTTGCCTTCCAGTGCCCATTCGTTTAATGTTTGGATATCTCGGAGTATGTGGATTAATTTAAAAGGGGTCTCGATTTTCCCTGATGAGAGTCCCCAAAACATGAACTCATCATCACTGTCTGGGCTATGTCCTATTCTTAATTTCATTACTCAAGCTTACCCTTGAATTATATATAAGTACAGTAGTTGTTTTGTTTGTTAATATGATTGTTTCACGTGAAACAATCACATTAAATTGCCTGCTTTTACATCGATAGATAAAGAGATCTCGGGGTGTTGTGCTGATAGTGTTTCGCAGCTCTCTTTTATCCAGGAAGTATCTGAATTCAAGGATGTTTTAATGAGGATATGGTATCTCCAATTGTTAGCCAGCTTTTCTACTGCACAGAGTGCAGGGCCCAGTACTTTGGATTTGCGACTTAGTGATTTCAGGCGATCTGCTAGTTGTTTTGATGCTGAATGGACCAAGTATTTATCTGCATGAGATAGTCTGATATTGATGAGGTTGGTGAAAGGCGGATATTCGGTCAGTGTCCTTTCTTCAATGGCCTGATTGTAAAATGAGATGTAATCCTGATTTGTAGCGTGGATAATTGCTGGGTGAGTGGTGTTGAATGTTTGGATAACAACCCTGCCGGGAAGATTGCTTCTCCCTGCTCTTCCTGCAACCTGCGTGAGTAGCTGAAAAGTGTTTTCGCTGCTTCTGTAGTCTGGGATGGATAGAGAAAGATCGGCGGCCAACACTCCTACTAGTGTGACATTGGGGAAGTCTAATCCCTTTGCAATAATTTGAGTGCCGATTAAAATATCTATTTCGCCTTGTCTGAAAAGAGATAGTGTGTCGGATAGTACATTCTTCCTTCTCGCTATGTCTCTATCTAATCTGGCCACCTTGGCTTCTGGATAAGTGCTTCTAATGAATTCTTCAACTTTTTCTATGCCTATGCCTGCGGCGGCTATTTTACTGCTTTTACAGCTTTCGCATTCCTCTTTAGCTGGGGTATGGAAGTCGCAATGGTGGCATTTTAATGATTTTACGGATTTGTGAAAGCTGAGGTATACGCTACAGTTTGGGCAGGATGCGATAAATCCGCAGTCTCTGCATATATATGAGGGAGCATAGGCTCTTCTGTTCAGGAATAATATGGTCTGTTCCTTCTTAGCAAGGTTTTCTGTTATGGCGCTATGTAGTTGGGGGCCGATGATGCTGGGTTTACCGCTCTTGTATAGCTCAACTAGATTCTCAATAGAGACGGATGGCAGACTGCTGGCTGAGGCACGCTTTGAGAGTATCTCGAGATGATATTTATTATTAGTTGCCTGATAATAGGATTCTATAGAAGGGGTGGCAGAGCCTAGTACTAATGCAGCTCCCCATATTTCGGCAAGCTTTTCAGCAGAGCTTCTGGAATGATAGAATGGAGTTGTCTCTTGCTTGTATGAGGAATCGTGCTCTTCATCTAAAATTATGAGTCCTATATCCTGAAGTGGAGAGAAGAGCGCGCTTCTTGGTCCAATTACTATTTTATATTCACCTTTAAGTGTTTTTATCCAAGTAGAGAGTCGGGCATTGTCTGAAAGTGCGCTGTGTAGAACGGCTACATCATCTCCAAAGTGTTCACGGAATATGCCGACTAATTGTGCTGTAAGTGCTATCTCTGGAACTAATAGTAGAACATTCTTACCTTCGTTCAATGCATGGTGAGTACACCTTAAATATACTTCTGTTTTTCCGCTCCCGGTTATTCCATGAAGGAGGGTGGTATTGCTCGATCTATCATCAATCCTGGAACAAATGTTTTTAACTGCTGTGGATTGTTCGGAGGTTAGAGTTTTGTTTAAGGGATGCTTGATGCATTCTTGATTATGTTTTACTAGCAGACCATCTTTTATAAGTTTTCTGATAGTTGCAGAGCTTATGGAGCAGAACGATTCTAGCTCTGGTATGGTGAAATAAGCTTTGCAGGATTGGAGCAGTATTTCTAATGCGGAGGTCTGAGCAGGCCTTTTTTTAGAGTAGCTATTAATATAGTCTCTTATTTCTTCTTCACTTTTTCCAAGAGTATAGTTGATGTTGGTGTCTCGTGTGGATAATGTTAAGTTTATTATAGTTTTCCTAGTAATATAGCTAGTTTTCCACAGCCTTTTAAGGAGAGCTTTGAACTTGTTGTCAACCTTTTTTCCATGGTTTTCCACAAAAAATGAATTTCCGTCAAAATATGAAGAAAGTAGACTTTTTTCGTGTGTGTTGAGAGGAATGTTTTCAATCGAATTGGCTATTTCCCAAATGTGCTGCAATCGATTTTTGCCAGTTGGTGGGATAAATGGTGTAAGTGCCTTCGATTCTGAACAGAGCTGTTCTTGCGCGATAGATTTCCATAATTGTACAAGAGAATCTGGTAGCGAGAGTTCTGGAATATGTGTCAGTACTGGTTTAAGAGAATATGGATAAGATTCACTGTTAGAATGCTTAACACTAGATACATAACCTAATATCTCTCTGTTTCCAAAGTTGCATAAACAGCATGAACCTGGCGATAGGTTGAAGTTATTAATATAAGTAAATGTGCTGTCTAGAGCAACCTGATTAGAATCGAATACAATGTCTATAGTGTCTTGATTGCCCTGCGTGCTCACACCTTTATTTTGGCATGTTTACCGGTTCGGTGGTTAATGGTATAATTCTCAGTTCCATAAAAATGTGTTAAATGAGGTATAATTCTATAGGTTAATGTTTTGATGCTGAATATTATACGGCTATCAGTTTCTTCAACAAAATTAATCAATTTATTAACATTTAATTTAATTGCTTCATGACACAGAAAATTAGTTCCATAAAAAGTAAAGTAAAAAAGTGGAGTTGGTTGCAATATTTATATATTGAACACTATCATCTAAACTCTGCATATTTTGCCATAACTGTTATACTTACCAGCTTCTTGACTGATGCGCTGGGATTACCAAAGCAGTGGATTGCTATACTGCTAACGGTATGGTCGTTATCTAACAGGTTTTCAAGAATGTTTGTAGTATCATTCTTGCATCATTTTGATACTAGATTCTTGCTAAGAGTTGTATGTACTGTATATTCCATAGCTGTAGCAGGACTCTGTTTTTCTGATAATCCGTATGTGATAGCTGGCTGTTTGTTTGTGATGGGAATTAGTCAGGGGACTCACTCTTTAAGCACGTATTCTATCACCTCTTATGCAGTTAAGCACTTTAAGGGTGGGATGATAAATTATGCGACCTTAGCTGGAGGGAGTAATTATGGCAACTTAGTGGGACCTTTAGTAAGTAATTATCTTTTCCAGTGTTACCCACGTTCAGGTCCGTTTGTATTTGCAATAGCGGTGCTGCTTAGCTGTCAGGCGATACTTAAGATGTTGCCTAGGGATGTTCCTAGAGTTGAGAAACAGCAGAATTTATTTTCTAGTATTAAATGGATTCTTTCAGATAAAACTTTACGAGCTGCTTATGCTGTTATTGTGATGAGTTGGTTTTTATACGCACCTATTTTCAGTGCTATGCCACAGTATTTCAGTAAAATACTTCATGCACCACATTTGACGGGTTCTTTTATAGCATTTAGTGCATTTGTAGGTATGATATGTTCTGTTCCGTTAACTAAGGTGGCAATCAAGTTAAAAGTAAGTGCTAAGACTATTGCTCAGACCACATTTCTGGTATATCTTTTAGGTTATTTAAGTTTAATGTTTCCGCCTAATCTTGTTTCTGCGTTGATATGTGTAACTTGTCTTATTATAGGGCTATCTTTATCTGGTCCGGTCTTAAATGCTATTATTGGCGGAAGAACACCTAATGCATTAAGAAGCGTTGGCTTTGTGTTGAATTCTGCAGCGATGGGGATTGGTGAAGCTCCTGGATATAGTATTAGTAGTTTAATTATCCAAGAGCAGATTTCCGGCACAGGTATCGGAAGTGTGATACCATTCCATATGTTCATGAGTGGCATAGCAGTAATATGTCTTATAGCTACTACGTTAATGGGTCATTTATTTGAAGAACATCAGGAAGGATGTGCTGTTCCAGAAAATACGGATGCTGTTGTCTGATACTATTCAACGCATATATGCAGATAAATTGAAAAATAAGTATTTGTTACAATTACATTTGCATTAATATTGCCCAATATTAATATTGTTATGAATGCGAATATAGTGAAATATTTATTTATCGGCCTAGTTGTTTCTGGCTGCGGGAGACCGGTTAATTTAACATTTAGGGGTAATCGTGTTGGTGGAAACACTTCTAGTTTAGCAGGAGGTTCATCAGTAGGTGCAAGATCTATGGGCGATTTGGATAGTGCCCAGCAGGCGTTTGTTACTCTTGGTATGAACAAGAATGGAGCATCTGGTGCTGTAACTGAGGAAGAGCTTGCTAATGCTGATACAGATGGCAATGCTAATAATAATTTAACAGAAAAAGTTGAGGCATCAGCTGAATCTAATTCTAGTTACAATGCTCACTTTACGCTCCCTGTTGTCATTGAAATAGCTGAGTTGTTTGGAGGAGATACCGTTGAATGGCAGGATCCTAACATTCTTACTATGATGGGGCACGATCTAGTAACTATATCAGGATCGGATCTTGCTAAGCTTACATTAAAGTATAAGAAGAACAAAGAGACAAAAGTATGGGAGTTAGTAGAGCCAGGTGCAGGTGATTTCCATGAAGGCCTTGCAAATTATGATCCTATGACTGGGAAATTTGCCGATGGTAGTGCGCATGTGTATCTCGATGGTGATAAGAAAGGTCAAGCAGTATCTATAGTCGGAGCAGATGGTAATCCTGTGGCATTTCCATATACACAAGATTACTTAAATAGTAAGAATAAGCAGTATTTCCAAGCTAATGATGTTGCAGGATTCTTAGAAAGTGTACTAAACGCAAATGCTAATACTAAGCTAGATGCTCTATTAAGTGCTACTGAAGAAACTGATAAAACTAAGTATTTAGTTGCAGATTATCTAACTATGGGTAAGAAAGAAGTTAGAGATCTGTTGAAAAAATATCTAGAATTTGTAACAAATAAAGATCAGAGTACGAATGATAAGGCAGAGGAGTACTCTATTAGTACAACAATAGAAAAGATTAAGGATGCTTTATCGAAGAAATAGATAAATTAGGGATATACCTAGCTAGGCTAGGTATATCTACTCTTGTATTTTCTGAGTTGTTTTAAAGTGCATTTTTGCTACCAATGGAAGTTTATCTATACCATTCATGGCTAGAAATTCCTTGCCGGCAATATTCACTTGTGGACCGGCCCCTTTCGGAAGTGTGATTTTATTAGCTCTAGAGAGCTGTTCTAATCGATTCAAAAATTCTGCTCTTGCTAATATCGATGCTGCTGCTACTGCTAAGTCTTCTTCAGCTTTTGTTCTGCTTTCTACTTTAATACTCTTTCCTTTAGCGAATAAGCTTTTTCTTAATACAGAGGGATCGGCGAACTGATCAGATATTACGTAATGGCACTCTACTAGTTCTAAAACATTCTCTATAGCTCTAGCATGACCCCATGCTAGGAGTTTGTTCAGATTATTAAATTTTTCATATAATTCATTGTACTTTGTTGGCAGTATGGTAATAATAGAATGTTTGCAGGTGCTTTTAATGATAGATGCAAGCTGAATAGCTTTTTTGTCAGTTAATTTTTTGGAATCTTTCACTCCTTTTAGTGTTTCTGCTGAATCTAAAGTAACATGGCACGCAGCTATTACTAACGGACCGAAATAGTCCCCTTTCCCACTTTCGTCAACACCAATCCTAGAGATTCCCATGTATTAAATACTACACTATTTAGTCGGGGGGGATGTAGTCATTGCAAGGTTCAAATGAATTTCTATGTGGTGCCATCAATATGAACCTATCCTTGAAGGGTATCTCCAGCCGACTTTTTTTAAAAATTAACACTTTCTTTTTGCCTATTTACACTACAAGAAAGGAAAGTGTATCTTTGTATAGAATTATATATATATATTGTTTAGATACATGTACAATACTCTAGGTTTTAGCGATAAATATATATACTGTGTATACTAGTATTTATTCCGGCGAATATGTAAAGTGGAAGGAAATAGTTAGAAAATATGAAGAAAGTTTTAAAATATTCATCAGCAGTAGTGGCAGTATCGGCTCCGGCTATAATTAGTGCATTAAACCCGCATGCTTTTTCTATGGAAGAGTATTCTACAGCTGGTTGTAGAACTTTAGGGGATATTATGTCCTACAACAGATTTAGATCATCATTATTACGCACAAGATCTCCACAGATTCAGAATCCTGGTATTGTACGTGTAAGATCTCCACAGCTTCAAGATCCAGGCATATTGCGTTCAACATCTCCTCAGATACAAAATATAGTGCAAGATACAATAATTACAAGTACACAAGCTGTAATGGAGACTGATGATACAGAGTTAGTAAGTGATTTAGAAAAGCAAGCAGATCAGATTCTAAATTCAAGTGTGAATCACGGGCAAGAAGTTACTAGAGTAGACGAGAATGCTGAGCAAGTAGTAGTAAATGTTCAATTAGTGTCGTTAGATAGTGAAAATCAGGATAATGTAAACGTCGAGTATGATGTTGTTGAATCCGATTGCCATTATTCTGAAATGGAAGTTGAAGAGTAAGTTCAGGCTTAGATAGATTATTGATGATGAGGATGGGGCTAATCAGAGCTTCTATCCTCTTTTTTTTCCTTTAATTGGAGTGTTTGTATTGAATCCGGCAATAATTAGCAGCAGTGAACTGATTAATAGAGCGGGTAGAAAAATATATTCAAGAGATTCCATTATTACGCTTAACTCATAGTTTCCTAATTTTAGATACTCAACATAAACTTTGTGAATCATGCTAATTAAAAGTCCGGCAGCAGAGATTTTTGAGAAAACTCCTAATATTAACGATGTACCAAGTATGCATCTTACAAGAATAGTAAATGCGGTAAACCAAGTAGGGATTCCGTAAAATTTTAAATAAAAAAGCTGATTTTCTGTGAAGCCGTTGCCACCAAACGATCCTACATCTTTTAATCCATAAATTAAAAAAATCATTCCTACTATCACTCTGAACAATATTGCTGCTAACTTGGTCATAAATAACAGTTTACTTAAGTAAAGCAGTGTGTATAAAATTTTTATCATCCAGAGGAAGCTTTTATGCAGTCTTAACCAATAATAATTACCATGATATCTAAGGTAAATGGCGCAACCATAGTAGGTATTGATGCTAGCATTGTTGAAGTAGAAATTGATATGCAGCATGGTTTGTCAAAATTTATCATAGTAGGATTGCCGGATAAAGCTGTTGAAGAGAGTAGTGAAAGAGTAAAAAGCGCTATGATGCAGAGCGGGGTAGGCTTCCCTTCTTGTAGAATCATCTGTAATCTTGCTCCTGGTGATATCAAAAAAGAAGGACCGATATTAGATCTCCCGATTGCGGTAGGAATGCTTATAGCAACTCGTAAGATAGATCCCAGTATTGCAGAAAACTCTCTATTTGTTGGAGAGCTTAGTTTAAATGGTACGCTCCGACCCATTGATGGTGCCTTAAGCATTGCCATTCTTTGTGAAAAACTAGGTATTAAACGATTATTCCTACCAAAAGCAAATGCCGAAGAAGTAATCTACCTTCCAAACATTGAAGTGTACGGAATGGATAAGTTGATTGATGTGCACCGTCACTTAGAAGATATGCGTGTACCCAAGGCTAGCTTAGCTAGCTGGCAAAAAAATATACATTCTATTCATTTTGAAATAGACTATGAAGACGTAAAGGGTCAGGATCATGCAATTAGAGCCCTGGAAATTGCAGCAGCAGGTGCGCATAATGTGCTGATGGTGGGTCCGCCGGGATCTGGTAAGAGTATGCTTGCGAGTAGAATTCCAACTATTCTGCCTCCACTTAGTTTGGAAGAGAGTCTGGAGGTTACAAGAATATATAGCGCGTCTGGAAAATATAAAAATAAGAGAGGTTTAATGCGTTACCGACCTTTTCGTGCGCCTCATCACACCACAAGCTATGCTGCTCTGGTTGGTGGCAGTGGAGGCAAAGGGATTAAGGCTGGGGAGATAACCTTGGCGCATATGGGTGTGTTGTTTTTAGATGAGATGCCGGAATTTGGTCGGCTAGAATTAGAAGCGCTCCGTCAGCCATTAGAGACTGGAAAGATATCCATTGCTAGAGCAAGAGCGGCGGTAGATCTTCCGGCAGAATGCATGCTTATAGGGGCCATGAATCCGTGTCCATGTGGATATAAGGGATACCCTGAGGAAAAGTGTGTTAGTAACTATCAGAAGTGTGGAAAATACGTTAAAAAAATAAGCGGACCCCTATTAGATAGGATAGATCTAAATATCCAAGTATCTAGAGTGTCAGTAGCAGACCTCTCAAAACGAACCGGAGGAAGAAATAGTGCTGAAATTAGAGAGAATGTTTTAAGAGCAAGAGAAATTCAAACAAATAGGTTCGGATGCTATAAAACCAATAGTGCGTTATCCCCTAAACAGATTAAGGAGCATATTGTGCTAGACAATGATACTAGGGATATCCTAAATAAGTTTGCAGAAAGACAGCATTTCACAGCGAGATCTTATGATAGAGTGCTGCGAGTTACAAGAACAATTGCAGATTTAGACAATTCTAATGCTATAAAAAGTGAACACTTAATGGAGGCTCTGCAGTATCGTATTAGTGAAGTTTAGTGGATTGAACAAAATAACAATTTAAAAACGATCCTTATACATAACATGTGGGGCTGTTTTTTTATAATAGTGGAAGATTTCCAAGAAAAACTTAAAAAAAATAAAAATATTTTACAAGCCGTTATGAATAGGTTTAAAGCTGAAATATGTACAATTATTGACTAAATTGCAAGAAAAGGCATCAAAAAAGAAAATATTTATGAAATTGGCATTGACAAGCCCTCAGGGGTGCGGTATAACTATATTTGTTGCGATGAAAAACGCAGCAAGTAATTTGAAAGAAGCATATCGATAAGTGGAACGCGTAACAAGCACCGAGTAATTAATTTATTACCAGAATAACAGTAAAAAATATTAAATATTAATAAGCTACAGAAGGTGCATGGTGAATGCCTAGGGACAAATTGCCGATGAAGGACGTGTAAGCAGCGAAATTCTCCGGGGAGTTGCACAGAAATGTCGATCCGGAGGTGTCCGAATGGGGAAACCCGGTACGAGTAATGTCGTATCACTCACACCTGAATACATAGGGTGTGTAGAGGGAACCAGGTGAACTGAAACATCTAAGTAACCTGAGGAAAAGAAATCGAAGAGACTCCGTAAGTAGCGGCGAGCGAAAGCGGAAGAGCCTAAACCAATGAGCATGCTCGTTGGGGTCGTGGGGTCTTCAATCTCTTATCAAGCCTAACGGTTTGATAAGAGAATAACGAATATCGAGAATTTATACAAGAATAGACTGGAGAGTCTTGCCATAGAGGGTGATAGCCCCGTACTGGAAATGAATTCCGAGTTTAGAGGATACCCGAGTAGTGCGGATTAAGTGGAATTCCGCGCGAATCTGCCCAGACCACTGGGTAAGGCTAAGTACAATTTGTCACCGATAGTGAATCTAGTACCGTGAGGGAAAGGTGAAAAGAACCCCGGGAGGGGAGTGAAATAGAACCTGAAACCATGCGACCTACAAGCAGTCAGAGCACTATGATAGGAGTAATCCTATAATGTGTGATGGCGTACCTTTTGCAGAATGAGGCTGCGAGTTAATAGTGCAGGCAAGGTTAAGGCTTTTAGAGCCGGAGCCGGAGAGAAATCGAGTTCGAATAGAGCGACAAGTCTGTATTATTAGACCCGAAACCGCGTGATCTAGCCATGGCCAGGGTGAAGTGGAGGTAATACTTCATGGAGGCCCGAACCAGTAGACGTTGAAAAGTCTTTGGATGAGTTGTGGTTAGTTCGGTGAAATGCCAATCGAACGCGGAGATAGCTGGTTCTCCCCGAAATACATTTAGGTGTAGCGTGTTGTGTTTTCCATAGGGGGTAGAGCACTGAATAGACTAGGGGCCTTACCGGGTTACCGAATCTAACCAAACTCCGAATACCTATGGATATAGCAATGCAGTGAGAATGCGAGGGATAAGCTTCGTATTCGAAAGGGAAACAGCCCAGATCAACAGCTAAGGGCCCTAAGATTAAACTAAGTGTGAAACGAGGTTACGTCGCGTAAACAGCCAGGAGGTTGGCTTGGAAGCAGCCATCCTTTAAAAAGTGCGTAATAGCTTACTGGCCGAACGTGACGTAGCGCGGAAAATCCAAGGGGGCTTAAGTTTAACTCCGAAGCTTTGAGTTCTTCCTCTTTTGAGGAAGTCCGGTAGGGGAGCGTTGGGTATGCAGTGAAGCTAAAGCGTAAGCATTAGTGGAGTGTAATCAAGTGAGAATGCAGCCATGAGTAGCGATAAGTGTGGTGAGAATCCACACCGCCGAAAATCTAAGGTTTCTGCGTCTATGTTCGTCAGACGCAGGTTAGTCGGCACCTAAGGCGAGGCCGGAAGGCGTAGTCGATGGATATCAGGTTAATATTCCTGAACTGGCGAAAGTGCGAAGGAGGGACACTTCTAAAGGTTTCATCCCACACCGTTGGTTGTTGTGGGCTACTGGAAGAATGGGATAGTAGTAATATTATCATAAAGTTTAACCAGGGGGAAAGGAGTACTTCGGTACAAATGAACTGAGACTGATGGGGGGCGAGAAAATCTCCTTTCGTATACATAAGCTAGCCGTACCTCAAACCGACACAGGTAGATGAGTCGAGAAGACTAAGGCGTTCGAGAGAACTCTCGTTAAGGAACTAGGCAAACGGGCCCCGTAACTTTGGAATAAGGGGCGCCTCGAAAGAGGTCGCAGTGAATCATCCCTGGCGACTGTTTACCAAAAACACAGGTCTCTGCTAAGACGAAAGTCGATGTATAGGGGCTGACGCCTGCCCAATGCCAGTAGGTTAAGAGAATTTGTTAGGAGCAATCCGAAGCATTGAATTGAAGCCCTGGTGAATGGCGGCCGTAACTCTAACGGTCCTAAGGTAGCGAAATTCCTTGTCAACTAAATATTGACCCGCATGAAAGGCGTAACGACTAGGGAACTGTCTCAACGAGAAGCTCGGTGAAATTGTAGTACCAGTGAAGATGCTGGTTACGTGTATTAGGACGAAAAGACCCCGTGGAGCTTTACTACAACTTAGGATTGTAAGTTGGGTATTGATGTAGAGAGTAGGTAGGAGCTTAGGCAACAATGGAACACTACCCTTCAATATCTGGTTTACTAACCCATCACCATCACTGGTGAGGAGACATTCTTAGGTGGGTAGTTTGACTGGGGCGGTCGCCTCCCAAACAGTAACGGAGGCGTACAAAGCTGCACTCAGGTTGGTTGGAAACCAACCGTCGAGCATATAGGTATAAAGTGCGGTTGACTGTGAGACTTACAAGTCGAGCAGGGACGAAAGTCGGTCTAAGTGACCCTCTGATTGTGCGTGGGCACGTCAGGGTTCATCGGATAAAAGCTACCCCGGGGATAACAGGCTGATCTTGCCCGAGCGCTCATAGCGACGGCATGGTTTGGCACCTCGATGTCGGCTCGTCGCATCCTGGGGCTGTACAAGGTCCCAAGGGTTCCGGAGTTCACGGATTAAAGCGGCACGCGAGCTGGGTTCAGAACGGCGTGAGCCAGTTCGGTTTCTATCCAATACACGCGCAGGAAAATTGAAAGGAGTCGTTCTTAGTACGAGAGGACCAGAATGAACTGACCTATGGTGTACCAGTTGTTCCGCCAGGAGCATACGCTGGGTAGCCACGTCGGGAAGTGATAAGCGCTGAAAGCATCTAAGCGCCAAGCACACCTTAAGATTAATTTTCCCATCGTCAAGAGTAAGACCTCTAGAAGACTACTAGGTAGATAGGACGCATGTGTAAGCATGGTAACATGTTCAGCTGAGCGTTACTAAATTGGTCGAGGGCTTATTAAATTAAGTTACTCTCAGAATGTTGCGTAATCCACTTATCGATATGTGATTTCAAATCACAAAGTATGTTAGATTTAAACATACGCGTGACCATAGAGAGGAAGGTACACCCGTTCCCATCCCGAACACGGTAGTTAAGCTCCTCATCGGCGGAAGTACTTGGACGGCAGCGTCCCGGGAGATAAGCTTGTTGCGCGTATGTTTTTTACTATATCTCACGTTATTTCAATAATAATGCTGTAGGCTTTATGTAATTTCCAATTGTAAGTGTAATTATTGATATTAGATACACTATTTACTGTTAATCTTTCCTTTATTCTGCTATCGAAGATGTTTCACTACCTAAATAATGTATCTCTATTTATAGACCTTTAGTATGATACTATTTTAGGATATATATTAAAGTTTCTTGCAGAAAGGTTGATTTATTAGAGAATTCTATAAACTAAAGATCCATGATTATAGAGTTGATGTACACTTAATATTATGACTAATAATAGGAAACAAAATATCAATACAATTATTCTCTCTTTGCTTTTATCGACTAACTCTTTTGCATATAGTTTATCTTCCTCTAATTATTTAGAAGATATTACTTCTCAGCCCATTTCTATCGATCAAGAATTTATTGATGCTATTGGTAATGAAGATTATTTTAGAACCAGACATTTAAATGCATATTTTGTAGAGTTAGGATTTAATGATTCTAATTTTATAGATAATTCTACTCATGCAATTAATCATTCTCCTTTAGATTGGCTACAGCAGATTACTGATAGTTTGCAAAGTATGGATGACGAAGAGAGATTGAATAGTATTCTGTGGGATATTGCTAACGTAACTGAGTTATATTTGCATTTATTGAACGGAGTAGATGCCCAGCTAGAATTAGATTGTTCTAATGAAAATAAACTGATAGCACTTGCAGAGATGATGAAGCTATTTCTCTTTGCTGGAAATAATGAGGTGTCTATTGAGACTTTTCCATTAAGTATCGATTATAGCTATAAAGCTTTCAAACCCTTATTTACACGAATATTAGCAGTAGCAGCAGCTCTTCCCGGGAGTGATGAGCTTGGTACACCTCAGTCTGAATATCTAGATAATTTGAGAGCCAAAATTCAAGAAATAGAAGATATAATTGCCTGCACAGATGAATCGGGACTCTCTACTCTAAGCAAACAGGCTATTAGTAATAGACTATTGATACTTATTTTTCAAGCTATTAATGTTGAAAACTTTGTTAATTTCATCCCAGATGAGCATTTGTCACAGATTATACTAATAGTTCAACAATCTTCTAGTGTTCTAAAGCCAAAAATTGATAGAATTCACCAGGCTTTTTATACAGATGCAACACCAGAAGAGAAATTGGATAGTATCATAGAAATATTTAACGATATGACTACTGATTCCGAACTAGCAAATGTTCAATAGATTTTTATAGAACAAGTACACTTTATATATATGAATTACAATGTAATGAAAACTATAAAATTAATGCTTATCGGTCTGTTGGTTGTTGCTCCTCAGCTACACCATACTTTTATTATGCCAGAGGCGCAAGCACAGAGTGTTGAGTATAGAATTGATCAGAGTTTCATTGGCACTGTAAGCAATTCAGAAAATTTCGCAAGGAGGCATTTAGATTTCTTTATATTAGAAATGGGATTATATAGCCCTAATGATATCGATAATCTATTTGCAACATTGCATGAATCCCCTTTACAGTGGATAGAGGTTGTTTTAGATAAACTACAGTTTGTTGATAATGCAGATAGAAAGAAAGATATTCTAAATGATGTAGAAAGAGCTTCTTTACTATATGCTAATATATTGCTAGGAAAGTATAATCAGCTCTCGACCGATGATTCCGATGATAATAAATTTGCTGCCCTGTTTTATATGCAGAAGCTTGTAATATTAGGCGGAATAAATTCTGATTCACTACAGATATTACCCATAGAATTAGATTACTATCTAAACAGGTATCGAGCAAGTATCAATATTATAGTGGAAAAAATTCTGTCAATACCAGGAAGTGAAGATATCAATTCCCCTCAAGGTAGGTATCTGCATAGTTTAAATACTAATATAAAGAAAATCGAAGAGATTATAGAAAATACTGTAGAAGCTGAACTTAATCTTCAGGCTAGAGTTGATACGCATAAATGGCTAATTAACCTTTTATTTGAAGCGCTAAATACCGAAGAATTAGTGAAAATATTATCACCAGATATTATAAGATACTTTTTGTGTTTAAATGTACAGAACATTGTTGAAGTACTCCCAAAAATGAAAAAAATCCATGAAAAACTCAGTTGTAATAGGAGTGAGGAAGAAAAAATTGAAGGTGTGTTAAACTTAATAAAAGAGCTGGAATAGTTGAGTAAAGATTAATAATACTTGCTTATACTTGCTTATACTTGCTTATACTTGCTTATGCCTTTCATCCTTATTGCTTGCTGTGAAAGTAATTGAATATAATCTCTGCTAGACTGTTGTGGATTCCCTTCACTTTCTCCAATTCTTCGACACTTACCTCTTTAATTCTTTCAACACTTTCAAAAGCGTCTAGTAATGCTCTCTTCTTAGCCGGACCCAAGCCAGGGATATCATCTAGTTCGGATTGTATTGTTCTTCTAGATCGTAGTTTACGATGATAATTGATGGCGAACCGATGTGCTTCATCTCGTAAGCGGCGCAGTAGAGTGAGGCCAGGACTGTTCATGTCCAATCTAAGTTCAGAAAAACTATAATCTTGAATACTACAGCCATCTTCATCCTCCATTTGTGAGCCAGAAATTGGGGTGGCAGTAACAATTATCTCTTGTTTTTTCGCTAATCCCACCATAACGGGTATTGTTAGACCCAACCTATCCCTTGCTCTAAGTGCAGATGATAGCTGACCCTTACCCCCGTCTATCACAATTACATCAGGCATTGTGGAAAACTTCGAATCGTTCTCGATATAAGCTTCCAGTCGTCTAGTGATAACTTCGTACATCATAGCAAAATCATTCGGGGTTTCTGGGCAATTCTTAATCTTAAATCTTCTGTATTCGTGTTTAGCAATCTTCCCTGCTTCTGCAACAACCATTGATGCAACTGGATTAGTCCCTTGAATATTGGATATATCGTAACACTCTAACCGGAATGGTTTAGTATCTAATTGCAGAGCTGTTTGAATTTCAGAAGAAGCTTGTTCAGCCCAATCGGCTTCCCTATCGCTCTCTAAGCGCATCATGTTTAAAGCCTGACCCGCGTTCTCTAGCGCCATATTAATAAGTTGTTTTTTCTCCCCTTTTTGAGGGATGCTGATGCTAACGCTTTTTGTTCTTTTGCTTTTTAGCCACTGTTCGAGAATTACTCGTTCTGGAATATCCTCTTGTAGGAGGATCTCTCTCGGTATATCCTCAATTCCGTTATAGTACTCTTTTAGGAACGATTCCATAGAATGTGGTAGTGAGCAGCTTTCGGTTTCTTCAATAAAGAATCGTCTCGTACCCACCATTCTTCCACCGCGGATATACAGTAGTTGAATTGCGGCAGAGTTGTTTTCTTGTACTATAGCTACAACATCTTTATCGTCATCTGTCTGGGATAGTATACGTTGTTTTGATAGCAGACTTTCTATCGAATTTATTTTATCCCGAATAGTTGCAGCTTGTTCGAAGTTAAGATTAACAGAAGCTTCTTCCATCTCTTTTTTAAGGTTATCGAGGATAGAATTGTCCTTTCCAGATAATAGTCTGCCTACATTATCAACCACGCGATTATAGTTTTCTGCTGACGAAAGTCCGGCACAGGGAGCAAGGCACTGATTCATATTGTAGTAGATACAGGGTCGTTGCTTGTGCTCACCGGTCCAACTTTTTCCACATGGTATAAGTGGAAAAGTTTTATGGAGAATGTTTACTAATTCTCGGGCAGTATGAGCACTGGTATAGGGTCCGTAATATTTAGCGTATTTTGGATTCACTTTTCGAGTGATGTATACCCTTGGGAAAGTTTCTTTGCTGATGGCTATATAAGGATAACTCTTGTCATCCTTGAGTCTGATATTGTAGATTGGTTGATGCTCTTTTATGAGGTTACACTCTAAGATTAGCGCCTCAATTTCCGATCCAACCACGATCCACTCCAGGTCGATTATTTTTTCAATCATTCTCCGAATTCTGTTGGAATGGGTCTGCGACTTCTGGAAATAGCTCCGCACTCGATTTTTCAGGGAGCTTGCCTTTCCGATGTATAGAATTTTATCGGTACTATCTTTAAATATATAGCAACCTGGCAGCTTAGGAAGTTTTTCTAGCTTATTATATACTGTATCCCCGATATGTTCTAACTGCATCTATATATAGTATGAAAGATTTATAAGTTATGGGTACAAATCAGAGGCGGGGATAAAAAAATGTCTAAGTGTGGGTTCAACAGGAAACAATTATTACCCAAGCTGATCCATCTTCACGACGTTTTAAAGATGCCGGGATCCAGTCGATCTTATATTCTGGAGGACTTTTTAAAAAGGTCATGGGCACCGCTCCGTCCTCGAAGGGGAACTATATACAATCTCGGTGTGACAACTCCAGAGGTGGGGTAAAAGCTATCACGCTGCTACTCACTTTTTCGTCATCCTCGAAGGGGATCCATATATTGATAAAAAACACCTAAATAAGGTGTGCTGGATCCCGGCCGATCTTAAAAATTGAATACTTCAGATCTTACTAATTATTGAATCCAAATAATCCAATAATAGTACCTGTATTATGAAAGTTCTTCTATATGCTCCAGGATATGATAAACCCGACGGACCCGGTGCTCACGGTCATCGTAATATGCGAGATGGATTAATGCAGTTAGGTGCAGAAATAATCGATTTCGATTTCTTCGAGATGAATAATAAGCACGGAGTAGTAAAAGCAAATGAGATATTGCTAAAGATTATTCAGGAAGAGAGGCCCGATGTTTTTTATCATGGGATTGTAGAAGAAGAGCTTCTGCCTGAAGTAGCAGATTACATTACGAATAGAAGTAGCACTACCAGTATGCTTTTCCTTAGTGATGATGAGTGGCGATTGGGTCATTCTCTTCAGCATGCGGGACGATACAATTATATAGTAACGAACCATAGTCCGGCAATAGAGGTGTATCATCAGCACGGGTTCCGTAATGTATTTCATTGTCAGTGGGCATGTAATCCAAAATATTTTTATCCCGTAGAGACTGAGAAGGAGTACGATGTCTCGTTTGTGGGTCAGGGTTATCCTGGAAGATATTATGCGGTAGAACGATTGTTGAATGCCGGTATCAATGTAAATGTTTGGGGGAACAATTGGGAGCAGTATCCGCCACTGAGGCATGTTGTAAAAGGAGCAGTGCCTCATTCTGAAATGTTACGTATTTTTTCTGCTTCAAAGATTGTGCTTAGTTTGAACTGTTGTTCATCTAATCCGGAGATTCCGCAGATAAAGGGAAGGATTTTTGAATACGGAGCTTGCAAAACGTTCCAACTCTGCTTCGATTATCCACTTTTAGCCGATTACTATGAACTAGGCAAAGAACTTGTGACATGTAGTATGGATAGAATCGCAGATACGGTGAGATACTATCTGGATCATGATTCCGAGCGTGAGGCGATTGCTGAAGCTTGCTACAGACGTACTCTGAACGAACATACTTGGATCCATAGGTTCAGCGGATTATTTAACCATGTGTTAAGTAACAATAACGAAAATAAACAGAAATTTTCAATACAAGTGCCGACTGATATACCCGCGAAGAGGGTCGGCAGAGTGGATGTTACTCAGGAAGATAAAGTAAGTGTAGTCTGTTGTGCTTATAATGTAGAGAAGTATATCGATGATATGATTCAATCGGTACTGAATCAGACCTATGGAGATTTCGAATTTATCCTTTTAGATGATGGTAGTACCGATAGTACACCAAATATTATTAAAAACTACACCTTTGATAAACGAATAAAGCATTTCCATCAAGAGAATATAGGGAGAAGTCTAAAAGCCTTTGATAAACTACGTAATAAATTAATTGAACTGGCTTCTGGAAATCTTCTTGCTGTTATGGGGGCGGATGATATCATGTTCCCTACTCGGCTGGAAAAACAGATTGCAGAATTCAAGAAAAATCGTGATCTTGATATCTGTTTTAGTAATGTTTCCTATATCGATGAAAATAACAATTTGTTAAATAAATTTCTATGGAAAGATGCGCCTAATATGTATGGCGAAAAGGCTTTAGTAAGGAAGTTTTATCAGAGGAATGTAATCCCGGATCCCAGTACAATGGTGAAACGTAGCTCGATAGAAAAAATGGACGGATATCAGACCCCCTTTGCTGCCGATTACGATCTATGGTTACGGTGTGCTAGATTCTTTAATTTTTCAGTAATTAATGAACCATTAGTGTATTACCGGGAGCATGATACTAGTTCTTGCGTAGTAGAGAAAGACGGTCTGGTTGTGGATGAAGCTAAACGAATAAGGGATACATTACGCGACTCCACTTTTACCATCTTAGACTTTTATCCAGAGATTAATCTATGTGCAGATAAAAATCGGGCACTCTATGAAGCTTATCTGCATGAAGCAACATTCTGGTTTGAAATTAAATTTCCTTATGCAGCAAGGCTTTATAATACCTTAATCAGAAGTTTGCAACATAATGAACATGGGTTAGAGAGTTATGCTAATTGCGGAATGCTATGTGCTATAAATGGCAAGGTAGATATTGCTAGTCATTATTATAAGCTACTGTGGGAAAATTTAGATAAGGTTCCAGATATAGAGAATAAAGATCTGTTAGTGAATCAGTTAGAGATATATCAGAACTTCTTAAACACGGGTAATCGAGAAGTATTGGCTGGACTCAGTTTTATTTACCCTCCTAAAAATACCGAATTTGCACAGAGGTTAGAAGAGAGTGGCGGGAAGTACTTTTTCGGTCATGATAGAGTTGTGATTGGTTGTTCATAAGATTATGGAATAATAACGTTTTCCTCTCATTTTGTTGCAAACTAGTAGAATACCCTTGCAAAATAAAAATTATTGTGCCTATAATAACAATGTGGAGTATTAGATGGTAACTTAGGAGTTCATCTGCATATTCCTCAAAAACAATAAAATCTAAAAAATAAGAGGAAAAAAATTAATGAACAATACATTTAAATATGCTTTAAGCGTAGTGTTAGGCGCTGTAATGGTAGTACCTACTTTTGCAGAAAACGCAGCAGCACAGGCACAAACATCCGAAGCAGCACATACAGCTTCTGAAGTGTTCCCTGATGTACCTGCAAATCACTGGGCATACGAAGCACTAGAAAACATGAAAAAGAACGGTGTTCTACACGGTGAACCAGATGGTAAATATTTAGGTAAGAGAAACTTAACTAGATACGAATTTGCTGTAGCTGTAAACAATGCTTATAGTAAGCTAAGCAGCTTAGTAGGCGGCGTGAAGAGCAACCTTGATGGTGTAAGCGAAACTGTTAAGAGCTGGGGAGATGTAGCAAGCGAACTAAAGAACTTAAAAGGTGATTTAGATGCAGCTAACAAAGATTTTTCCGATCTTAAAGGTGCAAAAGAAGACTTAGAAAACTTAGTAAAGTTAAGCAACGAATTCAAGAGCGAACTAGATAAGTTAAACGTAGACGTACCTGAAATGCAGAAAGGATTAGATGCATTAACCGAAAGAGTAACTGCTCTAGAAAACAAGATGACAGTTAAGTTCTCTGGTGAAGCAAATGCTTATGTATTTAAGCAGTTCAGCATGAACGATAAAGCTGCTGATAAAGGTGTGAACTCTTTAGGTAAAGTAGCTGCTACAAAAGAAAAAGATAGTAAGCACGAAAACGTAGAGTTAATGAAGAACTTCTACCCAGCAGGCGATTTCACATTAAACGTGGAAGGCGACCTCAATGGCGGTCCTGAATTCAAAACAAGTTTAGTGTTCCAGAACTCTGACGATTTATTCAAAGCTGGAAAACCTTTTACTGCAGGTGGAGAAAAATGGGATAGCAAAGTTAAAGAAGCTTATGTAAAGCAGAGCTTTGATGTAGCTGGTGGAAAAGTATGCGTAAGAGTAGGTAGAGCCGGATTTGGACTTACTACTGCTTTAATCGATGCTTCAGAAACTCCAAGATGGTTCAGCATGGATACTGCACGTACAAACACTGATCTCTACGCTGATGGTGTAGTATTAGGTGGCGCATACGGTCCTGCTAAATTAGGCGTATTTGCTGCTAGATCAAACAAAAAGGAAACAAACTTAGCTGGTGCTAAAGTACAGTTAGTTAACTTCTACGATAGAGTAAACGTAACTGCTGGTGGTTACCTAGCTAAAGCTGATGCTGGTGATACTCCAAACAGCTACGCTGCTGGTGTAGATGCTGATGTAGATGTATGGAACGGCGTTCACGTAAACGGTGGATTCAACATGTCTGATGCAAAAGGTGACGGTGATAAAGATGAGTACAAAGGTGAAGATAACAAGTACTACTACGGTGGTGTATCTTACTGCAACGAAGGCTGGGGTCTAAAAGCTTCTGCTGGTTACACTCGTCAAGAAAAGAACTTTAACAGCTTAGGTAGCTTTGATACAGTAGGTCTTGTATCTGATGCAAAGCTAAAAGGTGTTCACGGTGGTAAAGGTTCTGTAGAATTCAATTGGAATGATATGGTAAACCTAAACGTATGTGGTCACTACTTAATGAGCTTAGCTACTGACAAAGATGCAGCTTCAGGTGATCAGTTAGCTAAAGATGGTAATATCATCGATGTTGCTCCAACTCTTACATACAAGCATTGTGATAAGCTAAGCGCATCTGTTTCTGGTTGCTATAACTTACTAACACCAGGTAAAGACGCTAATAAAACTACCAACTACTTTGGTGCAGCTTATGTAGATCTTAAGCCAGCAAAGAACACTACCTGGAGATTAGGTGCTGAGTACTTCAACAAATCTACAGATAAGGCAGAAGATAAAGATACAGAATCAAGCGTTACACCATTCTTAAGTGTAAACTGGACATTCTAAGTTACCCGGTATAACCGATTAACTAATTACAAAGGGATCCTCATTAGAGGGTCCTTTTTTTTGTATTTGATGATGGTTTAAAATTAACCGGATACCTTACATCTGATCTGTCAGCCCGCGCTTGGTGATAACTAGTCAAATGTGGATCCTGTTCCAGGATGACCGACCGAGTAGGGAGCTGAATAATAGCTTTCGTCCCACATCTGATCTGTCAGCCCACGCTTGGTGATTTTTTTCTAAATGTGGGTGATAAATTATTAAATCCCAATTCGCTATATTGTCACCCCACACTTGGGTGTTTTTTCAACCCTATCTCTGATTTCTCATCCCGGCAACATATAGTTCCCCTTCCAGGACGGAGCCGGGATCTATTCGATAAGTAATATTAATATTCCTTCTACATCATTACTGCCGAGCCTGAATTGCTGTCAGAATTGAAGTCGGAGTTAATCAGCGATGCTAGTGCATACGATCGTCTAATTTCTCTAAGGCGTACTTTTACAATATCGCCTGCGAATTCGAATCCTTCGTTAAGCTCTATGCAGTATCCGCTAGAGGTGAATCCGATTAGCTTCTGTGGGGTATCCGGATTAATGGGTTTCAGATAGCACTCGATTATCTGCGATCGACGATAATTTAGATGTTTCTTGTTAAATTCAGTAATATCGCCAGGTATGATATCGTACTCTTGTATCTGCATATCTGGATTTGCTCTCAGATAGATTCCTTTACTAAATTTATGTTCTAACGATTCTACATTTTCATAGCTAGAGGCAATAAAGCATTCAAGTACATTCGGGTTACATTCTACATAGAATGCGTCACCGTCTTCATCAAGGAGTCGGTGCATGTCCCGTTCTATCCATAGAGCAACTGTTTCCACGGATGGTACCTTTCCTCTGCCATTACATCTACTACATGTATTGAGGAGAAGTTCTGTAATAGATTCTCCTGTGCGTTTTCTTGTTATCTCTAACAATCCTAGTGAAGATATCTTTCCTACTTTAATACGTGCTCTATCTCCGGTAACTTTCGATTTAAAGTAGTCTACTAGCTCTTTTCTTTGTTCGGCGTCATCCATATCGATGAAGTCTACAACTATAATTCCACCCATGTCTCTTAGGCGTATCTGACGAGATATTTCGTCTGCAGCCTCCATGTTGGTACGCAGAATAGTATCGCTTAAAGAAGTGCTACCCACCTGCTTACCGGTATTAACATCGATAGCAGTTAGCGCTTCCATCTCGTCAATAATGAGATAAGCACCCGATTTCAGCCATATCTTGTTCTGCATAATATGTTCGAGATCTTTCTCTAGTTTATAGAAATCAAAAATAGGTTCAGGTTTATCGTATAGAGTAATTTTATCTTTAATTTCTGGAGAGAGCACACTTGCTACGAGATGTACTTTTTCATACTCATCTGCATCATCAATAATAAACTGTGTAATATTATCTGTAAATACTTCACGAAGCGTTCGGTAGAGTAGGGTCTGATCTCGATACACGCATGCCGGAGCCTTCTGCATCTTCGATTCGACTAATACTTTTTCCCAGGTTGCTTTTAAGAATTTTACTTCTGCATGTAGCTTCTGCTTGGTAGCGCCTTCACATTCTGGCAGGAGAAGGAGTCCGAATCCTTTAGGGCAGATCATCTCTCCAATCTTTTTTAGCTTTTCCCTGAAATCTTTTTTCTCTACATTCCTACTTACTGCGATGTAATTTCCTTCAGGAACTAGCATAGCATATCTACCGGGAACACTGATTCTTGTAGTTACTCTGGCACCTTTAGTCCCTCTCGGGCCCTTTATTACTTGTACCATTATCTCCTGACCCACTTTTAGGAGGTCCTGAATCTTCCTCTTTCTTAATTCGTTACGCTTTGCATTGCTAGCAGAGCTGTTATTTTCAGTGGCTTCTTCAGGAATAATATCGGCTACATAGAGGAAAGCATTTTTCTCTAATCCTATGTCAACAAATGCGGCATCCATGCCAGGAAGGACGTTTTGAACGATACCTTTAAAGATACTTCCAACAACCCTCTCTTCTCGCTCTACTCGGTATTCGGAGAGTTTTCCATTCTCGATGGTTGCGATACGGGTTTCTCTCTGGCAGCAATTTACAATCAGTTGGGACGATTCAGTATTATTATCGGTTTTCTTACTATTTTTACTCTTTGTAGCACTCATATTAAAATATCTATTACTACCTCTAGTTTACTGTCTAGTATAGTATAAATGTTTGAAAGATTACATATTTTAGATGCACTATATATTTAAATTCAACAATATGGAATAAATATAAGTAGTAATGTATCTGTTTCTGCCTAAAATAGATAATGCCAGGAAATATAGAATATAATATTCTACGGAGAGCAATTGAAAAGGATAGGGATCTTAACAAGCGGTGGCGATTCGCCAGGAATGAATGCTGCAATTAGAGCAGCTGTTAGGACAGCTTTACAAAAAGGAGTAGAGCCGTTCGGATTTTATCATGGTTGGCGTGGCGTAATGGAAGAGAACTATCAGCAGATGAATACCATTAGTGTAGGTGGAATTATTACTACAGGTGGTACTGTACTTAGAACTGCTAGATGTTTAGAATTTATAAAACCTGAGGGAAGACAGCAAGCGTTAAGAAGTTTGAATCATTTAGGTATTGAAGGTCTTGTTGTTATTGGTGGCGATGGATCGTTAACCGGAGCTCTCAAGTTGTATGAAGAGACTGGATTCCCGGTTATGGGT
The DNA here is from genome assembly GCA_030427425.1 of Fimbriimonadia bacterium. Classification (GTDB taxonomy): domain Bacteria; phylum Armatimonadota; class Fimbriimonadia; order Fimbriimonadales; family Fimbriimonadaceae; genus JAUICQ01. Next base: position 5,105 of record JAUICQ010000003.1, on the reverse strand, counting down.
GTACCAGCTTCTATAGATAACGATATCCCTTGTTCCGATTATTCTATAGGTTTTGATACTGCAGTAAACACAGCGCTTAGTGCGATAGATAAGGTGCGTGATACTGCTTATTCCCATGATAGAGTGTTTGTTATCGAAGTAATGGGAAGGCGGAACGGATTTATTGCCGTAGACGTAGGCCTGGCTGCAGGAGCGGAAGCGATTATTATTCCAGAAATTCCATACAGTCTGCACCATATTAGTGAGAATCTCCGTGCTATGAGAGAAAGAGGCAAGAAGAGTAGTATCATCATTGTAGCTGAAGGGGCTGCTCATGCTAGAGATGTGCGGGACACTATTCAGGAACATACAGGTTTTGAAGTTAGATACATGGTATTGGGGCATATGCAACGTGGCGGAAGCCCTACTGCACACGACAGGGTGTTATCTTTACGTCTAGGGGCTCATGCTGTGGAATGTCTATTGAACGGAGAAACCGGTAAAATGGTCGGAGTAAGAGGTAGAGATCTTGTTACTGAAGATCTTGAGAAGGTACTTAGTTCGAAACGTGAAATTGATGTGAGCAAGCTTAATTTAGTTAACACGATGAGCGTGTAGTTAGTTGGATTTTTTTAGGGTATCCAGCATACTAACAGGTTGTTGACTACCACTTTTCTCCCTATTCAGAGTCATCCTCGAAGGGGATCCATTTGCTTAATATTTTTTCATCTTGGCCTTCAAATTAAAACACATATTATTCTAACCGATTGGACCAATCTTATCTTATATAGCTGATGCATTAGAATATGTCATACTTAAATAAGATTTAACTTATGGACAACATTGCGTATATTATCCCCACAATTATTATACTCTTAGTAAGTTTAGGTATCCACGAATTTGCTCATGCCAAGATAGCCGATAGCGCAGGCGATCCTACTCCGCGCATGAATGGTAGGGTAACACTTAATATTTTGAAACATCTCGATCCTGTAGGCACTATGATGATTTTTATTACAGTATTTGCCGGATTTGGTATAGGATGGGGTAAACCGGTGCCAATGGATCCTCAGAAAATGAAGAATCCTAGATGGGATTTTTTTGCAGCAGTTGCAGCAGGACCAATTAGCAACTTTCTACAGGCTACTTTTTTTGCTCTTATTATCCGGTACCTGATTAGTAGTAATATGTTGCTGAATTATGAATATCTAGCTAATATATTGATGATAGGCGTTTCTATTAATCTATCGTTATGTTTCTTTAACCTCTTGCCAATAGGTCCGCTAGATGGGGCACATCTGTTCGGAACATTCCTTTCAGAAAGGTACCGTTATTTCTGGTATAGATGGAACATGCAGTATGGCAGCCTTATTCTACTGGGGATGGTGTTGTTGGGTCAGACATCAGGATTTAGTATTATCGGTAAGGTGCTCTGGCCTGCTGTTAAAACAACAAGTAGATTTTTAATTGGTTGGTAGAAGTTGTTTGGGTCTTCATTGGTGATTTTCCTCTAAATGTGGATTCCCTTCGAGAATGACGGCCTAATGGGGAGATGAGTGATAGCTTTAGCCCCACATCCGATTTGTCATACCGGAAACATATAGTTCCCCTTCGAGGACTGAGCTCGGGGTCCAGAGTGGGATAAATTATTTTATTCCTCGTTTTGCTGCCTTAAAAACAAATACTTTTCACGCCGACTAACGAGACAGTGTGGTAGGAATATCTGTTGACAATACAGATGACTCCGATTCTCTTAAATGCTTCTGGTGTCTCATCTCTACTAGTGGTTTTTCAGCATAAATTCTCAAAGTATATTCTTGGATAATTTGTTTCATGTTATCTAATAGATTTTCATCTTCCAAGACAATTCCATCTATATTATTCTCTTTTAGGGCATGATATGCTGTTAGATGCATCTCCTCAGCAGCTTGTGGAGCTTTGCTCTTATCGTTCCAAAGAATAGAGGCGTATCCTTCTGGAGTAATAACAGAGTAGGTAGATTTTTCCAGCATGAAAACAGTATCGGCAGAGGTGCATGCTAGGGCCCCTCCACTTCCTCCCTCACCTATTACAAATGATAATGTTGGTACTTTCAAGTTAAGCATAGTTTCTATGCTAAGAGATATCGCGTAAGCAATTCCATTCCTTTCACTTTCAGCGGAGGCGTCTGCGCCTGGAGTATCTACGAAGCAGACTACAGGGATAGAGAGTTGTTCGGCTAGCTTCATCAGTCGGATTCCTTTTCTATAGCAAGCACTCTTACACATTCCGAAATTGGTTGTTTTACGTTCTTCGAATGAATTCCCCTTCTGGATGGCTAGTACCATGTAGATTGAATTATTAAGTTCGGCTAAACCGCCTATGAGAGTGTCGCTCTTGCTAGAAATTCGGTCACCTTCTAGATAGAAGATGCTGTTAAATATTTTATCAAGGAAGTAACGAGATTGCTTTCTCTCCAGGTTTCTCGAATCTCTCACAATTTGCCATGGATTCTCTTGCAAGTAAGCTATATCATCAGGATTTTTAATGACTAAAGCCTTTTCCTGTAGAGTAAGCTTTTCCATTAACTGGTTTCTATTTTTCTTGGATAGAATAGAGAGTAATTTCGTTAAAGTATCTTGTAATTGACTCTTGTTAATAACAGCATCGATGAATCCGTTATTCAAGTAGTTTTCAGATATTTGTGCACTATTTACACCCTTTTCAAGTGGAGTATTTTTTAATACTTTTATGCCGGTGAATCCGATCCGTGATCCTGGTTCGGCAATGATGATATCTAGAGCACTGGCATAGCTAGAGAGAACACCGGCCATAGTAGGATTTGTAAAGATGCCTATAGTAGGAATTCCAGACCTTTTTAATTTCTGGAGAGCTGCCATGGTTCTGGTCATCTGCAGAAGTCCGGTTAATCCCTCATGTACTCTTATTCCACCAGAAGCAATTACTACTATTAACGGGATCTTTCTTTCAAAACTCTGTTCAATAGCCAATATTAAATTGTTCGATGCAGATACCCCTAATGATCCACCTTTGCATTTGAAATTAGAGACGGCTACGCTTACTGGGTAATTGCTAATGGTCGCATATCCGGAAAGAATAGAGTCGTTAGTAGAATTGTTATAGAGCGTCAACGATTCAGCATCTAATATGTCCGCAAAATAGTCAGGTAAATTTACTTGCATCTTGTTATTATTATGGTATCAATATTAGCTTGCTTTTTTAATATTTCTGTTTAATAAGAGAGTTTTTACGTTATGTAATCCGGACAATAGTTTGTCCCAGTCATCAACTTGCTGATTAATATCGAATCGTTTAGCGTTCTCTTTTCCTTTTCTTATTAAATGCTTTCTTAGACTAGCATCTTCCAGAGAGAGTATATGGTTTATATATGCATCTGTGTTGTGAGCATCTTCTACTTTTAGTGCAGAAGTGCCTAAAACTTCTTTTAATGCTCCGTTATGAGTAGATATTACGGGAATAGAGCATGCCTGTGCTTCAACAGGAGTTCTCCCAAATCCCTCATGTAAAACTGGGTTTAGGTAGCAATAAGCTAAAGAGAATAACTTAGGCATATCTACTTTATCAACATTTTCTACAAATATCACATCCAAATTATTCTTTACTACAATGTTACGATGATATTCTCTATTTTTCTTATTTCTAGGTTCGCCTACTTTTAAAAGTTGATACTCTTGTTTTGGCAATTTCTTTAATACATCTAGTAGGGTTTTAAAGTTCTTTCTGTTTAACTCTGTACCTACATACAAGAGAATTTTTTTATTTTTATTTAGATTAATTTGATACTTATTATTTAAGCTGTTTATATTTGCTTCGGTATTATTGAATTCGTTTAAATCGAAAGCATTATATATGGTTTTTAATTCCCCAGTGTATTGAGGATATAGTGCCTTAATGTCTTCTAATGCATTATTTGAAGGAGCTACTATACTTTTACATTTAAAGGCAATTTTGTACATTAAAGTTCTGTAGAAGTATAGGACAACATCGGTCAGAGTTTTCTTTCCATATTCTAATGTACTTTCAGATTCGTTCCGTACATGATGAAAGACTAGAATAGATTTCTTGGTACAGAATAGAGCATGATTACATAGTAGATCATTGCTGATGATTACAAAATCGTACTGTTTAGATTTAAAATAAGTGGCTATAGGATAATAAAGTGTCATCCTCAAGAAAGATATAAGTTTACTTCTATATTCTTTTTGGTAATACTCATCAATATCGTAACCTTTATTCCTTAATCTGGAAAGTAGAGGAGTGAAATATGCCTTAACCCCATCTATTTTATCTTTATTACCGCGGAATATAACTAATATACGAGGATGCAAACCTATCTCCAAAAGTGCAATGAATAACTAAAAACCTATATACATTTACCATTATTGGTCCAGATGTTACCATACTAAAATATTTATTGTCTATTACTTTTTTTTTTTCCTTTGAAGGTAACCTAAAATAGTGATAAAAAGGATACTTACAGGGTTATTGCTAGCACCGATAGTGTTAATTGCTATTGGTACTAACAACTTGTACGGTATAGCTTTTATTACTATTTTGTGCTGGACAGTGGCCTTGGATGAATATTTTCGTAATGTAACCCAGAATAAATCTTTTAAAAATCTTCTTTTTTATTTAGTGCTTTTCATACCGATTCTTGTAGGATATCTAGCTATTCATAATAATTCCATTCTTAAAATAAATATGAATACTCTTTTGATATGTAGCTTGATTCTAACCCTGATTGGTATCAAGACTATTTTAGACGACTGCAGTAACCTTAGGGATATTTTCATAGGATCTTTCTGGATTTCTATGCCACTACTATCTATTTTTTTTGTTCAGTGTTACTTTTTGGAAAATCGGATAAGTAGTACTGTTCAGATTGATTATCTTGGTTTTCACTACAACCTGTTCATGAGCCCGATTATTTACTTCATGTTAGTGCAATGGAGTGGAGATATTGGTGGCATTGTTTTCGGAAAACTTTTTGGAAGACAGTTGTTAGCGCCCGCTATATCTCCGAATAAGACAAAAGAGGGTGGTGTTGGATATATTTTATTCAGTACTGTTTGCGCGGTATTATTGAGTTATTTTTTTCAAGTTTC
>JAUICQ010000018.1 GCA_030427425.1 Fimbriimonadia bacterium | reverse complement strand
CCTTCTAAAAACACTCCTGAAATGTCTAGCAAGATAAGGAAAAATAATCTTTATTATAGACTGGATTCCGGAACGGAATGACAAATCAGAGATGGGAGTAAGGTAACAGTTAAGGTGCTACATCCCAATTTGTCGCCCCGACATTGTATATAGTCGGGGTCCATGACCTTCTAAAAACACTCCTAAAATGTCTAGCAAGATAAGGAAAAATAATCTTTATTATAGACTAGATTCCGTTCCGGAATGACAAATCAGAGGTGGGGCTAAAACTATTAATCATCTCCCCCACTATGCCGTCATCCTTGAATGGGATCCCTTACCTTCTTATAAAACTAATACCATCCTCACTAAGCGGGATAAATCCGCAAGAATCTACCAGCCCCTGTTCCCATAGCAACGGCATCTAAACCATGCGATTTTATAACCTGAAACTGCATCTTACGCACTTTCATATCCTGAGGCGCCAAATCTTGGTATCTTCCAGTGTCTAACACTTTATTTACAACAGCCAAAACCTCCTCAATAGCACCCTCTCCCCCATTCGCACCTTTCGTAGGCATTTTGGATAAGTTCTCAACAGCATGCAGTATCTGACCGTATGAGTTCGATTTCACAACCAAAACAGGGACGCTCTTATCTAATTCCTTCAACTTACTAGGTCGTCTCTGATAAGTAGTACGTATTATTAATACGGCATCGGCATTATGAAAGTCATCAGTTACCTCTCCGGCGATATCCGATTCTAACATCGCACGCTCAATACGGGACTGATTCACTCCGAAAGCATATATCCTCCACTCTTTCTTAACAGCCCTTCCCTGCTTCTCATTATCAACAGACCTACTACTTTTTTTACTCTTTTTAGTGTCTAGTTGCCTCTCTTTTAATCCGGGGATATCTTCTAACAACTCTCTCTGAACATCAGATGAATTTGTCTGTTTTTCTATAGCTGAAGAATTATCTATGTTAATACCAGTAGCAGTTCTAGAGCGTATCTGAGGCCTTGGGGTAACACCTTTTAGAATTAAGTCTACGGTTTTAGATACATCCATATGTACAGCTAGCCTGTCATAATCTAATATTTCTACTACCACATCAAAAGTTGGAGGCGCTTTTCTCTCTAGAATAGTTTTCTGAGTACCTCTCCGTTTTGCCTCATCATCAGATAATGTTACTACCTGTACACCACCAACAAGATCGCTCAATGTAGGATTTAATAACAGGTTTTCTAAGGTCTGACCGTGTGCCGTGCCTACCAACTGTACACCACGCTCTGCGATTGTCCTAGATGCCGATGCTTCCAGATCGGTCCCAATCTCATCAATCACAATTACCTCTGGCATATGATTCTCTACAGCCTCAATCATTACCCGGTACTGATCCGATGGTGAAAGAACTTGCATTCTTCTGGACGAACCAATAGCAGGATGCGGTACATCTCCATCACCAGCAATTTCATTTGATGTATCGACTATAACCACTCGCCTCTCTACTTCATCCGCTAATACTCTGGCAACTTCCCGTAGCTTTGTAGTTTTTCCTATACCAGGCTTCCCTAACATTAGAATAGATTTACCACTCCGTACAATATCGTCTATTAAGTCAATTGTTCCCTGGAGAGCCCTTCCAACCCTACATGTTAACCCAATTACTTTTCCTTTTCTATTACGGATACAAGAGATTCTATGGATTGTACGTTCAATACCTGCCCGATTATCCTCACCAAATTCACCTAGAGCTTTTACAATAAACTCTATATCGTCCTCAGTAACAAGAATATCATGCATCCGCTCAATTCTGTCAAGATACCTTGCTTCAGCATATCTACCATAATCTAGAACAACTTCAATTAATCCATCAGTTCCTATCATGTCGAGTCGTTTATGGACTGCAGCTGGCAGGATATCTAGAAACACTAAGAGTTCATCTTCCTGATTTTTTATCATCTTTGGGGAAAGTTTCTTTTTCATACACTTAAATCATATATTCCGCATTTTGCCATTAATGTAATGGATTAGCTAAAGTAATTTTCAATCTCTTCTCCACTCCAGCTTGCCAATAATCGATATTTACTATATCACCAGGCTTTTTTTCAGAAAGAGCTATTAAATAATCGAACATATCATCCATAGGCTCCCCGTCAATCGCGGTGATTACTCCGTATGGTCTAATACCCTCTTCATATGCCGGACTCCTTGGATGGACAAACCTTACCACAAGTCCTATTTTAGGCAACTTATGCTGAATCATCTGCTCCATTTTCATCCGATTCTGCTTTATCATAAACATTTCCGGCTGATACACACTAACGCCAAACCAACCGTACTTCACTTTGCCATGCTTATATATATCTTCTATAACCGATTTCACTCTCTCTACAGGAATAGCAAACCCGATACCAATCGATCCACCCGATTTACTTGCTATCACAGTATTAATTCCAACCAGCTCTCCATACTTATTCGCTAGCGCTCCACCAGAATTCCCTTGATTAATGGAAGCGTCTGTCTGAATTGCATGGGTAAGAACGGATCCCTCGGTGGGAAGATTTCGCCCAATATTGCTGACCACACCTACACTTAGTGTATTGCTAAAACCAAGCGGATTCCCTACCGCCATTACCCAGTCGCCTATTCTTAACTGTTTAGCAGAACCTAAATTGGCAGGTATTAAATTAGGAGCACTAATCTTTAGCACAGCTAGATCCGATCGTTCATCTATCCCTACAACTTTAGCTTTATAAGGCTTACTTATGAAACCCTTCTTATCATGAGGCTCGCTAACGTGCACTCGGATGGTAGAAGCATTATCAATTACATGATTATTGGTAACTATGTACCCCTGATCGCTTACAATTACCCCAGAACCCGATCCCCTAGGAATCGCAAAGATATCCCCTTCCCAGGTTTGCTGCTCTTCTAATATGTCTATACTTACCACAGAAGGCATTATTTTAGACGCAGCCGATTCAAAACCGTTTGGAGAAGGATGTTGAACATTATCAAATCTATTTGTATATGTAGAGGCATTTTCATCTAGTTTGGCTATTTCACTTCTTGTGTGTAACCAATCGTAAGCTTTTATTACAATTACTAAACCTAAAGTACAGAATAGTAACAACAGAATTGGACTTCTAGGGGACTTTTTCATCTCATATTCTCTTTATTACACAGTAATTTTACTATCTTATAATGTTAAAACACAAAAAATGAGGAAATTTTATAACTTAAGCTTTAAATTCAAGACAGATCTGCTATTCTGAGGTATATTAATAATTGTAGTGAATCGGTAGCTCAGTCGGTAGAGCAACGCCCTTTTAAGGCGTGGGTCGTGGGTTCGAGCCCCACCCGGTTCACCAATTTTTTTTAACTACTTAATTATTAGCATCCATCTCTTCTAGACTAGACAAACGGGATAATTCTCGGAGACCAGTATCATCGATATTCGTCCAGTCAAGACTTATTTTCCTCACCGTTACTGGGAGAAATTGTAACACCAATACCCAGTCGTCTGGATTAGTTAAACTAACACCCATTAATTTTATCTCTTCCAAGCCGACTAATCGAGATAATTTACACAGTTCAGATGTATCGATATTAGTGTAACTAAGATCTAATTTCTTTACCGTTGCTGGCAGAACTCGCATCACGAAATTCCAACTACTTCTATTACCCAAATCAATACCACATAATTTTATCTCTTCGAGATGGGTTAAACGGGGTAATTTACGAAGACCTGAGACGCCGATATTCGTACTAGTAAGATTTATTTTCCTCACCATTGCTGGGAGAGATTGTATCACCGATACCCAACCACTTCTATTACGTAAATCAATACCATATAATATTATCTCTTCTAGATAAGTTAAACGGGATAATTCACGAATACCAGAGGCATCAATATTCGTGGAGAAAAGATTTATTTTTCTCACTGTTGCTGGCAGAGATTGTATCACCTGTACCCAGTCGGCTGGATTAGTTAACTCCACTCCACTTAATCCTATCCACTCCAGACCGGTTAAGCGAGATAATTCACAAAGACCGGATACATCGATATTCATCCGATCAAGATCTAATTTCTTCACCGTTGCAGGCAAGGATTGTATCACCGGTACCCAGTTGGCTGGATTAGATAGCTCAATCAATAGAAAGTCTACTTTTGAATAAGGCAATAAGGCGTCTAACGATTTTAGACTGCGTATGGTACTTTTCAAACCTCCTAAGTCCCATGCGTAAACATTGGATCTTAGCTCTATACCCATATTCCCACACTTTACTAGCAACTCTCGTACCTTATCTAAAGTAACATCTAATTCTTCTAGAGTTTGGAGCTTTACACACTTTAGTGCTTCCAGTTCCCTGATATCTTGGCCATAAACAGTATTTGCATTCCATGCACCGGTATATGTATGAAGCTCGATAATCTCTAAATTGGCACCTATTTCATGAACAGGAATGTTCAGCGTTCGGCTAGGTGTATATTGGGAACAAGTTTGGAATTCAGATGTGGCTGCTAAAGGTGGTATATCCGAGATAGATTTGAGATCCTCTGGAAGTAACGACGCTTGTTTTCTTATCTCGATACAATGCAAGAGTAGAGATCGTGACGCGGATTTCAGGAGCTCTATCTTATCTTTCACGCTGGTATCTTGTAAACAAGATGCTTGCAGCTCTAC
>JAUICQ010000002.1 GCA_030427425.1 Fimbriimonadia bacterium | reverse complement strand
GCAGGTTAAATCTTTCAGCCAAATTGAAGCCAGGATCATCCGAGCCGAAAGTTGCTAGCGAATCAGAGCCTTCTGAGAAGCCACGTGAGAGAAACAATAGAAATAGACGGGATAAAGGTAGAAAGCCTTCATCGGATGCCCCTCAGAAGAAAGTTGCTGAAAGCAGTCCAGAAGTAGAGAATCCTGAAAACAAGAATCCGGAAAAAGATTATCAGCCTGTAGGGGTCGATTTCGGGGCGGAGATTAACGCTAGATTTAGACCACGTAGATGATAAGTAGTTATTAAGGTTATTTTAACCAGTTTGAACTTATAAGTAGGTTCAAACTGGTTTTTTTATGACTTTCTATTATGGTTGATTATATGTTTAATATGTTAGAATATCGATAAATCTTCAGGGAAATAACAGTACTTTATAATCGGATGAAATCTAGAAAGTACTCTCTTGCTTGTAAGTATAAAAAATTAATATAGCTTCAGGGAATCGTGCTCCAGAAGCAGTAAGTATTATATATGGTAATATTGCATTAAGTGATAACGTTGTAGAAACATGGAAAATGCAGTATGAATAATAATTTAAAAACTATTCTGTGGCTTATATATCTTGTAGTCCATAGTAGTAACATTGGATATTGTACGTTGGAAGACGAACCTACTCCTTACAGAAAATTAGTAGAAAATATTAAATGTGATTTAAACAATTCATCACTGGATTATGATGAATACAGTATAGCTACTACATGGACTGATATATGTGTTTCAGGTTTAGATGAACTAAATGAGATTGCTTCTCTACAAAATAGTATAGCTAACTTAATAAGAGATCCTGGATACTGTTTTGCGATAAAGACAATAGCAATTGAGAATGTATTAATTCCTCCATCGGCACTTCATTTTATAGCTTCATTAACGAGTTTAGAATATTTAAGTTTAATAGGTTGTCAAAATAGTTCAGAAGAATTGATAGGCCTATTGGTGCAATTACAATCTAACAAACTGAAGGAGATTAATGTAAGTGATACTGAGATAGAAAAAGTTGGCATAAGTGGATTAAGATATCTGCCCAAAGGGTTATTTCTAGTAGTAGATTATCCGTGTAGAGTTTTAGATTTTAGGGATAGTTGTGATTATTCGGAATCGCCAGCAAGTTTTGCGGATATATCTTCTCTATTAGCGAGTGAACATGCTGGATTAGTTTCAGATTTTTCTCTAGATGTAGATGTGCCTCCAACATTAGAGGAAGTAGAAGAGATAGTTGCGAATGAATTAGAGGCGGATAGTGTGGCATCTCCGAGTGATAAGATATTTCGTCCACGGCGACCTAGAGGAAATTTGAAAAAAGCTGGATCGGCAGTTCTGCAGTATTTACAAGTGTTGCCAAGTGACATTAGGCAGTTGAATTTGGAAAAAAATAATTTAATCGGAATTGAAGCGGAAGATATTACTCGTTTTTATCGATTGGAGTCGCTTAGTTTGAGTAACAGTTTCGGCATGAGTGATACTGTATTAATCCAGATATTAAATGGTTTGCCTGATACGTTTGAGAAATTATATTTATTAAACTTTTATTTAAAAGATAATAGTGCTTTAGCGATTACAGTGTTAAGAAATCTAAGGTTACTGAATTTGAATGGATGTGAGCAGGTGTCTCATGATATTTTAGCTATCATGCTATCAAGACTGCCTGATAGCATGGAATGTTTATACTTGGCCCACACTCAGATGAGTAACATAGGTGCTAGGGAGCTGGCCCGATTTAGGGATTTGAAGGGGTTAAACTTAAATGGCTGCACTAATGTGAATAGTAAGATATTATCGGATGTCCTTTCTAGTATGTCTCATTCATTGTTGGTTTTACACTTAAGAGGCGTAAAGATTACTGAGGAGGTTATTCCAGGAATAAGAATGCTTGAGAATATAAGAGCATTAGATATATCTGATAATAAAAATATCGATAAATACGGGGTGGGAATAATTCTCAACAACTTACCCGATACCGTAGAGAGATTAGACGTAAGTGGGACCTATTTTTCTGATATGAGTATTGAGAGGATATTGAAATTAGATTTAAATTTTTTGAATACAACAGGTTGCTCTTTATTAAGTAGTAAAGGAGTGTCTAGGCTGTTAGAAAAGTTTCCTTTTGCTCTTTGCGATGTAATAATAGAAACATCTGATAAATCTTGTGGTTGTGTAATTTTGTAAATGTGAATGGAAAGAAATTAAAAAAGTATTTTCTTGCTCAAAATTATAAAGTATTAATGTAACTTCATAATAATGTAGTGCATAAGTAGTTATTGTTTTATATGGTAATATTGTATTAACAGACAACCTTGTTGTAACATGGAAACTGCAATATGAAAAATAATTTAAAAACCATTCTGGTGATTGTACCACTTATAATATATAGTGGTATAACGGGGCATTGCTCTGGGAGAGCCCGCAGTGATGCTTGTGATAGAATTTTAAATAAAATTCAATGCCAAATAGAACAAGGTTGTATAGATCCTTCATTATATAGTAGTACTGATGTTTGGGAGAATGCACCTATATTTAGTAGCAATGACGTATTAAGATGTGCACGCCTGCAAGAATTAGTATCTAAATTATCTTCTTATACTAATTATAATTTCGGTATAACAGCTATAGCGGTTAACAATATATATATTGATGAAGAGATGATTGAATATATTGCTTCACTTAGGGAATTAAAAACATTAAGTTTACGAGGCTGTAAAAATTCTTTCGAAGAATTAGTATTATTTTTAAATAAATTATCATCTGATAAATTAATACAGATTAATGTTACAGGTACAGAATTAGAACATATGGATGATTTAGATTTAGGAGATTATGCATTTGCATCATTGTTTGTTGTGGATAGTACAGAAGCAAGAGGGCTTGGTGATAGTATTTCAATGGCCGGTAGGCGATTAAGCAAGAAGGGACGCAATAAAGGTGCTTCAGAAGAGGATCTGGATCACACTAGTTCTACGCATCTTTCTAATTTAAGAGCATTTCCAGACGATATTTCTCAGTTAAACTTAGACAATAATAACTTAGAAGGAATTCAATCTAGGGATATTACTCGTTTTAAACAGTTGAAGCATCTAGATTTGAGTAGCAGTACTGGTATAAATAGTCAGGTATTAAGTAGTATATTAAGAGGCTTGTCTGATACTCTTGAAGTATTATATCTGTCAGATTTAATTATTGATGATAATTGTATAGAATGTTTTGTGAAATTTAAAAATTTAAAGTTACTAAACATGAACAGATGTACAGGTTTATCAGGTAAAGCATTTGGTAAACTTATACGTAACTTACCAGATGAATTGAGACATTTGTCCCTTGAGAGTACTTCTATTCCAGATAGTGCTGCAGGGCTGATTAGTAAGTTTCACTGTTTGGAGGAGTTAAACTTAAGCTCTTGTTGCAAAATAAAAAGTGAAACTGTTTCGAAAATTCTTGATAGTATTTGTGATACTATATTGAATTTGAATTTAAGTGATGTATGTCTTAGGGGTAATATTATTCCTGTAGGAAAGCGATTTAAGAAAATTCAAACATTAGATTTGTCTAGTACTAGAAGTCTTAATGAACGTATGCTTGAGGATATAATCAAAAATTTACCAAACACTCTACGTGTTTTTAATTTAAGTAATTCTAATTTATCAGACAGTTGTATTAATAGCTTACTGAAGCTAAATCTAAGTTCCTTGAATATTACAAATTGTACATTACTGAGTATGGATGGAGTATTTAGAATACATGGAAAATTTCTCAATACAATTTCTGGAAATACTAGAGAAATTACAGAAAGAACTAGTGATAAGTCCTGCGGTTGTGTGATTTTATAAATATTTGATGGCGGAGTAGGTGGGATTCGAACCCACGAACCACTTGTAAGTGATTACGCGATTTCCAATCGCGCTCCTTCGGCCACTCGGACACCACTCCAGCTATAAATATATTATATCTTAAAATTACCTTGAGAATCTTCTTATAGCTTGAAAAGAGGGGATATATTCTAATTAAATCCACAAAAAAAGGAGTGTAGAGTGTAAAATTGATAATAGTACACATTACAAAAACTGCAATATTTTAAGTGGAAAAAATTATGATAGTCCAGCTTACTGAAGGAACTACAATAAAAATGAGATATGAACTAAAAAAAGAGTTAGTTCAGCATCCCTTATTCCGTGTTTTTTCGGCCAAGGATAGAGTTGCTTCAAAAGATGTATGTGTCAGGATATTGAAAAGCAATTACCATAATTCTGCAGTAACTGAAGCTATTAATAATGCAATATATCATTCTCATGCTTGTCATCATCCTTGTTTAGAGAAGTTAATAGAGTGCTCTGTAGTTGATGGTGATATCATTATTATCAGCGATTTATATCGTGGTGAGGTGCTTTCAGAGACCATACCAGAACTGGCACCATTTTCTCAGCAGTTAAGCTTAGAACTAATCCTTTTCATTGCAGAAGGATTAGACGAGCTTCACCATAAAGGAAAGTTTCATGGTTGCCTGTCACCAGATAGTGTGGTAGTAGCATCAGATGGTAATGTGAAAATACTCCATGCTTATTTTTGGAATGTATATAACGCGAATTCTTCTACCCTGGCTGCTATATTATATCCATTATTGCCTTATTTGTCTCCAGAATATTATTCTGGAACCGGACATAACCATAAATCGGATATATATGCATTAGGCGTGATGTTTTATGAATTGCTTACTGGAAGAACTCCCTTTGTAGCAGATTCTTATGAGGGTTACAAGGAAAAACATATATCAGCTCCTATTCCCAAGATATCTAAGTATTTATCTGATATTCCTGATTACTATGAGTATATTGTTAGGAAATGCTTGTCGAAAAATCCTGAAGATAGATATGATAATATCCGTTTATTAATCGCAGACTGTAGATGTATCCGTGATGCCCGTAAATTTGGGAAACCTGTTCATCTTCCATCTTTATCTCATACACATGTCCCTAAAGTGAGAGATGATAGTAACTACCAGGATACAAGAGTTAAGATCAAGGATGAAGAAGCAAGAAAACAATCGCAATATATGCAGTTGTATACTAATAAAGAGAGTAGTAGAGATTCTTTAATAAAGATAACTAGAGAAGAGAAAATCCCCTGTCAGGATACAAATCAGGTAGCACCAAAGATGAGTGTTGCTTGTGAAGAGGAGCAAAAATTGTCTAAGAGAAGAAAACAGAGTGGTAGTTCTAGTATTCCAAAATGGTTGCTAGGTATAGTTTATGTTTGCGTGTTTGCACTGCTTAGCATTGGTGGTGGTTGGGTCTATTTTAACATGAATCAGCCCAAGTTACATATTATGCCAAATATTGTAGGGATGAATATTCAGGAGACTAGGGATAAACTTAATGCTTTAAAGCTTACTTTGCGTATCAATAACCGTGAAACAAATGAAAAATATGGAGAAGGAGTGATACTTGATGTGAACCCTGTTCCAGGATATAGTGTACGTGAAGGATCGACCATTTATGTTACAGTAAGTTCTGGAAGTAAGTTTGCCCAGGTGCCAAATTTCAAGGGTTTGAGTATTGATGAAGCAAGGTCTATGGCTGCCAATTTGTCGCTTAACATTGAAGAGATGCCTAATAGAACAACGAGCACTGCAATTCCTATTAATATGATTGCCAGGCAAGAGCCTGAAAGCGGATTGAAAGCTGAGAAAGGTAAAAATATTAAAGTATGGCTTAGTTCCGGTGCTCCTCGGCAGGTTAGAGAGGGTGGAATACAGAAAAATCCTTACACTCTTAAAATAAATGTTCCAAATTCACAAGAACCTGTGCTGCTTAGAATAGACATGATTGATGAAATAGAGACAAAAACTGTCTACGAGAAATTGCATAAAAAAGCAGAAAAAATAGAGAAGCAGGTGGAAGGTTTTGGTAATCAGGTGATGTTCCGAATTTATTTTGATGGAGTGCACCAACGAACAATCGTGAAAAATGCAACAGAGCCATCTAGTGCTCCTGCTACTGCTCCTCCTGCTATAAATAGTGGAGTGAATTCTAGTAATGCTACTGCTAATGAGGTTAATCAGCAGCAGCAAACTCCTTCTGCAACAGCTACTACTGGTAATGCTCAGACTAGCTCCGCTGCAAGTAGTACGCAGAAACAGGGGTCGGTAAGCCAGGTAAGACCATCTAATCAGTCTAATCAGCCAAATCAGTCAAGCCAGTCAAGCCAAGACTCTGGAAAAAATATTCCTGCGAAGAAAAATAGTGAAGAACCTAAGGTGAACCTAGAGACAGAGGTATGAGCAAGAAAAGCAATATCATAGCTCCGTCTATACTGAGCATTAATCCGTTTAAAACAGAAGCATTTATAGAAGATCTCTGCCACCAGGGACTCTCTCTGGTCCATCTGGATATTATGGATGGAAATTTCGTGCCCCCAATTACATTTGGTGCACACTATGTGAGCCATCTGCCCAAGAAGGAAGGTCTTCTCTATGAAGCACACTTGATGGTAGATAATCCCGAAAAACATTTTGATAGTTTTATAGATGCTGGCTGTAGACGTATTATATTCCATATAGAAGCTACGAACCATGCTCACCGATTAATTCAGATTCTTAATGATAGAGGTATACAGGCTGGCGTAGCGATTAATCCATCTACACCTATAGAGAGTATCCTCTCGATACTGGAGGATGTAGATATGGTAACTGTGATGACTGTGAACCCGGGATGGGGAGGTCAGAAATTAATACAGAGTACTCTACGTAAAGTTCAAATATTACGGAAAATAGCTCCGGATTTAGATATCCAAGTAGATGGAGGTATTGATGAATACACTGCACCGTTTGCAGCCACCGCTGGAGCCAATATTTTGGTCGCTGGAAGTTATTTGGCTAAAGATGATGTATGGACAGAGAATTATGAAACCCTGGAAAGAGCTGTTGGGCTTGAATAGAGTGTTTCAGATTTCGTATTAATAGACTGAAAGAAACTAAAATAAACTAGTTAAATTCAAGTGTTGAGTCTATATATTTGCTTCTTAACAATTATAAAAAAACGGTTGCAACTGTAGTTGTTTTCCGTAAATCCAATTATAGTTATATGGATATAAAAAATCTGTATAAAACAGGAATAATCGTTGTTTTAATTGGTCTGATATTTGGGTGTGAAAGTACTAATCGCTGTGATAGCGGAGTTAGTGGTGGTTCTCGCAGTACTACACTATTGAATTCTAGAGGCGGGTTTTCAGAAAAAAAGTATTCATTATTAATAGACGGTAAAAAATACGAATGGAACGTAAATCAAATTTATGATGCTATAAAGAACAAACTGATTGATGTGCGTATCTTTATAGATAATGATAATCGCAATTACCATCTCTGGCTATACTTAGAAGCTGAAGAAAAAAGATTTATCCTGACTAGTTCTAGCATATTTTTTAGAGAAAGGTACTCTTTGTCTGCATTTGATGACTTAGCAACAGACAATAAATACGGGATTGATAAGTGGAGAATTACGTTTTATAAGTAACACATAGGGTTTGAGTTTGTTTAGTAGCATCGCTCTTTTCTAGGTTTGTTTAATAAAAAGTGCTTAATGTAGTAAAATAAATTTAATAAGATGTATTCCATAAACGATAGAAAGGGAGATATATTAAAAGCTTTGGTGACTGAGTATATATTTACTGCAGAACCCATTGGTAGTACGTATCTAGCTGAGAAGTATGGTTTTGGCGTTAAGAGTGCTACGATACGTAATGAGCTTTCTGAGATGTTAGATCTTGGCTTTTTGGAGCAACCTCATACCAGTGCTGGGAGGATTCCAACACACTTGGGCTATCGGTACTATGTGAATCATTTAATTTCGAAACGGAATCCTAAGAAAACCACGAAAGGTAACATAGAAAAAGCTATTGCTGAAGGGGAACTGTTGAAGGAGACTCTTCTAGATGTAACCTATCAGATGTCCAGATTTACAAAGCTGTTATGTGCTGCATGCATATATAAGAATACAAATCTTAATGTTCTTAACGTTGTTCTTAGTAACATAGGTTCTCATAGAGCTCTGTTGGTAATTGTTTTTAGTAATGGAGATGCAGAAAATAGAATTATAGAATTTCCTATGAAACTTGATTCTGATATGGTAAGCGAGATAAACAGATTGCTTGTTACATCTGTACAAGGGAAAAACATTCAAGACATATTAAATATATTAAGCCGACTATCTGCAGAGGGCAATGCGAAGCTTGGGGAATGCCTATCCGTTATATCGAAGTCTATAGCACTAATTTTTTCCGAATTTACTTGTGCTGAGGTAATAATGAATGGAGAGGAGTATCTGTTCGCTCAGCCCGAGGTTGATAGGGATATAGAATTTAAGCAGCATTCACTGGATCTTCTCCGTAATATAAGTTCGCTTGCAGGCATGTTAACTAGTGAAAAATACACTGCTAAAAAGGTAGTTATTGGAAAGGAACATGATGATATTATGATGCAGCCTTTTTCGCTTTTGAAGCAACCTTTCCATATAGGGGTAGAAGAAGCAGGAGTATTGGCGATAATCGGTCCAACTAGGATGGATTACGATTTTTGTATACCTCTGCTAGAATATGCCTCCAAGGTTGTGAGCGATAGTTTCACGAATATCATTGGAAAGTAGAGAGCATTCGGAAAGATAGCTTTAGGAAGTTACTTACTAAGAGTGACGCTCTCCTTCTCTTAATGGAGCTTACTCGTAGAGATCCATGATGATATTAAATACTTCAGCATCGCTTTTAACGAGCATATCTCCACCGAATTTTCCTGTATTAAACTGGATATCTTTAGTTTTAAGATACTCAACGCTTTTGTTGTATATATCTTCAGCGGTTTGGAATTCTGCCACATTAATAAAGCTTGGCCTAAGGTTGCCAATAACGTCTGCATAGAGAGAGAAGTTTGATATCAGCAGAATCCTGGGTTCGTTGCTTTCTGGTATCTGATTGATATTGAGGTTTGTCTTTCCTTGTTCATCAGGGAATATACGGAGTTTAAGTAATCTATCGAAAAATTTCGGAATTACTTTCTCTGTGTCGTTTTTACAGATAGATTGGTATACGAGCATTCCGTATCCACATTTTCCGATGCTTTCACCATCTAAAATTACTTCAGCTTGCTTTACTCTTTTTATTAATGCTCTCATACTATCTTAAAGTTAACTCTTCACGTTTGCTATTAGATGCATGTTCAAGAATTTCGTACCGTGTATTTCTTCTTACAGGCTTAAAGCCTGCGTCACTAATAAGGCGTTCATATTCTTCAGCTGTTGTAATATGTTTGCTTCCTTCAGCGGATACAACAGCTTCTTCAATCATGATGGATCCGAAATCATTAGCTCCGTAGGAGAGTCCTAGCTGGGCGATTTTTGGTCCTTGTGTTAAGAAGGATACTTGAAAATGTTTAATATTGTCTAAGTAGATTCTGGATACAGCCAATGTTTTAAGATAGTCTTGAGCGCTTGCTTTATGATCTATTTTCAGTTCGGCTCCTTCCGGTTGGTAGGTCCAGCTGATAAATGCTCGGAATGGTTCACATTCGTCTTGCAGATTTCTGATGCGTTCCATATGCAGGATACGTTCCTCAACAGTCTCTACATGACCGTACATCATGGATGCCGTGCTTTTTATACCTAGTTTGCTAGCGGTGCGCATGCATCTTAACCAGTCCTCAGTTTTATCTTTATGTGGGGCAATGATATTTCTTACTCTATCTACGAGTATTTCTCCACCGGCACCTGGAATCGAGTGGAGTCCTGCAGAATGTAGGCGGGTAAGGCAATCTTCGATACTAAGTTTAGATATATGGGCGAGATAGATTATTTCAGCTGGGCTGAGAGAGTGCAGCAGTACATTTGGATAATGTTTTTTTATAGTTGAAAAAATATGTTCAAAATAATCGATTTTAAGTCTAGGGTTCAGTCCGCCTTGGAAGAGTATTTCAACACCGCCTTGTTCAACTGTGTCCCGTACTTTATCTAGGATGGCTTCTTCGCTATGGAGGTATCCTTCCTTATGGCCAGGAGGTCTGTAAAAGGAGCAGAATTTGCATCGTACCCAACAGACATTAGTGTAGTTTAGAATTCTTCCAATAATGTATCCTACATTTTTTTCGGGGACTGCTTGGAATCGTCTTTCTTGTGCGAGGAAGGCAAGTTCATTTATATTATCGAGGTTATATAATTGTAGAGCCTCATCGTTATTAATTCTTTCTCCAGATAGCACTTTGTTGACAAGTAGGTTTTTGCTTTCCATATTTTTACCACTAATTATATTATGAAGGAACAGGTACTATTTTACGACCTAATAGTACCAAGTCTTTCATCTATTTTTGTTTTCACTTGCGATACATTCTTTGAGGGGCTGAAACGCCTAATAGCCAGAATGCCGATTGCAGGGTGTACATAGTTGCTTGGCAGAGTGCAAGTCTGGCTGAAGTTAGTTCTTCGAATTCAGGTTGTACTACTTTGCATTTATCGTAGAAGCTATGGAAGAGTCGTGCTAGTTCTATAGAGTAGTGGGCGAATCGGTGTACTCCATAATCGGAAGCCGCTAATTGAATAATATTGGGTAGTTCGAAAATGCTTTTAACAAGCATTTTTTCAGCTTCATGATTCAGTAAGTGCATGTTTTCTGGGTTTGGAAAAAGATTCTGTTCTTCAGCTTTCTTCAGTATAGAGCAGATTCTTGCATGAGCATACTGGGTGTAGAATACAGGGTTTTCGTCACTCTCTCTAACGGCTAGTTCGATATCGAAATCGAGGTGAGTATCGTGGGATCGCATTAGGAAGAAGAATCTAGTATTATCTACGCCTATTTCATCTGTGAGGTTGCCAAGTTCGTAGATGGTACCGTCCCGTTTTCTCATAGGGACGCTCTCTCCATTTTTGACGAATCTTACTACTTGATAGATAATGATATCGAACACATCTAAACTTTTCCCAAGTGCTTGGATAACAGCGTTCATCCGACCTATATATCCATGATGATCGGGGCCGAGGATGTCAATAACGACGTCTGCGCCACGTTCGAATTTGCTCTGATGATAGGCGGTATCGGATGTAACATAGGTTTTACGATCGTTGCTTCTTACAAGCACTCTGTCTTTATCGTCTCCAAACTGAGTGGATTTTAGCCAAGTTGCCCCATCTTTTTCATAAGTAAGGTCTTTTTTCTTTAATTCTTCAAGACACGCTTCAACTTTGCCATTATCATGTAGCGATTGTTCACTGAACCAGGTGTTGAATTTTACTCCGAACTTTTCCAGATCTCTTTTTTGCCATTCTATCATCCTGGTTTGCGATTCTTCTTGGAACCAGGATATGTCCTTTTCGAGTGATTCTTTTCCGAATGTATCAGCAATCTCTTTTCCGATGTAGCTTACATAATCGCCTTTATATCCTTTTTCAGGGAATGTAGATTCTATTCCAAATTCTAGTGAAGTATAGTGGCGGACCGATTCTGCGAATAGTCTCATTTGTTCGGAGTTCATAGAATCGTTGATATAGAATTCTCTGTGGACATTTTCCCCTGCTGCTGTAAGAGTGCGGCATAAGGAGTCTCCGAAAGCAGCTCCACGGCCGGACCCGATAGTAACGGGTCCGTTTGGATTAACGCTGACGAATTCTACATTTATATTTTTGGGGGAGTTGTTTTTTATCCAGCCCCACTTGTCTTGGGCTTCTAATACATGGCTTAGATACTCCGATCTGGCTTTATCTGAAAGGGTGAAATTAATGAATCCGGCACCTGCGATTTCTATTTTATCAAATGTTGGATCTTGATTGATGCTGTTAATAATTTCAGAAGCAATCTCTCTGGGATTCTTTTTCAGTTTTTTAGCAAGTATCATAGCGATGTTTGTACTGTAGTCGCCGTGTGAGATCTGTTTAGTTGCAGTTACTTCTATAGGAAATTTATCTTCTATTTCTTGATTCTCATTGTTATCAGCAATCTCTAGTAATGCTACTTGAAGGGTTTTTAGGATATAATCCTGTATTAAGTAAGTATGATGTTTCATTTTCGATTTAAAAATATTCCGCCTGTTCTATTTTTGTTCCTTTTCATTAAGTTTACTATCTTTAGTGTGGAAGAGACATCTGATAAATTTATTGAGAGAGATTATTGTGTATCACAAGCTTTAAAAAGTGTAGATATGGTTTCAGAATTTTCTGTTATCCAAGCCACTCCAGATGATAATGATGTATATGGAGCCAGTAAACGACTGATAGCGAAATGGAATTTGCCAGTTGAAATACCTGGTGGATTGTTGGGTGTTGCCCATCATTCTATTAAACAGTTGGAGGTGTGTTTTTTGAATAACGGACCGATATCTAGTGTAGAAGATAGTAAAGCTCCTGTTATATTTCAGGCTTATAGTGATGAAGACATGGGCAGTTTAATAGAATCGCAGGGTGCTGTGGTTGGAAGTTTTTTGGGAAAGATGGTGCTAGATGCTACTGACTGCTTAGATTGTAGCAAAAAAGATTGTAAGAGCATTCAGAATGGAACCTGGAAGATGGTAATACCAGGTGCTAGATATTTAGTAGAACGTGCAAATTTAGATCTGGATCCTAAAAAAATTGGTGATTTTTGGAAGGTTTTTCAG
This sequence comes from Fimbriimonadia bacterium, assembly GCA_030427425.1. Taxonomy (GTDB): domain Bacteria; phylum Armatimonadota; class Fimbriimonadia; order Fimbriimonadales; family Fimbriimonadaceae; genus JAUICQ01. The sequence goes on along the minus strand of JAUICQ010000002.1, from coordinate 172,621 downwards.
GATTCGCTTGGGCGTGGGTTCTATCTTTGCATTTTAGTGCCAGATTCTTTGCAGAGTTCGTGGCACCCTGGAGAGTGGATTAGTCCGAGTCTGCGTGTTATATACGATTAATTAGAATCTTTTAGTTTTACTATTAAGTTTACTAGCTAGAAGTGTATACTTTTGTTAGTTTAAAATATATTTTGTGAGGTAAAAATGTCATTTAAAGTAGGTATTAATGGATTTGGTAGAATAGGTCGACTTTCACTGCGTGCAATTTTAGAGCATTATGGAAAAGAGATTCAAGTAGTAGCGATTAATGATTTAGCAGATACGCATACAAGTGCACATCTTTTTACATATGATTCTACGTTTAGGAAATTTCATGGGGATGTAAAGGCAACAGATAACGAGTTAATTATTAATGGCAGTACTGTACATATGTCTGCAGAGCGGGATCCGGCTAAGATAGATTGGAATGCACACGGTGTTCAGTTGGTATTGGAGTGTACAGGTCTATTTACAAAGAGAGAGGCTGCGGAAAAACATCTCGGCGGATCTGTTAAGAAGGTATTGATTAGTGCGCCTGCAACTGATGAAGATATAACCATTGTAATGGGTGTAAATGACAAACTGTATAAACCATCAGAACACCATATTATTAGTAATGCAAGCTGTACAACAAATTCATTAGCGCCAGTAGCTAAGGTGTTGCATGAAAACTTTACAATCGAGAAAGGATTGATGACCACCGTACATGCTTACACCAATGACCAGAATGTGCAGGATCAGTTCCATAAAGATTTAAGAAGAGCTAGGGCTGCTGCAGTCAATATCATTCCAACATCCACTGGTGCAGCTAAAGCTATCTCTTTAGTGTTGCCAGATTTAAAAGGGAAGTTAGATGGATTTGCTCTGAGAGTTCCTACCATTACGGGTTCGGTAACAGATTTAACAGTTAAGCTAAGTAAAAAAACTACAGTTGAAGAGGTTAACAGTTTAATGAAACAAGCTGCACATGGTGTGATGCGTGGTGTTCTTGAATACAGTGAGCTTCCACTTGTATCAGGAGATATTATAGCTAATCCGCATAGTGCAATATTTGATGCAGGCATGACTAAGGTTATGGATGGAGACTGTGTAAAAATTCTCAGCTGGTATGACAATGAATGGGGCTACAGCAATCGTGTTGCCGATCTAATTCATACTATTGCTTTAAAAGGCGTATAGATTTTAGCAGTTAGCATGTTATAAAATTGATACGGTACACTATTAAATAAGTATCTACATTAGCTGTGGGTACTTATTGTTTTAGATAGAGATTCATCTTTATTGTGTTGCAAGAACAAAAAGATACTATGAGTTTATTAAAGCAGAATACTGGCGCTACAAGTAACATTGAAAATAATGATATAGATAAACAGTTGTCTGTACGTGATATTTCTTGGTTGAGATTTAATTTAACCCCCCGGATATTAAGTTTTGTTAAGGGATATAATCTCCAGACTGCTTATGCCGATTTTGCTTCTGCGCTGGTTGTGGCATCTACTTCCTTACCTTTACTAATGGCGTATGCTATAGCTTCTGATATGCGACCTGAAATAGGTTTGTACTGTGCATTTGCTTCTGGTTTAGTAGCAGCACTTTTAACAGGTTCTAGATATCAGATGACTAGTCCTGCTGCAGGTTTCCATATGTTTGTGATTGGAACGATGGCGGCATATGGTCCGAATGGATTATTCACTAGTCTGGTATTAGCTGGTTGTATTTTAGTGTTGTTAGGCTTGGGTGGATTAGGATTTATTGTAAATTATATTCCGAGGCCGATTATACTTGGTATGACCAACGGGATTGGTGCAATGTTGGTAGCTAGTGAGCTTACCAGATTGTTTGGTTTAACGATACCCAAGATGGTGAGTCAGAAGAGTGTTCCTGAGAAGTTGTTGGCTTTTGTGAATTATATCCATACGACGTCTTTCCATACACTGCTATTAGGTTCTGCTTGTTTTCTTGCTATGCTGTTTCTAAAGAAAAGGGTTAAGAAGATTCCGCTGGGTGTTATTGTTACGGTTGGTGGCAGTATAATTGCCTACATTTTGGGCTTAAAAGTCAAGACAATTGGAGCGTGTTATCCTGGGGGGATTCCATCCGGCTTTCCTACGTTATTTGAGGGAACGTTTGATATTAGTTTGGTTGGAAATGTTATAGAGAGCAGTTTTTCTATTGCAATGCTGATTGCATTTAAATCGATGGTGTCTGCAGTGGTGGGGGATAGGATGGGCAATGAGAATCATAATCCTAATATGGAGCTAGTTTCTCAGGGTGGAGCCAATATAGCATCTGCATTTTTTGGCTGTATGCCAGCAACGGGATCGATTGGTAGAACGGCGAATAATATTGGAAATGGTGGCAAGACTCCTTTTGCTGCAGTTTTTCAGGCTTTAATTATTTTTAGTATATTATTCTTTTTTGCGCCGGTGGCTAACCATATTCCATTATGTGTTTTGTCTGGAATTATGATGTATGTAGTTTATAGTGTTGGTGAGTGGCATCTGATTCCTGAATTGCTTAAATTAAGTAAGAGTGAAATGGCAGTATGGCTTATAACATTCCTTTTTGCTGTGTTTAAAAATCTAGAGACAGCAATGCAGGTAGGTGTGCTGCTTTCAGGAGTGTTGTATATTCAGAAGGTTTCATCGAGCACCAGTATTAAGGAGTATTCGGGAGATTACTTTATAGAGAACAACGATGATATGGTCTCTTATAGTGAAATACCGAAAGAGATTGCAATTTTTGGTATTTCTGGACCTATGATGTTTGGGGCTACTGGTAAGCTAAATGAGCTCTCTAATCATGCTATAGAGATGCCTAAGGTGATTATTCTCCATCTGAATAACATGACGGCAATTGATTCCACAGCGATAGATGCATTTAAAGATTTTACTAAGAGTTTAGAACTGAAAGGGAAGTGTTTGATTTTATCTGGTTTGAATAAACAGAATAAGGATATGTTCGTCAATGCCGGGTTCAATCGGATAATAGGTCAGGATAATATATGTGATAGCTTGTCTCTAGCAGTGACTAGGGCTAAGTTGATTTTAGATGGTATGCTCACCGGTTAGCCGAGTGTTGGAATATTCGTTATTTTTAAAAGGTGATGGATCCACTTATTCGGATTCCATCACCTTTTAAAAAACAATTCTAGATGTACCTAGAATTAATTACAAATCGCTTCTTCTACCCACGAAAGGTTTTAGCACCTGAGATTTAAGTAAATATGGTGTGTGACCGAAGCTATTATTCTTGAATCTGCCTTTTCCTTCATTGAAGAATTCAATAACATTGTCTTTTGCCTCTGGTTTGCAGTGTACGATTGTAGCTGCAATCATGCCGAGTGCATCCACATATCCGAAGCTTGTCCAATCGAGTGCTCTATGACCCAAATTAAATATTTTGTGTGTGTATTCGGTTTGCGGACTGTACTGAGCGCTCTGGAAAAGTAGTTTAGCCAGTGTGTTATGACCAACCTGTACCCCGTAATGTTTTGCTATTTTTACTGCCAGAGTAAGGATAGCTGTTACTATAGGTGCAGCCACTGATGTTCCTGTATCTTCCATTAACGAATCTGGACTATTGGAATAGATTTCATTAATCATTTTAATTTCTTCAGGCGTGAAATTGGTGTCCATGGCTGCTTTTAGTTTTTCAGCTAGTTTATTTGATATTTCCGGAGATAATGTTGTGATATTTGTGCCGGGGGCAGCTACATGAACCCACTGATTGTTTAAGTTACGAGAAGCATTGTAGTTGCTGAAAGAGGATCTATGTAGTTTGGTTCCGTAATCACAGTCAGTTGTGTTATACGCTCCTACAGAGATAACACTTCCTGGAGTATCCCATCTTTTAAGTTTTCCATATCCAGCAGGATAGTCTATATCTGGTTTTCCTGCATTGCCAGCAGCGACTACAAATGCAAATTTTTCTTCATCCTTTGTATTTCTATCGAAGAAGTCTTGTATGCTTCTGTTGTATACATAATTACCTATACTCATGTTTACTGGTGTGGCACCTATGTCTCCGTTGCGGTGTCTATTTTCGGTGTACATTAATCCGTCTAGCAATATAGCGTTTGCTAATGTTGTAGTAGCGGACTTATTATCTTCGGGTGTAGAGATTACTTGTACTGGAATGATAACATTGTTAGCTCCCATTCCATTTATTAATTTACTATTTCCAGCATCTGAGCTGATGATAGATCCAGTTGCTGTTCCATGGCCATGTAGGTCTATAGGCGCGATACTTTTCCCGCCATAGGTGAAGTTTCCTAGCCTGGCATTGTAGCCAACTTCGTCCCTGGTGGAATCGGAAAGATTTGGGTGGTAACCGGTATCTAGGACAAAAACATATGCGAGATCGTTAAAGTCGATTCCCATATGGTTCATTAAATCTAACGCTTCAGGCCAACGTACCAGCCACTGGTAATCTAGAATTCCATTAACTAAGTATTCGTATTCTTTTCCATCGGGTTTATTAAAAAATTTCATGGAGGCAGTAGCATTGCTTAATTCATCAATATTGAGAGTTCCTTTTTTATGGAGATCTTTACTGCTTGTATCGTATAGTTTTCCAAGATCTTTGTCTATGCTAGCTACTATATTTGTATTTTTATCAAATTTAGAGTGGTTGAAGAATGCTGTTTTTGGATTGCACCCAACCAACAATAGGCTAATAATTAGTAATGATTTGCATATTTTAACCATGTTTAATGCTCCAAATTTCTGTGTTTTAGTAGATTAATTAGTCTGACCCGTGTATTGGTTGTTTAAAAAGATGGTAAGTGATCGTATTCGCGGATAAACTCATCTTGCTGACACCGTGATTTACACTCCTCTTGTTACTCCGTATTATTGTGTTCAAATAACAGATTATTTGAACACAATAAAGAATACTTCAGGTCTGTCTAATTAGGTTACTATTCTGGTGAGTATCTATTTTAACCAGAATAGTAATCTAATTGTTTATTTTATTTTTGTGCGTTAGCCTTATCTCTTTCGGCTTCTAGTTCTTTGAGGTACTCTAGTAGTTCATCTGTAACTTCTATGTTCAGCTCTTCAATTTGTGCTTTAACTTTCTCTGCTTTTTCACCTGCAAATACCAGACCTATAGCAGCCATGGTAGGCATATCTACGTTTCCGTATTTAGTCCATTCTAGAACATTAGGATTGTCTTTAGTTGCAGGGCTTAGCTGACAAGATTTAAACACTAGATCGTAAACGCGTTTACCTTCTCCAAACTTCTTATGGTGTAGTAATGGTTTAATGATAGATGCTGCAATCATTCCTGTTACTATCGGAGAAGCTAGGGATGTACCTGTTTCTTTTGTGTAGAGATTAGGGTTTACAGGATATAGTTTATTGATTAAGTCCTGATCTTCAGCAGTGAGTCCTTTTTTGTGAAGTACAGATGATAACTGTTTCTTCAAAGTAGGTATTAGACCAGCTGATAGCGTGAAGATACGCATACATGGTGCTGCAACGTGAACCCATTGATCTTCTGGGTTTGTACTCTTGTTATAGTTGCTACCAAATTTGTTTCCTGCTCCGTCACTGCCGAAGAATGCTGTTTTGCCCATATCATAGGAACCATCGTTGTTGGTATGGTATCCACCGACGGATACGGTATATGCGACGCCACCATTAAGATCTTCTCTACCTTGGTAAGCAGGTTGTGATCCTGTAGGATCGTATTCATTACCTGATGCAGATACCATAACTACTCCACCGGTTTCATATAATTCTCTGTACTTATCTTTCATTCCAGGTGCTTCTTGATATCCACCAATACTGGCATTACATACTACATATGGTAATTCTTTAAATTTGCGTAAGTCTAGAATATCGTCTAAAGCACTTATAAGCGTGTTTTCATTTTCTAGATTAGTTCCAGTTTTTGTATCATCTGGAGTAGCTAATACTTTTACGGCAAATAAACGTGGGTTTATAGCTAGGCCGTGAATGCCGAGGTCGTTGGTGGCAATAGCCCCTATTACACCTGCGACAGCTGTACCGTGTCCATCAAGGTCCGTAGCGGGTCCTCCAGGAGTTCTGGCGTCAACTTTACCTTCAACATGGCCAGCAAGGTCGATAGCAGTTTCATTAATACCAGTATCGATAACTGCTACAGGTACTCTGTGTTCATTGATGTCTATAAATTTAGATAGTAATTTTACACCATCTAGCCATCTGATAGCTACTTGATAATCTAGCTGATCTGGTATTACCATTTCATCAAATTTTCCAGCACTTTTATTGAATTCTGCTCCTAGTGCATCGTCGTTAATAGTATCAAATGTTCTGAAATCGAATTCACCACCAGTAGATTTAGCTTTTTCGTGTGCAAGTATATTCCAATCACCTTGTCTTCCTTTATCGATGTTTTCTAACACCTGACCACTAGCCTCTCTTTCTGTAGAAGGAACTTTACTGCCACCGAGAGATGATACTCCATGTCCAGACCCCATCGAGAAGCCATTTGTATATTGTGATACATCTACAGGTACATCTATTACTTCATTTTTGCTGCATCCCGAAAAACTTGCTACTGTTATAACGGCTGCGAATTTAAATAACTTTGAAAACTTCATTCATTTTCTCCAAAAAAATATATATCTAATATAGATAATCAGCAAAAAATATATTATAACAACTGGAACTATTACTGGATTTATAAGAAAGTGTTTATAAGTGGAGGTTTTAGTGTGGATGTATATTGATGTATTTAGGTGGTTAGTGAATGGTAGAAATGGAAACCGGGTAAAATATAGGTGTTAATTAATATATAGTGAGAGTTTAATTTGTCAGAAGCTAAGTTACCCATAAGAACCATCAAGATAGATGAAGAGCTCGGTAGGAGTTATGTAAATTATGCGATGTCGGTAATTGTATCCCGTGCATTGCCTGATGTTAGAGACGGATTAAAGCCTGTTCAGCGTCGTATACTGTATGCGATGAAGTTATTGAACTTGGGTCCGGATCAGCGTCATACAAAATCTGCTAAAGTTGCTGGTGATACTCAAGCAAACTTTCACCCACATGGTCAGGAGGTAATATATCCTTCAATTGTTAGGTTGGCACAACCATTTGCTTTAAGATACCCACTAGTAGACGGTCAGGGTAACTTTGGTAACGTGGATGGCGATCCTCCTGCTCAGATGCGTTATACTGAGGTTCGTCTTACTCCTGTTGCAATGGAGGTACTTGAAGATTTAGATAAAGAGACTGTAGATTGGATCCCTAACTATCTTCAAGAGACTGATGAGCCAGTAGTGCTTCCCGGAAAGTTTCCAAACTTATTATGTAATGGAGTTCAGGGTATTGCGGTAGGTATGGCTACCAATATGCCTCCCCATAATCTTACTGAAGTATGTAATGCCATATTAAAGCGTATTGAATCTCCAGACTGTAGTTTGGATGATATTATGGCTATTATGCCAGGTCCCGATTTTCCTACATATGGAATAATTATGGGAACTCAGGGTATTAGGAATGCCTATGAGACAGGTAGAGGATCTGTTACATTGCAGGCTAAGACAATGATAGAACCTAGTGAAATGGGTAAATCGTTGATTGTCGTTACTGAGATTCCTTATCAAACTAATAAAACTACCCTTATTAAGCGGATTGCAGATATTGCAAAACATAAAAAGTTTGACGGCATCCTCCGTGTAGACGATTTCTCTGATAAGAGAGGAATGAGAATTGAAATAGAGCTGAGAAGAGATGTTAATCCTAATCGGGCTTTAAATTACTTGCTCAAGCATACAGATTTAAGAACTACTTTTGGTTGTATCATGCTTAGCTTGGTGGAGAATGCACCAAATACTCTACCTTTATTAACATTGCTGGATCAGTATATAAAGCATCGTAGAATAATAATCGAGCGAAGGACTCGTTATGAAATTTACAAAGCTTTAGAAGAGGTTCATCTAAATGAAGGATTCCAGATTGCAAGAAGATTTTTAGATGAAGTAATTGCTGTTATTCGAAGTTCAGATGATCCTGGAGAGGCTAGATTAGGATTGGTAAAGAAGTTTGATATGTCTCCATTCCAAGCTAATGCAATATTAGCTATGCCGCTCCGTAGATTAACCAAACTAGAACAGTTGAAGCTAGAGCAAGATTACAAAGAAGCACTCATGAAAGTCCAGAACTTAATGGAGATATTGACTGATAATACTAGATTGGTTAAAGTGCTTAATGATGAAATAACTTATATTAGAAATAAGCATGGTGATGAACGAAGGACAAAAATAATAGCTCGTGAAGCTGGTGAATTTACTGAAGAAGACTTAATTCCAGAAGAAGAAGCGATTATTTCTGTTAGCAGAGATGGTTATATTAAGAGGGTAAGCATGGATGCTTATCGGGAACAGAAACGTGGCGGAATGGGTGTGATGAATAAGATGAAGAGTGATGATGAACCAGCTCATCTTTTCCAGGTTAATACCCATAACTTTATTCTGTTCTTTACTGATAGAGGAAGAGTTTATAAATTAAGGGCATACGACATTCCTGAGACAGGTAGGGGATCGCGCGGAATGCCGGTGATTAACTATATCTCTATCGAGAGCGAAGAGAAGGTAACTGCTGCTATTAGTATCAGAGATATTAAAGGCGAAGGGTACCTGACCTTAATTACCAAATTGGGTGAGATTAAACGTACAGCTCTAAGTAATTTTGCTAACATTAGATCTAATGGCCTCATAGCTTTTGATATTGAAAAAGATGACGAATTATCATGGGCTCATAAAACAAGTGGTAATGATGATATTATCATTGTTACTAGATGTGGACAATCGATACGGTTTGCAGAGAGCACTATTAAAAATAGATCGAGAAGTGCAGGTGGTATTAGAGCTATTACACTGAAGAATAAAGATGAGATTGTTTCCTCAGCCATTATTCAGCCTGATGCGTCCTTATTAGTTGTAGGGGAAAATGGTTTTGGTAAACGTACAGATCTAAATGAGTACCGAGTGCAAGGAAGAGGTGGATCGGGTGTTCTTACTATGAACTGTACAGAGAAGACCGGTCTGATAGTTGGTGCTGAAGTAGTTAATGATGATGATAGGCTGCTAATTATGACCACCAAAGGTAAAGCTATCCGGATGATTGTTAAGGATATTCGAATTGTTGGCAGAATTACTCAAGGCGTGAAGTTAATTAATCTAGGGAAGGATGATGCCGTACGTAGTATTGCCAGGGTAGTTGCTGATGCAGATGAAGGCGAGAATCCAACATTGGTTACTACTGTTGACGAAGAAGATCAGAGTTAATGTCTGGTAAGCATTGGATGGTTATTCAACCATCCAATGCTTAAATTTAATTAAAATTCTATAATTTTTACTCTTATTTGATAAATATACTAAAGAAACCTACATTATAGTTGCATTGCTACCGCTTAATAAATAAAATTATTGGAAAGAGGTAATGCAATGCTACTAAATAATTTCAAAAGTGTTTCAAGAAGATTCTGTTGTTTTGTAATAAGTGTCAGTGCGATTTTTTTATCTAATTCTATAAATGCTTCTACCAACGTAATGGATAGCATTTATGGGAAGACTTTCTTTGGATTTATCACGGTTGAAAGGCGACAGGATGATAAATTCCTATACCATTTCATGAATGGTTTACCAAGCATTGAAATTTTTCCAATAGAGATATACTTTGATAATAAACCTGAACATCGGAGCTTGGAAGAGAGCAGTGAGAGTTGTTGGAAAGTATTCTGCGATGCAGATGGAAGACCTCTAGGCTGTAATGAGAGGAACAAGTGTAATAATACTACAGCATTATTACAAGATAATTATACAAAGGTGCTTACTAGTGGGAAAGTGAAAATTTTTCAGAATGATAGTTTTTTAGTGCTTGCCCTTTATGATAATGGTACAGCTAAGGCTACATGCAGTACGATAATAATGCCTATAGAGATATTTAATAGAACTGGTTTTATAACGACAAAATTTCATGACTACTGTCCGGAAACTTATAAATTTAATAGTAGAACCTCTAATTACCTTAGTTATGTAACTATTAGTAGTACAAAGCAGAGAGACTCTATAATTTATGGAGTATTGGACATTACTTTATTTGAAAAGGAGTTGTAAGTGCTGTTAATAGGGTAAAATTATTCTTAGTATAAGGGCGAGTGGCGAAATTGGTAGACGCGCTGGATTTAGGTTCCAGTTCCCCTAAAGAGTAAGGGTTCGAGTCCCTTCTTGCCCACCAATCATCTTTAGTTATTATTTTTTCTTCAAATCGAACTCTCATGTAATTTTTGCTAGTAAAATAGAGGGAGAGATGTTTAAAGCTACCTTTAAAAATATAAATCGGACTGTTATTATACTAGCTTTTTTATGTACTAACTATAACAAAGCATCGGAGATTAGTCTTCATGTAGATAATTGTGATGGTAAAAAAGTTATCAGTACACTCTTAGCAAGTAAGGGTGTTAAATGTGTTCTGCCAGATGAGATTAGTGGGAATGTTACTATGCATGTAGATAATGCACCACTAGAGACAATTCTACAAAGTTTATTAGCACAGCTGAATGCTGGTTATGTGAAAGAGGGTGCTGATTATAAATTATTTGCGAATAATGTGCGTGATATAGAATCGCAGAAAGATAGAGCTAAACTAGCAGAATACCTTAATAAGCTAAAACAAGATAATAAAAAGAATACTGCAAGTATGGATCAGAAAGGCAAGAGCAAGATAGCTAGTTTTGGTGGCGGAATAGTTGAAAAGAAAATTAAAATTAGCATGGATCCGCAAGTTTTATTTACTTTACTTGCTAGCGAAGGTATCGGTATTGATAAGTTAGATTTACATACAGAAAATACATTAATATCTAATAGACCTTTAGGTGGCGGATTTGGTGGAAGAAGTAATTTGCTTGGTAATAGAGCAGGTTACGGTAGACGACCGTCTTTCGGGTCTAATTTAGGGAATTACAGATAGAGAGAATTGATGAAGGGAAATATGCTAGATAAAAAAATAACTACGTTAGTATTCATGTTAGGAGCTTTTAGCTCTGTAGCAGAAGCCAAATCAGTAAGTGTTAAGTTGATGAATGCCAGTTTAACAAGTGCAGTAAAAGCAATATCGGATGAGACTGGTTTACAATTTATAGTAGTTCCTTCTGAAGAACCGTTTAATAAGATAAATTTAAATGTTCAGAACATAGAAGCTAATGATGCTGTTAGGTATATTTGCAGTAGCGCAGGTGGATGGGCCGAACTAGATGCTAATGGTGTTTACATTATTAGGAAAGGGAATGCTCCTGTAGTAGATTTAGATAAAACATTCTCTATTACTTGTAAAATTAAGTGTAATAATTTAGATGTTAAAGAAGTTTATGAGATGTTAACATCATCAAAGTTAGATGAAAAAAATCATAAAACGGATTCTGGCAAAGATTTTATATCCTCTAAACATACTTCGGTAGTTGAAAATAAAGATTCGGAGGATGGAGTTCAGTCGATGATTGATATTAAGCCGACTGCTTCTCATCAATTTCCTAATATAGATGGCGATAGTTCCCATAGTCTTCCCACGCCAATGCCTGGTAGTTCGCCTTATTCTACTGGAAGTACATTGCCTGGTAATAGTAAGCAGCCAAACCCTATGCCTTACAATCGACCGTCTCCTTACGTTTTGCCAGGGAGAGGATTACCTAATAACAATAATCCTGCCCCTGGAAGAGGACTTGTGCCTGAGGGGATTGAATACCTAAGCTACAGTCCGGTTGATAATAATCTTATTGTGAAAGGAACATCTGAGGCAGTAGAGAAGCTAGAAAAAACAGTAAAGATGATTGATGTTGCCCCAGAGCAAGTTGTAGTTAAAGTAGAGTTTATTGAAACTACTATTGGTGATAGCTTAGAGACAGGTGTAGATTGGAAGATTCTTGGAAGTAAGGATGATAAAGATTATTCATTAGGGGTTAATGAAAACGTGACAAAAAATTCGGTTCCAGCTATTAAAGGTGGTGATAGTGGCAAGGGTGATAAAGCATTGCAGAGTTTTGTTCCCATGGTGCCTTTCTTCTTTAAATTTGCTCAGGGTAATAATGTAATGCAGTTAAGAGCTCAGTTAAACGATTCTAATTCGAAAACTGTGGATTCTCCTATGCTGAGAACATTAAACAATCAGCCTGCGAAAATAGAGTTGGTTGATAAGCATGCATACTTACTGAAGAAGGATGCATCATCTGGTAATAGCTCTAGGATAGAGGTCGAGCAGGAGATTTACGAAAAAGAATCGAAGCGGAGTTTACATATTAATCCGAGGATTAACGGAGACGGTACAATCACGATTCACCTGAAACCAATCATTAGTAAATTTATTCCTGTTAAAAATGAAGATATTAAGTATAAACAGCAGGAACAGCAGTTAGATATTGTAACAAAAGTTAAGAATGGTGAAACAATCGTTTTAGGTGGTATGAAGAACAAGTATCGGGAAACTTCTCATAGTAAAGTGCCGATTTTAGGAGACATACCACTGCTAGGAAGACTGTTTTCAAAGAGCACCTCTAATGATACCGAACGTGATCTCTTAATATTTATTACTGTAGATATAGTTACAGATAACGATTAAGTGGGTTTAATTTGATAAGTATCTAATGGTGTTCTGATGAATCTTTCTGAAGTAAACGATGCTGATTAGAATACTAAAAGCTATAGCTATAGAGGACGTAAGAAAGGCGTAGTGGTTAAGGTTATAGCAGAATAAATATCCACCTGCTATGGCTCCTGAAATATTGCCTAACATAGAAGCTATGATAGCAATAGAGAACCAGTCAGATGAGATTTCTTTTGATACTATCTTGTTCTCTATCAATCTTCTAAAAATGCTTATGATTCCGTATAAAAGAAAGAATAAAATAATTCCTATTGGATAACTTATATTTGAGCTATACATTAATAATGTAAGTATAAGCATGAGCACATTACTTCCAATAAAGATTGATTTTGCATATTTAGATAAAGAATATTTAGCAAGAGAATACTGTGTTATACCTGTAATTAACCAGCCTATCCCCATGGTAGCTCCTATAGTTAAAATACTTTCATTGCTTTTAAAAAGTATTACTGGAAAGAATGGAATGAGTATATTTATACAAAAAGCAACAAAATAATTGATAAGTATAATGAAATTAATAGTTAATTTATTTGTAGCGTATAGTACAATAAATTTACTTATTGATATTGGAGGCACTATGTGTTTAAGAGCTGATTTATTAAATTTAGACTTTTTAATGCAAAGCATTGGTATAACGCTAGAAATAACTAATCCTCCGCCTATCAGAATGGTTAGGTGCAGCGAGGATATTTCCAATGAGTAAATGAATATCAGTAGGGTAGCTGTTGTTATTCCGAATAACCTACCTAAGTTGTTAATCATGTTTGAATGTAGAAAGTTATTACTTGCTGTGAGTGCCTTTAAAAGATTATTCATAGTATAGAAAAAAGAAAAAAGACCTAATCCTGTAATAAATCCTGAAACTATGGGACAGTATATTCCTGTGGTAATAGTGCTTAACAGTACTCCTGCTCCAGTTAAAAAAGCAGATATGATAATAATACTATATGTACTGATGTATCTATGGATATAGTAAAGCATATAGTATGCAATGAGACTTGCAATAGCTTGTGAGCAGTAAGCTATTGTGTAGTAGTGGAGTTTATTTAATTCACCTATCCAGACACTGTAGTATATTTTGTAGATAGATATACCTGCATATAATATAAAGTATGTACAGTTTAGTGCTAATTGATTATCTGTATGTTTTCCTATAGTGCTTTTCAATTCCACATCACCTGCAATTTATTGTTCCTATATCAAATATCCATATTACTAATTATTTAATAAAACTTATTTGATGTATTTTACGCATATTATCATGTTAAACATCTATATATTACACAAAAAAAGATGGAAATTGCCTTTTTATTTGCACTAATATCGTATAGTCTCTATAATAAAATAACACTTGTTTAATAATAATAAGCATAGTTGTATTTATTAAATAAATTTAATATTTTATTTTTATTTAAAAATCTAAAAAACTTTTATTGTAATATTTTCTGGGGTAAAAAAAGGATGGAGCAGATATCCTGCTTCAATCTAGTAAGGAGAGTGGTTATGAGAATGAACACAGTAAAAAACATCAAAAAAGGTGCAGCATTCGACTGGGCTTTTATGGACTAGGATAGCAGTATACCGACTTCACCTATATGGTGGAGTCGGTTTTTATTTTATTAAATATCTAAAATATTAAATATGTTAACCTCTCTACCGCGCAAAAAGAAATCTCTGTATATTGTAGATTTGAAAGGAGTAAGGCGCAGCGTTGGATTGTATCTTAGAATATGTCTCCAGAGTAATTATCGTTCGTATAAGAATAAATAATATTTTAAAATAATCTTGAACATATAGTGGGATAATAATGTTCGATTGTTTATTATTTAGCTTAAAGAAGAGTAATCTATTACTAAGATAATGATGGATACAGATACAATTTTTATAAATACTATTAGATGCTTATCTGCTGATGGTGTGCAGAAAGCAAATAGCGGTCATCCCGGACTTCCTATGGGGGCTGCTGCAATGGCTTATGCTCTCTGGAAAAGACATTTAAAGTTTAATCCGAAGAATCCCGACTGGTTGAATAGAGATAGGTTTATTCTTTCTGCTGGTCATGGTTCGATGTTGCTTTACTCATTGTTACACTTAACAGGATACAGTTTATCATTAGAAGATCTGAAGAGTTTCCGCCAGTGGGGAAGCAAGACCCCTGGTCATCCGGAGAATACATTAACAGAGGGCGTAGAGATGGCTACCGGACCCTTGGGTCAGGGTGTGGCTACAGCTGTAGGGATGGCGATAGCAGAAAAACATCTATCAGAAGTATTTAATAAAAGTGATATTGAGTTAATAGATCATTATACTTATGTATTATGTTCTGATGGAGATTTAATGGAAGGGGTGGCTCAGGAAGCTTGTTCAATAGCAGGTAATTTGGGTTTAGGTAAATTAATTCTTCTTTATGATGATAATAGTATTACGATTGATGGTAAGACGGATCTATCTTTCAGAGAAGATACGGAGAAGAAATTTGAATCGTTAGGTTGGCATGTTGTCCCCAACATTGATGGTCAAGATATGGAAGCTGTAGATAGGTCCATTATTGATGCTAAAAAGGTATGCGATAAGCCCAGTCTGTTAATGTGTAAGACTACAATCGGATACGGGAGTCCGAATAAGGCTGGAAGTAGTAAAGTGCATGGTTCTCCACTAGGAGAGGATGAATTAGCTGCTACGAAAGAGGCATTAGGTATGCCAAAAGATAAGTTTTTTTATGTGCCTCAGGAAGTAGCATTGTTGAGGGATAGATTTATTAGCGAAGGTGGCAGAGTAGAAGATGATTGGAATAGGGTAGTAAACAACTATCGCGAAAAGTATCCAGATAACTTTAAGGAATTTGAATCTTATTTTGATAACAAGGTAGATATCGATTGGAGCAAGGCTTTACCCGTATTTACTGAATCGCTTGCGACTAGGGCATGTAGTAAGGAGGTGATAGCATCACTATCCAAATATTGCAAAAACTTAGTAGGAGGCAGTGCCGATCTTGCGGCTAGTGTTCTTACTACAATTCCAGACACAGTTCCTTTTCAGAAAGATTCGCCACTTGGGCGTATTTTATGTTTTGGTGTTAGGGAGCATGGAATGGCAGCCATTGTGAACGGAATTACGCTTCATAAGGGATTAAAAGCTTTTTCAGGTACGTTCCTAGTGTTTTCCGATTACTGTAGGCCATCCATCCGTTTAGCTGCACTCATGGAATGTCCTAGTATATTTCTGTTTTCGCATGATTCTATAGGTTTAGGTGAAGATGGTCCTACCCATCAACCGATTGAGCACTTAACATCTCTTAGAGTTATTCCTAATTTACTAGTAATGAGGCCATGTGATGGTAATGAAACATCTGCATGTTGGAAATTGGCTTTAGAGCAAGATAAGAGTCCGTCGGTGTTAGTATTAAGTAGACAGAATTTGCCGGTTTTATCTTCAGATGATGTTGTGAATCATCCTGCTAGTAGGGGTGGGTACTTACTGGAAGAGTATGGTGCCAAGAATGATAGGGAGGTGACCATAGTCGGTACTGGTAGTGAAGTGAGTTTATCTGTTGCTGCTGCTAAGTTATTAGGGGATGCTGGCTATTATGTTCGTGTTGTGAGTATGCCTTGTTTAGAGGTGTTTTTACAGCAAGATGCTGAATACCAAAGAGGGGTAATACCTTCTCGAGAGAGTACTGTTGTAGTAGAATGTGGGTCAACTGTGGGTTGGTATAAATATGCGCAGCATGTATATGGAATTGATACTTTTGGAGCATCAGCTCCAGCAGATATATTGATGGAGAATTATGGATTTACAGCAGAAAAGCTTGTTCAATTTGTAAAGAGTGTAGTGTGATGTATTGCAGAAAATATGAAAATAAAATAGAATAGTTATAGATGCGAATTTTATTAAGGTTAGTAATATATATATTGATTCCTATTTGCAGCGTTGTTTTTACAACTAAGAAAGTATGGAGGTTATGTTCTAGTGAAAAGGAAGAGCTATCTATGATGAAAGATAAGTTAAAAGAGCTGCAGTTAGATAGAAAAAAAATATTAATAGATCTAGCACATTATGAGAATCCTACAGGGAAAGAGGAACTAGCGCGCGAGAGGGGTTATGCAGCAGTTGGTGAGCAGTATATTCCCTTTAAGTATTTGTCAAAAGAGGAAGACATAAAAGAAAAAGAATCATCTTCCGGAAATGCGCAGTGTAAAAATGATACACTAGATTAGAGAGTATGAGTTTTATGGTATCAGAATTTCCACAGTGGTGGGTTATTATAAGCGGTATAGCATGTGTAGTGTTTATTTTACTTGGAATAAGCATGTTTTTCTTTTTTATTAATTTAACAACTACATTAAGGCAGTTTTACAGTATTTTAGAGAAACTAGAGTCTAGAATGGACGTTGTTCTCGATAAAACCGAGCACTTGGTGGATACTGCAAATGAGACACTTAATGAGGTTAGGGAACCTCTTAAGAATGCTGGGAAAATGATGCAGCACGGAGCTAATCTAATGGTTGGTATTGGAGAAAAAGCGACTCTTCTTGGTTGGGGATTTGTTTTTGCAAAGCGTTTATTTGCCATGTTCCAGCAGAAGGGATCTTCAGGAAATGCTAAATCAGATGGTAGCGATTCCGGTAATAATTCTTAGTTCATAATTTATAAGTATTATTTTCCAATACAGAATTCACTGAAAATTTCTTCAACAATATCTGGATGAATTTCTACACCTAGAATTTCGTTGCAGTTTCTTATGCCAGATTGCAGATCTACAGCGAGAAGATCGGACGGGAGGTTATGTTCTAGTGTATACATTGCGTGGTTAACGGAATTGAGAATATTCTCTAGTAGTACTGTATGTCTCTTGTTTATATAGGTTTGTGAAGTAGTATCGATTTCTCCAACTAGGTCTTTAATGGTAGTAAATAAATTATCAAATCCTGTGCCATTTTTTGCGGATACCGGAATCCCTTTTTGAGTAGAGGATACATCACATTTATTCGCAACAATCTCTTTGCGTGACTGAATGGTGTCATACGCATTGGAATCCTCTTCTTGCCATCCAACAGATGCATCGTATATGTACCATACTATATCTGCATTATGAGTTTCTTCTTTTGCTCTGTTAACTCCTATTTGTTCTACAATATCTGAAGCAGTACGGAGGCCAGCAGTATCGACTAGTATACAGGGGATCCCGTTTATATCTAGGGTCTCTTCAATCGTGTCTCTTGTTGTTCCTGCTATTTCTGTAACGATAGACCTTTCTCTTCCGAGGCATCTGTTGAGAATAGAGGATTTACCGGCGTTGGGTCGACCAACGAGTGCTATTCTAATCCCTCTCTTAATTAATTCTGAAGTCTGCTTTCGTTGTAGTAATATCATCAAGCTATTTTTTGCAGCACTTAGCAAGGAAAAGGCTTGTTCTGAATTAAGATAACCTATCTCTTCTGAGAAGTCTGTTGTTGCTTCTACCATGCCTAGAGTAGAGAGTAATCTTTTTTTAATATGGCTGATTTCTTTTTGTAGAGTTCCTTTACGTAGCTGAGATGCAAGTTTAAATTGGTATTCGGTGTTAGATTCTATACTATCTCTAATGCCTTCTGCTTGTGTAAGATCGAGCTTCCCGTTTAGGAATGCTCTCATGGTAAATTCGCCTGGTTTAGCAATCCGTGCGCCATAGTTACATGCTTCTTCTAGGATAGATTGTATAGAGGCGATGCTACCATGAATATTCCATTCGGCAGTTTCGTCTCCTGTAAAACTACTATTTTTTTTAAAGCATAGAAGAATACCATCATCTCCGTTAGAGAAGTTGCCATAGTATGCCTTTCGGAACTCAAAATTTTCGGGCCATGGATGGAAGATTTTCTGACTGATACTAATTGCATCGGGGCCGGAGATTCTAATGATAGCTACAGCAGATTTATTAATACCAGTAATTGGTGCAACAATAGTTTCTTTCAGTTGTTGTAGTTTCATGTAAGTAGATGATTTAGTAATATTAGTGTACCTTGCTTACTTAATTCTTTATTGGCACTAGGGCAGTATATAGAGTAGATGCAGTTCTTGCATCCTTTAGAGCAGGGACATATGGCGAGGAGTCTGTATGCTGCTCTCAGCCATTCTTTTCGTTGCTGATATAGTAGTTTAGCAAATCCCATACCTCCTGGAATGTTGTCGAAGATGATCACAGAAAATTCCTTGCTATCATGTATTTCTCTTATCCAGAACGAAGCAACATCCATTGGCTTACACTGTGCAAAGAAGGATGCTGTAATCCACATGACATGATCGAACCCATGAATAGTACTCCTGGAGCAATCGATATAAGGATGACTAATAGATAAATTGGGGATATTAATTTTAACAGCAGATGTAGAGAAGTTATTTCTAGGCATAGCTATTTCAAAATAGTTTAAGTAATCTTGTGTGACATCTGATATTGTGTAATAGCCATCAAGTCCACAATCAATCTCAGTATTAATAAGAGAAATTTTACATCCTGAGACAAGATCTTCTTCTATAAGTTTCTCATCTATGATAGAGAATGTTACTTTGGGTTGAGTTGTATAGAGTGTATCGAATTCTGCAATGGTTGCCGTTTTTTCAGAAATATCGAATGATTGAACCTCATACTTTTTCCCTTCATATCTGATGATGGCACCCGGATATGCTACCTGCATAGCATACCAGGCATTCATAACATCAACCTGAGTATTATTATGCATTAATTTAATGACATCCTTTCCTGTTTGATTAAGGTATATCTGACCAGGATTAAATAGTTCGGAGCTATTATAGAACTTTCCTCCAGTAAAATTAAACTCTTTATCTTTATCTAATTTTTCAGCGATATCAAGTGCATGTGCTCCAAATGCAGTGAGTTCTGAAGGTGAAAGTGGTATTTCATTTGCTGCACATTTCAATTGTTCAGTGAGTATGATATTATTTTCTGGATGTATGGATACTCTATTATTCTTGTTATCTAGTAAGTAATGAGGGTTCCTAAGTGCAAATTGGTCTTTAGGGTTGGAGCAGCATATAAAGATTTTAATGGGTGTATAGCTGTTACTTGTAGGTGCAACAAAATCGGTAGGTCTATATCCATCTGGATATCCGTAGTAAAGAACTGCATCTAAACAGAGGTGTTTTTTGTTAAGGTAATGTTCAACTTGTTGAGAGTGAACAATGCCTGCAACCGGTACATCGGCATTGCATTTATTAATAAATATATTAATGTCTTTTTCATTTTTAATATGGAAAAGCTCACACTGTTTTCTGCTATCTTTATCTAGGTTTGCAAAGTATTTATTTAATATATTAGCATCTCTGAAGTTGGAGCATACAATTAAGCATTTCATTTTATTATCAACTAAGTTAATAATAAAATTACTGATTGTTTTTGTCTCTTCATTTTTAATTAGATGCTTGTTTTGTTGAAGTCCGCAAATGTAGAGGTGTCTCGTTTGGTATTGTGAGGTGGGGCCTTCTATAACAGTAGGGGCTCTGGCGGTTAAATCGGCATACAGCTGTCTTGGGTTGTGGATAGGATAAGATGTGCTGATAATTTGCGGGATGCTTTTATGTATTTCTGCTACCCTTAATAATCTTCTTAGTACAGAGTACATATGAGTTCCATAGGTATTTCTGTAATTATGTAGATTAGGAACAAAGATAGTATCGAGTCGCTCTAAGAAATGTTGCCATTTTTCATATGCTGAAATTATATGCCAGTGTGCATATTGGGCGGTTGTTATCAATATGTCGAACTTTTCAGGAATGTAATTTTCATATTTATATACATCGGGGGTAAGTAGAAGTTCAATTTTCTGTCTTTTTTTTACGTGGGACTGATTCAAAGTGTTATAGACTAATTCTGCTTCATCATTATCTGAGAGTATATATAAGGCACTCTGGTTTTGTACTCCAGTAATATAATCGATAGCATTGTGGATGGGTATTATATCTTGGTGAGAGTAGGCAGTAATAAGAAAAGCGTCGTCCCCTTCCAAAATCTTTTTAATAATTTCAACTTGATACTGGTAGGCATAGGGTTGTTTGTTGCCAAAGTTGAAAAATGGCTTGTATTCATGTTCAAGTTCTTTTTCTATTTCTGATTCTTTTATGGATGGAGACTCTAAATAGTAAATAGGAGTAAATTCGGATAACAAATTTTCTACCATCAGATGGTTTTTTGCTAACTTATCTGTGAGATTAATTTTTTCCTTATGTTTTCTAAACGACAATAAATTATGTAACATTAGTTTTATATCAGATTTTTTTAATTTGCTTATCTAATAGTTTTCCTATCCCTAGTATAAGTAAAAAGAACAGTGATAATGGTAGTGCTAATACTAACATGCTAATAGGATCGGCCGATGGATTGATCACCATGCACACAGTAAAAATGCCTGCTATTATATGTCTCCAATACGTTATAAGTGTATCATACTTTAGTATTCTACTGGTTACTAAATAAGTAAGAATTAGGGGGAATTGAAACGCAATTCCAAAAATAAAGATCATTTTCAAAAAAAACATAACGAGTGATCCTGGTTCTTGATAAATATAGGTATCCGGGAACTCTTTTACGAATCCAATTAACCAGTTGAGGGCTCTTGGTAGTATAAAGTAACAGATAATAGATCCGGCAATGAAAAAAGCAGAGGATAGTGGAATAATGGTTAGTAATATTTTTCTTTCTTTTTTTTTCAATCCTGGTGAGATGAAGAACCAAGCTTCTCCTATTACATAGGGGATAGTGAAAAAGCATCCAATGATAAAAGAGAGCTTCAGTTTTAACATAAATGGATCCATTAACCCTCTAAAAGCTTCTTTATATTCTATTGTTGGAGGAAGAAGAGATTTTACGTGGTAAGAGATGGTGTTATATGTAAAAGGTTGTATAAACCAGCCTGCTCCCCAAGATATCATTAAAAAAATAGCTATTCGAAAGAATCTAGATCTCAGTTCTTCGAAGTGTTCAACAATATTAAAAGATCCGCTAGCTTCTTCAAAAATTTGGTCAGTCACATCTGTCTCTATATTTGGATTCAATAATTCCTTTCTGTTAATCATTTCTGCCAGTTTTTAATTAGTTTACATGTTAAGTATACATATCGTACGAAGACGCAGATGGATATTTATCATATTTTAATATGCATAAGTTAATAATATATTTAATTATAAGGATGGGTTAGATATAAATGGCCTTAAACTAAAAAATAAACATCATTTTTAGTTTAAAATAAGAATATTATATGTTTCAAAGTATTTTTTTCTTTAGGTATAGATATGGTTCACTGTTCGGCTTGTTATTAGTATTATTTGGATGCAATAGGGTTGAAACATTTGATACTCAGACAAATCGTATATTGAGACCAATTACTAGATTAGAGGGGAATTCGTCCAATGGAGATAATCTAATAATTGGAAGTGTTTTAGCTATGTCTGGGGCTGCGAAACCATGGGGTGATGAAGCATTGAAGGGGATAAAGCTTGCTTATAAACACTTTATTCAAAAAGGCGGTATTCCTGGTAAAAACATTGAATTAGTTTTTAGTGATAGTAATTCGAAGCCAGAGGTAGGAGCGAGTGCTGCTGAATCGTTAATTTCTAAAGGAGTTCTGGGTATCATTGGTGAACTCACTAGTGGAATAAGTGCTCAGGTGGCTCATACTACCTTTAGTTATGGTATCCCAACCATTTCAATAGGTGGGACTGAAGAGTCGCTTACGGATATAGGGAACACTATTTACCGAGTAGCTTTTACTGATGCTGTGCAGGGGAAAGTAATGGCGAAATTTGCTTATAACGATCTAGGGTTACGTAGGGTAGCGTTACTCATAGATAGAGTCCAGCCGTATTCTACAGGTATATCTAAGAGTTTCCAGTATGAATTTGCTAAATTGGGTGGTGAGGTTTGTAATAAAACTTTTTATGAATCGGGGTCTAGTCTTTTTACGTCTCAGTTAACCAATATAAAATCGTCAAAACCGGATGGTTTATTTATCGGGGGATATTATATGGAGGTTGGGTCTATAATTAGACAAACGAACGATATCGGCTTGGATGTTCCGGTTTTCGGAACGGATGGTTGGGATACAAATAAGCTGATTGTAGCAGCTGGCAATAAAGTGTTTGGGAATTATTTCAGCACTCATTATTGTAATGATGATACCAGAGTGGCCTATCAGCAGTTTTTATATCATTGGCAGCAAGAGTATGGTGTTGATCCTAAAACGATTACAGCTGTGCTTGGTTATGATGCCGCGTCTGTTATGTTTGATGCATTGAGTAGGTGTAGAATTTATACTTCTAGAGAATTAAATTATCAGATAGAGAGTACGAAAAATTTCACTGGCGCTTCTGGTGATTTTTCTTATACTGAGATGAAAGGGAATCCACCCAAGAGAATATTGATAGTAGAGGTGACTCCTAGAGGGAACTATTTCAGAAAATTTTACTTAGCAAATTAAATAAAAAAAGTGCATGGGAATGCACTTTTTTTATTTAATTTATTGATAGGTATTATCTTATTAAAGATAATGCTGATTGTGATAATGTCATAGCGTTTCCTAGAACTGCTACTGCACTTTCAGATAGAATCTGTTTCTGTGCAAACTCTGCAGCTTCAGCAGCCATGTCTGTATCTGCTATCGCACTGATACTTGCTAATAAGTTTTCTTTACCTATTGTAAGTGCTCTCATGTTGGAGTCTAGTACGTTCTTCTGGAAGTTACCAATTCTGCCTCTAAAAGATGCAATTTCATCGATAGCTTTATCAATAACAACTAATGCCTCTGCTGAATTTTCAGAGCTGATTAAGTCTACATCAGATAAGCTGTTACCACCAGTTCTTCCTAAGTTGCTAGCTTGAATGTTGTCTAAACTAATACCTACTTTATCCTGAGAAGTATTATCTATACCTACCTGGAATCTAGTTGGTCCGCCAACAGGTACACGTACCTGACCTGGGTTGAATGTTGTTGTACTTACTGCTTGGTTAGGTGTTAATTCAATGGTGTTACCATCAGCATCCCTAAATGTTTTACCTGTTCCACGATTGAATGTAACATTGGCATAATCGCCGCTTGCATTGTAGTTAATAGATACTGCTGCTACACCATCTGTACCTGCAGTACTAGACGCTGTTGTAGAGATAAGGATAGTATTAGGGTCTACAACATCAATTCTACCGGAACTACCCCATTCAGTTGCAATTAGAGATGCTTGAGCACCAGCTCCTGCACAATATACTACGTATACACCAGTGAGATCACTAGCAGCATTAACCATTGAGTAGAGTTCTTCACCGGTAGTGCTACCTGTGGTATTAAATACAACACCATTAATAGAGAATGAACCTGCACCTACAACACTTAAAATACCATATGCCTGACCAGCGCCAACAGATGCAACAGAAGCCGCAGTTGTAACTGTAAATGATATAGTAGCTGTTGTAGATAGTGCGTATCCACCAAATGAACCAGTGAATGCCATGCTTTCAACTGATAGTAGTGCTGTTGATAAGGCAAAAATACCAGTAGAACCGTCTAGGATTCTTTTTGTACCATATCTTGTATTATTAGCAATTCTTGTGATGCTACTTGAGATATTCTGAAGTTGCTGATTGTTAGCATCTTGCTGAGCCTGAGTTAGTGTTGGTTGGTTCATTGAGTTAAGAGCTAATGAACGAGCTTCTCTAAGCAGTCTACTTACCTCGTCTAATGCACCTTCAGCAGTTTTCATGTAGTTCTGATTTTCTTGTGTTGTTCTGAGAATCATCTCTAAACTGTGTGCATTATCTCTCATTCTTGATGCACCGATATAGGCTGCTGGATCGTCGGCAGCATTACCTACCTTAAGACCACTACCTAATCTGGCAATGGATGTTCCCATTGCAGTACTTGCATTGAATACTTTTGTTAGAGCTCCTTGTGTTATGGGAGCAGTTTTAATTCTAAAAGCCATTTTTCCTCCGTGATATTAAAAAAAGAAGCAATCCATATCTTCTTCTGAGATTAATATCAGCAGTTCGCGATAATAATATCATTGTTACAATTACCAGGATTGACTAAATACGGTTTTTTTACCAGTATTTAAATGTACCAGGTTTATAATTTGCTGCTTATAAATATAGCTGTAGAAGTTACTTTCGATGTTAGGAGTCTGTGATAGTTTTGTGCTGGGATATATGGTGGGCTAATAAACAGGATAGTAATAGTTTCATATCAAGAAGAGGGTACTGTTAAATAGAAATACTTGGCTAAAAAGGTAAGATTAAGATAATGAATTATACTAAAAGAGATACTTATGCTGGTTCAATTAGCAAGTTAACATTAGGAAAGGAAGTAGTTTTAAATGGTTGGGCCCATAAGGTACGGGACCTAGGTGGACTCTGTTTTGTAGATTTTAGAGATGCATCTGGTATTGTTCAAGTGGTGTTGAATCCGGAAAAATTTGATAATCTACAGGAGATTAAGACAGAGAGTTGTTTAAGCATTACTGGTAAAGTTGTAGAACGGGATGATGCGAATAAGAACTTAAAAATTCCGACCGGTGAAATTGAAGTTGTAGCGAGTAGTTATCAGTTGATCTCTAGCAGTCAGCCTCTACCATTTCCTATAAGTGATGAGAAAGAGATGAGCCGGGTAAATGAAGAAATTCGTTTTAAATATCGTTATCTAGATTTACGTAGGCCGGTGTGTAGGAATAAATTAGCGATTCGTGCTAGTGTTCTGAAAAATATGAGAAGTTTTTTTGATAATAGAGGATTTTTAGAGATAGAAACCCCGATTATTACGAAATCTACCCCAGAAGGAGCTAGGGATTACTTAGTGCCTTACAGACTTGAACCTGGTCTGTTTTACGCCTTACCGCAGAGTCCTCAGCAGTATAAACAGTTGTTGATGGTGGCAGGCATGGAGCGCTACTATCAGATAGCAAAATGTTTCCGTGATGAATCGCAGCGAAGTGATAGGCAGCCGGAGTTTACTCAGCTTGATGTTGAGATGTCGTTTGTGAATCAGGAGGATATTCTCCAGATTGCTGAAGAGATGACGTTAGACGTGGTTAACAAGGTAATAGATGAGTTTAAATTAGAGAAGAAAAAGGTTGACCCCTTTGTTCGTCTTACTTATGATGAAGCTATACGTGATTATGGAAGTGATAAGCCAGATCTACGTTTTTCACTGAAGCTATTTGATGTTTCGGAATCGGTATCCAATTCCGGGTTTGGGGTCTTTAAAAACTGTGTTGAGAGTGGGGGAATAGTAAAAGGAATCCGCTATCCAGGAGGAGCCAGTTTATCTAAGAAAGAGATTGGTGCATTGGAAGAGTTTTGCAAAGAGTTTGGGGCAAAAGGGTTGGCATGGATTGCGGCTGGACCTGATGGTGCTGAATTTGCGTATACAAGTAAGAATGGTCTTGGTTTACGATCGCCTATTGTGAAGTTTTTCTCGGAAGCAGAGTTAGAAGAACTGATATCCGTTAGTGGAATGGAAAAGGGGGATCTCATCTGTTTTATAGCTGATGACAGATCTGTGGTTCACAATGTTCTTTCCAGATTGAGAAATTTAATTGGAGAGAGAGCCGGATTAATAGATAAAACAGAATTGAAGTTCTGTTGGGTTTTAAACTTCCCATTGGTAGAATGGAATGCAGATGAGAGCAGATGGGATTCAACACATCATCCGTTTACGATGCCAAGGGTTGAGGATCTGGATAAGCTAGAGAGCGATCCTGCTGCTGTAAGAGCCGATTGTTATGATATTGTCTGTAATGGTGTAGAGTGGGCATCTGGTTCTATGCGGATTTATAATCCTGAAGTGCAGCAGAGGGTATTTAGTTTGCTAGGGATTAGTGAGGATGTACAGAAGGAGCGATTTGGTCATATGATTGAAGCTTTCCGGTATGGAGCTCCTCCACATGGTGGATTTGCTCCTGGTATTGATAGGCTGCTGATGTTCTTAACGGATGATAGTAGCATTAAAGAGGTGATTCCGTTCC
Organism: Fimbriimonadia bacterium; assembly: GCA_030427425.1. Lineage (GTDB taxonomy): Bacteria > Armatimonadota > Fimbriimonadia > Fimbriimonadales > Fimbriimonadaceae > JAUICQ01. Next base: position 145,937 of record JAUICQ010000002.1, on the reverse strand, counting down.
CTAAAATTGCGGGTGGAACCGATCCATTGATGTCTGCTCCAAGCAGTATTGATGCCATGCAGTGGGCTGAGATTGGATTGAAGAAGATTTAGTTGGTGGGTGGAAGATGGTCGGAATAGGCAGATTCGAACTGCCGACCTCTCCCTCCCGAAAGGAGCGCTCTACCAAGCTGAGCTATATCCCGAGATCTAGTAGTATTATACTAGTAATTTTACTATGGCATAACATAAGGAGCGATGGTTCCTTTTTCTACTTGATTTAGGTAGTGTGTAAGTCCTAATGGTTTGTCGTCAGCGATAAGGCGTGGGAAGTTCAGTGGATTATCGGGTTTATCAGCTTTAGGAGGTCTGCCTGTTCTGCCTTGAGATCTGAAATTAGCTTCGAATCCGTACTCTTTGTTATTGTAGGTGAACTTCTGCAAGAGTTTTCTGTTTTTTGGCATTACTCCATAGGGTACGGCCATGGTTCTAGGGTTGAAACCTAGTGATCTGATCCATTCAACGGAATCGGCGAGTTCTTTTTTTACTTGGTCGTCGGTCATGTTTTTGAGGCTTTTATGACTGATGGTGTGGGAGCCGATTTCGCATCCCCAATCTTTAAGCATTTTTAGTTTTTGCTTCAGGAATCCTTTCTGCCCAAATGCTTGTGATGGAAGTATGTAGAAGACAGCTTTAACAGGAAAATCGGGATGTGTTTTAGCGAATTCATCCATGACACCAACGGCACAATCGGGGTCGATTTTTCCGTCAGGGAGGAGTTTGAATTGTGAGATGGATGAATCGTCAAAAGTAAGGATAATGGGGGACGATCCTGGAGGGATATCCATTTTATTGTCCAGGTATTCACAAGCGGTTACGGGCCTGAATCCTAGGTCGTACATTTTTTTGAGATCTTTTTTGAAGTTGGCTACGCTTCTTGCATAGAGTCCTTCTTCTGGTGTAATTCTGTGATATTCAGCTACAAAAATGTCACCGTATTCATTAGCCAAGCGGTTAGTAACTCTAGGGAGTTCTTTTTTTACCTCTGTTTCAATTTTCTCGTTGCTGGTACTGGTTGTGGAAGAATCTTCTTTTTTTTCACTACCTGAGAGGGATGCAGTAAAATCCTTTATTTTATGGCAGCCACCTGTAGAGTTTAAGGATAGAAGGATGATTGGTATTATGCTTTTCTGTATTTTCATCTAGCAGGATTTTACCTGAAAGAAGAGGATGATAAAGTTTGAAAAAAGAGCTGATTAGTGTGTTTTTGTATTATTTATGGGGAGATAGTTGTACTGATTATGAGAGAGACCTTAAGGGTTGTATCAATAGTAAATTCTTAAGATCTCATCATGTTTATTAAATGCTGCTTAGTTTTCTAGCATTTCTAATTGGTCGGCAATGACGGCTACAACTTTAGATACTGCTCCAGGATTACTCATGATGTGGTTGCTTTCTACACTCATTGCGGTATAGTGACTACTTTTATTGTCGAGAATACCACTTCCGCTAGCGCTGTTAGAGTTTACAAGGCCATCAGTTTTCACTTGGTTGTTCATTCCAAAATTAAAGTTAAACTGATAAGTATTGAACATATTGCTGTTTGGCATATCTTTGCTAACAGTTCCGTATAGGGCAATGTAGTTAATGGTATCTTTGTATGGTGAATCGCCTTCGTTTAGTTTTTGTAGAAATTCGGATGGCTTATCTTTATATTTATCAAAATAGACATCGCTCCAGCCCACTTTAATCTCTTTTGAACCTGTATTGAGGAATCCTGCGATCTCTGCGATGTTTGGTGTTAGTGCGGCAGTAATAGCGGTTAAAACGATGGGGGTGAATTTAAATCTTTGGATATCGTTACGCATAGCACCATTCTGGAAGTAATCTACTGCTTCCTGACTCTGTATGCCTTTATGTGGTGTGAAAATGGTGACTAGGTTTTTAACTTTTTCTCCAGCATTTTTCTTTTCGATAGCGTATCTGGCAACGAGTCCACCAGCACCCATAGCTACCACGGTAATGCTATTTGCTGAGGAGTAGTAGTTGTTGAGAGTTTTAGCAAAATCGCTACCGGAATCGTCTAGTTCAGCTAGCATATAGTTGAAACAAGTAACGACATCGAACTTTTTCTCGCCTTCAACATTCATGACTTCTTTTTCTAATTCTTTGGCTAGGTTTAACACTGAATCTGGTGTGCTAGCATATTCATGTACGAAGAGTAATACGTTCTTTCCAGAAATTTTTTCGGAAATATCAGTGTTGTTTATCTTATTCCAGCTGTCCTGGGTTAGTTCAAAGTGGTAGATGTCCTGGTCTCTAAAGAGATCTTTATGTTGTTCGTAAGTATCTTTACCCATTTCAAAAACTCCTTTACCAAAATCTGCAATATCGAATGCTTCTGTTTTGTGTAAGATTCCTGTAAATAAAATGGTAGTGGCTAATATTGATAAATTTTTCAAAGATCTTCTCATATTACAGTAATTGGTTAAGTGAGAGGCTCTTGTTATTCGCAAAAGTACTATTTTTCAATAACTGTTATAAATTAGTATCGAAAAATAATTTTTATAAAAGCGAAAGGGTTTTGTAATAATATATAATTGAATTAGTAAGGACAGGTTGTATGAAGGCTCCAAAAACACCATTATTAAAGCAGTATTTTCAGATTAAGGAAGAGTATCCAGGCGTATTGATGGCGATGCGTGTAGGTGATTTTTATGAATTTTACGGAGAGGATGCTGAGGAGGCTGCGAAGTTATTAGAGATAACGTTAACAGGGAAGGAAGATGGTGCTAATGGAAGGATTCCTATGGCAGGTATGCCGCACCATAGTTCCCAGAAGTATTTTTCTAAGCTAGTGGAGTGTGGGTGTAAGGTAGGGGTTTGTGAACAGCTCGAGGACCCTAAGTCGGCTAAAGGGTTAGTTAAGCGTGGTGTAACGCGGGTTTTAACTTCGGGAACGCTAGTAGAGGATTCCTTTCTGTCTCCTAGTAGAAATAACTTTATATGTTCTGTTGGTAGGTTTAAAGATGTCTTTAGTGTAGTAACTCTTGATGTTAGCACTGGTGAGATGATGGGAACGCAGCTTGCTGGTGGAAGGAGTGATATGAAGAGTAAGCATGCTGGAGCACCAGATAGTTTAAATTCTGGTGTGGATGGAGATAGTTTTAATGCAGATGTTTACAGAGAGATATTAAGACTGAGCCCGAGGGAGATTGTTCTTCCTGAGGGTATGGAGGTGCTTCAAGAGAAGTTGTATGAGGCGCTAGGGGTAACGGTTAATGTCAAAGGGGCTTTAAGTTTAAATGAGTGTGTGGGTGTATTAGAGCATTCTTTTGGAGTGCACTCTTTGAAAGGTTTAGGTTGTACTGATATGCCTGCTCTTACTACTGCTGCTGGAATGTTATTGGAATATGTGCGTAGTATAGGTCTTAGTTTAAAGCATGTTAATAAAATTCTTGTTTATTCTGTTGAAAAATTTATGATGTTAGATACATCTACAAGGAAGAGTTTAGAGCTTACGGAGAACTTGATGGATGGTTCGAAAGCTTATACGTTATTAAAGACTTTAGATAAAACAAGAACATCGATGGGGGGTAGGTTGCTAAGAAGGTGGATTCACGAACCCTTATTAGAAAAAAAGGTTATTGAGGATCGTCTAAATTCTGTGGAAGAGCTTAAGTCTGCTGTAGGGATTAGGAGCGATTTGTATGAAGAACTTTCTTCTATGGGAGATATTGAGCGTCTAGTATCCCGTGTTTCATTGGGTTTGGCTAATCCTAAAGATTTAGCTGCTTTGTTAAATTCATTACGGTTACTACCTAAGTTTTACTCATTGGTTTCTAGTCTGCAGGGTAGTTATTTTACGGAGCTGAAGAAGGAGTTTTACGATTATACTCAGCCTGTACATATATTATCTTCTGGGATAGTGGAAGATCCGCCAATGCACACTCGAGATGGGGGGGTGATAGCTGATGGTTTTGATGTAGAGTTAGATGAATTAAGGAATAAGGTACGGGAAGCCAAGGATTATATTGCTCGTTTAGAGCAGAATGAACGGCAGTCGTTAGGAATACCAACTCTTAAGGTTGGTTATAATTCTGTTTTTGGATATTATATCGAGGTTAGTAAAGCACATCTTTCAAAGGTTCCTTCTCATTATATTCGTAAACAGACTACGGCTAATGCTGAGCGGTATATCACAGCCGATTTAAAAGGATATGAGTCTACTGTTTTAAGTACTCATGAGAGGATAGTAGCTTTAGAAGATAAAATTTTCAAACGTATTTGTCTTCAGTTAGAGGAGTATGTTTTGCAGTTTATGGCTACAGCTAAAGCAGTGGCGACTATCGATGTAGTACTCAGCTTTGCTATGGTTGCAGAAAGCAAGAATTACAGCAAGCCTAGATTTGTGGATGGTAGTGTTCTTGATATTGTGCAGGGAAGGCATCCGGTGGTTGAGGCAGAGTGTGGTTATGGAGATTTTGTTCCTAATAATTTAACATTCGGTGCTTTAAATTTAGAAGATAATAATGCGGAGTGTATGGAAAAGGATTCTTCTTTAGGTGTTGAGAAGGAAACAGATAGTTTGATGTCTTTATCTAAAGATGGTGCTAGGTTAATGGTGTTAACTGGTCCTAATATGAGTGGAAAGAGCACGTATCTGCGTCAGGTAGCACTGATTGTTTTGATGGCTCAGATAGGGAGTTTTGTTCCAGCAGAGTCCTGTAGTTTATCTCCTTGCGACAGGATATTTACCCGTATAGGTGCTAAGGACGAGATTGCACTAGGGCAGAGTACTTTTATGGTGGAGATGTTAGAGTGTGCGAATATTCTCAGGAATGCGACGCCAGATAGTCTACTGATTATGGATGAGGTAGGAAGAGGAACTAGTACTTATGATGGGCTCGCTATAGCGTGGAGTATGTTAGAATTTTTAGCTGATAGAGGATGCAAAACTCTATTTGCTACGCACTATCATCAATTGAATAGCTTGGCAGATAAATTTCCATCTATTGTGAATTATAGAGTAATGGTGGAAGAGTATGGTAGTGACATTGTTTGGACACATAGGGTAGTGCCTGGTGGTGCTGATAAGAGCTACGGTATTCATGTTGCAAAGATGGCAGGAGTGCCTGAATCGGTGATTTGTAGAGCGGGAGATGTCTTGAAAAGTTTAGAATCTGGTTCTGCCAATACAAGAAATAGAGATAATGATTTTTTTGCAGAAGATAATCAATGCTCTGATGTTCAGGATGATTTAGCTGTTGATAGCTTATCTCAGCAGGATGCTTCCGATTATTACTATAAAATTGATAAAAAACGTACTGGCAAGGATGGAAGAGTAGCTGAACCCAATGCTAGTAGTGTTGTATTGAAAGAGAACGAGAATAAAGAATCTTATATTGTTAAATCCTCAATCAAGAAGAAGACCAGTACTGATAAAGATCCAGATAAACAGTTAGATTTATTTTAGATAATTAAAATAAATCTAACTGCAATTTTGCTTGACGTCCTGGGTATTTTCTCTTTAGTTTAGTTTTTACCGTTTTTATATTCATCATTCCTTGAGAAGGAACCGTGGTTATGAAAAAGAGTAAGAGAGAACTTTATAGAAGAGATAGAATGGAGAAGGCTATTCAGTACGTCAATGCTTGGGCGACCGTTAAATGGCACAGGATACACGGAGGGGACTCTCTGCCATCAGGTGTAGACGATTTATCGGCTAGTAGTTGCAAGCGTGGGAGTCCGAGCGATATGCCATCATTATTTGATGCTGCTGTATCTGTAGACTATTGTTTAAAACGTTTTGGGAATCCACTTTATTTGAGGGCGTTACTTCTCTGGTTGTACCCTCGATCTGGTGTCTATGCTAGGGATGAGTTAATTAGCTCATTCGATCCCAAAGGGCTGAGTAGTATTATGAAGTTATTTGGTTGGAGTAGAAATAGGATGGAAGCGATTCTTGCTGATTGTGAAAAACGATTTATTCGTTATGTTTCCGATAGAATTTAGTCTACTTTCATTTTCTTCATTTTGGGTGCTAGTGTGTTTATGTATTAGAACCCAAAATGAAGGATTATGTACTACTATGAAGCGATTCGGTTCTACATGTCACTAAAATGTTGCGTTCTGTTTCGACCCTCTTTCTTAGATTTATAGAGTGCCTTATCGGCCTGATCTATGAGCTCGCTGGCTTTAACATTATTCATATTATTTAGTGTGGATACTCCTACACTTACGGTTATTTCTCGATTAGGCCAGGATTCATTTTCGATAGTTTTTCTTATATTTTCTGCTACTTGGATGCTTTCTTCTTTGGAGGTATTCTCAAGGATAAAGACAAATTCTTCTCCTCCGTATCTAGCTGGGAAATCTGATTCTCTAGCACTGCTTTTCAACAGCTTTCCCATGTTTATCAGTACTACGTCACCTGCAGGATGACCGAATGTATCATTATACTGTTTAAAGAAGTCTATATCCATAAGCACTACCGATACAGGTTTATGAGTACTAGTATAGATGTCAAACTGTTTTTCTAGATGCTGTTGGAAGCTTCTATGGTTAGCGATACCTGTTAAGCCATCTGTAGTGGCGAGGCTTTCTAGTTTTTCATTAAGTTTTTGCAAATTAGCCTTTTTAAGTTCTAGTTCTACACTATAATCTAATGTTCTTATCATTTCTCGCTTAACTTTTTCTTCTAGTTCTTTGTTTTTAGTAACATCTAGGCATGAAAAAATAATTCCATTTATATCGTTATTGAGTCCAATAATGGGGAGTATATGTAGTTCAATGATAATACAGCTTTTTGCTTTTGTGTGGGTTTTAATTTCGATAGTTTCAGGTAATTTAGACAGAATAGTTCTTTTCATGGAGTTATAAATAATTTTTTGTACACGTTCATTTTGAAAGAGTAGATCTATTTTTTTTCCAAGCACTTCATGACCTTTGTACTTGAATAGGTTTTCACATGCAGTGTTCCATTCGAAAATATTTCCATCTATATCCGTGGTTAAACAGGCAATGGGGATACCATCAAAAAGTTCGGAGAATCGTTTGTTAGTGAGTTCCATGAACTGATTCGCTTTGGATAACGATTCATTAGTGGTGGAGATGTTTTTTTGATATCGATGAAGCTTATTATGTATCGTGATAATTCTTTCAGCAACTACAATTCTAGCATGAAGTTCTTGTAGTTCAATAGGTTTAGTCATGATATCATCTACACCGGATTCAAATGCTTCTATCTTATTATAGAGACCTTCTTTACCGGTAATTAGAATAATATAGGTGTAGTGTTCTTTCTCAGCCTTTCTAATGTTATTACAGAGCTCTAATCCGTTCATTTCTGGCATGTTCCAATCTGTTATGACAAGATCGAAATGTTCTTTAGTGAATAGATCCCAAGCGATTTGTCCATCTTCCGCACACAGCACCTGATGACCCTTTTCTATAAGGGCTTTTTTAAGGATCATGATGATCACGGTATCATCTTCAACTAATAGTATTCTCATTTTATTTTTAGTTAATAAATATTTCAGAGATCCTGTTTAGAAGGTTCTTATGTTCGTCTAAGATAGAGCTAAATTTATCTTTTAGCCATGTATGATCTTTTTTACTTATTACATTTAATTCAATTTCTTCACAAAGTTGAGAAAGTCTTCCAGCGTAGATGGCTCGGTAGGTACCTTTTAGCTTATGAGCCATTGCTTTAATGTCATCATAAGATTTATTTTCAATTAACTCATCGAATGTTTTTAAATGAGATTGCAGCATTTTTTCCGATTCGCCAAGGACGTGTTTGCAAAATTCAACATCGTTTTCTAGAGAATTGAAAAACTTATTTTTATCAAATACATCACTGCTCATACTTGTTTTTTCCATATAATGAACAGCGGAAGAGCAGTTATAAATAACGGAAAAGCCTTATCCGTGTTAGATTGTCTGATAAGGCTTTCATGTGTGCAGAATAATTAATAACTTTTCTGCTAATTTGTACTGTTCAGTTTAACAGTAGTGTGTGGCATAATGTGGAACGGGGAATTTTTAAGACCTTCCACTCTTGGATTCATCAGTATGGCATCTTGTTGTACGTATACAGGGATCCATGGGGAATCGCGTAGTATCTGGTCTTCTGCTTTTTGGTACAGTTCAATTCGTTCATTCTGTTTAGTAGAAACGTCTGCTAGCCTGCAGAGTTCATCAACTTCAGGATTGTTATATCCAAACCAGTTGCTTTCAGACTTACTGCTGAACATCAAGCTAATGGTGTTCTGCGGATCTGGATAATCGTTTAGCCATCTCATGAGGACTCCTGAATGAGTTTTCTGATCTAACTTCTGGATGAAAGAGCTCCATTCCATTGGTTGAATTTTCACGTCTACTCCAAGGTAATTTTTCCACAATCCGTGTAATGCTTCAGCTATCATTCTAATATCTTGTTTGTCATTTCTGAATGAAAGAGTGAATTCAAGCTTTTTTAATCCGGGACCGTAACCAGCTTCTTTTAATAACTCCTGAGCTTTTTCAGGATTAAATTTCGGCAAGTCTGGTATTTCTTCTCTGTAGCCAGGGAATCCAGGGACGAGTAGACCTGTTGCTGGAATATGTGTTCCACCAAGAATTTTATTCACTAGATAGTTTTTATCTACTGTCATAGCAAGGGCTTGACGTACTCTCACATCTGCTAAGGCTGGGTTGTTATTATTTAAGCCTACAAAGAAGAGTGATGGCCTTGGATAGGTTCTAAGTTGTTTACTAAGAACAGGATCTCTCTGTACCGATTCAATATCTTGTCTTTCAATATTCAGGAAATCTAGCCCGCCCATTCGATATTTATTTAATCTTGTCATAGAATCTGGGAGAATTAGCTTATCGATGCCTTCTATGAATGGAGAGCTGTTATGATATTTTTTATTTGCTACCAGATTAACAACGGTGTTAGGAACATAGTTAGTAAGTTGGAATGGACCTGTGCCTATTGCATCTTTCACATCTTTAATTTCAGTTTCTGGAACTAATCCTTTTGGTAGTGGTGAGGATACAGGGTAGCATAACATGCCAGGGAAGTATCCAGCAGGTTCTTTCAGTGTAAATTGTACAGTATATTTGTCTAATACCTTAACTCCAGAAATAGATTCCGATTTTCCCGCTAGTCTATCTTGTACTCCTTCAATAATTCCTAGATACGAATCGGCAACAGGTGATGCTAGTTTGGGGTTACAGGCCCTGTTAAGACTCCATTCAACATCCTCAGCAGTTAATTCTTTATTGGTGTTATGGAAGTAGACACCTTTTTTTAGGGTAATGGTATAAGTTTTAGCATCGTCAGAGGCTTCTATTTTTTCAGCTAGCTGTGGTACTACGTTTCCTTCTTGGTCGATTTCCATGAGGTTATCGTAGCATTGCATGATGGTATCGTATGTGTCTTGGTCTTCAACTTTAGCAGGATCTAGCGTCGCTGGGTTTGTTGTTAATGCATAACGGAGCACATTGTTTTTGTTAGCATTAGAGCTTTCCGCAGGAGTATTTGTTTTATTACATCCATAAGAGAATATTGCTATTGCAATAGGGAATGTATTAAAAATAGTATTCTTTTTCATATATAAGTTATATTTTACTTTTTTTTATGATACAATTACTACTCGAATTAATATCGTACATACTTCATATATGTATTGGATATGATTAAATTGCATGATATGTATAGGTTTATATTATTAAACATGCATATATGGCTGCTGTTGTGATAATCAATGTTTTTTAAGTTATTAATGCTCCAGGAGCTTTATCAGTTCTTAACAAGGTTCTTTTAGGCGCATATGTTACTATATTTAGGAAAAAGATGTATGAAGTACAGAGAAGAGAGAACGAGCTAGTATGAAACAGGAGTGAGTATAGAAGCGAGTTTTTTTGTTGTAGAAAGAGATTGAGTAATAGTTCACTGACTAAAATGCTTCCCGAATATAATGTTAGTTTTAGAATAGAATCTTCTAAGTTGTTTGAAAATATTTTCTTGGATATAGCTTGGAATAGCAGTGATACAACAGTAATGTTGATTAATGGAATGGTATGTATGGTTTCGGAAAAGATGACAGTAGATAGACAGATAGCAGATAGTACTAGTATGATTATTTTTTTCTTAAACTTAGGAATATATTTCGATGTAGATTCCGGTGAAAAAGTATTGCCTGGCAGTATAAATGACTTCAATTTACTTACATAGAGCATGGAATTAAAGCTTAAAAGATAGATACATCCTAATACTTCTGTAGGAATAAAGGGAGATGTATGAGATGGGGAGAAACTTTTTACTACATGAAATAAGAGCATTGCAATAAAAGATATAATTGCATTTGAGATTATCCAGCTAGTAGGATTCTTTCTGTAGATATTCATTAGGCTGCTAATGAGTATTGTTGTAAGGAATAGATATATTAGTTGATAAGGATACTGATAGTGATTATTCAAAAGTATATAAATGGATGCAATTAGAGTTATAGATCTATTCTGGATGAATGTTAATAGAAGAGTGTGGAAAAACAGCATGTTAAGAGGTAGTGTAATTATTTCAGAAATACTTCTTTCAATAAATAGTGCAGGGATACTAGTTGAAAATAAGGTGGTGAAGAAAAAAAATAGTGCTATCTGATAACTTTTAATCACGGATTCATTATACAATTTTTATATTGTTATACTGCAAGCAAGTAGCGTATTTATATATAGATATAAAGTGTTTTTTTCTTTTCCCTAATCTCTCGAAGACTTTTCGAATAACCTTTTTGAGTGTTTTTTAAGTTTACTTCTATCTCTTTTTCTGTTTTAGAGATATCACTGAAGATTTTTTCGACATGGTATTGTTCTGCAGAATTGTATTTGAGATAACTGTGTTTAGATTCTCTGATTTTGTCTACTAGTACATCTCTTTCATTTAATGTCTCATTTATTCTTTTTATATCTCCGTTTTTGCTGAATTGCAGGAGAAGTTTCGTAAGAATATTTAATGAGATGAGATGGTCGATTAGCATAATGTCTTAAGCGCTCTGTTTGCTATCTATGTTCTGATGATTTGCTGATTCTTTCTTCTGTTTTTCTCTTTTTTCTAATTCGTACCAGGTATTTCTTAGTCCGACTATAATTTTTCTACATCTTACAGAGAGATCATAATCGTCTTCAATATTTGCTTTTACCATACTATCATACAAGAATATGTAGATGTTTTTTAAATTTGCTCCCATTTCACCCGCGGATTCTTCATCTAAACTGGATATAAGTTCTATAAGTATCTTCTGAACTTTTTGGTAATTGGTATTCTGATCATAGTAATTTTTTTCTTTCATAGCTTTCATGCCAGTATCGAGGAATCTTATTGCTGCATCATAGAGCATGATAATAAGCTGTAATGTATTAGCGCTGAGAACAGCATTCTTTCTGTATTGATCGACGTACGGGTTGTTTGCCATATAATTTACCTAGTATAGAATAAGTAGTGTTAGTAATATTATAGGTTCGGCTCCGAATATCCATAGCAGTTTTTACAGATAATTTCTAGACTTCGCATATTTACTGTATTTTTACAATTTTTCAAAGAATGAATTAAAAAAATCTAATAGTAGCGGGTGTTTAATTACAATAATTATAAAATGCAGTGTTATTGTATTATCATTGCAGGGAGAAAATAATGAGAATAAAAAATCTATCTAAAATAGTTGCGGTTTTGATGTTGCCTGTAATGTTACTTGCAACTGGACATAGTGCTGCGGACGGTGGTGAAAATTGGAAGTTTTCATGTACTATGCGTTTAGTGGTGCAGATGTCTAAAAGTGTTTGCTGTTTTTTGAGTCCGCCAGACTGGTTAACCGATCAGGTATTCGATAAGAGTGTTATGGTTGATTTTGAAGATATTCAATTGAAAAAAAATAAGCATGGGATGTATTTCTTTGAACTAGCTAAAGAAGTAGAATTTGCACCTTCTGAGAGTTATAGTGCTGCATTTGGTGTTCATCTTCCTATAGTCGTTGGAGAAAAAGGTGAAGCGGTATTGTTGCAGTCTCCTCGATTGAAAGGCTTAACTGTTGGTGGAAGTAGCTTTAATTTAAAAGTAGATAAAGTTGCCTTTAGTAAGGGTCATAAGAATGATGATGGTAGCTATGAAACAGATGAGTATTCAAGTGAAGAAGATGCACGTCCTGTTTTAGGAAAAGCATTAGCTAAGTGCCTAGGATTTAGAACTAGAGTAGGCAATGCTGCATTGCAAGTTACTAACTGGAGATTAGAAAAAGTTGCTGCTGAAGATGCTTCAATGGAGTAATTGTTTCTAAGTTTATATGTAAAAAAACTAGGCTAGGTGGCCTGGTTTTTTTTATATATAGGTATAAATAGTAAAATTGGATCTGGTATTCCTTGCAGTATTAGTAGGATATAATATAAAATAGTGGTTTGAGCGTAGCTGAAGTTACGTTGAAACATAGGAGAGTGTTTATGTTACCAAAAGTAGATATACCTGGCAGTATTCCTGAAAAATGTTATACTACTGAAAAAGTAGGAATAAGTAGAATCACGCACGACGAACATTTGAAGTTATGGCAGGGTTATGCAAGAAAGACTAATGAACTAAGAGACTTAATGGATCACTTAGAGAAAGATGCTACAAAAGCGAATCAGGTATACAGTAGTATTCGAGCATTGAAAGTAGATTACACCTTTGCATACCAAGGATTAATGAATCATGATATTTACTTTGATACCATAGGAGGAAAAGGCGGAGTTCCCAACGGACCTATAAAACAGGCTATAGAAAAAAGCTTTGGTAGTTATGAAAACTGGGTGCAGGACTGGAAATGTACTGGTATGGGAGCTAGAGGCTGGGTATTCTTAGCCTATGATAAAAATAGCGGTATGCTATTTAATTATTTAGGGGATGCTCAGAATACGTATCCAGTATGGAATCATACATGTATTTTAGCTATGGACGTTTATGAACACGCTTATTACTACGATTTCCAAACAGCTAGAATGAAATATATTGAAGCTTTTTTACAAGTTATCGACTGGGATGCGGTTAATAAAAGATTTGAACACAGATAAGTTAATTGATAAATATAAAGAACTGTTTACCTTGTACTATTTTCAGTACAAGGCCGAGCTTAAATTCTGGTTGAGTAGATACGAAAGAAGGACTCTGATTTATGCAGGTATTCTTCTGGGTTCTATTATTCTTCCTTTAGCATCGTATAGGATATATATTGCTAAAAGTAGTATGGTGAATATACAGCCAGGAAGAATAACCTTTGCTGCAGTAAGCATGCCTGAAGAGTATCAGATATACAATACAAATCAGGTAGTGAGAATTGGTAAGAAACATGATATTGCCATGAGATCTTCAGGGATGAATAACTCTTTTGATGAAGATTATCTAACTGCTGAAAATATTATGTATCCTGCTAAAAACACTCCTTTTTATAATAGAAGCTTGTTATTGTTTAATCATCTTTCGTTTAAAAACGCAAGGATTATCGAAGAAGAGAGTTTTACTGGAGTTAAGAATATATCGATATCTTTTCAGCTGGATGAAAAGTGTCGGATGCAGTTTCCCAAGTGTTCTGCTCAGTATAATTTTGATAATATAATACTCTTCCTAGATAAAATTCCAGTTAGTAGTGTAAAGATGTATAATGGATTGTTTCCAATAAATAACTTTGTAATATCTGGCATTAAGAATAGAGTGTTTGCTGAAAAGATTGTAGAGATTATAAGGGGTCGGTAAAATAGTATTTAGATCCCTATTTGTTATAATAAATAAATAAGTATTTTGATTCTGGTATTTATACGGATGTGACTTTTATGGTGTTTTGGAGTAGAATACGAATATAATGGTTAAGAAGCTCCCCACCTTTCATACCATCAATACCATATCGAAAGTATTAAATAGCTCGGGCAAGATAGGTGGTCTGCTGACAGAGACGTTAAATTTACTGCTCGAATCTTTAGATGCTACTCTAGTATTGCTTTTTTTACAGCGTGGTAATAACTATCAGGTACATATTAGTAGTTATCCCTCTTTTGATGATAAAAAGTTGGAAGACTTAAGAACATATCTCCAGTCTGAAAGTTTTGTAAAGAGTACTCTTGCTTTTGAATTTACTAACATCGTATATCGAGAGGATATTGAGAGCAGTGTACGCGATAGCTTGGAAAACAATTTTAATATTAGTGTTAATAATATCATAAGAACTCATCTCTTGAGTGACGATTCCGAATCGCAGACCGGTTCTCTCCTTGCTCTTAACATCAAGCCTGATAGTAATGATGCAGCGGAAGAGGAGTTGAAAAATTTTGTGGAATCTGTTGCGAATAACATAACACTGGCCATATCCAAGGCTGTATTAGCGGAGGAATCGAACCGAGTATCTCAGTTGTTAGGGATGGGAAAACTAGCTCATGATATAAAGAACCTGACCTTTGCTTTAGGAGCGAATGTAAATTTATCCGATTATGTTCTGCACGATCTTAAGGATAAGCTGGAAAAAGAGGGTTGGGATAAAAAGATATTAAGTTATGTGCAATCGATTGATGACATGATGGGAGATCTCCATGAATCGATCGATCGTGTTCAGCGTTATTCTACTCTTATTAGCGACCTTGCTGCAGGGAAGAAGTTAACACCTACCTTGAAACTGGGCCCGATGGCGCAGAGTGTCCAATTAGGGGCGGCATACTTAGAATCGGAGGGGAGAGAGCAGCATGTGGCCATTAGGTACCATATTCAGAACGATGCTCCACCTGTGATGCATGATGAGATGTATATTGTGCGAATTGTGCAGAATTTAGTAAGTAATGCTATCCATGCATCAAGCATGAAAATAGGTCAGTATAAGCACATATACAAGAACGTACAAGAGTTTGAGATACTCTCTTATGTACATGTAGTTTACAAGTACGAAAAACCTTATCATATTATTGAAGTGCAAGATTTTGGAATTGGGATGTCTGAGAAGACTGCTGAGAAGATTTTGGCAGGGAAGAGTACTACCTCTTGGGAGAATCATAGAGGATCTGGCTGGGGGACTAAAATCGCACTCGAGTTAGCGGCTACGCACCATGCTAGCGCATCTATAGAGAGTGAATTGGGTAGGGGAACTACTTTCCGGTTGGAAATTCCTGAGAAGATTGAAGAATGAGAATTATGAAAGGTGGGGCTACAACTAACACTAACAGTCTAGTGTCCACGAGGTTGTTATCCTTCTAGGGGATCTATTCAAGCTCTCATTTGATTGCAATAAACCAATAGCAATACGCAGTATAAAGGGAGTGGATCCCGTTCCAGGATGACCCAATAATAGGGAGTATAGTTGTAGCCCTATCCCGAGTATCATATTCCGAGTGCTCTTTAATTAGCAAAGCTAAATCTATTATTTTCCGTCCTACTCTGAGTTATCCTGGAACGTGATCCACTCCCTTCTATAATATAAAAAACTGTTTAATATTTCAGGTTCAAATGAATTTTCTTTGAAGAGAATCACCGAATACTTCGTAATGGACTATTTATTCTATAATATAGTTAGTTATATGAAGATAGGTAGCACCAGATTAGCCATATTTTTCTATTTATTTCCAATTCTAGTATTTGTAGGTTCTGCTAGTTTAGTGGAATCGGGTGAAGATAAACCTGTGATTTCTCCTTTTAAATCCGCCTACGGGGACGGATCCTGTTCCAATCTACCTCTGCCTTCTATATCTAATATATCAGATAATGCCGGATTGCTATACACTGGTGAAAACGAAAAAAAAGAATCGGGACAATGGGTTTTTCCTGTTCAAAAGGATTCTTTAAGCTGGTATACACTAATTGAAAATAAAGAACCTGATCATGATAAAGAAAACAACAAACGCTTTGATTATAATGTGACTCTAGTATCTCAACCTGAAAAAATAGAGCCAGGTGATATATATTTTTCCGTAGCAGAAAAGGAGGATCTAAAAGGCATCTCATGGGTGTTTGAAAATCTTCCTGTTGGCAAGTATATCAAGCTATCTTTCTTAATACCATCACTACTTCGAGCAAGTAGTGATGGTATAGATTGGGAGAGCTCAAATATAAATAACTATCCTGTTTTCGATAATACTTTTTATAAAGTTAAGCTATCTTGGAAAGGTAATAATCGAAATATAAATTCAATGTTAAAGTTAAATGATGATATTCCTGGAAATATATTATCTTTAAGTGAAAATTTCTACGTTAAAAGCGATACATTAACTGTTACTTTTGTAGGTTCACAACATATTCAACGTGTTAACCGTATTAAAAGTAAATACTATATTCCTCCAGCGCAGATTACTGTTCTAGATAAGATATCGAATACCTTTCCTTTAATAAGTACAGATGGAGATGATAATATTATTTTTCACACATTTTATGCACCAGGAAAAGATGGTAAGTGGGTGGCAAAGTGTGAAGCTTTTAAGACTAGGGGATCTAAGCCGTATCCTGCTTCTCTTCCAAAAGAGATTAAGAATAAGTTTCAACCTATAACATTTTGGAGTAGCGTATTAGAAAAAGAGAAATTGGTTGGATATACGAATACTGGAGGATTATTGCAGCAACCATTTCTGGTGGAATATCTAGATAAAGGTAAAAAGGAGTCGGGTGTAGTTGTTCCGTTTCAGGATGGGAAGATATATGTTTTGAATGCTAAAGACGGTAAGAAGATACTGGAGCATGATATAAAAAGTGAGTTATCGGATAAAGTGTCTTCTTTAGCGGTTGATGGAAAAATTTTTATCGTATCACATGGGAATAAAAGTCTTCTATCCATGAGTGTTGCTGAGAATCAGGTGAATGAAGATAATCACTTCTATGATATACCCGAAGCTGAAATTGAAAAAATAGTTGCGTTCCAGTATAAGCCGATAGATTCTGACCATATGCAGTGGTGCCTGGCAATACTGGATGCAAATAATACAATCCACTTAGTGAATGTTAGTAACGGGGACCACATTAAGAGTGTAAATCTTGTACAGAAAAAGGTACATGCCAGGATTCTGATGCTAACAGCTTACAAGAATAGGAGCATCTTCTGTTTAGATGAATTGGGAGGAGCATACTCCATTCCTTTAGAAAACATAGCAGCTTTAAACGATACTCTAGAGAGCAATTGGAATATTTTCTCTGAAGAGAGCATGAGCAATCTGAAGAATGAGAGAGATACGATTAAAGATGATTATGACAAAAATCTATTGAGGATAGTAGGTCTGGAGTATGTGAATAACATATCGGAAAAAGATGAGAATTCTCGATTGGTTTTAGGTGCTAATATATACGTGGCGTCTGATATGGAAAATGATGATTCAAAGCCTGAATTGAAAGAATCGTCTGTATTGATTAATTTGTCTTGGTTCAAGAAAAAAATGTTGTTTTATGAGCCAGTATTTTTTCTAGATAATAATAGTCATGGGAGCACAGAAATCATGAGGCACTCTTTGCGGCTGATTAACTACGGTGATGAAACAAAACTCTTATTCTCTACGAAGGGTAATGTGCTTTTCAATTATGCCATTAAATTAGACAAGCTAAAAGATACTAAGAACGAGGATTTGAATATCTGGCATGCTACAAAGTTACTGCCAAGTTCTGCCATAAAGCTAAATGGTATTAGTTGCGGAGGATATACCAATGATGCTTTAATCTGTTTTGCTGCTGAAGATGGTGAACTAGAGGTAGTTGCTAATTCTGATCTGGCGGAAGTGGCAAAAGAGATAGACAGGACAGCTGTACATAATGGATATCGACCTCTACCAGGCAGGAGAATAGACAAAGCAATTACTCCTAAAATTTCATTTAAAGTAAAAGTAATAACACCTATGTCTTATATTAATAGAGAGCATAGTCCTATTGATAAAACGGAGTTCCGTTATGGTGAACCTATATGTTTGTGCTTAACACCAGAATCTAAATTATATTTAGCTAATGTAAAGTTTAGTTTTGGTGCTGGTGCTAAAAACGCACTGAGAAGAACTCGTCTTGTTTACTGGGGGGTGTACTATCCAACCTATACCAAGCAACAGAAAGATACCCCGGGTAAAAAGAGTTTAATTGTTAGATATGCAGTTCCGAGAGGTCTGCCAGGAACATATAGGTGTGGTATAGATTTTGAATTTCTGAATCCGATTGAATTTGAGGATGTTAAATATAAAGAAGAAGTTATTAAAAAAGATAATGATAAAAATGAACTCTTTATAAAGTTAGAAAATCAATCCGGTAATAAACTGATCTCGGGAGATTTTATAATTAAAAATAACAGTATTAGTCTGATGATGGATAGATTGTTTCTGTTTCCTAGGAATAATTCAGATCTTTTTAGTTTAAGCTGTTTCTTAGAGAATAATAAATGTATGTTCCAAAAGCCAGATGGTTATGACGATATTAAAAATCGTAATGAAAAAATAGTTCCTACTGCAATAGAACCTTATATATCCGCTGATAAATGCGGATTCTACGAGAGGTTGGGTCGTGAGATACCTCAGTTTCGCAAAGTGGAATCGGGGTCGCTTTTTACTCCAACGGTTCTGGATAGGGATTCAACAAAAAAATACATGGAAGAAGGAAACGTTTCTACAGATTTAGCTGCATCAAGTATGAAATTAAATTTTATAGCTAATATTTCTACCAATACTCCAGCTGGGGATTATTTAGGGAACTATAAATTTGCATTATCAGATGCAATGAATACAGTAATGGGTACATCGGATGGTGTGAAAAAGAGTCTGATAGTTGTTATTAAAAATCATGAAATTCCCAAGTACAGTATCATGCCGATAGATTCTTTTAACGGATTAAAAAATCCTGCAAATTGGAGAATAAATAGAATCGGCAATGTGGATGTTCAGGGTGATGTTTATATTAATCTTGAATATAGTTCAGGTATTAAATTTGAATCTATTCGTTTCAGTTTGCCAGATTCAGGTCGTGTAAGTTGGATAGATAATGATTATATTCTGCTACCGAGAGGGAAATATAGAGTGGATTATAGTCTATGTTCTACTGATAATAGTCTATGTTCTACTGATAGTAGGAATCCGACGTTGGGATCTGGTAGTAAGTGGTTCAATTGTGATGGTATTTATGATGCAAACTTAATACTAGAAGATAATCCTACGTTGAAAGTGAATAAATTTGAATTAAAGAATGATGGCCTGTATGAAATTGAAGTAGAAGAAGATAAAGAAGATAATACAACCTTTAAATTGCAAGTTAAAGGTCTGAGGAAAATTAGTAGAATAGCCGTAGAAAAAAAAGATGATGAAGTTTTTTTCTTGGCTATTTCAGGAATTAAAAATAATTCTAATATCGAAGGGATCTATCTTTTCCCTTGGTTATATAAAAAGGATTCGAAAGTAGTAGATATAGACAAGGGTATAGTAACAGTACTTAGTATTAAAGAGAACATTGGCAGCAAAAGTGACCTAGTTATGAGGTTGAGCGGCGATCATCTTTATTTATGTTATTCTTACTTGCCACCAGTAGCCGAACCCCAGATATCTAATGCGCTGCAGTATAGAGTTGCTAAGATTAATTTAGGACAAAAGAAGCCTACGCTTTCTAAAGATGAATCTCTGAATGCAACCACAGGGGAATTTAATCTTAAGAAATGCTTTGCTGTTTCTGGTAAAGCTTGTTTTACAATAGGAGAGAAGAGTTATATAGTAAAGTAAAAATTTACATATGCTTTTATAATTTTAATTATGTATTTGATAGATACCCACTGCCATTTAAATGACGTTGAAGCGTTTCCGAACGTAGATGAAGTAGTTCGGGATGCTGATGATATGGATGTTAAGAAGTTGTTAGTAGTGGGTATAGATCGCGAGACGAATGCTAAAGCGATTGATCTTGCTGAAAAGCATGAAACAGTATATGCGATTGTTGGATGGCATCCTAACTATGCAAAAACCTGGGACAGTAAATATCTTAAAAATTTAGAAGAGTACTACAATCATCCGAAGGTAGTTGCTATTGGTGAGATAGGGTTAGATTATTATTGGGATTATGCTACGAAGGAAGAGCAGGAGAAATGTTTTCGAGATCAGTTGGTTCTTGCTCGTGATATTGATGCTCCCGTGGTATTTCATTGTAGGGAAGCATTAGATGCACTTCTAAGTTTATTAGAGAGTGAGCCAATACATCCTTATCTTTTCCACTGTTTTAGTGGTGATGCTAGCGATGCAAACAGGGCATTGAACTTAGGAGCTTACTTCGGAGTGGATGGTCCGATAACGTACAAGAAGAATGACGATTTGAGGGAAGTTATCAAGAGTCTTCCTAAAGATAGGATTGTACTGGAAACAGATGCTCCCTGGTTAACCCCTGTTCCCCATAGAGGTAAGACGAATGTTCCTGAATATTTAGTTTATATAAATAGAGAGTTAGCAAAATTATGGGATTGTACTGAAGAAGAGAGTGGTAGAATTAGTACGGAGAATGCATTACAATTTTTTCCAAAGTTAGAAAGTTCTGTGGGTAGGTAATGAACAGAGATAAGAAGAGATCTATTGGTAGGAAAATTGATATCGTTAAGAGGTTTATCAATAACCTCTTGTTATATATTCTTTTTATTGGAGTTTTGCACAGCACTTTTTCGTTATTGGGTCAGACGTGGCTTGAGAACATGCGTAGAGAGCGTATTCGTTGTGTTGAACAGATTAGGAATGTAGAGAGTGAGTTAATTCTTTTAAAGAGAAGATTAGATACTGCGATGGATGTTAGTGGCATTGAGAAGTGGGCAGAATTAAAGAATTACCATATCATTTTAGGTAGCAAGCAGAATATAAAGCCTCAGAATGTTGATGCTACAAAGCTGACTGATAAAAAAGAGAGTGCTATATCTATTGATGTTGAATAGATATAGCAGAGAGAGTGTTTAATTTATCTGTATCATCTGATACACTTCGAAGATGTCACCTTCTTTGAAGTCTGTGAAGTCTTCTAATTGTACGCCGCATTCCATACCAACCTTAACTTCTTTAACATCGTTTCTAAGATGTTTTAGGGATGCGACCTTACCGTCGAAAATAATTTCTCTGTTCCGTTTAATTCTCACGGATGAATCACGAGTAATTTTACCGTCTTGGACATAAGATCCGGCAACTATTCCGTGTCGAGACAGATTAAATACAACACGTACTTCTAATGTTCCTTGTGCTTCTTCTTCGAATTTAGGTGCGAGCATACCTTTGACAGCAGCTTCGATATCTTCTATCAGTTCATAGATTATTTTATAATGTCTTATTTCTATGCTCAGCTTTTCCGCTTCTTGTTTTGCATTGGGTTCGGTTCTAGTGTTGAATCCCACGCAGATTGCTTCAGCAGCGCTTGCAAGTAGGATATCCGATTCCATTATGGAACCTACTCCGCTATGGATAACTTTTACAACTACTTCATCGTTATCTAATTTTTCGAGCAGTCCGTTTACGGCTTCAAGTGATCCGTCTACATCTGCTTTTACAATTAGCTTCAGTTCTTTTAGTCCTTGAGTGGCTAGTTTATTTCTTAGATCTTTTAGATGAATAGCTTTGTTTTTGTTATTATGTTCTTTAGCTTTGGCTGCAATTCCAAATTTTTCAGCAAATTCACGTGCTATTTTTTCATTTTTGTATCTAAGTGCAGTGCTACCTGCAGATGGAACGGTATTAAATCCTAATACTGCAACAGGTGTGGCAGGGGCAGCTTCTTTGATAGGTTTCCCTGTGTAATCTAGCATGGCTTTCACTTTACCGAATGCTGCATTTACTGCTAAGGAGTCTCCTACTTTAAGGGTTCCATTTTCTATGATAAGAGTAGCGACGGGTCCTCTTCCTTTATCCAGTTTTGCCTCGATAATAGCTGCTTCAAATTCTCCTTTTGGTTCTGCTTCTAGTTGTAGAACTTCTGCTTGGAGACAGATCATTTCTAGCAGTTCGGGTATACCTTCACCAGTTTTAGCGGATACGTTACATGTGATGGTCTGTCCACCATATACTTCTGGTATAAGTCCGTGTTCTGTAAGTTGTGCAAGCACCTTATCTGGGTTAGCTCCAGGCTTATCTATTTTATTTACGGCTACGATAATTGGTACTTCAGCGTTTTGTGCGTGATGGATTGCTTCTATGGTCTGAGGCATAATTCCATCGTCTGCAGATACTACGAGGATAGCGATATCTGTAACTTTAGCCCCTCTGGCTCTCATGGCAGTAAATGCTTCGTGACCAGGTGTATCTAAAAACGTAATAATCCCTTGTGGTGTATGTACTTGATAAGCTCCTATATGTTGTGTGATACCTCCATGTTCTCCGGAAGCGATATCTGCTTTCCTAATGAAATCTAGCAGGGAAGTTTTACCATGGTCTACGTGTCCCATTACTGTAACGATAGCGGGTCTTATCTGTTTGGCAGATGCTTTAGTTGGATGTTTCTTTGGTTTAGCCGCTACGGGTTGGGCTGGCGCTCCCCATTCAACTTTAAATTCGTAGTGTTCAAAAATTCTTTCTACAACATCATCTTTAAGCGCAGTGGTTAATGTTGCCATTACTTTAAATTTACTGATGAGTAATTTTTGTATTTCCGATTGTGATACATCTAATACTTGTGCAATTTCTCTAGGAGTAGAATTTGGTGTTACATGAATAACATTATTTTTTTTACTTTCTTCGACGGCATCTTTAATAAGTTCTAATACATCTTCATCTGCTGTAAAAGTATCATTATCACAGCTAATATCCAAAGATCTCAGTGCGTTTTTAATATATACTGTTTTAGTGTTATATTTATTTGCTAATTCTTTAATTGAAACTTCCATTTTACTTATTGTCAACAATGCTACTCCTTTTTTGTTATTGATCTGTATACTGCAACAGTTTTTGTTTGTGTTTAGTTGCAGTATATATTAAATTCTACTTATTATTTGCCATCTGACTTTCGCTTCTGATATCTATTTTCCATTCTGTAAGTTTGGCTGCAAGTCTTACGTTTTGTCCACCCTTACCAATGGCCAGTGAGAGTTGTGTATCGGGTACTACTACTAGAGCATTTAATTCGTCATAATCTAGTGTAATGCTATTCACTTTAGCTGGGCTGAGTGCATTAACAATGAACTGTTCTTTGCTAGAACTGTAGGGTACGATGTCTATTCTTTCATCATTAAGCTCTTCCATGATATCCTGAACTCTCGTACCTCTCTGTCCCACGCATGCTCCTAGAGCGTCTACACGTTCATCGGTGCTAAGGACGGATACTTTAGCTCTCTGACCCGGTTCTCGGGCGATATTTTTAACAACAACGATACCTTCTCCTATTTCTGGAACTTCCATTTCGAGGAGTCGTTTAAGGAGTAGCGGGTGGGTTCTGCTTACGATAACTCTTAATCCTTTTTTGTCATCATCAACTCTTATTACGTATACTCTTACGTTATCGTTAGGTCTAAGTTGTTCATATTGAATCTGCTCTCTTGCTGGCAGTTCGGCTTCCACTCTTTCTACTTGGATATAGATGGTACTTTCTTCTTTTCTTAGTACGGTACCGGTTACTACGTCTCCAATTTTTTCACTAAAGACTTCCTGAATTCTTTTGTATTCAGCATCTCTTAGTTTTTGGTTAAGTACTTGTTTAAATGTTTGGGCAGCGATTCTGCCGAATCGGTTAGGGTCTACTTCAACACCTATAAACTCCCCGATTTCTATGTTGGGTTGTCTTTTCTGTGCTTCTTGGTGACTTATTTCAATTGCTGGTTCAAAAACTTCCTCAACAACTTCTTTCTGAATAATAGCAGTCCATCCTTTTTTGGGATCAAGATTAACTGTAACATCTCCAGGAGCATGAATATATCTTTTATATGCAGTTCCGAGGGCATCCTCTAACTCTTCTGTTAATTTATCAACAGGGATGTCTCTCTCCTGAGCTATTTGTTTTAGTTGCTGCATTATATCCATATTATCTCCATTGCTGGCAGTTGTCTAACATAACTAGGTTAGGCCTAATTAAAAAACATGCCATTTATATTATAAAATCTTATAGTTCTATATATAATAATAGCATACTTACATGTCTAAGGTACCATGCTAAATAATCACACGGTTGGTTAATGCGGTGAGATTTTAGCGAAGTTGTCTTGTGAACCTTTGGATGGATGCAAAGAGAGCCGAAAATAATATAGCTATACTGTATTAAATATATGTATAGCTGAAAATATTGTATTATTCTGTTAGTTTTTGTTTGTTTTAATAGAAATCAATATTTACTTATAGGGCTATAGGGGTAGCATAGAGAGAGAGATGATTGAAGTGATTATGCCTAAAATGGGCGATGGCATGGAAGAGGGAACTTTAGTTGAATGGATTAAAAAACCAGGCGATAAAGTTAAGTCTGGTGAAGTTATTGGAACAATTCAGACAGATAAAGCAACCTTAGAATTAGAATCGCCAGGTTCTGGAATACTAGAAGGGTTGTTGGTACAACCTGGTGACAATGTTCCTGTAGGTAAGCCGATTGCTGCAATTTTGAAAAGTGGAGAAGAGTTGCCATCTAATTGGGGCTCTGGCGATGCTACAAAGAGCGAAAAAACTTCCAATACATCTCAAGAAAGTTCTTCTAAAGTAGATATAGATAAAGATAGCGGTAATGTTGAATTTACAGAAGATAAAGTAGTTGCTTCTAAAAACAATGAAAGAATTAAAGTTACTCCACTGGCTAGAAATTTAGCGAAAGTTCATAACATTAAATTAGAGGAAGTTATTGGTACCGGCCCGGGAGGGAGAATTGTTGAGAAAGACATCAGGTACATGATTGAGAACCTAGAATCTTCCAATGCTATTCCTACAAATCTATCTCTTTCCAGAAAAGAGGATAAAGTAATTCCTCTAAATAATTTAAGAAAAGTAATAGCAAAACGGACCCAGGAATCTAAACATTTAGCTCCCCATTTTTACGTAACTGTTGAAGTTAACGTAGACAATATTATTAACTTAAGAAAAATTTTTGAAGAAGATGGTAGCAATAAGGTATCTGTTAACGATTTTGTAGTAAAAGCATCAGCGATGGCGCTGCAAGATATGCCTGAAGTGAATGCTTCCATAGATGGTAATAACATCATACAGCACGGATCTGTTAATGTAGGAATTGCTGTCGCGATACCGGACGGACTTGTTGTTCCGGTTGTAAAGAATGCAGAATTTCTCACTCTACGAGATATATCCACAGAGTGTAAAGGTTTAGCAAAGAAGGCGAGAGACGGCAAGTTGGGTCCGGATGAGATGCAAGGTTCTACGTTCTGTATATCAAATATGGGGATGTTAAATGTAGATAATTTTATTGCTATTATCAATCAGCCTAATGCTGCGATTGTTGCTGTAAGTTCTATCAGCAAAAAGGTAGTTGTAGATGAGCATGATAATTTCAAAGTAGTTCAGGTGATGAATGTATCGGGTTCGTTTGATCATCGTATTTTAGATGGAGCTGTTGGGGCTAAATTTATGAACATAGTAAGAGATTATCTAGAGCACCCAAGCAAGCTGCTTAATTAGTCGGTAATGAATTATCTGATTGGTTGGTCTGTTGTGATTCTTGTAATAAGTCTATAGCAATTTGCATGGTTGATCCAGGCCAGACCCGATATATATGAGCCTTGCAAATGACGTTACGAACCCCGGAGTGTATATGTTTTCCGGGGTGACAATCAAGAAGGTAGTGATTGTCAAAAATGGGGCCACTTACCCAAAATGTCACACCGAGATCATATATAGTCGGGATCTATGACGATATAAATTAAAACTGAAGACTTTATCCCCGATTTATTACTATCTCTAATAAAACTCTAGAGTATCCTACTATGTGAGGTTCAATGTTTCAGTAATATTACCGATAATTATGGTTACTTGGATATTGAAATGCATAGAGAAATTATTAGACTTCAGGATAATCTTAAAAACTGTAATATTGCAGAGTGTGTTGAAGAGGTATCGTCTCTGATATCTAACAATCTGTTTACCTTAAAAATAGAACTACTTTTAAAATGTTTAGATGAGCAAGATAATTATTATCGGAAGATACCAGTAACGACCAAAGACGTTGCACTTATCGGAAGAAGATGCACTGATAACATTGTAGGATCCCTTTCTACAATGTATAAAGCGCAGGATGTAGATGCATTGCGATATCGTTACCAGAAAGTGATAGAAAACCTGGAATTATTATCTCTAAATTTTAATGAGAGCTTACTAAGGCAGACTATTGATTGGCTTTCAAATCTTAGCAATTACTGGACAACTAATCTCCGTAGGATTATAGCTGAAGAAAAAATAGAAGGAGATCTCTATAATCATTTCCGGATTGCGTTATTTAAATATTTAGAGATTGATACTATCCTGGATGTAGGAGCGAACGTGGGTCAGTATGCATTGAGTCAGTTTTCTTTAGGATATAAGGGAAGAATTAATTCTTTCGAACCATTGGCGAGTACCTTTGATCAACTTTCAGATACCGTAAACAATCATGAGTATGATTGGGTTATTCACAATATAGCTTTTGGGAATGAGAATGGCGTGAAGGAGTTTTATGAGTGTGAAAATTCTGCATGTAGTACGTTTAACCCTACTTTTCAGAGCGGACCCATGTCTATGAGTGGTGTAGTGAAAAGTGCTAAGGTGGAGATATCTAAATTAGATGATTATTTGGATAGTAAGGGAATTGCGTTTGAGAATGCTTATCTGAAAATGGATGTGGAGAATTTTGATAGAGAAGTTCTACTAGGTAGCGCAAGAACACTTGAGAAGGTAAGAGGTGCGGAGGTTGAATGTAGGAATCTGTATTATGTAGATAATCAGTGGCTTGCTGGTGATATTATTGCTTATATGAACCAGTTTGATTTGTGTCCTGTACTTTATCCCGATCTTGCTACAGATTTGGCGGTTGGTCAGATGATTGGTTCGGATATTATCTTTTTAAAACGGGAGCTAGTGCAAGAGATCTCGTGGATTTTTAGTATACAGAATTTTAAGAATCGGGTACTGATCCGTTATCCATCTAAGTATACTAGCAGCCTGCACTGGTTATAGGTTATACAGTATCACCAATTAAAGTTGAAACTAAAAGTTGGTATTAAACAATACTTTCTAGACTGCTGATAATGCAGTCTAGATTACTTTAGACGGCCATCTTCGATAATATATCTTCTATCAATATTAATTGTTTCTATGAAGGCTGAATCGTGTGAAACAAGTATAACAGATCCTGGAAAAGCATTTATCACTTTTCTAACCCCTTTTTTCATCTCTATGTCCAGGTTATTAGTTATTTCGTCCAGTATTAAGAGTTGTGGGTATCTTGCACCGATTGTGCAGAAGGCGAGTCGAACTCTTTCTCCTCCTGAAAGAACCTTGATAGGTTTTTCTACTTCTCTGTTACTCCGGAACATATAGTGGTTGAGGTGTTTTCTTCTTTCAGCTAGTGAACATTCTGGCATCTGGTTGGCAATGTATTCATAAACAGTAATCGTATCATCGGGGAAGTGCCAGGAAGAAGAGAAATATCCAATATCTTCTAATTTAGGAGAATACCAGTCACCTTCTTTTCTTATGTTTGTTAGATGCATAATAGCTCCCAGTAAAGTGCTCTTGCCACTTCCGTTTTTACCTGTGATGTGAATTTTCTCCCCATAATCTAAATGTAAGCTAATACTACTGAGAATAGGTGATTGGTATCCGCAGGAACCATCTGATATTGAGAGTATAAACTTATTTTTCTCAGACTCCTTTCCTTTAAAAAGGAAGTTGGGTTGAATTTCTTTGCGTATAAAATTTTCAGCCAATGCTTCTTCTGTTCTGATTTTAATTGAATTTATTTTGCTGCTATTCTTTCCTGCAGTTTTACTTCCAGTATCCTTCATTTTCGCAAGCAGATTTTTATCGTTTTCCTTTTTGTTTACTCTTTTGCTTTTGGAGGTCCGTTGCTGCTCTTTAATAGCGCCTTGTTTAGTTTTTATAAGCTGATTTTTTAATGATTTCAAGCCGCTAATTAGTGTTTCCTGATTATTTTTTTTAAACCGCAAATGCTCTTGATAGGTGCCGTTGAATATATTTATTTTGCTATGTTCTATCTCCCATATTTGTTCTGCAAAAAAGTTAAGAAACTCTTCATCATGGGATACTAGAATGATAGCTCCTGGATAGTGTATTAGTAGATGTTTTAACATATCTCGATGTTCTGTATCGAGGTAATTGGTTGGCTCATCCAGTAGAAGTAGTTCGACTGATTCTTTCATGGTTTTACGGATGCATTGAATGGTCTTCATTCCATCAGATAGGCTGCCTTCGGTAGGAATCTGCTGGGGAACAAATCCGATATCTAGTCCCTCCGGTGCGTGAATGGATCGATTCTCTTGCGTTAAATTATTTGCTATAGTTTTTAATAGTGTAGTTTTACCGGATCCGTTTCTACCAATAAGCACTATTCTATCCCCAGGGAAGATGTTAGCTGAGAAATTCTGTATTAAGATACTATGATTTATTGATAATGAAAAATTTTTAATATGGAGTAGCTGAGACATACTATAAACCTCCTAAACAATAACTCGTGGTGCATTTAATTTGCACAGTCTGCGTAATTATATTAATTTAGTGGTTTGTTATTTTCATAATACAGAACTGAATGAGTCCTATGATTATTGTAACACGAAAGCATCTGATAAAGTTCTTGAAATTGTGTACGTCTAATAGTTTTTGAAAAATTTCTGATTTAATGACCAGGTATGTTGTTTATGAATATATAGTTGTTTGCTAAGTCCAGTGTATCCGGGCTAATTATATTATGTATAGTAAAGCTAAGGGATTGGCTTTAAGATTACTCCAATGTGAAAAATGCGATAGCATACTAAGGTTCCCTGAAACAGGTAAGACAATCCCTCTGGCCCCAACGCATTACGCTGAATGAGCAAGTACTTTATTGGACTTTTTACTGTTCTCTATACTATCTTTATACATTTTCATGTATTTTTTAGCGCTCTGCTTCCAGGTGAAATCGGTTTTCATGGCATTTTTAATCATGTTATTCCAATAGGTTTTATCGTTATGGAGGAAGATTGCTCTAGCGAGTGCATGTTGGAATTCTTCAGAACATTCCGCTTCGAAAGTGAATCCGTTATGAAGGTCTTGTACGGTATCGGCGAGTCCGCCTGTTTTACGTACAAGTGGTAGGGTTCCGTACTGCATAGCGATCATCTGACCCAAACCGCAGGGTTCGTAGTTGCTAGGCATAAAGATCATATCGCTGCCGGCATACAATTTATGTGCTAATTCGTTATCAAATTTGTTGAAAATTCTTAGTAAGTGTGGTTTTTCTTTCTGGATTCTTGTCAGTTCTTCTGCGAGATCTTCATCTCCTTTGGCAAGTATGGTAAGTTGTATGTTGTGTTGCTCCATGAATGGGATAGATTCCAGGATGTAGTGGAATCCTTTCTGTGAGCTTAGACGAGTAATCATGGTTGCTAGTAGATTATCGTTATTTTTCCATTTCATCTCTTTGAGGATGGCTTCTTTGCATTCGTTTTTCCCTTTAAGGTGTTTAGCAGTGAAGTTGTGAGGAATTCTGGGGTCGGTATGAGGGTTGAAATAGTCGGTATCTATTCCGTTAACTATGCCGTATAGTTTATTCTGTGAGGCAAGGTGAGACATGAGTCCTTCTAGTCTGCATCCATATTTAGAGTGTTGAATCTCTTCGGCGTATTTTTCACTAACAGTATTTACGGCATCGGCATAGCTGCATCCTGTCTTGATAAAGTTCACCATGCCGTAGCTTTCTGTTTTATCCATATCGAAAAGACTACTAGGTAGGTCTACTGCATCGAGTGTATCTGGTCCGAATTCTCCCTGATAAGCTAAGTTGTGGATAGTGAAAACTGTGGATGTATTTGGCAGTTGATTGCTCCATTTTTCTTTATGTAGAAGCGGGATGAATCCTGTATGCCAGTCGTTGCAGTGGATGATGTCTGGCATCCAGTCTGTTTCAAGGCATGCTTCAAATACTGCTTCAGAGAAGCTG
Organism: Fimbriimonadia bacterium; assembly: GCA_030427425.1. GTDB lineage: Bacteria > Armatimonadota > Fimbriimonadia > Fimbriimonadales > Fimbriimonadaceae > JAUICQ01. Next base: position 115,901 of record JAUICQ010000002.1, on the reverse strand, counting down.
AGATATGCATCTCTGGTTGCGGAATAGAGTGTATTGCTAGTTTTGCAATCTTTGAAGGGATTGTTATGTGGTTCAATTAACCATACTTTACAGGAATTGATGGTAGTTTCATAAAGATGTTTAATATGTTTACATTTAGGTAGCGATACTTTTTTTATGTCCAGCTCTTTATTATTGAGTAGCATTGGGTATGCTGGTATAGCGATTTGGGCATCGTTTTTTAGTTCTTTTAAAGCTTTAGGTAGGGAATAGGCCACATCGGCGAGTCCTCCTACTTTAGCGTATGGTGCTAGTTCTACTGTACAAAAAAGTATCTTCATATTCTCTCCAATAATATTGCTGTTGCTTCGCCGCCACCAATGCATGGTGTTGCGATGGCGTATTTTCCGTTTCTTCGTTTTAGTTCATAGGCTGCCGTGAGTACGAGTCTGGCGCCTGTCATTCCGATTGGATGACCCAGGGAGACGGCTCCACCGTTAACGTTCATTTTTTCATGGGGTATTCCTAATTTTTTAGCTACAACCATAGAGACTACAGAGAATGCTTCGTTTACTTCAAAAAGATCTACGTCATCAATACTTAGGTTATGTTGTTTTAGAAGTTTTTCTATAGCAAATGCTGGCGCAGTGGTGAACCATTCGGGAGCACCTGCGTAGGTGGTATATCCTACTATTTTTGCGATTGGTTTACATGTTGAATGCTGCAAACCTTCTTCAGAGCAGACTAATAGGGCTGCTGCTCCATCGTTAAGACTGCTAGCGTTTCCAGCAGTAATCACTCCATCTTTATTAAAAGCAGGTCTTAGTTTAGATAGTTTATCGATGTTTCCTTTTTTGGGTTCTTCATCTTCGGAGCAGAGTAGGGGATCACCTTTTCTTTGTGGTATTTCTACTGTGCAGATTTCTTCAGATAGTGTGCCTTTTTCCTGTGCGTTTAGAGCTCTTCTATAGCTTTCTGCGGAATAATCATCCAGTTCTTCTCTGGAGAAATTAAATTCTTCAGCAGTTTTGTCTCCGCAGTTTCCCATATGTACGTTATGGTAGGGATCCCAGAGGCCGTCATTTACCATACTATCAATAAGAGTGCCATTGCCCATCCTATATCCAGATCGTGCTTTATCTAGGAGGTAGGGTGCGTTACTCATCGATTCCATTCCTCCAGCCATTATCATATTGGAATCGCCACATTTTATGCTTTTAGCAGCTAGCATAACAGCTTTCATGCCCGATCCGCATACCTTGTTAATAGTGAGGCATGGAGTAGAGTTATTGAGTCCGGCATAGAGGGCTGCTTGTCTTGCTGGTGCCTGACCTATGCCAGCTGATAGTACGTTGCCCATAATAACTTCATCTACATTGTCTGGGTTTATGTTACATTTATCGATTAAGCTTTTGATACAGGCTGCACCTAGTTTGCTAGCCGTTAAGCTACTTAACGATCCCATAAAGGAACCAATCGGTGTTCTTGTTCCATCTAAAATGTATACATCTTTCATAGTGATTTCCAAGTATAGTGTACCAATGCAATTAGTTATTATTATTTTAATTATGGGGTTACAATGTTGTGTTAGTTATCGGGATCTTTGCTATGTTTTTATTGAAATTTTCTAACTTACCGTGAATAATATTTAGGAAAACCTATTGCTAGATATCTTGTAATGTACATTCTAGATAAATAGAGGTACAATGTGTGTAGGTAAAATATTTTTTAGTAGTAGTTTATGAGTAACGAAAAGAATAATCAGATGAATCAGCCAGCCTCCGTAGCAGTTCCAAACATACAGAAGCGTGGGATGAAAGGTTTTTTCAATGATCTGAAAAGAGAACTAAAGCAGGTTCAATGGCCTAGTAGAAAAGAAGCTAGCAGATTAACAGGAGTAGTATTAGTCGTCTGTGTTATTACTACACTTATATTGTTAGCCTTATCTGTTGGGATTGATAAAGTATTCAAATTGTTAATGTATTCTAAATAGTTGATATTATGGCAAAATCTTGGTATGCAGTACATACAATAGCAGGACACGAGCAGAAGGTAAGAGATGTTCTTACAAGAAGAGCTATGAATGCCGGTTTGTGGGATTCCGAATTGCATGAAATTCTAATTCCTACTGAGCAAGAATTGAGAACTCGTGGCGGAAAGAGTGTAGTAGTTAATAAAAAAGTATTCCCCGGATATATATTAGTAAGAATGAGTTTAACTGATGATTCTTTCAAACTAGTGAGATCTACGGCAGGTGTAACTTCATTTGTGCAATCGGGTAATAAACCTATTCCCCTTACTGACGAAGAAGTTCAGCGCATTCTAAGCAATTTGGCTGCAACACAAGACAAGCCTAAGATTGCATTTGATAAGAGCGATGTAATACGTGTGGCTACTGGTCCGTTCGCCGATTATACTGGGAAAATTGAAGAGGTTTATCTTGATAGAGAAAAAATTAAGGTTATGATTAACATATTCGGTCGAGATACGCCTGTAGAATTAGATTTTACACAAGTAGAAAAAATGTAATTCAGACCATCGGTTAATCTGGTTTGAATTACAATCTGTAGATAGCGAATAATGCTACTTCGAACAAATTATTTTACCTAAGGATAATTGGATGAATAGTGTTGGGTATCGCTGGAATTTACCGAAGTCGAATCTAGATAGAATTAGTGTTGAAAACTGTATAGAAGATATCGCAAATAATCTACAGATAAGTGATCTGCTAGCAAAGGTTTTATTTAATAGAGGATTGCATACTGCTGAAGATGCTTATAAATTCCTCTATCCAAGTTTATCCGATCTTCATCCTCCTAAGCTCCTTCCCGATTATCAGAGTGCTGTTGCTGCTATTTTAGAGGCAAAAGAGAGAGATTATAATATATTTATCCATGGCGACTACGACGTTGATGGTGTTAGTAGCACTGCTCTTATTACTAGATTCTTAAAAAGTTTAGGATGCAAGGTATTCCCACATGCTCCTCATAGAATGCATGAAGGTTATGGTATCCACATCGATTCTGTTGATAAGGCACATAAGCTAGAATGTAAATTGTTTATCTCATGCGACTGTGGAACAAGTGCCATTGAGCAGATTAAGTATGCCAAGAGTTTGGGGATGAAAGTGGTGGTATTAGATCATCACGCAGTTGGGGATGAACTGCCTCCTGCAGATGCAATTGTTAATCCACATAGAAAAGATTCTCCTTATCCCTTTAAAGATTTATGTGGAGCAGGTGTTGTATATAAATTCTGTTTAGGCTTAACTGAAGAGTTGAATATCCCACCAGAAAAATTTCATAGAGCATTTTTAGATTTAGTAGTTCTTGGCACAGTTGCAGACGTAGTGCCCTTACTGGATGAGAATAGAGTGCTTACTAAATTTGGATTGAAGCAGCTCTCTCAGACCAAAAAAGCCGGACTTAAAGCGCTTATAGAAGAGATTTATCAGGGAGAATTTCCAACTCAGGACTTTAAATCGTATCATATAGGTTTTAAATTAGGGCCCAGATTAAATGCTGTGGGAAGGATTGATGCATCTGAATTAGCACTTAATTTATTAATCGAGAATGATGATGAGATTGCTAGAGTATTAGCGAAGAAATTAGAAGAGATTAATGAAGAGAGAAGAGCACAGCAGATACAGATTTATGAGACTGCTGTTGATATTGTTTTAAGTAAACGCCTTAATGAAAGACCTGTGATGGTAGTACCTAATGAAGGTTGGCATCCAGGAATTATCGGAATAGTTGCTAGTAGATTGATGGAGACTTACTATAGACCAACATTTATGGTGACTATCGATTCCGAAAAGAACATAGCAAAGGGTTCGGCAAGAAGTATATCCGGTTTTCACTTAGCTGATGCCATCCATCAATGTAGTGATATTTTGGTGGCTGGAGGTGGTCATGAATTAGCTGCTGGTTTTACTCTTTTACCTGAGAATGTACCTCTATTCGAAGAACGTTTAATATCTATAGCCGAGGGTTCTTTAACTAAAGAGATGATGCAACCTTGTTATGAGGCAGATATTGAAGTAAGCATGGAAGATTTTAATTTTAATTCTGTAGAAGAGCTAGAGCTGTTAGAGCCTTATGGAGCAGGAAATCCGGCGCCACTCTTTATCTGTAAGAATGTAACCTTGGTAAGTGCGGAACCTACTAGGAATCCTGATCATTGTAAGTTATGGTTGCAATCTAATTTAGGAAGAATGCAACTGACCATGGGATTTGGTTATGGTCAGGTGTTTTCTCCAGAGGATGCCGGTAAAAAAATTAGTGTTTTATTCCAGCCTCATCTAGATGAATATATGGGCAAAAAGAACTTAAAATGGAATTTGAAAGATTATAAATTTAGTAGTGTAGAGGAACAAGTACTAGTAAGATAGGTTACACTAGTACTTGATTATGAATCTAAGCGATCTGTCTTCTTGCTAATTCTTGGAAGATGCCTGGCTGACTAAATAATTCTTGATAGGTACCTTCTTGAACTATTTTCCCTTTGTCCATTACTACTATTTTATCAGCATTGATGATGGTGCTTAATCTGTGTGCAATTACAATTCTAGTTGCCTTAAGTTGTTCAATACTTCTACTCACTATAGCTTGAGTGTTGTTATCAAGAGCGCTCGTAGCTTCATCGAAGATAATTATTTTTGGTTTTCTTATAAGGGCTCTAGCAATAATTAATCGTTGAATCTGACCTCCGGATAGCGATCCGCCTCCTTCACTTACATAGGTATGCAGGCCCATCGGCATTCTTTTAATGTCTTCCTCTAGTCCGGCCATACGTACTGCTTCCCAAGCTTCATCCATTGAATAAGGAAGAGATCCTACGATATTACCGTAAATATCACCTGGATTGATTTTAGCATTCTGCACTACAACCCCGATCTGTCTTCTAACAGCTCTAACATCTAGCTGAGTTAACTCTTTACCATCGTAGTAGATACTACCTTCTTCGGGAGTATCTAGCCCTAATAAGAGTCGGATAAGGGATGATTTCCCGGCCCCGGACGATCCGCATATAGCAACAAATTGACCAGGTTCAACATCTAAGGATACTCCGTGGAGTACTAGCGGTAGATTATCTTCATATCTAAATTTTACATTCTTGATACTAATCTGACCCTTAAGCACACCTGGCATGATAGCGTTTCTGTGGGTTTCAGGGGTCGCTTCAAATAATGGAAGTGCCTGTTTATAAATTGGTATGGCGCTAACGTATGTTGTAATTAATCCGCTAAGGTTGTTCAATGCTCCCGATGCTGCACCAAATGCTGATGTAAATGCTATGAATTCTCCTGTATTAATGGGCGAGGAGCTTTGCATAGTTCTTATAACAAATATGTAAATAATAAGATTGATAATAAAACTCCAAGAGCTACCTATCGCAGAGAAGTAGATGCTTGTACTCTGAGCGCTATTTGCAATATCGTTCTGTTTTGAGTAGTAGTCTGCCCATAGTTTTATAGCTCGATTCTCTGTACCAGTAGTCTGTATTTTCCCCACTCCTCCAAAAATTTGGAAGAGTACAGACATTACTTTCCTGGATAAATCTTGGGCTGTGTATTGGAATTTAAGTTGTATTAAGGAGTTAGCAACCATTAGCCCAGCTGTGATGAGAGAAGTGATAATTGCTATTACAGATAGTCTAGCATCAAATTTGAATAGAATAACAAAACTGAATAGAGAAGAGAATGATGATAGCATGGTACTGATAACGGTACCTGTCATGATTTCTCTTAGCTGGTTGAAGCTACCTACTCTTTCGGTTAAATCTCCTGAACTGAAATGTCTAAAAAATTTGGAAGGGAGTGATAGCACTCTATCGAATAGTGCTGCTTCCAGTCTAGAATCGGCCCATCCTTTTAAGCTAATCATGGCGATGCTCTGAGCGATACTAATAAAGAGGCTAGCAAAAGACATACCAATCATAAAGGTAATGATTGGTATAAGATCGGCTAGTTCTCCGTTAGGAATAATTTCTCCAAAGATATTCTGCTGTACTATAGGTGAGATCCAGCTCATGATACCGAGAACAACCATGCAGAACGCGATTATACCTACACCATGCTTTAATTCATTGAATGCTATCCAGAAAACATCTTTTCCAGTAAGTGTAGTATTTGGGAATGGTGGATAGAATGTATATGCTTCAGTTGAATAGTTTAGATAGTTACTTTTATCTAGTGTGGATTTTTCACCTGTAGTAATATCTAAAACATAATATCCTTGAAAAATTTTAGGTATAAAAACGACTGGGGTTAGTTTTTCTTCATCTTTTTTGAATCCAAGAATATAACCTCCATTGTATAACCACCATCCTTTTTCTAGGGTGACATTTCTAATGCGAACATTAGAGTATTCTGCAATCTGGTTAATGTAGTGTTGGTGATTATTCTCCTTTAAGGCAAAACTAGGAGGCGATTTGAATTCGATGTTCTGTTCTTTGCCGATATATTTTATTGCTTTAAAAATAGGATCGGAATTATCTTTATCTTCTTGTTTTTCTATAGGAACAATAGTATTTGCTAGTTCTTCAATTGCATCTACAATCATAGAATCGTTAATTTTTTGGAAGTTATCGATTCTGTTTTTTTGTAGAATGAATCGGTATTGCCAGAAGTCGTGTAGAGAGACAATAAGATCGCAACAGAATCCTACTAGCATCTCATAGAATCCTAATTCTTGTAATACCACTTCAGTTGGTGCTACTTGAATATCTGTATTATTGTAACAGATGAGGTAACTATTTTTGGAGATATGTAAAATTCGTTTTTGTGTATCCGTATTTAAGTTGCTAGATGAACTAGTTGCAGGTGGAGTAAACTTACCCGTGCTTTGTAATTCAGCATCTACCCTAGTAAAGTGATGTAAATGTCCGGGGGCAACATAGGTCCAGAATACATCCTTGTGTGCAGATATGATGCTTCCAGCGGGAAGATTGCCTGCTCCCGATTGTTGTAGTTGAATTACATTGTGTGATGATAAATCTTCTTCATGCATTTGTAATGCACCATCTAGGGCGTTAATCCAATGTTCAAATTTAATTTTTAGTAAAGGAATTAAATTTGTAGTGTTAGGTGCTGTGTTAAGAAAGTTATCTAAAGAGATCTGTTCTATAATAGTTCCTTTTCTAGGTACTGCTTGGATACCGTATTGGAAAAATTTCTTATCAGATGGCATCGCATAGTTTGCAACATTATTTGAAGGAACAGGGAATATCCAGCTACCTGCGTTTAAGGTAGTTATATAATTTTTTTTACTTGCATGAGTTCCAGAGCTTAGATCGTATACAAATAGGTCTACACTACCTTCTAAAATTTCTACCACTGCTAGATTATCTATTAAGTTCCAAGAATGTAGTGCGGTTAATTCATGTTTAGATACATTATTGTATATGTTTGATAAATGTATTGTGTTATTGCTCTGTGTTACATTCATAATTTGTTTTTTCCTTTCATTGATATATCTAGCATGTTTATGCAGCAACTAGTTTCGCGTACACACCGTTCAGTTGCATTAATTCTTCGTGTGTTCCTCTTTCAGCTACTTTTCCGTACTCTAATACAATTATCTCGTCACAATCGCGGATGGTACTTAGTCTGTGGGCTACAATGATACAGGTGCACCCTCTTCTTCTTACGGCATCGTCTACCTTTTTTTCAGTTACCGGATCCAGTGCGCTTGTTGCTTCGTCCAGAATAAGTATGCTTGGATTATTAACTAACGATCTTGCGATTTCGAATCTTTGTCGTTGTCCCCCGCTATAGTTTCTTCCGCTCTCGTCTACTAAGCTATCATACGCGTTTGTACGACTTTCTATATCCTCGTTAATACAGGCATCTTCTGCAGCTTTTCTTACATCTTCTAATAGAATGGTGTTATCCCACAATGTTAAGTTGTCTCTAGCAGTGCCTTCGAACATAAATACTTCTTGGTCTACTTTAGATATAGAGGTTCTAATAACATCTTCAGTGTAATCTTTTCTAGTTTTGCCATCGAAAAGCACTTCTCCTTCCCAAGGTTCGAAGAGTCCGGCTACTATGTTTGAAATAGTAGATTTACCACTACCCGATCCTCCTACGAGGGCTACTCTAGAGCCTGGTTCTAGAGTTAAGTTAAAATTGGATATTAAGGGTTCTTCACGTTTGTTGTATCCAAAAGTAAGATCTTTTATTTCTATCCGACCAGTTAAATAACTTTTATCAGAATTATTCGCCTCTGTATTTTTATCTTCTTTTGGTTTAGTGTCCATAACGTCATCAATTAAGTTCACTTGTGATGTTATGACGTCTACTGTTTGCGTTAGGTTTATTAAGGACATGAGGGGTTCGCTAAAGCTTCCAGAAATCGTCTGAAATGCTATAAATGAACCTATGCTAAGTTCACCTTTCATTATTAAAAGGGTTCCAACATATAACAAAAGAGCGCTTGATAGCGTGCCCAGTACGGGTGATGCTGCTCCTATCCATTGATTAGCGTAGCTAAGCTCTTGGGAAGCATTTACTAATTTTGCTTGTCGTCCTGCCCATTTAGCAAAGAAATCGTTTTCTACACCACTAGATTTAATGGTTTCTATGGTGCTTAATCCATCCATTTCTATACTAGCTAGTTGACCCTGTTCTTTGTTTAATTGAGCGCTAGAATCTAGTCTGATTCTTCTTGTTAATTGAACTACAACTAGGTTGGCTAATATGCTGACGATTGTGATTAAAGATAATTTCCAGCTATACAAGAACATGAGGCTACCATACATTATTACCATGATGACACTCAATGCTGTGCCTACTATCTGCGTAGATAGTAGTGATGCAATATTTGCGTTATATCCAACCCTGGTGATAATATCCCCTATATATCTTTGTTGGAAAAACTCATAAGGTAATTTAAATATATGTGTGACAAATTTAGAGGTAAGTACAATTTCTAGTTTCTGCTCTAAATTTAATAGGTGAAGTTGTTGTATACAACTGATTGTAATCTGCAAAAATTGAGTAATGACCATAGCTCCTACAAGGAGCGGGAACATTTCTAATCTATGATCTATAAGGATATAATCGATAAAAACTTTTCCAAAGATAGGTACGATTAATCCTGGTGCTAATAGCAGGATGGACATGGCAAAAATAAGTGCCATCGTACTCCAAGATCCACCAACTCTATTGATTAATCCTTTTATAGTATTAGGTTCACTGCCACCTGGCTTGAAATCTTTTCCAGGTTTCATGCATAATACAATTCCGGTAAAAGCGTTATCGAACTCTTCAAACCCAACTGTTCGCGGACCGCAAGCGGGGTCGTTTAGGTATACGCATTCTTTTCCGAATCCTTCTACTACCAGAAAGTGATTAAAGTTCCAGAATACAATAAATGGAGTTTCTAAATCTAGTAATTCTTCAGGTTCTTTTTTGTAGGCAGTTACTTCCATGCCGTATGTTTTAGCAGCAGCTACTACATAATTAGCTTTACTACCATCCCTTGATACACCGCAGTCGGCTCTTAGTTGAGATAGGGGTAGATACAAACCGTAGTATCTTAGAATAATACCTAGTGCAGCTGCACCACATTCTACAGCTTCTATCTGAATGAGAGTAGGCGTTTTAGTTCTATGGTATTTGCCTGTTTCTTCTAATTTTTTTTCTAGAGCTGTTTTAACTTCTGAATTATTAGCCATTACCTACTCCTTTATTATTGATAGTTTGATATTTCAATATTTTTTTTGGCTACTGCAGCAGCTGCAGATTTTCTCTCTTTTTCAGTGCCAATTTGTATAGGTAGAATCATGCTAATAGGTCTCTGTTTTCCTGTGACAATTTTCCCGCTACATAACAATCCACTGTGTAACTTTACTCTAGCACCCTGTTTCGTAGACCATTTATATCCGCTATCGTCATCTTTGTCCGGAAATAACTGTACGTTTACTTCTATGGTTGGACCCATACTGGCGAATTGAGATTCTATAGAGCTTCCTTTAAAAACAGTTTCTAATTTTTTATTACTTACAGGAAAGTTGCTGACGGATTTAACTTTTCCTATAATGACTCCATTTTTTTCTGGTGGAAAGCTTGGAAGAGTAATCTGCACATCCATATCTTTAGCGATTGTGGCCGATTCTGATGCTGGGGTGTAAATAATAGCTTGTAGCGGATTGTTAAGTTGTTCTAATGTAAATCCAACGGTACCAGGATGTACTATTTCATGTTCATTTACGAGTACTTCCACAACACGTCCTCCCATATATAAGCTTTTAATAGGCACTTCTTTTCCATTTGTGTCTATTATAGTGAATACTGTATCGCCTGGGGAGATGATATCATTCTCTTTTACATAAACCTCCTTAATGAAGCCATTGTGTAACATATTAAAGTCTTCAAGTCCCGCTCCTCTCATGAAAACTCCATTTCCATGAACAAAATTTGGAATCTGTGCCCATACCGACCATATTACGATGCTTAATGTTATGATAGCTAAGCCGGAAACAAGGATCCAAGATCTATTCGATTCTACTTTCAGAGTAGTATCTAGTCTTTCGGGGGATGAAAGTCTTTCTAATGATTTTTTTCTAAATAAATCTGACATACAAATAAGTCCTAATATTTTTTCTATACTTGTATATACTAGGGTGATTGTATTATTTACTGGATCCATTTTGCAGGGATTCTTTTCAATACAGGTATTTTTTTGATTTTTATTGCCAAGAATAGTACTAGTATAAAAACTTGTTGCTCTAACTTTAATAGTTATTGTTTCATAGGAGTATAATCATATGTCCAATACTAACACAATTAACGAAGGTAGTTATATAAAAATTAAGCAAGCAAAAAGAGGCGTATTTGCATTTAATAAAAACGATACTGTTATAGGTAAAAGTTTTGATGAATACGGAGAGTGGGGAGAAGGGATACTCCAGGGATTAGAACATTTTGTTGAAGAGGAATGTGTTATTCTGGATGTAGGCGCTTATATCGGTTCTTTAACAGTACCCCTAGCTAAAATAGCAGGCGATAAGGGAAGGGTGATTGCTTTTGAGCCACTCAGAGGCACTTATGATTTATTGAAAACTAATATTACCCTTAATGAACTTCATAATGTAGATGCTCTTCAGATGGCTATTACAGATAAAGAAGAAGTATATAGAATTCCAGAACTAAATGTAAACAGGGTACAGAATTTTTCTGAATTTACTGTAGATAATTATGAAACAGGTGAAGAGGTAGTAGCTAACTGTATTGATAACATCGGACTCCAGAGATGTGATATGATTGTTGTGGACACTCCTAATACAGAGGCAAAGGTCGTGCGAGGTGCTAAGAATACACTAGAGCACTGCAAGCCTATTCTTTATGTACGGAATAATAATGCAGAGGGTAATCCTGAACTTATTCAAGAATTGTTCGATGCAGGTTATAATTTATGGTGGCATATTCAGTTATGTTATAATCCAGAAAATTATTTTAGTAATCCTAATAATATATTTAAGGTGAATGATAACGAGATGGCCCATGCTTACATGTTAGGTGTGCACAAGAGCTTAACTCTACCACTAAACGGACTACTTCAGGTTGAAGATGTGAATGATAACTGTAACAAGGCTATTATGAGAATACAGGAAAGTTTTGTTGCTGAAAACAGTAGCGTAGTAGAAAATACTGAAGGCGTTATGGTGGGTAAGTAGGGATTAGTATCTGAATAACAAGTTTGATCTGTTTTACAAAGTCTCGGTTCTCATTTGAGAACGGAGACTTTGGATATATCTATATGTCGACATGGTCACCGACGATATACGATGTCGGTGTGACAAAAATGCTCTAGGAAGCTCTAACCCGTTGGTGCATCCAGCATTTTCACTCTAGTAACTAACCTTTCCTGATCTCCCTCTACTCCTTTCAAAAATGCTTCCACAACTGGTATAGCTTCATCGATTGATAATATTCGTCCAGCCAGACATAGTACATTAAGATGATTATGATCTCTTGCTAGTTTAGCTTGTTCTGCTGTTTTACATTCGGCGGCGCGAATACCTTGATATCTATTAGCTCGGATACATACCCCGATGCCCGATCCGCAGACGATGATGCCTCTATCTGCGCTGTTATTTAGGATAGCACTTACAACTTCATCAGAAGCTTTAGGATAGTGGTATGGTTCTTCGCTAGTTGCTCCAAACTGTTCAACTGTGTAATTGTTTTTAATCAGATACTCTTTAATTTCAATAGCAAGAGGAAATCCTGCATGATCTGCTCCTAGGGCGATATTCATCTCTTAAGTATATCTGCAATTTCTTTAATTAGTTCCGGAATTCTACCACCCATTCTCAAAAGTAGATCGGGGAAGATCGGATAGATACGATTGTTTTTTACAGCTTTTAGCGAGTTGAGTTTTTTATCTAAAAGGTTAACCTGTTCATTAGAGGATACTATTATGGTATCTACCTGTTGTGATAGCAACCATTCTTTAGAGAGTAGCTCAAATTTATCACTATTGGGTCCGATTAATTCTCCTCCTAGTATATTGATAATTTTTGCCTGAAACGATTCTTTGCCAGCGATATACTCATTAGTAGCTTCAGCCGTATTAGAGATGATTGATATTTTGGGACAGGTAGTTTTTTTTATTTTGTTATCTTCCAGTGCTTTTTCTATAGATTGAATATAGTTTGTGCCATGAAAATATCTATTGGTGAGCTTTTCTAATTCAAGGATACTTTTTTTGAATTCCTGATAATTAGAGGAGTTTATCCCAAAAGAGTTTATTTTGAGTGATGTAAGCTTAGAAATATCTGCAGGGGTATATAGTAATTTATCGTATAAAACCAGTCCGGGGTTAAGTTTGAGAATTTTTTCATAATTGGGCTTGATGTATGCAATGGATGGAATTTCTTTTATATTAGGAGGGAAGTTGCAAGAATCGGTTCTGCCTACTATACGTAATTGATTGCTGGAATGTAGTGCTATTAGTTCGGTTATGCTGGGGCTAAGGCTTACTACTCTTAATTCTTTCTTGTTTTCAGTGAAATTAGTCTGATTTTCAAATCTTCTATTACACGAAACCGCAATAACTATTATTACTAGTGTTGTTAATAAAACTCTTAGTTTATAAATACTCATATATTATTTTATGCTTTTTAATTCATTCTAGATTTATGGGGAAGGGCTATATAAAAAGATAGTTGCGAATTATGTATATAATTCGCAACTATTAAGTTGTGTGTTGGTTTATTTATTAGAACTTCAAGGAGAAGTTAATAAATGGCATTCCACCACAGAGTGTTTTTACTGGCAATCCCATTTTTCCGTAAGGAGAGTCCATTACTAATCCGAGATCGGCTAATCCGGCAGGTTCATTAATATGGGAGTGTTGGTAGCCTACTCTTAGGTTTGTGTTTTTAGCACATTTAATATCAGCGTAAGCTGTTCCAATCAACAGATAGGTTTTATTTTCTGCCTTAGGAATAGAGTAGTTTCCGTAATTGACAGATGCATTGATCTCTAGCATGTCAGAGTGTTTGTAATTAGTTTCAACACCACTGAGCATTAATGCTCTATCTTTGTACATATCATTTACACTTGTCAGGTACTCTCCGGAAGCACCAACGGAGAATTTATCACAGAAATGGAATCTGCCTTCTCCATAGAATCCTTTTGTGTTAGAGAGTGCTGGAATAAGGCTTGATGTGCCCCATGTTCCAGGTGCGTAGTAATTAGGTCCAACATTTCTGTAACCTGCTCTAGCAGCAATTTTTTGAGAATAGTAGATAGCATGACCAAAGTAGGCGCTTGCATCTTTTTTCTCTACATTTTTCTCGCTACTGCTGTAGTAGTTCATACTGTATCCACCTTGGAAACCAAAGTTAGGGTGAACAAACACCATAGCGTCTCCACCTACAACAGAGATGTTAGTGATATCATCTTCAGTTTTAATGTCCTTTGCGCCTGTATTAAGTAATACATAAGCTAGGTTTGCTTTTCCAAAGCCACCTAAGTTACTTTCAGCATGAGCACCATAGAATCTGTTGGCTTTGAAATTTCTAGTACCTTCAGGAGTAGAGAATTCACCTTCTGGAATTTTCATTGTAAGTGGATTATGATTGTCGCTAACATTACTATTTTTGTTATCAGCTGTATCAGCGACACCATAAATAGTATTATTACCAGTTGTACCACCGAACAAGGTTACTTTACCAAATTTTTCCAGTTCTGCAGAACCTTTAAATCCGTCGTAAGTGTATCCCGTTTCGTTCCATCTTTCGTTATTGAAGAGTGTACTGTTAGAGTTGCCACGTTTTAGGATCATATCGCTTACTTCGTGTGTCTGTCTACCTACTCTGAGGCCTAGGTTAACTCCTGAAACTTCAGTTTTTCCGCCGATATGGAATTCTGGAATATAGATAGTATCCTTTTGCATTTGGAATTCAGATCCAGGAGTTTTTCCAGAATAGAAGCCTAATCCATTTTCTCCGATTGCGTTTCCATAGACAGTAGAGCTTTTCCAGTCGATGTTGTTTCCTAGATCGCCTGAGATGTTTACCCCTAGTTCGTAGAAGAATTGGCTGTTAGGGAGTAACTCTTTTTTTGTTCCCACTTTACCGCCATTTCCTACTACAGCAAATTTCAACAATTCGCTAATTCCAGGTATTGCTTTTATTTGTTCATTTGTTATTTCATTTTCACTGCTGAACGATGTAATAGCAAGAGTAGAAAGATCTCCGGAGAATTTAATATTCAAGTTATCTTCGATTTTACCGATTCTGAATTCTAGTCCGTTTTTGGTTTCTTTTGCTTGTTTTACGTCACAGTTTAGTTTTTCGAGATCGGATTTAAAGGTATCTACTAATTTTTTAAGATTTTCTACATCTTCTAAAGTAGTTTTGATATTTTTTCCTTCTTCAGCTAGTTTAGAGATAGCTTCCTTTAGTTCACTAAATAGTTTGTTGTTTTCATCGCTATTAAGAACTTCGTTGATTCCTTTAATACGAATATTGATTACTTTCAGTTCATTATTAATAGATTTCCAAGCGTTATATATAGCTTCTGCGAACTGATATCGGCTTAGGAGTTTGCTGCCTTGGAAAGTATGGTTAGGGAATCCTTCAATAATTCCTTTTTCATGCATACTGTTAAGTGCTTGGTATGCCCAGTGGTTTTCATTAACATCTACGAAGTTATTTTTATCAACTGAAGCTGTTTTGGAGCTGCAACAACTATTCTCTGTAGCTTCCTCCGCTTTGGATTCTGTAGAATCTAGTCTTTTGCAAGCACAATGATCGCCGCAGTTGCAGTTATCTCCGCAATTGCAAGAGTCTTCGCAAGGGCAACTGTTTTCTACAGTTACTTGCTTTTCAGTTTTTGAACAGCATTCTGAAGCAGATGTTGGCTTAATAAATCCAGCGCTACTGCTAATAGCTATCAATGCATAAATTTTTGTTTTACTCATCTATTTTGTTATAATCTCCAATTGATTTGTACTATATAATGGTAATAGATATAATTAAATATAACTAACCTTATTATTTACAGTATAACTCAATATCAAATTTTTGTTTTAGTTTATGCCGGTAGTGCACCATCTGGACTTACAGGATGATTTATAATAGTATTTATGGAAGGTTCATATCTAGGTGTAGATTATGGTACGAAGCGTATCGGTTTTGCATTAGGGATGGAATCTTTTGGTATTGTGACTCCTTTGAAGACAGAGTTCTCAACAGGTAGTTTAGATAAAGATGCTGAAAATATTTTAAAAGTAGCTAAATATCATCAGTGTAAAGCTATTGTAATTGGTGTGCCGGTACGAGAAGGTCAGGGTCCATCATCAGATAGTGATGCAGATATTCATCCTGCAAAGTTGATGTTAAATGCGTTAGAGGGGAGAGATATGCCTGTATTTTTTACTAATGAATCTCTATCATCTAAGCAAGCAGAAACACGAATGTGGGAAATAGGGATAAAATCATCAAAGAGGAAAAAGAAATTAGATGCGCATGCGGCTTGTATTATTTTGGAACGATTTTTTGAAGAGCATAAAAGAGGCTAAATTCGATTTTTTTGGAATGGCTAAAAAACTACTGATTCTTATTACCGTAGTGATGGGAATGGGAGTAGTAGCCCTAATGGGATTTCAGCAGTGGCTTAACTATGGTATAAGTACAGACTATTCTGGTAAGCCAATC
Source organism: Fimbriimonadia bacterium (assembly GCA_030427425.1). Classification (GTDB taxonomy): domain Bacteria; phylum Armatimonadota; class Fimbriimonadia; order Fimbriimonadales; family Fimbriimonadaceae; genus JAUICQ01. The sequence continues at coordinate 99,746 of JAUICQ010000002.1, read as the reverse complement.
TACATTCATCTAGATAAACAAGTATCTGTGCGCAAATTTGGATCTATTTTAGAAGAGAAAAAATATATTAACAACGGTAGAGCTTTTGATATCTATAGCAGATGGTGGAAGAAGCGGATTCATGTACCTAAAGGGACTTATGAAATAGTTGCAGGAATGAGTGCTGACGATATTTTTAGTATGTTAGATAAGCCTGTTTTGAATATGGTAAGAGTTCCAGAAGGGATGTGGATACAACGTGTAGCAAACATTCTAGAAGAAAAAAAGGCATTCCAAAAAGAAGATTATTTGAAAAAATGTAAGGACGTACAAGCTTATAAAAAGAATTTCTCATTTTTAGGAGATAAAATAGACTCTCTAGAAGGTTATCTATTCCCAGATACTTATGATATGCCTTATATGATGGGTGCTGATGAAGTTATCAAAATACAGTTGAAAGAGTTTGAAAAGAAGATTCTTCCGTTAGTGCCAAGCGATATAGACCTCCATAAACTAATCGTGATAGCGTCTCTTTTGCAGTTGGAGGCTAGAGATTACGAAGATATGCGAAATGTAGCTGGGGTTATTTATAACAGACTTCAAAAAGGTATGAAGTTAGAATTGTGTAGTACGGCACTTTACTCTATGAATCAGTGGAGAGCTCTGAAGCCTGGAGAGGCTGCGAATGCTATATCGGAGAATAATACCTATCATCACCAGGGTCTGCCTGCAACACCAGTCTGTTCACCATCAGTTCAAGCGGTAAAAGCAGCATTAGATCCTGTTGTTCATGATTATCTATTTTTTGTATACCAGCCTTTATCTAAAAAACATTTTTATTCTAAAACATTTACAGAACACTGTAATGGAATAAGAATGAGAAAAAGAGAATTGAAGAAAATGAATACTGGTCGTGCAAAATAAAGGATTGTTCATCATGCAGAAGCTTAAAAAAGAGAATATAAAAGGATGGATCCGATTTTTTTGCCCTAATTATAAAACCGATTCTATTACTGATATAACACCGGAATTCTTAAAATCGTTAAAAAAGAAACTATTATTCTTAGATGTAGATAGTACGATAGCTGGTTGGAACGAATCTTTACCCGCAGAAAATATTGCTCAGTGGATGGAAAATTTAAAAAATGAACAGATTGATATCTGTCTCATTAGTAATACACACAGAGTGGCCCGCTTGCAGAACATTGCTCAGGAATGTGGGGTAGGATATGTAACTGGAATACTGAAACCATCTATAGATATGCATCAAAAAGCTATTTCTATGTTTCCTGTAAAGAAAGATGAGATTATAATGATAGGCGATCAGTTACTGACAGATGTTCTTTCCTCGAATCGATTTGGGATAGATTGTATCTGGGTAAAACCACTACCAACAGGTGAATTTGTTGGAACGAAGGTCACCAGACTTGTGGAAAATGTTATAGTAGGCTTATTAAAAAAGAATCGCGTTTTTTGATGATTATGTCTTCCTGAACAGTAGACTCACGTTATGACCTCCAAACCCGAATGAGTTAGTAAGCGCATAATTTACTTCTTTTTCGATGCTGCCACTAGTAGTATAATTTAAGTTACACTCCTCGTCTGGTGTTTCATAATTGGTGGTAGGGTGGATTCTGTTATTCTTAATGCTAAGAGCGCATACTATAGCTTCAATAGCACCTGCAGCTCCTTGAGTATGACCCATCATAGATTTTGTTGAGGAGATTGGAATATTAGAAGCATGTTCTGTAAATAAATTTTTAATTGCTTTGGTTTCAATAGCATCATTTAGTTTAGTAGATGTTCCGTGTGCATTAATGTAGTCGATTTCTTCGGGGGATATACTAGCTTCTTCAATGCATTTTTTCATAGCCATGGTAGCGCCTAGTCCTTCTGGGTGCGGGGAAGTGATATGATAAGCATCACTAGACAATCCGTATCCGATTACTTCTGCGTAGATTTTAGCATCTCTCTGTTTAGCATGTTCATAATCTTCAAGAATAAGGATACCGGCACCTTCAGCGAGGAGGAATCCGTCACGATTTTTATCAAAGGGTCGGGATGCTTCTTTAGGGTTGTCGTTATTAGTTGTAAGGGCTCTGGCTGAGGAGAATCCGGCGAGGCAGATTGGATTAATCGGTGCGTCGCTTCCTCCGGCTATCATTATTTTGGCTTTTCCTTGTTGAATAATGCGGAATGCATCACCAATCGATTGGGCCCCTGATGCACATGCTGTAACAGTACATCCGGAAACACCTGTGGTGCCCAGAAGTATGGATAGGATTCCTGATGCCATATTCGGGATCATATACGGAATTAAGAACGGACTCACTCTTTGGGATGGATTTCCGAAAAGCTTCTGAGTTTCTTGAGATAGTATGTTTATCCCACCGAATCCGGAACCAATCCATATACCGATGTGTTCAGAGTTATTTTTAGCAATAGTGATTTTAGCATCATCTAATGCCAATTTAGCAGCTGCGACAGCGTAAGCGATAAAGGGATCTAATCGTTTAGCATCTTTTTTTTCCAGCCAATGTTGAGGATTAAAACCTTGTACATTGGCTGCGATTTTTGTTTGAAATTGCGAAACATCGAACTGAGTAATTACATTTCCTGTAGTTACTCCTGAGAGTAGATTTTCCCATATATTTTCAATAGTGTTACCTAGTGGTGTAATGGCTCCTAAACCAGTAATAACAACTCTACTCTGATTCTGTTTATGATGACGCATCTAATGGTAGATTTAGGAGTTCGTTTTTTCTTGGATATAGTTTACTAAGTCTTGAACTGTTTTTATGTTCGAAACTTCTTCGTCTGGTATTTCTATGTTAAACTCTTCTTCCAAGTTCATAACTAACTGAACTACTTCAAGCGAATCGGCTCCAAGATCGTCTACTAGGTTAGAATCTAGTTTTATTTCATCTGTTTTTATTTCTAGTTCATCCGAAACTAATTTTTTTAATTTAGAGAGTATTTCTTCAGACATTTACAAATCCTTATTAGTTTTAATTTATCAATTTATTATTTTATTATACTTGATACAGATATATTAAAGTATCTATTCACTTTTAAGTGGAAAGATATCTTTTTTTCATTGCTTCAATGAAGTAGATTGGATTCATTTTTTCCTTACATGCTAGCTCTACTAATTCTTTGGGTGAATAGTATTGGCCGTGTGTGTGTATTTTATCTACTAACCAGTTTAGGATTGGTTTATATTCCACATCGTCTAAAAGCTGATTGAAATTTGTAAGATCTTGTTCCATCTTGTTTTTAAATTGATAACAGAGAATGTTTCCAATTGTATAAGTAGGGAAGTATCCGATTATGCCCTCTGCCCAGTGTATATCCTGCAAGCATCCTTCAACATCATTTTTGGGAGTAATTCCTAGATACTTTTCCATTTTTTCTTTCCAGTAGTGTGGCAGATCTTTAACGTTTATATCTCCATTTAGTATGGCAAGTTCTAGTTCGAACCTAATCATAATATGAAGATTATAGGTTACTTCGTCCGATTCTGTTCTGATTGGTGTTGGAGATACATAGTTGATTAATTTTATCCATTCGTCAACACTAATATCTTGAAGATGTGGATAGATAGGTTTTAATTTAGGGAGGTATTTATTCCAGAATCCTTTACTTCTACCTATGATATTTTCCCAGAATCGGGATTGACTCTCGTGAATTCCTAAGGATACGCCTCCAGATATAGGTGTGTCTACCCACTTACTGCTAATATTCTGTTCATAGAGTCCGTGCCCTATTTCATGGAGTGTGCTTAAGTATGAAGAGTATATAAGAGGGATAAATCGGGTGGTAATTCTTACATCATGGGGATGGATATCCATGCACATGGGGTGTGCACATTCATCTAATCTTCCCCTTTCTGTATTGAAATGTAAATCTTTTAACATCTCCAGGTGTATCTCTTTTTGAAGAGTTTTATCTCCTGGCTTTTCAAGCATATCTGCTTTTTTAGGATTTAATTTTTCAGCTTCTTTGGCGATGTTTGTGAGTGGAACTCTAATGGAATCGAAGATGGCTATACAGTCTTGAGTGGTGCATCCTTCTTCGTAAATATCTAAGAGGGCATCGTAGAAGTGGTTACCATATCCTAAGTAGTCGGCGGTCTGTTTGGCGAGTTTAAATGTTTTTTCTAGGAAGGGGGCGAAGATACTGAAATCGTTTTTTTCTCTGGCTTCTTGCCAAGCAGCATGCGATTCCGAACTAAGTCTGGCTTTTTGTTCAGATAGAGCAACTGGAATTTTTCTTGCATTCCTTATTTTTCTTCCAAGAACTCTTAGGATGGCAAGATCGTCGCTAGTTTTATTCTGTTCTTTTTCTAATTGTTCGTAAGCATTAAGCATGTTGCTACTAATAAGTGCTTCATGACTCAATCTGCTTAGGATGCCTAACTGTTTAGCTCGGTAGTTCCCCGATTTAGGCGGCAACATAACTTGCTGATCCCATTCCAACAGATAGATTGTAGAATTTAAAGCTTGGTAGTCTTGATATACTTCTAACAGATTCTTGGTTTTTTGGCCCATATCAGGAAGTATACCAATACTACTACGATATTCTTACAGTAATTTTAAACCAGATAAAATTATTAGTACCTAGCTCTTTTTGCTGGTTTAGAGGGGGTAGATGGTGCTATTCTACTAGCATCTCTTTCTGGTGAGCTGATATTAGCTTCCGCAATTGGTGATGCAGAACCATCGGCATTTATCTTTGTTTCAGTAATAGACTGTTGATTTATTTTTTCTTGAACATACCTATGTAATGAGGTAAATTTATCAGACTGACTATTGAGAAATTTATTAAAATCGGAATCTGTTAGGAACTCGTCTTTAAGCCTGTTAGATAGAGAATTGAAGATCCCCTGGCTGTTACTGAAAACTTTATTTGATAGGTAGTTAAGAAAATCTTTAGATGTATCATCTAGAGGTAATTTTCTTTGTTTATATAGAGAGACTGTTTGATAATCCATATTTTGCATTACTTTTAAGAACGAACATTTTTTATATGCTCCCATAACTGTTTTTGTTGCTATATGGGGTAGGTTTTTAATAACTTCATCAGTATATAAATTAGAGCTACTATATAAATTATCAATATAATTTACGAATCGAGTTTTATCTGCATTTATAGCATCTAGTAGTATCAATGCATTTCTTGCGTTTAGCACTGTTTTAACAACTTTATGGTACAGAGCGTCATTTATTTCATCAAAATTTAGTACTTGGTTTTTTAAAAAATTAAAATAGTATTTTATATTAATCATTAAAAGTCGTTCAATGTCTGGAAGCATATTCGCCGTATCAGTCTGATTACATATTAGTAAGCTTTTAAATTTATGAAGCAGTATTAGTTCTGGTGTACTTTGATAGTGCCCTGCAAGAGCGGTTAGCATATCTGTATTGCTATCTATATTGGATAAATCGTGAATTACTTTTTCAGTCTTAGACTCTTCGATTATCTTAGACTCTTCCAATAAATCCTTTAGTTCAGCATTGCCATCTTCTGCTGTGGCCATGTTATAAAATGTTTTTGTATAATTTTCTAGGAAGTTTGCAAACTCTTTAATAAATTTACTCTCAAGCTCATTTAATTCTGTAATGTTAATAGCCGATTCTAATGGAGTGTCTACCATTTTCTGAAGTTCAGTTAGTTCGTTAATGGCATTTTTGTGTATCTCTGGGTATTTATTAAATTCAATTTTTCTTAAAAACTTAGATAGGACAAAATTAGTTATAACATTATTCTTATCCGTTTCATTAAAACGGTATTTGATATCATACCGTCTTAATTCCATATTATCTATATCTTCTAGCGTCGTATTGTCAAGCGCGGAATGATTAACAAAGAGACCTAATGACGATAATATTATCAGGGATATGTTTTTTAGTTTATTCTTTTGCATCATGTATATTAATACATATGAAGAGGTAGATAAGTTCATGATTTAATCAAAATATGGCAATTGTACTAGGTTAAAAAATAACTTTATAGTACTTTCTGCCCATTAATTGAGGATAAACTAAAGTGGTAGTATCATGAATAAATTTGAACGTATTAGAAAAGATCATCAAAACGAGACTGCAGAAGATTACGTAGAACTTATCTTTCAGTTAATAGAGAGAAACGGATCTGCTAGAGTGAAAGATTTAGCTGCTAATCTAGGGGTAAGTAGTGTTACTGTAAGTAAAACTATTAAACGTTTAATTCGTGATAATTATGTGACTTGTGAACCTTATAAGGAGATTTATCTCACAGAGAAAGGAATTAAACTGGCAAAAAATTCCATAGCACGTCATGATATAGTTTATAAGTTTTTAGTTTCTATAGGTGTACCTATGGATATTGCAGAGATTGATGCTGAGGGTATTGAGCATCATATCAGTTCTACTACTTTAGATAAGATGAAAAAAATGATAGACTGATCATGAAGTGTGGGTTTACAAACTAACAATAATCACCTAACTACCACCGTCTTCCCGGCGTTATAAAGAAGGTCATGGACCCCGCTCCGTCCTCGAAGGGGAACGATATACAATGTCGGGGCGACATTTTAGAGCTGGGGCTAAAGATATTACTCTTCTCCCCACGTTCGGTCATCCTCGAAGGGGATCCACATATTGATATATCATCACCACATGTGGGTTCAGAAACACTAAGGAAAAATAATATTGATAATAGACTGGATTCCGATTCCGGAATGACAAAACAGCGGCGGGCTCACAAACTAACAATAACCCCCTATCTAGCATCGTCTTCCTGGCGTTTTAAAGAAGGTCATGGACCCCGCTCCGTCCTCGAAGGGGAGCTCCGTCCTCGAAGTGGAACGATATCCTTAATATTTACCTTTCGCAGGATAGTTATCATAAAAACATAACAATTGCGTGTTTTTTTTTTTTTTCATTGATTCCAAAAATAAGTAATGTGATGAAGAGTTTCGCGTATAAATTTGGGATAATAGTAGGAACAATCGGCTTAGTGTCTGGTTGTGGAAGTAGTAGTGGCAGTAGTGTTAGTGGAGCAACAACTGAATCAGTATCAGGTTCAGTGCAGAAAGAAGATGCTGCAGGAACAGGTTATATCGAGAGTGAGAGAGACTCTGAACTAAAGAATGTAAAAGAATTTAGTAATAACATTAAGGATGTTACAGATGGCTCTGCTCTGTATCAAAAGATGAAAGAGATAAGTGAGAGTCCTGAATTTTCAGAAGACATGATATTTACAGTGGATATATATCATAAAGATAAATGGTGGAGTAGCAGGAAAATGGTTTACTCTAGTTCTTTAGATAGATTTTTAGTATACGGTGTACGAAAGCACGCTGATGGTAGTGAAAATCCAATAAGGTATTCGTTACAAGACTTTAAGGACTATTATAATAAGGGTGATGATAGGGAATTTAAGTTTAAGGACGTAAGTGTAGCTTCAGAGAAATATATTTCAGATGATAATGATGAAAGTATAAGAAAAATGTTTAAGAACAAAGACCTTGACGGGCTTACGAAATATGTGAAGAATGTAACCTCTGGTAAGAACTTGTATTATAGGATGAAGGCATTAAGTGGTTGGTATTATTTCCATGACTTGGTATTTACTGTGGATATATATTATCATGAAAATGGAAAAGATGGTCCAATGAAATGGTTTTATTCCGAACCAATGAAGTTCGATGATAAACTTGATAGATTTGTAGTAGATGGTGTAAAGACGACTGGTGATAGAACTATCAAATATGACGCTAAAGAATTTGATGATTATTACAATAGTGGTAATGAAATATATAGCTTTGAGAACGTACAGGTAGATATTGCTAAATTATTCCCCATTAAAAGCATGATTGAGAATAACGACACCTCCGGTCTTACTGAATACGTTAATGGTGGTGTAAATGGTAAGGAAATATTTGAAAGGATGAAGCACTTATTATTAGACACGGAGAGCTTTTGGTGGAATTTCATGTTTAAAGCCACATTGAAGGGCCGGGATGTTGAATTGCAGCCTATAGTGTATATAATACTTGCTTTTAGGCCGTTATACTACGATCAAAAGGGTTCTTTTCTAGGATACTACTCTATTATGTATAGTGATGCTTTCGCTAAGTATTATGATTCAGGTATTTTAAAAAACTTAGAAGTAGTTTCAAAAAACGACGAGTAAAATAAAAGTTTTTACCACTTAGTACCCCCCAGGTAGAGCTATACTTGGGGGTTGTATTTTTTCAAGCAGTTTCTAGTGCGAAGTCCCGATTAATACTAAAAAACTAATATTATGGGCCAGACCCCGGTGATCCGTCCCCGCATGGGGGACCTCCGGCCGATCCTTAGAATATGGTCTGTATCCTTTTTTGCAAGCTAATTTAATGGTAATATTCCTTAAGTAAGAAAATATTATGGAGTTAAGTGTATTACCTCAGCAGATAGTTAATGGAATACTAATTGGTGCCGTATATTCCTTAATAGCACTTGGCTACAACATGGTATATGGTGTGCTAAGACTAATTAATTTTGCACATGGTGAAGTATTTATGTTAGGTGCCTATGGTGCGCTTTTTACTTCATGGTACTTAGGATTCTCTCCAGAAGATGTTTATGCTAACCCTAATATGCAGGGTGAATGGTGGCACCTGGCGATAATGTTACTAACTGCGATGGTAGTTTGTACATTCGTTGGGATTACTATTGAATTCTTTGCTTACAGACCCCTACGCAAGCAGCCGAAAATAGCTTGTCTTATTACCGCGATTGGAGTCTCTCTTTTTTTACAGTTTGGAGGTGCATTAGTGCTTCCAAACACACCTCCGCCAAGTATCTGCGAACAGGTGAATCCTTTCCAGGGATCTTTTAAACTTTCTTTACTTTCATATAATTATGCTGAAAAAGAGAAATTAGCTGCGGAGTTGAATAGAGCAGATGATGCATTTCAGCAGCAGTTTGAATTGGAAAAAAAAGAGCATAGGGTAACAAATCCATTTGCACTATCATTAAAGGGCGAAGTGTTAAGAAAAAACAAGCAGGAGATGGAGCGAAGATACCAGTCGTTTGTAATTAGCGAAGATCTAAGAACTTATACTATATGCTTGCCAAAGGGTCAGTTAGTGATGTTAGTTACGTTGGGGATCCTTCTTATGATACTGAATTTTATTGTAAACCGAACATCAATCGGGCGAGGAATGCGGGCTGTTGCGGAAGATGCTAGTACTGCATCCCTTATGGGGATTAATGTGAATCGGATTATTGTTATCACATTTGCTATAGGTTCGGCATTAGCGGGTGCTGGAGGGATGATGAGTGCAACTTTTACAGGATCGCCGCTTACCACGTTCTATGGCTTACAACCCGGACTCAAAGCCTTCGTTGCAGCAGTTCTAGGAGGGATAGGTAGCATCTCTGGAGCAGTGTTGGGAGGATTTACCATGGGGATTTCAGAAACGTTAATTGTATGGTTAGGTTATAGTTCCTATAAAGATGCGATTGCGTTTATGCTGTTAATATTAATACTACTAGTAAAACCTAACGGATTATTAGGAAGTAAACGTGTGGAGAAAGTATAGTGGGACACAAAAGAACGCTCTTGTTAAGATTGTTTACCATGCTTGGGGCAGTACTACTCTGTTATGCTGCTGAAGTATTTGTCTGTCTTTTTGGTAATGCTTACCAGGAAAGATTAGTGGCTCTGGCAGGATTATATGTTACTCTCTCTGTTAGTTTAAATATGATAAACGGAATAACGGGTCAGTTTTCTATTGGACACGCGGCGTTTTATCAGATTGGTGCGTATACCGTAGGATACCTATCCCTATTAGCTCCAGTATCTATGGGATATAATTCCATCAGTTGGCTGGCGATGATGATGTTGGTTGCAGCAATAACTGCTGGTTTTGCAGGTTTTATAGTAGGGCTCCCATCATTGCGACTAAAAGGCGATTATTTAGCGATTGTCACTTTAGGTTTTGGGGAGATAGTAAGAATTCTAGTTCAGAATATGGATGTGGTAGGAGGTTCCTATGGGATGAATGTTAACCCTAAGATACAGCATCTTTCTATAATCTGGTTACTTGCTATTATCTGTATAGGTGTATTTAGAAACATCTTAAAAACTGGGAAAGGATTAGTATTTACTGCTGTGCGAGATGATGAGATTGCTAGTGCATCGGTAGGAATTCCGGTTACTAAAGTAAAAGTAACGGCGTTTGTCATGGGATCGGCTTTTGCGGGTGCTGCCGGAGCATTATTTGCCCATTACGAAGGATTCATTACTCCAGGTGCTTTTACAATGGATCTCTCTTTTATGATTTTAACGATGGTAATGGTAGGGGGATCGGGATCGATTACCGGATCTGTAGTTGCAGCAATCTCTCTCTTTTATCTTCCAGAATGGTTGCGCGATCAGCCTAATATTACTGCCGCGTCCTTCCTTTCGGCCATCTTCGCATCAGGCGTGTTTATCTTTACGCTTAGTAAGGCGATGGATAGGTATTATCAGAATACGTTCCAAAAGATTTCTGCAATTAGTTTTGCTGTATGTGCCTCGGTCGGGTTTAAGTATTTAAGCACTTTTTTCTTAGAACTGGTGCCCCAGTTAAGAGATATGGAGTTTGAGGGAAATCAGCTTAGAATGGTTATATTTGCAGCTATATTGGTTGTGCTCATGTTAATTAGGCCTCAAGGCTTGCTCTCGAATTTTGAACTTAGTTGGAAGGGTATACAGAAGCTTATTTCTAAGACACTCCATGCTGTAAGGAGAGGGGTATGAATAACTCTTTGTTAAAAGTTGAAAAGACATCTATCCATTTTGGTGGAATTAAGGCGGTTCAGGATGTCTCTTTTGATATAAAGGAAAAGGAGTTATTCGGATTAATTGGTCCGAATGGGGCAGGGAAGACCACCTGTTTTAATATGATAACCGGATTCTACAAGCCTACTCATGGCAGAGTATCATTTAACGGTATCGATATCTCTGAGAAGAGTATGTCCGATATTGTGGAGATGGGTATTGCTCGAACTTTTCAGAACATACGTCTCTTCTCTAAAATGACGGTGCTAGAAAACGTAATGGCAGCGGCAATCATCCGTAAACCAATCCACCTGCTTGATGCCATGTTGTACAGTCTGAGAGCTATTGAACAGACGGAGGAGTTAAAGAGCAGGGCTATCGATTGGCTGAAGGTAGTAGGGCTTGAGAACAAAAGGCATAGTATAAGTAGCTCACTCCCATATGGTGAGCAGCGTCGATTAGAGATTGCTAGAGCCATGGCAACTAATCCGAAACTGTTATTATTAGATGAACCTGCGGCCGGTATGAATCCTACGGAATCGAAGATTCTTGAAGAGGTAATCCGTAGATTAAAGAACGATTTTAATACCACCATTCTTCTTATCGAACATGATATGAAGTTTGTGATGAATCTGTGTGAGAATATTGTCGTTCTAGATTCGGGTAAGAAGCTAGCAGAAGGTATGCCAGAAGAGATTAAGAAGAATCCTAAGGTAGTAGAGGCATATCTTGGTGTTCCTCAAAAGTAAATGCAAGAAATAAGTTTTTTGTTGTACAATATTCCTATATGAAAAGTTTTAACATTAATATTGCAAGATTATATGGTTTATTAATTTTCTCGTCCATATATACACTTAGCCAAGGGGCTTCCGCTAGAGTAGAAATTTCTGTTCCGGATTATAGTCTAGAGATACGTCCTGAAGAGGCATCTAACCCTTCTGGTTCTAAAAAACCTACCGAAGATATAGAACTTCAAGATGTTAATAATAAACAGGTAAATGATGATAAGGGTAATAGTTGCATCTCTAGTATTAGCTGTAGGGAATTTTGTTGTGGAGGTAGTGGATGTCTGGATGCAAGTTGTAGACCAGATCCTTACTGTCCGTCTTGTACACACCTGTTTAAATGTTGTTTGTGTAGTGAGTGTTGTAAAGTAGATATAGCGTATTTTGATGATGAAATAGGATATAACCGTCAGGGTTATGCAGTAGCTGTAGGGAAAGATAAAGATAATATCGTTGCACAACTATGTTGTGATTACCCGGGCAGAAAATGTATAGATAATACGTGCAGAGCTTGCTGCTGGATACCTTTTGGCGCCATAGTTGGCTCTTGCTTTGTTATGTGCTTACCTCTACAGTTTTTCGGAAGCATCTCCGGTATCAATATGGGGTGCTCATTCTGCTGTCCGTTGTGCGAAAGTGTGGATAAAATGCTTGTTGATAGTAATTTGGACTTTTGTAGATGTTGTAAATGTTATGTGACCTCTTGCAGTGAAGATGATGATTTTATTGCGATACCGTGCTGTGCTTGCTGGTATCAGGGAGTTGGACAATATGTACCAATGTGTTTACTAGGAAGTTGTGTCCAATGTTTAGGAGGTGTTTGTTGTGCAGAAGAGTACTTATTCAAGAGATCTTATTCCGAATTGCAGAGGGTAGGGGTTAACGATATGAATGCGTTGACCACCACTAGTGATGGTCGGGTATGTATATGCTGTATTGCTAGGAATAGTACTTTTTATACACTACCTGTCACAGAGAGATTAAATGTAATGTATCCGGTAAAGCATTCTATTTATCCACCTAGGGTAGTTGAAATGAATAACTGAATATGATAGAAGCAGGGAATGTTTACAATCTTAACCAGTTATGCATCCATTCGAATAGATGGACATGCTTAAGTTCCTTGTTTAGCATCCTGCTAGGAATATTGCTTGGTACTGATGATAGGTATACACCGCTATTTTCTAATGCTACGAAATACGGGTCTAATAATGCTAGGTGTAGTCTATTCTCATGAATATCTAGTTTGACAGAGCTGATAAAGTTATCGATATTGTCTATAAATGTAAGGAAGGTATCTTCCATGCCTTCCTTGTTATACCTGCTTAGAAAATCTAGATAGAGAATACTGCTCTCTCCTTCAGCTATAGAATTTTTAGCCGAATTTAGAATATCCAGGAATTGGTTCTTTTTAAATTCTTTCTTAATTACTTTAAACTTTACAAGATGCCCCATGCCTTCCATGAATCTGCTATTGGTAGTTAGTTTTGGCACGTATCCTAAAGTTAAGCTGAGATTTGGATAGCTCTCCATTCTTCCTGGTCCCCAAGGCCATAGCATATTTACTGGGGTGATGCCTTCGTTGACTCTCTGTTTATTCCATTTTGTATCTTGGAGAGCATCAATCGAATCTGATATAAACTGCCTTAGAATTCTTTCTCCATCACCAATCGGGAGCACATCTTTTAATGATTTACCTTGGATAGAATCTATATCATGAACCTCGAGATCGAGTGATCCTTCTTCCCAGATTAATCCGTGATTGAGTCCGCTTCCTAGAATGGATTTTAGTTTTTGTGTACTTAGTTTTTCTAATAAACTTTCGATATAAGCTTGTTCGTCAGGATTAATTTGAGATTCTAATGTAGTGAAATGCACCTTGCTAATATTTTCTTCATCATAAGACATTAGGGTTAAGGCAAAACAAGTACTTTTGAGGGGAGGATCGATACCGAATCCTGCAATCGTAAGCGGACCCATTTCTAGTCTGCTGGTATCCGGGTTTAATCCTACCATAGAAGGATAGATGGTGTTATTATTTACTTTATTAAATTCAACAATAGATGAACATTTACTAGTGAACCATTTGATGTTAGGGTAGTTGAAAACTCTTTCTAGCACATCTGGGTTATGGGCAGAGAATATATCTGGAAATGCTAATAATATTTTTTTTGAGTAGTTAGGTTGAATCATAATGTTATTTTACTTGTTGCTGCATATACTTTATCTGGGCCTTTCTATCGTAGTACATCACTCTAATAGCTAGCCAAGGTGATGCTCCTAGTGCAAAAAGCATCGGAAGGAAGTCGCCTAGAATGGTATTGCTATCTATCTTATTTTCATTAAGTTCATAATGAGTGCCTAATAGAGAGCTTGTTACGTACTCTACTAGTTCATTCCATGTATCTGGTGATAGATTGTGGAGTGATGCAATGATAGCAAAGATCATCGGTATCATAAACACACTAAATAAGGAGAGTATTAGTACAGCAATATGAAGGCTAGCGCAGCACCAGCTGTACCATTTTGTATATCTGTATACTGATTGATAGAAATAATATCTATGGATAGATCTATTAAGGAAGAAGAAGGGTAGAAGTACAAAGGAAATAATGAATGGAACGGCAAATACCAGCTCAATATTTTCAAATAGGTAATAGATATAAGTTCCTGTTGCTATAAGGAATACTCCAAGTGAGGTGAAAAAGTTCCATACTCCTAATATCCCAATAAAAGAGACAAAAATAAGCGAAAAGATATTCTTTTTGGATTTTTTTAAGAATAGGGAAGTTTTATTTCCTAGTAGACATGTGTATTTTTCCATTAGGTAAATAATAATTGTAGAAAGGAGGAACGATATTATTACATATACATTCATTATTATTCACCTAATGGTAATGTTATTAGTTTATACAACTTGATACTTCATTGCATCGTTGGTAAAGCATATCTGTTTATCTTCAATATTTAGATAGCTAGATTTTGCAAAATTATCTCTAATGGTACCGATTAATTCCGATCCTCTATATAGCAAGCAGTGTTTTCCTGTGAATTCATTGCAGAAATCTATTAGCTGATCAATATTTGTCTCTGCTGGCTTAGTAATATTAATACTAATCTGTGCTAATTTTCTAGAATCTAACCAGAAGAATAACGATCTTACACCCTGGAAGTTTGGTTCTCCTGCTTCTCTAAGTTGTCTAATCTGTCTAGATAATTCTTTTACAACGCTCTGAACGTGTAGATGATTAGAGTGAGCATACAGTACATTCATCGCCACAAGATCGGATCTCTGGCCGATAATGCTGGCTCCCCATTTAGGGTGGGCTAATTCTGGTCCGAAATCGGGTTGGAGTGATTTATGGAGCATATGTTCGAACCCACCTTTTCTTAATTCTGGTAGCTGACTGTTTACTGTGTTTTTAGCCGAATGTTCGTAGAGAAAAACTGGAATATTATAATTTTCTGTTAACCATGTAGAGAACAGTTCAATATTATTATTCAGTTCTAAACTAAATTCATTATTCTCTGTAATAAACGGACAGACGTCTAGAGCTCCTATTCTTGGGTGCACTCCCTTATGATTTCTGAGGTCTATTTCAGGAAGTATTATGTCTGTAATTTTTTTAAGACAGCTAAAAACTCTTTTTAAGTCTCCAGAGAATGCAGTAACAGTTCTGTTATGGTCGATATCCGATTCTACGGAATGAATATTTAACCCTTCATTGCCGATAATTTTTTTACATTCATGTAGTATGTCTATTCTATTAGATATGCTCCAGTTGGGCACGGTAACTATTTTCATAATACTCCTAAGTTGTGGTATCCAGAATCGACAAATATTATTTGTCCTGTTACTCCTTTACTTAAATCGCTAAGTAGGTATACAGCGTTTGTTCCTACGGTATCTATATTAATTTCATCCTTTAGTAGGGACAAATCTGATACTTTATGCATCATCTCCTTTAAATTTTTTACTCCTCTTGCGGAAACAGTATTAATAGGGCTTGGAGAGAGTGCGTTCACACGTGTATTAGATGAACTCAGGTTGTGTGACAGATATTTTACGCTACTTTCTAAGGCCGCTTTTGCTATACCCATAATATCGTATCCTGGAACAATTCTATTGCTGCCCAGAAAGGATAAGGTAATAATGGATGAATTTTCTGAAAGGATGTCTTTAAACTCTCTAATGATATTAATTAGTGAATATGTTGATATATGCAATGTTTGTGCGAAGTGCTCCCACTTAGTATTAATAAGAGAGTTTTGTAAAGATTCAGGTGGTGCATATGCTATGGAATGTACAACAAAATCGATTTTCTCAAACTTGGAAGCAACAGCATTCTTTAGGTTGCTGATGCTTGTTTCATCAGTAACATCACAAATACATATGTCTGTTTTGATAGAATGTTCTTCCATTAATTTTTTTAGTTTGTTGATACTTTTTTCGTTCTCCACACTTAAGATAAATTCAGCTCCATGAAGGTGCAGTTGCTTTGCGATTCCCCATGCGATGCTGTATTTATTAGATGCTCCAAATATAACACCTTTCTTACCTGTAAGTATCACTTGTATAACATTATAGCTAATAAATGTACATTATTCCTAGACCTTTTACCGGCGATTTTTTATATTTGCCAGATTTTATTCAATATTAGACAGGAATTTCAATAATAATATGTAATTAATTGAGGTTAGCAAAAATTTCAATAAAAAACAAGAGACGTATATATACTGCTAATGGTCGGAGCGACACGATTCGAACGTGCGACCTCTTCCACCCCATGGAAACGCGCTACCAAGCTGCGCCACGCCCCGATACTTATTACAGTTTACCGGAAAAGGGATGGTTTAGTTTATACTTGTATAGTAGTACCAGGAATGAATCTATTGATAGGTAGTGTTAAGTTAATAATTTATGTCCCCCTATGGTTGTCATCTTCGGAGGAGATCCAGTTCCGTGTAGATATTCTATTCCTTAGCTTGCTAAAAATTCTCATGATAAAGAACCAACTAAGTACTATTCAAGAATAGCTGGTAAAATATAGCTAGTAACGCCTTCGTAGCTCAGTGGATAGAGCGCCTCCGTCCTAAGGAGGGCGCCGGGGGTTCGATTCCCTCCGAGGGCGCCATTACTATTCAGTATCTTCTATTCTTCATGGTATAATTCCAACAATATGAAGAAATCTTGCACATACTGGTGCTTAAAATTATTCTCAGTTCTATTGTTTATTGTTCTCATTCAGGTTGATGTTGGTGCTGTTGATAATGCTGATAATGATAGAGAAAAGGTCTGTTGCGAGTGTTTAGAATCATTAGAAAACGATTGTATCCAGTTCGATCCTTCTTTTCCATCCCCTTTTCATTTCTGCGAATGTTTTTTATGTTGTGAATGTTGCAGAGTAAATATTGATAAATTTGATGATGAGATAGGATACAATCGGCATGGTTATCCTGTTGCGGTAGGGAAGGATAAAGATAATATAATAGTTCAGCTGTGTTGCGATTGTCCTGGTAGAAAATGTATAGATAGTTCTTGCCAGATATGCTGCTGCATGCCGATCTGTGCTACTACATGTTCATGTCTAATTGGATCAAGAGTTGTAGGGTGTGTAGAAAAGATCGGTTATCTTGTTTTTTATCCTTTAACATATATAGTTAGAAGCACATGTTATGATGCTATTGTCTGTGAAAAGAATTTAGAAGGTGATGCCTGTTCGGAATTGTTTTCTGGAATACTTCCAAAGTCCTGTTTTTACTCTCCATATTCTACTAAGTTTCTCAGTGGTATGCCTCACTGTTGTATGGCATCATGTATTAAGTGTTTAGGTGGCGTCTGTTGTGCTGAGCAGTATTTAGAGACGATGTCATATGCAGAAATGCGAGAGTGTGATAAAAAGGATTTTCCTTTAAAAAGCATTGTTGAAGAGAATATTCGTGGGATGGATTATAACTATACGGGTAGGTGTGGCCAAAAATATCTAGCTAGAACCTTATTAGTTAGTAATAAACTGAACGAACATAGAGCTTGCTGTAGAATGGGCGTGCCAGTTATAAAGCCACCGGCAGTAGTTATGATGGGGGATAATGCATCTTAACTAATTTATCGTTAAAATGATAAATAATCAGTCCAGAATCTCTATAGTGAGGGTGATATCTCCAAGTAAATAAGATGGATGTAAAAAAAATAAGGTTAAAAAGTCTATTCATATTCTTAATATCGAATCTATTTTTCATGAATATAGGTAAGTACGATTGGCATGATAGAGGATGGATTGAAAACTATGAGAGGAATAGATTTATGTCTCTTGTATTGGATGATGATGGCAATAAGGTTGCAAAAGTATCGGAGACTGCGATAGGAATAAAAAGTATTTATCGTAATGGTGTTGTTTCAATAGTAGATAAGAATCTTATAGAATCGAAGTTGTATCCTTTTGGCACTAAAGAGTTAATTGGGAGGTATGGTGAAACCCTTAAGCTATGGAGCAATGGGAGGAGCACTTTTACCATTCATCCATCATTAATATTTACCACCGATTCTTTTTTGGATCAGGATATCTTATGTTGTGATTGTTATCTGGATATTTACTTTAAAAATTATATTAAAAGGTTTATTCTTAAGAATTCATGGCGCAGCATATCCTCTCCTTTAGTAGAATCTAATTGGATTAACGTTAATACAAGAGGTAGTGCTGTTTTAAAAACGGTGCGGTTTGATAGAAATGATGGTTATAGCTATTATCCTACAGAGACAGTAGTTATAAGTAGCATGGATAATAGTTTCAAGTATGTGACTTACCCATTTGGAGAGGTGCGGATAACTCTTGAAGGGAAGGGGTCTATCTACTATAGTCCTTTAGGGATGGAAGTAAAGTATTATACGGAATCGAAAGATATTGTATGTGTTACTACAATGGATGATATGAAACAGTTATTACAGGATGGGGCCGACAATTCAATAAATGTAAATGATTTATGTTGCCGAATGTATTAATGTTTAGATTCAAATAATATTGTATTTGAATCTAAACATGGTGTGATGAATAATTAATGTATTACGCAGAAGCTTCTGTTAATTCTTTTTCTTTCTCTTCAATAAATGCCAAGCATTCTTTAGCTTCTTTAATATCCGGATTCAGTTGCAACGCTTTTGTATATCCAAGTTTTGCGCCTTCCATACTGCCTAGTTCTGCAAAGCAGTTTCCTAGTAGTAGCCAGGCTTGTGCAATGTTCGGGTCTATTTTCAGTCCGTTCTGGTAGTGTTTAGCGGCTTCCTGATATTTTTTAAGTGTGTAATATACATCAGCCAAATTGAGATAAGCATTACAGTCGAGCGGATTATTTTTAATCTGTTCAATTAATAGTTGTTCGGCCTCATAATATTTACCGTTTATTTTATAGATCCGTGCCATATTTACAATAGCGCTGGAATCTTCAAACTTAATTTTTTCATACATTTTTTCAGCAATTTGTAGTGATGGTTTTCTTTTAAGAAATTCATTTGCAAACGCCCATTTAGGAAAATCGGCGGGATCGTATTCGTTTTTAGCTATAAGTTCTTCTACATAATTGATGAAATCTTCAAACCTTTTTGTTTCAAGGTAGATGTTTTTCAACATAGTCTGTGAGTTTTTATTCCTTTTAGGATCGTTATATCTACGTTTAAGGTAGTTTGCCGATTCATCATATCTTTTCAGGTTATATAAACATACCCCTTTGGAATGGTATAGATTTTCGATATCTGGCTTAGTTTTTATAACATAGTCTATATACTCTAATGCTTCATCAAATCTTTCTAGAGCAATTAAAATCTCAGCTTTGATGAGATGTCTTTTATATTCTACAACTGCTTTATCACCGTAAAGTGTTGGATCCCATTCCATTTCTAAAGCTTTATCAATCTCTGTTAAAGCAGTTTCATAATTTCCATTTAAGAAGTATGCATAAGCAACTTCAGTCTGCATTAATACCGAATAATGACCGTTATCTTTAGCGTATTCACATAATTCAGCGCACTCCTCAACTCTTCCAAGCAGCGTAGCAGATCTTAGTAGAATTTGCAATAACATGGTGGAGTAGATAGTGGTAGATTTAGATTTTTTTAATAATTCTAAGGCTTTATGTCCCGTTCTGGATGCGTCTTTGTGTCTTCCATTAACAGTATAGGTGTTAGCTAAATTAAACCAGTTAAATGCAAAATCCGGCTTGTCCTCTAACTCTTTGTATAGTATATTTAAAGATCTTTCTACCTTATTTTTCTTTTCCATTATTGATGGTTGATAACCATAATGGTAGAATACAAATCCTGGTATCTCAGCGGATGTATATCCATGATTGGCAATACTATCATATACTTGCTCATGGATTCTTCCTGTAAACTTAACTCCTGGAAGATTTCTAAACAGACGAATTATTTTACTGGTAAATAGATCCACTCCTTCATCATCTTGTAAATAACTTAAAATTTGTGCAGAAAATCCACCAAACTGAGGTCGGATGATGGCTCCATTAAGCACCTCGCGGGATTTTTCTTCTAAAATTTCGTCTGCATCACATGTGAGTAGCCAGTGGCAGTTAGCTAATTTTATACTAGCGTTCCTTGCAGCAGAGTAGTCGTCGTCCCACTCTCTAAATCCTACTACAGCGCCCATGTCTTTAGCTATCTCAACGGTTCTATCGGTTGAACCTGTGTCTACGATAACCATTTCATCCACGATAGGTTTTAGTTGAGATAAGCATTTCTCAAGATGTTTTTCTTCGTTTTTAACAATCATACAGGATGATATAGTGATGCCTACATCTTTGCTGGGTTGTAATCCTGTTATACGGATGGTTTCTTTAAGAGCATGCTCTCCGTGGTAGTCATTCTGATTTAATTTTTTAGCAAGAAGTTTTCTACAGTGGAAGTGGTCTACTAAGTGTTGAGCAACCCAATCATAACGTGAGGCACCTTTTCCGTTAGCAATATATTTAATTGCCTCTAATTCTCTTTCAGACATCAACATTAGCTCTGCAACTTTGGTATTTGCTACGGAGTTGCTGGGATCTCTTTTAATAATTTCTAGGGAGTCGATCTCCTCTTGTTTCCTTACTTTATGTGGATTGATTTTTTTCATACTGTTATTAATAATTGGTTTAACAGAGTATTTTTTGTACTCTCAGTGAAAATACTTGTCTGAATGTACTAAAATTTTTCATCTAATTTTAAGAGAGTTTGCTACTTATAAGGAAATTTAATCTGTTTTGGAACGCTAATGCTATAGTTTTACATGTGGCATCCTAACATATTATTATGAATATATATGCATTTCATCTATTAATGCTTTTAAGTTTTATATTAGTAACAGGGTGCGATCCGATAGATGGCGAGAAGTTGTATGAGAGAACCAAGAGTAGAATACAATCTATTGCTAAGAAGGAAGCTAATCTAGATCTGGATTTCTTAGATGATGAGAAAAAGAAGAAAGATAATGTACCACCTCCACCTCCACCACCACCAATAAATTTATAGTCTAGTATTTACACATAGCTATATTTTAGCAAAATGTATACATATAAGATAGAATGTATATATATGCTTGAGTATATTGGTTTGATTGCCACACTATTTTCATCTCAATTGGGTTGTTCTGCTATAGATGAGAGTTTAATTGATGAAATAATACGAAATGTTCCTGAGATTACATTAGAAGGGGTTTGTGGTAATGTGCGGGGATGTAGTAAATTTTTGATAACCGATTCTGTTCAGTCAATGGACCCAGATAAGGAGTATTTCCACGCTGTAGAGACAGGTTTATATAGTTATACGCCCCGTAGTTTAATAACATTCCCATTATATGCTCATGAGCAGACCAGTTGTCATTGTGCAATGCTCAACAGTCAGTCGGGTAGTTCGAGACATTCTATCTCTCATCTAGATATGACCAGGATGAGGTTAAACTCTTCATCGATGGATATAATTTTTAATTCGATAATAGAAGCTGTTATAGGAACGAAAATAAAGTTAGATGCGGATCAGCTATTGCGGATTACTAGAGGGAATGAACAGATAGATTCCGTTATTCTGGGTATAACCGATGGTATTGGTACGAAATGGACCTACGAAAAGGGAGTCGATTGGAATCAGCCTAAAGAACTGTTAGAAAAATATAATCTATTGGACAGTATGTTTCATTATCCTAAAATAGTAGATTCGTTAGAAAGAAATACTGTTTATCAGTTTAGTGTAGAATGGATTGATGTTCGTGAGGGGAAGGTAATAGTCGATTTAAATTGGAATGCTAGATTGAAAGAAGCAGAAGATGTATATGCTACCGGAAAAATGTTTTTTACTCTATCAGATACTTCAGCATATCTTTCAGGAATTTCAATTTTAATGAAAGAAATTTTTGTTGATAGCTTCTTAATAAGGCATATGCGAGAGAATCACCCTGAGATACTGGAAAGAAATATCGAACACAGTATTATGTTTAATTATAAACCCTTCAAACAATAGAATAATTCTGCATCTATCCAATAATAGGTTTATATTACTTTAACAGTATAAACCGTTATGAATTTGAATTTACAAAACTGGCTTCAATGTGAATTAGAATCACTGAAACATAATAATTTATATAAAACTCCTAAAATATTAGAGTCCCCTGCGGATGGATCTGTTACTATGAACGGAAAGAAGGTGATTAATCTTTCCAGCAATAACTATTTGGGATTAGCGAATCATCCTGAAGTAAGAGAGGCTGCCATTGAGAGTATTGAAAAATGGGGAGTGGGAGCCGGTGCTGTCAGGTGGATTGGTGGGACAATGGATATCCACGATTCTCTAGAACAAGAAATAGCTTCTTGGAAGAGTGTTGAAGACGTACTGGTATTTACATCCGGATTTACGAGCAATAGTGGTTGCATACCGGCTGTTTTAACTAAAAATGATGTAGTAATTAGTGATGAGTTAAATCATGCTTCGATTATTGACGGAGTAAGATTAAGTTCTGCAAAATACAAAAAATCGGATGGGTATGTGTATAGGCATGCCGATATGGATCATTTAGAAGAAATACTCAAAAAGTGTGAACACTTTGAAAAAAGAATGATTATTACAGATGGGGTGTTCAGCATGGATGGTGATATTGCACCTCTGCCCCAGATTGTGGAGTTGGCAGAGAAGTATGATGCCTTTGTAATGGTGGATGATGCTCATGCTAGTGGGGTGTTGGGAAAACACGGTAGTGGTACTACATCGCATTTTAATTTATATGGTAGAGTAGACATTCAACTAGGCACTTTATCGAAAGCGTTAGGTGTTGTTGGTGGATATATAGCTGGGAGTGAGAACTTAAAGAAATGGTTGATTAATCGGGGTCGACCCTACCTCTTTTCTACTGCGCATCCTCCTATGGTTGCTGGAGCACTCATCAAATGTCTGGAGATTATGCAGAGAGATAATTCTTTAATAAACAGATTGTGGGATAACGCTAAGTACTGGAAAGACTCTCTACAATCGGCAGGATTTGATACTATGGGTAGTGAGACCCCCATTACTCCAGTGTACGTAGGTGATGAGGGCAAGGCTGCTGAAATGGAGAAGATGCTTTGGGATGAAGGTGTTTTTGCTCTATCGATAATATATCCTACTGTTGCATTAGGAAAGGCTAGGATACGTACGATGCCAAATGCAACTCATACGATAGATGAACTTGATAGGGCGCTGGTTGCGTTTAAAAAAGTTCGTGATAAACTAGGGAAGTTCTAGTTTATCACGTGATTAATTTGTGATTTTTCTTTTTCGGCGAATCTTAATAATGCATCCTTGGCCATCATGTCACATAGATCTTCATAGGTTATTCCCATTGCATGAGCGCTTTTATTCGTCAGGGAGGTTTCTGTCATACCTGGAATGGTATTAATTTCTAAGAAGTAGAAATCTTCACCCTTAAGAATAAAATCGCTTCTAGTGAGTCCTTGGCAGTTGAATAGATGGTGCGCTTTTTCTGCTATATTTTCTACTTTATCCTGCAGATGTTTAGGTATTCTAGCCGGACTAATCTCTTCGGATGCTCCAGGGGTATATTTAGAATTATAATCGAATGCCCCTGATGTAGGTACTATTTCTATGCTGGGCATAGCTTTTCCATTTAGCACTGGGACGCTAATTTCAATCCCTTCGATAAATTCTTCAAGAAGTATTTCGGTATCGTGCAGGAGAGCTTCTTTAATACCTTTTTCTAGTTCATGATTATTTTCAGCTTTAGTTATACCAATAGTAGATCCCTGACTATTTGCTTTTACCATGATTGGATAGTTTAGGTTGTGGTTAATATTTTCTACATCTGAAACGAAATAGTGCTTAGGGGTAAGTATTCCGTTAGCTGCAGCAATGTTTGTAGTGAGATGCTTATTCATTGTTATAGCCGAGGCTGTTATTCCGGAATGTGTATATGGAATATGCAAAAGTTCACATAAGCCTTGTATGGCACCATCTTCAGCGTGGGTGCCGTGCAAGGCGAGAAAGAGGAGATCGGGTCGGTTAGGGCCTGTAAGCTTGCTTAAATCGCCTGTAGTAAGCATGGCTTCTGTAACATCAAAAAGAAATGCATCATATCCTTTCTTAATAAGTGCTTCTTGAACTTTGATTCCTGAGAGTATGGAGATCTCTCTTTCTGTGCTATCGCCACCATAGAGTACTCCGACCTTGGTTTTTCTGTTTCGAGTAATTTCATCAGCAAGTATGGGTCCCATTTCCCCGATGTTGCCTACACCTGAACCTATAATAAGATCGTTTGGTTTAGCCATAGAATTTAGAAATCTTGGTAATAGGTGTCTAGACGGTATATAGAAGTGAGGTGTATCTAAATAGGGAAGGATCTGCACGGCACCTACGCCGGGTGTTGGATTTTCTCGAGAGGGATATATATCTGTAATGATTACTACATCTGCGGCGGACAGTTCTTTTCCAAACTCTTCTTTCATCTCTCTTGTTCGGCTATAGAGCTGTGGTTGGAAAACGTAAACTAGTCGTCTAGTAGGGTATCTATCTTTTAGCGCAGTGATAGTTGCTTTAATTTCTGTAGGGTGATGTGCATAGTCGTCCATAACGATAATTTCACCATCGAGATGGATCTCCATTCTTCTTCTGGATCCCTGATAGTTTTCCAGCGCATTAGCTGCTGGTTGAATAGCCGATCCTATATGTTTAATAGCTGTCAGTACTCCACCTGCATTAAGTTCGTTATGTTTTCCTGGTACGGTTAATTTCTGAATATCTGGATAGATGGTCATTAAGGTTTTAGAGTTATATCCTATTTTATTGCCTTTAAATTTTTCTCCGATTTTCTTCGATCCGGGATCGTCTTCGCAGTAAATAAGGCATCCATTTGCAGGAATTCTATTGATAAAGTTTGTTATGCTTAGTTGGAGTGCTTCATATGATTGATGGTAATCGAGATGATCGGGTTCTAAGTTCGTGAGAATAACCATATGAGGATCTAAATCGTGCATGGAATCGTACGCTTCACAGGCTTCGACGATGGCATATTCGCCACGATCGATTTTAGCATTGCCTTCTAATTGGGGCACATAGGTTCCGATATTGAATGATGGATGATAGCCTGAGGCAGTTAATGCATAAGCTAACATGGAAGTGGTAGTAGTTTTTCCGTGTGTTCCTGTTACTGCTATTATTTTTTTATTTTTAAGTAGATAGTTTAGAATTTGTACACGACGGAACATTCTGTTACCATTATTAGTACAGTGCTGAAATTCCGGATTAGATTCAAGTTCGATAGCATCTGTAATGATGACGGCTTCATGATTAAGTAGGCGAGTATTGTGGTGTCCGATAGTTACATCTATTCCCATGTTAGAGAGCATAGTTGTATTCGTGTTTTTTTCGTTATTACTTCCCCTCACATGGTATCCGGATTGGTGTAGCATTTTAGCCAGTGGGCACATACCAGTTCCACCAATCCCTACAAGGAAAAAATGGGTATATTTATCTAATTCTAAGGAGTTGCTGAAGAGTCTCCATTCTGCTTTTGTTCTCATGAGTACTGTTGTTAAGTAGGTGTTCTATATTAGAGTATACTTTCTGAACAGTATCTTCCACGTTCCAATTTAGTAGAATGTTTGATGCAGCAGTATATTGATTTTCATCATTGATCCATTCGTTAATTTTCATAAGAAGTGTATTAGGCGTTAATTTATCTTGCTCTAGTATTTTAGTGATTCCCATCTCTTCAAATTCTAAAGCATTATAATACTGATGATTACCTATCGCATACTTATAGGGGATGGTAATGGAAGGTATACCATAAAGAGCTGAATCGGTTAGTGTGCCGGCTCCACTTCTGCAGATAATGAGGTGATTGTTTTTTAGGAGTGAGGCCATAGCTTTATCGTCTGCAAAGGGAAGGATGTTATAGTATGGCTCTTTTAGTTTGAAATCGTCTCTGGTATGGAGTACATTTTCATAATTCTTAATGCCTGTGAGGTGAGTCCATTTAAACTGATAGTTTGGATTATCTTTTAAGAGACTAGCTAACTCCAGAATTACATCATTAATAGCAACGGCCCCTTGCGATCCTCCTGTGACAAGTATATTAATTGCATTATTTTCAGGGATAGTTTTTGGTTCATGAGTACTGTTTTCAACAAGACTGCTTCTTAGTGGGATACCGGTTCTTATGATGTTTTTAGGGGCAAAGTGTCTTTCACGTAGATATCTTTCAGTACTACTAAAGACGGTGAAAACGGCTGCAGCGTGATTCATGAAGAAGAGGTTAGCTCTACCTGGAACCGTATTCTGTTCATGTATAAAGTAGGGAATCTTTAATTTCTTAGCAGCAAATACCACAGGAGCACTTGAATATCCTCCAGTAGAGAATACGGCGTCTGGTTTAATTTCAGCCAGTTTTATTTTTGCCATAGTGTACGCTTTAACAAATAGTAATCTAGCAATAATTCCTCGTTTTGTTTTTAAAGAATAGAATGGTTTTGATGGCAGAGTGTGTATTGGTATGTTGTGCCTAGAGCAGAGTTCTTTTTCTATTCCATATTCCGATCCTATATAGATTACATTATCGTTATTGTTTATGGCATATTTAGCTATTTCAAGAGCGGGAAAGACGTGTCCTCCGGTGCCCCCACCTGTAATGACGATCTTCATTTTTATTCTCCTTTTTAGTATTTACGACTGCTTTTAGAATAGGATCTGAGTTGATTGCCGATTGGCATATGCCAATTGCGATCCAAATAGCCAGAAGGCTAGATCCTCCGGAACTAATAAAAGGTATAGGTATTCCTATTGCAGGCAAAGTTCCATTTGCCATCATAATATTTACGGTTGTTTGGATGGCTATCCATGCGGCAATGCCATATAGGGTTAGTTTTGCTTGTTTATCGTTAAGGTGTTTTGCAAGATTAGTGAGTCGGAAAGTAATCCAAGCGAGGATGCCGATTGTGATCCATGCTCCAATTAGTCCGAATTCCTCTGCTATTGTGGCAAGAATAAAATCGGTAGTAGCTGCAGGCAGCATGTGTTTGGCTCTTCCTGCTCCAATACCAACACCAATTATTCCTCCACTTGCCATTCCTGCTTCAGATTGTATGGTTTGATATCCTAGATTATCCATAACTTCAGGTTGCCATCTATTGGTATGTTGAAGAATTCTTTGTATACGGTATGGTTCTAAGCTAACGAGAAATCCTACTCCTAGCATGCCAATTAAAATTACTTTTCCTAATGTTTTTAAGGATATCGGGCTAAGTATAAGAAGTGAAAAGCTGGTTGCTATTACCACTGCGCTTGTACCTAGATCGGGTTCTCGTTCTATGATGTAGGCAGTAAGTAGGACAATAATTAACGGGAACAAAATTTTTATGCTGGGTATTATATGAAAATCTAAAGTTTCTCCCCAGTTCTTTGGTTTACGTGTTACTTTAGGGGTGTTATGTTTAAAAGAGAACATTTTAGCCAGATAGAGAACCACGGCAAATTTCATAAATTCGGCTGGTTGTATCATGAATCCTCCTATTCCTAGCCATCTTCTAGCACCATTCATCTCTTTACCTAAGAAAGGGGTTTCGACGAGTAGTAGACTTATGATGCCCAAGATAAATATTGGAATAGTTAATGCTTTCCAAATTCTGAAGTTTGTCTTAACAGTTCCGAAGTAGCATAAAACAGATATGATGGTGAAGAGAACTTGCATTTTAAATTCTCTAGGTATGGTGCCATGTCCAGCTTGTATAGATCTTGCATAGCCTGCATCAAAGATAAAAATGAGTCCCAAAAGGGTAGCCATTATTGATAGTATGAAGAGTGTTTTATCGCCTATGAATTGAAAACTTCTGTTCATCATATTGGTATAGCTAGATTATGAATAATAAACCTTATTCTGGTGTGTGTTCATAACACTTTTCACAAATTCTTTAAATTTGTTACCTCTGTCGGCAAAATCGATAAATCCATCAAAGCTAGTACATCCCGGTGAAAGTATGATGGTTTCTCCATCTTTAGCATTATCTAATGCTGCTAGGAATGCTGCTTCCATATTAGGGAAACAGGGATGCTGATTTCCTATGTCTTTTAAGATCTCTTCTACATTGCTTCCAAAAATGTATGCAGTGTGGTTGCTGCTTTCAATAAAGGATTTCACTTCACTAAAATCTAGATTCTTATTTTTCCCTCCTATTAAAATGTGTTGTTTTTGAGGGATACCTTTACTGCTTTCAATAATAGCCTTAGGGTTAGTGCACATCGAATTATTT
Organism: Fimbriimonadia bacterium; assembly: GCA_030427425.1. Taxonomy (GTDB): domain Bacteria; phylum Armatimonadota; class Fimbriimonadia; order Fimbriimonadales; family Fimbriimonadaceae; genus JAUICQ01. The sequence continues at coordinate 71,418 of JAUICQ010000002.1, read as the reverse complement.
ACAATAGTAATTTCATTAATTTTCCCTACTCTTTCCATCCTATGCTGGAGTCCTTTAAAGGTATGGATGCTATTTAACATTTTTTCAGCGATAGTCGGATTCATATTTTCTATTACTGATTCTGAAATTGTTAAGGCTGCAGAAATATTTTGAATCATATGGGGAGAATTGATGGGTAGATCTGCGCGGTTTAGTTTTATGCCGTGAAATATGATAGCATCATCTGTAAGCTGAATGTTTTCTGTAGATGATATGAAATTTAAATTTTTAGATGGCGCACTCTGAATTGCTCCCTTAATATTTTCAGGAAGGTGATGATTAAGTATAAAAGTTCCGTTTTGCTTAGTATGGCTTACAATTTTCAGTTTAACATCTAAGTACTCATCAAAAGTGGAGTATCTGTTTAGATGGTCCGGAGTGATATTTGTTATATAGGAAACCGTAGGAGAAAAATTGTAGATATGTTCTAGCTGTGCACTTGAAACTTCAGCAACTATTACAGTATTAGGTATTTCTGCATTCTGTGATGCTGCTTCAGTTAATGTAAACTCGTCATAACCGCTACCCATAATGTTTCCACAAAGTACTGCATTTTTACCAATGCTTTTTAATATGTGGTAAGTAAGGCAAGATGTAGTACTTTTTCCGTTAGTGCCAGTTATAGCTATAATAGGGAATGATGTTAGGCTAGAGCCATATTCAATCTCTCCGATGAGAGGTGTAGTGGATTTGAGTATTTTTTGTACTACAGGAGATGTAGTATGGTACCAAGGTGAAAGAACAATTAAATCATAATCTTCCGGTTCAAATATAGTTTCATCGCCTATAAGCTGATTAATTTCTTCAGGAAGTTGTATCTTTAGTGGCACCGTATTGTAAAGAGTAACTTCAGCACCCATTTCTAGTGCATGTCTGCATACACTAACCCCGGATCTACCGGCCCCTATCATTCCTAATTTTTTACCCTGTAAATTGTCTGAAAACACTTTCTTCATGCTCTATGCAGATATTACCCTATTGCAAGCAAACCCTTATTTTAAATTATTGACTGAAGTAGTTCTAAGGTTGTTTTGAGTTGAAAGTTGGTAGGTAATTAGTCGGTGGTTTAGTTTTAGCACTATACTAAATAGTTGATTTCGGATTAAAGTGCAATGGGGAAAATACTATCGGATGTGGAGTGGTAATGGGTCTATCTGCTGGTTTAGTGTTGTTAACGAATTATTGAACACATTGTCCGTACTACTCGAAAAAGATCGGATCTATTAAATGTGTTGTCAGGATTATTGTCGTAGATGTTAGTTGTTAATGTTCGTTACTTGTAAAATGCTGAAAAAATTATACAGTCAAGTTTAAGTTCAAATATATAATTCATTGAACCTAAACTTGACTGATTTAGTATAGTCTACTTACAGTTTATCTATGGCATCCTGATTATTAGTTACCAGTGTTTGAGATGATGAGGGAACTACTATTTTACTAGTATTATCTATGAACTTGTATACTTGCTCCCGTCTACCGTTAATAAATTCGTCTGTGACACTGATTTTAGCGGCGATTCCTGCCTCATCATATACTTTCTGAATGATGCGAGCTCTATCACCAATATCTGTTGATGCTATATTTTTAAGTAAGTTTTTAGCTTTTTTCACTTCATCAACTGTTGCGCTAATATTCTGTGGCATAAATACACTCTTATCAACCGACCAATCTAAGTTATTAAGATTGTTATTGGCTTCGTGTATGGAGTCGATGATATCTTTTGCCATCTGTTCTTTTTCCATGCTGAGTGCTTTAATCGTTAGTTTAACTCTTTCTTCATCAGGTACATCTGAACCGACTGGTACTGGGATTGGTTTGCGAAGATCGTTAAGTTCTTGTTCTAAAAGGTTTTTGACGGCGCTAGAGATTTCTTCTATATTATTTTCCAGTAACAGTATTTTATTTTCAGCGTCTCCTGTGATGCCTTTAATGTTTAATTCAAATTCACTTTTCTTTTCACTAGCTTCTTTTAGAACTTCGGTTAGCCTTGTGTATTCATCAGAAAGTTCTTGTAGTTTGCTTACATCAGGTTCAGCCGGGACTTGTACATTTTGTCCTGCATTAGCAGCAGCTACTGCTTGCTGATAAAAGATAGCTTGTTGTTCGATAGTGTTGTACTCTTTTTGAACAGTAGTAATTCTTGCTTGTATTTCTGAAATCTGACTGTTGTAGTACTTCTGGTTGGATAGTACGTTGTCTAGTTTTCTATATTTTTCTTTAATTATTTCTAGTTCATCAATAATATCATCCATTAAATTTACAGTAGTATTATATAGAACTTCAGTAACTGGATTCACTTTAGGCACTTCTAATATGTCTAAAACCTGTCCTCCCTGACTGCTGGTGTTATTTTTAAAGATGTATTTATCTGAAGAGGGAAGTATTACTTCAAATACATCTCCACCATTCATCTGTGGATGGTTTAAAGAAGAGTTTTGGTTGAATGTTGAAGTTGGGTTGTTTGGATTTTTTTCACCAGAATCTGTTGTCATTACGGTAACAATTTCCTCGCTACTGTTCTGAGTATTATTATTATTATTATTATTAATTATTTCGTTCTCTTTTTTAATTAACTCAGCGACATCAGCAAAAGATACTGATGCTCCACTTCCACCACTACTTCCGCATCCGGAAGATAGGAGTGATATAAATATTAATGAGATGTACTTTTGATTCTGGTATTTATAACTCTTCATACCCTGTTAATTCCATGTTTTACTAAATATTTAATACAGTATTAAAAAAATTTCTATATTAATGATGTTTGGTGGATAATTTAGGAGAATAGTTTTAGTTACTTATGAAGTTTAGTACAGTATGATATAATGGAATAGAGAAGCTTTATGTTTAGCAAAAAAATACTTATAAGCGTACTGATTTTTTTTAGTGCCATTATTATTCTTCAAAGTTGTTGGTTTAAATCGTCAGTATGTAATGCTCCTCTAAATGTGGATAATGGAGCTGGGCAGCAGAAATCTTTTAGGGGTCCTCTTGGAATGAATCCTTATACATTAGATCCTGCCAAATTAGGAGATGAGCCTTATGCCAAACAGCAGATATTCACTCAAGTATTTGAGGGTTTAGTACGCTATAACGCTGATAATAAGTTAGAATCAGCACTTGCTAGAAAGTGGGACATAAGTAAAAATGGTAAAGTTTACAAGTTTTATCTGAGAGATGATGTTTATTTTCATAATGGGTGTAAGGTTACAGCTAATGATGTTAAATGGAGCATCGAAAGGGCCTGTAATCCGAAAATAGCGTCTCCAACAGCTGAAAGTGCCTTTTCTAATATACTTGGTGCAGATGATGTACTTCGCGGAAAGAGCACAACCATAGTCGGCATTGAAATCCCGAGTCCTAGTATTGTAAGGTTTCATCTTAAAAAACCGATTTCTTATTTTTTAGATTTACTAACAATGCCTGTAGCATCTGTGCTGAGCAAAAAATCGACTCGTTTTAATAAAGGCATTAATAGCATCGATGAAATGGTTGGGATTGGACCTTTTAAAATGCATGACTATATACCGGGTCAGCATATAATTTTAAATCCGTTTGAAAAGTACATGGATGGTGCTCCGAAGTTTAGGAGTGTAGTGTGGCATATCGCTTCCGATCCTATTATGAATATTAACAAATTTCGTGAAGGGAATTATAGTTGGGCGAACGTGCCTATTAAAGAGATGCCACGAGTAAAGGTGGATCCGATATTGAAAAGTAGTTATCGAGTAGCACCAACAGCTTTACTTATTCACCTGCAATTTTCTCCAGAAGCATATGAACCATTTAAAAATCCTTTGGTGCGGAAAGCGGTGTCGTTAGCCATAAATAGAAAACATATTGTTGATGAGATATTGAAGAATACTGGGGTAGAAGTCGCAAATAGCTTTATTCCATCAAATTATCAAATGAATAACAATCCTCATGCTATATTGAATCAGGATATTAAAAAGGCCAAGCTTCTTCTGCAGCAAGCAGGTTATGATGATATTAAAAAGATGCCACCGCTGGAAGTTTTGCTTCCCGATAATAGTTTAACAGGTGTTACCGTAGCTGAGAATATTTGTTTGCAGTTAAGAGCTACGTTAGGTTTAAATATTACAACTAAAGTGCAGGAGTATACTGCTTATTTAAAAAGTAGAATTAAAAATCAGGTGGCCATACATTTACACGGAACATATGCATCCTATATAGATCCTTCAGTATATCTTTCTGCTTTTCACTCTAAAAACGGGAAGGAAAAGAGTGCATTAAATAGTTTAGAATTTGATAGTATTATAGATAAAGCTGCAGAAGAGTTCAATCTCTCTAAGAGATTAAAGTTGTATCAAAAGGCTGAATCTATACTGTTTAATAATCCCCCTGCGATTCCTCTCTACTATAGTAATGTTGGGTACCTACTGAAGTATAATGTTTCGGGTTATGAGAGAAATCTCTTAGGGGCAACATCCTACAAGAATATTGAAATTAAATAAGATTAAAAGAAATCTGCTTAATTATTTAATACGAGGCAGGTGGTGATGCCTCATAAAATATCAACTATTTAATTTAAGATCTATATCAGACGCATGTAACAGCCTATAATTCTACTAGATAGGCTGCAACATGGAATTACTGTATACTCCTAAGAATAACGAAAAATTACTTACTAGGGAAGAAGAGCATAGGCTTTTAAGAGATGCCCAAAAAGGTAATAACGACTCTAGAGATAAACTGATTTTTAGGAATATCAAATTAGTATACAATATAGCAAGTAAGTATTCTTGTAATAATCTAAGCTCTGAAGATATAGTTCAGGAAGGTATATTAGGTTTATTACATGCAATAAATTTATTTAATATTGAGACAGGTAATAAATTTTCCACGTACGCAACTTATTGGATAAAACAGTCCATATCTCGTGCGATAGAGACAAAAGCTAGGATAATAAGAATACCATCTCATTCTTTGCAACTATTAAGAAACTACGAGAAAATTAGAAAGACATTATTAAAGGAATCTGGAAAAGAGCCAGATTTAACTGAGATAGCCTCTTTAATGAATATTTCTAAGGGTCGGTTGTACGAATTACTAGCTGCACATGAAGATCTTCTTAGCTTCGATCTTGAAATAGGAGACTATGAGAATTTTACTCTCTCAGACACTATTGCAGACCCTAAGAGTAATTACTTTGTAGAAAAAATATTTGAGAAAGATAGAAGACGTTGCCTGTCTTTAATTATGAAGAAGTTAAACGTAAAAGAGCAGGCTATAATTAAATTAAGGTTAGCTTATCACGAACATCCTGTATCTACTGCGAGAAAAATTGCATCAAGGAAGCTAAATCTTACTATAGAACGAATAAGGCAGTTGGAAATACAAGCTCTTAAGAAGATGAAGCATATGATGACAAATAGTAAATATGATGGGGTTTTCTTAGATTAACTCATTCATGTTTAGCATTAGATTTATTTCCTTCTAACACTCCTATCCACTGATGTACTAGAATATCAGGATTAAATCGGTCAGCATTTTTATATCCTTTATCAATAAGTTCTTTTCTTAAATTCTCATTGTTTAATTTTTCTATTGCAGCCACATATTCGTCTACATTATAAGGATCCTTTATTACTAGACAGCTATCCCCTAATACCTCTTCAAGAGCTCCGGAATGGGTGGATATTACGGGGAGTCCGGATAGCTGAGCTTCTACGGGGGGCATACCGAATCCTTCTTTAATTGAGGGGTGAATATAACAGAATGCTTGGTGATATGCATATGATAGTTCATTTTCTGTAACATTAGAAAAAAATGTAACATCAAGACTGTTTTCGGATATATACTTTTTGTGCATTTCTTGATTAGACTTATTTCCTGGCTGGCCAAGTTTTAGGATGCAATAATCATGCTGATTTAGTTTATTAAGTACATAGAGTAAGGTGATGAAGTTTTTATGTAATAGTTCGCTACCTACATATAGTAAAACTTTTTTATTATTTTTAATTTTATGAAAGCATTGAGAAAATCTGCTTTCAGTATTGATGATAGGTTTGGAAATATTACATGGACAATAACAAATATTTATTTTATTTAATGGAGTTTGATATTTTTCAACTATTTTTTTACTAGAGAAATGAGAGATAGTATTAATTTGATTTGCGTATAGAGCTAATTTTTCAACAGTAGGAATAAATATTTGTTTAAGCGTATTTGTAACTGTCTGCTTCAGAGTACTCTGTTGATGTGAATCTAATTCCATTTTTTCGAATACATGAGCTATCATCGGTACTATTCTTTTCTTATCTAGAATAGTTAAAAAAGAAAGATAATTTATTTCTAATAGAATTTTGTCATATTTATGTTTGTTAAATAGAATATAAAGAGGTGTGTAGATTATTAAATTTAAGCACTTTAATATTAAACTCTTACCTTCAAAAGCATATAATATGTCCTGGCTATGGATAGGTAACTGGTCAATCTTATCTATGATGCTACCGATAGCTTTACTAATTCCAGCATTGCTCTTGCTTTTTGATGATTTAATCCATAAAATTTTCATAAATATATTTTTTACTTTTAGATAGTTTGAGATTCTTTATTAAGATTATTGGTATGAATACTAACCAATTTAAAAAAGATACCAAAAATTAAGAAAATCCAGTTAATGCCAGTTTGAGAAGATGCTATACATATAAAAGATGCAGCATAGCAGGCTATTACAGTATTTGTGTTATATCTGATTTTATTATTAAAATTTAATTTACTCACTTCTTTAAATGCTAGGTATGTTAAATATAAAAATGAAATTATTCCAAAGATTCCAATTTCTACCCCAATTTTAAGAATCCAATTGTTAATTGCTATTTCTCGACTAAATGTGTAGATTTGTTGATAAATCTCATAAAATAGCACCTCTGGAACACCATATGTTGCTTTCAGCATGTCTACAGCACTTAAAACATATGGGATGTTAGATAAAAATCCTATTCCAAGAATATTGTTTTTTATTACAATAATAGCGAGAATTACACTTAATATTCTGGTTGCACCTGAATAATTTATTTCTTCAGGACTTACTATGTCTATGATACCTTTGAATTTTCCGCTCAGCTCATCCCACAAACAAAATATAATGGTAGAGAATAATAGAGTTATGGCTATAATTCCTGTTGCAAGATATTTATTTGATTTTATTTGAATTTTAAATATAACAAGTGATGTGTAATATAATAAAGCTAATATTAATACAATTGGTATAGTTGAAGACTGAGTGAGTAAGAAAAGAAATATGCTGAGAACTGCAAAGAATAAATATAAGTTTTTATGGGGTGATTTATTATTATTAAAGAAATTGCCTATTGCCATTGGAGTGATGGCTGTAAGAATACATGCTGCCGCCGAAGGTTCTTGTGAGGCATAACTAAATCGGATCATTCCGCTTGATGTAACTATGATATATTCCTTATAGCTGAACAGGTACGTTACTATGTATTGTGAACCTGTCATTTGTATGAATATTTCTAAAAAAGCAAATATAAGGTAAATAGTAAGTATTGCATTAATGCTGAAAGAGACTAGTGATAAAAAACGTTCGTATGAAATATTCCCAACTAAGAGAAATGGCACATAAAACATCAAATAATTAGCAGTTCTAAATATAAATTTAGAATAATCTGGAGGAAAGTTTATTAATGCAAAATTGTACATTATTATATAAACGAATATGTGTGTTATAGAGATAAGTAGTATGCATAATACTGGAAAATTATAAGTATGAAATCTTATGTTTTTATTAGTTGAATAAATGAATTCCTCTGATTTTAAAGCTAGCAAGATGGGTAGACAAAAAGCTGGTAACAGAACTCGAATATTACTAAAACTACTACCTCCGAAAATAGGTAGTGTAACATCATCTAAAAAAAGGGCTATTGTAATGACTACAAATAGCCAGTCGGATATTTTTTCTTTAGATATTACTTTATTCATTTATTTATGGTCTTCTAAATCCTTCAATAACGATTGTGAATTCACCTTTCTCTGGAATTTTATCGATTCTTTCTACATCATCAAGGTTGCAACGGATTATTTCCTCATGGAGTTTAGTAAGTTCTCTACAGATGACCGCTCTCCTATTACCGAGTGTTTGAAAAGCAGATTTTAAGAATGGTTTTACTCTAAATGGGGATTCAAAAAAGGTAAGGGTAGTAGTGCTCTCTGCGTAAGGTAATAGCAGACTTGCTATAGGGCCATTCTTACGAGGAGGGAAGCCTAGGAAGGCGAACCTTTGGGCAAAAAAACCAGAGATGGATAGTGCGAGGGTTACAGCGCTAGGACCAGGTAATCCGAGTATATTAATATTATTCTCGTATGCTAAATTTATCAACTCTGCGCCGGGATCGCTTATTCCTGGTGTTCCGGCATCTGAGAGCAGCACTGTCGACTGATGTTGTTCTATTTCTTGAATATAGCTAGAGAGCTTATTTGTTGGTGTATGATTGTTCAGTACCTTCATTTTAGTAGATACATTCAGGTGCTTCTGTAATTTGCTACTTACTCTAGTATCTTCTACTATCCAGAGATCGGCTGACTCTAAATAGTTTTTAGCCCTAATGGTAAGGTCTTGAAGATTACCTATAGGGCTAGATATTACTACTAATTCTGGTGATTTAGAGTTTTCCATTCATTAGTTCGTAACTTTATTTTCTTGAGATTCTTTCTTAGTATTAGAATTAGAATCTGACTTATCTTTTTCTACTTTCTGCTTCTCTGTAGCTTCTTTTTCCTTATTGCGTTCTTCTTGCTCGCGTTGAATTTCCTCTTCACGTTTCCTTCTTTCTTCTTCTTGATATTTATCATGATTTATTTTTTCCTCCATCCAATTATTTAAATTATTTTCAATTTCTGTTATCTGCTTTTCATCAATCAGTTCTTCTTTTTTCAGGGTTTCAATTAGTTTTTGAATTCTGATATAGTTTTTCTGACCCTCGTATCCGCCATCAGTTGGTGGATCGTTCCTTTCTGCAGCATTTAGCAGTTCTACCGCAGCCATTTTGTCTTTAAGAAGAATGTACAGCTCTACTAATTCAAGCCTCAATGCAGCAGATTCAGATGTGTCTAGCAAGAATTGTATAGCACCTATTTTATCTTCAGCTCTTGCTTTCTTTTCATCAAGGCTAAGTTTACTGAAAACTTCATTGATGGTTACATATCTAATAGCACCAGCTAAATCTGTACCAACTAATTCTGCTGCTAGATCACTACTTTTCTTGTATATCTCTTCTAGTTTAGCTAGATAGAGTTTACTGTCTGCTCTTAACGCTTTGTCTTCTTGAAGTTTCGTATATGCATCTAAAAGATTAAATGCTTCGCTTTTCCATTCAACATTTAATTTATTTTTTTCTTCTTTTAGTCTGTCATTATATTTTTCATAAGCTAAGTTGTCTATATATGTTCGTTTATACTTAGTTTTCTCTTTAGAATAATCTTCAGGTAGTTTATTTTCAATTTTTACTAGTTGATAGATTTTAGGTACACCATTTTCATTGATAATACCGGATGTCTCACCTGGCTTTAAGTTTAGGAGAGATTTTAGCTTGCTATCACTTTTATTTAATTGCTTATAAGTATAACTTTTTAGATTTTTTTCATCACCACTATTTTTCGGATTATATTTTTTATCATAAGTAGCTTTAACTGTATTGAAGTTATCTCCTTTTTTGATTTTCTCTAGAGCTTCTTCTGCTTTTTCTTCTGCGCTTATCTTATCTCCGTTATCTTTTCTGAACGAAATTTCGTTTAATAGGTAGGTGTCGTAGCTTTTTCTTAGATCGGCATCTGATACAGAAATTTTTGAGGCATATGTGTCCCGTACTATCTGAGCAGCCCTGGTAGCGACCGCTATATTCTTAGCAATCGGGTTCTGGTACTCTTTTTTGAAATTATCCACACCTCTTTTAATTATTTCTTCCGAGGTCATCTGGCTAGCTTCTTTTAGGGCTTTTTCAACCTCTTCTTTATTATCGGTATCCTTAATTTTGCCTTGCATTTTAAGCATGAATGTAAACCATTCAATCTGTTTGGCAATCTCTTGTTCTACTGCTTTGATAAGTTTTTCTTCAGTAAGTTCAATCTTTTCATCTTCAGCAATTTTTAATGCTAGCCCATGATCTATGTGCTTATTAATAGCAGTTTGATAACCTTTAATTTTCTCTTGAGGGCTAGTAGCTTTTCTGGCTTGTTCTGCCAGCATCTCTTCCAGCAAGTTATAGTTGCCAATACTACCTACAATATTTAGGTTGGCCATTTGAGGAGCATTCCCTTTGCCGCAGCTAAAAACACCTGAACTGAAAATAAATATTAGTGCTATAAATATACCGATAACTAATGAACAACCAGACTTTTCAATGAACTCTCTAAATTTTTCTACTGACAAAATAATACTCCAACTTAAATTTAAATAGATTGCTTACATCGAGCAATCTATAATACATTATAACATTTACTGAGTGGATAATAATTTATTATTCTGAAATAGAGTGGAGAATATATAATTAGTTGATAAAGATATTGTAATTACTTAGATAGTTTTTTATCTGATTAGAGACATTTTTGCTGCTATCTATCCAACATGCATTCCAACCTGAATTTTCAGCCCCATCGATATTTTCTATAAGATCATCGAAGAAGAGTATCTCGTCTGGTAGAAATCCAAATTTATTTTCAGCATAGGAGTATATTTTGGGATCCGGTTTAGTTAAGCCACATTCAAATGAGAGAACAATTTTATCTAGCAAGCTAATAGCAGGATATTTTTCTTTATTTTTAAGATCGTTCCAGTGAAGTTGATTGGTGTTGGATAACCCAGTAGTCATAAATCCCTGTTCTTTTAATTTGATGATTATATTTTCTACGTCGGGAATCTGTTTAGTGAGTATTGCCATATGAGCATCAAATATTCTCATCTTATCTAATTGATAGACAGTGGATGCTTTGTTAAGAAAAGAGTCGTCGAGCATTTCTCCTCTATCGTACTCTTTTCTCCAAGAACTTTTTTCTAGCTGATACTCTTCATCTGCTGTATTTTCTTCAGTCCACCTTAGATAATTAGTAATATCATTCCAGGACGATCTTGTTTCTACTAAAATCCCACCGAAATCGAAACATATGCATTTGATGTTGTTATTTTTCATAGGCCAATACTATTATAACCCTTTAGTTATTCTTACTTATGAACAAGAACGTTCTCTATGCTATTCATCCAGGACAGTTCTCTGATGACACTCTTTTTAACAAAAATGACATCAGATGCTAAATTAGCAGGAAGTATACCTGCAGAGAAACTATTATCAAAAACTATAGGATATAAATCGTAATCTTTTAAATAGTTTACAAAATCTGTAAAGAGCCAGTGTTCTTTAATACCATAGTATATATACCTAGACTCTAACTCTATTGCTGTAGTGTTATGGAGCGTATCTTTACATCCTTGAAGCACTTCTTTTTCAAAGCATTCTACGTCTATTTTGATGTAAGCGTTCTTGTAAGAAATACCTTCATCTGCTATAAATTTATCTAATGTTGTAATATTGGACGTAATGGTTTTTCTAAACTGTTCATTTTTGTCTAAGGCATAAATCATACCCGGATTAAATGAGCTGGACTCGTAGTTTGGAGTAACGTAAAAAGTGTTTTCCCCCGTTACATCACCTAGTGCAATGTTATGAATGTGCCAGTTGTTTAAATGAGACAGTTTTTTCTTAGCTTCCAATACCATTTCAGGAATCGGTTCAAAGGAGTGGATGGTTTTATTATATCCGTGAGAGGTGATTCTTTCTGTAAACTGACCACTGTTAGCACCGATATCAAATACTGTATCGATGTCTAAATAGTTGAGCAATGCATATCTAAATAAGGAAACGCGAATATTATTTTGGCCTGTTAATTTAAAGAGTGTTCTATATAGAAAATTATTTAGATTTTGAAATCTATTTTCTATTATTTCTAAGTGTTCTAAACTTTTATCTTCGAATAACTTATACATGCAGGTGACTATTTCTAGATACTCTTTTTGCAAACTATCAGCTAACTCCTGGCAGCCTAAGCAGGGAAGTAATCGCATGATTTTTCCAGCAACAGATGTAATCTCATTATCTAGTTCAGATTTAGTGTGAGAGATGTTTTTAAAGATAGGTTTTTCTAAAAGCATCTCTTTTATTAGAGATAGTTTTTTTGTTAAAATATTAATTGTCAGTATATAAGTAATATTTAGCTCAGTGTTTTCAATGCCATCAATGTTTACTCTCTCTTCGCAAATCATAATGTTACTATTATTGGTAACAATAAGTTTTTTTCTAGTATAGTTACCAGGTATTTACTAAGTTGTTGTTTTTCATATTCTGTGTTAAAATGTATAGGAAATGTTTTTTGGGGAGAATGCTATTATGAAGTTTTTTTATGTTAATATGCTAAATGCAATTGCTTTGGTTGGAGTTATAAATGCAGCATCCGTTAATAATGCTAATTGCGCAGACAGTGCCATCCTTATAAATAATATTACGAGTGTACAATACCCTAAACTAAGTGTGGGTGAAAAACTTTGCTATCGGGAAGAAGTGGAATCGAAGTCTATTACTGGTAGAGTAAAGAAGTTTATTCAGACTGTTACATGGGAAGTATTACAGTCGCCAACGATAGAAGATAAAATATTCCATTACTATTTATTTGGGAATGTAAAAGGTGTTATGAGCAGTCCGGATAGCTTGCTAGGGGATATAAATTATGAATATCCTATATTCTTAGCTGTGTCTGATAGAAGCTGTTTGCATTTATTATATCATCCGTGGGAGCCAAGGAGTAGTGATGTTTATACATCCATTTCAAGCAGTAGTATTCTGCATAATACGGAACTAAGAGAATTGCAAGCTTTAGAATTAGTAAGAGAGTTTTCCTGGATTCCAGTATATGATGTTACTCCAAAAGGATTGTTACCTGCGTATTTTTGTAGAGGTACTAGAATAGATGAAAATATTGGTGAAGACCTTGCCGATTTTATAAGTTTTTTTGAAAAGAGTTTTGTGCCAGTAATAGAGGTGAATAAGGATAGTTTCCATGTGAGGTATCGGTATCAGGACGGATTTAATAATTATGCATCACAATCCTATTTAGCTTGCAAGATTGCTAGAAATAAAGATGCTCCGATTAACGCTAGTTGGAACTTAATGCATATTGTAAATACCGAATGGGGTGATAAAGCAGAGCTGCAGTTATACGATTTTCCAGGTATCTCTAGAGATCCATACGATCCTGCTTTTGGTCAGGGGTCTATAACTTACGATAAAGATTCTGGAGTAGTGAACTCTATGCAGGGGGCTTTATATAAGTTTCGTACAACTTTTGCTTGGGATAAAAAAGGGAGTATGTCTGCTTTTATGAATACGGATGAGAATGCTTATGAGTATGTTAAAATAAACATCAATCGTGTTTCAAGCTCTGTTCTATATCCAGAGGTTGAATTTAGTAGTAGTTCAGAGATAGAAGAAAAGATAGAGCGGTTAGAGAAAGAAACAAGTAGCATTGTTACTGAATATGATGAAAAGCGAGAGAATAGATCAGAAGTATTACAGGAAATGTTACTGTTATTGTACGAACATAAAGATAAGGTTCAGGGCGACTTTTTAGAGCTTTCAAATTTACTTAGTGATTATAAAAAACAGAAAGATACTAAAGAGTCTAATCTTTTACAAGAACGGAAGAAAGAAATGTCACTCCAAATATCAAAATTAAAATTAATGCTAGAAGGTATGAAGAACCGTTAATTATGTTTAAAATTACTGATTGCACCTGAAAATAATCGTCGAAAATACACACAATAATACTAATATTAAAAATATCAGGGATGAATATATGAGTATTACTAAGGATTCGAAGATTTATGTTGCTGGTGGACGAGGATTGCTTGGCACCGCTATCGTAGAGCAGTTACAGCTTGCAGGATACCGGAATATTGTAACAAAAACTAGTCAAGAATTAGACTTAACAAATCAGAGTAATACCTATCAGTTTTTGCAAGAAGAGAAGCCAGATGCCGTTATACTCTCTGCTGCTAAAGTTGGAGGTATTATGGCGAATAAAAAGAATCCAGCTGAATTTATTTCAACTAATAGCATGATTGCCCAAAATGTAATTTGGGGTAGCTACCTGGCTGGCGTAAAGAATCTGCTCTTTGTTAATAGTAGTTGTGTATATCCCAAAAATACTAAGCAGCCTATTCATGAATCTCAACTGCTAACATCTCCACTAGAAGAAACAAATAAAGCTTTTGCAGTAGCAAAAATAATGGGAAGCTGTTTGGTAGAGAGCATCAGAGCTCAGTACGGTCTAAACTACTTTACTTGCATGTTCTGTAATTTGTATGGCAAAAATGATAACTTCGATCCTAATAATTCCCATGTGTTACCTGCGTTAATTAAAAAGTTTCACGAAGCATTGCCAAATAAACCTGTTATGCTATGGGGTAGCGGTAAACCAAAAAGAGAGTTCCTCTATGTTTCCGATGCCGCAGAGGCCATCGTTCATCTTCTGAATAATAATAAAGAGCATGCTTATGTTAATGTAGGGACAGGTACTTCTGTTAGTATAAAAGAGCTTGCTGAAAAAATTCAAGAGGTGCTGGGTCATAAAGGCACCTTATTATGGGATACTTCGATGCCGGACGGTCATCCAGAAAAAAGATTGGATACAACTCTTGTCAACAGTCTGGGTTGGGATGCTAAAACAAGTTTAGAAGAAGGCATACTCTTAACATATAGATACTATCTGGAAGAGATTTCTCATAAAGTAGTTGTAGAGCATGTAAGCGCAAGTTAGTACTCTTTATTTTTATCTACCTGACTAGTAATGAAGAGTAGCGCTGGAGCGCCCACTAAAGATGTAATAATCCCTACAGGGAGTTCTAGCTGACTAACTATCTTAATGGCTCCGAAATCGGCTGCAGCAAGGAGTATGGCGCCTATCGTAAATGATGTAGTAACATTATCCTTTATGGAGCAACCAAATAGTTTTTTACTAATGTGTGGAGTAATTAATCCTACAAAACCTAATATGCCTACACAACCGATTACTGTTGCTGTTATGATAGTACTGACTATCAGTAGAATATTCCTGGTTTTATAAATATTAATCCCTACATTCAAGGCAAGTTCATCACTAACTGATAATATATTCAATGCAGATGCATAATACTGTATGATGACCATTCCTAGTAAAGCAGCTAGCATTAATAGCGTTACGGATTCCATGGAAGTGTTCGATACATTTCCTACCGTCCACCGGAAAATATTTCCTAACTCTTCTCCAGATAATATCAGGATTAAAGAAAATATTGCTGTTTGAAAAGTAGAGAGCACGAGTCCGGTTAGTAGTAGATTAAGGATGGTCTTTGTTTTTTTTGATAACAGAAAGATGATTCCTAAAGAGATGCATCCGGCAATAATGCCATAAAACGGCATGAGAAGACCAGATAAAATACCGGTTTGACCCATGAAGATGCATATTCCTACTCCGATAGATGATCCGCTTGAAACTCCCAGTATATAGGGGTCGGCCAATGGGTTTCTAAAGATGCTCTGGTAGACAATTCCTACGGTGCCAAGAATACCACCAACCAGAATACACGTCAGGAGTCTGGGTAGTCGTAGATTCCAAAAAATTAGTTCATCAACGTTATCCGAGGAGAATCCTATAAGATAGTTCCATATATGTTCTAGGGGAGATATGATATATTCTCCAGCAAATACCAGGTATATTGTAGAAGTTAATATTAAGGCTAAAAGTAAGGATAAGCATTTTATGTTATGGATAAGATTATCTTTCATAGAGTAAGTGTTATTAATAAGCCCTAATGTGATTGTGATTGACTATTTCATTATGCTAGATTTTAATTTAAGTTTATCAGATAGAAGTAATAATTTCAGGCCTTCCCAGACTCTTGCAATAACAGCTAAAGCAAAACAGATGATTGCTGATGGAATTCCTGTGGTATCTATGGCGGCTGGAGAGCCCGATTTTAATACTCCAGAGGTTATTTGCGTAGCAGCTAAAAATAGCATCGATTCCGGATTCACAAAGTACACTCCAACTTCTGGAACACCGCTTTTGAAAAAGGCTATCGTAAATAAACTAAAAAGAGATAACAATCTAGATTATTCACCTGAGAGTATAGTGGTTAGTTGTGGTGCAAAGCATTCTCTTTATAACACATTCCAAGCAATTATTAATCCTGGTGATGAAGTGCTACTCTTTACTCCATACTGGACATCGTACTTTGAACAGATTATACTTGCCGGAGGAGTGCCTGTTTCCGTGCCAACTAGTATAGAGCATGGTTTTGTTCCAAGTGCTGAGGATGTCACGAGATGTATTACCAATAAAACCAAATGTATTGTTATTAACTCTCCTAATAATCCTACAGGAGCGGTATATCCAGAAAAATTACTTAGAGAAATCGCGGAGATCGCTAAAAATTACAATCTATGGATGATAAGTGATGAAATATATGAGAAATTAATCTATGGCGATGATGCACACTTTAGTGTAGCATCGTTGAGCGAGGATGCTGCTAATCGCACTATTACAATAAACGGATGTAGTAAAGCATATTCTATGACTGGTTGGAGAATTGGTTATTCCGCTTCTCATCCAGATGTAGCGAAAAAAATATCAAACTTTCAAGACCAGGTAACCAGTAATCCTACATCTTTTGCTCAGCAGGGGGCTATTGCAGCTCTAGAGATGGATGACGCAGTGCTCCATCCCTACGTAGAAAAATTTGCAAAACGTAGAGATCTTATTTATCAGGGGGTGTCGAATTTACCAGAAGTAATCTGTTCTTATCCTGGAGGAGCGTTTTATCTCTTAGCCGATTTTTCGTATTGGATGAACAAGCTTAATCTTTCAGATATAGAGTTTGCTAGCAAGTTGCTTGAGGAGTATCGTCTTGCAGTTATTCCTGGAAGTATTTTTGGTGATAGTAGACATCTAAGATTTAGTTATGCTACATCGGAAGAAAAAATTGAGCAGAGCTTAGAGATTCTAAATAAATTTATTTCAGATAATTCATGATACCAAAAACTATCCCACTACATAATGAAGAACTGTTTTTACAGGCGATGCGACATGGATCTGTGAAAGAAGGAGTTGAGGAGAACTATGAACGGTTAGAGTTCTATGGTGATTCTGTTCTCGATTTCATTATTACAAACTATCTTTATAAAAAATACCCTCACTGGAATCAAGGATTGCTAACTAAAGCAAGATCTAGCATAGTGCAAGAAGCCTCTCTTATGCAAGCTGCACTCAACTTGAATTTAGATAAATATCTTGAGGTTAGTGAAGTGGAAGAGCAGATGGATGCTAGGCGCAGACCCTCTATACTCTCGGATCTGTTCGAATCTGTACTTGGAGCAATCTATATTGAAAGTGGTATGGATGCTGCAAGAGATTTTGTATTAACTAATCTTGCCGATATTCTGAAAGTAATAGATAGTGGTGAAATAAGCCCGCACGATTATAAATCGAAGTTGCAAGAGTACTATCAGGCTAAGAAGAGAATAGCTCCCCAGTATAGAGTGGTCTTAGAAGAAGGGACTATACATCAGAAAACATTCTGGACCGAAGTAGTAGTAGATGGTACAGTGTTAGCTACTGGAAAAGGTAGGAGCAAGAAAGATGCAGAGCACAATGCTGCTAAGCTTGCATTGAAAAAATTGCATACTCAGGAATAGTTAGCCTGTATTGATAGGGATTCAAAATTTCAGATGTGGGGCAACACGTTCCACTTACCTCCCAACCTGGCCGTCATTCTAGGATGGGATCCCTGAGTTTCTATGGAAATGAATATTTAAGGGCTCAATATTTTTATTCCTGTTCATTCTTGCATGAATCTTCAGTCTATTTTCCAGTAATAATAGGAATCCGAAATGCCGGTAGGTATACTTATGCCAGGTAAGTATAGTTTATTTAGGATTTTTTAATATATGTCTAACATAGGAAAGGTAACACAAGTATTGGGTCCGGTAGTGGATATCAGGTTTACTACCCATAATCTTCCAGCTATTTATAATGCTATTCACATTAAGGATGATAAGAAAGGAGTAGAGCTAACATGTGAGGTGGCACAACACCTTGGTGATGATATTGTGCGTACTATTGCATTGAGCAGTACAGATGGTCTGGTGCGTGGCATTGATGCAGTTGATACTGGTAAGCCAATCACGGTTCCTGTAGGTAAAAATACTCTAGGTAGAGTGTTTAACTTGCTAGGGAAGCCGATTGACAATGCTGGTCCGGTTGAGACAAAAACTTATTATCCTATTCATAGACAAGCACCTGAATTTGATAAGCAGAATGTTAAGCTAGAATTACTTGAGACAGGATTGAAAGTAGTGGACCTTCTAGTGCCGTTCAACAAAGGTGGAAAAATCGGACTCTTTGGTGGTGCCGGTTTAGGTAAAACTGTTCTTATCCAAGAGCTCATTAGAAACATTGCAACAGAGCACTCTGGTGTATCCGTCTTTGCTGGTGTTGGAGAACGAACCAGGGAAGGGAACGATCTCTGGCTAGAGATGAAAGAGTCTACGTTTAAAGACAAGGATGGAAAAACTTCTAGCGTTATCGATAAAACCGCCATGGTGTTTGGTCAGATGAATGAACCGCCTGGGGCACGATTGAGGGTGGCCTTAACCGCTCTTACTATGGCAGAATATTTCCGTGACGAAGAAGCTGCAGACGTTCTGGTTTTTGTTGATAATATTTTTAGGTTTGTTCAGGCTGGTTCTGAGGTATCCGCTCTGTTAGGAAGAATGCCAAGTGCTGTAGGATATCAGCCCACACTAGCCACAGAGATGGGTAACCTTCAAGAGAGAATTACTTCTACAAATAAAGGATCTATTACTTCTGTTCAAGCAGTATATGTTCCTGCTGATGACACAACCGACCCAGCTCCAGCTACAACATTCTCACACTTAGATGCCTTTGTAGTTTTGGAAAGACAGATCGCTTCAAAAGGATTGTTCCCAGCTATCGATCCCTTGCAGTCTACATCGAAAAACTTGGATCCGTATGTGGTAGGAGAACATCACTACAAAGTTGCTCATAGGGTTCAGCAAACACTTCAGAGATATAAAGAGTTGCAGGATATTATTGCTATTCTTGGTATAGATGAATTAGCAGATGAAGATAAGCTAGTAGTTTCAAGATCGAGAAAAATAGAACGATTCATGAGTCAGCCATTCTTTGTTGCAGAGCAGTTTACTGGAAATAAAGGTAAATATGTTCCACTATCAGAGACCATTACTTCATTTGAAAAAATTGTTGATGGTGAACTGGACGACATTCCTGAACAAGCATTTCTATACTGTGGTGGTTTAGACGATGTTTATGAGAAAGCCGAAAAACTGAAGACTGCAGGAGTATAAGGATTGTAATTATGGCATCTTTTCAACTGAACTTGGTTACTCCTGTAAGAGAGTTGTTTAATACAACGGCTAGTATGTTAGTGGCACCGGGAGTAGAAGGTTATCTAGGTGTGCAGTACGGCCATTTACCGATGGCAGTAGAACTGAAAACCGGACTCATTGTCTATCGCGATGCTGTAGATAACAGAAGGTACTATATCTGGGTTTCTGGTGGCATTATAGAAATAAGACCGGATGAAGTGCATATTATTGCCGATAGTGCACTAAGGCCCGATGAGATAGATGTTGAACAGACCAGAAAAGCTCTAGAAGAAGTGCGCAAAGTATTGAAAGGCGAACTATCCACTATGAGTAGTAGCGAAGCTATGATCGAACTTGAAGAGGCTTCTGCTAGATTGAAGGTTGCTGCTTTAGTATCTGAAGGTTAGTCTGATAGAGGAAATCTAAATCTTGTAATGTTTTAGAGCAGTATGCATGCAAGTGAAATTGCGGTAGGGTATTATCTAAAGAATGAACTACTTAAACATATATTTATACGCATACGGAATTATTAACATTATTATGGGTATCTTAGGATACGTGAACAAGGGTAGTGTGCAATCGATAATTGCAGGTTCTATCTCTGGGATACTGGTTCTAATAGGTACGTTTATTTCGCAAAGAAATCCCACCATTGGATATGGTTTAGCAGCATTTGTTGCATTGGCAATGTTAGGCAGATTTATCCCAGCTTACATGAAGGATACCAGCAAGGTGTATCCTGCACTAGTAGTAATACTGTTATCAGGAATCGCTTTTGGTGCCTTGGCTTGGAAGCACTTTTCCAGCTGTGAATGTAAAGCTAGTTCTGAAACAAAAGAGACCGTAGAAAACTAATTAATCCGTTTCTTTCACATTGTCACCCTGAGAAACATAAATATCTCGGGGTCTATGACGTCATTATGCAAACTTCTCCATTAAGGGCATGCACTACAAAGAAAACATAAAAATTATTTTTCTTACTAATTCATTTAAAGTTTCTCAAGAACTCTCAATTTAGCGCTTCTGCTTTTAGGGTTCTCTCTAATCTCATCATCTTCTGGGATGATGGGTTTTTTATTATATAAGCTAAACAGGAGTGGGTTAATAGCATTTTTATCGGTTAATTTTCTAAAGGTATGTTTTACTATTCTATCCTCACCTGAATGGTATGAGATTATAGCCAATTTACCACCGGAACTTAACGATTGTGCGATATCGATAATGCTATTTTCTAGTTCATTCAGTTCATCATTTACTGCGATTCTTAATGCTTGAAAAACTCTAGTAGCCGGATGAATTTTATACTTTCTAACATGACCCGGTACGCTTCTTATAATAATTTCAGAGAGCTGTAATGTGGAATTGATGGTGCATGTGCTTCTTACATCCAGAATGCCCGCTACAATTCGCTTATGCCACCGTTCGTCACCATACTTTTGAAAAATATCACTTAGATCATCGGCATTCCAAGTATTTATAATATCGGCAGCAGTTAATTCTTTCGATTGATCCATTCTCATGTCTAATGGTGAGTCTTCTAGGAAACTTAATCCTCGTGTGGGATCTTTAAAGTGCATATTGTTCACCCCAAGATCTAGTAGAATCCCTTTTATCATTTTTTCTGGATGATTTTCTTTATATTCTGATATTATTTCAGGAATATTAGAGAACGATTGATTGATAAGAATGGTTTCTAAGTTTGTATGGTGAGATAAGCGGACCTTAGCTTCATTAAGCATGTTGATATCCCAGTCGAACCCGATTATTGTTCCGTTTGGTTCTAAATTATCGCTAAAATGTATAGCATGACCACCTAATCCCAGTGTGCCATCAACATAGACCGCCCCAGGTGATAGTGATAGAATCTCTTTGATTTTTTCGGCTAGTACTGAGACATGTTCGAAGGTGGTATCTGGTTTAAGTGTATCTTTCATCTTTATTCATTATGACAGTTTATAGTATCCTATTTCTTATACGAAAATGCATCTAAAAAAGCCATTCTTTATATTGCGGGCATTTCTCCCGTGCAAAATTATTAAGTACAAAGTATTCTATTATTATAGATGCAGGATTATTATACATTGCTTAACGTTAAAAAAGATGCAGATACAAATGAGATAAAATCGTCTTATAGAAAGCTGATGTTTATCTATCATCCAGATCATGCTAAAACTCCAGACAAAGCAGAGCAGTTTCATGCTATTCAGGAGGCGTATAACTGTCTAATGGATGAAAATCAGCGAGCTTTGTATGATAAGCGATGTAATCGGAAAAGGGAAGTTAAAGCAGACGCCGAAAAGATAAAGAAAGAGTTTACTAAAGAAGTTGAAAAAGAAAACAATACTTACTTTATTGGCATGCTTGGAGCAATGACCCTCTTTGTTGTGTTCTCTTATATAGTGCTCTCTAAGGAATCGGCACTGTTTCCGCACGTTTATCCCATATCAACTCTTACTGTTGGATTTATCGGCATGTCTATAGTGCTAGGTACTACTGTAGGAGCTTGCTTAGCCTTCTTGAATAAACTTCCTAAATTAAATGTTTTAGAAGAATTTATCAGTAGTAATAGAAATGTTACCGTCTCTACACTTTTTATATTAGCCTCTATTCAGTTTTGGGCAGGATATATTTATGTGCTGCTATGTTACAATAAAAATCCTCTCTTGCTTAGAAGAGTATTAAGAGCTTTTCACTTCTTAGTATCTGGAACTCTTATTGTTACCTTCTCTGCGATGTTATCTTCTAATATTAGTTTTCTGCAAAGTTTAATATGGGGTGGCAGTATTATCACCTTAGGATTTTTAATCGGCTGGATATCTGCAGAAGCTTATAATGATTATATAAAGTAATAGTTAAAGGTGAATAGTTGCGCTAATCAATCGTGTTGAGGTATCATCTTTTCATGATTAATTGCAGTAGACTTGCATATGGTTGTTATTTATTTATTCTAAGTTTATTATTTGTTGTTGCCGATTGCTCTGATGATAATACTGGTAGTGATGATATAGATCTATTGCTGCGTTGTGAAGAGAGCTTAGACAGTGAAGTTAAATGCTTAGAGGAGATGTCAGATCTTTCTGTTTCTGATTTAAAGTGTGAAGAGAATTTAGAGGATGTTGTTTCTAGCAAGTATGGGATAGATGATAATTTAGTGCCTGAAATAATTCATTATATAGTAGAAAAAATAGCCTATAATGGAAAAGAGTTCACCTATAAATGGATGAGAAGCGATTTTGGTCCTCGGCTTATACAGGTGTATCAGTGCACCAATGTTTCTGATCTCTTAAATGATATACATGCGGAGATGGGAGTCGTACTTGATGAAGAGAGAGCTGTGAAGATGATGAAAGATGCTGGTGTATACCAAACGTACATAAATGATCAGTTAGATATAATAAAGAATGTACCTCTGCTTAAGGAGTTGCTGGATAATTATATTGGGCATCATTTTTCTTCTACAGAGATACAGAAATTAATAGAACTGAATACTTATCCGTTACCTATCATAGATACTGCAGTTATTGATGTATATTACAGCAAAAGTATTTAGTAGAATTTAATACATGCATGTTAGAGATGATGATTTTATTTTGAGGAGTGTTGCATCTCTTTTAAAGAGTCGGTAATATATGTTTCAATTTTGCTTTTTAATAAATTAAGTATGGGTTTATTTTCAATAACACATGCTGTAAACTCTTTAGCAAAGAACTTAAGGGTCTCGCTGGTGAAGTCAGAAATATTTAAGTTTGTTGTACTGATAAATAGAGCAATGCTATTTTTAAGTTTTTCAAAATTATTTTCTAGATTAATTGTATCAATACTAAATAGATCGGGTTGTTTATCTTCTGCTTCTTTTAAAACATCCTGAATCCATTTCTTGTAGGGCATTCTATGTTCTACATGTTTTGTATAATCTGAATACATAAGTAGTGGCTGAGCTTTATAATTCATATATACAGGGATAAGAAACGAATTCTGATATCCTATAGATTCCAGATAATGTACTACTTTTTTACTTATTTCTTTCTGTTCTGTAATGTTGTCGACATCTAGAAAATTATTTGCAATCATCGGACCAAGCAGCATTAAAATTTCTTTTTGGATTCCTCCTAAGTTTGTATCAGAATTTTTGTCAGAATTTGATTTTAATTTTTCTAAAAAGTGGATCTGTATCGACTGAGTTCCTGCCTTGACCTCGTTCATTCTATTCCAATCCACTACTAAGTTATCGATAGCAGTATCTTTCATGTGAACTAAAGGAGTAGCAAAATCTTTTATCGAATCTATAAGCGTCTTAATAGTTCCATTCGATGTTGTTTCATAGTTTAGTGTTGATACATTTGATGTTGATGTTTTTTTTAACTCTTCCGTATGCATGCATCCTGAATTAATGATAAGCAGAAACAAACAATATTTTTTTAAGGACTTACAATTTATTTTCATATATTATTAATTAGGTATAAATAACAGGTAAATTTAGGTTTAATTGTTTTGAATAATCTTGTAAATACTTGAATTTGATAAGAATTTAGGTATGATACATTTTAATATGAAAAGAAACAGGATGTTTTTATCGATTAAATTCTTGTGTCAGTTGTTTGTGTTATGTATTTCTATCAATGCGCCTTATGCCGCTTTAGAGAGTTCTATAGAAGTTTATTATGGTGTAGAAGGTGATGAAGAGCTAGGTGGTTTGTATAAAGAATATTATAAATGGGATTTAGTTAGGGCAGTAGATAGGTATTTTGAAAATAAATTGGCTTTATATAATTCAAATGTTCCAATAGATAAATATTTATCTTCAGATGATTTTTACGATGTAGATTTGAGTGAGGTATATAGATCGTTTACAATTGATGAGGCGTACTGTGTAATTAATCTAAATTTATAGTTTGTTAAGAGAAAGTGGGTGCGGGGGCAAGATTTGAACTTACGACCTCCGGGTTATGAGCCCGACGAGCTACCAGACTGCTCCACCCCGCGACGTTACTATTACAGTATCTCATATATAGAGATTTTTGTCAAGCCTCGTTTCTTTTGTTTATATTTACAAAATAAAAATTTTATCGTTAAAGTATAAGTTTTTCTAAATAGAGTATTTCTTTCTATATATTTGGTAAGATGAAACCAGTAGAAAATATTAGGAGGATATAAAATTGTCTATTTTAGTAGATAAAAATTCGAAAGTTCTAGTTACAGGAATTACAGGTAGAGAAGGATCATTTCATACTGAGCAGAGTATAAAATATGGTACAAACATCGTAGCCGGTGTTACACCCGGTAAAGGCGGCACGGAAGTACATGGTGTTCCAGTATTTAATACTGCGGAAGAGGCTGTGAAGGCTACAGGTGCTGATGCTGCAGTTGTATTTGTTCCAGCGCCTTTTGCTGCCGATTCTGTTTTAGAATGTGCAGATGCAGGTATCCCATTTGTAACTTTAATAACGGAAGGTGTTCCCGTACAGGATATGCTTCGCGTTGCCAACAAGCTGAAAGCAGAAGGTAAGACTAAACTATTAGGTGGAAACTGCGCAGGAATTATTACTCCGGGTGAATGTAGGATGGGGATTATGCCTACTCACATTTTTAAACCAGGCCCAATCGGATTGGTTAGCAGGAGTGGTACGTTAACTTATGAAATAGTTTGGGAATTAACTAGAGCAGGATTGGGTCAGACAACTTGTGTTGGTATTGGTGGCGATCCTATACCTGGTTTAAGGTTTATAGATATCTTAGAGATGTTTGAGAAAGATGATGCAACCAAGGCCGTGGTTATGGTTGGTGAAATTGGTGGTTCTGATGAAGAAGTTGGAGCTGAATACATTAAGAATCATATGAAGAAGCCTGTAGTATCGTTCATAAGCGGTAGGACAGCACCTCCAGGGAAACGCATGGGTCATGCTGGAGCTATTATATCTGGTGGCGTAGGCACTCCAGAATCTAAAGTAAATGCGTTAACTGATGCAAATGTTGCTATTGCAGATAAAACCTCTGAAATAGCTGAGCTAGTGCAAAAAGCATTAGAAAAGTTAAAAGTTCAGTTATAAATTGAAGGAAAAATGCAAATTAGATAGTATTTAATACTATGTAAATTGGGCCTAAGTACTCATTTTTTTTGTATTTAGGCTCATAGAGAGATACGGTGTTGCATATAATAGTTTTAATTAGTAATTAAGCAATTATTAATCAGCAAATAAAGACAGTGCATAAGCTTGAAATTAAATTTTTACATTGTAAAGAGATTTAAGTTGAATAGTAGTGAATAGCAAGTTTTTTATTCCTTAGTGCTGGTATAACATTGTAAGGTGTATAAATGTCCGTAGAACAGAAAAAAGTAAAACAAGTTAAAAGAGGAAGAGCAATAACAGTAAAAGCTCAGACAAAGCAGCCATTTAATAAAAATGAAGCACTAGCAGCTCTAGATGATACTTCAGAGCCAGGAGAAGACGATTTAATCGATCTTACCGATATAGATGGTGGTGATGAAGAGGAGAAGGAACAGTCTGAATCTGAAGAACTTGAGATGTGGATGCGTCAAACCAGGCGTGCGCAGCTTTTAACACCTGAACAAGAGATACATCTTGCCAAAAGAGTTCAAGAGAACGATATCTATGCAAAGCAGCAATTAATAGAAGCTAATTTGCGTTTGGTGGTGAGTATTGCTAAAAAGTACAATGCAAGAGGCATTCCGCTAGCCGATCTTATCCAAGAAGGTAATTTGGGTCTGATAAGAGCTGTAGAAAAGTTCGATTGGAGAAAAGGTTTCCGGTTTAGCACTTATGCTACTTGGTGGATAAGACGTGCTATTGCACGAGCAATTATCAATCAGGGAAGAACCATCCGAATACCTGTATATGTAGCAGAGTTAATTAACAAAGTAATGAAATCTGCTTCAAAATTACAGCAAGATTTAAAGAGAGATGCTAATCCTGATGAGGTTGCTAACGAAGTAGGTATGTCTTCTGATAGGGTTCAGGAAATGATGCGTGTTGCTGTTGAACCATTATCATTAGAAACTCCGGTTGGAGAGAAAGATAATAGCTCAATTGGTGATTTCATTCCATCAAATAACATGCCTAATCCCAGTGATGTTACAGATAATTTAATTAAACGAGAAGAGATAGACAGCATACTGGGTCGTCTAACTGCTAGAGAGCGGGATGTTATCCGCCTTAGAGTGGGGCTAGATGATGGTAGATCTAGAACACTTGAAGAAGTTGGTAGTGCTCTTAATGTAACTAGAGAGAGAGTGCGTCAGATAGAACTGAGAGCGATGAAAAAATTAAGACATATCGGTCAGGAAATATCTAGTTCGAAAATGTAAGTTTTTACACTTAAAATCATACACCTCTAAGCTCCTATATAGGAGCTTTTTTTTTATCTTAAATTTTAAAAAACACTATATCTTGTGTTGAAATTATTCCGTGGATACTATATAATGTGATTTTTGACAGGTATTTAGTCCTTTCTGTTGCTTTTTTTTTAAATCAAAGGAAAGTAAGCACTAATAAGCTGGTTTAATTATTATTAGATGTTCGAGTGGGAGTACAAAAAAAGTATAACCAATATGGATGTTAAATTCTTGTAAGGTAAGAGTTGATATTATGATAAAGATGCCTACCCTGAAAAAAGCTTCTGAAATAAAGCAGACTAAAAAGACAGGACAGAAAAATATAGTACTATTTGATGTAGACTTTATTTCTAGAAAAGAGCTGAAGATGAATTTGGAAGCTTATGGATATAATGTTACTCAAGATATTAATGATAGTAGCAAGTTTTACACCCAGTGTCGAGCTGCTAGTCCATCGGTATACATTGTGAATCTTTCGGAATGGGATGCTGATATATTAATGGCCGTGAAAATGGTGGCTGATGAAAAAATAGCTCCCATAATAGTCATAACAAATGCCATTAGTATAGACTTAGTAAAAATTCTGAAAGCTGCAAATATATATGCATGGCTTGTAAAGCCTGTGCATTTGCCTGAAGTTGTTTCTGCGATTGAAAATGCCATAGAAAGATTTTCTAGCAACAAAGTAAATGTTAATGAAAATATTCTTACTGCTACTTCAAAAACAGATAAGACTATCAGTAGAGCAGTGAAAATGCTTAGTAATTCTAATGACTGGACAGAAGAATATTCATTTGAATATCTCAGTGAGTTATCAAAACGAGAAAATAGTGAAATTAAGAATGTAGCTTTAAAAGTATTATTAAATAGCTAATTCTAAGCATATAATAAATTACAAGTAGATATTTATACGGTAAAATTTAACAGTAACAAAATAAATCTACCCAGAAGGTAGTGAATATTTTATAAGGGTGAATATAAATGTCTATTGATACAAGTAATTTTAAAAATGGTATTTCATTATATTTAGATAACGATGTCTATTCTATTATTGAATTTCAACATGTAAAACCAGGTAAAGGTGGGGCATTTGTAAGAACTAAGTTAAGACGGATACGAAACGGATCTGTAATAGAGAAAACGTTTAGATCTGGTGAAAAGTTCGATCCTGCATTTTTAGAAAAAAAGAAGATGCAATTTTTATATGAGCAAGGTTCAGAACTAGTATTAATGGACCTTGATACCTATGAGCAGATTCCAGTATCCCGTGAATCCATAGGAGATGGGGCGAAATATCTAAAAGAAGAGATGGAAGTGGTAGCTCTTGAAGTTGATGGAGATATTTTAGGCTATGAGATTCCTGCTACTGTGGAATTAGAGGTGGCTGAAACAGATCCATCTTTCAAGGGAGACACTGTTAGCGGAGGCAGTAAGCCTGCTAAGCTAGTAACTGGTGCTACTGTTCAAGTCCCGTTTCATATTTCCCAAGGTGATACTGTAAAAGTAGATACTAGATCTGGGGAATATTTAGAAAGAGTTAAAATAAGCAACTAATTTACCAGCTATAAATATTTAACTCTTGTATGAATAGGTATTTGACTTTATTAATTTTTAACGTAATTTTATCTATTAAAATTACGTTTTCTTGTATGTTGTTTTCAGGGTTTAATGAAGAGTTGCTTCTAGATTTCCCTAGGACGTTAAGCCTTCAAGATAAGCTGAGGGTTGTATCTTTAGAGAAGGGCCGGTTGATATTTGATGTTTTGTACTATGAAAATGATGAGATTGTTCGGTACTCTTGGCTTCCAGGTGTTGACTTAATAAAAGAGCCTGTACTAGTTGATAGGTTGATACCTAAAAAGAGTGTCTGTTTTGAAGAAAAAAAAATTGTCGCGAATAATTCTTCTTCAGATATTGGGTATGGAACTTGGATTGCAAAAGATTTGGATACTTACCGTAGCTTAGTGCCTTATTTTAAGAATGGATATTTCATTTCAAGAGAGTTTGGTGAAAAATTAGCCGAATCATCTTCTGTGTTTGGATGTATTTGGAGAAAAAGTAGTTATAACCCTTATAATAATGAGCATATTGGCATACTCCATTCAATGCTTCTAGAGAGAGTAAGTATCGATTTTAATAAGATCCACAGATCGGGTATTTTAGGTACTTTATTAAGATTAAATAGAAAAGCATTCGGTAATTTTCAAGATAGTATGATTGTAGATTGTTATAATACACTTAATTCGTGGAGGCTATTAACTGTAGATGCTTATGAAGAGGGTAATGATGGAGTATTTGTGGCTGGTCTGGGATATTCTATCAACGGAGGCCTACTTCCTTATAAAGCTAAAATTGATACTTTAAAGTTTGCGCTGTCTTATCTCTCTTCTATGCCAAATGTTCGTTCGAAATTATAATTTTTGATATTATTTGTTGCTCAAAATAAATCAATGTATCTTATTGTATATTCCGCTTTCAATCGGGTTTACTAACGTATAAGAGGTGTCTATGAAGTTATCTGAAATTGAACTAGAGTTGTCCAAAATATCTACTCTAAAAAAGAGTAATAATGTTAAAGTTCTAAAGATTATAGAGTTACTGCAGGCATTGCGTAAGTATATATCCTGCTTTAGTAATGATACGTATAGACATAGTTTAGAAAAAAAAATAGTTGATAAGATTGAGATGCTGAATAATAATAGGAAAGAACTTTTAATTACAAAACGACGATCTTGTCAGAAAAGCATCTTATAGTATAAGGATTATATTTTGCTAAATTTTCAGATGTTATAAACTGAATATCTGTGATTATGCTTCATCTATTGTTTAAAAAAATGTCAGAATATTAAATATGCATTCTACAACAGAGCGGTTTTCACAGTATATTCACGATGTAAAATGTGCTGTAGATAAAGCTGAAACTACTTGTGATATTAAGAAAATAGAAGATTTATATTTAAATAAGAACGGTTTGTTGATAAATGAGATGAAAAATATCTCAAAATTATCACCAGAAGATAGACCGGCATTTGGTGCAGAGGTAAATAAGACAAAAGCTATTATATCAGACATACTTTCTGTAAAAAGAGATAGTTTAGCAAGAATTGAATTGGATAAAAAATTAGAATCGGAAAGAGTAGACATCACTCTACCAGGTATCAAAACCGATTCCGGAAATTATCACATCCTAGAACAGACCTTTCGACAAGTTAAACGTACTTTAAATAATATGGGATTCGAATATGCAGAATCGCCAGAATTAGAAGAGTTTAAATACAATTTCTCTATGTTAAACTATCCTCCGAATCATCCAGCTATGGATGAACAGGATACTTTTTATATCGATAATAATTATCTACTCAGAACCCAGTGCACATCTATTCAGGGCAGAATTTTCGAAGAACGAAAACCCCCACTCAAAATATTTACATTAGGAAAAACTTTTAGAAATGAAGCTGTTGACCGGACTCATTCGCATACCTTTCATCAAATTGATGCATTTCTTATTGATAAGGATATATCTCTTGCGAATTTAAAATATACTTTATCAACATTTGTCAAAAACGTTATAGGAGACGATGTAAAAGTGCGATTCCGACCCGATTTCTTCCCGTTTGTAGAACCAGGAGTAGACTATGCAATTAGCTCACCAAGATTCTTCAATGGTAAATGGTTAGAGCTAGGTGGTGCTGGATTAATACATCCTAACATATTAAGAAGCTTTGGAATAAATCCTGATGTATATTCAGGTTTCGCATTTGGTCTTGGTTTAGAAAGAATCCCTATGTTAATACACGGCATAGACGATCTTCGTCAGTTTTTAGAGAATGATATGAGATTTTTGGAGCAGTTCCCATCATGAAATTAGCATATAATTGGTTTAAATCGTTATTGGATATTACAGATTCTCCGGAAGCCTTAGGGGATATCCTTACTATGCTAGGATTTGAACTAGAAGAGATATTAGAAGATAGTAAAGGAATTATACTTGATGTAAATGGCATGGCCAATAGAGGAGATGCATTCTGCTTACTTGGGTTAGCTAGAGAGTTGAGAGCTAAGAAAGGATATTCTGCTACAGAGCTATATAAATCTTTAGAAGAACTGTATGAGAAAAAATTAAGTACAGATACCACTAATAATAAATTTAAAATAGATGTTAAAGCAGAAGGCTGCAGTAGATACTGCTATAGAATTATCGATAATATTCCTAAAGTAGATACTCCAGATTGGATGGTAAATATTCTAGAGCAGAGTGGCATAAGGCCCATTTCCCTGATTGTAGATATTACAAACTTTGTGCTATTAGAACTAGGTACTCCGCTCCATGCATTTGATTATCATAAATTATCTTCAGATGAGATAACGGTTAGATATGCCAAAAATGGTGAAAAATTAAAACTGTTAAATAATGAAGAAGTAGAATGTAGGGAAGAAGATATACTAATCGCTACTCCACTACGACCATTGGCTTTGGCCGGAGTTATGGGCGGGTTAGATTCCGAAGTGGATGAGGATACTACATGTATACTTTTGGAGGCAGCACATTTTAATCCTTCTGAAATAAGAAATACAAGAACTAGATTAGGTGTCTCTACGGAATCGTCTTATAGGTTTGAGAGATGGGTAGATCCTAATGCCATAAACATGGCTGTAGAGCGTTTTACACAGCTTCTGATGGAAATAACGTCTAATGCACCTATAGTAGTAGAGACTAACGATTATTATCCAAATACATGGAAAACTAGAAATATCAGATTAGATGCCCATAGAGTAAGAACCCTTCTTGGTATGGATGTTCCAACAGATAAGATGGAAGAGTACTGGAGAGCATTAGGATGTATTATAAGTAGAAGTGGTGATAGTTTTGAGGTAACGGCTCCTTCTTGGAGAAATGATATAGTTGAAAGTGCAGATTTAATTGAAGACATAGGTCGGTTACACGGATACGAAAACATACCAGAACATCCACCTGTGACAACTATGATTCCAGGCGGATTAACGGATAAGTATCAATTAGAAGATAATATTAAAGAGTGCTTGGTCTGTTCAGGTTTTCAGCAAATAATATCTCATACCCTTACTGCTTCTAGTAAGTTAGAAAAAGAAAGTATTAAAGGAGTGCAGGTAAGGAATCCGCATTCTCCAGAACTACATCAGTTAAGGACTAGCTTGCTACCTATGCTTGCTTCTGCAGCAATGAAGAATGGTGTTAAAAATTTAAAGTTGTTTGAGATAGGCAAAGTGTTTTCAGTTACTTCCACTGGTTATGCTGAAGGAGCGCAGTTAGGGATATTGCTCCACGGAGATAGTACTCCTGTAGATTGGGTGAATCAGAATAAAATTAAGAGCAATTTTTTCCACTTAAAAGGAGTTCTCGATTCTGTTTTTTCGGCACTAAACATAGATGTAAAACTAACTGGCGAAATCAGAACCGATCATAGATTCCATCCATATCAATCGGCGTTAGTGATAATAGATGAAAAGGAAGCTGGTGTATTTGGAAAAATTCATCCAAGTTTAGCAAAAGAACTCTCTTTAGATACGGATACTTATATCGCAGAAATCACCCTAGATGGTTTAGAGAATTCGAGAGAAGATATTCGCGATTACAAAATATTAAGTAGAAATCCATCTATTAGAAGAGATCTTGCGCTGGTATGTGATAAGAGTCTTGCTTATCAAGATATTGAGAGATGTATTCGAAAATCGGCTGGAGATTTACTTGAGAAGGTGTGGATGTTTGATAAATATGAAGGTGATAAGCTTGAGGAAGGTAAACATTCTTTAGGAATTACTATTCAGTTAAGAAAACAAGGTAGCAACCTTAATGATGAGGAAGCTAATAAGGTAAGAGATAGTATATTATCGGAATTGAGTAATTTCGGTATATCATTGAGATCATAAATATCTATCAACGTGAATCATATCCTTAGAAACATATTTAATGGTACTCTACTAACTTTAATAGTAATAGGAATCTTCCTAACTATAGTGGTTACTATCACGGGTTTATCTTGTTTTGGAGTTATTTATTTTATGATGAATAACTTTAATTTAATAGAAACTCTGGATAATCTCTTAGTTGAAGTGTTACCTTTATTGCTCTGTTCTATAGGTGCCTCTGTTGCTATCCGGCTGTATCTATTTAATATCGGTGGAGAAGGGCAGTATATCATAAGTTATATTGTTTGCAGTTTATTCAGCATATATTTTAATAATTTGCATCCAGTATTATTGTCTATCTTAACAGTACTTATTGGTCTGCTTTCAGGAATGCTATGGATAACGATCCCTGCATTCTCATTTAAATATAAAAATATACCTGTTGTTTTTACTACGATACTGATGAATTTCATAACTTTTAACATACTTTCTCTAATAGATATAACCGCTAGTATTAATACATACATTCCTCATATATATCTTAATAAAATCTATTTATTACCTTTCGTGTTTTTAATTTTATTCTATATTAGAAAAAGATACCTTAAGACTAATAATGATACATTATTTTTTTCGGAGGACATGTATAGGAATAAATTCTTAACGCTTTTTATTTCCGGAATGTTTTTTGGACTAGCGGGAGCGATTGGAGTATTAACTAATCCGGTAAAGCTAGGATTCTCAGTGGCTCAAGATTACGGATTTATTGGCTTATTAGTAGCTGTGACTTCAAAAGGTAATATTGTTGTGATATCTTTTATAAGTATAATGCTTACATTAATTAATGTAGAGTTGAATAAATTCTCCAGTATAACTCACATAGAGCCAAATATTATAGCAGTTGTGCAGACACTAACTATTTT
The DNA here is from genome assembly GCA_030427425.1 of Fimbriimonadia bacterium. GTDB lineage: Bacteria > Armatimonadota > Fimbriimonadia > Fimbriimonadales > Fimbriimonadaceae > JAUICQ01. The sequence goes on along the minus strand of JAUICQ010000002.1, from coordinate 37,747 downwards.
AGTGTTCCATTTTTATTTTAATATCCTTCATAACAAGCATAACGGAGTGCGATGTGCTGCTTGACATATATTATCATTTAGTTCCACTACTACTAGCGATTGCCTCAGTTTTCATCACGGAAAGGTGCGGGGTAGTAAATATTAGTGTAGAAGGGGAGATTATTTTAGGATCTTATCTTTTCTATTATTTTTGGAATACAACGGGCTCTATATTCTTAAGTTTGTTAGCAAGTGCGATTGTCCTTCTTATATGTGGGATGCTAAAGGCTTTATTAATCCTGATTTATAAATTAGACCATGCAGTTACAACTGTTTGTATAGCATCCATCTGTTTTGGTATGGTTGGAACGTTGAATAATCGATTTGTATTAGATGTTAAAGATGAACTGATTTTAGATAAGGATACTACCGGATTGATACTATTTATTTTTATTTCTTTTCTTATGTATTACTTAAATTATTCTAAAATAGTAGAGTATTTGTCTTTGGTAGGAGATAACTTTGAAGAGTGTTGCAGGAAAGGTATTTCCCCTAATATAGTACGCTTTTATGGGCTAATATCTAGTAGTATGCTTGCTGTTGTTGCTGGCGCATACTTAATAATAGTTTCAAACAACAACTTCCATTTAAATTTATTTGGAGGGGGCGGATTTTTAGCTATAGCATTTGTTAGTTTAGGTTGCTGGAATTATTTGAGCAGCTGTGCGTATGCAACAGTAATGTTAGTCTTTCAGTATGTGTTAAGTGATACGATAGTAGGTATGGATTTTTATAAAGAAAACCTAGTGGCTATCAGTAGCTATTTGCTTCTTATTTTGATCGCGCTGTTTAGGAGAAAATCTAGAGGTCATCCAAAGAATCTAGGCATGAACCACTAGATTGTAATAAAAAAGTCGGTTCTAGTATTAATGAACCGACTTTCAATTATTGTTAAATACTGTATTATTTTTATATTTTAGAGTATTCAATGGTTGTAAAGACATTGTATTCATCTTTAGGCCCTCTACTGTGTCTTGAATGAGCCATGCATCTGTAGGATAGTAGATCGGTAGTATGGAACCAGATTTCAGAAGTATATCTTCAGATTCTGCAAACAGTTCAAATCTTTTTGAAAGTTCAGTATATGGTGTGTTCTGAGCATTAGTAACAACTGCATCATACTTAGCATCTTTATAACCGTGATTATTTAGCGGTGATTTTGAACAGAATAAATCGTAGAGGAATGTTGCGGGATCCATATAGTCGGCACTCCATCCAGAAAAGAATAATCCGAACCCATCTTCCCGTTTTTTCTGGTTAAACGCATTGAAATCTAATGCTGTGACCTTTATATTGATACCTAAGTTCTCTTTCAGTTGTAGTGAAATATTTTCACAGATTTTTCCTGCAAGTGGACTATCTGAACAGCTTAAATTAATTTTTGGAAATGTTTCAGAAGTATAGTTGGCTTCTTTTAGTAGTTCTTTAGCTGCTTCGGGGTCGTACGGATATTGGAAGGCATCTGCTCTATATCCAGGGAATCCTGCAGGTATTAGAGAGTTTGCTGTGGTAATAAACGAATCTTTAAGCATGTCTCCGATTTTAGTCTTGTTGATAGCCATTGCAAATGCCTTTCTCACTCTTATATCTTTGAAAGGTGCAAACTTTTCTGGATTCAAAGTAAGATAGAATATTGCTGAAGTGTTAAACTGATGGATGTTTTTATTTAAATCTTCATCTTTAAGCAGTCCTGCCATTTGAGTAGTTGGAGCTTTCAAAAAGTTAATAGAGTGAGATTGATAACTTGCAATCTGGGTAGAGGCATCTTTCATGATAGTAACTCTGATGCTATCCAGTGCGGGTTTTTCCTCGTCCCAATAATCTTTAAACGATTCTAATACAAATCTAGAATTTGGTGTGTATTCTTTCAGCATAAAGGGACCGGTGCCAATAACTTGTTTTACATCATTAATTATAGTGTCTACTCCTCCAATGGCATCTACATCTGTAACTACACCTGTTGTGTAAATTAGTTTATGTAAAAATACAGGATCGTATTCTGCTAGGGTAATTTTCAATGTATTATCGTCAATAGCTTCGATTCCTTTTATTGTATTGGTTTTACCGCTTAAGCAATCTTTAGCCCCTAGTACGTTACCTAGGAATTTATCTGCTTCAGGTGACATGATTTTGACGTTACAGGCTCTTTCTAAACTTTTTTTGAATTTTTCAGCATTAAGAGTATTTCCGTTATGAAATTTAATATTTTTTCTGAGGAAGAATGTAAATACTTTTCCATCATCGCTGATAGTCCAGTTTTCTGCTAGGGCAGGTGCTAGATTGCTGTTTTCGTCATATTTTACTAATCCCTCATAAACCTGATTAATATAGTATGAGTGCGTAGGCTGTTCAGTACATTTAGCAGGGTCTAGAGTATGTAGATCTGTATTCATTATTGTAGCCATAGTTGTTTCCTTAGATGAATCTCCAGTCTGACTTTCATTTTTACATCCTGTTATCAATCCTAGGCCAATAATACTCAATCCTGAATACTTTAAAAATTTTTTAATCATGTTCTCTCCTTTTACATACATAAAATTATCTATTTTATATCTACATTATATACCCTAGAAAAAATTCCTGTTTTCCTATAGTAGATATGTTTCATAAGTTAGTAAAAATTTAAATTAATTAAGGTGTGTTTACTATTCTACTGTAACAGACTTTGCTAAGTTCCTCGGCTTATCTATGTCGCAAGCCAGCTCTTTGGCAGTGTAATAAGCAAGCAGCTGGAGTAGTATAGAAGATAAGATAGCGTCTAAATAGACACATTTTGTTCCATTTAATTGGATGTATTTATCCACAGAATTTGCTATTTGGGGGCATAGATAGCTGGCGAGACATACAACCTGTCCATCTCTTGCTTTAAATTCTTTGATATTGCTAGCAAGCTTTTCATTTAATTGCTTTTCATTTGATAAGAATATTCCTGTCACTCCTTTTTCAACTAATGCTAGGGGTCCGTGCTTTAATTCTCCCGAGGAGCATTCCTGAGTGTGCATATAGGCTATCTCTTTAATTTTCAGTGCTCCTTCTAATGCAGCATAATAGTCTATCCCTCTCCCTGTGTAAAAAAGAAGAGTGGAGTCTTTTACAATTTTAGCCAGATCTCTGATATCATCCTCTAGTAGTAATAGATCTTTTATTTTGTCTGAAAATTGTCTAATTTCAAGTAAAGCTTCTGGAATTTTAACACCAGGCATTTCACGGATTTGCGCCACATGAAGAGTAAGAAGTATGAGAACCATTACTTGCGCAGTATACGCCTTAGTGCTAGCTACAGAGATTTCTGGCCCTGCTTGAATAAATAAAGTTTTATCACACTCTCTAGCTATGCTGGAACCTACTACATTAACAATACCAAGAGTTCTAATACGATTTTCTTTGCAGAGTTTTAGTGCAGCAAGCGTATCAGCAGTCTCTCCAGACTGACTAATGATTACTGCTAGAGTTTTCGAAGAGAGTACTGGTTGTGAATATCGAAATTCACTTGCATTATAGACATCTGTAGGGATGCGGAGTAATTGTTCGAAGAGGTACTTTCCCATGAGTCCGGCGTGGTATGCTGTTCCACATCCAACAATAGTAACACGTTCAATCTCCCCCCATACTTGCTGAGAGAATACTTGTTCTAACCGTATAATGTTTTTTTCATCTATTCTTCCTGATAAACACTGGTTAATAACTTCAGGGGTTTCGTGAATCTCTTTCAGCATAAAGTGTTCATATCCACCTTTTTCTGCTTGTTTTATATCCCAGTTAATCTCCGTGAATTCTGGTTCTTTTATTTCTCCATTTTTATCTATAATAGTGATGTTATTTGGGTAGAGAGTAGCAATGTCTCCATCCTCAAGAATGACCACTTTTTTGGTATAAGGGAGAAGTGCGGGTATATCACTAGCCACCATACTACAAGTATCGGTGACACCTATGACAATAGGACTCGCCATTTTTGCTGCTACTATTTTATCAGGATCTTTTTTAGATATAGCAACAATACCATAAGCCCCTCTCATAACTTTAGTAGCTTGTTTCACGGCTTCTTCGAGGGATGTGCCATCTGAATGCTCTTTACCAATTAAGTGTGCAATTACTTCAGAATCGGTATCTGAGTAAAACGTATGACCTTCTTGGGCTAAATTATTTTTAATCTCTAAATAATTTTCAATGATGCCGTTATGTATAATAACAACATGTTCATATCTATCGTAATGTGGGTGTGCGTTTAAATCGGTTGGTGCTCCGTGTGTAGCCCACCTGGAATGTCCGATTGCTATATTAGATGCTGGTGTGTTAGGAACTAACTTTTCTAATTCTGTTAATCTGCCAGCTTTCTTGATAACTTTTATTTCATGGTTATCTATATAAGCAATTCCTGCGCTGTCATATCCTCTGTACTCTAATAGTTTAAGCTGATTAAAAACTGTCTGTACAGCTTTTCCCTTAGAATCAGTATTTTCATTAGTAATGAATCCTGCTATGCCACACATGAAAATAGTTTACAATAATTAACATTAAAACATATATATATTAGATTAATATGTAATGGAATACTCAGGTATGATTGAATATATGGTTTTAAGAAATATTTTTGTGCCCAGTTTTTTATGCATAGTTTTGTCTACATTTCAGGTTAATTTCAGTAGGTATGAGAAGTATTTATCAAAAAATTTACAACCTTACGTTCACGCTAATCAGCAGCCTTATGAAGATCTTTGTGAAGATTGTGCAGCATCCAATACACAGATAGATAGTGAGCATCAGGAATCTGGAAATGCTGCCTCATTGAACAGTACTAATTTCCATAATGCAAGGCCATATGAGGCGCTCTGTGAAGATTGTGCAGCATCCAATACACAGATAGATAGTGAGCATCGGGAATCTAGAAATGCGTCATTGAACAGTACTTATTTCCATAATGCAAGGCCATATGAGGCGCTTTGTGAAGATTGTGCAGCATCCAATACACAGATAGATAGTGAGCATCGGGAATCTAGAAATGCGTCATTGAACAGTACTTATTTGCATAAGGAATTAGCAGAAAAATATCGATGTTTAAACTTTGTATATTCTAAGAGATTTATGAATAGCAGATTAGTTATTTATGCTGCTGCATTAGCTGGAAGTATAGCGCTTAGATTTGGTGCAGATGAATGGTTTACTGATAATGCAGATGAAGTGGCATTGGACGCTTTGATAGGAATATATACCACTGGTGTTGTTGCTTCTATAGACATTGGAGTTTTAAGTTGTTTAAACAATTTAATGAAGTCCAAAGATCCTGTAATTAGAAGTATAGAGGAGCCTTATCCTTAAGTTAATAAGATTCTAAAAGAATGATTCCTTCTTGTTATTATCTATTTGTAATAGCATCCCTAGTATGGATAGGCATAACCATATAGCGCTGCCTCCATAACTGATAAATGGTAACCATAAACCAACAACAGGTGCTAAATTTAAGTTCATATACATATTAACCATAAAATGGAAAAACAAGATAGCCAAAGAACCCGATGCTATTAGTATATAGTGATAAACCTTCGTGGTTATTATAATTCTAAATATTTGAAAAAATAGAATACCAAATAATATCATAACCATGGAACTTCCGATGAATCCAAACTCTTCTCCGATTATAGTAAATGCAAAATCGGTGTGTTGTTCAGGTATAAATCTTCCTTCTTTTTGCATTCCATGTAAAAAGCCTTTACCAGTTGTACCACCCGTACCAATGGCAATGATTCCTTTTAATTGTTGATAATTGCTGCCTTGCTCATCATTTTTAAACATAGCAAGTACCCGCTCTTTCTGATAATCTTTAAGTACTCCTGGTATAAAAAACGCGCTGGATAGTATCATTAGAGCAGCTGTGCAGGTACCAAAAATATACTTGAAGGGAACTCCGGCATATAATGAGATAATAATCCAAGAGAAAACAATAACCAGACTTGCTCCGAGATGTGGTTGCTTGAAAACTAGAATGAGAGGAATTGCTAGATGTACCAACGATCGCATGAAGGTTTTAAAGCTAGTAATGCTGCTACGATAATTACAATAGAGTCCGCATAGGGTGATAATAGTAATGAGTTTGCAGAATTCACTGGGTTGAAAGGTAAGAGGACCGATGCTTATCCACCGTTTGCACCCCCCTGCTGCATGACCAATAAAATAAACAGAGGTCAGCAGTAAAATATTAGCAATGTATAAAAATCTCCAATTTCTTAGCCAGATTCTAATATTTACTTTGTAAAAAATAGCAAAAGGAATTATGCCTATAAATATGGCGCGTAGTTGTTTCCAAACATGTGTTCCGGAGGGTTTACTGAATCCTTCACTATAGATGGCTGTAAGGCCAAATAATAATAATAACATTACAGAACCTATAATCCACCAGTTATATCGTTTGGCTATATTTGGGTTATTAAGCATATTAATTTTAGTTTACGTCATAAGGGAATTCTAAGTTAACGTAAAAGGAATTGGTGTGTTAATATTTACTAATAATTATATTAACTGTTAATATAACGAGTAGAAATAATACAGAATGAAAAGTATAATTATTTCATGAAGCAACTTAATTGCGTTTTATCGGCATGTGTCCTATTTTTTTCATTAGCTCAATTTAGCATTACCAAAGCAGACAGTGACTGTTCTGATAGCAGTATTACTACTGAAAAAGAAGAATCCACTTTTTGTTGTATGAAGTATAGCTTATCGCAACCTGTACTTTTTGATAATTTATTTAGATATGAAGTTAGGGCTCTGAGTTTCAAAGACAAGAATATAACAGAGGAATTTCTACGCTCTATATTAGACTTCTATCCTCACTTATATAGCTTAAACCTGAATGGTTGTAAAGTATTACCATATGATGTTTTTGCCAGATTAGATTCCACACTACATTGTTTAGAAGAATTAGATTTGGGAAGAACATTTCTATCAGATGCCAGTATATACAAAATTTTATTAAACTGCCCAAATTTGAAGAGATTATATTTAGGTATGTGTAGAAATATCTCTCTAGAATTTTTCAGTAGTATAGATTTTAAAATTAATAATTTAGAAGTGTTAGATTTAAGATGGACGCGTGTATCTAGTGCTACGGTAATTCAGATTTTAGAAAAATGCCCAAACCTTAAACGACTAAATCTTCAGTGGTGTAAAAACATTACTAAAGATGTTTTTGAATCATTGAATTTATATAACGGAGTGTATCCTTTAGAGTATTTAAATTTAGGTTGGGATCGTGTGTCGGATGCTAGTGTATGCAATATACTCCACAAATGTCCAAATTTAAAGAAGCTTAATTTAGAATGGTGTAAAACGCTTACTAAAAACTTGTTTTCCCGATTAATGAACAAATCTAATAGTTTGAAAAAAATAATTTTAAGATCTACAAGAGTTTCAGATGCTAGCTTGCAAACATTGATGAACTATTGCCCAGAGCTTAAACAGGTTAATTTAAGTGAATGTCCCAATATTACCGCTGACATACTGGATTCACTAGAGCTTGGCCATCTTAAATATTTGGATGTTTCAGAAACAAGAATTACAACAGATGTTAAAAATGAGTTAATGGGGCGATATCGCTCTTTATATGTTAATTAGCCTAATCCGGATTTTCTTCATAGGCTAATGATATTCTTATATATTAATTTTAAGCAGTGGTTATGGGTTGTTTTTCCGGTTTCATCATAGGGAAGAGAAGTACTTCTCTAAGATGCGAAGCGCCTGTTAATACCATAGCCATTCTGTCTAATCCTATACCGCATCCACCGGTTGGTGGCATACCACATTCCATAGCGTAGATAAATTCTTCATCCATAGGATGAGCCTCATCGTCCCCTTTCGATCGTTCTTCTAGTTGTTGGTTAAACCGTTCAAGCTGATCGATAGGGTCGTTTAACTCGCTGAATGCATTGCATATCTCTCTGCCTCCAATATATCCTTCAAATCTTCTTGTGAACTTAGGATTATTCGGATCTTTTTTGGCAAGAGGGGACGTTTCGATTGGATAACCAATGATGAATGTAGGTTCGATAAGATTGGGTTCAACGAATCGTTCTAGTAGTTTTTCGATAATGCCCCCTAAATTATCTTCATTTTCAGTAGGGAGGCCTACTCGTTTCATAGCTGTTTTTGCGCTATTGATATCAGATAGTTCTTCAGGCGTGATTCCTGTTCTAGCTTCTAGCTCCTGAAGTAGATTAATGCGTTTCCAAGGTTTAGAGAAATCGATTGTAATGCCTTGTGTTTCGATTACGGTAGTACCGAACACTTGTTCTGCAACAAACTTAAAGAGTTCTTCTACTCTTAGCATCATATCTTCTAAGTTAACATAAGCTTCATAGAATTCAAGCATCGTAAATTCAGGGTTGTGTCTATTGCTTACGCCTTCGTTTCTAAATACTCTTCCTATCTCATAAATTTTTGGGATATCCCCACAGATGAGTCGTTTCAGATATAATTCGAGAGATATTCTTAGTTTAACGTCTAAATCGTAAGCATTATAATGAGCAGTAAAAGGTCTTGCTGCAGCACCACCCGCAATCTGTTGCAATACAGGCGTTTCCGATTCTAAGTATCCTACCCCATCAAAATATCTTCTTACAGCTGCAATTATTTTCATTCTATTAACAAGCATGTCTCGTACTTCCTTATTACAGATAAGATCGAGGTGACGATGTCGGTAACGCTGTTCAGTATCGGTTAATCCGTACCACTTTTCACCATCTTTTTCTTTCCCAAGTGGTAGATTGTGAAGACATTTGCTAAGCGGTTTTAGTGTTGTTGCATAGATGCTTTTTTCACCAGTTTTTGTAGTAAATAGTTTTCCTGAGACACCTGCATGATCTCCGATATCTAGTAACTGTACTAGCTCCCAAGCATTTTCTCCTATATCATCTTTTTTAAAATAGCATTGAACTTTATTGGATCCGTCAGAGATATGAGCAAAAGCAGCTTTTCCCATCACGCGCAGAGATACTATTCTTCCGGCATAGTGTATCTCTTTTTCTTGTATTGATTCAAAATTATCAAGTATCTCTATTGCAGAATAATTTACTTCATATTTTTCTTGAACATAGGGGTTTGAACCTAGTTCAATCATTTTTTCTAACTTTTCTAATCTTATTTCTCTTATACTTTTATCTTCACTCATACTTTAAAGTATTGCATGAGAAAGCCACCTGTATCCAGTACTAATAAATCTAGTTTGTGGTGAAATAACGATTATTCTCATAAGTTAGAATTTTAGAACGGAAAATAGGGGAAAATAATAGAAGAGAGATATAATTTTAGTTGCGTTTATGTTAGAGAAATTAGAAGAGATAGAAAAAAGATTTAAGAATGTAGAGTTAGAGCTTCAGAAAGAAGAAGTAGTGACGAATCCTTCAGAGCTAGAACGTTTAGGTAGGTTGTATGCAGAGCTAGAACCCACCGTAAATGATTTAAGAGAGTATCGAAAGACTGAAAATGAATTAAAAGAAGCGAAAGAACTACTTTTAGATCCTGAAATGAAAGATCTAGCACAACAGGAAATAGAACCCTTAGAAAATAGATTAGTAGAATTAGAAGATATTCTTCAAGCTAGATTAATTCCTAAAGACCCTCTAGATGAAAAATCTGTAATTATTGAAATTCGTCCAGCTGCGGGTGGTAGCGAAGCCGGATTATTTGCTGCTGAAATGTTCCGAGCCTACACTAGATATGCTGAACGTAGAAAGTGGAAATACGATGTAATAGAGCATGAAGATACCGGTATAGGCGGAGTATCTAGAGTGGTTTTTTCTATTGAAGCTAAGGGAGCCTACAGTCAGCTAAAATATGAGAGCGGAGTTCACCGGGTTCAGAGAGTACCTGAAACGGAAAGTGGTGGCAGAGTTCATACATCAACCATAACAGTTGCAGTACTTCCAGAAGCCGAAGAGGTAGATGTAGAAGTAAATGATGACGATCTTGAAATAAGCACCTTCCGAGCCAGTTCTGCTGGTGGGCAACACGTACAGAAGAATGAGACTGCTATCAGGGTTATTCATAGACCTTCAGGATTGGTTGTTACCTGCCAGGATGAACGGAGTCAGGCGCAGAATAAACTTAGGGCGATTCAAGTTTTAAGAACGAAATTATATCAGGCAGAGTTAGAAAAAGCTCAGAAAGAGCGAGTGTCCATGCGCCGGGGTCAGATTGGGACTGGTGATAGATCGGAAAAGATCCGTACTTATAATTTTCCACAAAGCAGGATAACAGATCATCGAATAGGTTTTTCAGTGCATAACACGATAACCTATATGGATGGCGATATACAGTCGATGCTCGATGCTTTAATAAAAGCAGAAGTGGCTGCAAAGTTAGCTGAAGCTTCTGAAGATAAATAGTTAATAACCAGTATTTACATCAATCTATATACGGGATCAATGTTCCGATAGATATAATAGTGAGTTCTGTTGAATGTTTTTTAAATAATTTTATAGGTACTGAACCAGACTGTAAAGAACTGGAGATAGTGTTTAAATGTTTAGTAGAAGCCTGTAGTGATGGTATATTTGTTTACAATATGCAGGCCAAGACTATATGGTTTTCTCCTGAATGGAAGAACATGCTTGGTTATGAGGATGAAGAGCTTACTAATGAACTAGATACTTGGAAAAAATTAATCCACCCAGAAGATGAAAAACGGAGCTGGGCCTTATTAGAAGATTATATTGAGGGTAAGGTTAAAAGTTTTTGTATTGAACAACGGTATTATCATAAACAAGGTGGAATGAAGATAATTCGTGCTAGAGCATCAGCTTATAGAGATGATTCAGGATTAGTTAAATTTGTAGTTGGAACCCATGAAGATTTAACTAGTATTTTAGAAACAAACCAATCAGTTGAAGAGCAGCACAAGTTAACTGAAATAACGTTGTTGAATTCCGAAATAGGTACTTGGGAATGGGATTTAATCAATAATAAAGTAAAAGTTAGTGAAGTAGTATTTAATCAGATAGGAGTTCCTCACAATGTCTGGGTACCTTCAAAAGTGTTTTATAAGCATGTAGTAAAAGAAGATTATAAGCCATTTGTAAGAATGGTTAAAAAGGCTATAAAAGATGTCGATGAAAAAATTAGTTATTCTTTTCGTTGGATAGACAAGTCCGGAAAAATAGTATATATACAGCTCAAAGGACTCATTAAGAGAGATTGTAATAATAATGCCCTCATGATAATAGGATCTATCTCTAATATTACTGATGAGCGTCTCGTGCAGAATGAGCTTTCTGAGATTAAAGAGATGTATGAACTGGCTTTAAATAGTTCAAGTATAGGTATTTGGGATACGGATCTAAAAACAGGAAATGTTAAAGTCTCTGGAAATGCTTTTAAGTTATTAGGTGATGGTATTGTAAATAAAATAGTACCTTCTGAAGAATGGATAAAACTGATACATCCTGATGATGTAGAAAGTGTAGTGCAAGTGCATCAAAATTATTTAGCAGGAATTGGTGAATATAAAGATGTTAAGTATAGGCTGAAGACTTCTGATGATAAGTATTTGTGGATGTCTGCAAGTGCTAAAGCATTTTATGATGATACAGGTGAACCTTATAGATTAACTGGTTCTTGTACGTGTATTCATTCTTTGGTAGAAAAAGAAGAACAATTGTCTAAAGCGCTTAGTAATGCAGAAAAAGCTAATAGTGCTAAGAGTGAGTTTTTGGCTAATATGAGCCATGAGATAAGAACTCCTGTAAATGCTATAGTTGGTCTTTCGGATATCTTGATGGAAGAATATCTTACTGCTTCTCAGCTAAATTACTGTAAAAGTATGCAGCAATCTGCCCGTTCTTTGATGAACCTAGTAAGTGACGTGCTTAGCATATCAAAAATAGAGTCTGGAGTTTTAGAAATAGAAAAAATCCCTACTAATTTACAAGAGCTTTTGCAGGATTTATATACGATGTTCGGCCATAGCTATAAGAGAAAAGAATTACTATTAATCATAAATTACGATAAATCTTTGCCAGAAAATATTGTTTCCGATCCTGTAAAGTTACGTCAAATATTAACAAATCTACTTAGCAACGCAGAAAAATTTACTGACAAAGGAAATATTAAACTTACAATGAAAAAAGTAGTTGAAAATACTACTGAATATTTAGAAATTACTGTAGCAGATACTGGAATAGGTATCGCCGAAGAAAAATTGGCAACTTTATTTAGTAAGTTTGTACAAGCAGATGCATCAACAACAAGAAGGTACGGAGGTACTGGTTTAGGGTTGGCCATCTGTAAAGGTTTAGTTGAACTGCTAGGTGGAAGCATCATTGTACAAAGTGAAGTAGATAAGGGTACGATATTTACGGTAAAACTGCCTTATATAAGTTATCAGAAAGAGCGCAGTCTTCCAGAAGTGTTTTCTACTATTCATTTATGTTCTATATTTAACTGTTCTGAGATGATTAAATCGTTAGATGAAAATGTTTTTAATAGTATATATTGTAGCGAAAAAAATTATTCAGATGAAATACTCGCATCAATGGTAGCAACTTTTGAATCATCAAATAAACAGAATATCATATTGTTTATACCGAAAGATGTTGACCGTAGGTATGTGTTATTCACTGAAAAGTTTAAAAATCTTTTTAGTGAAAAAAGTAATGTTAAAGCAAAGGTAATTCTTTACGGAACTCCTAAGAGGAATGTTTCTACAAGAGATATTAATGGTACTACTATAGATAACATATTAGACTATCCAATACTTCCACATAAATTTGAGCTAGTGATAGAAAATACGCTGAAAGAGACGACTTATCAGACATTATTAAATAATACAGAGAGACTAAAGGAAGAGTGCCCACAATTAAGTTCATGTAGAGTGCTTGTTGCAGAAGATAATGTTACAAATAGATTGGTGGCAGAAAAGCATTTGATGTCTTTGGGCTGTTCTGTAGATATGGTGGAAAATGGAAAAGAATGCATAGAGATGCTGTTAGAAAAAGAGTATGATATTATCTTTATGGATTGCCAGATGCCTGTATTAGATGGATATGCTGCTACAAGAGAGATAAGAGAGTTGGCTTGTGATGACAAAAGAAATATCCCGATTGTAGCTCTTACGGCAAATGCTCTTGAAGATGATAGAAAGAAATGCCTTGAATCAGGAATGACAGACTACATCTCTAAACCATTTAAAAAAGCAGACATACTTAAAAAATTAAAGTGCTATTTAGTAGATAATAATAAAGCTGCCTGATATCGCATTAGTCCCTGATCACACTATTAATTTTGTAGGATCAACTAAAAAAAACTGTTCTTTATACCTATGATATTATTACTAGTTAATTCAATTCAAGGGTATTCATGGAAGAGAGGAAGATATTAATTACAGGTGGTGCAGGTTTAGTAGGCTCAAATTTAGCATATCAACTTGCGAAAAATAAGAAGAACAAGATAGTTCTACTAGATAATTTTGATAGAGGGATAATAAATAACATAGAACCTCTCATAAATTTATCCAATGTTCAGTTAGTTCAGGTTGATATTAGAGATAAACATAGCATGAAGAATATCGTGCTAACTACTGACGTAATATATCACCTTGCAGCTTTAAGAGTAACACTATGTGCAAATAACCCACAGCTGGCTTTTGAAGTGATGGCTGAAGGATCGTTTAATCTGTTTAAATATGCTGCAGAAAGTGGTGTAAAAAAAGTAATATTAGCCTCAACTGCTATGGTATACGGCAGTACAGATGTAGAATACATAAACGAACAACATCATACAAATACAGATTATAGCTTCTATGGCATTTTGAAGAATTTCAATGAAGGAATGCTAAGAAGTTTCTATCAAACTCATGATTTAAATTACTTAGCGTTAAGGTTCTTTAATATTTATGGTCCTAAGATGTCCATCTCCGGTGACCATATGGAAGTGATACCAAAATGGATGGAGATGATTCATGAGAATAAATCGCCTCAGATATTTGGTGATGGTTCTGATGCATTAGACTTCGTTTATATAGACGATCTTGTAGCAGGCTTAGTATTAGCATCAGAAAGTTCAGTAACAGATAGCACTATAAACTTAGGTAGCGGAAAAGCTACAAGTTTATCCAAGCTATTAACTACAATGTTAAAAGTTATGAACTCTGATGTATTACCAGAATTTAAGCCCGCAAGAACTGTAGGTAAAACCAAAAGGAAGGTTGCCGATATTTCGAAAGCTAAAGAGCTATTAGGATACCAACCACAAGTTACTCTAGAAGAAGGATTAGAAAAATTTTATTCATGGTGGAAAGATGTTAAAATCGAGAAAAATACCAATTACAAAACCGCTCTTTAGTTCTGAAGAGGAAAACATTGCTATAGAAGCGATACGATCGGGTTGGGTAACCCAAGGACCCCGTACTGCTGAATTTGAAAAAGAGTTTGCTAAAGCAGTAGGTGCTGATTATGCCTGTGCAGTATCTAGCTGTACAACTGCTATGCATCTAGGCTTGCTAGCACTAGGTGTTAAGCCTGGAAACGTAGTGTTGACAGTGAGTCATTCATTTATAGCTACAGCAAACTGTGTACGTCACGCTCAGGCAGAGCCTGTCTTTGTAGATATAGATTTGCAAGACTATAATATGTGTCCCGCTGCATTAGAAGGAGTGCTTTCTGAGGATTGCGAAAGTAGAGACAACAAATTATATTATAGAAACACAGATAAGCTTGCTAAAGGTGAATCGCCACTTGCTTACATAGACAAGAATAATAAAGAATATGGTAGAGTGGGTGCTATCCTGCCAGTGCATCAAGCCGGAATGCCTGCTGATATAGAAGCTATTAAAAAGGTAGCTGCTAAATATAATATCCCAGTAATGGAAGATGCAGCGTGTGCGTCTGGTAGTTCTATTACAGATCCAAATTCTTTAAAAGTAAAGAAAATAGGTGCGCCACATTCAGAGTTGGCTTGTTTTAGTCTGCATCCCAGAAAAGTAATTACTACTGGTGATGGTGGAATGATTACTACTAACAATGAGGAGTATGATAAGTATTTCAGATTATATAGGCAGCACGGAATGGGAGTGTCCGACTTAGTGCGACACAGTTCTAAAAAGGTGATCTGTGAAGATTATCTAGTGACTGGGTTCAATTATAGAATGACCGATATACAGTCGGCAGTGGGATTGGCGCAGTTGAAAAAACTGGATGATATCGTAGCGCGAAGAAGGAGAGTAGCAGATCTTTATAGAGAAGGGTTTAAAGATTTGGGATGGTGTAAAACACCCTATGAAAATCCTTATTTTAGCAGTTGCTATCAATCGTACATACTACGCCTTGTAGATGATAGTGTCTCACAGATAGATTTTATGCAATATCTAGTAGATAATGGTGTTGCAAGTAAAAGAGGAGTGATGAATGCTCATCAAGAACCACCATACTTACCACAAGAGTGGGATCTTCCAAACAGTGTAACAGCTAGAGATAGATGTGTATTATTGCCACTATTCCCAACAATGGAAGATGAAGAAATAGAGTATGTAATGCAGATTGTAAAAGGATATAAATAATTATGAAAATCTATTTAGTGTCACCAGGATATGTAAGACAAGAATTAGAAAGTACTTGTGGTTATCATACCATACGGTACTGTCTGGAGAGAATATCAACAGAGATTCGAGATTTCGAATATCAATTAGATCAGGAGGTATACGGTAGGTATCTTGATGGCGATGATATGGCGAAAGAGATATCAGAATATTCTCCGGATGTGGTGGTGCATGCTCCAGGTGATAACTATTTAGAGAAGTATGCTGCCGAGAAAATACGGGAATCTTTTAAAGGGAAGTTTGTCTGTATTTTAAATAATGATAATGTGTATCCAGCAAAAGCAGTAGATTTTTATGATGAAGTATGGGTGACAAGCAGACAGATTTTCGATGCATTTAATTTGAAAGAAGATAGTAAATTTAAATATGTTCCGCACGGATCCGTCTCAGATAATTATTATCCAGTAGAATCCGAAAAAATTTATGATATTACTTTTGTTGGTAAAGCTAACGATCTTAGAGCAGAATATTTAACTGCATTGAAGAGTGCTGGTTATAAAATTAATATCAATGGATCTGGTTGGGAAGCTTATCCAGAGCTAGTAAAAAATACTAGCGGATATCTGCTACATTATGAGTTATTAGATCGCTTGTCGGCTAGTAAGATTGTTCTAAACTTTGCACACGATTCTAAAGATGGAGCCTTTCAATTAAAGAGTAGAATATTTGAAGCAGCATCCTGTGGAGCGTTTCAGATATGTAATGGTTCGGAAGAGTTAGAAAACTTTTTTACTTCTGGTAAAGAGATTGTAACTTTTTCGGATGAGAAAGATTTAATCGAGAAGGTGGGATACTATCTATCCAAACCTGAGGAGCGTGATTCCATTGCTAAGGCCGGTTATGAAAAAAGCAAGCAGCATCAGTTAATAGGGCGATATGCAGATTGCCTGGGAGTATCTCCTGTTAGTGATGAGAAGAAAGATGCTGTAGAGAAATCGGGAGAAGATCCGCTTGTAACCGTTATATGTTATACCTATAATCGTAAGAAATATCTTGCTGAGATGATAGAATCTGTACAGAAGCAGACCTTTGAAAATTTTGAATTACTGATTTTAGACGATGGTTCTACCGATGGTACAGAAGAATTAGTTTCAAAATATCAGGATGATAAACGGATAAAATACCAGTATCAAGAGAATATAGGGAGACATCTCGATTCGTTTGATAAATTAATAGAGAGATCTTTAGCATTAACCAATGGTAAATATGTTGTGTTTATGGGTGCAGACGATATCATGTACCCGGAACGATTAGCCAAGCAAGTTGCCGATTTCGAAGAAGAGCCTTCTCTAGATATAAGTTTTTGTGAAGCTATCATTATTAATGAAAAAGGTGGCAAAGTAGGTGATGGAATACCGCCATCATTTTATCAACAGATAAATAGTGATAATTTCCTACGAAAACTATTCGATCTTAATTTTATTGCTCATCCTACCGTTATGATTAAGAGAGAGAGCATCCATAAAGCAGGAGGATTTCAGACCCCGTTTGCATCCGATTATTACTTCTGGCTTTTAACTGCAAAACGATTTAATTATAATTATATCCCTGAAGTGCTCTTAGCATATCGTCAGCATGCGCAAGGTGCATCGAACTCATTGCTTAGTCCGAAAAAAAGCTTTACAGATAGCCTGCTAACTAAAATGAGAAAGTGTTACACTATAACCGATATTTTCCCAGATTTATTAGAGGATAGTGTGGATGAAAAAAGAATCGCTGAAGCCTATCTGTTCTTAGCTAATAAATGGATAGCAGGGAATAATCAGATGCATGAATTAGCTATTAAAGAGCTGGAGCAGTGCCTTAAATATGATAAGTATAATTTACAAGCACTAAATAATCTGTTAGTTCTTAATGCTATGAATAACAGAGTAGATGCGGCATGTAAGTTTGGTCAAGAGATTGAGGACATACTTAAAAATAAAAAAATATCAAATATCCAGAATGAAATATTTGAGCAAGCCAAGAATAATGTTCGAGTGATGACTGATGTTAAAGCAGCTAAAATACCAGAGAAGAAGTGTGTTCAGCATTTAAAACTAAGTGTAGTGAACTAACTTTTACTAGTGTAGAAAAATGCGAACATACTTAATATCACCAGGATTCGAAAGGCAAGAGTTAGAAGGTACAAACGGACATCATACGATACGTTATTGTCTGAATAAACTCTCTGACGATCTTAGAGATAGCCCCTACCCGTTATGTAGTATAGAAAGGGAGGGGTATCTCTATCCAGAAGATCTACTTGCGGATATATCTGCTTATAATCCTGATACTGTAGTGCATGTGCCACATGATAAATGGTTGAGCTTAGAATGTGTTGCCGCAATACGATCATCATTTTCTGGAAAGTTTATCTGTATACTCACAGACAACAGCTTAGCAAGTATGAAGAGCTTAGAATACTTTGATGAGGTATGGATAAGCAATAAAGAATTATTTTCTAACTGTAAAAATAAAGAGGATTCTAGATATAAATATGTTCCTCACTGTAGTGTTCCGGAAAATTATTATCCAGTTGAATGTGAAAAGATTTATGATGTTACTTTTGTAGGTAGAGCAAATGATATCAGGGGAAAATACTTAGCTGCTTTAAAGGATGCAGGATACAGACTAAATATACGTGGTTTAGGTTGGGAAGAGTATCCTGAGCTGATAGGTTGTTGCAGAGGGTATCTGCTCCATTATGAATATTTAGAGACTCTTAGTTCTAGTAAAATCGTCTTGAATTTTTGTCACGATGGAGATAATGAAGATTTTGTATTGAAGAGTAGAGTGTTCGAATCGGCTTGTTCTGGAGTGTTTCAGATATGTAATGGTGGTAATGAATTAGGAGATTATTTTACTCCTGGTGAAGATTTAGTGACGTTTACTGATGAGAACGATCTTGTGTCCAAAGTAGAGTACTACCTCTCAAGGTTTGAAGAGCGGGATGTTATAGCTAAATCTGGATATACAAAAAGTAAAGATCATTTACTCATTAAAGAGTATGCTAAGTTATTAAATTTAGAAATTAAAGAAAACGGTATTTCCGAAGCAAAAACATTTAGCGTGATTCAGGCTGCTGATTCACCGAAAGTAAGTGTTCTTACTTGTGTATATAATGAAGAACGTTACATTAAGGAGATGATAGAATCTGTATTAACGCAGACTTTTACCGATTTTGAATTTATTATTATTAATGATGGAAGCACAGATAACACTGATAGCATAATCAGCAATTACCTATCGGATAAAAGAATTAAGTATTTCAAGCAAGAAAACACTGGTAAAAATCTTCTAGGTTTCGATAAGCTTCGTAAACAACTTGTAGATCTTTCAGTATCCAATATACTGGCGATTATGGATGGTGATGATATCATGCACCCAGAACGCTTAGAAAAACAGTATGCTGCTTTTCAGCAGAATAATTCTGTGGATGTAGTATTTAGTGAAGCATGTGTATTGGATGCGTATGATAACGTTGTCTCGAGAGGGATTCCTCCAGAATATTACGATGATATAAATAACAATAATGTGTTATTAAAATTCTTTGAACATAATTTAATTGCTTTTCCTACTGTAATGATTAAGAAGAGCAGTCTTTTAAAAGCAGGCGGATTCCAGACTCCGTTCGCATCCGATTATTATTTCTGGCTTTTAACAGTGAATAGATTTAAATATCATGTAGTACCAGATATTTTACTGGGATATAGAAAGCATGATGGTAATGCATCTTTAGGCATGAGGAGTCCGAGAAAACTACTTACTAAAGAGCTTATTACTCTAATGAGAAGCTATTATACAATAGTGGACTTTTTTCCTGATATAGAGAGTGAGCCTGAAAACTACAACCGTATATCAGAAGCATATGTATCCCTTGCTAATCTATGGCAGAAGAGTGATAGTGAACTTGAAGAGTTATCTATAATGGAGACTGAATATGCTGAAAAGTATAAAATAGATTCATATACGATAAAGCATAATAAAGAGTGTACAGTATGAGTACCAGATTTTTTCTTATCGAAGCAATATTCTTACTTTTCTGGTAAAAAGCTACTGAAATAAGATACAATTTTCTTAAATGACCAAAATTCCTCCATTATTTTTTCTGCTGAGTATATTTATTTATTTCTTGTTGCCAGGCTGTCATCTTCCAGAACTTGGATATGATGGGAACAATCCTGCAGATGTTGAGGAGCGTAGTGCAAATAAGAAGAATAACGGTAAACGAAATACATCATCCATCGCTCGTGTTAAACAGGGTCATGGTTATCAGCATAATGATATGGGTAAGAAAGCATATTCTACTCGATTCAAAAAAACATTATCAACTCTTAAAATAGTATTAAATGATAAGATTAAAGAGATAATTGACAGAGAGAATACGGTTGGTGCACTAATAAAAGTGCAAGAAGAATTTAAAAAAGTTTTCGGTAAAGATAGTGATGTGAAAGATACACCTTATTTTTATGATAATATGGGTGAATATACTAGGTTTGATAATATTATTTACAGAGCATATACTGATATTGAATGTCTAAAGAGCTATCCTCAGTTTGCTGTACGTACTTGTAGTGAAATTTCAAAATATCTGAAGAAAGGTAGAGAAGAGGGGTTTATATTAGAATGGAATAGTCTGATTGAAAAGCTAAATATAGAATCTCCTTACGCAACACTTGGAATAACTATCGATGCTACGGATAAAGATGTTGAAAAAGCTTATAGGAAGCTTGCATTAGTCTATCACCCAGACAAGCCTACCCGTGATGCTAAGAAGTTTGAGAAGATAAAAAATGCAAAAGAATCTATATTAAGTGAACGACATCCAGAGAAGTATAGTAAAGAAAAGAGCAAGTAGTTCTCAATATTCTGCTTATATTGAAGGTATCATAAATATATGTAACTTGCCGGGATGGCGGAATGGTAGACGCGGCGGTCTCAAACACCGTTTGGGTAACACCAGTGCGAGTTCGAGTCTCGCTCCCGGCACCATCAACCTAACTATTTCTCGTCCCCGAACAGGATCCTGTAGTTTATAATATATTTCTTTTAATACTAGTAAATGTAACATATAAATATGGATAAGTTTATGGCTCCATGTTATAATTTACTTATATGATTACTAGATTCGATAAAGCAGTTATAACAGCACTTCTAGCAGCCGGATTTCCACAATTCATAAAACCTGAAACAACCGATTCAGAGAATAATAAAGAGACTTGTTGCACTTCCAGTTTAAATGATAACGAAAATAATTTATCTACTGATGCAGAAAGTGGACAATCGGAGGCTGCGTCTAGTAACGATGAAGATCTAGATGATTTCGAAAAAAAATTGAAAAACCTGAATGCAGAAATCGAATCTGATCGGTTTTCAGAAGCAGAAAGCACTCCTTTGGACGCCCGCCGACTCTGGAATGCCTACATGAAGAATACCGATTCTGTAAAGGGTGGCAAGAACCTTGATGTAAAACTTAGTTGTCACGTTACAGATACTAGTTATACAGCACTAATTGAGAATGTTGGTGAAACTGTTGAAAGAGGTTATCTTAAACTGAATTTAGATAACAATACTATAGAGGTGAATTTTGGGGAAAAGTTTGGATACGAAAAATTTGAATTAGATTCCAAAAAAATGGAGTTATTCAAAGATATGCTCGGCAGAGTAGCCACCACGTTAGAAATTGATGGAAGCAACATTTTTCAATGTTATAGCTTTACAATGAATCATGAAGCGGATAGGGATATCCTCCATTATAATGGTACAGTTACTACAGTTACTCCTGATACTGAAAAGAAAGAAAAATTAAGCAGATATAAGGATACAACATTAATCGGCGTAACAACATTTAGTAGCCTCTTGAAATCGGTTCTTTCATTACAGCATTCTGATGCAGGAATGTTAGGTAGTGAAGAGAATAGCTACAAGCATAATACTTATTACAGAATTATTAAGGATGCAGAAAAATATGAGGGAGCATTTACTTTTTATCAGAATAGAGGCGCCATCTACTTAGAAATTAAAGAGGAAGATTTAGGGAAGATATGGTGCATGAGAAGTGCCGTTAGTGTGGGTTCAACTTACCCAGTGGAATCTGGTATAGCAAGCGGTTATCCTACAGTAGATCCATATATTTTCGAAAAACAAGGCGATGAAATATTCATTAAGCTTGCTAGAAGTAAATATAAATGGAGCAAGGATGCTGAAATTGCAGAGAGTGCTAATCAGACATATAAAGAACCAATTCAGTTTAGAATGCGTATAGTAGCGGAGCAACCTTCTGCAAAAAAATATATCGTAGATTTCAAACATGTTCTAAATAAGCTAACTATGAGCAACAATATCTGGAAGTATTATTACAAGGATTATTTTGAAGCACTAGTGTATCCAGAACATGATATCCATGTAGAAAATATTAAAAGTTTTAAAGAGAATACTGTTATTAAGCTCTCTGCTCAATATTCAAAAGGACTTTTGCATAAAATGGCAGTAGGTACCACTCAAAAGGTTGGCGACCATACAGAAGATGGCAAAAGTGTTCCAGTAGAG
This sequence comes from Fimbriimonadia bacterium, assembly GCA_030427425.1. Lineage (GTDB taxonomy): Bacteria > Armatimonadota > Fimbriimonadia > Fimbriimonadales > Fimbriimonadaceae > JAUICQ01. The sequence continues at coordinate 15,597 of JAUICQ010000002.1, read as the reverse complement.
TTTGTAGCTAATTTCTGGTTTAGAAAAGATTCAGATTATAGACCAAGACACTCAGATCCTCGCGTAGGATACTTTACTACAGATGTATATAATCTAGATAAAGTAGAAGCAAAAAAACTTCGAGAAGAGTATATATCTCGATGGAATCTGAAGAAGAAAGATCCTAATGCTAAACTTTCAGAACCAGTAAAACCAATTGTTTGGACTATAGATCCATCCGTTCCATTGAAATACAGAGGTGTTATAAAGTCGGCTATTTTAGAATGGAACAAAGCTTTTGAAAAGATAGGATATAAGGATGCTATTGTAGTACAGGATGCTCCAAAAGATGAAGATTATAATCATGCCGATGCTAGATATAATGTGGTCCGTTGGTTAACTGGAGAGACTGGAGGATACGCTGGATTAGGGCCAAGGATGTGTGATCCCTTTACTGGAGAAATTTTAAGTGCATATTTTAATTTAGACGGAGATGTGCCTCGCTTTTTGAAAGGAAAAATAGATTTTGAATCCAATGCGCTTACCGGAATTAGTAGTATTATAAATGGTAGAAATACTGATGATAAAAAGACTGGTAATTATTCTAAGATAGAGTGCTGTCACAGTCCCAAAGCAAGTAACGCCATCAAAGATAATCTTTCTTTAGCTAGTTCACTCATTCATACTATGGCTTGTGATTCCGTTTCAAAGAAAAGTTTACAAAAAGAAGTGATACGTCAGTATTTAAAAGATGTTACTATGCACGAATTTGGTCACTGCTTAGGTTTAAGGCATAACTTCGCCTCTTCAAACTTTCTGTCTGTAGATGAGTTGAAAGATGAGAGTATAACTAGAAAGTATGGCAATACTGCTAGTGTAATGGACTATGCTCCTCTTAATCTATATGCTATACAGAATAAGAAAGGCGTATTTGCATCCCAAACATTAGGTACTTACGATTACTGGGCTATTGAATATGGATATAAAGATGTTTTAGCTAATAGCTTTAAAACTGAGGGACGTATCTTGCATGAAGAGGTAACAAAGAAATCGGGTCTGCCAGAATACAGATTTATGACCGATGAAGATAGTTACAGATCGTTAGATCCTTACGTGCAGACCTTTGTTCTATCTAGTGATAACATTAAATATACTGAGGACAACCTTCATCATTTTAAGAAAGCTCGTGCCAATATTATGAAGAACTTTGTGAGGGAAGGAAAAGACTTTTCTCAGCAGTGCCACTATTTAATACGAAGTTATATAATAGAATTTTTGTTGGCGTCAAGAAACATCAGTTACATTGGTGGTGTAGAGAGATGGCGAGCTCAGCCAGGTGATATAGGTTTTAAATTTGCTGGTAAACCTGTGGATGCTATAGAGCAGCGACGTGCGATGAAGCTACTTGTTGATAATTTCTTTAAAAGAGAAACACTAGATATTCCAAAACATGTAGCGGAGAACTTAAATAAAGGCTACACTGGAGATAAAGAGGGGGCTCAGGAAGATGATAGAGTAGATGACTTTCTCTGGACTTCGGACTTTAGAACTCTTATTTCTAACATCAATAGTCATTTAATAAAAGGAGCCTTGCTGGATTATTGGAGACTCTTTAGGATGGTAGAGAATGCTCCACTCTCTAAGACTATCTCCGGTGATGCGTATACTGTTAAAGAGCACGTAGGTATTTTAACCTCAAACATCTTTACAGAGTTATATAAAGGTAGAAATGTAACTGACATTAGAAGAGATACTCAGTTATCATTACTGGATGCTCTTTTAACCGATTACAACGGTATCTTCCCAGATAAAGTAACCCCGTTCTTTAACGATGTTAAACTCTGTATTAATGCAGAGATAAGTAACGTGAAGCGTAGCTTGAAGCAGTACGCAAATAATAGTGGTAATGGATTGAATGCATTATCGTTGGCTCACTACAGAGAGATGCTAAGAAGAATAGAAAAAGCAGAAAAACGACAGAAAATACAGCTCTAGTTAAATCGGATCTGGGTGGTATTCGTTTATTATGAGGATATTGTCACCCCGAGAAACATAAAAATCTCGGGGGCTATGACGATATTTAGCAAGATTTTTTATTGTTTGTCATCTTCACAGGAGCTTGAGTTGTTTATAGAAGGTCATGGTCCCCGCTCCGTCCTCGAAGGGGAACTATATACAATGTTGGGGGCGACTCTTTATAGAGAGGGCGTGGCATATTACAATATCGGTTTAGCACCTTCTCTCAAAAAGTTAATATATCAGAAGTAGTAATCTAATCCTTAGAATTTATCTCACCTGATTTATCAGTTGCTGTATCCTCATCAGTACATGGTGAGTTTATCTCATCTGATGTTTCAACAATTGTATCCTCACCACTACCTGGTGAATTCAACTCTTCAAGCATTTTAATGATAGTATTCTCTTCAGATTTTTCTGAGCTATCATCTTCTGCTCTAAGTTCATAATGAGCAAACACTACATTTGGGCGTTTGATAAGATTTATGTCAAACTTACAATGAATTTTAGGATTACGTTTAGTTCGGGTTTTAGGAGTAATTACTCTGCGTCTACCTCGTTCGATATGATGAAGAGGGTCCCTCCAGTTTAAAAAATAAGGCAACATGGATCCATCATGAATAAGTTCAGAAAAAGATTTGGAGTTACCTTCATAGAATAAAAAAAACAGAAATTCTTGTAGGATATATATCCGAAATTTATAGTATGATCCGGTTTTACGATAACAGATACCATCTATATGGAAATACTTACTCTTAACATTATCCTCTTCAGTATCTGATGTTGGAGATAGAGTATGGTAATGTCTTGCAATACTGGGAGTAGATATGGCTATTATCCTGAGATCGTCTGCTTGTAATTTATAATAGTGCCAAAGGGGATATCTTTTTTCTTTGTTTTTAAGAGAAGTGGAAAGTCTTTCATCGGGATAATCGTATTTGTAAGTGATATAGTAATGATATATTTCTAAAAATAATCCTAGGTTAAGCGTCTTGTTACTTATATGACTAGCTTTATTCGCTATAGAAGATTTAACTGCTACCGGATATTCTACGTTAAGGTTTTGAGATAAATTGTCTTCTTTTATTGTATAAGCTATATTAGCTACTTGAATATAATCTAATAATCTAAAAGGCTTAGCTATATAACTGGTGACTGGAGAGTCGACCATTGAATATAAATAATTCACACTTAGTATTGCCAGTTGTAATATTGCAGCTAATCTTAATATCATATTAGTTATTATTAGTAATTTGTGGAGCATTATTCTAAGATTTAAGCAAAAACATGTAGTATTGTTCTGAGATTTACGTAAAAACATCTTTTTTAGTCTAAAAGAAACAGATAACAATTATAATGTACAAAAAAGTAAACTTTAATAGAGTAAACTGAATTTAATATTAAGAAAGTGTTATGAGTACAGAAATATTAGAAAGTTATACACAACGAGAGTACGAGTGGGGATTTGTATCGGATATTGAAGAAGATGCTCTGCCTCCAGGTTTAAATGAGGAAGTGATAAAGGCTATTTCCAAGAAGAAGGAAGAGCCGGAATGGATGTGCGAATGGAGATTGAATGCGTACAAGAAGTGGCAAGAGCTTCAAGAGCCAACATGGCACAACGTACATTATCCAAAAGTAGACTTCCAGGATATTGTTTATTACAGTGCACCTAAGCAGAAACCCAAGCTTAATAGCTTAGATGAAGCCGATCCTGAATTAGTCCGTACGTTTGAGAAGTTAGGCATACCCATCGAAGAGCAGAAGGCATTGGCAGGAGTTGCTGTAGATGCTGTTTTCGATAGCGTGAGTGTTGCTACAACATTTAAGGAGAAGCTTCATGAAGTAGGAGTTATTTTCTGTCCGATATCAGAAGCAATAAGAGATTATCCTGAACTGGTAAAAAAATATATCGGAAGCGTAGTGCCTGTTACTGATAACTTTTATGCCTCCCTAAATTCTGCAGTATTTACAGACGGTACGTTTGTTTATATACCTAAAGGTGTAAGGTGTCCGATGGAGTTAAGTACATACTTTAGAATTAATGCTGCGAAAACGGGTCAGTTTGAAAGAACTCTCATAGTTGCAGATGAAGATTCTTACGTAAGCTATTTAGAGGGTTGTACTGCTCCCATGCGAGATGAGAATCAGTTGCATGCTGCAGTGGTGGAGTTGGTGGCAATGAAAGGTGCTACTATCAAATATTCTACTGTGCAGAACTGGTACCCTGGCGATAAAGATGGCAAAGGTGGAATCTATAACTTTGTTACTAAGAGAGGGAAGTGTGATGATAATGCTAAGATTACATGGACCCAGGTAGAAACAGGATCGGCTATTACCTGGAAGTACCCCAGTGTAATACTAAAAGGGGATAATTCGATAGGTGAATTCTATAGCGTTGCACTTACATCAGGTAAGCAGCAAGCAGATACTGGAACTAAGATGATCCATATCGGTAAAAATACCCGGAGCACGATTGTTTCAAAGGGTATATCTGCGATAAATGGTCAGAATACATACCGGGGTCAGGTGAAAGTGAATGCTGGTGCAGATAACGCTAGAAACTATTCTCAGTGCGACTCCATGTTGATGGGTGATAGATGCGGAGCACACACTTTTCCTTATATTGATGTTAAAAATAAGTCGGCTACAGTGGAGCATGAGGCTTCAACCTCTAAAATCGGGGAAGATCAGATATTCTACTTTAGACAACGTGGGATATCCGCAGAAGACGCCGTTAACATGATAGTAAGTGGGTTCTGTAAGGAAGTGTTTAAAGAGCTCCCTATGGAATTTGCTGTAGAAGCCCAGAAGTTATTAGCAGTTAGCTTAGAAGGTAGTGTAGGATAATAGATCTAGATTGTTCGAGAATTAATAGGAAATAATTATGTTAGAAATTAAGAATTTACATGCAAAAATAGAAGATAAACCAATTTTAAAAGGGATTAATTTAACGGTTAAACCTGGAGAGATACATGCCATTATGGGCCCTAACGGTTCTGGTAAAAGTACATTGTCTCAGGTAATAGCTGGAAGAGATTCTTATGAAGTTACTGAGGGAGACATACTGTTTAATGGTGAAAGTATCCTGGAAATGGAACCTGAAGAGCGAGCATGGGTCGGATTATTCATGGCTTTTCAATATCCTGTTGAAATCCCAGGTGTCAGTAATGCGTACTTCTTAAGAACAGCATTAAATGCAAAAAGAAAGAATCTAGGGCTTCCCGAATTAGATGCCATGGAATTCATGAAGTACATTAAAGAGAAGATGACCTCCATCGGCTTAGATCCTAGTATGCTATCAAGAGCAGTTAATGAAGGGTTCTCTGGTGGTGAAAAGAAGCGGAATGAAATTTTCCAGATGGCTGTATTAGAGCCAAAGATTGGAATACTAGATGAAACCGATTCCGGGCTAGATATTGATGCTCTGAAAATTGTATCTGAAGGCGTAAATATGCTTAAGAATAGTGAAAGAAGCTTCGTGTTGGTAACACACTATCAGAGAATACTAAACTATATTACTCCAGACTATGTACATGTGTTAATGAATGGAAAAATAGTTAAGAGTGGTGGCAAGGAGCTTGCTTTACAGTTAGAACAAGAAGGTTATGCTCCAATAGAAAAAGCATTGATGGCAACTGTTTAGTGAGGGTATGATGCAAACTGTAGAGAAACGAATAGAGTCTTCAGAAATAACAAATTTGGGTGTCAATCTTCCTAATTGGATGATTAATAGAAGGGAAGATGCTCTCACTAGAGCAAATGAGATAGGTTTACCTAGTCACCAAGATGAGGAATGGCGATTTACCCCTTTCCGTAATTTGTTAAAACATAATTGCAGTCAATCGAAGAAGGTGTCTTTGAATCAGAAAGATATAGAGCCTTTTTTAAGCTTATGTAGCAGAGATGCGATTGTTTTTGTTATCATAAATGGCTTTTTAGATGAGAGCCTTTCTATGCTAGATCATGGTATTGAAGGTTTAAATGTATTTAATTTACAGCGTGCAATTAAAGAGTCTGAAGAGAATGTAAATAGAGTAGATTCTTTAATTAGTAACAGTAAATTGCCTTATTTTGCTGCTCTGAATAAAGCTGTACATCAAGATGCTGTTTTAATAAACATTAAGAGAAATGCGCGGATTAATAGACCTATCCATCTATTAAATATTTCAGTTAACACCTCTCAAGAAGCACTAATACATCATCCAAAAGTGCAGGTTGTTGCAGAAGAAGGGAGTGAATCCTTTTTCCTAGAGAGTTTTAATAGTATTGGTGATGGAATTTCTTATACGAACGGCGTAACAGAGTTTTTACTTGAGAAGAATAGTAGAGTAGAGCATGTTAAGCTTCAGGATGAATCGGAAGAAAATTATCATCTTTACTGGAGCAACATACATCAGCAGAATGATTCAAATTATAAGGGTTGCAGCATTACATATGGTGCTCAATTCTCACGGAACGATGTGTCTAGCTTTTTAGATGGTGAAAATATCGAATGTACCTTAGATGGAGCCTACGTTATTAATGGAGATCAGGTATCAAGCAATCATACACGACTAGATCATGCGAAGCCTAACTGTTATAGTTTCCAGGTATACAAAGGTATCCTGGATGACAAGAGTAACGGTGTGTTTAATGGAAAAATATTTGTTCATGAAGATGCGCAGAAGACAGATGCAAAACAGTCGAATCAGGCAATCCTGATGAGTGACACCGCTACCGTGCATACAAAGCCGCAGCTAGAAATCTTTGCTGATGATGTAAAGTGTACACACGGTTGTACGGTTGGAGAGATGAATAAAGATCCGATGTTCTATCTTAGAAGCAGAGGCGTTTCTGAAGATGATGCGAAAGCTTTACTTGTTTATGCCTTTGCAAATGAAGTTATAGAGAATATTTCAAACGATTATATAAAGAATAAAATCGAAGAGATGTTGTTTAAGAAGCTGAAGAGAAAGTAATGTCAAAAGTAATGAGTAGTTTAGCAGTTAATACAAAAATCCAATCGGATTTTCCTGTGTTAAGTAGGGAAGTAAATGGCAGTAAGCTTGTTTACCTAGATAGTGCTGCTACTACTCAGAAGCCCCAGTGTGTAATAGATGCTATTACACACTTTTATACTAATTATAATTCTAATATTCATCGTAGCGCCCACACACTAGGTGCTGAAGCCAGTATTGCGTATGATAGCGCTAGAGCTAAACTTGCTAAGTTTATTAATGCTAAACATACTAGTGAAGTAATTTTTACAAAAGGGTGCACAGAAGCTATTAATTTAGTTGCTTATAGTTGGGGCAGAAAACACTTAAAAAATGGTGACGAGATTATTCTTTCTGAAATGGAACATCATGCTAACATTGTTCCTTGGCAGGTGGTAGCTAAAGAGACTGGAGCTATAATAAAGGTTGTTCCGGTTACAGTTGACGGGATATTAGATCTTCGTTATTATAAAGATTTATTAAGTGAAAAAACAAAACTAGTCTCCCTGATTCATGTTTCAAATACACTGGGCACTATTAATCCGGTGAAAGAGATTGCAAGATTAGCAAAAAATTATGGTGCTAAAGTATTAATAGACGGAGCGCAGTGTGGTGCTGCCATGCCGATTGATGTCCAGGATATTGATGCCGATTTTTATACATTGTCTGGTCATAAAATGTATGGACCTACTGGTATAGGTGTACTGCATGCTAAAAAGAATTTGCTAGAAGAGATGGATCCTTACCAAACTGGTGGCGGAATGATAAAACTTGTAGACTTTAATGAGACTTCTTATGCCGATATTCCAAATAAGTTTGAAGCGGGCACTCCACATATCAGTGGCGCGATTGGTTTAGGAAAGGCTGTAGATTATATTCAAGAATTAGGTTGGGAGACCATATTAGAAATAAAGCAAAGCTTGTACCAATATGGAGTGAATCGATTGAAAAATATCGATGGAATTAAATTATTCGGTCATAAAGATGAAGATACTTCAGTTCCTGTATTTTCTTTTGCTGTAGATGGTGTGCATCCACATGATGTAGCAACTATCTTGGATTCGATGGGTATTGCCGTGAGGGCTGGTCATCACTGCTGTCAGCCTTTAATGAGAAACTTTGGGGTTCCTGCAACCGCTCGAGCGTCCTTTAGTATCTATAATACTAAAGAAGATGTAGATGTACTAGTAGAAGGGATAAAAAAATGTTTGGAGATGTTTAGCTGATGGATTTAGGAGAACTGTATCAAGAAATAATTATTGACCATAGCAAGAATCCTCGCAACCATGTGGTTCTAGAGAATTATACGCATGAGGCAGAAGGATACAATCCACTCTGTGGGGATAAGGTGCATCTGTATATTAATATGGATAATGGTATTGTTGAGAAGATCTCTTTTCAAGGATGTGGCTGTGCGATATCCCAGGCATCTGCTTCGATACTAACGCAGATGGCTTCAGGAAAGAAACTTGAAACAATAGTAGATATTGGGGAACGATTCCGAGATGTATTAACCAATAATTCTAGTAATACAGATGATTTTGAATCCTTAGACGCCCTGTTAGGGGTGAAAAATTACCCCATGAGAATAAAGTGTGCTACATTAGCTTGGCATACTTTTACTGAAGCTATAGGGTCTTGTAATAAACTACATACTGGAGATAAAAATGAATAATACTCTAAATAGTATTCAACAGAATATACTAAAATCTGAAGTGATTGAAACTCTAAAAACTATTTACGATCCAGAGCTACCAGTAAATATTTATGAATTGGGATTGATATATAATGTTGATGTCTCAAGTGAGGGATTTGTAGATGTTACGATGACTCTTACTTCACCGGCATGTCCTGTTGCAGAGAGTTTGCCTCCGGAAGTGGAACAAAAAGTAAAAGAGACAAGCGGGGTGTCCGGTGCTAAAGTAAACTTAGTATGGGATCCTCCTTTTAGCTTGGATATGGTTCCAGATTATGTGAAATTAGAGCTTGGTTTGCTTTAATAGAGAGTAGTAAGTATGAAGATAAGTGCACAAGAAGAGTACGGTTTAAGATGTATGATTGCAATTGCTTCTTCTAAAAAAGATAATGGATTATCCATACCAGAGATATCTAAAATGGAGAGGCTTTCTGAACCTCATGTGGCTAAAATATTATCCATACTTAGAAAAACAGGTTATATTAAAAGTATTAGAGGTCAAGGTGGTGGTTATATATTAGCCCGTAGCCCTGAAGCTATATTAATATCAGATCTGCTTTCATCGTTAGGAGGAAGAGTGTTTACTCCAGAGTTTTGTGACAGATTCAACGGTCATACCGAAGAGTGTGTACATAAAGGGGTATGCCCAATTAACATTTTGTGGGAAAAAATTCAGATAGCTATAGATAGAGCTCTGCACGGCATAACACTTTCAGATATTATAAAAGGATTAAATAATGCTGGTGATAAAAATTCTAATCAGAAGCATCTATTTATGCAAAACATAGCTAATGCTCAAGTGAAAAGATAAAATGATGAATTTTCCGATAACTATCAGCGATGCCGCACTGAATCAGATTAAAAATATCATAGCTCGAAAGAACCATAGTCCAAAACTTATCCGGCTGGGAGTGAAGGGAGGAGGTTGTTCCGGGTTCGAGTATTTATTTAAACTGGAAACCAATAAAAGAGAGAACGATTGTTCTATTACAGTTGATGATATAGAATTTTTGTGTGATGCTAAATCTGCTAAATTCCTTGAAAATTCCGAGCTAATCTGGACTGGTAACTTATTAGGTGGCGGATTCAAATATAATAATCCTAATGCCAAGAGAAGTTGTGGATGTGGTACAAGTTTTACTCCAAAATAAGTTTCTACTAATTAGATTATGCTGAAATATTTATGTTTAAGCTCAATTTATTAATTTAAATATCGTCATAGAACCCGACATGTTTAAATTGTCGGGGTGACAAATTCAAGAGGTTGTACTGAGTTATAAATAGTTTTTAATTAATGCATAAACAATATTGAATGACCAAATTCCTCATGCTATCAAATACTAACCTTTCTAACAAGTGTCTTCCCGACACCATATATAGTCGGGATCTATGACCTTCTGTTATTTATTATCCTACTTCCCGCTTTGCGACGTCCTGGAAGAAGAAGATCTATGACCTTGTTATTAAAAAAATATTTTTATATGTAGTTATTATTTTAAAGTATATTCAATAAAGCCTGGTTTAGGCCTTTATTTATTTTGTAAGCTGGGTTAAACTATAACTAGAGTAAGTAATAAAGGTTTTAGAAGTGTCCATTCCTTCAATACTAAATATCGGGTTTTATAATTATATTTTAACAGATAAGATAGTTGCTATGGTTAGCAGCGATTCTGCTCCTATGAAAAGAATGATTAAGGATATGCGGAATTCTCCTAATTTAGTAGATGCCACGCAGGGAAGACGTACAAAAGCCGTTATATTTACAACCGGCTCGATGGTTATACTCTGTGCTATATCACAAGAAACACTCGCTAAAAGACTCACTACTGGAGAATATGATGAAGATGAAGAATAATTTATTCACCTCAATAATGAAATCTACCTTTTCAAGATTTGGAAAAGACGTAGGTATAGATCTTGGTACCGCAAATACATTGGTATATGTTTCCGGAAGAGGTGTAATACTCCGAGAACCCAGTGTTGTTGCTATCAATAACGAAAATGGTGAGGTTTTAGCTGTAGGTGCCGAAGCAAAAAGGATGCTTGGAAGAACTCCTGCCAATATTATAGCGACCCGACCCTTGAAAGATGGAGTAATAGCCGATTACGATCATACCGAGAAGATGTTAGCATACTTCTTGAAGAGAGCATCCAGAAGGAGCTTTGCTTATCAGACGGTTGTTGTTGGCATCCCAAGTGGTGTAACAGAAGTAGAACGTTTGGCTGTTATAGAGGCAGCAAAAAAAGCAGGTGCTATTCATGCTTACGTTATAGAAGAGCCAATGGCTGCAGCTATTGGTGCCGGACTCCCGATTACGGAACCCATAGGATCTATGATTGTTGATATCGGAGGTGGAACTACTGAAGTTGCAGTTATTTCACTAGCTGGTATTGTTGTAGCAAAATCATCAAGAGTTGCAGGTGACGAGATAGATGAGGCCATCTGTGCTTACATACGAAAGGCATATAATCTTTATATTGGTGATAGAACAGCAGAGCAGATTAAAATAGAGCTAGGAAGCGCTTGGCCGCTAGAACAAGAGCTATCCATCGATGTGAAGGGGCGAGACTTAATTACGGGCTTGCCACGGTGTCATAACGTTACTAGTGAAGAGATTAGAGATGCAATATCGGAACCAGTGGGTCAGATAGTGGATGCTGTATTACAAACTTTAGAGATGGCTCCTCCAGAACTTGCAGCGGATGCAATGAACAATGGTATCACATTAGCAGGTGGTGGTGCGTTATTAAGAGGATTAGATAATCTTATCTCCCAACGGACCGGTATGCCGGTATATATTGCCGATGATCCACTCTCATGCGTTGCAATCGGAACAGGTAAAATGATAGATGCCATTAAGGAAAATCCTGCCATAAGAATTATGTTGGAGAGAGCATCAAAAGGTTAGAACATATAAAATTAGCTCATATCAGTTATATTATTGTACTGTGTATAATTGCTTACGCAGTACAAATCAAAAACTCCCAGGATAATGGTAACTACGTAAAATCAATAATTAATAGAACTAGACAGGGAGTGCTGTATGCATCTCAACCAATCGTAAACAGTATTACTTGTGCTGGTAGCTATTTAGAAGGTTTGTTCTTGCCTTCAAGATTAATTAAACTAAATAAAGAATTAGAAATTGAAGCTGTTCGGTTACGGACGCAACTGGTAGAAAAAGATAGACTTCTAGAGCAGAAATTGGATATGCTTTCTGTCTCTGAAAAAAACAGTCGTTCCCTGAATACTAAAAATGCTGAAATTGGACAAGTGATATCCTACTCTCCACTAGAAGGCATTGTTACTATTGATAAAGGTAAAACTAGTAACATTAGCCCGTTATGTCCCGTCATTAATGGAGATGGATTGGTGGGAGTTGTACGTAGTGTTGAAAACAATTATTCAGAAGTACTATTAGTAACGTCGCCAGAATATAAAATGGGAGCCATGGTTGAGAGTGATGTACCAGTTGTAGGCCTCGTTACCGGGGATACTTATAATTCTTTAAATTTTGAATTTCAAAATGAACACGCACTTATTCAAATTAATGATTACTTAGTTACTTCTGGTTACTCTTTACATACTCCTAAAGGAATACCGATTGGTAAAATATATGAAATAGATATGAGGCCAGATTATGGAATTAGGAGAGCAAGAATTTATCCTTGTCTAAAAATAGGAAAATTTCAATATGTGAGCGTATTAAAAAATGCATCAAAATAGAACTAATCAAATATGGTTGTATCTAATATTAGCAGGCTATACCATCATACAATCGTCTCTGAACTCTTTCTCGATTTTCCATCATATCCATCCTAATATTTTAATAATTTTAACATTATCGGTTGCAACGTATATTAAAATATCCCAGTCGATAACTTTCTCTTTCTGGGGGAGTATATTATATTCAATAGTATTAGGTGATAATTTTCATATATATACGCCCTTTTTCCTGTTTTTTACTCTTCTCATAATTTCTGTTAAGAATACTTTCTATACATATGAACAGAATCTTCCCACTCTAATCATTCTGTTATCTTGCATTTTGTTTCAGTTTATACTCGCTATATATCAAGTTCCTTTTACAGAAAAATATATTGATTATATCAAAACATTTGTAATTGATGGAATAGTATTATTAAGTACATGTAAATTGAATTCAATATTGTTTTATAAGAATGATACAGGAATACAGTTGAGATTAAACAATATATAGAATACTACATAAATTTACCATAGGGACTAATTGCTAGGTGATACGATATGAGCGGTAAAGATGTTTTAGATACAGCCCAGAAACAATTGAAAGAAGTTGTACAAAAGTTAGATATAGATGAAGGCCTTTATAAGATTTTAGCGGCTCCTAAAAGACAGTTGAAAGTTAATTTCCCTATTGTTTTTGATAATGGTGAAGTAGAGGTTTTTGAAGGTTATAGAGTACAACACAATACTAGCAGAGGTCCGACAAAAGGTGGTATTAGGTTCCATCCAGATGTTGATATGGAAGAGACAACAGCCTTAGCTATGTGGATGACATGGAAATGTGCAGTTGCAAATATCCCATATGGTGGAGCTAAGGGGAGCGTAAAAGTTAATCCTAAAAGACTTTCTAAAAGAGAAGTAGAAAAAGTAACAAGAAGATTTACCAACGAGATTAGTATTCTTTTTGGTGAACGAGAAGACATTCCTGCTCCTGATGTTGGTACAAACGCTCAGGTTATGGCTTGGATTATGGATACGGCCTCTATGCAGAAAGGACATACAGTACCAGGAATTGTTACCGGAAAACCCCTTATCTTAGGTGGATCGGAAGGTAGAGTTGAAGCTACTGGTAGAGGTGTAATTGTTACAGCTGAAGAAGGTGCCAAAATACACAACATGAGCTTACATGGAGCTAAGGTTGTAGTTCAAGGTTTTGGTAATGTTGGTAGCGTGGCTGCTAGATTAGCTCAGGACAACGGTGCTACTGTTGTTGGAGTGAGCGATGCACGAGGGGGCATTTATAATCCTAAAGGATTAGATGTGCACGAATTATATTATAAATATAGTGGAAGAGATGGTGGCATCAGAAATTATAAGGAAGCCGAACAAGTAAGCAATGAGGAGCTGTTAGAATTAGATTGTGATATTCTAATACCAGCAGCATTATCTAGTCAGATTACTCATAAAAATGCAGATAAAATTAAAGCTAGAATGATTGTAGAAGGTGCGAACGGACCCACTACGCCAGATGCAGATAAAATACTAAATGATAAGGGTGTTCTGGTGGTACCAGATATTCTTGCTAACTCTGGTGGGGTGGTTGTAAGCTACTTCGAATGGGTACAAGATTTGGCACACTTTTTCTGGGAAGAGAATGAAGTTAATAATAAACTTGCTAGGATCATGAGGGCATCATTTGCTTCTGTAGTGGAAATGATGCACGAAAAGGACTGTTCAATGCGGGAAGCTGCACTGATGATTGGCGTACAAAGAGTAACACAAGCTACAGTTTTAAGAGGAATATTCCCATAATATATTTTGCAGTAATAAATTATTTATTGTGATTTATAAAAGAACGGTTGAGATGTAATGAGTGATAATATTGTAACAATTAAAGATGTAAAAAATAATCCAAAAGTTATTAAACTTATAGAGGGTGCAAATGAACTTTTGCGCGCCATGGGTTACACAGAACATGGATTACGGCATATTAAAGTTGTCACTAGTATTACTAAATATGTTCTTGAAAACTTAGGTGTTGGTGCTAGAGAGATTGAATTGGGTCAGATAGCCGGCTACCTGCACGATATTGGAAATTCTGTTAACAGAGTTCATCATCCAAGTACAGGTGGAGCCATAGCGTATCATATTTTAACAGAGATGGGCATGCCAATAGAAGAGATAATTCCCATAATCGGTGCCATAGGAAACCATGAGCAAACAGTAGGAGAGCCGGTTAGTACGATATCAGCAGCTCTCATTCTAGCTGATAAGAGTGATGTACACTTTAGCAGGGTGCAGAATCCTGTAATGGAAACTTTCGATGTTCACGATAGAGTGAACTATGCTGCTCAGAAGAGCCGATTGATAATGGATAACGATGCCAAAACTGCAGAATTGCAAATAGAGATAGATTCCGCATATGCTTCTGTTATGGAGTATTTTGAAATATTTATGTCTAGAATGATAATGTGTAGGAAATCGGCAAACTTTATCGGTTATAAGTTTTCTCTTTATATTAATGGTACGTACTTAGAGTAGTATCAGATACTCCTGTATTTGAAATATAGAGGGTTATTCGCTAGATATAGCAGTGTGTCTGTGATGTAGTATACTCTTCTAGGTTAAATTGGTCATCGTTATCATTTGTAATAAATAAGTGCTTTTTGACGTCCTGGCTCTTTTTCTGAATCTAATTAATGAAATCTATACATATCAAATACTAAAATGTTCCCAGTATTTATGCTTGATTTTAACAAATTCTATTCTATTCTATTCTATCCGACAATGATTTATATGAAAGCAAATTACACATTTTTAAAATATATGATAATGCCTGCTATAATCATTACAGCTTTAGGTTGCGGTGGTCCTAGTAGTAGTAAGAGTAGTGAACCTACAATTAATACTGCGGTAGTTATTGATGGATATACTAAAGCTATAAAGAAGATAAAAGAGCGATTAGGTAAAGACAATGTAGGTGATATTACTAGGGATTGTGTGTGTTCACTAATTCGGTGACAAACATGATTAATCCCTGTTTGCGATTGCAACATCATTGCGTCATCAAGGCAGGGTATTTGGTCCTAGATGATCTATACTATTTCTTACCAGGAGGTTTCCTATGGGAAGAATGCAGATAGACCCATCTATTGTTCAAAGAAACGTCAAGCTTATGTTAAAACATATCCAAGACTATGAACTGATTAAAAAGAACCAAC
>JAUICQ010000012.1 GCA_030427425.1 Fimbriimonadia bacterium | reverse complement strand
ATTAAACCTACAACTACGATACCAGCCACAGTGAACACAAAGAACCAACCTATACCTTTCCAAATAGCATCGAAGTTAAGGTCTTCATTCTCTATTTTCTGCGCCCTAAGAGCTTCTTCTTCTTTTTTTGTTAGCGGCTTTACAATTTCATCATCGTGCATAATTCATTCCCTCCTTATTAGTGGTGTGCTACCTCATTTAATCTGTCGTCATACTGCGGTGTAAGTGGTGCTTTACTAATTTCTGTACCAAATACAAAGAACCATACTCCACCAACACCAACTAACGCAGCGATATCGGTCCAGTGAAAACCTGTGGTGCGTACATCTGGGATGATGTTCCAATATAAATCGGACATCCTGATGATAAATATCCATGCAGCAACCTTAATTAATAAACTTGTTACAGCCTTAGTTCTTGGTGCAAGCAAGAGTATAAATGGGAAGAAGAACTGTGAAAAGATATTAAAAGCACCTAATACGTTCCAAAATCCCTCTCTTCTAGTTACATAGTAGCTGATAAATTCTGGCAAGTTACCAGACCATATAATTAAGTATTGAGACAAAGATGTGTATCCCCATAACATAGTAAACATGAACATGAAGTTACCAAGATCTTTAGTTAAATCTGGATTTACAAAACTTTTATATGGTGCACGATCTTTGTTTGCACACAAAATAAATGTACAGAAAGACATTGTCATCAATCCACAACCTATTAAGAACCAAACACCATACATTGTTGAGAACCAGTGCGGATCTAGAGACATTACCCAGTCGGTAATTGCCGATGTAATGCTTAGTACAAAGAATACCAACATCGGAGTAGCGATATTAGTTCTTTTTGCGGTTTCTGCTTCATCTTTAGTTGTATCTTGTCTAACTGACGACTGCCTCAATACAAATGCTGCCAATGCCCATGCAAGAAAGAAGAATACTGTTCTACCAATGAAAAACGGAACATTTAAATAGATGGCCTTATGCTGTATTACAGGGTCGTGAGCAACTACTTCCGGAATCGCCCATTTATATAGTGTAGGCAAATTCATTAATATAGGTGTAAACAATGCACCCATCGCAAGTAAGTTTAGATAACCGCCCCCTGCTTCTACAATACGCAGCAAGGAGAGTCCCCATTTACCTTTAGCAACATGGTGTAATAATGTAATACCGAAGCAACCTAAGGTTAAACTTACCCATACCATGAGAGCATATAGGTAGGATCCCAACATTATTTTATCGTCTAAGGTATAGCTATAACCACATGCAGCTAAACCTACCACTGCAGCCACGAGGGCGGGTCCTTTTACCGTATGCAACTTTGTCTCGTTATGATATTTGTTATGCACTGTTGAACTCATATACTTTCACTTCTTTTAGTTATTGTCGTTGTTACCTGTAATTAATTCCATTACGTCATTAGATACGTCTGATACTTTAGTATGCTGACTCTTCTGCAAGGCTCTGATGTATGCTGCAATAGCCCATCTATCTTCTGGCATCACTCGCTCAGCTAATCCTAACATAGTTCCATATCCATTAGTTATTACATCGTAAAAGTGCCCGATAGGCATATCTCGTAATCTATCAGTATGATATGTTGGAGGAGTACGGGTTAATACTAGTCCACGCTGAGTAATCATTCCTTTTCCATCTCCTAATGCACCATGGCAATGAGAACAAAAAATATGATACTTCTCTTGTCCGTTGTCTAATACTTTTTTAGTAATCGGAATTGGGAAGTTTTTCACAAGCTTTCCGTTAACTCTACCTGTATACATATGGGAATCATCTTCTAGCCTACCTACTGCCACAGTACCCTCAGGCAGCGGTCTGGAACCCTGACCATTTGGAAAGAGATTATCTTCATGCAACGGTTTTAACTTAGGTTGAATCCACATATCAGTATGACAACCTGTTGTTAGCATCATTATGCATGTACTTAACAGAAACCATTTACCTTTCACTATCATTTTTTTATCTCTCTGCCCTATTATCATCTCTTTAATGATCGTCCCTCTCATCTTCTACAACATTAACTGCTGCAGCTTTACACTCTTCCAAAAACTTCTTTGTTTTTTCTAACTGAAATTTTGGATCTTTAGCCTCTATGTAGAGAAAAAATCCATCCTTCGTTGCTCTTTCAAATCCTGGAACGTTAAATACTGGATGGTAAAGCTGAGGTAAACCATTCAACGCCATCATCCCGATTACAGCAGTAAGTGCCGCACCAAGAATAGTACACTCGAAGGTTACAGGAATAAATTGTGGCCAGCTAATCATTGGTCGTCCACCAATATTTAGCGGATATTCCACAGCTGAAATATAACACTGCAAACCAAACCCAAAGACACACCCACATAACCCGCCGAAAAATATAAACCATTTAATTCTTGGATCCCATATCTTCAACGCACTATCTATACTATGCATTGGAAACGGACTGTAAGCATCCACTTTAGTATATCCTTCTGCAGTTATTTTCTTAGCTGCCTCAACAACCTCATGCTCATCTTTGAACTCTGCAATTAACCCATATAAATGAGGACCTTTCTTTACTTCCATCTTACTTACCTCCCTCCTTTTCGGATGTAACCATGTTATGACCTGCGCCCTTGCTAGGATCTGCATTCAACTTATACAACAAGTCCTTCATTTCAAACAAGTTTAGCATTGGAAGGAATCTAACAAATAAGAACATCATAAGGGTAAAGAATCCCATAGTTCCTAGGAACATTGCATAATCCCAGAACGTTGGATAATACATTCCCCATGACGATGGCAGGAAGTCTCTATGCAAGCTTACTGGAATGATAACAAATCGCTCCAACCACATACCTATACTTACAATGATACAGACCGTAAATACGACAGGAAGATTTCTTCGCATCTTTGGCGACCACAGAATCTGCGGTGCAATTCCATTACAGAATATCAGAGCAAAGTATGCAGGTGCATAAGGACCCGACAACCTGTTTATACAGAGATAAATCTCGTATATATTACCACTATACCAACAGTAGAACATCTCTAAGATATAACCGTAGAATACGATTAAACCTGTTGTTAACATAATCTTAGCCATCCAGTCGATATGTCTAATAGTTACATAGTCTTCAAGGTTGTACCACTTTCTGATAGGAATCATAAATAGTAGTACCATGGCAAATCCAGCAAAAACCGCACCAGCAACAAAGTATGGTGGGAAGACAGTTACGTTCCAACCCGGAAGAATAGAAACGGCGAAGTCTAACGAAACGATGGAGTGAACCGAAAGAACCAACGGAGTAGATAGACCCGCTAAAATTAAGTAAGCAGCTTCATATCTGTGCCAGTGACGAGCCGACCCGCGCCAACCCATAGCTACTACACCATAGATTTTCTTTGCAACTTTCGATTTACTATGATCTCTAAGTGTTGCAAAGTCTGGAACTAAACCAATGTACCAGAATAATAACGATACTGTAAAATATGTTGAAATAGCGAACACGTCCCAAACTAGCGGACTTCTAAACTGTGGCCACATACCAAGAATATTGGGATAAGGCATAATCCAGTAGTCCACCCAAGGTCTACCAGTATGGAGTAACGGATAGAGACCAGCACACATAACGGCGAAAATGGTCATCGCTTCCGCAAATCGGTTAATTGAGTTTCTCCACTGCTGTCTAAATAAAAGCAAGATAGCAGAAATCAGAGTACCTGCGTGACCGATACCAATCCACCAGACGAAGTTAATAATATCGCATGCCCAAGCTACTGGCTGGTTATTACCCCATATCCCGATACCTTTATATACAAGGTATGCAATAGAGAATATCAAAACTGGTGTAAATGTTACACCAAAGGCAATAAATGCCCACCATATATTAGGATGTTTATCCTGACTCATTACAATTGAGCCAATCCTATCGGTCATTATACCGTGCGACTGATCGCCGGTTAGAATTGGTTCATTATATTTAGGTTCAAACTTAGTATCTGTAGCCATTATTATGCCTCAATCTCCGGATTTGGATTTCTTACTTTTCCAAGGTATGTTGTTCTTGGAACAGCATTTAATTCTTCCAATAGTAAATAGTTTCTCGGTTCTTTTCTCATTTTAGAAACAGCACTATTTGCATCGTTCTTATTTCCAAATGTAATAGCATCTGTTGAACATGCTTCCTGACATGCTACAACAACTTCGCCATCTTTTATCTCCCGATTCTCTCTTTTTGCAACTATTCTTGCTGCGTTTATTCTCTGTACACAGTAGCTGCATTTTTCCATTACACCTCTACCTCGTACAGTTACTCTTGGGTTGTTCAATAAATTCTTTGTTGGGAAATCCCAATTATCATTAAAGTTTAAGTAGTTAAACTTCCTAACCTTATAAGGACAGTTGTTTGAACAGTATCTTGTTCCAATACATCGGTTGTATACCATCTGGTTTAACCCTTCATGACTGTGGTTGGTTGCTGCAACCGGACATACTGGTTCACAAGGAGCTTTTTCACAGTGCATACAAGCAATTGGCTGGAAGTGAACAGACGGATTATCTAGATCGCCTTTACCATCTCTTGGACCGAAATAAGTATCAATTCTCAACCAGTGCATATGTCTACCGCGTCTGGTCTGATCTTTACCAATAACTGCAATGTTATTTTCTACCTGACAAGCTGTTACACAAGATCCACATCCAGTACACTGATTAAGATCTACAACCATAGCCCATTGATATCCTTTATCAGGGAAAACATCTTCAGGATACATACTCATATGCTTATGGTGAACATGCTCTGGACTAAATGTAGGATTCTTTTCTAATTCTGCTACGGTACCACTACGAACAAGATCACGACCTTCCATGCTCTGGTGCATCTGAGTAGAGGCTAGATCGTACTTCTTCCCTACCTTCTCAATTTTCACACCAGTCGCATTCCATAAAGCATCGGAACTTCTCAACTGATACGCATCAAATCCTGCATCTCTAGAAACTTGTCCGCAACGCACTCTACCATATCCGAGGTGTACTAATACGGAGTTGTCTGGCATTCCAGGAACAATCCATACGGCACCCTCAACTTTTCTTCCAGATAATGTAAGTGCAACTACGTCTTCAGCATTTAAATTTAATTTTTCTGCTAACTTAGGGCTTACCTGAACCGTATTATCCCAGGTTAACTTAGTTAATGGCTTAGGAAGCTCTTGTAACCATCCATTGTTAGCATATCTACCATCGTAAACCGTAGGATCGGGTCGGAACATAAGCTCTAGATCGTTATTACTTCCTGATTCTTTACAGTGAACATCTAAATTAAGGTTTACGCTTGTACTAGGCAGTGAAGTACCACCCACTAATCCTTTTTCCAGACTTCTCTTCCAGAACGATTCAAAATTATTGCTAGAAGAGCTCTTTTCCCAGTAATTCTTTAAAACTTCTTCACTTGCGAATGGTTCTTCAGATTTACCTTTAAGTGTTCCTGAAGGTAAAAACAACCTTGCTAAGATAGAATCTTTAGATCTACAAGAACTATAAAGAGGAGCACTAATTAATGGCTGACCCAGATAGACGCTACCATCCACATCTCGTCCATCACTCCATACTTCTAAGAAATGAGCTGCTGGAAGATGCCAATCGGATACTTTACTTGTTTCATCTTCATGCAATCCCCAATAAGCTTTTAATGGAACATTCTTTAGAGCGTCCTTAAATGCAAAATCGGCTGGCGCATTGAATACTGGATTGTTTCCGAACATCAATAGCACATCAACTTTCTTCGCATTCATTTCCTGAACTAGCTGATGCATCTTATTGTTGCTTTCACCACATCCAGCCACTACCGGATCTGTATATACTACTGTGGATCCCGCATTGCCAAGCACCTGATTCAATCCATGAACTACAGCATGACATTTAGCACTTAGGAAATCGCTTGGAATAATTGCACATTTACCTTTATTAGCCAATAATTCCTTAGCCATAGCATCCACTGCTTTTGAGGAGACCCCATCAGGAAGACTTCCTCCACTCACCCCAGGAACACCTAATAAACCAGCAATATATCCGATTAAGGATTCCATTTCACTAGCTTTTACTGGCCACTTATGGTCGGCATTAGCACCGGTTAAAGATGGTGCGGATTCAAATGAATACAATCGATTAAAATCGGCTTTGTTTCCTTCTACTTTTCTGCTGCCCATAAAATCGGCAGACATCTTCAATGCACCTGGCATCGATTCAAGGAAATCGGCATCGAAAGATACTACTGTTTTGGCATTTTTAAGATGATAGGTTGTCTCTACTTTTTTACCATAGGCAAGCATAGCACCCTGGAAAACATTATCTCTAGAAACGGGTTCGTAACTGATCCATTCCATATTTGGATATAACTCTTTAGCTTTATTCATCAGAGCGATAAAGCTTGGAGATCCTGTAAATTCGGTTACTACTCTTACTCCACTACCACCAGTAGATTTGGAATTTTCTAATGCTTTTCTAAATTCTTTAAAGAATGCATCCCATGTAGAGACAACACCCTTCTCTAACACCTGCTTAGACCTATCAGGATCGTACATATCCAGAATGGAAGCCTGAGTAATAGAATTACATCCTCTCCCTACAGCTGGATTACCATCAATTTTCATCGGTCGACCCATGTCCGATCTAACTAGAACTGAAGATGCATACCCCGATAGAGAGTGATTAGTTGCATAATACAGAGGATTTCCTGGCACCATATTTTCAGGATTCTTTACATAAGGAACAAAATTCTGATCCTCCATGAACACCGATCGGCATCCACCCAAGCTAGCCATTAAAATAGAAGCTCCCATAAACCTCAAGAAGTCTCTTCTATCTACTTGCTTAAGAGTAGATCTATTTGGAAATTCATCTTCTAACCAGGCACTAAATTCTTCTGTCTCCGCAATTTCGTTTAAGCTTCTCCAGTAAGTTTTACCGCGAGCATCTGCCAACTTTTCACGTATTGTATTAAGACTAAATTCGCCACGATTCTTTGTTTTCATGTTATCCTGTTCCTTATCTAGCAACATACTTCCCTATCTCTCTTTAGTAGTGACATACCGAACAATCTGCCAATTGATCCTTCTGTACACCTCTCTCCTTAACTAATTCTTTTCCTTTAAATATCTCTTCGCTACTTGGGTTATAATTTCTTCCTAATATCAAACTTCGCTCTCTGTCTGAAAGAGGCAACCCTTGTTGATACTTCATGTATAAATTAAACACCTGCTCTCTTGGAGTTAATCCTGGTCTGCTATCATCTTGATAAAGGAATTTTTCTGGTTCCCTATGGCAGTTTAAACACCATATCATTTCAAAAGAATTTCCTTTCCATGTCATATGCATCTGCTGCACTGGTCCGTGACACTGATTACAGTTAATCCCTCTATTTACGTGAATACTGTGATTAAAGTAGACAAAATCGGGAACTCGGTTAACCACTTTCCATTTAAGAGGCACACCTGTCTCATAACTCTTTCTTAAAGGCTCTAATAACGGACTGTTTGTCCATATTTGCGAGTGACACTGCATACAAGTTTCAGTAGAAGGAAGACCTGCAAAAGAGGATTTTTCTACGGAAGTATGACAGTTTCTACAGTCTATACCAAGTTCATAAGCATGGTGTCTATGGCTGAACGGAATTGGTTGATCCATCGGCACACCCACTTTTGTATTATATGGAGATCTACTATATGCCGAGAGCAGATAACCTAAAATCCCCGGTCCGGTTGCCACTAAAAACAACACTGTTCTTATCACTGTATTCGCACTTGGTTTAAATATTTGCGCCATTATTTTTTACCACCTACATCCATGCTAATTTATATTCCTTGAGCTCTATCTATAGCTATCATTGTAAACAATAATGCTAAGTATAACATAGAAAACTTATATAAAGAAAGGTATTTCTGTCTTTCTGGATTTTTCATTACATTCACACATTGAGACAATAAAACACCATTCAACACTAGTGAAGATACTAGGTAAATCAACCCTAGATCTTTCTGCAAAAACGGGACTACGCACAATGCAGCTGTTAGCACTGCGTAAAGCATAATCTGTATCACTGTAGCTCTTTCTCCGTGCACTACGGGGAGCATTGGAACACCCACTTTTGCGTAATCGTCTTTAATTAAAAGGGCCAAAGCCCAAAAGTGCACAGGGGTCCAGAAGAAGATAATACCAAAGAGCACCCATGCCAACACACTCAGCTCACCACTTACTGCAGCATAACCAACTAAAGGAGGGAACGATCCTGCAGCTCCACCAATCACTATATTTTGCCAGGTTCTACGCTTCAGCATCAGAGTATAGACTATAACATAGAACGCGAGTCCGGCTAAAGAGAGCATGGCACTTAAAAGATTAGCCACACTCCAGAACATACCGAACGAGAGGGTAGCCATTGTAAATGCAAAGATTAATACATCTCTAGATGGCAATGCTTTCGTAACTGTAGGCCTCTTCGATGTACGTACCATCTTAGCATCGATATCCCGATCTATTACCATATTAATCGCATTAGCAGCTCCGGATATCATGTACCCAGCAATAGTAATCACAAATAGAAGCCAACCATTAGGAATTCCACCTTCTGCAATACAAGCACCAGCCAGTGTAGTAAATAAAAGCAGACTAATTACTCTTGGCTTCGTAACCTCTACATAAGCTTTTATCAGCTTAACTCCTGACAATGATTTTTCAGGCACTGATTCTGCATAGACTGTTACATCCTCTAATTCTTTTTGTGGAACATCTTTTGCTAACGCTACAACAACACTAATCAATGCTGTAACCCATACAATATCAGCCATTAGAAGATGGAATATTTGGATTTCTATAGGAGCCAGGAATGATACATTTACCAACCCTACCAATAACTGAGATGCATATGCTGTAATTGTTATCTGGGAGAGTTTTTTCAGTTCTTCTGAAGGTCTTAAGTGAGATGCTAAACCTAACATCAGCACCATAAAGAGTCCGACACAAGTTGCTAGTAATGGGTGCAATAATTTTAATCGGATTAAGAAATGTGCAGTAGGCGAAAGCTCTTGCCGCAATCCTTCTATAATAGATGTTGCAGGAAATAGCGTATCCCCTAAGGCAGCTATTGCCCCGCTCATACCCAATAACACAATAGAGAGGAGCATCGCTATCAGACCCCACATAAGCGGTCCTTGCGATTTTATATTCAATTGCGCCTTTCCACTACCCCACCATGCTGTTAGGCTGAGATTAGCTAAAAGTAAGAAAGTATTACATAGATGTGCAGACATCACTAGTGCTCTTGCTAGCGAATCGTCTTTGTCTACCAGACCGAACAGAACGAGTCCGGCACCTAGTAGCGCTTCTATCACCACAAAAGCAAGAGAACCAACTGCTGTTAGCCTTACCAGGTTCCCTTTTGGAAAATTCCTGTACGCCATCACGGCTAACACGATTGCCATGGGAAGTATAATTCCACTGGTTATCCTGTGAACAAATTCGATTACAGTTTCGTATCTTTGAAAGGATGGGATCGCAGATCCATTACATGCAGGCCAATGACTCCCGCAGCCAGCACCTGAACCACTTGCTCTAACATATGCTCCCCATAAAATAACTAGTATATTGTAACCCAACAAAAACCAAGCATATTTTGCAAAAGAACTATTTGTTGTTTGCGGTTTATTTATTGTTTTCATCTATTTCCTAAATCTTCCAATTAAAACCTATTTTCAGGCCAGGTATTTTTACTTGTGTTAATACCATTACTTTGTCTATGTTATCATGGTTTTCACCATATGTCAACAATATTCTAGCCTAAAGTTACAAATCTACATACCTTTTACAGCAAGCAATTTATACGACACATATAGATGCTCGGATACTTCTTAGTTTCTCTTTAGAGAATAATAAAAATGTACAAAAAAATATAGTTTTAGATGTATAATTTCATAGAATTATTCCTAGTAAACATGCTTAAATATATTCATGAAAATATTACTTGTATCTCCTGGGTACGACTCTCCAGATAAGCATCCTTACGGATTTTATAATATCCGTGATTCTTTAATACAGTTTGGAGCAGAAGTAATTGATTTCGACTGGAAGGTATCCCATGAAAAATACGGCTACGAGGAGAGCAACAAGCAGTTTATTAGACTATTTAAAGAGACAAATCCAGATATTCTTTGGCAAGAGTTCTGCATGGGAAATGAGATACATCCCGATGTAATTGAATACATTACTAATAAAAGCAGCACTACTTCCCTCTTATTTATGTCTGATGATGAATGGCGGTTAGGTGACGCACTCCATTTTGCAGGTAATTATAACTTTGCAATTACAAATCATGCCCCAGCGATTGATGCTTACCATGCACGCGGAATAAAGAATGTTATCCATTGCCAGTGGGCAGCAAACCCAAAATACTATTACCCTATTAACTGTACAAAAAAGTATGACATTACATTTGTTGGCAGCATGCAGAATAGGTTAGATGTTGTCTATAAACTAAAGCAGTCCGGATTCAACATTAATCTTTGGGGAGGCGGATGGGAGACTATTCCAGAACTAGCAGGCGTTACCCATGGCCGGGTATCGCACGAAGATATGTTGAGGATATTTTCCGAATCTAAGATATCTCTAGTTCTAAATTGGAGTGGAGCTTTTCGGGATATGATGCAGGTAAAAGGTAGAGTATTTGAACTGGGAGCATGTAAGACCTTTCAATTAAATCATGAGTATGGCGAATTAGGCAGATTTTTTGATATGGGTAAAGAGATGGTATGTTGCAATGATAACAATATCACGCAGGTAATTAAATACTATCTTGAAAACAATACAGAACGTGAAAGAATTGCAGAGGCCTGCTACCATCGTATACTTAGAGAACATACTTGGCAACACAGATATCAACATATATTTAGCACTATATTGAAACAAAAACCAAGCTGGAAGAAGAAGTTTGAAATAAAGTCGGTTTCAGTGAAAGTATAATCGCCACACCCCTAAGACCCCGCTTTTTTACCATCTTATTGCTAGCGAATCCATACAACATCTGATAAGTAACTAGCTAGAAAGATTTGAGGAATATACTATTGTTTCAATAAAAAATAGTAAAATCTCTTTAATGTTAAATATGACGAAAAATAGTTTGAATCTTAAATGTATTGTTTTATTTATCGCATCCATGAATGCTGGTAGTGCCATGAAAGATACTACTGAAGAACCGGAATACTCTACTCTATATAGGTCTGCATCACATATCATCCATCCCGATTGGAATGAACATGATGTAGATTTGATGTTAAACCAAATAGAAATATGTTTGAACCAAGGAGATAATCTAGAAAAGTTTACAGATCCTATCCATTGGTTAAACAGACCCATATCAAATAGAGAGCAATTACAAAAAGCCATCTCATTACAAAACAGAATCGTTCATATTCCTGGTATAGAATGCTTACTTGGTATTACCGATATGAGACTAGGAAGAATATACGAATATGGTGGGATAAAGCACTCCTTTGGTACACTTTCTCAAGAAGAGATCTCTTTCCTTGCTAATCTGCCACATCTGCGTCTATTCCATCTAGCAGGATGTAGCAACACGATGGCTGAATTAAGGCCGCTGTATGAATGTTTATCCAGGTATCCGCTAGTATCACTTCATATATCTTCTTCTACACTTCATCATAATGTCTTACTACTTCTTAAAAGCATGGACACGTTGAAGCGTATTAGCTTTTCTGGATGTACTAAACTAACACCTAATAAATTAACTGAATTTCTAATATCCCTACCAGAGGGTATGGAAGAACTGGACCTATTGTACACCAACCTAACGGATGAAGGATTGAATGGAATCGCCAGCTTCCAAGGATTGAAATTACTAGGCATAAGTGGTTCATCTCTTAACTTAGAAAACTTGTTAGCCCATCTACCAAAATGTATAGAAGAGCTGTACCTAAGGCATATCAATCTAACAAATGAAGAATTGGATACTATTACTCGTTTCCAAGAATTGAAAAAACTGGATATAGGTAGCTGTACGTTTATTGGCTCTTCAACAGTTGAACATATCTTATCGCAATTACCAAAAGGAATAGACTTTACAGATCATAATTTTAAGTCTAGAACTATTCGGAAAGGCAATCTAACACCTCCCAAAAAGAGAAAACTGAATATCAAGTAGATTGTGGATATACTGTATCCTAATCGAACAAAACTACATCACCAGAGTCCCCGACCGGCTAAAAGCCGGTCGGGGACTCTCACTGTCAACTATGCAGCAGGTTTATCCGATTTAAACAGAATATGATTTTTCTTCTTTGCATCAAATTTACCACTCTTCAGTTCATGGATCAAGTTCGCGACCAATGCCGTCCAGCCGGTTTGATGAGATGCTCCAATACCAGCTCCATTATCACCATGGAAATACTCATAGAAGAGTACATGCTCCTGCCAATCTTTCTTGTTTTGGAAAGTCTTACTACCTCCAAACACAGGCTTATTACCACCTTTGTTCAACTGGAAGATGGATATCAGTCGCCGACTAAGATTTTCTGATACCTGATAAAGATTCTGTATATTTCCGGAACCCGTAGGATACTCCACTAAGAACTGATCCCCATAATATCCAGCATAAGACCTCATGGCATCTATTAGCAGATAGTTAATGGGGAACCAGATGGGTCCTCTCCAATTAGAATTTCCGCCAAACAATCCGGAAGAAGATTCCGCAGGTTCGTATTTAACAGAATAAGTCTCATTTTGAAATTCAATAGTATAAGGTTGCTTTTCATGGATTTTAGACAGAGAGCGTATCCCGTATCTAGATAAAAACTCTTTCTCATCTAGCATCACATTTAATAGCCTTACAATTCTCCAGTAAGGCACTAATGAAAGGAGTATTTTCTCGTTACTACCTACTGAGTAGTTGAAATCTACATCATTCACAAGATCGTTCCTGTATTTCAGATACCAGTTTAGTTGAGCTTTAAATTCAGGAAGTTCGTCCAGAAACTTATTATCAAAAACAGTAACTGCTAACAAGGGAATTAATCCTACTAACGATCGAACTCTGATATATTCCTGACCATGGAACTTCGTATTAATAACGTCATAATAAAACGAATCCTTATCATCCCATAGCTTTAACGATCTCGATTCTCCACCGTTCATAGATTTTGCAATCAGGAAGAAATGCTGCAGGAATTTCACCGCTACATCCTGATAAATTTTATCAAAAACAGCCAACTCTAACGATATCGATAACATATTTAGGCAGAACATACCCATCCAGCTAGTAGCATCCGATTGCTCTATGTTCACCCCTTTATGCATCATTTCAGTTCTATCGAACACACTAATGTTATCTAATCCTAAAAATCCACCCTGGAAAACATTGTTATTATCTTTATCTATCCTATTTAACCACCAGGTGAAATTCATCAACATCTTATGGAAAACTTGCTCTAAGAATTTATAATCCTTCTTACCATTCTGCTCATAATCTATTTTAAATACCTGATAGGCTGCCCAAGCATGAACTGGCGGATTCACATCATCGAAGCTCCACTCATATGCAGCAATCTGACCGTTAGGATGCATCATATTCTCACGCAAAAGTACCGTAAGCTGCTTCTTGGCGAATTCTGCATCAACATGCGCTATGCTTACACAGTGAAATGCTAAATCCCAAGCTGCAAACCAGGGGTATTCCCATTTATCAGGCATCGAAAGCACATACTGAGATTCAAAATGCTGCCACTGCCTATTTCGCCCCTTTTCCCGTTCTGTAGGCGGCTTAGGGGTGAATTTATCGCCTTCCAACCAACGCTTAACATCATATTCAAAATACTGCTTATTCCACAACAGACCAGCAAAAGCTCTTCTCTGAATAGTGCGTTGTTCTTCATTCATATCAGGAGAAAGACCCTTATAGAACTCATCTGCTTCTTTAATGCGTTTTTCAAATACTGCCTTAAACTTTGTTCCAAAAGGCTTCTCCTGCCTAGACGAAGAGAGTCGCAAATTGATAGTTACAGTTGAATTCCCTTTTACTTTTTTCTTATATACTCCGGCTACTTTTGTGCCTTGCTTGCACTGACACACTCCGTTTTTGTTGCCATTTACAATGTAATCATGGAATCCGTCTTTGGTACATCTCGATTCATTTTCAGAATTAAATAACTTCTTATTGTTAGTTTCATTCTCAGTGAAAATTACTTCATCTGCTTTATCAAATGCTAACCAGTAGTTTGAATAATACTTGTCATATTTCTTGCAAGCGTGCGGATTATACTGCGCATACACAAGATTTTTATCCTCTAACTCTATAGTAGATTTTGTATTTTTTTCGTTCCAACTCCAAGTATTCCTAAACCAGAGCTGAGGAAGCAGCGTTATTTCTGATGCTTTAGAGGATTTATTGGTAACATGGATTCTCACACAGATATCATCATGATCGGCTTTGGCATACTCTACATGGATATCAAAGTATTCATCGTTATCAAATACCCCTGTATCCATGAGCTCATATTCTGGTTCATGACTAGTACGCTTAGCATTCTCTTTTATTAACTTTTCATAAGGAAATTCATTCTGGGGATACCTGTAAAGATACTTCATGTAAGAGTGTGTAGGTGTATTATCTAGGTAATAATAGTACTCCTTACAGTCTTCCCCATGATTTCCTTCGCTATTGGTTAATCCAAAAAGACGCTCTTTTAAAATTTTATCCTTGCCATTCCAGAATGCAACAGAAAAACAGAGCAGAGACACTTCATCAGATATACCAGCAATCCCATCCTCACCCCATCGATAAGCTCGAGACATACTCTGGTCATGGGACAGATAATCCCATGCCGATCCGTTTTCAGAATAATCTTCCCGAACAGTGCCCCATTGTCGCTCACTTAGATAGGGTCCCCAATGGTACCATATCCCATTCTTCTCCTGATTTTGCAATAATCTTCTCTTCTCTTCACCTTGCATAACAATACCTTAGCTTTAATATAATACTTATTTAATCGTCATATATTTGCATTTTAAATATATGCAATTATTGCGTATATTACACTTTCAGCTAGAAATCCGGTAATTTAGGAGCCGTAAATTCTACAAGAAATGGAGATTTAGTAATGGAACCCACACTTGGCGATTATTTATCGATTACGAGACTGGTTGCTTCTCTAATGTGTCGCCCCGACATTGTGTATAGTTCCCCTTCGAGGACGGAGCGGGGTCCATGACCTTTTTAAAAAGCCCTCCACATGAGGATTTAATATCGACCGCATCCCGGCATCTTTAAAACACCGGGAAGACGGTGTTAGCAAGAGGATATTGTTAGTTTTTGAACCCGCACTTGGCGATTATTTATCGATAAATGGATCCCCTGCGAGGATGACGAAATAGTGAGTAGCAGTGTAATAGCTTTAACCCCACATCTGATCTGTTAGTCCGGGATTGTGCATTTCCCCTGTGAGGACGGAGCAATATCCGACCTGAAATTTGTAATAATTATATATACTACGAAGATAAATAATGGCAGGGGAGACAGGATTCGAACCCGCGACCTACGGTTTTGGAGACCGCCGCTCTACCAACTGAGCTACACCCCTACAGTTCTTATAGTTTACCGTATACTAGATAACTAAGTTATATCATTACCAATAATATGTTATCTATTTACCACCATATTCAGTTTGTTCATCAAACATTTTGCATACATCATCTGCATCTAACATCTCAACATCATCCAACAGACAATCTTCACCCATGGAATCTAAAGATATTGGATCCATTAGCAAACTACTCTCTTCAGTAGAACTTGATGCACTAGATAACGGACTAACTGTATCTAAAGTATCCAAAGCATCTAATGACTCCAATGCAGTAGTATCGCTAATAGTGGATCTATTCTCATCTACCTTTTTTTTCTGCTTTACTTTCTTTATTTTCATGGCCAACACATTTCGGTAGCAATGCATCAACTCTGTATGTTTAAAATTACTTAGAAACAAAAAGAGTCCTTTATGCCGCGGCATCTCTTTATAAAACTTAATATAACTTCTATTTAAATAATCCGCTACATCATCTAACCTATTAAATAAAACACCTACATCAAAATATTCCATATACCTGTCTAGCTTAGAAGAATTTAAAACCACATTATTATTTGGCAAAAATCCTACCAAATCAGGATTCGGGTTCACTCTACTACCTGTTAAGCTACTAAGCGGGATAAACAGCAGGCTATCCTTAGGAAAATTTTTTAAGACATGAGGTGGAATTGATATACTTTCAACTATGGGATACTGATGTTTATTAAAACCTTCCATCTCAGATCTATACAACGATCTTTTATATAGTGAAAAATAACAATTATATGTGCCATTTTCTAGCACATGAACAAAAAGATGACTCCTTGGTATCTCTATCTTATTGAGTACCAGGACGCGATTATCCAATAAATAACTAAAACTTATAATATTATGAAGGTTGTGGGTATATCCACTTTCGGTATCATATAACGCTCTAGATATAAGTGTATCGAATGGATTGCATGCCATACTATTTCCATTAAAATAGCTCGAGAATGTTTTTTCTTTTTCCATGCTTCTGCATTTATCACACAATATATATAGTATTTCTTTACTACACACTTCACCCGTACTATGTTCTTCACACGCACGAGAAATACTTCCAGACGAAATTATTGCACAAAGCAATAAAAGAGAATACTTTTTCATATAATAGATGAAACTAATATTAAAGCAGTTTAGTTGCTTTTAAAATTCATTTAGGACTAAATACTTCATATATTGTAACATACTACTATAATCCAATACCAGAAGCACCTTTTGCAAGCTCTATCTCTTTATCATCTATTTTTACAACAGGTTCTAGCAAAGTATCTGAAACCGAATACAATTCTTGTTTGGAGACAATTTTGTGGGGAGATTCATGCTCATACGATTTCAATAGTGGAGCCAAAGTATGCTGAAATTGAGAAAAATTATGTGAATAATCGAATACCATAATTCCATGACATGTATCTAGTGCTTTTTTAGCAGCTTTGGCCAGTGAATGAGGTCGGTTCTTGTAACTTGATAACATTACTCCTGGATAAATCCACGTGGCATTATCTGCAATCTTATGCATTAGTTTACAAGCACCCTCCACACTTCTTCCGGTGGATATTCCCTTTTTTCTAGCATCATCCTCACTTATGGTACCGTAGTAACAGCCAGGGATTAGAAAGTCTAAATGTTCAGCAAACCCTGTTTTTGCATAGTTCTCATTCTTGGCTTGAAATAATTTGTTCTCTTTGGATGCATAGTTAACCCCGAATTTATCATACTCTCCATACCACGATCCCACATAGACACCAAAGTACTTCCCATTCCCAAACTCTTTCACCTTATTTTTTACTTTCTGTACCCAATCTTGTATCACCTTAGCGCGCCAAACTCTCCATTCATTCCAATACTTACCCGGCACACGCATCCGTTTTAAATTGGGCAGATATTGATAAGAGTAGATGTCTTTATCCCAATCCACTTTCTTGCCTAGATAGTACTCGAATTTCATTTTGGTATAGTTGCTGAAGTCTGCATTCATACCAGCAAATCGCATCCGATCATCGTATATGATTCCATCAACGTCATACTTTGAAAAAATCTCTTTAACAAATTTCAAGGCTCTTTTTTGCACATTATGATGTACGGGATTCATCATCAATGCGTACTGCTGATGTGGCATTTCAGTAATACTTACATACTGGGGCTTAGCTAACATTTTCGCGAAATTCCCAGGAAGTAAATAACGATTCATGCTCTCTGCCAGAGAACCTCTAAAGAGTAAAATACTACCTCCTGGCGGGACTGAAGATGGTCTACCTCCCATCTTCACCTCAACTATTTTGTAATTTTTATCTATCGATGCAACAAGATCATCCTCTAATATGTTTGGAATTTTATAGAGTGCGGTATAAACATTACACATACTCTCCTTAGGATATCTATTTGGTATTGTCTGAACCATACATCCGGACAATCGTTTTTTATTATCCTTAGTATAAACACTAAGTACTGGCCAACTCTCATAAAGTACCGTCTGTTCATCATACATACCATAGCCCGGTCCCTTCCCCAGACCTCCGCTGCCCATATGAAAACAAGTATGCCCCTCCGAAAAGGCGTTCATGCTAACCAATAACTGAATATTATTCCTCTTACAAGTAGCCTCGAAAGATTTTAAAGGATCGAAATCTTTCGGTAAATTCTGAAGCGTTCTAGTTCTACCATCTAACCACTGTTCTAGTTTTTTCGTATACTTACTAGGATAAATCGTGCACCCTACAATCGGCTTTACATCCAGTACAATCGTGTTAAATCCGGTATCCTTAACATTTTTTACTATGTTTCTAATTTTTTCTTCAGAACTAAATCGGGAGAGATTCGCTCCAGCATCAATCCAGAGCATTTTACATTTCTTAGTGACAACATCGTTCACACTTAGGATATTAGTAGTATCAAGGGAGTCCTGAATAGGCAAATTATCACTACTTGCATCCAATAGAAATTGACTAAACACTAGTACCATAACCATACTAAGCAGGCTACGATTGAATATTAGTGCAATCCTATTAAATGGGAACAATATTTTTACCATCTAGTAATATCTTTCCATATTTATCTATTTTGCACAAGACGATAATAGATTCAGCATTGAAGTATTTCATTTTAGCAAGCTAAGGAAAAAAATTCATAGAAGACTGGCTCCTATTCTAGGATGACCCAGAGCATAGACAAGAATGAAAGAAGTGGTCCCAGTTACACAATTTGTCACCCCGGAAACTTAAAAATTCCGGGGTCCATGACCTTCTAAAAACACTTTAGATTATTAGCTTAAAGTTTGAAATGCAGGGCCACACTCCAATTTGTCATACCGACACTATGTACAGTCGGTATCCATGACGTTCGATAAACACTTCAGATACTGGATTAAAAGTTAAAATGCGGGGCAGAAAAAATCGTCACGGACCCCGGAATTTTTAAGTTTCCGGGGTGACAAATCAGAGTGGGGTGGCAGTGATAGTTATGACCCCGCACGCGAAAATGTCGCCCCGACA
The DNA here is from genome assembly GCA_030427425.1 of Fimbriimonadia bacterium. Taxonomy (GTDB): domain Bacteria; phylum Armatimonadota; class Fimbriimonadia; order Fimbriimonadales; family Fimbriimonadaceae; genus JAUICQ01. Next base: position 27,794 of record JAUICQ010000012.1, on the reverse strand, counting down.
TTGTGTATAGTTCCCCTTCGAGGACGGAGCGGGGTCCATAACCTTCTAAAAATTAATTAAAGAATACTAAAGTACTGATTATTCAGCACCAGCAACTTATCTCTTAATTTATTTCAAGAACTCTACTTTTTCTAGTTTCTCTTTTATCTTCAGCAAAAAGTTACCAGCCATGGCCCCATCAATTAACCGATGATCGTACGTAAGCACTAGATTCATGATGCTCCGTATAGCAATCATATCGTTTATCACCACCGGAGTCTTCTTAATAGCATATGTACCAAGTATCCCGGCCTGAGGAGCATTAATCATCGGAGTACCGAAAGTAGCGCCGTAGCTTCCCGGATTCGTTAATGTAAATGTACCACCCTGAACATCCTGAACGCCCAACTGATTGCTTCTTGCCTTCTTAGCAATACCATCTAACGCTTTAGCAACTTCTGGCAGACTCATATCTTGGCAGTTTCTGATAACTGGAACAATTAATCCGCCCTCACCCTTGTTTCCTAACGCAACCGCTACTCCAAGATTCACCACCTTGTTCATCACGATATTGTTATCAGGCATAAGAGCAGCATTCACAATAGGAAATTCCATCAGAGCATCCGATATCGCCTTAATAAAGAATGGTGTATAAGTAAGCTTCGCTCCGTACATACTCTGGAAACTCTCTTTATTTCTAGCACGGAAATCGGATAAAGCCGTCACATCAACATCAATCAGTGTACTAACCGTAGGAACCTGAGAGCTTCTTACCATGGCATCGGCTATCATCTTACGCATACCAGCAAGAGGCACTATCTCCTGATTCTCCCCTGCTACGCTAGCTGGAGCAGGTTTCGCTGCAGGTGCAGGTGCTGCTGACACTTGAGGAGCTGAACTCACCGCTTTTGGAGCTGGCGCAGAACCCGTTCCTTTATTACTTAAATAATCTTCTACATCTACTTTGGTCACCCGACCGTCTTTGCCGCTGCCTGTAATACCCTCTAGTTCGGAATCGGGAATATTATGCTCTTTGGCCATGGCACGTACTACTGGGGTATACCATTTTCTATCATCACTACTACTTGCTTCAGGATTCTGTACTGGTGCAGACTCTGCAGCAGGTGCGGATTCACTGGTCGGCTTACTCTCAGACGGAGCAGACGCAGCAGAAGACGATCCGCCCGATCCATCATCAATAATCCCCATAACTGAGAATACTTCTACCGGACTCCCCTCTGGGATCATAATTTTTGTAAGAACACCAGATGCAGGAGCAGGAAGTTCTGTATTTACTTTATCGGTCATAATCTCTACAATAGGCTCATCCTCTTTTACAGAATCACCCTCTTTCTTAAGCCATGTTGTTACCGTTCCTTCATGTACCGATTCGCCAAGCTCTGGCATGATAATTTCTACAGACATCGTATTCCTCAACAAGTATAATTACAGTGCTTATAATTTAAGAATTGTATATACTTCCATCATAATTATTGCATCTTTCCCCTATAAAATTAGCATTTAGCCTTCACTTCTTTATCTTTTTATGCATCCACTTAATGGATAATACTTTTCAATCTTCTACATATAATTAAAATGAAAACTGGTATAATACAGTAGTAAACTATTTTCGGCGACGTAGCTCAGTTGGTTAGAGCGAACGGTTCATACCCGTTAGGTCATCAGTTCAAGTCTGATCGTCGCTACCATCTCTTTTTTACTTTTCAATGAGTCTTCTTATCAATATTTAATTTAATGTTTATGATCCTTTGGAAAAATAGTATTTATAATGGACTGGATTCCGTTCCGGAATGACAAATAAGGCCATGGTCCCCAAGCTCCGTCCTCGAAGGAAATCCTATACCTTCCATTAAAAAAAACTGCGCAATCTTTACCAGATCTTTTCTACAACTTTATTTCATTTCTTTAAACTTATGGAATATATTAAGTGTAGGAGTATATTACATGAGGGTATTAGTAAGTGTAAAACGAGTGGTAGATCCATATGCTAAAGTTAAACCATTAGCAGACGGGAGCAATTTAGACACATCCAATGTTAAGTACGATATAAATCCGTTTGACGAAATAGCCCTTGAAGAAGCTGTCCGGTTAAAAGAGAAAGGGATTGCAACTGAAATAATTGCAGTATCTATCGGAAAGGCGGAATGTGAGGAACAGTTACGGAAAGCACTAGCCATGGGGGCCGATAAAGCAATCCTGATAGAAACAGACCACACCTACGACTCCCTTGGGATAGCAAAAGAGTTAGCTAACTTACAGAAGGAGCTAGATGCCAAACTCATTCTCATGGGAAAGCAGGCAACAGATGGCGATAACAATCAGGCAGCCCAGATGCTCGCAGCAAAGCTAAACTGGCCACAAGCAACATTTGCATCTAAAATTGAGATTAACGGTGAAACCGCTACTATTACCAGAGAGACCGATCTTGGTGAAGAGGTGATTGAACTCACCCTTCCCTGTGTTGCAACCGCAGATTTACGATTAAATGAGCCCCGCTATATTCCCCTTCCTGGAATTATCAAAGCTAGAACGAAACCACTAGAAAAAAGAGAGCCCACTCACCAGGATGCTCCAAAAGTAAAAACCATCTCATACGAACTACCACCCGAGCGAACCGCTGGCGTAAAAGTAAATAATACAGACGAATTAATTGCTACCCTAAAACAGAAAGGAGTATTATCATGAGCCGATTATTATTAATTGCATTTCAACCATCCGAACTTAATGCATGTGCAGGATTCGGCAAAGCCATGGGACTTCCATTCGATGTTCTACTGATTGCTCCATCCGGTACAGCCATGCCTGGAGAAAAAAATTGGTTCTGTGAATTAAACTCTTTACCAGCTACAGATGGAGTAGTAAACGGACTGAAGACATTGGCTGAGAACTACACTCATATCGCTGCGGTATCTAGCATGCTCTCTAAGGATATTATGCCACGACTAGCCGGATCCATCGATGCAGGCGCAATCACCGACGTTATCGAAGTTTGCAACGAAAAAACTTTTAAGCGACCCATAGTCGCTGGTTCTGTAATAGCAAAAGTAGAAATAGAATCGGCTCCTACTGTAATTACATTCAGGCCCTCTAATTTTGCAGTAGAGAATCCAGATTCTGCTAAGGAACCCGAAAAAACAGATCTCACCATGAACTCTGCTGTTAAAATTATTTCCGAAGCAAAAAGACAGGAAGGCAGACCCGATCTTACCCAAGCTGAAGTAGTTGTTTCAGGTGGCAGACCCCTGAAGGACGCCGAAACATTCGAAAAAGTAGTAGGCGGACTGGCCGATAAATTAAATGGAGCGGTTGGCGCTACCAGAGCGGCCGTTGATAGCGGTATTGCACCTAATGAATTGCAAGTGGGTCAGACAGGGAAAATTGTGGCTCCAAACTTATATATTGCTGCTGGAATATCAGGTTCAACACAACATATGGCAGGTATTAAGGATAGTAAAGTGATTGTGGCCATTAACACCGATGCCGATGCACCTATCTTTGAGATAGCAGATATCGGGCTGGTCGGGGATCTTTTTGAGGTTTTGCCTGAACTGATGAATAAGATGTAGGGTTAGTTTAGCCTGATAGTAAGTAGTCGGTATTGATAGAAGGCGGGACGATACTTTAACAATCCACATCTCATTTGTCGCCCCGATGTTGTATATGGTTCCCCTTCGAGGACGGAGCGGGGTCTATGGCCTTCTAAAAATACTTGAAACATTAGCCTAAAGTTTCAGATGCGGGGGTCAAAGCTACCACTCATATCCCACTAGGTCGGTCATCCTCGAAGGGGAACCATTTATCGATAAAAATACCTAGATGTGGGTTCACAAACTAACAATATCCCCTAACTACCACCGTCTTCCCGGCGTTTTAAAGATGAGTTTATCCTCGAAGGGGAGCTCCGCCCGATTTTATAAAATACAAAATACTTCTAGCTCTGCCCACTACATATTACAATACAGTACAACTACAATCGCCTTCTTTCCTGGGAGACTCCTGCATTCTTTTATCAATAGTTCTAGTCTTCCAGTTTACATCTGTAACTTCTATACCCTCGGGCATTTTCCACAATATTTTTTTAACTGCAGAACCGCTCAGAGACGTACAACCACATATATACAACCCCTTCAATCTCTGGAACCGAGCGATCTGCTTCAGCCCTTTATCGGTTAAGTTTGTTTCCGATAGATACAGTTTTTCGATGGTAACTGGTAGCCTGGCTAACAAGTTTTCTAAAGCAGGAGCACTCAAAGACGTACACAGTTTCAAACTCAACCTCTTCAATCTCTGGAACCGAGCGATATGGTTCAGTCCTGCATCTGTTAAGTGTGTATTTGTTAGATACAGTTCTTCGATACCCTCTGGTAGATTGGCTAACAAGTTTTCTAACCCAGAACCGCTCAGAGACTTACAATCACATAAATTTAACCTCTTCAATCTCTGGAACCGAGCAATCTGCTTTAGTCCTTCATCTGTTAAGTTAGTCTCCGCTAGATCTAGTTCTTCTAGGTTATCTGGCAGGAATGCGAAGTATTTATTCAAATTCGCAGAGCTTAATTTACTATTATTTAAGCTCACTATTTTGGGAGGAATGAGATTGTTTTTCTGAATAGTTATAGTAGTATCGTATCCATATTTCAATGTTAATCCTTCTGGTAATTTCCATAATATACTATTTATAACTTCAGAGGCAAGGAACGGACATCTACGTATAACCAATCTCTTCAATCCATGGCAATGTGCTATCTGCAATAGTCCTTCAAAAGTTAAGTATGTATCCGATAGATCTAGTTCTTCTAGGTTGTCGGGGAGTGAAGTTAACAATTTTTCTAAACTAGAACTGCCAAGAGACATACAATAGCTCAAATTTAACTTCTTCAATCTCTGGAACCGAGCAATCTGCTCTAGTCCTTTACCGATTAAGTCTGTCTCTGAGAAATCCAGAACGTCTGTCGCTGACAAATCCAGTTCTTCGATGATATCTGGAAGATTGACTAAGAATCTCTCTAAGGAAGAAGCGCTCAGAGACCAATTGCATAATCTTAACCTCTTCAATCCCTGGAACTGAGCGATCTGTTCCAGGCTTTCATATGATAATTGTGTACCCGATAAATCCAGTTCTTCCATAGCCTCTGGTAGTAGTTTTAACACGATATCGATGGCACTGGAGGAGAGCTGATTATAATGACATATTTTTAAGACTTTTAATCCTCGAAACCTAGGAATAGCCTCTAATAATATACTCTCCGATAAAGAAGCATCTTTCAAAGTCAGTTGCTCAATAGTATCTGGAAGAGAATTAATGTATCGCTTCAGCATGTCATCTGGTACATGATTGCAACCAGAAAGATGAAAGCTATGTAAATGAGTATTATTCTTTACACTTAGTTTAGCATAATCATTTTCGCTAGAAGAAGACAAGTTTAAGTCTACAAGTCTGCGTTGTGCTAAGCTATCCAATAGTGGGATTATCTCCTGATTACTGTTTTTGCATGTAAGATGGAATAAGCGTATATGTGGCAGGTTGGCTAAGAATTGTATCTGATACTCTGTCAGGCTGCTTTCTGTGGCACATAGTCTGATATCGGTGATAGGTAAGATGGCATTAAACCTGCTATGCTGTAGTATAACAACCCTATCTAACTGCTTTATAGTTGTAACAGGTTTATTCATCCACGTGATGGGGTGGAGGTATTTTTCCAGGTCACCTCCCTCATTTAGAGTACGTTCCATTTCATCTAAAAGCGTATCGATATCCTGAGCATTCCAGTTATCGTTTATCCTTAGCAGTTCCGATTCATTGGCTTGGTATAGATCATCATAGGCGGGTGGGAGCTCTTCGTACATAGGAGGAGCAGATGGTTCGGCTATTGTCTCTTCCATGGCTCTAGCAGTTGGAAGTTCTTCGTACATAGGAGGAGCTGATGGTTTTTCGAGAGTCTCTTCCATGGCACTACCAGTATGGATGGATGCCACACATAAAACGAAACATTTAAAATGTAAACTATTTTTCAAAAAATTTAACATTAATGAGATTATACTATTCTTTATTGAATCAACAATCTGTAAAGTAAAAAAACTATTTTATTTACTAGGCAGCACACTACCGACCTTAATGCCATACCCTCGAGCAAAATCGGATCCTGAAATAGCCTTCTTTCCCGGTACAAGCACTTGGTTCAGCATGATAAAACCTTTACCGCAAGCTACAATTAAATGTGGATTAGTACTCACTATTGTGCCAGGATAATAACTCTCATCATCTGTATAGTCAGAAGCACTAATTTCCGGAAGATATACTTCGGGAAACTTCATATTTTCAACAACCATAGTGACACCCGGCTTTGGATACACCGATCGATATAAATTATACAAGTCATTAGCCGATTTATTGAAATCTAAAACACAATCGTCTCGTAAAATTTTTGGAGCAAAGGTCGCCTTCTCTTCATCCTGAACCGTCTCTTTATAATCACCACGGAATAACGATTCTATGTTGTCCTTTATTAAATCACCAGCAAGATGAGCCAACCTTTCATATAAGCTGTTAATCATCTCTTCAGGATTTATCTCCGTAGTAACAATGTCTATTATGTTCCCGGTATCCATCCCTTCATCCATCTTCATCAGCGTGACCCCCGTTTCGGAATCCCCGTTCATAATAGAGTACTGGACTGGCGCAGCTCCACGGTAGGCAGGAAGAATCGATCCGTGAAGATTAAAAAATCCCCGTTTAGTAGTAGCCAACAACTCCTCTTTCAAAATTTTTCCATATGCTGCTACTATAGCAAGATCGTACTCCCCTTCACGTACTGTCTGGATAAAGTCGGGATCGCTCGCTTTGTCAGGAGTTAATACCGGAATACCTAGTTTCTCCGCTAACTTCTTCACCGGAGTAGAAGACACTTTCATCCCACGCCCAACAGGTTTATCACACTGAGAAACAACTAAACCAACATGATCGGCTAACACTTCTAATGCAGGACAGGCAAATGTACTTGTTCCAAAAAAAACAATCTTCATAATATGCTAATTACTCTTCATCAGACGTACTATACTCTTCTCGTTTCTTTCTTCTTTTCTCTTTTGCAGCTTCCGAATAATCGTAAGCGTAAAGAGAATCCGGTTCAACTCTATCAATAAAAAGCACTCCGTTTAAATGGTCTAATTCATGTTGCACTACAGCAGCACCTAATTTAGAGTATGTTTTCTCGAAAACTTCCCCTTTTCGGTTTAAACCTTTCACCGTAACGGTATGGTGCCGCTTAACCGTTCCGATTATTCCTGGAATACTAAGACAACCCTCTTCTAAAATAAATTCCCCTTCTGTATGGATAATTTCTGGATTAATATATACGTCCGGATTCCCTACTTCCGGATCTACAATCATGATACGCTCCAATCGTCCCAACTGTGGGGCTGATATACCAACACCATCTGCATTTAAAGACCAGTACACAAGATCATCTATAAACTGCTGAGTCTTTTTTGTAATCTTCTGAACAGGTAAACACATCTGCCTTAGAACAGGATTCGGAATTTTAACAACCGGATTCCTCCCCTCTTCGTAAAGGTGTTTTATGCTATCGGGTATCTCTATTTCCATACATTTCTTATTATGACAGGAAATAAATACTAAGATTTTGTAAATAGTGCTAAAGCACTCCGTATTATTACTATACTAGTACCTAAAATATACCAATAATTATACTGATATGAACTGGCTGCTCATAGGCAATGGATTCGAATCTCCTCAATACGATACTTGTTTTGCATACTATAACTATGTTCAGCCACTCATTAAAACATTAGGCCATCCTTTCCGATTAAAAACGGATACCATAATCGGATTTGAAGATAACGAAATCACGGTCCGTACTGTAGGCCAATATAACTCTGAAGAAGTATCTGAGCTTCTCCAGAGAGAACACTTTCAGCTAGTTATAGAAATTTTTAAAGATAAACCTTCGGGAGTCCTGCATAATATTAAATCGAATCATTCCTCTACTCTGCCTCCCGTTTTTGGAATTTGCTTAGATACAAAAGCAGACTGTTCTCCAGAAGCACATGATATCTATGATGAAATATGGGGATTCAATACTACTTTTCGAAATACAATACCAGAAGGACTCTTTTTAGATAATTACCAAGATTATCAACTAGAAAAAAAATACGACCTCTCATACATCGGCACTGCAACAGACGAAAAAGCAAAAATCCTGACAGATCTCGTCAATAACGGATTCATTATACATGTCTGGGGATTTGGCTGGGAAAAATATAAAGAACTCCGTTACACAGCAAGAGGTTATCTACCCCACTGGGAGATGCAGAAAAAAATATCACAAAGTAAAATCAACTTACATTTCACTTATCCAGCAGACAATTCAAATGTTAAACAACATGAGATAGTAGCATCTGGAGGAAATCCTTTTAATATTCCAGTAGCTGAGTATGAATCAAGCTACAGTGACACAATTTACAATGCGCTAAGAAAGGCTTTAGCTTCTAATGATAAGAACAAACAACCAGCAGTGCAAGACAATAAAGATCTCTTTGAGGATATCAAACAAAAGACATCGGTTTATATTCCAGATTCTACCATTCTACGTGAGGAGCCCCCTTTTCATAAATTGGCCATAGTATGTCCAGTACATAATCAGGAAAAATATCTCGAGCAGACTATCATCTCCGTATTGGGTCAGACCTCTAAAGATTTTGAATTTTTGATTCTAGATGACGGATCAACCGATAAAACTGCAGATATCATTAAAAAATATTCCCACGATAAAAGACTCCGATATAAATATCAGAATAACATCGGGAAAAATCTTGATGCATTTGATAAACTCATCCAGACTCTTCAAGACGAGACCAATAGTACCTACATCGCAAGAATAGATGGTGATGATATCATGTATCCTCATCGGATTAAAAATCAATTGGATGCGTTTGAACAGAATGAACATCTATCCATATCGTATACAAATATTTCCGGCATTGTTGATAGCGGGAAAAGCGCTCATCGCAAGATTAACAACTCAACACTCAACACACTGCCCTCTAAGAGTATTTCTAGAGAGATGTACGATACAAACTTTATTCTTCATCCCACAATTATGATGAAAAGAAAAGACATTGAAGAGATGGGCGGATTCCAGACCCCCTATGCCTCCGATCTTTACTTTTGGATGCACGCATCTCCCTATCTTAATTTTGCTTATATTGAAGAACCGGGAATATTATATCGGCACCACAACAAGGGTAGCTCCACAGGGCTAGCAGATAAATCGCCCGCACATGAAGAGACATTAAAAGTACTAGTATCGATGAGGGGTCGGTATACTATTCTGAATCTTTATGAAGAGATTGAAAACGCTCCAGATAAAGACCTTGCTTTTTATTTAGCTTACATCCACCTCTCTACACTCATGGCTTTTGGAAAAAAAAGGATCGACATACTAATTGTGCAGAATTGTAAAAGAGCCCTGGAACATAATCCTTTCGGACTAGAAGCCCTCAATTATTTACTAATAATAGCACGGATGAACGGACACCCGGATTTTCACCACTGGATTAATTACGTAGAACAGAACAAGGAACATCTCACAAAAGAATCTAATTATGAACTTTTTAACGATAAACTCCAAGCACTGCTCGCTTATCAAGCTCCTTCTGGTTATAATCAGGATCTGCTTCAGTTCTGGATGCATCCCAACGAAGAAAAGATTAAGGAATTTTTAAATCAACCGATTAATCGATAATGATGATATGTATTATTTAATAATCTAATTCTAAACCAGGACGCTCCTCATTTACTCTGTAAGCTAAAGTGTCTGGAAAATCGCTATCTAATATCTTTAAATGTTCTACATTTTCAGGTAATGACAGTATGAGTGCAGGCCATTTGTCCCAAAGCTGGCAGTCGCCAAGGCCTAAGTATTTTAGGTTTACCAATCTTTGAAACTCTGCTAGGTTCTCACCTTGGTATCCCGTTGCATACAAGTCTAAATCTTGAATGGTCTCAGGTAGAATCTTGAGAAGATCTGAACATACATCGCGTAAATCACAGTCTCCTAGATATAATTCTTCAAGAGAGTGGAATCTTCCAAACTCCTCAATATTTTGTCCAGCATAATCTGTAAAAAATAAATTTAGATTTACAATAGTATCTGAAAGTAAACAAAGAAGGATCGGCCATTTTTCTTGCAGTTTACAAAATTCAAGCTCTAAGCGCTGCAAATTTTTGAATCTCTTAAACTCCTCAACATTTTGCCCCTGATAGTTGGCCTCATTTAAGATTAGCTTTTCCATACTCTGTGGCAGTGTTACTAGCAGTATTGGAAAATTATCAATTCTACACCTACTTAGGTCTAAACATTTTAAATGGTGGAATCGTTGAAATTCTTCTAAATTTTGCACCCAGAATTCCGTATTCCACATATAACTTTTTTTACCAATGTATAATTCTTGAATACTTGAAGAAAGAGATTCGAGTAATCTCGAGCAATTATCTCCTATATTGCAATCATTTAGGTTTAATATCTTTAAGCATTGAAATCTGTTGAACAATTCTATACATTGCCCCTGATAATTCGATCCTTTTATATTGATACATTCCATAGATGGAGGCAACATAAGGAGCAGTTCTTCCCAAAGCCCTTCTGTTCTGAAATATTTTAACGATAGTTTTCTCAGATTCTTTGCGTCTTGTAATACCTTTATAATATACTCTGGGGTAACTATTCCCCAACTGAGTATTAACACCTCTACAGAAGGAATAGTCGTTCTGATAAAATCCATCTGATCCGGAGTGATTTTTTTCATATCACCATTTAAAAAGAAAGCCTGCGAAGAAATAGAATCTAACTTCTTAAGTTCAATGTGCTTAATCCCAAAAGTAAAATTCTCCATTTCCTCCTGATTTCTGATGATTTTTTGAAAAGCTATTAATCTATTTATTTGCTTAATTGTATTCAGGGGATGAAACTCCCATATATTCATATGCTTCAAAAGTATTAAAATATCCTTATCCTTTAGAAAAGATTCAATAACATCTAAAAGCTTATCGGTATCAAGAGATTCTAGAACAATATTCATAATTGAGAATTCAATATCGAATATTTTTCTAATTATAGGATAAGATTCTGCACACTCTTCATATTCTCTAGGTGAATTATCTCTTGCAGTGTAAGGGGATAAAGGTGTTATGCTTAGAAGCAGCAGCACAACTTTGGCTAATCTTTTTTTCATAGTTACCTGCAATATTCCAAAAATGGTTTATCTAATTTATCATAAATATTAATAGACAACAACATCACCTGCCTTAAAATGCGAATTTTTAAAAAAAACTTTATGAATATAAATTAAATATAGAGGAAAATAGTAGATAGTTAAATTTTCTATAAAACTGAGGTTTTAGAATCTTGGGAAAAGAATACTCGAGAAACGTCTCATTAAAACCCCGATTGTTTCCGTCTCTGCACCTTCTTATAAAGCAGTGGAACGGCAGAAATAATCAGCAAGATAAAAATAGTGGAAACAAAGTTAACATCAAACATACTCTTCATACTAAACTGAGGCGTTTCAAAGGCATCCCTAAGTTCAACACCCATTAAAACGTATAGCAGTGATGTAGGCACCAACCCGATTAATGTTGCCAAGAAAAAGCTCCGGAAAGGCACATCAAAAAAAGCTGATGATAGATTTACTGCTATATATGGGAATACTGGAACCAACCTTAACATTAAAATATAAACAAAAGCATCTTCCTGAAATCCGTGTTTTAATTTAGCAAGCAAATTCCGTTTTCCATGGATTAAATTATGAGTAAATTTCTGAGCTATCCAGAAGAACATCACCGAACCTAATGTTCCAGACACCACTACTAAAGATGCACCAAAAAATACATCGAACAAGATACCCGCCAGAAACGATAAGAAAACAGTCCACGGTAGACTTAATACAACTGACAGAGTATAAATGCAAATAAAGATCAACCCCGATGCCAATGGTCTAGATTCTACAAAGTTATCAATCAGTTCTTGCTGCCTATAAATGGTATCGTAACTGACATTGTTATATACCAAGTAAATAAACATGGGTATCGTCACTAATATCAGAATAACAAAAAATAACCAATTTCTCACTACCTATATTATCGGTATATTTTAACTACAGCATTACATAGCCAATAGCGCCGTAGGACTACTTATTTTCCTTTGAAAAAGGGTTCACAGAACCTCTTTATACTAGCATCAAATTCAGTTCTATTATCTAGCCAACACCAGTGGCCAGCATTACTTACTGTAACTATAGTAGCAGACTCACCAATCTGAATATCATCATACAGATTCCGTCTACAGTGCATAAAAATTCCTTTTACGATTCATACATCGATATCTTCACAGTCAAATCTTTTACAATTTTAACTTGCAAGAAGAACATCTTCAATAGAACTACAGCTGCAGCCAAATAAGTCCGCGATTGATTGCTGTACAATTTCACCATGAAATATATTAAGACCTTTTCTGAGGCTCTCGTTATGATTCAACGCAACTAATCCTTCATTTGCTAGCTGAACAATATATGGAAGTGTAGCATTAGTTAATGCATAAGTACTTGTTTTAGCTACTGCACCGGGCATATTAGTAACGCAATAATGAGTTATATCGTCCACTTCATAAGTAGGATTCTGGTGCGTGGTTGGTTTAGTAGTTTCAAAACAACCACCCTGATCCACGCATACATCTACCACTACCGATTTCGGCTTCATACTACTCAACATATCTCGTGTAACAAGCACTGGAGCCTTTGCACCCGTAAGGTAGACTGCACCAATCACAAGATCGGCCTCACTCACACAACGTTGTATCGTAATAGGGTTACTGTGGAGCGTCATTACGTTAGACGGAAATACATCAGATATATATCTTAATCGTTCCAAATTCACATCCAACACATAAACCATAGCGCCAAATCCGGCGGCGATTTTAGCTGCATGCATTCCTACTACACCCGCCCCGATTATAGTTATTACTGCAGGCTTCACCCCAGGCACACCACAGAGCATCACTCCTCTTCCACCCATGGGTCGTTCCAGATATTTGGCTCCCTGCTGTATGCTAAGTCTGCCCGCGACCTCACTCATTGGGGTAAGTAATGGATGCGTTCCATCTTTTAGCACTACTGTTTCATAAGCAATACAACATGCATCGGCGTCTATCATCGCCCTTGTAAGAGATTCCGAAGATGCAAAATGGAAATAAGTAAAGAGTATATGGTGTGGTTTTATCCGTGAATATTCCTCAGGTTGCGGTTCTTTCACTTTTAGAATAAGCTGAGCCTTATCCCATACATCTTCACAGCTAGCTATTTCAGCCCCTGCTGCAACATAATCATCATTTGCAATCCAGGTGCCTAAGCCTGCCGAATCTTCTACTACAACGGTATGACCCCGTTCAACTAAGGTTTTAACTCCAGCAGGCGTTAGTGCTACTCTATATTCATCAGGTTTAACTTCTTTAGGTACGCCAATAATCATGATTTTTCCACACCCTTATTAGAAGTTTTCCACATTTGGTACAGATTAACTGATTATTGTTTCAATTTTTTAACTTTTACAGCTTCAATATCAAAAACTAGCATCTGATTGGGGCCGATACTGCCTCCACCACGAGTTCCATAACCTAAATGAGCAGGAATAGTGAGTCGTCTCTTACCACCTTCTTTTACACCTAGAAGACCCTGTTCCCAGCCTGCAATCACTCGGTTTTCCCCAAGGGTAATCGTAAACGGCTCCCCACGATTGTAGGATGCATCAAATTCTAATCCGTTGAGAAATTTTCCACGATAATGAACCGTTACTTCGTCCCCTTTTTGTGCAGGTTCACCACTACCAGCAACGTCATCTTCGATAATTAATTCACCAGATTCATCTTTTTTAAGAACTTTTAGCAGCTTTACTTTAAAATGAAGATCTGCATGAGCAGGAATCACACCGTTACCAGCTCCTTTTTCACCATAAGCTAATCTAGATGGAATCACTAATTCTCTTAGACCACCTTCTTTCATGCCTAAAATGCCCTCGTCCCAACCTTTAATTAGCTGACCAACACCAACCACAACACTTAAAGGCTGATCGCCACCGTCCATATTAGATGCAAAGACGGTACCATCTTCAAGCTTTCCTTCATATTCTACATAAACCCTATCACCAATACTTACTTCTGCACCAGCACCAGGGTTAGTGTCTATAATTTCCAGTTCTTTTTCCGATTTTTTTTCTGTATTATTTCCCATACTCTTAGTATTATCCTGTTTTTCTTTAGTCTGTTCCTCATCTTCTTTGGTAACCACTTTATCTGGGTAACCTTCAACAGAGCTTGTATCTTGCTTAGCATCTGTACTAGCAGGTTCGTTTTTAACTTCCTGCGACTGAGCGCTTCTATTACAACCTTGTATTAAAAGCATAAGTATAAACAATCTTTTGAACATAACTTTCACATTTTTCGAATTTTTTATAATTTTATTCGATACTTAGAGTATACTATACATATTGAGGGCGGTTAGCTCAGCGGTAGAGCGTCTCGTTTACACCGAGAGGGTCGGGGGTTCAAATCCCTCACCGCCCACCATTATTATTTAATCTTTCCAATCCACTTCTTAATTTTGTACGAAGTAGTATCTTTGTTAATCTGAGCAATAGCCTCAGTTAATGGAACGCCCTTAGGACAAGCCTTTACGCAGTTCTGCGCATTACCACAGCCGGTAACACCTTCTGAAGAAGTAAGCGTATCTAATCTTTCAGATTCTAAAGCTTCACCTACTGGATGTAAATTAAACAACAACGCCTGACCTATCGCTGTAGGACCAATGAATTCCGATTTTTCACTCACCTGCGGACAAGCCTCCATACAGCAACCACAGGTCATACATCTAGAAAGAGCGTATCTAAACTGACGAATATTATCATCCTGCTGCTGGCCCATTCCTAAATCGAAAGAACCATCAATCGGCACCCAGCCTTTCACCTTAATCAGGTTATCAAACATCCTGCTTCTATCCACCTGCAAATCACGGATAACAGGATATTTTTTCATCGGCTCTAATGTAACATAGTAATCTTCACCCTTCTTCTCTGCTACATCCTCAATTAATGCTGAACAAGCTTGTCTAATAACACCATTGATATACATGGTACAAGATCCACAAACCTCTTCCAAACAAGCAGCATCCCATGTAGGAGGCGGAACATCTTTACCATCTGTATTGGTAGGATTCTTCTGAACATCCATTAAGGCCGATATTACATTCATCTTCTCTTTATAAGGAATTTTAAAAGTATCCCAGAACGATTCCGCCCCTTTCTCTAACTTCCTTTTTATCTTTATTACTACCCAACTACTCATAACTTCCTACTTTCAGAATACTCCTCATTACTTATTATTGTTAATATTTTCAATATTATTCCTGTAAAAATTACCAGAGGACGCAAAACAAAGCATTCTGATAATCAATACACCGTGTTTCAATTAAGACTTCTAATTAAACCAAGTTGACTCCAAGTATAATGCTAATAAAGGCATACTTTATGAGAAAATATATAACTTATTGTTTACATGTTAATTGTTTTATGTTGTGTGTGGCATCCATCCATACTGTGAATGCCATGGAAGAGACTCTCGAAAAACCATCCGCTCCTCCTATGTACGAAGAACTCCCACCCGCATATGATGATCTATACCAAGCCAATGAATCGGAACTGCTAAAGATTGATGATAACTGGAATGCTCAGGATATCGATATACTCTTAGATGAAATGGAACGCACTCTAAATGAGGGAGGTGACCTGGAAAAATACTTCCTACCTACAACTTGGGTTAATATACCTGTTACAACTATAAAGCAGTTAGATAGACTTATTGCTCTACAGTATAAAATTATTCATAATAACGGTATACAAAATACTATTTCTATCACAGATATCAGACTATGTGCCACAGAAAAAAAACTGACAGAGTATCAGATACAGTTTTTAGCCAGTATTCCCTGTATACGTATATTCCGTATCACATGCAATAATGCTCATGAACAGCTCATGCCTATCATACAGCATTTAGCCCAATTTCAGCTTCTAGAATTACAATTATCCTGCAAAAAAATTCAGGACAATGCATTGCTGGCACTAAAGAATACAGCTAAATTACGTAAAATTCAGCTTAGCAGCTGCAAAGAAATATCTGATAGTGCACTGAAAACATTTATAAAATCTCTTCCAACAACTATTACAACGCTCGCCCTATGTGATACTAATTTATCAGATAACATCTTGTTGGAAGACATTCCCAAGTTCCAAAGATTAAGAATATTTAGTATAGGCGATTGTCCTCAACTCTCCCCAGGTGCCATAAGTATCTTGCTAACACTGCTACCTGATACTATAGAACGCCTGCACCTATCTAAAACAAAACTAACTGATGAAGGACTCAATAAAATATCTCGTTTTCAGAAATTGAAGACCTTAAATATATCTTATTGTGAGTCTCTTAGTACCTCTGGGTTAGAGAACTTGTTAGTCAGGCTACCAGAGGGTATGGAGGAACTGGATCTATCGGAGACATCCTTGACTATTGAAGGAATGATTCAGGCCACTCGGTTCCAGGGATTGAAAAAGTTGTCTATACGTAAATGTCCGTTACTCCCTCTATCAGTTATAGAATATATCATATGGAGATTACCAGAAGGATTAACCTTCACAAATGCAGACAATATTACTAGAACTATTCGGAAAAGGCATCTCAGACCTCCAAAGGTGGTGGATTTAAAATATAGCAGATTAAGCTCTGAGGATTTGAATAGAGTGTTAACATTCCTGCCAGATACCGTAGAAGAACTGCATCTAACGAAAACAAATTTAACAGATAAATGCCTGGAGCAGATCGCTCGGTTCCATGGGTTGAAGAAGTTAAATTTGAGATCTTGCAAGTCTCTGAGCGGTTCTGCCTTAGAGCGTTTGTTAGCCAGGCTACCAGAGGATATGGAAGAACTGGATCTAAGGGATACGGCATTAACCGATGAAGGACTAGAGCAGATTGCTCGGTTCCATAGATTGAAGAAGTTGTCTATAAATGAGTGCTGGTCTCTTAGCACTTCTGCAGTTAAAAATATATTATGGAAATTACCCGATGGTTTAGTGTTTATGGATGTAAACGAGAAGACTAGAACTATTGATAAAAGAATGCAGGAGTCTCCCAGGAAAGAAGTCGGCTGTGGTTGTACTGTATAGTAACACCTCATACCATACCGTTTCTAACCGGTCGGGTTTCCGTTCGATGATGCGACTCTGAAACCTACGCTTTCGAAAACTTACAGCTGAAAAAACAGCAGTCGTTAAGTATAATGCTAATAAAGGCATACTTTATGAGAAAATATATAACTTATTGTTTACATTTTAATTGTTTTATGTTGTGTGCGGCATCCATCCATACTGTGAAAGCCATGGAAGAGACGATAGCAGAACCATCAGCTCCTCCTATGTATGAAGAACTCCCACCCGCCTATGATGATCTATACCAAGCCAATGAATCGGAACTGCTAAGGATTGATGATAACTGGAATGAGAGTGATATGGATACGCTTTTAGACGAAATGGAATGTACTCTAAATGAGGGAGGTGACCTGGGAAAATACCTCCACCCCATCACGTGGATGAATAAACCTGTTACTAATCTTAAACAGTTAGATAGGACTTCTTCATTGCAGTTTAGAATGATTCATGCTGCAGGAATAACAGCACCCTTAGCTATTACCGATATCAGACTAAATAAAATAGATGGTACACTATCGGAGTATCAGATACGGTTCTTAGCCACTCTGCCACATGTACGCCTCTTCCATCTTAAATGCAAGAACAGCAGTCAGGAAATCATCCCGCTCTTTGAAAATTTAGCACTATGTACTCTTCTTTCCTTACATTTTCATTGTCCTGGTATAGACGATAATGTATTACTTAGGCTCATAAAGCCCACTCAATTACGTAGCGTTAATCTTGCTGAATGTGGAGACATATCAGATAATGCTTTAAAACAATTTATAAACTCTCTGCCTGATACTATCGAAGAACTGAACCTAACGGGAGCCCAATTAACAGATGAAGGACTGGAACTGATTTATCGCTTCCAGAGGTTGACGAAATTAAGTTTGGGTAGCTGCAGCCATCTAAGCCCTACTGCCTTAGAAAAATGGTTAGCCAATCTTCCGTATAACATTGAAGAACTAGATCTAGCAAATACACGCTTAACCCTTGAAGGACTTCTACAGGTCTCACGTTGCCAAGGGTTGAAAAAGTTGTCTATAAGGAAATGTTCGTCACTCCCCTCACAAGCTACATGTTATATAAGATGGAAATTACCAGAAGGCTTAATTTTCACTGATGCAGCCCCTTGTACTATACCTATTGAGAAAAGCGATCTCATACCTCCAAAGATGATACGATTAACTTCTTGTGAATTAAGCTCTGCGGATTTGAATAAATTGTTATCCCTCTTCTCAGATACAATAGAAGAACTCTGTATATCTAATACAAAATTAACAGATGAAGTACTAGAACATATCGCTCGGTTCCAGGGATTAAAAAGGTTAAGTTTGTACGATTCGTATCTAAGCCCTTCAGCCCGAGAGAAATTGTTAGCCAGGATTCCTGATACTATCGAAGAACTAGAGCTAATGGGTGCACAATTATCAGATGAAGGACTGGAACAGATTGAAAGATTCAGAGAATTGAAGGGACTGTCTATATATGGACGCCTCGGATTAAGCTCTTCTCAATTGGGGAGTTTATTAGCCAATCTGCCAGATACTATCGTTGTACTGGATCTATCGAGTACGAAGTTAACAGAGAAAGAGTTTCAGATGTTCTCACGATTCCAGAGATTGAAGCGTTTGAATATAAAAGAAAGCTCTTCACTTCCATATGAAAAAAGTCGTGCTTACGCGCAGAAACACTTTCCAATAGGATTAAGAGTTAAATATGGCTACGATGATTCTTTCATTGTTGAGAGACCAGCAAAAGACAGTCGTGGATGTACTGTATCTTAAATAATTGATACTAATCCCTAACACTGCAAAACCAACTAATTTACTTACCATAAAAACGCAAATCAAATACCATTCTAGCCAATAATTCATGCTAGAATGGTGATGTAATGCAACTTAACAGCGAAGCAATATGCACAAGATGCAAAGATAATCATGATATAGAAGTAATACTGACGCTAGGTATTCTACTAAGCTCACTAACCCTAAGGGAATGGTGTGTAGAATCGTTATTAGAGTGCTGTAACTTCCAAAATAAAGGCAAAAAAAAGAGCATCTCAGCCGATCTGGAACTAATAAAAATTATCTCCTCCTTAACAGAATCTAAACTGAATGTTTCTGAACCTGATACATCCTACTTCTCCATACAACCCAAACACCTTCCAAAAAGTAAAGACTCCTTACAATTCACTATTGAAAACACTAGTCCGTATCACATCCATTTTTTCGAAATGCTTCTGATGCTCCTCTCTCCTAAAACAAGCTACACGCAAATAGAACTTACGATGGAGAAAAACATTACTCACTTCTTAAATATTGATAAATTTCAATTCCTAACTCTCCCATTCCTTAGAAAATTAGGGATGGATGCCGATATCACCCTCAATGAAGATGAGAACAACATCATCTGCAATCTCGATATCGAACCCAGCAAATGGCAGATTGATGAAGAAAACGAACGAGGAGACTTACTAAGCTCTAATATCATAATCCACACATCTCCAGAAAACGAAAAAAGGGGTAGGATAATCTTTACTAAAATAAAAGACCGACTCGAAATAGAAGGCATCTCACCACGACTCCAGATTATAGAGAATAGTGCTATCCAAGATCTACTTATCGTTAGCGTAAACCTCACCTATGAAAATGGAGTAGGCGGATTCACTACCAATATTACTAATAGCTTAACACCACTAAACAAAGAGATTAATCAGCTCTTAAAATGGATTGAAGAAGGATGCCTCTATCCACAACATTACGACTGGCTTAGCCTCATACCGATTATACTCTCCGACGCTTCTACAAAATTCTACGTTACAGAAATAAATGACTCACTACTCACTTCCTCATTTATTATCAAACAGTTTATTCCTGTATATCTTACAATTATTGGAAAACCAGGAGATAGGGGTCAGATTATTATTAGATAGCTCCGTTCACTCTTAGTTTGTGTATAGTAAACTATAAACATGAGCAATACCAATAAAAAGATTATCCTCACCGGAGATCGTCCCTCCGGTAGACTCCACTTGGGGCATTATATCGGCTCCCTACAGAACAGAGTTAAACTCCAAGATAGTTATCAGCAGTATATCATGATAGCAGACGTACAAGCTCTTACTGATAACTTTGAACATCCAGAAAAAATTACTCAGAGCGTTTACGATGTTACTCTAGACTACCTATCCGTTGGTATTAAACCAGATGTTAGCACTATCTTCATTCAATCGCAGATACCAGAACTTACAGAGCTCACTGTTTATTATCTAAATTTAGTAAACCTAGGGCGATTAGAAAGGAATCCTACTGTTAAAGCTGAAATTCAACAGAAAGGATTCGGTGAAGGGATCCCTGCCGGATTCTTCTGCTACCCAGTGAGTCAGGCTGCAGATATTACCATATTTCAAGCAGAACTAGTACCAGTAGGGGACGATCAGGTACCAATGATAGAACAGACTAACGAAATTGTACGCCGATTTAACAGGATCTATCAGACCGATTGCCTCAAAGAATGCAAAGCACACCTTAGTCATGCATCCAGATTAGTGGGGATCGATGGAAAAGCTAAAGCTTCGAAAAGCTTAAATAATGCCATCTACCTATCCGATTCTCCAGAGGAAGTTAGACAGAAAGTATTCCAGATGTATACCGATCCCAATCACCTAAAAGTTTCCGATCCCGGCACCGTAGAAGGCAACGTCGTATTTGCTTATCTAGATGCTTTCCATAAGGACAAAGAAGAAGTAGAAAATCTGAAAGATCATTACCGCAAAGGAGGTCTGGGAGACGTTACCATTAAAAAACTCCTTAACGAAACACTCCAGGAATTAATCGGGGAGTTTAGAGAAAGACGGGAAAGCATCAACAAGGATGATCTCAAGGAGATTCTAGTTGAAGGAACTAGAAACGCTAGAGTAAAAGCCATGGAAACTATAGAGATGGTTAGAGACGCAATCGGGTTGAACTACTTTAAATAGTCCTGACTGAGTGTTTTTGGGGGATTTTAAATCGGCCGCATCCGGGTATATTTTGGTGATAATTGTTAGTTTATTGAACCCACACCTGATTTGTCATTCCGGAACGGAATCCAGTCCATTATAAATATTAATTTTCCTCATTGTCTTTGAACCTACACTTGGTGATGATATATCAATATGTGGATCCCATTCTAGGATGACGACCGAGTGGGGAGCTGAGTCATAGCTTTCGCCCCGCCTCTAATTTGTCATTCCGGAATCGGAATCCAGTCTATTATCAATATTAATTTTCCTCATTGTCTTTGAACCTACACTTGGTGATGATATATCAATATGTGGATCCCGTCCCAGGATGACCGACCTAGTGGAAAGATGATTGGAAGATGTGGCCCCGCATTTCAAACTTTAGGCTAATGTTTAAAGTGTTTTTTAGAAGGTCATGGGCACCGCTCCGTCCTCGAACGGGAATTATATGTTTTCCGGGGTGACATTTCGGGGTATGGGTGGTGGATTATTCAAGTATCGTCCCTCCCTCTATTGTCATCTTCGAAGGAGATCCAGTCTACCTAATTACTCAGCAACCCTCTAATAGCAAGCAACTTTACTAGTTAAAACCTCTTTAAGAAGCGGATTCAACTTATCCAGATGTTTCACATAAGCAATCTCTGCCAGCGTCTCCAAGTTCACTACGTCTTCCTTGTTATACTGAATTAAGGTATCGAGTGCGTTTAAATCGCCACTCATATATCTATTCCAGAGAATAATGGCATCCTTTCCTGTTAGACCATCAGTCTCATCACTTCTAGAAATTCCTAGCTGTTGCTCAATCTTCTTAAGCCCGCCTTTATACCCTAACTGTTTGAAGGAAAAATAGAGGTCCCAATGGAGTGGGGGCATCTTGATATCCGGAAATCTTTTTCTAATCATAGGAAGATCGAACCCGGACCCGTAAAAAGTTACTACTAACTGATAATTCTTAATAATTTCTGGAAACTTATCTAGATTATCCCCTTTAATCAGACATTCGAATCCGTCTTGGGAATGTAACCCTATGGTTGTAATGGCATTCTGGTGGAATTTACCATCCGTCTCAATATCTAAATAGACAGCCTTGCCCTTAAACTCGTCCCAAGTTCTCCATATATCATTATTGGGTAACAAGTTAGCAAAATAGGTTCCATTGCCACTATCAATGGCTTCAGTACAGTTTTCTATCTGCTGCCTAATCTTGCTGATATCATGAGAAGGAAGGTGATGATCTTCTGTTGATAAAAAATTATCCCAATTACAACACCCCTTCTTATAAAATTCGCTTTCGCTATCCCTATCGAATCCTTCTAAGAAGAAAAATGAGTTTCTTAACATTTATATACACCATACCCGATATCTGCCCCTTTTGAAAACTGAACAACCTACCTGGGGTTAATTAGTCGATACTAATTATTTAAAAACTAACTTTTCTGTATCAACTAAAATTTAATTTTCCGTTATATTTAAAATAAGATATGAAAAATAAACAACAATTTACTATTTCTAAGGGCATACAAATCCTAACCGAAAAAATACGAACTCTCAGAAAGAGTCTTTATGCAGTCTATCAATCGGACAAACTATTTTTCACGTCTACCATTTTAGTCATTCTTCTGAATAGTATATTCCCTATAGCGGCTATTTATTTTTCTTCTCAAATTATTAATGTACTCGCCTCCAAAACAACGGATGTAACATATTTTATTTTCTGCTGGGGCGGCTGTTTACTAATAAACAATCTACTATCACCACTTATCCCATTTTTACAGAGCAATTTAGGAGATAAGAGCGTGTGCTTTATTAATAGGAGCATCATAGAAAAATCGAACTCACTCTTATCCTTGAGCCATTTTGATAAAGAGAGCTACTATAACGATATCCAGATTATAAGTGATGGAGCTCAGAACAAACCGATTAATCTTGTGGTAACTGTTATGGGGATCTTTGGTAATATCTGCACTATCAGCTATTCTATTGCATTATTATTTACCCAGCTTTCTTATCTAACCATCTTGGTTCTAGCATGTATCATTCTGCACGGAAAGATGATGAGTAATATTCAGACTAAACTTTGGATAGAATCGCTTGGGAGAAGTCCGAAAAGTAGAAGAATGAACTACTTGTCTAGCCTGTCCACCAATGTAGCTCACGCGAAAGAAATGAGAATTTATGGAGTAGGAGAACATCTTATATCCTGCTATCAGGAACTCTTTAATGACATCTATCGGAAGATGTTCGGCATACGCTTGAAACTCACCTTCCTGCCACTGGTACCATCAATTATTTTACTAATAGGAAATGTGGTGGCTATTTATACTGCTGTTGAATCTATAAGAACAGGGACTCTCGGCATAGGGTCGTTAGCTCTTATTTTACAGCTCTTTATGCAGTTACACCATTCCATTATGAATCTTGGAATGGAGTACGGATGGCTATCTCAACATCTCCTCTTTTTTGAGAAATATTTTCACTTTCTTTCTATTAAAGAAGATTCTTCTTATCAGAAACAGATATCACATTCTGAGCAGTTGCGGGATGGCATCCATACTGTAAAATTTGAAAATGTATCCTTCACCTATCTAGATGGTAGAAATGTGTTGAACAACATCAACTTTGAAATAACTAGCAAAGAAAAAATAGCCATTGTAGGCGAAAACGGATCGGGTAAAACTACACTAATCAAACTCATCTGTGGATTCTATCACCCCACATCCGGAAGAATACTTATTAATGGCAACTCTATTGAGACATATAATGTAAGAGAGCTCTGGACCCAGATTGCTACCGTCTTCCAGGATTTTGGATGCTACGCATTTCCATTAAAGAAAAACATTGCATTAGATGGAAAACCAATTGTTAGCAATAATCTAAAAGCGGTTATACAGACTCTTGACGCTGGCTTTATTCATCGATTACCTGAAGGGATAAATACGCCACTTGGCAAGATGTTTGGTGGTACCGATCTATCGATTGGTCAGTGGCAGAAGATAGCTATTGCAAGGGCATTATACAAAGATACCAGCCTACTAATTCTTGATGAACCTACTGCATCCCTCGATGCTATAAGTGAAAATGAGATATATGAACATTTTGAAGAGATCTGTAAAGATAAAACAGCTATCTACATCACACACCGATTAGCCTCTGTTAGCATGGCCGATAAAATCCTTGTATTGGACAAGGGAAATCAAATCGGATTTGATGCACACCATGTTCTGATGAAATGCTGCAAAAAATATCAGCAGATGCACCAAATCCAGAGCACTAGATATACAAACGCTACTTTAGATTAACACTTCAGGATAATCGATTAATCTTATTTCAACAGTGGAATTAATCTGCTAGCCGGCAGTTCATTTCCTTCTCCCTCATAGTGAGACAGGCTCCCCGTAATGCTTAAATTATTCCTATTTTCGAGTGTAACATAGGCGATATTCCCAAGCAGACTCTTAGGTCCGGCAAACTCTACATCCAGATAGTTATCCGTTAAACCTTTTAACAATCCGTTCTTACCTTCTTTCATCTCAACCAGTACTCTCATCGTCTTGCCCAAGAATTTATCGATATGGGCCTGAGCTGTTCTGTTCGTAATCTCTGACAATACTTTCGATCGTCTCTGCTTCTCTTCCGGATTCACTCTGTCCCCCCATTCATCAGCAGGAGTGCCAAACCGTGGACTAAATCTGAAGAGGTGCGCTTTTAAATAATTTACCGCCTCACATACCTCAACCGTGCTCTGGAATCGTTCTTCCGTTTCCGTTGGAAATCCTACCATGATATCGGTGCTTAAACTAAACTGCGGAATCTCCTCATATAGCCGTTTACAAAGATCTATGTAATACTCCTTGGTATAGGGCCTATTCATGTCCTTCAATACTCCAGAATCGCCACACTGGAGCGGAATATGTAGATGAGGGACCACCTTTGTATCTTTCAACTTCATGATATCAATCAATCTGTCTGATACCTGATTCGTCTCTATACTACTAATTCTGATTCTTTTTAATCCTTCTACCTCATGCAATAGTTCGATTAACGATTCAAAATCGGGCCCATTACTCCCTGTATCGGGTCCGTAACTGCCGATTAAAACGCCGGTGAGGATAATCTCTTTGTATCCTACTTTCACCATCCGATTCACCTCCGCCAATACCTCCTGATATGGGACCGATTTCATTCCTGGCCTGGTATACGGTATCGAACAGTAACTACAGTAGACACTACATCCATCCTGAATTTTGATGTTAGCACGGGACCTATTAACAGCTGGGATGAACCCGGTCTGCTTTTTAGATTCCTCTAACTGCTTTTTAAATTCTGGAAATGCCTCTAGCAAATATTTTAAAGAGTCTAATTTTTCAGGATTCGGCACTAGTACATCTGCACCATCAATCTCTTCATTTTTATTAATCGCCATCTGAGCAGCACAACCCGTGACAACCATCTTAGCAAGCGGATTCTGCTTCAGGGCTCGGCGTATGGTATACCTACTCTTACTCTCTGCTATACTTGTAACACTACATGTGTTCACAACATAGACATCAGCCACCGATTGGAATGGCACTATTTCAAACCCAGCATCTTCATAGGAGTCTAATATCTTCTGAGTTTCATACTGATTAACTTTACAACCCAGAGTGGTAAAAGCAGCTCTTAACATACTATTAGTATACTATACTACTGCAAAACGTATACATTACACCTGGATACAGATTAATTTTAAAAGTCTTCCTTATGAGGCTTTAATTTCGGCCGGAGCTCCCCTTCGAGGATGACCGGCCGTGGGGAGATGATTGAAAAATGTAGCCCCGACATTGTATAAGTCCCCCTTCGAGGACGGAGCGGGGTCCGTGACGATTTTTTGCGAGATTTTTTGAACCCGCCGCTGTTTTGTCATTCCGGAATCGGAATCCAGTCTATTATCAATATGATTAATCCTCATTGTCTTTGAACCCACACTTGGTGATGATATATCAATATGTGGATCCCCTTCGAGGATGACCGGCCGTGGGGAGATGATTGGCAAATGTCGCCCCGACATTGTATAAGTCCCCCTTCGAGGACGGAGCTCCGGGTCCTGCCAGCAATATTAGTTTTTCAGTATTAATCCGGACTTCGCACTAGAAACTGCTTAAATATAATTACCCCCCAAGTAGTGCTTCTACTTGGGGGTATTAAGTGCGTAATTAGTTCTATTTATTCTCGAACTATTTCTTGTTCGAAAATATAACCTAACTTATAACTGAACTTATAAGAATAAACATACTCATCAAAAAATTCCTTCTTATCTACAACAGAATCTGTAGAGCCTCCATAACGATAGTCTATGCGCGTATAAAGTTTATCATCCGAATATGGCCAAATGTATCCCTCACTCATCTCAGTCTTGAATTTAATAACGAAACTTTGCTCAAAGCCCGGCATTTCTAATAATAGCATCATCCTATCAGCTATTTCCTCACCATTCTTAGTATGATTAACGTATTCAGTAAGACCGGAGGTGTCGTTGTTCTTAATCATGCTTTTAATGGGGAATAATTTAGCAATATCTACCTGTACGTTCTCAAAGCTATATATTTCATTACTACTATTGTAATAATCATCAAATTCTTTAGCGTCATATTTGATAGTTCTATCACCAGTCGTCTTTACACCATCTACTACAAATCTATCAAGTTTATCATCGAACTTCATTGGTCTGAAAGAAAACCATTTCATTGGACCATCTTTTCCATTTTCATGATAATATATCTCCACAGAAAATACCAAGTCATCGAAATAATACCAACCACTTAATGCCTTCATCCTATAATACAAGTTCTTACCAGAGGTTGCCTTATTCACATATTTCGTAAGACCGACAAGGTATTTGTAATTAAACATTGTTCTTATACTTTGATCATTATCATCTGAAATATATTTCTCTGAAGCTACACTTACGTCCTTAAACTTAAATTCCCTATCATCACCCTTATTATAATAGTCATTAAAGTCTTGCAATGAATACCTTATTGGATATTCACTACCATCAGCGTGCTTTCGTACACCGTATACTAAAAATCTATCAAAAGAACTAGAGTAAACCATTTTTCTGCTATTCCACCATTTATCTTTATGATATATATCCACTGTAAATATCATGTCTTCTGAAAATTCAGGATTTTCACTTATCTCTTTCATCTTTTGATACAAAGCAGAGCCATCTGTAACATCCTTAATTTTATTAGTAAATTCTTTTACATTCTTTAGTTCAGAGTCTCTCTCACTCTCGTTATAACTACCTGATACTGATTCAGTTTTTGCTCCACTTACACTACTACCACTACTACTTCCACAGCCAGACGCAAAACCGATTGTTCCTACTACTATTCCAAATTTATACACGAAACTCTTCATCACATTACTTATTTTTGGAATCAATGAAAAAAAAAAAAAAACACGCAATTGTTATGTTTTTTCGATATCTATTCT
>JAUICQ010000011.1 GCA_030427425.1 Fimbriimonadia bacterium | reverse complement strand
CTTGTAATAATACACATCCACAGTAAAGGTCATATTACTAGCAAATTCTGAATCTAAGCATAACTCCTTCATCTTTTCATACAAAGCAGAACCACTTTTATCTTCGTTAATGTAATCAGTAAGCTTTTTAGTGTCCTTAGCTGAAATTAAATCTTTTATGTCTGATGAGCTTAATTCTGTACCTACAAGATCACCTGCCGCTTTTACCCCGAGAGCTGTAGCACCACTACCACTACTCTTCTGTAATGCAGAACTTGTATTAGCACTGCTCTTCGAACCACTGAAATTAATTTCTGTCTTGTTAGGCTCACAACCTATGATACCAATTGTTCCTACTACTATTCCAAATTTAAATGCGTAACTCTTCATTATAATATTTATATTTGGAATAACAGAAAAAAAAAAAAACACGCAATTGTTACGTTTTTATGATAACTCTCCTGCAAAGGCAAATAATAGGGATATGGATTCCCTTCGAGAATGATGACCGAGGGAGGAGAAGAGTAATAGTTTTAGCCCCACATCTAATCTGTCAGCCCACACCTGGTAGATTAATAGTCAAATGTGGGAGACCCATCTGGTTTGTCATTCCAGAATCGGAATCCAGTCTATTACGAATATTATTTTCAACCCGCACTTGGTGATTAATAGTCAAATGTTGGGAGCCCCAATCTCATATCACTCCTTGTATTACCGTCACCTCGGAAAAAAAAAGTTCCAGGTCCAGACTTAATATGGCCTGGTCCTGGAATCATGATTCATTATTATCTAAGAGCCATTATCAGCCACCTTTCATGAATATCATATTTACTACCTATCTTCTCTTCTCCATCATAAAAATCACCCTCTTTTACTGTTATCGGTTGATTATAGGAACTCAGTATAAATTTTACTTCAGTATTGTTTTCGATAGCTTCATATAACGCTTCTACATTATAATACGTTTCATACATTCCCCTGTCCAGACTGGTTTGAATTTGCCATACATAATTAAAGAGATAAGGGTTAACCATATAAACATATTCGAATGATTTCATATGCTTTTTAATATCATCATAAGTAAAATACTCATCCTCTAGTTTAAATTTCTTATCACCTTCATCTATAGCTACCAATTCATAAGGAGTCATTTTATCCAATCCTTTCTCTGTATAATCTTTATCGTCAGGAATTTTGTATGCTTTTATACTCGCTTTTTTCTCCAGCATACTACTATGCAATTCGTCAATTGTCATACTTTGACGCAATTTTTCAAATAACTTATTATTATGTTCAATAACCAATTTGTCAAATGGATCTTTTCCAATCTTTTTACGATATTCCTGAGCTCGATCCCAATCTTCACTTGTCACAGTTTTTAGACAATTTATAGTTGTTACATGCTTATCATCTTTAAAAAATAACATATCCTCTTTAGAAATTTCTACTGATAGTGTACTTCCATGGACATCCACCAGTTCCTGAAATTCGGAAGGAGAATATGTATATTGACGGTTCGGATACAAATAAAATTCTGGACTTCCATACTTTATATACAAAGGATCTACCATTGAGATAATGTTGTTTCTTTTAAGCTTACAAAGAAGAGTAGGAGTTAGCTCAAATTCAAAATTGTTATTGGTCTCAATACCATTAGTTTTGGGATTCCTATATGAAAATTTGAATTTGAAGACATTACTATCTGATGATTCCTTTTTAACTACTTTTATGTTCCTGAAATTATACTTCGTTTTGCCATTATTATTAGGATAGGTATCAAATTCTTTTGCATTATACCGTATAGGCTTATAGCTATTATCAGGATCCTTCCCTGCACCTTTCATTATAAATCTATCGATGCCTTTATAGTACTTGAATTCATTCCCAGTCAGCCAGTCCATTTCACCATCTTTACCATTCTTGTAATAATATACATCCACAGTAAAGGTCATATCTTTAGGTAGTTCCAAGCTTAGATTCTTCATCCTTTCATACAACTTAGCACCGTTCTTATATTTGTTAATATAAGTAGTAAGATCTTCTTTAACTACTTTTATGTTCCTAAAATTATACACATCTTCTTTGTCATTATTAGGATAGATATCAAAATTTCCTAAAGAATACATGATAGGTTTATCACTACCATCATCATACTTTCTTGCACCTTTTATTAAAAATCTATCGTTGTCTGTATTGTAAACTATTTCTTTCCCAGGCAACCAGTCCTTTTCACCATCTATGCCATTCTTGTAATAATATACATCCACAGTAATTTGCATATCTTTAGGTAGTTTCAAGCTTAGATTCTTCATCCTTTCATACAACTTAGCACCGTTCTTATATTCGTTAATATAAGTAGTGAGTCCTTCAGCATTCTTTTTTGAAAGATCATACAACGCCTTCATCTTTCCTACAGCCTCGTTTAAATCTCGTGTAGAATCTGCAATATCACTTATCAAGCGTTTTGCCTCTTCTGGATATAGCTTTTTAACCTCATCAATTATGGCTGAGTCAAGCCCACCATTTTCGGCAGATTTAGCTACAACTTTATCCTTAGATTCAACGGCAGCAGTTTCGGTAGATTTAGCTACACCAGTTTCGGTAGATTCACCTACAACATCACCTGCCGACCTAACCCCGAGAGCTGTAGCACCACTACCACTACTCTTCTGTAATGCAGAACTTGTATTAGCACTGCTCTTCGAACCACTGAAATTAATTTCTGTCTTGTTAGGATCACAACCTATGATACCAATTGTTCCTACTATTATTCCAAATTTAAATGCGTAACTCTTCATCACAATACTAATATTTGGATTTTTAAAAAAAAAAAACAGGCAATTATAATGTTTTACCTGTTTTTTTTTTTTAAGATTTTATTGGTGATTAGTTATTATTGAATATTGCAAATACTAGTCTTCTAAGAGCATCTTATACAGCTCATTTACTACTTCTATATGGACGTATGTATCCGTCACCACACCAAATGATCCGTTACTATTTGCAACTAACGTATTTTTCAAGACATCAATGCTAGTAATTTCTGGCAGCCTACTTCTTAAATTATGAATATCTTTCAACCTAAAGGCTATACAGTAACTTGTGATATCATCTACTTCATGAACCTTCCCGTTGTTGTACTCTTCTAGTAGAGTATTGATAGTCTGGTTGTTAAAGTTACCAGAAATATCGCTAGGGACATAATGCTTTACATGCTGAGAGTTATCAAACGCATCAATGGTTGGCACAACGGCTACAAATTTATCTATGCTAAGCCCAGCAGATAATTTTTCATACCATTTTCCAGCAACTATACAATCGGATGTTACGAAAACAACATTGTTTGACGATATATGGTCTAATGCCTCTGATATGCTATTAATAAATTTCACATTGCTATCTGATAACACATTTCTATTGGCTGTGACGATATCCTGATCTGTATTATTTAATATATATATAGGAACATCCTCAGAACACTCCTCATAGATGCTGCACCAAGATGCTAAGAAATCTAGATCCTTGTTGTTATGGATAAAGATAACTGAGACATCGGTTGACACCGGATTATTCATCGCAGGCACACTATTCAAATCTACAACGTCTTTTGCAGAATTATCTTCCTTAGGCTTGTTATTTACGAGATCGATTATACTAATAGGTGAATCGGATGGTTCGTTCTTCAAAAGTTGTTCAGCAACAGCCATCCGTAACGATTCAGATGCTTCTCTCTGCTCTCCAGCTTCCTCAATTAAGCTCTTTACAACAGCCCTGTTCTCATTTTCTGAAACATAATTATTAGATCTATCTTCTTGTTCTATAATCGCTCTTTCTGGGTAAATCTTGTCACACTTCTTTACTGCAGATAGAATAAACTGATACGTACTCCACTCTTCGGCTAATCCGGTAACATCATAATTGAAATCCTCTGCCAATTGGGTTAAATACTTAATAGCACGCTTACTTGGCATCGATATCCTATCTACTTTTTCTACATTCAGCCCTAAATTTTCAAATAAGTCTTTAGCTGTCTTAGAAGTAAAAAACCTAATCCTATCAGGATCGAACACCGACTGCTCTTTTAACTCAATCTCGCCCCTCACTAATTGCATAATAACCGACCAATGGGCCATGTTAGAACAACTAGCAATAATTCTTCCCTCAGGCTTTAGATACTGTAAAATTTTCTGGACAACAACCTCTGGCTTTTTAAACAATCCTAAACTTTCATCAAAAACAATAACATCAAAAAAATTATTTTCAAAAGGAAGAAAGATAT
This sequence comes from Fimbriimonadia bacterium, assembly GCA_030427425.1. Classification (GTDB taxonomy): domain Bacteria; phylum Armatimonadota; class Fimbriimonadia; order Fimbriimonadales; family Fimbriimonadaceae; genus JAUICQ01. The sequence goes on along the minus strand of JAUICQ010000011.1, from coordinate 43,732 downwards.
TCTCTTCAATATTGCCAACTACAACGCTATCTAACTTTTCCTTTGCACGGTTAGCAATAGAAGCTACTTCTTCAATTCCCCATATTTTAAGAGCTGGATTTTTTTTCTTAAGATGACCCCCTAAAACCCCAATTCCACATCCAACATCCAACATGGTCCCGATATTAGTAGGAATAACTTCAGCTAAATTAGAATTCAGAATTCTATAATAAGATTCGTTTCTTGGCTGATATCTATTAGTATTCAATTCTTCGTTTTCTATAACCGAAACAGTGCTCTCTTCACGGTTTAAATAATCAATTGATGTGCTCATGTACAATTTATCGGTAAAAATACCAGCACTCTAAAGATCTCTGCGCACTGAATTTTTAAAAATATATTTAAAAAGGTCTGCCCTGTACACCTTTTTCAGGAACATATAAATGAACTTTTATATTTTTAAAACTATCTTGTAATTTTTTAGATAACACTTCGCAACCTGGTTGTTCGGTAGCATAATGTCCTGCTTCGATGATATTAAACCCCATTTCCGATGCCTCTAATGCTACATCCTGCTTCACTTCACCAGTAACCAGCACCTGAGCTCCGCTCTTCAATGCATCCTTCCAGAGGAAGCCTCCACTCCCACCACAAACAGCCACTTTACGTATTACGGAATCCGGTTTTCCCCAGGTTCTTGTTACCGTATCCAGCTTCTCTGAAACATGCTCTGCAAACTTTTCTAATATACACTCTTCCTTTAACTTGCCATACCTAGAGAGAGGATACTCCCTCCCATTTACCATATTGTAAATATCGTATGCAGGCTCTTCATAAGGATGATTTTTGTAGATGGCACTCTTAACATTCTGCAACGACCTTTCCGCACATACCATCTCTAATTTACACTCGTCGACACTCTCAGCTTTACCTACCGAACCAATAGTAGGATCCGATCCATCTCCTGGTATAAAAGTCCCTTTTCCAGATGTGTAAAATCCGCACCTAGTATATAATCCTATTTCACCAGCACCAGCACCGCTCATCCCATCAATCAAAGTATCTAGACTCTTTTCTGGAACATACACCACTACCTTAAAAAACTTTTCAGTTATGGTACTACCAAACCCTTCTATATCCATTAACTCTAGTTTTTCGCAGAGAGCATCATTCACCCCACCAGCAGCTGTATCTAAATTGGTATGAGCAGCAATAAAGCTTATCCCATACTTTACCAACATCTCGATAGATTCCCCTTGATGAGTATCCGTTAAGATACTTTTTAAAGGATCCCATATTAACGGATGGTGAGCCACTATACATTCACAACCTAAATGTGCAGCTTTCTTAATGGCGCCTAAAGATCTGTCCAAGGTCACCAAACACTTTGTTACTTTCTTGTTTTTATTCCCTACTTGAAGACCAATCTTATCCCAAGAAAATGCTAAATTACTTGGAGCAACCTCCTCAATAAATGACAAAATATCCTTAACAACAATGTCTTTTTTAACCATTAACCACTCTCCTCTTTACAAAAATTCTAATTATATACTAACCATTAACTAACATGGCAAGTATGCTCTTTCACACTTCTTATATCACTACACGCTTTGAGTATCTCACGCATTTCACTTAATGATAATGCTTGTTTACTGTCTTTCCACGATTCCTCAGGCTTTATATGAACCTCAACCATTAATCCGTCTGCACCTGCAGCCTTAGCCGCTCTACACATAGGCAGAATATATCTACTATCCCCAGCAGCATGACTAGGATCGATGATTATTGGCACATTCGATTTTTCTTTTATCACAGGAATAGCCTGTAAATCTAAGGTGTTCCTCGTCTCCTGCTCATAGGTTCTTATCCCACGTTCACATAATATTATTTTTTCATTACCATGAACTGCAATATATTCCGCCGCTAACAACCATTCATTATAATTAGCCCAAAGACCTCGTTTAAGAATTACAGGCTTCACACACTTCCCTACCTCAGATAATAACGGATAGTTCTGCATACTTCTAGAACCAATCTGCAAAACATCTGCATAGCTTGCTACCATCGTAACATCACGAGTATCCATAACCTCTGTTACAACACTCATACTATACTTATCCGCAACACGCCTTAGTATATCTAAACCCTTCTCCTTTAATCCGTGAAAAGAGTATGGAGAGGTTGAAGGCTTATAAGCTCCACCTCTTAAAATCCCCACTCCCATCTCCCTTAACTGATAAGCTATTTCATCTAAGGCATCATACGATTCCACTGCACAAGGACCTGCAATAAAATGAAATCCTTCTCCAAAGACTGCCCGACCAACGGTCACTGTTTTTTCTCTCTGCTCATCTGTTAATAATACAGGAGTTTTTTCATCCCATAAAATTCTTTTAACATTAGTATCTTTTAATAATGCCTCTTCGAAAGCACATCTATCACCCACGGTAATTTTTCCTTGGATAACATTAACATACACCTGATTACCAATTACAAGGGTTTTATACTCAAATCCAAACCTGTTTAATATTGAATAGCAACAATCATTCTCATTCGGATATTTTCTCAACAACAGGACCATATCTCTTAATTTTACTAGGTTTTAGAATAATAATCACTCAGGAATGCTTGAGTATAATTTATCAACTCCAACTAGTAAATATTCATATTGTTCCAGATTGTGCTAAATTCTAGTAAAATATATACTGTATAACTTTAGAAGAGGACAACTATGGATAATAAAGATATTTCTGAGAATATTAAACAACAGATTAACGAGAGTGAAAATATGAGTGAAGAGGAGAATGCTGGAGAGGAGACTGTATCTGAATCCACTAACAATTCTGATATAGATAAACTAATTTTAGAGAAAGAAGAGTTAAACAATCAGTTACTAAGAAGCATTGCTGAATTCCAAAACTTCCGCAAAAGAACTGCTCAGGAAAAAGATTCCTTAAGAAAATTGGCTAACGAACAATTTGCATTAGAGCTATTGCCTGTTTTAGATAACTTTAGTAGAACGCTACTAGCCATAGAAAGCGGAGCCGATGTAGATTCTATAAAACAAGGTGTTCATATGATTGCAAAACAATTAGAAACTGCATTGAAAAACTGTAATGTCACAAAAATTCCATCAGTCGGGGAAGAGTTTAATCCAGAATATCATGAAGCTCTTGCCACTATCGATTCAGCCGACCACACTTCCGGAACTGTTATAGAAGAGATAGAAAGCGGATACCTTCTCTCGGAAAAAGTAATCCGTGTAGCCAGAGTAAAAGTAGCCAAGTAAATCATATCGAAAATATCCTATGGAACTAGATACAACCAAATCTAAACATAAAAAATATTTTGGTACAGACGGTATACGAGGAACTGCTAATATAAAACTCACTCCGGAACTAGCACTAAATTTAGGCAAAGCTACTTTTGCTTATCTTAAACAGTACCACTCAGCACCAGAAGTATGTTTGGGAGAAGACACCCGCATTAGCAGTCCATTATTAGCAGATGCCTTCTCTGTTGGATTCAATTCTATGGGAGGAAATGTTACCAGGCTAGGGATAGTCCCTACTGGCGCCGTATCCATTATTACCAGAAATTTCAACTATCATACAGGGGTAATGGTATCAGCTAGTCATAATCCTGCTGAAGATAATGGTATAAAATTAATCAGTGAAAATGGATCGAAGTATAACGATAGTGCCGAACAATCTATCGAAATTCTTTTAAATAATCCAGACAACCTATTACGAAGTTCTACAAAAATCGGATCCACCCAATACCAAAATTTAACCAATCATTATGTTCAATTTATTCTTGAAACAGCAAAAGAAAGCTTGCAAGGATTAAATATTGCTCTTGATACGGCCAACGGTAGCAATTATAGAATTGCCGCAGAAGTATTCACTATCCTAGGCTGCAATGTAAACACTTTCCACTCAGAACCAAACGGATTAAATATCAACGATAATTGCGGAGCTACTCACCCCACTGTTATCCAACAATTAACAGTGGAAGGACATTGCGACTACGGTATTGTATTCGACGGCGATGCCGATAGGGTTCTAATCTGCAATAAAGATGGCACTCTACTTAATGGTGATGCCATCATGGCTATCTGTGCAAATTATTTAAAATCTATCAACAAGCTAGAAAAATCCACCGTTGTAGGAACCATCATGAGCAATGGCGGCATAATCGATTACCTTAATAATCAGGACATCCATTTTATCAGTTCTGATGTTGGGGATAAAAAAGTTTTCCAACTAATGGAATCCGAAAATCTTTCCTTAGGAGGCGAACAGAGCGGTCATATTATCTTCCGTGATTCCCTGCCTACTGGAGACGGACTCCTTACAGCTATTTATTTCTTAAATGCCATCAAACACAATCCAAATGTATTAAACCATTACTTATCAAACTTCATACCCAGACCTCAGTATCTACTAAATTTAGGGATGGATAATCCAAGCTCTTTTCTAGAAAATTCTGCAACAAAAAAACTTATTCAAGATATAATGGAATCTTTTGGCACCTCAGGAAGAATCCATATTCGTCCTAGCGGTACACAATCCATACTGAGAATTATGATAGAACATCAGAACGATATCCTACTACTTAACACTCTTGAAAGCATTAATAAATACACTCAAGAGAACTTTCTTCTAAATTCATATTCTATAGTAAACTTAAATGAAACTTTAGGCGGATAGTATAAAAAAATCCCCTTAAAACAGAACTATTCATCTAAAACAATATTTGTACCTATAACAATTTTAAGGCAACTGCCCAATCTTATACTATAGGGTACTGAAAGGAGAAACATACATCAATGGAACAGCAATTAGAAAATGGGTTACAATCTGTAATATTTAAGTTAGATAAAGAACTCTATTGCATAGATATATTTCGTGTAAATGAGATTATTAAAATGAGAGAGATTACCCCTATCCCTAAATCGGAACCACATATAAAAGGTTTAGTTAACTTGAGAGGTAAAACCATTCCTGTTATAGATCTAAAACTAAGAATGAACATGGGTAATACTGTCGAAAGCGATGATACCCGAATAGTAGTTGTAGATTCAGATCAGGGAAACATCGGTATGATGGTAGATTCAGTTCAAGAAGTAGCCACCTTACAAGGAGATCAGATAGAATCATCTCCTGCATTAGTATCAGACGCAGATCACGAATACGTATGGGGCGTTGCAAAACAAGATGAGAGAATTATTACTATCTTAAACTTAGATAAAACATTAACCATTAAAGCAGATTAAAACACACTTAAATAAACCCTGGAAATTGAGGATGAAACTATTATGAGCGCAGAATTTGATATGAGTCAATACTTAGACCTGTTCATGCAAGAATCGGAAGAACAGCTAGAGATATTAGAAACTGAAATGATTAAACTTGAAGAAGATCCTTCTTCTGAAAGATTGCAATTAATATTCAGAGCGGCTCATACCCTCAAAGGAAGCAGTCGTGCTATGGGGTTTATACAGTTTGCAGATGTTACCCATGAAATGGAAAACATCTTAGACAAACTTAGAAATAACGAATTAGAAATATCAACAGAAATTGCTGATGGACTACTTAGCTGTATAGACTGCTTACTAGAACTTAGAGACTTAATCGCCGATACAGGTAAAGATGATAAAGATTGCCAAGACTTAGTAAAAAAACTACAGTCATTCACATCTGCTCCATCAGAAAAAAAAGAAGCAAGTCCCGCTCCTGCTCCAGTATCTACCCAAACCAATACACCAGCTGAGGAAAAAGCATCAACTCCTACCAGTAAGTGCCCAGAATTATCTGAAGAACAGAATCAGGTATTAGAGATTGGTTCATACGAAAGTAATGTTTATCACTGCAATATAACCATTGATGACAACTGCGTAATGAAATTCCCACGCGTATTCATGCTTACCGAAAAAGTGAACGAAAAAGGAAGAGTTCTCTTCTCTATACCAAGCATGGAAGATTTGGAAGACGAAAAATTTGAATCCAGCTTCGATCTCTATATTGTTTCCGAAGATAACATCCAAAATGTGAAGCAGCAACTACTCGGAATCACTGACGTTGTAAAAGTAAATATCCATGAATGGAATAAAGAATCTGGATGCAATAATACGACAGAAGAAGGTTCTGATGATATTTCATCACATTATAAAAATCTATCAGACAACCTTAAAATCATCCTTCAAGAAAATGCTACTACTAGCGAAGTATTTATGGCGAATATCACCCTAGATAGCGAATGCATGATGAAACATCCTAGAGCTTATATGTGCGTGCAAGCTATTAGTGATAATGGTAAATTATTATTTAGCAACCCAAATGCTCAAGATCTAGAAGAAGAAAAATTTGAAAGTTCATTCCAACTATACTACACTACCTTTGTAGAGAATAAAGTAGTATTGGAATCTTTAACAAACATTGTTGATGTAGTTAAAGTAGAAACAGTAAATATCAATAGCTTGCTTAACGATGGCAAGCCCGAAATAAATAAATCTGAACCTAAACAAGAAGAAACAAATACTGCACCAGCACCAGCACCAGCACCAGCACCAGCGGCTCCTACAACTGCACCAGCTAAAGCAACTGCTACACCCGATAAAGCTAAAAAAGTTGAAAGTAATCAGACAGTTAGAGTTGATGTTACCAGATTAGATAACCTGATGAACCTAGTTGGTGAACTTGTTATCGATAGAACCCGAATTTCACAAATTAAAAACGATCTTGCACAGACTTATAAAGATCCACATATAGAAAATCTATCCGAAACCATAGATCATATTGCCAGAATTACTAGCGATCTACAAGATCAGATAATGAAAGCAAGAATGATGCCAATAGATACGGTTCTTAATAGGTTCCCACGAGTCATTAGAGACCTCGCACAAAAACTAGGAAAAGAAGTAAAGTTTCAGGTATCTGGAGGCGAAACAGAACTAGATAGAAGCGTCCTAGAAGTAATAGGAGACCCGCTACTACACATACTTAGAAACAGCTTAGATCACGGATTAGAAATGCCCGATGATAGGGAGAAAGCTGGCAAACCAAGAACGGGTATCGTAGAGATAAACGCTCGGCACCAAGAAAACCATATCGTTATTGAAATTATCGATGATGGTGCCGGTATTGATGTAGAAAGAGTAAAAACTAAAGCCATCAGCTCTGGATTAATCACAGAAGATATTGCAGAGAAGATGAGCCAAAAAGAAGCTCTACAGCTCATCTTCTCTAGCGGATTAAGTACCGCCAAGCAAGTTAGTGAAGTATCCGGTAGAGGTGTTGGTATGGATATCGTACGCTCTAACATCCAAAAACTAGGGGGACTAGTAGACCTTGATACTACCCTCGGGACAGGCTCTACATTTACCCTGAAACTCCCACTTACATTGGCCATTATTAGAGGTCTGCTAGTGAATGTTTCAAGTACAACATACGTACTACCTTTAGGAAGTGTTATTGAAACCATACTTCTAAATAAAGATGATATTCAAACAGTTAGTGGAAGAGAGGTTATCATTCTACGTGGAGAGACTACACCACTTCTCTGGCTAAGCGAAACATTCTGTTGTGGTACTAAAGAAGATAGCTTTAATAGCGAAAATCAGTGCTTTGTAGTTATCGTTGCATACCAAGGCTCCCATGTAGGTCTCGTTGTAGACAACCTTGTAGGTGAACAAGAAGTAGTTATTAAATCACTAAGTGATTACTGCGGAGATGTAAGAGGTATTACTGGAGCTACTATTCTTGGGAATGGTAATGTTGCACTTATTGCAGATGTGAACCAACTTACAAATATGCAAGTAGCATAAATATTTTATACTAACGTATGTCTATAAAAAGAGATGTAACTCTTTTTATAGACATACTCCCCCAACCCCATTATTCAAAACAAATATCATCAAACCCCGCTTTTTATATTTAACACCCTGATCCACACCACACCCCTTTTACTAACCAACATTAACTACTAATAATGCCATAATATAATAAGTTAGAGGGATAAAATTGAATTTAAAAAGCATTCGCATTTTCGGATTTAAAAGCTTCGCAGACAGAGCAGACCTAACCATTAACGGCAACATCATCGCCGTTATCGGACCCAACGGTTGTGGTAAATCGAACATCGTAGATGCTCTGCTCTGGGGAATTGGTGAACAGAATCCTAGAAACCTAAGAGCACAGAATGCTGAAGACTTTATCTTCAACGGTAGCTCTAAAAGAAAATCATTGGGATACGCTGAAGTTACACTCCATTTCGAAACAAACTCCCAAGACAACAGAAACAACCTAAACGAAGTAGTTATCACCCGAAGAATATCAAGATCCGGAGAGAGTAACTACATGATTAATAGAAAAAACTGCCGACTGAAAGACATTACCGATCTCCTAGCCGATAGCGGGCTGGGAAAATCGGGCTACGCAGTAGTGGGACAGAAAGAGATTGATGCCGCACTCGCAGCATCACCCTACGATAGAAGAGTATGGATTGATGAAGCTGCCGGAATACAAAGATATAAATATAGACGAGAAGATACAAAAAAGAAACTAGATTCAGTACAAGAACATCTCACCCGTATTGACGATCTCCTACAAGAACTAGGTATACAGTACGAACCTCTCAGAGAAGATGCAGAACTCGCAAAAGAGTATCTTGATGTATTAAATGAACATAATACATTGGAAAAAAGTGTCCTTATCCATAACCATCAATCTACCCAAGAAAGTATTGACAATCTATCAGAAAAGAACCTGAACCTACTATCTAATCAATCAAAATTAGAACAGGAACAACATACTTTAGAAGAGAACATTAGTCGGGTAGAAGACAGACACTTCGAATATTCACAAAAAATAGAATCCTTACAAACCAAGATCCACGCACAACAACTACAAAACGTAAATAAAGAAAAAGAAATACAACTACTCAAAGAAAAGTGTGAATCGAATACAATCCTAAAAGCACAATTTCAAAATGAACACCAACGTACATTTGCTGAAGAGAATAACATCCAAAGCGATATTACTGAAAATATCAATACACTGAATAATATTAAAAATCAGATAACCATAATAGAGAATGAATCTACTCTACATAATACTCAGCAAGAAGAAAAACAAAAAGAAATACAACAATTCATACTTGAAATTAACAAAGATAAAAAAGATTATCAAGAATACTTAGCTAAAATATCAGAATACAATAACGCACAAAAAAGACAGGAAGAATTACAGGAAGAAATCCGAGAAATTAACACAAATCTTCCCGATATTCAAGCAGAAAAAGACGCACTCCTTCAAACTTATCAGAATAAAAAAGATCAGCTAAAAGCATCACAACAACAGATTGAACAACTACAAATCAATTTCAGAAATTCAGAAAAAGAGATACAGCTTCTAACCGACAAAAAAAGGAACTTACTATCTGAAAAAAGCACCCTCGAAGCAAAACACCGCGGACTCTCGGCCACGCTTGCAACCCACGAAGGATTAGCATTCGGTGCAAAAAATATACTTAATGCCGTCTCTAAGAAAATTCTTGAAAACAATTACACCCCTGTGATTGAAGCAATCTCTACTGAAGAGATGTACGTAATCGCCATCGAAACTGCTCTCGGAGGATCCGCTAACGATCTTATTACTCCTAACGAATTAGATGCCAAAAAAGCCATCCAGTATCTTAAACAGAGCGGTGGAGGCAGAGTTACCTTCCAACCCATTACTCTAATGCGGGAATTCTATAAAAAAGACGATCCTAACCTGATAAACCAAGCTGGCGTATTAGGATGGGCTAATCAACTAGTGACGTTTGACAATCAATTTTCACCAGTCATCAATAACTTACTAGGAAAAACACTTATCGTCCAAGATATCGATGTGGCCCTTAAATTAGCTAAAACATCTGGTTGGAATAAAATTGTATCCTTAGATGGTGAAGTTGTACATGCATCTGGAGCCGTATCTGGAGGTAAAACAGGTAAGGTCTCCCACGGTATACTGCAACGAAAAACAGAACTGGAATCCATTGAAAAAAATCTTACTCAATTGGATACCAACCTTAATCAATTAGAAAGTAATATTGCACACCAACAAAAAGAATTTACAAGTTTAAGAGAGACTATTCACGATAAAAATAACCTCAACAGAGAAGAAGAAAGAAACTTAGTTAAAGAAAAAAGCAGTATTGATAAACTAGAACATCAAATACATCACCATACAACACGAATCGAAAAGTTGGAATCCTCACTACAAAAACTGAACCTTACTAAACCAGAATCTAAAGACGATTCCGATATTCTAGAAAAAGATAACAAACTACAAGAACTCCAGAATCAGTTAGCTGAAATTAAAAGCAGAAAAAAATATCAGGAAGACACGCTTGCTAACCTGAAAAATCAGCTCCGCAACTTAGAAAAAACTGGTAACGATCTTGTTAACAAAATTTCACACATTAAAAATCGACGAAATGAAATTGAAATTCAGCTAAATAATTCAGATGCAGAACTAGAAACAAATAAAAATAAAATGGCCATCTTGGAAGAATCACTCCAAGAAAAAGATACTCTCTCAGAAGAAGACACCACACAACTTAATACATATATTAGAGAAAAGGAATCCACAATCCTTACTCTAAAAGAACTTAAAAATAATCTTAAGCAAATCACTACAGATAAAGAAGAACTATCTCGAGAACAACATCAATGCGAAATATCACTATCTAAGCTAAATAATAAAATAAACAATATTATCACTACATTAGCAGAAGAGTACGAATTAGAATCTTCAGAAATCTCTGCACTATACGGCACAATCCCGTATGAAGATTCCTACTCTAACACTTTAAATAGTTTGAAAAGAAGACTGAAATCTTTTGGAAACGTGAATGTAGGTGCCATTGAAGCTTATGAAAAGCTAGCTGCGAGATACGAAGAACTGAGGGTAGAACGAATCGATATCACCGAATCACGTGAAGAATTGTTAAAAGGTATTAAGGAGCTGGATTCCCTAACTAAAGAAAAGTTTCTTAATACATTTACTAAAGTACGAGAAGCGTTTAATGAGAACTTCCAGAAAATATTCGGAAGCGGTGCATCAGAATTATCCCTCACAGACGATTCCGATCTCCTCTCCACCGGCGTCAACGTAGAAGTTACACTGCCAGGAAAGAAAAAACAGAAACTAGAGCTTCTTAGCGGAGGAGAAAGAGCCCTCTGCGCCTGCGCACTACTCTTTGCCCTGCTTAAGGTGAATCCAACCCCAATCGTGGTACTAGACGAAGTTGATGCCCCTCTAGATGGAAGAAACGTCGAAAGATTCGTAGATCTACTAAAAGATTTCTCCTCCACTACTCAGTTCATGCTTATCACCCATAATCCAGTTACCATAGAAGCTGCCACTACCTGGATCGGGGTCACCATGCAAGAACCCGGAGTTACAACACTAATCCCGTACACACCTGAAGAAAAAAGTGAACAAAATCAGGCATACGCTCACTAACCCGATTTTCTATAAAACTATAACAAAACTCATTTAGATTGTTAAGATTTTCACTAATAAAGCTGATGATCTTCAGTATGAAGATCTTAACTTCTATAATGGATGATTCCCATATACTTCTTGACACCCAGAATACTCGTCCGAAGAGATTAGCCTATCAGTCGGCTTTGGGGGAATTTGTTGCCGGGATACTATCCCAATTAAATTATCCTAGAATAAACAAAAGAATATTGCTTAGGAAAATTATATCCCAGTAAAATATTCTAAAGCTTACTAGCTAACACTTCTTGAACACACTGAAAAAAATGAAAACTTTACAAAGAATTCTAATAGCTTCTAGCCTTATATTCTCTATCAATATATACCCTGCCAACGCAAACGCTATTACCGATTCATCCGGACGTCCCATATTTAATATACTGTATAAGAACAGTATTAGTAGAGTAGTGTTATCAAATGCCCAAATCACCCTTCTCACAGAGATAAAACCACTCTCTACAGTATGCCTTAGCTACAATCTACATGCACTCATAAGACAAAAAGGCATAAGAAACGAAGTAGAAGACTTCTTAAGCAGCTTTAATACAGATAAATTCCGATTTTTATTATTTAAAGTAGACTCCAATAATTCAACATCTTGGTCCAAAAAATTATGTAGCTGCGCCGATTGCAGAGGAGGGGCCAGAATATTCGCCTTTAATATGGATGCTGCAAGAAAAAAAATATGGGATCTCATTTTTTATAGAAACAGCATCTATGAAGTTAGAACTATAATAAATAATGATGGATTCCCTTCTCATGCGCTTGTGATACCAACACACACACAAGAGACACTATTGGATATAAGCTCTACTGCAGAAGACATTCAATATGCCATTGAAAACACACCTATAGATTTGAATCCAATAGGCTATTTCCTCGGATTCCCCATAGATGCTGTAAATTACTACCTCAGAAATGTAAGAAACTGGAATCAACTAGAAATTTCTGAAAAAATCTGCTATATGTCGTACTACACAATAGATCATCTATCTCCTCTTAAAAACAGATTTATTTATCTCCTAAGCTTCGGTATATTAAAAGAGGCAAAAGATGAATACATCGATGAATTCTTCACTCTAACAACCTTCTATGATAGTGCTTCTGATAAATTTGATGATGAAATAATTCCAAGAATTAAAAATGGCAGCAATACCGCTCAGGAGATTCTTAGAGAACTTGCACTTTCAAACACTTAAAGTTATTCGCGCTAACTTATCCATTTCCGCCCAGAAGAACTTTCTCAGCCAGAACAAGTGCTGCATAATTATCAATATCTACAGGAGGCACTTGCATCGATACCGGCAAAAGCTTTCTCCAACCTTTCCTCGGATTATACTTCCAGTACTTCTCTCTAGCAGATAGAGTGGAATTTTTTTCATTGGTTATAATAATCCCTATTGAAGTAAACTTATCTCTGATATCATTTGCTATCTGCTTACTATAAGTACCATCTCCTAAAATAATCGTCTTGAACGCAGATATATCGAGAGCTTTTTTAATCGTATCTATGATATCAGCTGAAGGGATGATAGTGCTCCAAAGCATATTGCACTCTATCTCGGAAACCTTTTCCACTAAGGCTAAACCACATTTTGTATTACCAGGATCTATTGCTAATACTATCATAGGGATACTTTTTCTTCTTTACCATCAAATAAAGTAGCTAAATACTTGTCTAAAACTAATTTATTTTCTGTTAATTGATTAGCATCATTTAACATGGTATTATTCTCTTTTAAATAAGATTCCAACGTACTCTTATTCTGATATGAAAATCCGTACATGGCTTCTTTCAGTATAGGTAGTTGATACTCTTCCGCAAGCATATCCACTTTCTTATCATATCCTATGCAACATGGCTTTATTCTACAAATCATAGATAAAATAGCACCATGTAACCTGGTAGTTACAATATCAGTACAAGTTGTTAACACTCCTTCAGCCTCATCATATGAATTAGGATAAATAACATCCAAATTGGGATCATACCGACTAATGATACTGTTTATCAACTCTTTATCATGGGAATAATGGAAACCGATTAATAGGAGATGTTCCGTATACTTTCTGCAAACCTGCAGAATATTTATATAATAATCCACAGTAAGTTCAGTCGGCAGACCCGGTATGTCGCGCACTATAATCCCTACTTTTTTCGTATTATTCCCTTTTAAAATCTCATCATCTTTCTTGAAATCAAAAACCAGATCTGGAATAAACTGAACATCGTCATTCTGTCTCCAAATGCTCACTAAATCATAAGACTTCCTATCTCTTACACTTACATGGTGTGCTCTTTCAAATATGTAACGTGTTAAAGTAAACGCAAGATCGGAATTTAAAGGTCCGACACCCTGACCCACTAAGTAAAGCTTTTTTCTAAACAATAGCGCCAATAATGCGATAAAGGCATAATAAAGAATACTCCGGGTACTAGTAACATCCTGGAAAATACTCCCTCCAGAAAACATAACGATATCGTTACTTATTACCGCACGGAAAATACTTACTATACTTCTAGAGTAAACGGGAGTTATCTTCTCTTCTTTCTCAATCTGTAACGGCTTATTTCTAGTAAATGAAACCCTCTTTCCACTTTTAATAAGATTACGGATACTTACCTCAGCAAGTAAATCGTCCCCTAAGTTTCCATTTCCATAATAGCCTACTAACAAGATTCTATTCTTCATTCTGTCACTCTACTAGCTCTAACTAACGCAGGAAATATCAGCTTTAATATCCCTACTAAACCTAACCCTACTATACCACCAAATATTACTCCAAGAATACTTCTTAGCACACTTACTTCTAGAGGAGTATGGATATGTGAAAAGGTGTTATAAATACTTACAAAAACAATACTCCCTAGCGTTATTAATATCGATGCAGGTAGCTTCAACCAATTTAATCTCTTTATTTTATCCGACTGCACAAACAGCCAGAATCCGGCAAAAAGCACAGGATATCCAAAAAAGATCTCCTTAATGCGGGGCCTAATCCCAAAGGTACTATCGATAAAGTTTCTCAGATACAACTCCATGCCACTTACCGTATTCACCCCTTCATTACCAGATCGCAATAACATATAACCTAACAATCCTATAAATAAAAACGCTCCCACTAACTGACTAGGATAAACAGGATTATTTTTAAAATACGTCCACAGCTTAAACTTATCTACTAGCGCAATAAATACAAATCCAAGTGGAACAATATGAGCCAATTTCACTCCGGATATCAACTTAACACCATAAACATAATCGGAAGTATGATGGAGTAAATAGTGGAACATTCCCCATACAATAGAGAATAGCATAACCATTACACCAACAGATAATACATTCGCATAGGTACTACTAATACTATACATAGCAATATAAAGTAGTATAGAAAAAATCAATAAGCAAACAATACTCGATAACCAGGTTGTAAAGACGCCACCCAACATTCCCACATTCTTATCGCATAAAGAGGAAGGAACACCTACTTTATAACCAAACAGATCTAATCTATTTTTAATTTTTGTAACAAAGCCAGAAAACGCTTCTGTACTATCCACATTAGACATAGAGAATGGTCGGATTAAAAGCATTCTTACTCCCCTCTCTTTTACACTTTTAACATACCTCTCAATTGCAGCGGAATAAGATAGTCTACTCATCTCTAAAGGTAATACACTATGAATTTTAGCTACATTACGATTGTTGCCTTTTTCAAGCATCTCCCTCAATAATTCCTTATCGCCAGAAATTTTAGTAAATTCGGGACATAAATAACCAATTCCATTATCATCCAACAAGTCTGCTACATGCAATAAACTATTCTTATCACCTAACACCACCTCACCTTCGGGGAGATAATAATCTACACCTGCATATTTCATTAAATGTACGGTTTTTGTAATAGATTCTTCATTTGCAGTAGACTCATTTAATACTCTACCCACTACCAATAACGATTCTCGCTTATAATCGTCTATCTCATTCTTATTAAATCCTAGTCCGATTCTCTTTATGTCCGCATACGGAATCCCTTTTATCTGAATACTATTTCCCGATTTTCTCTCAACAACACTGCCAAATTTTACTTGTAATACTTCAAAAAAATTGTTAACAGAAAATTCATCCATAAAAAACTGGAATAGATATCCCTCACTCTCACCAAGATAATTCACCACAGCGTATCTATTCTCTACTAAATCATGAAGCGTCCATTCCGATAAAACCACCCCATTAATACCAGACTCTTTTAACTTAGCAAGATTCTTCCCTGGCGATACTTTAGACTGGAACATCAAGTTGCGAAGAACATCACTCTCAACACACAACCCAACCGTCTTGTGGCCAAGATTCGCATTTCTATATCTATAAACACTAAATAATACTATTCCTACTAAAACTAGTAAAGCAGAAGCAATTATAAACTTCTTTTCTTTCAACATAATTATATTATAGTATAAAATTCATCTCGCAAATCCCAACATCAGAGTGCATAGATATTGGGTTATAAGGGATAATATTAATGCATGCTATTAAAATTACCATTTAAAACATTTCTAAATACCATCAAAGAAGATAAGGGTTTAGATAAAACCATATATTACGAAATACAGGGTGATAAAACCATTTTAACACTCGCCAATTTCAAAAACAACTGCACCCTACAGTGTTCCACTGGATTTAAACTATCAGAAATTAAAAACGAATTAACAGCTAAAGGTTACACACTAAGCGAAGGAAGATGGTTCGATACCTCGCAAGATAATGAAAGAATGCTTGGCTACTGGATTACCGTTATTACCTACCCAACGCAGAGTGAAACTCCCGGCATATGGATTGATATCAATTACCATAAACCAGAAACCATGGAATCACTTAAAAAAATGTACGACGAATTCATACAATCGGGCGATTTAAAAGGCGTCTCATTCGATCAGTTCAATACACATCCCGGATTCCATATCATGAACCTGCCATCAGAAAAACTACTTGGCTTACTAGAAAACAATAACGATCCATCAAACTAAATTACATCACACTACAAATTTTAATGGCACCAATACCAAGTTTCTCCTCTGGCAATAACGGATCCAAGAAGTCTCTATACTCTTTCTCCGTAATCTCAGCAATTAATTTCCCATGAGCATCATAAATACGCTGCTTCTCGCCACAACTGCTAAATGCAACACTTTCTCCCGATGCATACTCTACTACAGTATCATATTCAACCAAATTTTTAGGATAAGAAATGACTCGATTTCTGCTAAGCTTACAAAGACGCACGAGAGTTCCGGGAGGAAACCAATCACCCATCCACCCGTTTCGAGTGATATGTTGCACATGAGGTAAACATCTATAGTATTTTCCGTTAATCCCTCTTTTCTCAAACACCCACTCCAGAAGCGGTTACTCTCTGCTTCCAATTGCCACTCAGTGTTTTTCGTACAACTTTATCTTCCATATAACATAGCAAATCTATATTGCTATACTTAAAGGTTGTATGACCATACTTATCCCTACAAGTAACATCCGAAGAATGAGAAATTACTTTTTGCACTCCAGTAGCATCTATATAGACAGTAAATAACGAGGGATAGTAACAATATTTTTCTCCCTTAGCTGAAATATGACACCACATCGACTTATAAAATCGCTCTCTGGAACCATCCTCATAACATATCTCTTCTACCCCATTCGCTAACTTTCTATGACGCTCCCCATTCTCAACAGACTTTTCGTTATTGTCACAGAATGAATAAGCTATTTCGCATACACACAAAAATAACAAACAAACCACTTTACATAAATTTACAGAATTTAACCTACTTCTATCCATCTTAATTAAATTACTGGCTTCAATGCTATAAAACATATCATTGACATATGTTTTTCGCAATAAAAACTATTACTTATATTGGTAGGATAAACTACTTATCGTGAATGCCAGAAAAATACTTGAAGGACACGCATTAGATACTGCTAAAATTATTCTCGGATCTCATTTAATATACAAAGACAAAATAATCCGGATTGTAGAAGTAGAAGCATATAGAGGATCGGACGATAGAGGGAGTCATGCTACAAAAGGCCCCACTCCCAGAAACCAAATCATGTACGGTCCACCCGGATTCACTTACATCTATCTCAATTATGGAATCCATTGGCTCTTAAATATTGTGGTAGAACCAGAAAATAATCCTGCAGCCATCCTTATAAGAGCAGGAATACCTATCAACGGATTCAATGAGGACACCAAACTTAACGGTCCAGCCATTCTCACAAAAAATATGGGAATTAATAAATCACTCCATGGGATAGATGTTTTAAACAAAAATTCACCTCTCAAACTAGAATTAAACACAGGCAAGAAGAATATTATTCGCACTACGAGAGTGGGCCTCTCTGCTGGAAAAGGAGATACTCTACCATGGAGATTTATCGATAAAGACCAACTATACACTATAAATAAACAAACTCTGCGCAATTATTATGAATAATACGATAAAATATAATAAAAACAGTATAGTATTAATTTATATTTATTTTATCGCGTTGATAGATCTCGTTATTTAAAATACCTATACTGCTTAATATATTATGGATAATAAAAATCAACCAGAATATGGAACACCCATCTGGAAAAAACCTAATGTTTACAGACTTCTTTTAGTAGCCCTGCTAGCAGAATTGGGTTATGCACTTGTTAACTTTTCAGCAATGCCTGTGTACTTAAAAAATGATCTTGCTATGCCTACTAGTGTTATAGGATTTGTTTTAGCATCATTCCTCCTTTCAGAAACTTTTTTCAAGAGCATAACGGGTCAGGTAGCAGACAAAGTAGGTAGAAAAAAACTCATCCTTCCAGGCACTGCAATCACAATTCTTACGCCTATTCTTACACTACTCATTCCAAAGTCGGCTGGCACCATAGGAATCCTTGCTATTGTATTCCTTAGAATTTTAGACGGAGTAGGTGTAGCCATGTTCTGGCCTGCAGCATTTGCTCTCATGAGCGAAGAAGTAGGGAAAAGAGACAAGGCACAGTCTATGGCACTACTAAATACTTGCTATCTAATCGGTGTTGCCATTGCTATGCCATTAGGGGGTATTGTAAACGATATTACAGGTGAAAAAGAGGCTAGCTTCTTCCTTACATCTACTATATTCCTATGTTTAACAATTTATGCATGGTACGCAATTAAACCAGACAAACAGACGGTGCCCTTCACTGAAATACTAAAACAGAGCAAACTAGACTATTTTACAGAAAATTATAAAGCAGCTAAGCAGATACCACACTTTGTACTATTAGCCATGGCAACCTTCATGTCCATCGGTATCCTAGTTCCTATTATCAAGCTATTTGCCCAAGCCCAATTTGGAATGAGTGAAGCTACTTTCGGTGTAATATTCATCCCAGGAGCATTAGGACTAGCTATTCTAGCCACCCCTGTCTCAAACATCGTAAAACACTTTAGCACTAGTAAAACAGTATTAATCGGAAACATATTATCTTCCATAGGTATGCTTATTATCTCTTCTGGAGCAGTACTCCCATTTATGCGGAATTTATTCCTCATGGGAATAGCTGCTATTCCTGTTGGTATCGGATTCCTTATGGCAGTTCCCGCTTGGTACGGATTCATTGCTAACATAAATCCTAAAAAAAGTGCTACTTATGTAGGTGTTATGCTCACAGCTCAAGGAATTGGAATGATTATCGGATCCCCCATCGGCGGAACAGCCTATCAAGTTTTCCAGAATATCAATCCAGATTTTGGTAGATACTCACCACTTATTTTGTCCTCACTCTGCGTAACAGCATGTATCCCTATTGCACTGAAGCTAAGAGAACTGGAAAAATAGAAATAACTCAGCCTAAGTATCTCTAGTCATTTTAATAACATAGGATATCATCCAGATATATTTCAACAATCCAGAACCGAGTCTTTATTTTATTTATACATACATTCCGGCACTATTGTCACAAATAACCACTATGCATGTATTAGTTTTATATTTTTTTTATAAAATAAATTTTTCGGCATATTCACCAATAATGCGCTATTATCGTATAAGTCTAGGCTAAAATCATTATTATTTCAAGCAGACTACAGCTAAATAAATCTCAATTCTAACCTAATATTTGATATCTAGGTATTGACTCTTCTATACAATATGTTACAGAATATATTTAAGTATAACTACTAGAGTTAGCTGTACTACACTATATCATGAACTATTACAAAAATCGAATAGTTCTAAATAAAATAAGTACAGATTGAAGGAATTTAATACATATACATAGTATAAATAGCATAAGAGGTAATTAATGTCAGAATTTACGTTAGAGGAAAAACCAGGATTTTTCACAAAATTAGCAGATGTGTTCTCAAAAAAAGAGGACTTTGAAGATATTCCTGAGGAGACTCCATTACCAAGTAGCAAGAAGCCTGTTAGAGTACAACCTTCCCCAAGGTATCAGATAACTGTCCGAAGACAGATACTCTCATTCCAGGATGCAATCGCTGCTGCTGATGGATTAAAAAGAGGAGAGCAACAGATACTAAATCTAGCTCATACAGATCACATCCTTAGAGATAAGATTAAAGACTTTATGTGTGGTGTAAACTACGCTCAGGAAGGATCATGGGAAGAGATTGGAGATTGCATCTATCTTTTAGCTCCTTCACAAGCATTAGTAGAAGTTGCTAGCAATACACCAAAGCACTCTGCTTTAAGAAACTAAAAAGAATTGTTAAGCGCTGTATTCAATGCAGCGCTATTTTTATGAATAAAATATTCACTCTAATATTAGTACTCTTAGCTATTTATTTCAATTTTTCATGGAATAACCCACAGAATAACCCACAGAATAATCCTAGAAAATATCCTTTAAAATCTCTAGAATATACAAATACTATCATTGATGATAATGTATTTAAACTCTATATAGCAGATACTGAAAGTAAACGCAATGAAGGACTCTCATGCATCCATCCTAATGAATTAAATGATGATGAAGGAATGCTATTTATATTTCCTAGCTCTACAGAAGTAGACTTTTGGATGAAAGATATGAACTTCAACCTAGACCTTCTCCTGCTAGATAATGAGAAGAGAGTACTTCAAATAAGCCAGATGAATCATTCCCATCCAGAACAAGTCTATAGCTCTGGGAATAACCGTATCCGCTATGCAATTGAACTAAAAGAGAGTAGAATTGCAGATATTCACGCTCTTATTGGAAAGGCTCTTTGCTGGGAGTAGGGCTTAATCCCTATTAATCCAATTATGCGGAACAAGCATCTCAAATTATCTGTTAGATTTTAAGGAAAACATAAACATATAACATACTTAAAGTGGGTCTTTATTCCTTTTTATCTACAAATATAGAAATAATTGAAATATATCACAAGTAATTAAATATGCAACTAAGATATAATAGATAACGTAGGATGATTAAATGTTAATCAATCAACACAATTTAAGTATATTATTACAGGAGAAATCGTGGCACAAATACTAATAGAAAAATCAAAAATACAACCTAAAATAGCTACAGAACGCTGGAAAGTAGTAATATATAACAATGACTATAATACATTTGATGAAGTTATGAATATACTAATGAAGGCGACAAGCTGTGATTTACAAGAAGCTTATATTGAAGCCTGGGAAACTCATCAATATGGAAAAGCAGCTGTACACTACTCTTCAAAAGACCAGTGTGAAGAAGCAGCCAATGTTATTAGACAGATAGGTATTCGCGCTGAAGTAAGTAAAGAATGGGACGAAGATGCTACTTCCTAAGAAGTAGCATCTTATTCATGTTTTAAATTAACAAATCTTACACAACTAGGGTGGAATCCTAACATTACCTTTCCAGTAGGGCCGTTTCTGTGTTTTGCTATAATAATTTCTGCTTCTTCTACCCTATTCTCATCATACTCTATTTCAGCAGCCACTTCTTTGGCCTGATAGTACGCATCTCGGTAGATAAACATCACAAGATCGGCCTCTGCTTCTATAGAGCCAGACTCCCGTATATCGCTCAACATGGGTCGTTTATCCTCCCTAGACTCCACGCTTCTATTTAACTGACTCAATGCTATTACTGGAACGTCAAACTCTTTTGCTATAGACTTTAAAGACCTAGCTATTTCACTAATTTCCTGGACGCGATTTTCCGTCTTCTTACTACCCTTCATCAATTGAAGGTAGTCCACAATTACCATCGATAATCCCTGCGTCTGCTTTAGCCTACGGCACTTCCCTCTCATCTCAAGCGGACTAATATCAGAAGTATCATCTATATACAAAGGAAGACTGTATAGCTCATCACAGGCATCCGCTAGCTTATCATACACAAACTTCGATAAGTTCGACTTCTTAAGAGTGCTAAGCCCTATACCACTCAGCATAGACACCATTCTTCCTACAAGCTGTTTAGCACTCATTTCAATAGAAAATACGGCCACTGCGCCAGTATTCTTCTTGGCTACATTAACAGCGAAATTCATAGCTAAACCGGTTTTACCCATAGAAGGTCTAGCGGCTAGTATATGGAAATCGCTCCCATAAAAGCCACCGGTCATTTTATCAAAATCGTAATAGCCACTAGACATGCCCAGTACGGGCTCGCCACTCTCGTATAAGTTATCTACATCATCAAAAAAATCTCTTGCTACACCTTTAATATGGGTAAGATCTTTTGAATTCCTGTTTTTACCTATAGAACATACTATCTGCTCAGCCTTATCTATTTTCTCTGCTATAGGAAGATCGGTCTTGCGGACCACCTTTACAATATCATTCCCTGCTAGCTCTAATCGCCTAGACAACGCGTCTTCTAGCACTATATTGGCATAATCTACCGCGTTAGCTGCGCTAGGGACAGATTCTGCCACTTGTATAAGATAATCGATGCCCCCAACAGAATCTAACTTGTTTTTGGATATTAAATCATTCTTTAAGGTTACTAAGTCTACAGCTCTATCGTTCTCTATTAATTGAACAATCGATTGAAATATTGTCCTATGAGCAGGATGGTAAAAATCGGAATCATTAACGGTAGCATATACCTCCTCACAAGCTCGTTCGGAAAGGAGCATAGCACCTAAAGTACATATTTCTGCTTCGTTGTTATACTGTGGTAGCAACTCTTGAGGAATAGTTAATTCTGACACATCTATCACCTAAACCATTCATCTTCTTGAATAGCCTCTACCTTCAGTTTATCATCTTTTGCTACTTTAACTCTAGATACTCTTCTACCATCTGTTTCCAGAACAGTAAACTTACACTCTTCATCGCTAATAGATTCTCCTACCAAAGGCTGTTTACCAAACAAACCAAATACATAGCCTCCAATAGTATCAAACTCTTCACTGCTAAATTTAGTATCTAAATATTCATTTACTTCAGATAAAGACATTTTTCCATCTAAGCTGAAACCATCTTCTACTATACATAAATCGGGTTCGTCGTGCATATCGTATTCATCAACGATATCCCCAACAAGCTCTTCAATAATATCCTCAACAGTCACAACTCCGGCAGTTCCACCAAATTCGTCCTGTACCACTGCCATATGCATTCTCTTCGATTTCAGCTCTTCCAAAAGCTCGTTTAACCTCTTTGTTTCTGGAACATGAAGTACAGGCCTAATAAACTCTCTAATTCCACAATTCTTTTCTGATGACTTATCTTCGGAAGCACAGGCTAACAGCAGATCTTTTGCATGTATAATCCCTAATATCATATCTCCCGATTCTTTATAGACAGGAATTCTAGAATAACCAGTATCACCAACTAACCTAATAACATCATTTCTCGTAGCTGTAATTGGAACAGCTGAAAGGTCTACGCGGGGAGTCATTATCTCTCGGACAATAGTATCACCAAACTGGAATACACTGTGAATAAGTTTTTTCTCATCCGCTTCCATCTCTCCTGTAGCCTCTGCAGAATTTGCTAATGTTTTAATCTCTTCTTCAGTAGCATTAGCCACCGTTAAAAAGCTAGCTACTTTACCAAATCTCCTCGTTACTAGAGATGCTAAGTGTAAAAGGATATAGCTGAGCAATCTGTATATGGCACCATTAGTTTTGGCAAATGGAAATAAGTAAGTGCTTACATATACAGGGTGGACAGTAGCATATGTTTTAGGAACCAACTCGCCAAATACTAGACTAATAATTAAGGCAGGAATAAAGATAACCCCGGCGGCCATAAACATCTGAAACCAACTCACTTCCACATTAACATTGCCACCCCTCATAAAATAGTAATAAACACTAATTAAGTAAGGAGCAGGAATAAAACTGAAGAATACTATAAAAGACTTCGCAATATTACTGGCCAAGGTAGAAGATGAAACAAAGGCAGGCCTGAAATCTAACATATTTCTTAATCTGCTCTTCTGTTTTGGAGTAAGGGATTCTATTTTTAAATGAATCTGCTTCAAATTTTCAATAGAATGGATACAAGCCACACTGTTCCCTATCCATATAATGGAAATTATTATACCAATTATTGAAAAAATAAGCATACCAACACCCTCATTACCAAAAGAGAGTATCAGTTCGTAATCGTCTAATTCAACTAGTTTTGTAGATAAATATAAGTTCATTTAATAATCTTTCTTTTTTATTTAAAGTATAGAATACCCTTAAAATATTGTTAGAATTTCCTCCACACCAATCTATTATTTTAGCCCAAAAAGCATAATACTTACTAACGCACCCAACACTCCACCATAAAATATTTCTATAATAGTATGGATACCACCCTCAACTCGTGACTGCACAACCATTCCTGCTAGAAAAAAACAAGCCATACTTATCCAAGAATGCATGTAAAGCAAAGATATCGTGGTAGCCACATAAAAAGCAATGGATGCATGACCGCTTATCAGTCCGCCTTTTGTAACAAGACCGCTACCACCAAAATTTTTTCCTACAATGGTCATAAATAACACCAGCAAAAACCCACATGCACCTCTTGCTATAAAATGAGGATAAGTCTCCTCTAGTGATAACACATCAGGAACACCTACGGTATACATGATATCAAGAAGCACTGCAACACCTATTACAACCGATAACACTGCGCTTAATAACACAGCACCTGCTCCAATATCTTTTGAAATTTTTGCTAAAGGATGATACTCCGGACTCACCAAATTCACTATCATCTCAATACACGTATTCATCATCTCAGAGATAAGAACAAAAAAACAGGCCATCACTATAAATAATGTGTGGGTTAATGGCAACCGATAATAAGCAGATGCACTTAATACTAATAATGAAAATGTTATCTGAACTTTGAAATGAAACTGATTCTGATAAACATTCTTAATTCCATAATACGCAGCGTAAAATGGTCTGTAAAACTTTTTTCTATTTATAATAATAGATAGTCTTTCTTTAGTTTTCACTAATTTCGTAATAAGTATGCCAAGTAGAATCCGTAGGTAGATTTAATTCCTCTATAACCTCATTCATCTTACCTAACATCAAAAACCTCTCCTCTTCGGTTTCATCATTGTAGCCTAATAAATGTAATGCACCATGAACAGATAGAAATGCTAATTCAGATTCTAATGTATTTCCACGACATCTGCACTGAAATTCAGCATAAGGTATGGATATTACTATGTCTCCTAATATGTCTTTTAGATAATCTGGACCAGGAAAAGTAAGCACATCCGTTGCAGTATTCACCCCGCGAAACTTGTTATTAAGCTCTCGTATCTTTTCATTATCAGTGAGCAATACACTCACATCACCAGATTTCACACCATACTTCTTAAGTGTGTGCTTAATACAATTAGAGACGAGATGATGATGCCGGTCTTCACCAACATCATCTCTCATCTCAATATTAATAGTTTCTGTAGGTACTTCTAACATTAATGCTACTATACTCTAGCAGGAGCTCTATTTTTCTTTCGTCGTCTAATAGCACTTGGCTTTTCGTAATGAGCTTTCTCTTTAAGCTTCTTTAGCAGACCATACTGCTGAACCTTCATGTTGAATCGCTTTAATGCACCGTCAAAATTTTCTGTAGATTGTACGTTAATATGAATCATAATGTTTCTTCTACTTATATTATGCACGTTTTTTAACAACTTTTTACTAAGTTTCTATACTCAATTTTACATAACGAGTAAAATTAATAATAAATATACAGTTTATTATAATTTCTTAGAAATATTTTTAAAATACAAAATTACACTTCGATACACATGCATTTGAAATGGAACTAAACAATGGCGCAAGATAGATATAACCCAGAACAATTTGAATCTAAATGGCAAACAAGGTGGCACGACCAGAATTTATTTGCCACCAGAGAAGATGAATCTAGAAAAAAATTTTATACATTAGACTTCTTTCCTTATCCTAGCGGAACAGGGTTAAGTGTCGGCCACTGTAGGAACTATATCCCTACAGATGTCCTTAGCAGAATGAAATATATGCAAGGATATAATGTACTCCACCCAATGGGTTTCGATGCATTCGGATTGCCAGCAGAAAATGAAGCCATCGCAAAAAAAACGCACCCGGCTATCATGATTAAAAAATATGCTGAAAACTATAAAAGACAACTCAACTTAGTAGGAATCAGCTTCGATTGGAGCAGATGCTTCTCTTCTTGTGACCCATCATACTATAAATGGACCCAGTGGATATTCAAAATTCTATACTCTAAAGGGCTAGCATACAGGAAGATGTCCTACGTAAACTGGGATCCTGTTGAACAGACAGTTCTTGCCAATGAAGAGGTAATAGGAGGAAGAGGATGGAGAAGCGGAGCTCTAGTAGAGAAAAAGTTAATTCCTCAATGGTACTTCAAAATAACTGCCTATGGAGAACGACTCACTAACGATCTCGATAAACTTAACTGGCCAGAAGGCATTAAACAGATGCAGAAAAACTGGATTGGAAGGCGAGAGGGTGTTGAATTCCAACTAAGGCTAACCATGGATACAGATCCGCAACTGTACCTTAAAGTCTTCACCACCAGAATCGATACCATGTACGGTATGACATTCTGCGTATTAGCACCAGAAAACCCACTAGTGGATGATTTAATCCGGCTATCGGAAGAAGACTCATTTGCCGAAGAGATGCAAAAATACCGCGACCAAGCAGCAGAACTCTCACATCAAGAACGGCTCTCTGATGCTAGAGAAAAAACCGGTGTCTTTACAGGATTCTACGTAGTGCATCCTATTACCGCTACTAAAATCCCCGTATGGATTGCCGATTACGTTCTTGCCGATTACGGAACCGGTGGTGTTATGTGCGTACCTGCTCATGACATTAGAGACTATGAATTTGCTACCAAATTTAATATTCCTATCATGCAAGTTATAGAAGATGCAAATGGCGAACAGTCAGAACTTCCATTTACTTCAAAAGAAGGAGTTATGGTTAACTCTGGCCCCATGAATGGCCTCTCTGTAACCGAAGCTGCACAGAAGCTAGAAGAGTGGGTTATAAAAAGAGAGATAGGACAAAAAAGTGTACAGTACAAATTTAGAGACTGGCTTATTAGTAGACAGAGATATTGGGGCTGCCCTATCCCTATGATGTATGATGAGGATGGAAAAGAACATCCCGTTCCCGATGAGATGCTCCCGGTTGAACTTCCCCACGTTGAAAGCTACCAGCCATCAGGCGATGGAAGCAGTCCACTATCCCGTCTAGACGATTTTGTAAACATTGAGATTGATGGCAAAAAGTACACTAGAGAGACCGATACCATGGGAGGATTCGCCTGCTCTTCCTGGTACTTCCTCAGATTCGCTGA
This sequence comes from Fimbriimonadia bacterium, assembly GCA_030427425.1. GTDB lineage: Bacteria > Armatimonadota > Fimbriimonadia > Fimbriimonadales > Fimbriimonadaceae > JAUICQ01. The sequence continues at coordinate 16,374 of JAUICQ010000011.1, read as the reverse complement.
TCCACACAACTATAAAGAAGCTTGGGATAAAGATATCATAAATAAATGGCTCCCAGTTGATACCTATGTAGGAGGTGCAGAGCATGCTGTAATGCACCTCCTCTATGCAAGGTTCTGGACAAAGGTGCTCTATGATGAAGGATTAGTCAACTTTGATGAACCTTTCCAGACCCTCCATAACCAAGGCATGGTACTAGCTAAAACTCCTTATAGAGAAGCTAAAGAAGGAGAGAAACTAGATATTGGTGAAGATGGTATCCAGCTAACCTTTGAAGAGGCTGCCAAACTAGATAAAGATGATGTTTTCTTCAAATGGGAGAAGATGAGCAAATCCAAAGGAAACGTAGTAACACCAGATGAAGCCGTAGAAAAATATGGAGCCGATGCATTACGTGTCTTCGAACTCTTTGTTGCACCATTCGAACAGAATCTGCAATGGAGTGAAGAAGGAATCCAAGGTAGCGTAAGATTCTTAAATAGAATATTCAAATTTATATCCGAATTTAGACACCTCCACATCATCAACTGGAGAAGTCTCATCGATACGGTTCCTCCTCACTCTAAATCGCGTAAATTTAGAAGGTTTACCCATCAAACCATACAGAAAGTAACGGATGATATCAATCGATTCGCCTTTAACACCTACATCTCTACCCTCATGGTGTACCTAAACAATCTGCAGGATGGAGTTAAAGAAGTAGATCTTACTAAAGACGATAAAGCCGTACAACTAGCGCTAAGCGAAGCAATGGAGACTCTGATACTACTACTCTCGCCCGCAGCACCACATTCTGCTGACGAACTATGGGAAAGCATAGGTAATACCGGATTCACCTATCAGAAAGATTGGCCAACGATTATTGATAAGTTCCTTACCAACGATGCAGTAACAATCGCTATTCAGGTAAACGGAAAACTTAGAGGTACGGCAAGCGTCCCTAACGATATTTCTAAGGAAAATCTTCTCCAAGTGGCTAAAGAGAACGAGAAGGTAATTCCACATATAGAAGGAAAAGAGATTATTAAAGAGGTAGTTGTTCCCGGCAAACTGGTCAACTTGGTAGTGAAATAAGTTATCTCACTACATTCAATTAGCTCTGAACATTAATGTTCAGAGCTAATTGAATAATTATGGTGCTATCCTAATTTTATTTCCTAAATACAGATAAGGGATTCTTAAATGCTGGTACAGTTTTTTTCAAGAAATAATTATTATATTATTTCTCTCCGACTAATAATAATGTAAACATGTCTAATGAAACAAAAATTGTTATACTACCTATCTAAACAATAATGATTATCATGATAAAAAAATTATTTATTCATATACTATGCTACACACTTACTTTTTCCATCTACAACCTTAGCTATGCATTATCAAAGGTTCATAGTAGAATACCTTCTGAACTCTATGTATCAGACACCGATGATGAATACACTTACTATGAAGATGAGTACACTGACTCCGATGATGAGTATACTGACTCCGACGATGAGTATACCGACAATTCGGAATTTGGAATTATTGAACCTTCGTACGAAAGAATTAGTAAGGGAGGAAATATCAGAATAAATAATATACCCATAAATATTCCTATTAACACTACATTGGTAGACACCGTACGCATAATCAATAGTTTTTCACATTTAACACAAGTAGTTGCGAACCTTTACTATAACCATATAATATTAGAACTAAATAATTTGATAGACTTCTACCCAATAGTACACGATCCTCTATGCATTCTTTCTGAAAATCATAATGGCACTCTAACCTGCATGAATCATAAAGTAATTATTGATATCAGTGGAAAATATAACGATACAAATAACATAGTACCGTCAGGAACAATAATAGTTGATAAACTACGGTTTAGGGTATATGATAATTACGAAGTTAGAGATCTTCTAAACCTCATTAATGAAACTGTAGACGAAACTAATATTTTTATAACATTTCATGAAGACATTTTCATACTACATTATTATCCAGAAGAGTCTCCGATTAATTACCATGATAATGATAATATACTAACAGATTACATAATAATTAATCGATCTTAACATATGAATTTTCAGAGCAATTTCAGCGTTAAACGCACACCTTCAGTTTTTCAATATCCTCAATGTTTTTCACTTCATTAAACACATGATTATGTATCCACAAATGTTCTAGTACTTCTGCCAGATAATGAATATCCTCTTTAGTATGGACGCATGACGCAGTTAAACGTAAACGCTCTGTACCGCGTGGAACCGTAGGATAGTTAATCGGTTGCACGTAAATATTATACTCATCCAACAGAATGTTCGTTACTTCCCTACAACAGGTTGGCTCACCAACTATAAGCGGAATAATATGGGTATCACCATCATAGAACTTTAATCCCGATTTACGTAGTAAACCTTTCAAGAGTGCAACATTCTCATGTAAAACTCTTCTCTCCTCTTGAGATTCTTTAAGATGATCCACCGCCGCTCTGGATGCCGCTAATGTTGCAGGTGGCAAACTAGTAGTAAAAATAAAGCCGGAAGCATAACATCGTATAGCATCTAATACTGCTGCATCCCCTGTAATGAAGCCACCCATAGATCCATAACATTTACCAAATGTTCCTTCTATGATATCTATCCTATCCATGAGGCCACGTTCATCAACAACACCACCACCACGATTACCATAGATACCTACAGCATGAACCTCATCTATATAAGTTAAAGCATTGTACTTCTCTGCCAAATCTGCAATCTCTTCTATAGGAGCGATATCACCCTCCATGGAGTACACAGATTCAAAAGCTATAATCTTAGGAAGATTAATATCCACTTGTTTTAAAAGATATTCTAGATGATCCAGATTATTATGTTTAAATATAAACTTCTGACACTTGCTAGATCGTATCCCGTGTACCATTGAAGCGTGATTCAATTCATCAGAGAATATGACACATCCTGGCATCAATTTACCTAGTGTACTTAAGGTACCTTCGTTGGCCACATAACCAGACGAAAAGACCAGTCCGGCCTCTTTGTTATGTAAATCTGCCACACACTCTTCTAGCTCTACATGATAGGTGGTCGTTCCAGAGATATTCCTTGTACCTCCAGCGCCAGCACCACACTTTTCAATGGCATCCTGTGCTGCAGCTAAAACTTTGGGATGCTGCCCCATACCTAAATAATCGTTACCACACCAAATTTTTACGTTCTTACGTTTTCCTTCCGGAGATGTATATATAGCATTAGGAAAACTACCCACTATACGCTCTAGTTGTGCAAAATATCTATAACGACCTTCTTCTTTAACGCTCTGTACACAGTTCTTAAAATGTGTTGAATAATTAAATTTCATTGGATATGCTCTTGTTTCATGCAGTATGATCTATTCTCGGATAAATCAGATGACAGGCACATAAATATTCTTCATTAGCAATGTAAAATCATTATTTAAATACAAGTATATGTACCATTTTTAAACAATATAGCAGAATATTACCTTAAAATTAAAATTGGTGTTAAGTATTACTGCCAAAAATAGAGTAGGTAGAAGTATTAATGGATAAGAAACCTGGAACACTAAATAATAATATTTTAGCCGAACTCACCACATTCCCTCACCAAGGAATTTTGTGGAAGATTATTGATACTGAAATTAATGGAAAAATTATTGCTCTAAGCTCTAACTGTTATCTAATTCATGAAAACAGACCGGAGCCTTTTGCATTTATTGTTGGAGATATGAATGAAGATCTTCTACCTAGGGTCAAAGATTCCCTCAGATTCTTTAAACGCACTTTTCTCTACTGCCATTATCACTACCACCCACTTTTTATTAAAGATGGATGGAATATACACCCTCGAGTAAAATTCTCCTTACAGAAAAATATAGAAGATAATAGAATAGATGAAAATCTGAATATAGTCCCGATAACAGATTCTACTATTTTCTCTAAATGCCAGAAATACAAAGAATTATGCACCGCATACGGATCCGAAACTAATTTTCTCAAGCACGGAAAAGGTTATGCACTCTGTTTAAATAACGAGGTGGTTAGTGAATGTTATGCTACTATTGCCAGAAACGTCGCAGAACTAAGCGTAGCTACCAACCCAAACTATCGAGGGAGAGGATTCGCTCCAATTATTATTTCACACCTCATTAGAGAATGTAATAAACATAACCTATTAGTAGAATGGACCTGTGATGCTTTCAATAAATCATCCCTTTTTGCTAGTTTAAAATTAGGATTCACTATCAAAGACTATTATATAATGCTAGGTATTGAACTAGAATAAATAAGTTCCACCACCATACCTTGCGGTAAATACAACTATATCTCTCAAACAAATACTTTTTTCTAATTATATAATATGCTTTCTAAGTATAGAGTATCCTCTATTAATGGTACGTATACCATAACATGAGGCATTATGTGGTCGCATCAAATATTAGCTAAACTCCGTTCAATCCATCCTGTATTTTATACTTTAGCAATGTATATTCCTCTACTAATTTTCTTACTAAACAGAATTTCACTAGAGTACGGCTCTGAAGTTTTAGTTCCAATGGTAATTTATACCATCGCTTCTCGCTGCGGCATGTTGCTTGGTGTTATACTATACAGCATTGAGAAATACCGCTGCAAGCTTATAAAAGATAAGGTTAAAATATTTCATATCCTATTCTGGGTAGTATTTACGTTTTACTATGCTTGCATCATGCTTAGATCGTTCATCATAGGATTACTTGCTGGTGCAGTGGTTGGATACTTAGTGCAATATCTTACCGCATTTAGCAACTTAACATCACAAAGTAAAGAGGATGAAAAAAAAGAACGTAACATCTCTATTTGGGTGATCTTATCACTATATGCCACAGCAATTTCAGGATATTTATATACAGGAATAAGCTGTATTAGCAGCCTAATGATACTATCAGGATCTTTAGGATATATTAAATCACTCCAGAAAATATTAAAAAAAAACAACCACTCAAAACAAGATATACATAATAGTGAATCAATAAAAAAATTAAACCTGAGTACAATCGAAAAATTATTACATAATAATAAAGAAAAAACCTTATACCTATTCGTAGCTAATTTAATATTTTCAGCATCCGCCCACATCGTCTTTCCTTATATCCCTATTCTTTTCAAGGAAAGTAATTACGGAGATTTATCCTATATCCTCTCTACAATCGCTTCTATTATTTTAAGTATGGTGCTGCAAACCTATACCAAGCACTTAACAAGTTTTAAGCACGTATTAATAGGTATGTTTAGCTCAAGTATTCTACTTACCATTACCATAGGTATGTTTTCACTACAAACCAGTAATCCTTTTTGGCTCATTATCACTAACACACTAACTATTATCACTTATGGATACTGCATACGTTATAGAAACAATATGGAAAATATCATTATTGAACCAATAAACACTCTTTTTTATAATTTCGTAATTTATAGCGGATACTTGTCTGGTTGTATCATAGGTACTGCAATAGGAGGATTCTGTCTTATTAATCACATGCAAACGATCTCACTATATATTGCAATTCTAGGGATCTTCATCAGTATCTTCTCATTCTCTATTCCATTCATGATGAACTTCCCAGAATTAAGTGAAGGAACATATACTAAATCTACCGTTTCAAATTCAAAAAATAAAAAAACGACGTATCTTTTAGCTGCAATGTACACTCTATTCTATTCAGGATTCTCCATGTTCAAAGTTCTCTATATGTTCTGGCTAGAGAACAACGGTAGATTATTCTATTTCCTTCTAGACTATTTAGGAATGTTAATAACCATAACGCTTTTACATTTTCACACCTCTAGAATACCTCCTGTGATATCCAATACATATAACAGCATAACAGCATCTTGCGCCTTATTAGGTTTAGCTATTTTCATGAGTCCGTTCTCCTTAAAACCTTACATTGCAGTTCTTATAGGATTAATATCAGGATTAGCACTCCACATACATAACGTTGGATTTTTGAGACTCTCACAGAATTTTCTGTTCAATAGTATCTATAATACAAGTTCAAGATTTTACATCAATACCGGAAAATTTATTGGACCCGTTGTAGGTGCTATCCTACTCTATAATAGCATTGAAAATAATCACTTCATACTACTCTCTATTTTCATCGCAGGAACATTTGTTATGCTCTGTTGGATCCCAATATGTATTTCAAATTCAGAAAATTCCGAATATATCCTAAAATCTTTTGATACCGTAAGTATACAGACTATGATAGGCGAAGAACAACAAACATCTAGTAATTCACAGCCACTTCAGGAGATTAAATTTCTTTTTCGCCATCATATACGGGAAGTATTTCTCATGGGCTCCATGAACTTTTTTCACGGATATTTATTAAATTTCACACTAGTATTTGCTCCTATATGGCTATACAGAAATGGTATTAGCATACATACTCTCATGCTAGGCTTTAGTTGTTCCTTCATTGCTAATGGAAGCGTACAAGGAACAATGGCGCGCTACTGCAAGGCTAATAGAACCATTTACTGCTACATTGCAAATAAGACAATCTTTATGGTCGCAGTGTATTTTTCCAACTACCTCTTCGAATACTCATTTATATTATTATCAGTCTTCTTATTCTTTATAGGATATGGAATGGCAGACTACTATAGATCCAGTATAAGCATTTTATTCGCGCCTACAAAATATTATCAGACATACTCAAACTACCAGAACATCTGTGCTATGTTTGGCTCTCTAGGGGGCATTGCATCAGCGAGTTCTGTCCTACTTTTTCAGTCTAGAGACTTAGCTATTAACATCCTGATTTGTACCGTAATTTGTGATGTATCCATCAATACTTATCTTTATGTTAAAGCAATACAAGCAAGAAAGCTTAAAGAAGATAAAGTAGATCAGGATGTTTTCCTCAAATAAAATAAAGATTCCCCTCAAGCTTTTTTCAATCTACCAGCCTGTTACAACGCACCAAATCTACGGTGCCTTAACTGATAGTGATATATCGACTGTAAAAAGTCCTCAGTCTTAAAATCTGGCCAATTAACAGTAGTAGTATAAAATTCTGCATATGCAGCCTGCCAAATTAAGAAGTTACTCCATCTCATCTCTCCAGAGGTTCTTATCAACAAGTCTACATCAGGCATATCTGGATAGTACAACCTTTCTTTTATCATACTTTCATCCAGATTATCCGGATCTATCTTCTCATCCATAATCTTCTTAACGGCATCTAAAAGCTCTGCTCTGCCACCATAATTCACCGCAACGGACAGCTGTAATCCATCGTAATTTTTAGTTTCTTCTTCACTACGCAGTAGAGCATCCCTCACTCTATTATCTAGTTCGTTTAATCTACCTATTATGCGGACCTTTACATTGTTTTCATGGGCAAACCGAATCTCTCGTTGAGCCACACTCACCATGATATTAAAAATACTATTAACTTCAGTTTTAGGACGCTTCCAGTTTTCTGTAGAAAAAGCATATAATGTTAAATGCTTTAATCCTAAATCGGAAGCATTCTCAATAATGTTATGAAAAACGTCATAACCATTCTTATGACCAATAATACGTGAAAAACCTTTAGTACTAGCCCACCGACCATTTCCATCCATGATTACAGCAATATGGTTTGGAAGTAAATTTGTATCAATTCCTAAAGCTGTAGCTTTCTCTTTGATTATTTTTCTTCGTTGGGCTAGCATCAATAATTATACTTCCATTAATTCAGCTTCTTTCTTCTTCTGAACAGTATGCGCCTCAGCTATATACTTATCAGTAATTTTTTGTACACGTGTTTCTGCAGATTTCTGTTCATCTTCAGAGATTGCTTTATCTTTTTTTCCTTTTTTAAAGACGTCGATAATCTCTCTTCTAATGTTTCTAACAGATACACAAGCTTGTTCCGTTCTACTATTCACTTGTTTTACTAATTCTTTACGTCTTTCTTCTGTCATTGGAGGAAAAATAAGTCGGATATTTGCACCATCATTCGTTGGTGTCAATCCAAGATCACTATTAATAATAGCCTTTTCCACTGCACCAACTATATTTTTTTCATAAGGAGTTAATACAATCTGTCTACCATCAGGAACAGATACATTCGCAACCTGCATTATAGGTGTTTCCGACCCATAATAGTCAACCATTAGCTTTTCTAAAATTATCGGATTCGCTCTACCTGTTCTAAAACGTTTAAAATCGTTTACCAGCGAATCTAATGATTGCTTCATTTTTTCTTCACATATTTTTAGTGTATCTTCTATCATATAAATTCTCCTAATTAATTATTTCCTACATAAGTGCCTACGCTCTCTCCACATATTGCAGACGCAAGGCTACCCTTCTTATTTAAGTTTAGAACAATAATAGGCATAGAGTGTTCTAAACACATTGTAAAAGCAGTCTGATCCATAATTGCTAAACGTTTCCCTATCGCTTCCTGATAAGATATCTTGTCATACTTAACAGCATCATCATATTTTAAAGGATCTTTATCGTAAATACCATCTACCCTAGTAGCTTTAATCAAGCAGTTAGCTCTAATCTCAAGAGCCCTTAATACTGCTGCGGTATCGGTTGTAAAGTAAGGATTACCTGTTCCTGCTGCAAAGAGCACCACACGATTCTTCTCTAAATGCCTCATGGCTCTTCTAAGTATAAAATTCTCGGCTACCTGAGTAACACTTATAGCACTCTGCACTCTAGTGGGCACATCTATCCGCTCTAATGCTTTCTGCAGAGCAAGAGCATTCATGATTGTACCCAGCATCCCCATCTGGTCAGCTACTGTTCTGTCTAACACTCCGTCGTTACTGAGAATACTACCTCTGAAAAAGTTCCCACCACCTACCACTACACATATTTGAATGTTCTGATTGTAGGCGTCCTTAATCTCCTCAGCCATGTAACTTAAAACATTGGGATCGATACCAAATCCACCCGGTGCGGCTAAACTCTCTCCGCTAACTTTTACAAGAATCCGTTTATACTTTTCGCAACTCACTACTATTATTGTAGATTAAAATGAAGTAAGATATGATTCATTTAGCGTATTAATCACAGCTTACTTAACTGAAAAGTGAATAATAAAGTAAAAAAGCCTAGGCGATAAATCGCCTAGGCTTTTTTACTTTATTATTTCTACCAAACTATTACTGGACACCAACTTCTAATCTTTTAAACGCTACAATATTAATTGTACCGTTTCCAGATTTAGCTTCATCAGCTACATACTGTGCTACAGACCTAGAAGGATCTTTAAAGAATGGTTGCTCCAGAAGCACTACACGCTTATAGTACTCTTTGTTAATTCTTCCAGTAGCTATGTTCTTAGCAATCTCTTCCGACTTACCATCATTAATAGCTCTCTGTGTTTCAATCTCCATCTCTTTGGAAATAATATCCTGAGGCACGTCTTCCTTGTTAAGAAATTCTGGCGGAAATGCTACAGACTGTATAGCGAGCTGATAAGCAACATCTAACAAGTTATCTGCAGTACCTTCTGCTTCGATAATAACTGCTTTTGCTTTATCATGATGTATGTAAGCTGCTTTTTTGCTCGAACTCTCTAATCTAAAAGATTTCACTACACGGATGTTCTCTCTAATCTTAAGAACCGCCTCTTCTACAATTGCCTGTACAGATTTACCGTCAATGGTAGCAGTAAGAACATCTTCACTATCATGAGTTAAAAGAGCCTGTGCCATAGTTTCAGCAGTCTTCAAGAAATCTTCATTTCTTGCTACAAAATCGGTTTCACACTCTAACTGTACACCAGCAACAACAGTCTTATCATCTGAAACGGCTAATGCAACTACACCTTCACTAGTATTTCTGTCCTGTCTCTTTGCAGCAGCTGCTTTACCCTTCTCTCTTAGAATGGCCTTAGCTTTTTCAAAATCGTTATCTGCCTCTTGAAGAGCCGATCTGCACTCTAGAATAGGAGCATCTGTTTCTGCTCTCAGTTTTTTTACATCTAATGCACTAATACTCATTATTTCTCCTCCGAAGACTTAGCTGCTAACTCTTTCTCTGCTGCTACCTTTTCAGGTGCTACATCTTTACTAGCCGCACCATTACTCTCTGTAGAACCATCTACATTAAAAGCCTTCAGTAATTCAGCTTCTACTGCACCAAACACAACTCCGCTCTCATCTTCACTGCCTGCTTCTCCTTCAGCACTACCATCTGCAGCTTCCGCATCTACTGGTCTTGCTGCAATCACTGCTTCAGAAACTTTAGACGCTACTAGCTTGATAGATCTAATGGCATCATCATTACCTGGAATAATAACATCTACTAAATCTGGATCGCTATTGGTATCTACTACACCAACAACAGGAATACCTAGTTTCTTGGCTTCTTTAATAGCAATAAGCTCTTTATTAACATCCACAACAAACAAACATGCTGGCATTCCTGGCATGTAACGGATTCCTTCTAGATACCTGTTTAGCTTACTTCTCTCTTCCCTTCTTTTTAACTGCTCTTTCTTAGGAAGTCTATCTATATAGCCATCCTCTTCCATTTTATCAAGCTCATTAAGTCTGTTAATTCGCTGCTGCATGGTCTTCCAGTTTGTAAGCATTCCACCAAGCCATCTATCTGTAACAAAGTACATGCCACACTTTTGAGCTGCCTCTTTCATTGCAGACTGAGCTTGCTTTTTAGTACCAACAAACAGAATATTCCCACCATCTTCAGCAATCTTGCCAACATACTCTAAAGCATCCTGAAATAGCTTAATTGTCTGATTAAGATCGATAATGTAGATACCGTTTCTAGCACCATATATATAGCGCTTCATCTTTGGGTGCCATTTTTTAGTTAAATGCCCGAAGTGCACACCTGCTTCAAGCAACTCTTTCATACTTAGTTCAACCATATTTATTCTCCTGGGTTTTGCCTCCGGAACACTAAAGGGACTATCAATTTAACAAGAAATTCATCAAGCACCCAGAAATAAAGCATTCCGTGTGAAATAGCTAAGCAATATAATGCTTACTTAGCTTGCAATACTATTAAATAATACCATTTTTTCATTATTTTTTTAGCATATATTTCTATATCTTTTAGGTATAATAAAAATATCGCCGGCGTAGCTCAGGGGTAGAGCAGCTGTTTTGTAAACAGCTGGTCGCGGGTTCGAATCCTGTCGCCGGCTCCATTTTATAAACCAATTATCTCCACCACTACTCTCTAGTATAAAGTTTTTATTAAATCAACCAATAGTATTTATTAAGGCACGTATTATTACCAGACTTATTTTTACAACATCACACAAAATACGCCTTACTAATTACTATGAAGATTAGCTTGAAAAATAACATATTAGCAATTTTAATCTGCATTGCTTTAGTTTTAACAGGATGCGAGCCTGCTAAAGAGCACGCTGCTAAAACTATGGGTATCGAAACCGCTCATAATTACAAATGTAACATTGAAAGTGCACAAATTATCTTCAGAAACCTTCTCTTAAAATTAAGAGACAATCTCGAGCAAAAACATGAGATTAAATTCCATACTACAGCCACACTAATCGATAAAACTATCATGAGGTTTAATACTAAGATTAGACCAACTCTAGCTAAACATGAAGATCTATTTAAACCCTATCTGCTCTTTACTCTTGAATATAATTTCTTAACAAATAAATTAAAATATATACTAGGAACCTATACTTGCGAACTCTACTTCACTGAAGAGGTTATTAATAATAAAGATCATGCACTTAAATTAGCAGAAGCTAAATTTAAAGAAAAACTAACTGAAACATTTCAGTTAGCTATACAAAATGCTGAATACAGCGGAAAAATAAACACTGAAACATTCCAAGTGGATGTATTACGCACCGATAACACTTTCACCAAAAAGAAAGCCCAGCTAGCTAACGACAATAAGAACGAAAATAACTTACTCCCTAGTTACGCTAACTATGATATACAGTTTTATATGAATATCGCAGATACCGCATCTGAAAGACTTCTCTCGTTTATTTTACAAAGCACCCTGAAATTGGTGGAACAGACTGCTGTTACTAACGGCGGATTCTCTATTCTTCAAACATTAGAAAACAAGAAAAATCAGGAAGAATTTAGTATTAAACCACAATACTAATGAATAATTTAGGTTCAAAATCACCTCCCAATACCACTTAAAACTCCTAAAGCATCTCTAACAAATTTTTCTATTCTTAAATATATGGTAAATTGTAATTAATATGCCGTATCTAGTATCAGTTTATGGACCAACCGCATCAGGAAAATCAAACCTAGCAGAATATTTAGCTGACGAATTAGATGCCATACTGGTTAACGCTGATGCATTTCAGGTATACAAACACTTCGATATTGGTACTAATAAAAGTGATCTAAAAGATCGATACCACCTAATTAGCCATGTAGAACCCACTACTCAGTACGGTTTGGGAGAGTGGATTAAAGACATTACCACAGTATTAGCTGAAGCATGGGATAAAAAACGGAATGTGGTAGTAGTTGGCGGTACAGGTTTATATCTGAGAGCCCTAAACGAAGAGTGGACCGAAATTCACCCACCAGCTCCTGCAGATTTAAAAAACAAACTGATGGAACAGTTCCTCTCCTATGGAATAGAGTACCTCCAGAATCAATTAATCAAAAACAACTCTAAACTTAACCAGTCCGATTACCGTAATCCTAAAAGAATTTTACGGGCACTAGAAAAACAGATGATGAATAGTAAACCTACTAAGGTGAATATTCCTCCATTTCATAAAGTTCGACTCGCACCCACGTTCAACTGGGAAGAGTTAAGAGAAAATATTATATTAAGAACACCACAGATGATAAACAGTGGGTGGATTAAGGAGTGTGAAAAAATTATAGAAATGCAAATACCACGCACCGCACCAGCATTTCAAGCTATTGGATATAACGAAATATGTAACTATATAGAGGGAAAATGCAGCTTAAAAGATACAACCGATATCATTGCACAAAAAACCATCTGGTATGCCAGAAAACAAAAAACATGGCTGCGCACAGAAAAACTACTTTCGGAGGTAAACTTCTCTGAGTTAATGACATTAAAAAACAAGTATTTATGCGAGTATTTTGATGCTCAGATTCATTCGAGATCTGAGAGGAGTTTAATATGACAAAAACAATTAATTTACAGGATATGTTTCTGAATCAGGCACGCAAGGATGGCACTGTTCTTACTATTTATTTAAGCAACGGCATACAATTAAAAGGAACAGTAAAAGGGTTCGATTCTTTTACCGTACTGCTCGATTCACCCGGCAAACCTACCCAGCTGGTATACAAACATGCTATAAGCAGTATACTGCCTGCTAAAGGATTCTCCATCGATAGAGATCCTAGAAATTCCAGACAGATTGAAGAACTAGAACATACATCTGGGAAAGCAACTGTTATGATGAACATCTAAAAGAAAATAAGAATATGGTATATACAAAAATTCAATGTTTAGGAAATAGTTTTATAGTTTTTAATGAAGAAGATATAGTTGATGAAGTAACAGATACAACACCATTAAGTTATCTGCAAACATTAGCTCCCATTCTTTGTGATTATGGTTTTGGCCTAGGTGCCGATTCTGTTTTATTATATGAAAACAGAAAAGGTGAACATTGGATGCATGTTATTAATCCTGATAGCAGCATCGCAGAGGTTTGTGGAAATGGCATGCGATCTATTGCTAGATTCCTTTGGGACATACTTGAAATCCAGGACGAGGAAATCTATATTAACACGATAAGTGGCAGATACAAGCATACTAAGATAGACGATTTATACGCTACAGCTAACCTCGGCAAACCTAGTCTCGAAAAATTTCCATTAAATACCAGCCTAGTAAAACACCCGTTTTTAAACCAAAAGGTAAAAATAGATACCCTTGAATTTAATGAAGTATCAGGTGTATCCATGGGAAATCCGCACCTGGTAGTTATGGTTGAAGATATACACAACTGGGACATAGCAGAGGTTGGGTATCTTCTAGAAAATCATGAATACTTCCCCGAAAGAACCAATGTTCATCTTTGCGAAATTACTGACAAGGATGAGCTGACTGTATATACATGGGAACGTGGAGTAGGTATTACTACAGGATGTGGCACAGGAGCAAGCGCATGTGCATACGTCGCATACTTAAACAAAAAAATAGGAAATAATCCTGTTAAGGTTCAGATGAGCGGTGGAGTTTTAACGGTAACCATCCATCAAGATGAAACCATTGAATTAGAAGGATACGCCAGCATTACAACTATAGGGGAATGGATTAATCAGATTGGACTATTAATTCAAGCCAAAAATGCTGCAGGACTCGCTTAAGAAGCATCCTGATACACTTTATCAGGCAATAGTGCTCTCGTAGCATTATTGGAACTAACTTTCGCTCCACACTTCTGGAGCGAAAGATCTGTCAACTCTAAACACTTCAATACACCTATCCCAAAATCGATATCTGTTAAGGGTTTCTTGTTTTCCTTTATGCAATAACAGAAATGATCCATCTCATTCAACAAAGGCTCTCTGGTATCTAAATTAGGAATATAACAACCCTCATCTGAATAGATGTACCCACTATCTTCAAATCTTATCTGCTTATTATGTACACGAATTTTTTCAGAAAGAAGATGGTCGTCGTAAGTAATCATTCCTTCTGTACCACCAATCACTATACTCCTAGCTTTCGTTGGAGAACACCAGCTGACATGGATATGTACTCTTAAATTTCGTTCATATTCTGCATCAACATACGCTATGCATTCATTTTTATTATCTATATATTTTTCGCCAGACGCACGTACCCATGAAACGTTCCTATTAAATAAATACTCGATAATTGAAAAATCGTGAACAGCTAAATCCCATATTACGTTAACATCAGGATGACACTTCCCTAAATTAATCCTGTTAGAATGAAAATATAAAGGCTCCCCTATTGCACCAGCACTTAATAATTCTTTTATCCTTATCACTGGAGGAGAATAGATAAATGTATGACCCGACATCAAGCAACAGTTGTTATCTTCAGCAATCCGTTTTAATTCTACGGCCTCTCTAGTATTTGAGGTTATAGGCTTCTCTATAAACACATGTTTATTGCACTCTAACGCCTTTTTTGCAAGCATATAATGAGTGTTTACCGGGGTAGCAATAACAATAACATCTAGATCTTTACTACTTAATAGAGCATCATAATCTGTAAAAATCTTGGTGTGCGGATATAACTTAGAACACTTTTCTAAGTTTGCGCTATCTTTATCGCAAACCCCATACAGCTTTCCACCCTGTAAATTATTAATTACTCGGGCCAAATTAGGACCCCAATAGCCATATCCAACTAATCCAAACGATAACATCTCTATCTATCCTTGATAACCGGTCTATTTCCTTATATAATATATTATAGGTATTTTTAGCAAGCATAGTTAGTCGGGCAGTGTAATCACGGATATCCGAATCTATTCTCTAATAAAATAAAAAGATGATTTTTGGAAAACTACCCCAACAATGGAACAAAACTCAGGAACGAGCATACTATACTGTTATATTCCTAGCCTTTCTGTTTGCCGGATATACTGGTTCTTGGTACATAAACAGAGTGCCACCCATTAAAATTGAGGAAGTTAAAAAAGAAAACACCTCTACTATCGCATCTAATAATCATCAAAAATACATTTCAGTTAGTATACATGGAGGAGTGGGGAAACCTGGCAAATATAAGCTCCCTGTAAATTCTACTGTTCAAGATATCATCGATGTAGCAGGCGGATTAAAAAACAACTATACTCTTTCCAGCATCAATCCAGATAAGATATTACAAAATAATGATAAAATTTTCATCCATCACAGAATAGAGAGAGAAACTGCCACCATCACAAAAACTAAAAAAAAGAGTAGCCTTGTTCATCAAGCTAAAAAAAATATTCAAGATATCAGAACCGTACATATCAACAGAGCAGATTCTGCGCAATGGATGAAACTACCTGGTATAGGCAGAAAAACTGCAGAGAAAATTATCCAGTATAGAGAAAAAAACGGCAACTTTAAATCCAAAGAAGAATTGATGATTATCCCAGGCATAAGCCTAAAAAAATATAACAAGATTAAAGAGTATTTGGTGGGTCCGTAAAGGGTTAGGCTATAGAAGGCCATGGATATTAGTGAAGTGCCGGCCGAACACCAGCACCCCTGTCCTCGCAGGGGAAGGACCATGTTCCTTCTAAAAACACTCCTGAAATGTCTAGCAAGATAAGGAAAAATAATCTTTATTATAGACTGGATTCCGGAACGGAATGACAAATCAGAGATGGGAGTAAGGTAACAGTTAAGGTGCTACATCCCA
>JAUICQ010000010.1 GCA_030427425.1 Fimbriimonadia bacterium | reverse complement strand
AGCGTAAGCTCTGCCGTTGGAGATGTAAAATCCGGCGTAGATAGCGTAAGCTCTGCCGTTGGAGATGTAAAATCCGGCGTAGATAGCGTAAGCTCTGCCGTTGGAGAAGTAAAATCCGGCGTAGATAGCGTAAGCTCTGCCGTTGGAGAAGTAAAATCCGGCGTAGATAGCGTAAGCTCTGTTGTCGGAGATGTACATTCTGCTGTTGGAGAAGTAAAAACCAGCGTAGACGGTGTCAACGATACAGTAAGCGCTACTATCGAGAGTAAAATGAGCACTGTTGAATCATTAACTAATGAGATTAACAGAAAGCTAAACAACAACCTGACTGCTGAGCAGGTAGCGGCACTAAGTACCAACGAAATTATGTACGATCTATCTACAACACAGATCGTTAACTTAACAGAATCTGCTACTCAGGCATTTACTCAGCCACAGATCGAAGTATTACCAGAAGCAAAATTTGATACTTTCAAAGATAATAGTAAAACAGTATACTTTACAGCAGATCAGTTAGGATACTTCTTACCTGAAAATCCAAATCAGGTATCCTGGTTCACTTCTGCAGTATTACAAGAATACTCACCAGCACAGATGGCCGGATTCACCGTGGATCAGATGCCATATGTAACTCCAGATTACTTTGCATGGCTAGATAGTGCTAACATGGAAGGCGATGATGATGATGCAAGAAACGGAGCATTAGATGCCTACCTAGCAGTATTTGATGAAAATGTAGTTCCTGTACTAACAGAAGATCAGATCCAGGCAATCCCAGCTGCTACATTTGCTAGATTTAGTGAAACTCAGCTAAGAGCTATCACACCAGATCAGATCTCTTACGTAACTACAGATCAGCAAGCAGCGCTTAGTGCAGAACAGTACAACTGGCTACAAGGAGATGGAACTTACGAAGATATTACAAACATCTCAGCCGATCAGATTGCGGCTCTAGATGCAGATAAGTTTGCTACATTCTCTGTAGAAGAACTCGCTCACTTTACAGCCGATCAGATCGCAGCTATACCAGCAGATCTATTTGCAACCATGTCTGTAGAGCAGTTAGTAGCTATTTCAGCAATCGATCTAAGCAACGACGACCCTACAACACCACAGAACGGTTTACAGAAATTATCACAGGCTCAGGTACAGAACGTTCCTGCAGCTAACCTACAAGCATTCCTAGAAGGAGCAGATGGACGATTCGCTCTATTCGCAGATGCTCAACTAGCATACTTTACTTCAACTGAAGAAAATAATCAGCTAGGAGTACTTAGAGATGTAGATCTGCAGAGCGTCGGTACTGAAGATAGATTCCAATCGTTCTCTGATGCTCAGTTCCCTGCATTTACAGATGCACAGCTAGGATACTTTACAACAACACAGATTCCTTGGGTATCGGAAGATCAGTTTAATGCGTTATCCGTAGATCAGATAACAGCACTATTAGGTGGAGACGGTAGAGATACTTCTAAGTTTGAAGTATTAACAAGCGATCAATTAGGATGGTTCAGTTCTGCAGATAAAATGGCAGTATTCTCCGATGAAGAGTATGCTACCATGAACACTGTAGAAAGATTTACAGTATTCTCAGCCGACCAGCTATCATGGGTTCCAGCCGCTAAGTTTGGTAACTTCTCTGAAGATCAGCTAAAATGGGTTGATGTGGCCGATATACCTTCTCTAACATCAGACCAAGTTGGTGCGTTAGATACAACCAAGTTTAGAGCATTAGTTACTGATGCTGCAGACGCAAGCTCTGTAGCAAGATTCGCAGCATTTGGTACAACACAGCTATCTGGAATGACAACAGATCAGGTAGGAGAATTAACACAGGACGAAGTTGAGGCAATTAGTAATGCTAACTTCGCAACACTAAGTGATGCACAACTAGGTGCCTTTAGAACTGATAACAACCAGATTCAATGGGTGACAGTGGGTCAGATTGGTGAATTAACAACCGATCAGTTAGACTTACTCTTCGATGATGCTAAGATGGCATTCTTAACAGCTGCTCAGTTGGCAGCCTACACCGTTCAGGGACAACTATTAACCATTGAAGAGAATGAACTTAAGGCATTCTCGCAGGAACAGTTACAATCTATAACCGCAGCACAGATGGCTCTTCTATCCACCGATCAGTTAGGATGGATATCTGAAGCTACTCAGACAGTAGATGATGTAACAACTTATAAAGTAACATGGGTAACAGAAGATCAGATCCAAGCATTAGCAGGTTCTGACGATCTACTAGCTAAGTTCACTGCATTAAAAGGTAGCAACTTCGATAAGTTTACAACTGAACAGATTGGATGGATGACCACCGATCAGGCAGCTGCTCTTACAGATGCAGAACTAGATACACTCAATACACAGGAAAGATTCCAAGCAATGACTTCGGACAACCTCAATGCTATGAGTGATGCACAATTAAACTACTTATCTGATGCAACAGCTTCTGATAATACTACTAGCGTACTTACATTCATGAGTCAAGATCAGTTTACTAGCTTATCTGGAAGTAAGTTCAATGCGCTGAAGAGCGATAACTTCGATAAGTTTAGCAGTGAACAGTTAGGATGGTTCACTGGAGATCAGGTAGCACAATTAAGCACAGACGACGTAGCAGACTTAACTGTTGATCAGATCCGTGCCTTTGCTGATGATGCAGTAGAAGCTGAAGGGTACACCAATAAACTGCAGTACTTACCAGCAGCTAGTGTAGCAGTTCTTTCCGCAGATCAGTTAGCTGCTCTAAATACAGATGTTTACGTACAAAAACTATTGCCTGCTCAGGTAGCTGCTATCGATCTCACTAAATTAACTGAAGAACAGATCGGTCAACTTTCAACTGCTCAGGTAGCTGCATTTACAGAAACACAACTAGATTGGTTAGTTGATACAGATACAGATAGCGATGGAACATACAACATCCAGTGGTTAAGTGCAGAACAGTTTGGCGCATTAGATGGTACACAGATTGGGTACTTAGATAGTGCAGACAGGCTAGGTCGCATCTCCAGCGCTCAACTGCAAGCAATGTCTGAAGCCGCTGTTCAAGGTTTAGCCGATAATACAGTAGGAGTGAACAAACAGCTTCAATTGCTAACGGGTGCACAAGTTCAACAGTTAACTACAGCACAAATGGGATATCTATGTACTGATAGAGATGATTCTAGCAGCCGAATGGATGCTTTCTCTAACGATCAGATAGACGATTTCACCTCTTTACATATCCAGCATATGACTGATACTCAGGTAGATACTGATGCTGATGGTGTAGCTGATACATACCTCATCGAATACATGTCTGCTGCACAAGTAGGTCTGTTCGATGCAACACAGTTAAGTTACATAGATGGAAACAGAATTGCCTCCTTAACAGGAGACCAAGTAGCGGCAATCGACTTCAGTGAGTTATCACAAGCTCAGATCCAAGCTATTACAGCTGCACAGGCACCATCATTAACAGAAACTCAGATGCAGTGGTTAGCAGACAACGACACAGATGCTGATGGAACGTACAACGTCCAATGGTTAAGTACAACACAGTTTGCAGCTCTCACTGGTGCTCAGTTAGGTTATCTAAACAGTACTGCAAGAATGCAGAGACTCAGTGACGACCAAGTAAATGCCATGACTGAAGCTCAGGTGCAATATATGGCAAGCAACCAAGTAGACACTGATGCTGATGATGTGGTAGATACATACGCTATCCAATTACTATCTGATGCACAGACACAGTTGCTTGACGATCAGTTTGCATACTTGAATACTACAACAATGGTACAGAACCTGTCTGACAGTCAGGTACAGGCATTGACAGCTGCTCAGTTAACCAAACAAGTAGACACGGATGCTGATGATGTAGTTGATACTTACCTATTTGCTCTCATGTCCTCTGCCCAGATGGCATTGTTAAACGGTACTCAGTTAGGTTACCTAGATACACAAGCTGAAACACAAGCTATCACTACAGATCAGATTACTGGAGTAGATCCAACACTCTTCACTAACAATCAGTTAGGATGGTTAACTAGTGATCAGTTAGGAGCACTCTCTGAGGCACAAGTTCAAACATTAACAGAGACTCAGGTACAGCACCTTGCTGATACAGACCAACTACAGTATTTAACTGCCGCACACATCGATAGTGAACTAGTAGGTTACTTAAATAATGAGAGTAGAGTAAGATCTCTAACACAGATAGGTTCTTTCACCGCTGCTCAAATTCAATATTTAACATCAGCACAACTAGACCAATTAAACGATACTCAAGTACAAGCATTAACAGCTACTCACGTAGATCAGCTTGTAACAGATGGCAACCTACAGTATGTTGCTACTAGCGGTATAGATCAGGAATTTGTAGACTTACTAGATACATCTGCTAAGGTACAAGCGTTATCACAAATTGCTGTACTTTCAAACAATCAGATAGGTATGTTTAGCTCTACACAGCTGGGTCAGTTCGCAGATGCACAAACACAAGCGTTAACATCAACTCAGGTAGCTCACCTAGCAGCTGGTGATGATGGCGTAGGCGGATTACGTATCCACCACTTACCAGTAGCTGGTATGGATGCAACCTTCTTTACCTATCTAAATGATGAAGATAAAGTGCAGTCTCTATCTGCAGCACAGATCGCAGCGCTGGATGAAACAACACAGTTTGCTCACATAACCACTACACAATGGGGTCAGTTCTCTGCTGCACAGGTACAGGCATTAACAACGGATCAGGTTGGTCAGATGGCTACAGATAATGTGATACAGTACTTACCTACAACGCAAACTCTTGAAGATGGATCTGTGGTCAACTGTATAAATGAAGCATTCATCGATCTGCTCACCGATTCTACAAGAGTACAAGCACTATCACAAACTCAAATCCAGTACTTAGCTGATAATGATAGCGAAAGTGTTGGTGGTACCTTCAAGGACATCCAGTGGCTATCGGATGCACAAGCTGCACAACTTAGTGAGGACCAGATCGATGCACTCGATGGCAGTGGTTCTACTTCAGAGGCTAGAATACAAGCCTTAGCTACTTCACAAGTGGCTAGCTTAACCACTACTCAGTTAGGATACTTCTCCACCGATCAGGTAGGATATCTATCTGATGCACAGGTAGCAGCTCTTACTACTGCACAGGTACAGGCGTTAACATCAACACAGGTACAAGCACTTGCTGATGCAGATCTTGTACAGCACGTACCAGTAGCAGATATAGATTCGGAATTCATCTCCTACTTAACAGATGCCGACGCTGATATTGCTCAGGCTAGATTGCGATCGCTTTCACAGATTGCTTCCCTCAGCACCACTCAGTTAGGATACATGAGTAGCGATCAGTTAGCAGATCTATCCTATACTCAGGTACAAGCTCTTACTGAAGCACAAGTACAAGCTCTTGCCGATTCTGATGATATACAGTACGTACCAGTTAAAGAAACTCTACCAGACACCTCAGTAGTAGAATGTATGGATTCAGACTTCATCTCCTACTTAACTGAAACAGGTAGTGAAACCAGTGGTACAGCAGAGACTAGATTGCGAACAATATCATCACTCGTAACTTCGCTAACTTCTACTCAAGTAACCTACTTTAGTGCTAATCAGTTGGCAGATTTCTCTGATGCGATGACACAAGATCTTACTTCTGATCAGGTACAAGCGCTTGCAGATGCAGATAAGATACAGCACTTGCCAGTGTCAGGATTTGACAGTCAATTCCTAGGTTATCTTGATAGTACAGATAGAGCTGATGCACTATCGATCACACAAGTACAAGCACTTGCTGATGCAGATAAAATACAGTATGTACCTGTCACAAGTATCAGTTCTACATTCATCCCGTTCCTTACTGAAACAGGTAGTGAAACCAGTGGTACGGCAGAGACTAGATTGCGAACAATATCATCACTCGTAACTACGCTAACTCCTACTCAAGTAACCTACTTTAGTGCTAATCAGTTGGCAGATTTCTCTGATACGATGACACAAGATCTTACTTCTGATCAGGTACAAGCGCTTGCAAATGCAGATAAGATACGGCACTTGCCAGTGTCAGGTATGGATTCAGACTTCGTCTCCTACTTAACAGATGCCGACGCTGGTATTGCTCAGGCTAGATTGCAGTCGCTATCACAGATTGCTTCTATCAGCACCACTCAGTTAGGATATTTGAGTGAAACACAACTTGGAGACTTATCTGATACTCAGGTGCAAGCGCTCATACAGACACAAGTAGAGTGGTTAGCTGATACAGCTGACGACGCTACTACTGGATACAAGATACAGTACGTACCAACATCAGGTATGGACACTGGATTCATAGGATTCCTCTATTCACAAGCTAGAGTACAGTCTCTAACTCCTGCTCAGGTTGCAGCTTTAGATGGTGCTACACAATTCGAAAACTTCGATCTAACTCAGTGTGGTTGGTTCACTTCGGCTCAAGCATTAGCTATACTGAACAACAGTACATTATGGGCCTATGTGTCAAGTAACATGGATGATGGTAGAAAAGCTGCTATACTAAGCTGCTTATAATGATGGTAACTAATTAAACATGCAAAATAACTTCATTGAATTTGCTGAGGAGACTCCCTCCTCAGCATTTTTTTATTTTTCTCCCAATTCTCACAATACCTGTTAATTCTAACAGTAAAATATAGAGAGTACTCGCCATATGCACAGCAACCATTTTATGAAGGACGTAAATTCCAGCAATCCGGAGAAAAGATCGATTGCAGTAAATAGGATGTTTGGTTCTATTGCAAGCTCTTACGATTCCCTGAATACCATCATGACCGCCG
Source organism: Fimbriimonadia bacterium (assembly GCA_030427425.1). GTDB lineage: Bacteria > Armatimonadota > Fimbriimonadia > Fimbriimonadales > Fimbriimonadaceae > JAUICQ01. The sequence goes on along the minus strand of JAUICQ010000010.1, from coordinate 41,697 downwards.
GCCGGCACCACACCTGGAGAAGAATTGCCGTAAAAAATTTGACACTAAAGAAGGGAGCGAAGGTGCTAGATTTATGCACCGGCAGTGGAGATTTTATTACTCCCTTGTTGAATAGAGTAGGAGATAATGGCAAAGTAGTTGCTGTAGATTACTGTGAAGAGCTTCTCCATATCTGTAAAACCAAGCACGGTACGAAGAAAAATGTAGAGATAGTGCAAGCAGATGCCTTGAATTTACCATTCGAAGATAATACTTTCGACGCCATTACTGTTGGATGGGGATTAAGAAACCTAGTAGATCTCGATAAAGGACTCACTGAAATTTCTAGAGTACTAAAAACTGGTGGCACCTTTGTTAGCATCGATACCGCAAGACCTGATAATCAAATTATGTATTCCCTTTCTAAGTTTGTTTTAGGTAATCTATTACCTTTAGTGTGGAGATTCTCTGGAAATAGCAGTGCAGGGAAATATCTTTTCAGCAGCACTCAGAATTTCATCAGTTTAAGCGAACTATCGGATAAAATGTATAAATCTGGCATAAAAACTGCCACAATTGAGAAGTATATGTTCGGGAACATCGGTATTATTTGGGGGAAGAAAGGTTGAATGTAATTAATTTATTCCAGGAAGCAGAGTCAACAGATAACACTGCGCAGATAAATCTAGAAATTCTAAGCACTAACTTACAAACTGTAGAAAAATACTTATTAGAAGAAGCTTTTTCTGAAGTTCCCTTAGTAAACGATATTTCGAAACACACCCTTCTATCTGGTGGCAAACGGCTCCGACCCCTGCTCACGATTCTTTCTAATAAGTGTACCGAGCAAAAATCGAACGAAGACAGCCTTATCCATATTGCGGCCAGCATGGAGATGTTACATATGGCAACATTAATCCATGACGATGTAGTAGATAATTCCGATACCAGACGGGGAAAACCAACCGCCTCTTACCTCTATGGAAACACTGCCAGCATCCTTTCAGGGGATGTATTGCTAGCTAAAAGCATGAAATTACTAGCTATTTATGGCGGTATTGAGATTATAAAAGAGGTTAGCGAAGCGATGATACAGCTTGCAGAGGGTCAGGTACTGGAGATTGAATCGCGCGGGAAGTATCAGTTAAGCACAAAAGAGTATTTCAAAATAATCCATTTGAAGACGGCTTCCCTTCTATCTTGTTGCTGTAAAGTAGGAGCTATGCTTGGTAAATCGCATCCAAATTATATCAACGCCCTATTCGATTACGGTTATCATATAGGAATCGCTTTCCAGATTGTGGACGATATTATAGATTATCAACAGAAGAAAGAGAGTTCAGGAAAACCGATGGGATTAGACTATCGGGAGGGTTGTGTCACGATGCCCCTTATTTTTGCTAGAGAGCTGGCTAACGATGAAGATAAAGTGATACTCACGAATCTGTTTGGAAAGAATATTTCCGATGCCGAGATGAACACCGTAAATAACATCCTTACCAGCAGTGGAGCTTTTGATAAGAGCAAAGCTATCGCTAATTTATATGTAGAAAAAGCTTGCACCGCAATTGAAGTTTTGCCAAACAATGTGTTTAAAGATATACTCCTCTCAAGTGCAGCAATGGTCGTAGAGCGGACAAAATAGTCTGGCTACCGATTGTTATACCAGTATTCTACTAATTAGAAAGTTAAACACATATATAAGAATAATACAGAGAACCACACTTCTAGTTGTTGATGTTCCTACCCCTTGTGCACCATTCTCTGTTTTCAATCCCTGATTGCAGCTGACCAATCCTATCAGGATACCAAAAACAACCGCTTTAAAGAGTCCGGTATGGATATCGTGCGGATTCACAAATCGTTGGATAGAATCGGTGAAAACAAGGAGTGGAATTCCAAAGCTAACACTAATCAGCATCCCACCCAGAATCGCGCTGTAGAATCCGATCAACGATAGTACCGGTAGCATAAGGGTACAGGCAATGAGTCTGGGAAGTACAAGAAATCGGTACGGGGAGACTCCTAACGATTTCAGGGCATCTACCTGTTCTGTTACTACCATAGTCCCTAGCTCTGCAGTGATGGCTGATCCGCATCTTGCGGTAACTATAATTCCTGCCATTACCGCACTCATTTCACGAGCAGAGGCTAATCCTACCGTACCACCTGCAAGAAAAGTAACACCATATTTAATAAGAAATAGAGCACTATATAAAGCTAGTACTGCCCCAGAAAAGAAACAGGAAAGAAGGATAATCGGGATGGTATTAATCCCTACTCTAGACATCTGCTTAAGCATCTCTTGCCATTCGAAGGGTTCTCTACGGAGGCATTTCATACTCTTTATAAAGAGTATTGTACACTCACCTACATAAGATATGGAATCATGTATAAAAGGTATTTTTTCCAGTATAGAAGGTCGCTCTTCCTCTATATAGTCATCATGTAAAATGTTACCCACGGATGTATGTTACCTTGAAGAATTATTGGGGAATCAAGTGATAGGATATTATGGAGTCCATATCCTGATAATAAATCACCAAATGCGGGTGCACACTCCAATTTGTCATACCGACATTATGTACAGTCGGTATCCATGTCCTTCTGAAAACTCCTAAAATGTCCAGCAAGACAAGGAATAATAATATTTATATTAGACTGGATCTCCTTCGAAGATGACAATATAGGGTAGGAGGATACTTTAATTGACCGCCACATCTAAACATTTTCACCGCGGAAAACATATACGTTCCGGGGTCCATGACCTTCATAAAAAAAACGACTGGATCTCCTTCGAAGATGACAAATCAGAGAGCAGTGACTTCCAAGTGTGGGTTCACCGATCAGAGGTGGGGCGAAAGCTATTACTCAGCTGCCTACTCGGTCGTCATCCTAGAATGGGATCCACATTTAGAAGAAAATCACCAAGTGTGGACTGAAAAACAATGAGGAATAATAATATAAAAATTAGACTGGATCTCCTTCGAAGATGACAAATCAGAGGGATGTGACTTCGAAGTGTGGGTTCACCGATCAGAGGTGGGGCGAAAGCTATTACTCAGCGGCCCACTCGGTCGTCATCCTAGAATGGGATCCACATTTAGAAGAAAATCACCAAGTGTGGGTTCAAAAACAATGAGGATCAGCATCTAACGAATATTTCTGTAAACAGCTTGATGATTTTTTATATCTATCCTCTCAAGATTAATTAAATGCTCTATATTTTTAACTTCAGAGGGATTGATGTTGGTATAGGCAAGATTGGCAGTTTTTATCCCTTCTGGAAAAGACAATACTACCAACTCCCATTCTTTAGGACTCGACAATTCTACTCTTTCCAAACTGATTTTTTCTAACTTACTAAGTCGATTCAATGTAACCAAACCAAATACATCTATGTTCGTTGCACTTAAATCTAACTCTATTATATCTTCAGGCAATGACTGGATTACATATACCCAATCGTTAGGATTAGATAGTCCGGTATTATATAATCTTATTTTTTTTAATTTAGTAAAACGGTGTAATGCTATTAACCCACAAGTATTAATATTACAGGAAAAAAAAGTAATCTCTTTTATGCACTTTGGCAAAACATTTATAACTGAAACCCAACTATCCTGATTAGAAAGCTCAATATAAGAAAAACTTACTTTTTCAAGCAACTCTAAATGTTTTAAGGCCAGCAAATCTTGAGCATTAATACTCTCATCACCTAGCCTGATTTTCCTTATCCTATTTGGTAAAGATTGTATTACATATTTCCAATGAGAACGACCCAATATTTTAATATCAGTTAAAACAAGCTCTTCTAATAACACTAACCGATTAAGCTCTATTAATGCCCGGGCATTGATATTAGTACGGTAAAGATTTAACAACTTTATACTTTTCGGTAAAGCTTTCGTTATAACCTCCCACTCTTCTGCACTATACAAAATAATAGCCTGCAGATCTAATTCCTCCAAGCTTTTTAAATGACTAAAAGTATCTTCATTAAATATTACAAAGTTACTAAACCTTACATCCAATTTTTTTAAACTTTCTGGTAAGCATTTCACTACCGTATCCCAACAGCTTGGTTTTAACAATTCAATATTAGGCAAATATATTTCTTCTAAATTCTCTAAATAACTCAACGCTTTTAATCCATTCATATCAACATTAGTATTTATGAAATGTATTTTCTTTATACTTCTAGGCAGACTCATAATTATCGATGCCCAATCCGTTTGAAGATTTAAAAACTTAAGATCATCTATATCTCTAGTGTTCTCTGCCAACTGAGTATTATCAAACATAATATTTGAAATTGGAAACAAAAAAGAAGATCTAATAATTTCTAATACCGATTTTCTCAAGACTGCTATTTCTGCAAGTGTAATCCTACTACGAACACAGATCTGCAAATCCTGGCATTTTGCAAAAAACACTTCTATTTCCAGCAGTATAGAATCTATTTTTTTAAAAGTACTCTTTATTTTTTCATCCATGCTTTTAAAATCTTGAGACTCTAAATAATCGATATCAGTATCTATCCAAGTATCTTCAATGCAAAACACATCCAGAAATTCTAATAAACTATAAAAACTCCCACACAAAGAACCCAATTTTTCAAGGTCTGGAATGTTGGACGAATCAGTTAACTCTTTGGGAAGACTCCTCGTTAGTTGGTCTATGTCATTATAATTTGACTGAAGTAAAGCACGCAATTTTTCTAACTCTTTAATCTTTCCCTTTGCGCCCATACGCTTTAGTACACAACTCTGAATATGGGGTGGGAGAGATGTAATACCTACCCCAGTAGATAAAGCCAGAGCGTCAACTACAAAAAACATGTTACATAATAAAAATACAACACCGAAATAAAACAATAGCAAAGATTTCCGCATAATCAGTATTCATTATACTAAGTATTTATTAGCTTCAAAAGTTTGATTGTCTCATAAAGACAGAAATGGAAAGGAATATACAGAAAATAAGGTGTAGAAACCGCATTAATTACAGCGCAATCTACACCTTTTAGTTTATTTCATCATGTTTCTTAAAACATACTGAAGGATACCACCATGCCGGTAGTACTGCATCTCTCCCGGAGTATCGATCCTGATAATTGCATCAAAACTCTTCGACTGTTTACCTGCTTCCTTAACTTCAATAGCAACTTTTTTACCAGATACATTGCCCGATTCAAACTGATCTTTAAAGTTCTTTATACTAAACGTCTGATTCCCGTTCAAACCTAAAGATTCCGCACTATCACCAGGTAAAAACTGTAAAGGCAAAATACCCATCCCTACCAAGTTGGACCGGTGGATACGTTCAAAGCTCTCTGCAATAACTACTTTTACTCCAAGCAATGCCGATCCCTTTGCTGCCCAGTCTCTACTGGAACCTGTACCATACTCTTTACCAGCAACAACTATAAGTGGAACATTCTCTTCCTGATACCTCATAGCCGCATCATATATGCTAGTTACTTCACCACTAGGCATATGGGTAGTGAAGCCACCCTCTGTTCCAGGAGCAAGCTGATTGCGGAGCCTTATATTAGCAAAGGTACCACGCATCATTATCTCATGATTCCCTCTTCTAGATCCATAGCTGTTAAACATCGCTGGCTGGAATCCATTATCAGTAAGATATTTTCCTCCAGGTGAATTCAGCTTAATACTACCTGCCGGAGAAATATGGTCCGTAGTAATGCTATCGCCAAGCTTAGCTAGCATCCTCATACCACTGATGTTTTCTACACTTTCAGGAGCATCCTTTTCCATATTATCGAAGAATGGAGCTCGGCGGATATAAGTTGAAACATCTTTCCAATCGAACAGATTAGATTCCGTTACCGGAATATTCTGCCACTTTTCATCACCCTTGAACACATCAGCATAAGCATCTTCATACATCTCTCTACTAATACAGCTGGCTACGGTATCGGCAACCTCCTTCTGGGTTGGCCAGATATCGCGTAAATATACTGGATTACCATCCTTGTCATGAGCAATTGCGTCTTTTGATATATCAATATTAATAGTTCCAGCTAACGCATACGCCACTACTAGTGGAGGCGACATCAGATAGTTCGCCTTAACTTCCGGATTAACCCTGCCTTCAAAATTTCTATTACCGGATAATACCGAAACCGCTACTAAGTTCCTCTCCTGAACCTCTTTGGATACTTCATCAGGCAACGGACCCGAATTCCCGATACATGTTGTACAACCGTATCCTACAACGTTAAAACCTAGAGCATTCATATCCCCTAATAAATTAGCCTGTTCTAAATATTTTTTAGCGACCAATGAACCAGGAGCCAGTGAGGTTTTTACCCAAGGTTTTGTCTGAATCCCTTTTTCACGCGCTTTCTTGGCCACTAACCCAGCTGCCAACATAACCGATGGATTGCTAGTATTCGTACAACTAGTAATAGCAGCGATAACAACCGATCCGTCTTCCATATCAGACACCTGTAAATCGGCATCTTTTGTTAATGTAGCTGTAGATGTCTTTTTACTCTCATCTAATTTTTCTGCAGCATCAGGAAAAGCAGCTGTAAACGATTTCCGTGCCATACCTAAAGTAAGCCTGTCTTGCGGTCGTTTCGGACCCGCTACACTGGGCTCTACCGTACTTAAATCTAATGATAGGTTGCTGCTATACTCTACAGCATCATCAACACTACTGCCAAAGAGACCCTGTGCTTCTAAATACTCTCTTACCACCTGGATATGGTCTTTATCCCTTCCGGTAATCTCAAGATACTTTAATGATTCTTCATCTACAGGGAAAATACCACATGTAGCACCATACTCTGGTGCCATATTAGCAATAGTAGCCCTATCCGCTAGAGGCAGATTAGCTAACCCTTCTCCGTAGAATTCTACAAACTTCCCTACTACACCATGCTTCCTTAACATTTCAGTTATAGTAAGAACTAAATCGGTAGCAGTAGCTCCTTCAGGGAGTTTTCCAGAAAGCTTAAATCCTACAACCTCAGGAACAAGCATACTAATAGACTGACCCAACATCGCGGCTTCTGCTTCAATTCCACCAACACCCCAGCCTAACACGCCTAGACCATTAATCATCGTGGTATGACTATCAGTTCCAACTAGCGTGTCTGGATAAAGCGTATTCTTTTCATCATTTACAAATACTACTCTAGCTAGATGCTCAAGGTTCACCTGGTGCACGATACCTGTATTTGGTGGAACCACTTTGAAGTTATCAAAAGCAGTCTGTCCCCATCTTAGGAACTCATATCTTTCCTGATTTCTTTTGAATTCTAAATCTAAATTAATCTGAAGTGCAGCCTCTTTACCATATGCATCTACCTGTACAGAGTGATCGATAACTAACTCTACTGGTAAAAGAGGATTAATCTTGGCCGGATCACCGCCTAACTCCTTCATTGCATCACGCATCGAAGCCAGATCTACTACACAAGGAACTCCCGTAAAATCTTGCAAGATAACTCTAGCAGGCATGAATGCTATCTCATTCTCCGACTTCTGCTTAGGATTCCAATTTAATACAGCCTCAATGTGCTCTTTCCTGGTATCAATTCCATCTTCGCACCTAAGCAGGTTCTCCAATAAAATTTTTAACGAATAAGGTAATTTTTTTACCTTATTACCTTCTGAAAGCTTTTTTAAGGAATAATATGTATACTCCTTGTTCCCAAATTTTCTGGTATCTCTGCTGTTGAATGAATTCATAAGTATTATCCTATTATTGTTACTACTACAATATTGTTCCACAATATTGCAACAAATAAATTATGTACTGTAGAAAATTATACCAAATGACCGGTAATAATACGGTGTTTTTAGTCAGATCTTCTTAAGTATCTCAAAGGATAATATTCATAAATTCCATATAAGTTTGGACTACTTATAAATCAAATTGGGTTCTGGCAGATTCAATGCTTTTGTAGATACAGGCTTCACCACTGGTGTATTTGGTGCCTCTGGAGCCATGCTCATTGCCATATACAGAATGAAGAGGGTAGAAATGGCAAACAGTGCAATAACTGTTATGTCTGCGTTAGTTAGTTTATGTTTAACTACATATTTATGTAAAGCTTCTTTAATATCTTCTAAGCTAAGTTCTGAATTTAAAACTTCTTGAACACTCTTTTTCTTAATCATATAGTATGCTCACTTTTTTCATCTTCTAAGTATACACTAATTCTTTCTTCGGTGCTGATACCCTTCTTGTCGTAACCTTTTAGAATAAATTCTGTATTCTTATCCAGATCCATTAGGATGCTACCACACATATTTTCTACAACATGTACTTTATCCCTATACAACAATTCGGCCCGCACCCCTTTTTCAACCTGCCAATATATTCGGAAACTATGATTGTTTTTATTATCTTTTTTTGAATAAAAAGCAATAATTTTTGCTTCTGATACCTGTTTTACACTTAGTGACAAGCTTTTTTCAGTACGAACACCCTTTTTATTCTCTGCCACTAATTTATACACTAAATCCCCACATCTTCTTGGAAAAACCTCTACAACCTTGCTCTTCGGGTCTAACGATTGCTGTAGAGGATGTAACACTAATTTCTTCGTAGCACCATTACATAGGTAATGAAACAACACCGTTTCACCTAACGGAACACTCTTTGCACTTGATTCGAATTTTATTATTTCCGGTTCTGGCACAACAGTCGGTTCTTTAACCTTAAGGATACTCTCTTGAGAATAAACACTTTTATTACCACGAACTGCTTTTCCAACAAGATGATAATCCCCTATTTTTGTGGGCTTAAATACTTTTTTTCCAGATGCACTAAGATGTGGAAATAGAAGATTGTTATCTATCTGTATAATAAATTTATTTGCATAATTTGTATCCCATTCTAACTCTACACTTTCACCTAAATAAATATCCTCAGAGGATACTTGAAATCGCTTTATTTCCGGATTCATGGGCAATAACATATACCAAATAGTAATGAGCAACATGCAGAGCACAGACAATAATAACGAATACGGCTTTAACAAGAATCTCTGTTCAATACTAAAATCAACCTTCGATAACAATCGATTTCCTTCAGAATCTTGTACATACAAGGAGATGTAATGCAGAACATTAAATGTATTGAACATCCGTTTTTTAGATCGCACACTCCCTTTAACTACACGTTTTGCACCTGGCACCAGTAAAAGATTATTCTCTGGAAAAGTAATATCCAATAGGTCTTCTACATCTGAAGCAACTAAGCTTACACACTCTGTGGTATTACCTCCGTTATGTAACTCAACATCTATGTCACAACAGCATCGAAAGGAAGAAATAATACGGTTCTTTGTTTTAACATCAACAGACAAAGAGTGATATGGCAATATCTCCAATATCCCACTACATTCTACAATTTCACCTGAATGAATCGATCTCAACTGTACTACAAAAGGATAACATCCGGATAAACTCTCCGATAGCTTTGGAGCTTTAAAAACAATCCGCTCATTATATTCACCCTTCTTACGATCCGTAAAACTCTGTACCGGCAGAACAATCCATTCACTATCAACACCAGTTACTGATAATTCATAACTATCCTCTTCAGTAGTATTAATCAGCACCACCACATTGCATACAGAGGATATCCCTGGTTCTAAGGAAATATAATCATTTGGTAGCTTTAGCTGAAAATTCATCTGTAGAAATAATATTACGAACTATTCATAGTATACATAATCTCTCGAGCCAGAAAGATTCTAAATTAAGTATAAATAAGTTCTTATTTGAATCCAATATTCCAATAAAAGACTTATATTATATTGCAGGATCATTAATAATGGTTTTAACACTAGAGGAGAGCAAGCCTTCTATAAGGTTGTCATGGGGCCCGAGGATATACAATCTCGGGGTTGTGTGTGTTCACTAATTCGGTGACAATACAAAAGGATATATTAAACTACAGAAAGTCTCTATCTATGCTTTTAAAAAAATTTTGAGTAACAAACATGTCTCGCTTTCAAATAACAAACCCTCACCTGGAAATGTCTTCCCGACGTTGTATATTGTCGGGAAGACATGCCCTATCATAAAACCTGAATCTATCTACACCACTTCATTAAAAATATTACTTCGAGAGTTATACTAAAGTAAAACACTAGTTTTTAGGGTAAAATATGTAGTTAACGTTCATGGATAATTATCAACAAAATCGATTCTTTGTTAATGGTAAAATTTTCGGTATCTCCGGAATCGTTTTAACACTCCTTTTTGCAAAATCTTGTTTTAATGCAGATACAGTAGATAATACTAGCAGTTCATCCATAACAAGATCTAATGCTAACCAGAATCCGAGTGCCATTTCGGAACCTAGTAAAAACAATAATTCACCAGTAAATAATACTGATAAGCCAACAACTCATCTCGAAGAGAACCATCCAGAATCTTCTACGCAAATTCAGCAAAATCTAAGAACCGTTATTGCTACCAAAGCATCCACCGCAGACAAGCTCATCGCTGGAAAACTACTTAAAAATGAATTTGGATGGAGACAACCAGAACGCACTGCAGACCAGTGGATACACACTAATCCTAAAAAAGGACTCATCTCCTTCCTCGTTTTTAATGAAAACCATAAAGTAGTAGGCACTTTTGCTTACCAGAGATGGCCAGACGAAAAGAGACCTCTTTTTGTTGTTAACGTAGTAGTAGAGCCAGAGCTAAGAGGAAAAGGGATAGGAAAAGCAATAAACACTCTTATCCTTAAAGAAGCAAAACGATTTAAATATAAGCACATCTACCTCAATGCTCTCGAGGCTGTAGGTTTCTGGAGAAAGCTGGGATGGAAAATTATCGATACACAACCACATAATACCGATATCGCAGCCGTCATGGAGCATGAAGTACCAGGATTTGAGTAAATCCTTTCTTTTTTTACAACCTAAGAGCGTTTTCTAATACTTTTCCTTGATATTCGTGATATAATTCACTTAACGTTATGAGAAGAAGAGAACTTTTATCAATATACTTAGGCGTATCTATGGCAGGAAGTAGTGTTCTTGCAATGGAAGATTCATCAACTCAAGCACTTATATCTAGTGAAGAACAGACCAACTTGCATACTGAAGAAGAGAATTTTGAGGACGTATTTGCTACAGAATTCGATTACAAAGGAGCTTATACAAATCCACCAAGAAATACTTCTAAACTAAGTGACTATATACAATTTGATAAAGACGGACTTCCCGTTATACAACCCACTAAAAGAAAATATAATAAACGAAGACAGATTGTCTCACAAGACAAATCAACAAACAAAATACCTTTTAATACATTAAAAGAAGCAAACGATGATAGCAACGCGAATCTAGCTACTAATGGAGATAAAGAAGAATATATAGAGCTAGACGAAAAAGAAGCTGCTGAATATGCCAACGAAAACGGTTCAACTGAACAATCGAACGGTTACTTCGCTACAGCTTATAGCTATATATTTGGATCTTAATAGAATACATTAATAAAACTTTTAAAGGCAGCCTCATTAGGCTGCCTTTCTTATTACTCTTAATCTACGTTTGTAGTTAGTCCCTGAGCCATCACAATCTCTTCTGCATGATTCACGGTAAACGCAACTCTATGGGTTACGCTCTCTATAATACCTTCAGCACCTGGATGACCGTTTCCAGAGCTCTTCACCCCACCAAATGGAAGATGCACTTCAGCTCCAATGGAAGGCAAATTAACATAACCAAGGCCAAAATCGGCATGGTCTCTTACCCATCTCCATTTCCGATAATCTTCTGTAATAACAGCCATGGATAATCCATACTCTGTATCATTGTAAACTTTTACAGCTTCTTCCATGCCATCAACAGGAATAATCGCTACGTGCGGACTAAATGCCTCTTCCCGTAAACAGAAGGTGTTGGGCCTATAAGGGAATCGGTACAAGAACGGACTCACAAAATTCCCATTAGCATATTCGCCATCAGTAAGTTCGCATCCATCTACAAGCACCTCAGCGCCCTCTTTAATAGCCATTTCACGATGATGTTTCCATTTTGCCACACCTTCTTTGTTAATAAGTGGACCCATGAATACTCCATCCTTCATCCCATTCCCTACTTTAATTTTTTTAACAAGTTCGGTTAATCGCTTGGTGAATTCTGGTTCAATTTTTTTATCAACAATAAGTCGGCCTGATGTAACGCATCTCTGACCGCTAGTCTTAAATCCGCTAAGTAGTGCCGCGTTTACAGCGATATCCATGTTGGCATCATCTAGAATAATACAAGCGTTCTTACCACCCATCTCTGTTACTACAAACTTGTGTGCTTCTTTGCTTGCTACTTGCTGGATATAATTTCCTACCGCTTTCGATCCTGTAAATAGTACTGCTGCTACATCAGGATGTTTTACTAGGGTGTCGCCAGTTAGCTCTCCATTACCATGAATTACGTTGATAACTCCTGGAGGGAATCCTGCTTCATGGAATAGTTCAGCTAGACGATAACCACATACCGGAGTCTCTTCACTAGGCTTTAATACTACAGTATTACCCGCTAAAACACTTGGTAGTGCTACCCATAGCGGAATAGCTACAGGGAAGTTCCAAGGTGTTATACAAGCAATGACACCTTTAGGTTTTCTTAAAATATAGGCATCTTTTTCTGGCACCTCACTACTAATAGTGAATCCGGTTGGCATTCTACCTAAACCTGCAACATACTGTGCCATGTGAAGAGCTTCTACAACGTCTGCTTTACCTTCATTAAGTGGCTTCCCACACTCTCTAGTAACTAGTGTGCTTAGTTTGTCTAAGTCTCTCTTTAATAATTGGGAGAAGTTATCTACTATCTCTGCTCTGTTTACCCAGCTTAATTCTTTCCAACTTTCGAATGCCTTTTTAGCAGCTTCTACTGCCTCATTTACCTCTTCAGCCGAAGTTAAGGGCGAATTCCCTATTACATCGGTACAATCGGCAGGATTCGTACTCTGAAACGAATTAGCTGATCCTTTCCACTCACCATTTACTAAATTCTTTATATCTACACTAGACATTGTATAACCTCTTGTCGAAAATTTGTACTTTACAACACTACTAGGTAAATTTTACCAAGAAAAGGATCTATTTCCAAAGGAATGTATAACTCTATAAAAAGAAATTGGTGGATCGTACAGGATTCGAACCTGTGACCTACTGATTAAGAGTCAGCTGCTCTACCAACTGAGCTAACGATCCACTTGTTGAATTTGAATGTTATGTTAATACTTATTTTACCCAAAAAACAAGAGAGTGTTCACATAGAGTATATAACCGACCGATGATATGGCAAGACAAGTGCCAAATGGAATAACGTTTCCCGGCACAATATAATTATCTTCTTCTGGATGCGATTCCTGATGAAATAATAGTTCATAGACATAGACAAATACATCGAAACCAGCAGTTAGCAGTAAACAGTCTCCAACAACCGTCAGTACAGAGGGTTCATCTTCATGACATGTGCCATCAACTTCACTCTTTTTGTTTTTATTCAACAAGTAAAAAATACCGCTTAAAATGAGGCCAACGATAACGGCTCCCATTAAAACTATAATCAGAGGAAATAGGGGAATGTCTTCTAAACAGAGAGCTTCAAGGTATACCAACATGCTAGTACTCATCGCACGCATCAATTTAATATCCCCTAACCCCATCGCTTCTCTTCCAAATAATACTCTTCCAACGATGGCAACACTTGCCAATAAAGCAGCACCTATCAGACTAAAGAAATAGACATCCCAGAAGTTGTGTGTTCTTAAGTAGATGATATGGAATAAAAAACCTAATATCCAGAGTGAATAGCTTAAGGGATCTGGAATAATAAATTTCTTGTAATCTATTACGCCTATACAGAGAAGGATTGTGGAAATAATAAGCGCGTAGACAACGAGGATCATCCCATGGCCCCTTCAGAGAGTCCGTTCATTACCTGAAGTGATGGCATAAACATTGCTATGACGATGAATCCCACTACAACGGCTAAAATTAAAATCAGAAGCGGTTCCAGTGCTGCAGTGAGTGATGCTAGTGCAGTATCTACTTCATCATCATAAAAATCGGCAATCTTATGGAGCATGAAATCTAGCGATCCCGATTCCTCGCCTACTTGTATCATGTGCACTACAATCGGGGGAAAATAGGGAGAAGAACTAATGGTATATGATAACGATTCACCTGCGGTTATTCTATCTCTAGAGCGGAGAATCTCTTCAGATACTAATATATTATTAACGGTACCAGCCACTGTTTCTAGCGCTTGTAAAATAGGTACTCCGGAACCGAGTAATGTTCCTAGTGTTCTACTGAATCTGGATAGAATTACTTTGGAAGTTAGTGTTCCAAAAACAGGTAATTTTAGCTTTAATCTATCAAAGGCTCGTTTTCCAGAATGGGTATTACTCCACCATCTAAAAGTAAAAATACATATTATAGTACCGAATAGTAATTTTGGCCAAGAATTATTTATTGTATTAGATAAATTTATTAAAAACTGAGTGGCCGCTGGAAAGGAATCGTGTTCCATATTCATGTTTTCAAATAGTTCTACAAATTTCGGCACAATATAACTAATTAAGAAGATGACTACTGCTAGAGAGGCTGTTAAAACGATAATCGGATACGTCATGGACGATTTCACTTTTCTTCTCAGCTTAACCTCTTTCTCCAAGAATTCCGCGAGTCGGTCCAATACTTTATCTAGGACCCCTCCCACTTCACCCGATCTCACTAGTCCGACAAATAGTGTACTAAATACTCTGGGATAAAGCTCCATAGCATTCGATAGGCTCTCGCCCTCTTCTACTTTGGCACTTAAATCTTGAAGAATTATCTTAAAGTTCTTATCGTCAGTCTGCTCGGTTAAAATTCTCAGCGCTTTTACTAATGGAACCCCGGCATCAATCATGGTAGAAAACTGTCTACAGAACACTGTGAGGACGCCTAAGTTTACTTTTAGTTTGTTATTTACTGCAGAAGATTCTGAATCTAATCTCACAGAATCGGGAGTAATTCCTTTTGCAAATAACCTCTTTCTTAACTGTTCTTCATTAAGGGCCTGCAGTACACCTTTTTCAGTTCTTCCTTCATAATTTCGAAAAGTATAAGTAAATTGAGGCATCAACTAAGTTATACTCAATATTTCTTTTTTTTGTGTATAAAATACTAGCTTCTTCTACCAGAAATACTTTATTTTCTACAATATCTTATAAGAAAGGTAGAATATTAACAAGCATCATTTATGGACGATTTACATCAGACTCAATCAGAGCTAACAGGCTCATTAATCACCATGGAATTCGATTCCAGTGGAAGAATAAATCAATTATGGACATCCGATCCCACTCTCCCTGAAGAAGGTGAAGAGTTCCAATTCATTCTTCCTCCTATCACATTTGGTGAAGAATCGGCGGATATGTACTATCCTGGTACTATTCTAATTGGTGCACGGATTGGTGAAGATTCTCCTTGGGTACTAAGTAGAAACTCACATAATATAATAGATGATAATTACGGGCTAGATGATAATTTCGACATGTTCAGTCCCGATGCCGTAACCTTTAACTATCAATTCCCACTACTACCAGAGATTACTGCCACAGGAAAATTTTATGAAATAGCTAAACCACTTCCGCAAATACTTTGGGATGTTACACTCGAAAATAATAGCAATGAAGTAATAGAGATAGGAGAGCTAGGATTCCCGCTTGCACTCAACAACTATTATGATGGATTTGGCTGGAGCGATGAAGATCTGTCTCGCCTCTGGCATAAACGACTATATCTTCACAAGTATATCGGGGGATCTGCAAGTTGGCTAGCAGCCCAGAGAATGAACGCAGAACCACCATCGCTACTCATATACCCTGGTGATAATACAAGTTGGGAATTCTATAGCACGGTTCCATCTAGTTTAAACACAAGCTATCAGTGGGAAGGTATCCCAACCGTTTACATACACAGCAAGGCTACTATAGAACGTGAAGAATGGCCTAACTGGGCAAACACACACACTTCTACCATACTTGCGCCTAATGAATCTAGAACCTATCAGATGCGTTTCATTCCTACCGAACAATCGAAACAGGACGGAATCAATCAAGTACTGAAAATGTGTAAAAGACCTGCAGTAAAAGTATATCCATCATGTGTTATGCCTACCGATGCGGGTATAGGAATAGAGGTATCAGGAGTTAAAGCTGAGAAGTTCCATTCCCAAGCAGGAGCAAAAATCGAATTTGATATTGATGATGACACCAGCTTCTGTTATGCTAAAAGTAGCGTGCCCGGACCCCAAACTATCTCTTTTGAAGACAAAAAAGGGAATACGGGATTTGTTCATATCTTTTTCACCCACCCTATAAAAAAACTTATCAAACAGCGAGCCGAATTTATCTGTAATAGCATCTGCAATGATGCTTCTTCTAATATCTATGGTGCATTCTTTATGCGTCCAGAATCTTCGGAAATACTCAGCATGTTAGATGCTCAACCGTCTAACAATGAACCCCCTACACTAATGGGAGCCTCCGGCGTAGAATGTACCATTGCAGACGCACTCTATGTAGCTGAGAAAAACACCATATACCCAGTAAAAAAACAGATTAAGGCTGTTGATAATTTTATAGGCAAATTCCTACTAAAGCGTATCCAGAATCCGTTAACTATGGAAGTAGGTAATATCTTTGAAGCAGATGCAGAGATTGCGCAGTCTTACGGTAAACCGATAGTGTATCCGCATGTATTTAATCTATACTACTCCATGTACAATATAGCCAATACAGTAGGATCTACTCAGCATGATAAACTCTGGTATTTAGAAAAATGTGCTAAAACCATTCTGGCCATGTTCAAAAATGGTTGGCGCAACTATGTGCTCTCTGTAGGATTACTAGGATACGGCAATATCTATAAAATACTAAAAACCCTTGAACAGGAACATGCCAGCAGTGAAAAAATCGCTGATATACTGCCAGAAATTAAGTACTGGATTGATAAAAAATCGAAAGAGATTATCAGACAAAAATATCCTTACGCTGGCGAATCGGTACTGGATACATCAGGATTTGAGGATGTCCTCCTTGCAGCAAAATATCACGAAATGCACGACCATATGGACAGGACAATAGACTGTGCATTTGCAGCAAAATCAATCGCGCCTAGCTGGTGGTGGTACGGTAGCGATAAACGAAACTGGGATGGAACAGAGAACGATATTAAAATGGCTCTACTAGATAGAGGTGAAATGTGTCTTGCCCACACTACTATTCCAAATTCATTTATTTTCCTCGAATTCATGGATAGAGACTACTTTGCCATACCTGATGCTCATATGCGATTAGCCTTTGGAGGATTAATGGCACCATGGGCATTAATCCAAGATAATGGAAACGCATCTCTATGCTACTGCCCAGATTACGCATCGAAACATAGAGGTTTTAACCCTTATAGCGGACTCTCTAGCTTAGGCTATTATCACTACATCTCCAACATTACATCCATCGTTCTTCCTAATAATACAATCGATACATTCTCGCTAGGGTGCCATTTCGATAATTCTGGGAAAAACTATACCATAGTCCCCTGGGATGGCGTAGGCAGAAGAATTATTGTCCGCCAGCATGGAATAGATATTCATCTCAGTTTTGGTAATATTGTTAAATGCGAAATAGCTAAAGATAAAACCTTTGCTGAAATACAGTTAGATAATCCTTGGAGTGAGGAGGTACCTGCTACATTAAGCATTAAAGGTATGTGGGGAGAATATTTTCAATCCAATATCGGTAAAGTATCCGTAGAGAAAGATACAGTGTTTATCGAATTTACTCTAAGTAAAAATATGATTATTTCTCTCAACGCGACATAATATATATAACAATATGCAATAAATCTTAATTTTGCTCTTGCATATAGCTTGCGGTTGTGTCAAAATAAGATGTATGAATAATGTTAACTACTATGGTCTATTATTTTTAATCAGCATATGTATATCTGCTTGCGATATGCCTGATAATAATAGACCATACCACTATGAACATACCCGCTTCAATAAAGAAAACTCAGGCGCTTACGGAAACCAGTCCGAATGGGATGACTTTTTCAGCAAGTTTAAGTCAGGAAGTAACTACGGAAACAGATACAGAAATGGAAATGGATACGAAAGTGGGTACAGAAACTGGGATGACTTTTCCGGCCAGTCTAATTCAAGTCGCTTCAATAAAGATAACTCAGGCGCTTACGGAAACCAGTCCGAATGGGATGACTTTTTCAGCAAGTTTAAGTCAGGAAGTAACTACGGAAACCAGTCCGGATGGGATGACTTTTTCAGCAAGTTTAACTCAGGAAGTAATTACGGAAGTGGATACGGAAATGGAAAGGGATACGACAGTAAATACAGCAGTGAAAATAATAACTGGCAATACCAGCAACCGTTATATATTAGTGATATAACCAAGGCATATCAAACATTTGAAGCGGAAGTAGGAACTATATCTTCTGAAGATAAAAGTAATAAGAAGGTTATGAGACGCCATTACATCAATCTATCTCGCAAATATCATCCAGACAAAAACAATGGAGAGAGTAAGTATCAAGAAAAGATGAAAGAAATTACTAATGCCTGGCAAATGATTAAAAATGAGATGCACTGGTCATAGCTTGATTCCCTAAAATACAGAAGAGCTTCACCATTATACTGTTATTTTATTCAGGAAAAAGAGTAAATAGCAGTATAATATTTATATGAATATAGGCATAGAACAATCTTTAGCGATTATCGGAATTAACGAGAACTTAATTATCGTATTAATTGTATTCCTACTCCTCTTTGGGGGTCAGAAAATTCCACAACTCATGCGCGGACTAGGTAAAGGCATGGGCGAATTCCAGAAAGGATTAGAAGAAGGCAAACGGGAGATGGCTAAACTACAGAAACAGACTGAAAATGAAGAAAAGCAGGGTTCTGTACCCTCTAATATCAATCCCGATTCTCCTATTGAAAAGAAAGAAGAAGAGATTAGTTAGCTAGAACCTAAATAAATTTCAGTACCAATCTATAGTTGTGCAAACTATTTTAAATAGAAGTAAACTAGTACTAATGAATCATGCAAAACCTTTTTTAGATCTAGCAAAACACTTTGAATCGTTGCCAGGTATCGGACCAAAGTCGGCTCAGAGAATAGCGTTCCACATTATTATGAAGATGAGTAATAAAGAAGTGGAAGATTTTGCTACGAGTCTACATACGGTAAAGCAGTCTATACAATTTTGCGAGCAGTGTGGCAATCTTTCTGATGATAGATTCTGCCACATATGTACCGATATGCAACGCGATCAGAGTATTATCTGTGTAGTTGCTGATACTAAAGACATTGCTGCAGTAGAACGATCTAAAACATACAAAGGTTTGTACCATGTTCTTCACGGATTAATCGATCCCATGCACGGGTATGGTCCGGAAAATTTAAAGATCAAGGAACTCCTTTCCAGATTATCTGATGGCGTAAAGGAAGTAATTTTAGCCACGAATCCAACTGTTGAAGGGGATGCTACAGCTCTTTATTTAGCAAAATTAATCCAACCCTTAGGAATTAGTGTTTCTAGGATAGCGCATGGTATGCCGATAGGTAGTGAATTAGATTATGCCGATGCTGCAACACTAGGCAGTGCAATGGAATACCGTAGAATGTTAATGTAATTTTTAATTAGTTAGTACTGAAATGTAGATCCCCTTCGAGGATGACGACCGAGTGAGCATCTGAGTAATAGCTTTAACCCCACATCCGACCCGTCACCCCATACTTGGTGATTAACAGACCTAGGTTGTCATTCCGCAATCGAAATCCAGTTGTAAATTATTTGAACTTAATTTTCAATAATTTAGCACCACCTAATATTTTAAGTCTTTTTTTACAGATACTGTTTATTTCATCATATATTATCGTATAATTACCGATAAATGGATGGAATGAAAATGATAAACAGAATACTACCTTTTATATTTTTAAGTTTAGTAACTTCTATAAATGCCACAGAAGAATATGGTGACGAGCTAGAAACAGAATTTATATTTGTAGATGAAAATGTAGGTAATTCTATGTACTTAAATACAGATGAAATAGAAGTGGATAGAGAGCGAGAACATCTGGCAGAATCGGAGCCGGATGAAGATTCTTCAATAACTATATCGGACAATGAAACTGAAGAACAACCTCTATTAGCCACACAGAATCCACCTATTTATGTACATTCAAATACGGTGTATACCAATCTGTATGAGGGTGCTATTTATGTAGGGAGTGTTGCATACAATACTGTTGGATCCATGTTATATGCAACATTCTACAATGCAGGAGTTTGTATTGGCACCATACGGACCTGTATTGTTTATAGTGGAAAATTTGTCGGGAATGTAGTATTAAATGGCGGGCATACTATTAGAAGGTGGTCTGGCTGTGCATTTAATAAATTCAATCAGGTAATGCGTGATATGTACGGCCTTGACGATCTCTTTTTGCACGAAGAGTAGTTCTATCCGATCCTTGCATTTATTCAAGGATCGGACTATATAATAAGCTCTGCAATGTTGTTTTGCAATTTATACCGGGTAAAATCCAGATAAGTAAGTAGCTTTATAATGCTCCGAAAATATCAATGTCCGCAAAGTGTTAGATTTGATATTAACAACTTTTTGTTTTCAAGTATCTAGTGAGGTTTAAATGAAAAATAATAAAATTACTATATGTGATGCAACCGTACATCCTGGTGAAATAGCTAATTTAGCGCTTCCACTCCCGGAACTGTATTCTTGCGCTCCTCTATTTATGCCAATAAAAGTAATTCATGGAGAGAATAAAGGACCTTGTTTAGTGGTCTTTTCCGTTCTTAAAGGCGTAGAGTTAAATGGATTAGAGATAGCCAATAGAATAATAGAATACTTAGATCCTTCTAGGCTTTCAGGAACTATAATAGCAATTCCTGTCATGAATGTATACGGATTAACTCACTATCCATCAAACTTGCCAACCGGGAACGATCTTGCAAACTGTTTTCCAGGAGAAGAAAACGGTACCTATGGTGAAAGAATTGCTTATCTGGTAACTCAAGAAATTCTAAAGAAAGCAGATTACTGTATAGAGCTTGAAACTGGTGACATAAATCATAATATTTTGCCACAAGTATACTGTAACTTCGATAACACGAAAACAAAAGAATTAGCCAAAGCCTTCCAATCTCCAGTGGTAACGAATGTCGCACTAGAAGAACATAAATTAAGGCAGACAGCAGAAGAGCTACAGATCCCCTTATTGGTATATCAGGGTGGAGAGGCCATGCGTTTTGATGAAAATGCAATTACTTTAGGTGTAGATGGTATAAAGAATGTAATGCGCGCAATTGATATGTTGCGCAGAGAACCTATTCAAGAAGTTAAGCCTATCTTTTCCCGTGAAGAAGAGTGGATCTTAGCCAATAAAGGCGGAATTTTACGTCCAACGGTTTCATTAGGGCAGACGATTGAAGAAGGTGAGATTATTGGAACTATTAGCGATCCTTTTGGTACTGATGAAACGGAATATATACAATCGCCACATAAAGGGATTGTTGTTGGTGTAAATACTTCTCCATTAATATATGAGGGCTTAAGAATTTTTAAAACAGCTTCATTCTTAGATTATGATAAAGCGGAAGCTGCAATTGAAGAGTGGGATAAGAAGCAGTCGGATAGTTTTATAGGATAACCTTATGACAAATAATCAGTTTACGCCAAAAGGTTTTCTTGTCTGGCTTATATGTGCATTCTTCTTTCTGTACGAATTTTTACTCCGTACTGTAGTAGGATCGTTCCAGCAGCAGATAATGCACGATCTTAATTTAAGTTCGTTCCATTTTTCTCTCATAAGCGTAGCGCTCTTTCTTATTGTTTATGGATTAATGCAGATTCCTGCAGGGATATTATTTAATCATTTTGGGCTTAAAAAAACACTAGTCGTAGCGTCAGTGTTATGTTCCCTTTCATCCGTAGGCTTTGCTTCGGCAACACACTATCTGGTAGCGGCTGGGTGCAGAATGCTTATGGGCTTTGGTGCAGCATTTGGTTTTATCGGCTTATTAATATCTGTATATAATTGGATGCCACATCGATATGTTGCTATCTTTATAGGTTTATCCCAGTTTATTGGCACAATGGGACCCATGGGGGCTGCGGGTCCGTTAGAAGTAATGTCACACTCTGCTGGTATTAGCTGGAGACTGATATTCTACTGCTTAGGTGGAATAGGACTGATCTTATCTTGTCTGATTATGCTTTTTGTAGACAATAATAAACAGAAGGCAGGAAAGTATATTATTCTACAACGACCCGAAAAAACGGCCGTATACATATGGAAGCTTTTTGCAAGAAATCAGTTATGGTACATAGCTCTGTTTTCTGCCACAATCTATTTTACTGTAGAGTACTTATCAGAGAATGAAGGTAGATCGTTCCTGTTGCTGAAAGGTATATCACCTGCTAGCGCATCTTATATGATAACAATAGCCTGGCTAGGATACGCCATCGGGAATCCATTGGCAGGATTCTTTTCAGACATGTATCAGCGTAGAAAAATAGTCATGAATCTAGCCGCAAGCATGGGGTTAGTGTCTGTATTAATGATTCTTTATATGAATAACGAAACATTGCTGTATATATCTTTCTTCCTGTTAGGCTTTAGTTCCAGCGGACAGAGTATTGGATTTGCTACTATTGCAGAGCAGTGTAAGAAGCCGTTCATATCAGTAGGCTTAGGTTTAAATAATGCGTTAATCACAACTCTTGCGGCTATCAATGCGCCAGTTATCGGACTAGTATTAGATACCATCAAGGAAGGAAATACCCCTTCATTAAGCGAATATCTAACAGTATTTAACATTCTTATTGCTGTAGCTGCCACTTCACTATTGGTCTCATTATTCTTTATTAAAGAAACCTTTTGTAAGTCTGCCGTTGAATATACTTACTTGAATTTAAGCAAGAGTAGTAGCAAAGAAGTTGTTTCCTCGTAATCTATTTAGTTGTTACTGATAATACTACAGTACCGACCAAATGACCCCTACTCTTTCTCAAGATACAGACTGTTGAATGGTTCTACATACATGAGACCTAATTTTAATCCTTTTAATTTAGGGTTAATAAGCCAAGCCGATTTCGTATAAACCATCGGATATACCACAAATGATTTCAGCAGGATATCTTCAGCTTTCTGAAAGGCCTTCATTCTATCGTTATAATCCCATGTGTCTAGCGCTTTTAATGATGCCTGATCGAAGTATATGTTGCTGTAATGGTAACAGTTCATAGGCGATTTAGAATAGAACGTATCGTGTATAAAAGTTGCCGGATCTAGATAGCCAGGTCCCCAACCGAATAATCCGAATGGTAGTTCGTTGTCTTTAACTTTTTTCAACAGGGTTTGATTATTGTATTTTTTTACAGTAACGCTTATCCCTAAATGCTTGTTTAACTGCAACGCAATACTCTCAGCCAATTTAGAAAGTAAGGGATTTTCATAGAGTGCAACTTCTATTGGCGGTAATTTTTTATAGCATCCTGCATCTTGCAATATTTTTTTAGCTTGTTCTGGGTTAAATGCTGGCTCATAAGCATTATCATTGTAACCTGGGAATGTATAAGGAATCATACCTTTTGCTTTTAATACTAAATCGTGTTCAACTAATTTAAATAGTTTTTGCTTATCTATCGCCATAAAGAAAGCTTTACGGATATTAGGATTATTAAATTGTGGATATTTTACTGGGTTAATGAAGATATAATATACAGACGCTTCAGGTGCTTCCAATAAATGAGAATTCAGAGCGCTATTTCTTCTAATACTAGATATATCACTATTGATAAACGTTATAAAATCTAAGCTCCCGGACTGATATTTGGCTAATCTTGCTAAAGAATCTGGAATAATCGATACTTTTATCTCATCAATTTTTGCTTTTTCTCCCCAGTATTGTTCATTTTTTTTCAAAATGAAGTAAGAATTAGACACAAACTCTTTTAAGACGTACGGACCGGTTCCTATGGCTTTTTCATGATCTTGAATTATGGTAGAATTACCTACTGCTTCCGTGTCAACTACTAGGTTAACAGGGTAGATTTGCTTATGCAGAAAAAGATAATCGGGCTTAGTTAACCTAAATTTTACTATATCATTGGTAATTACTTGAATTCCGTTAACATCACTTCTTTTACCTTCAATGCATTCTTTTGCCCCTACTATATTTCCTAAAAATTCTGGAGCAGAAGGAGATGCTATTCTGGAATTACAGATACGTTCAACATTTTTCTTTACAGACATTGCGTTGAACTTTTCTCCGTTACTGAAAAGGACATTCTCTCTCAGGAAAAAAGTATACTCTTTCCCATCCTTGCTTTTCTCCCAGCTAGTAGCCAGACTGGGTTGTATCTGGTTATTAGAATCGTATTTTACCAAACCTTCATAGATCTGTTTAAACACGTAGGTATAACCAACGCGCTCGGGCGCCTGAGTGGGGTCGATACCGGTCGGACTGCAAGGTATTGCAGTAGAAATCGTATTTTGCTGATCTTTATTACTATTCAGCGGTATGCCTAGTTTATTACATCCAGTATGTAATAAGGAAAATATTATTATTAAAGCTGATTTATTTATTAGTCTCATAGCTGTAATTTTACTATGCTGACATTAGCATACAGTCTGGCATAATAAATATTTTTGTAAGAAAAGGTTTAAGGTCCTATCATTCCAAGGTACTGAAACCTAAGAGACACTCTTGTACTAACTAATTAGGCATAGAGTATATTAGATTAAACTGGAACTTCTTCTATTGTTGATATCTAGTGTAAAATAGTATTATATGTAAAGCCGATGTAGCTTAGGGGTAGAGCAGCTGTTTCGTAAACAGCAGGTCGTCGGTTCGATTCCGATCATCGGCTCCATATATTAAAAATCGTATTACTCAATAACAGTTAGAGGAGTGATGGATTCTCACAAATAAGCGGTAAGTCATATTACTTGCTGCTAATTATTTATAGCTATAATTAGCAGCAATAGAGCGGATTACTAAAGCATAATCCTTATTGATATACTCTATTTTTCGTCTAGTTTTAAATCCCAAACGCGGAGTACTTTATCTAGTCCACCTGCAACTATCTTCTTTCCGTCTGGAGAGAATCGTACACAGTTTAGTGCTTGATGGCTGGCCTCGATAGTGCTGTGCCCTGTTCCGTCTATCACATCCCACAAGCGTATAGTTCCGTCTCTTCCGGTGCTTGCTAGAATTTTACTAGAAGGATGAAAGTCTAACGATTCTATTGGCATTTCATGACCAAATAATACTTTTAACTCTCCAAGATCTGTAAGCGAAAATACTCTTACAGCTTTATCAATGGAAGCAACCGCTAGCTGTGTAGTGTTGTTACTAAACGCTAGTGCCGTTACGGTAGAACGTACACTTGGAAAATTGTACAATTCTTTGGCATTCGCCACTCTCCATAGTTTTACAGAGGCATCGGAAGAACCTGTAGCAAGTATTCTGTTATCACTAGACCAAGCTAAGGCAGTAATAGTCTCTTGCTTTGCATTCCAAGATTGAATAACATGACCGGTGGTTGCATCAGTAATCTTTACTTTGCCATCCATGGTACTGTACGCAAGGAATCGTCCATCGCTAGATAGTTCAGTGCAGCATATCCATTCTTGTGTATTAGTTCTCCAAGAAGTGGTGTTTTTGCCCTTTGTAAACCATCCATTAACAGTTGTTTCCGAACAACCTGCGGCTATGTAAGCATAATTATCTAGTGCTATTATTCTATTAATAACTCCACTTTCTAACTTAGATTTATTATAAAATATACCTTCATCTAAATTCCAGTACACTAGCTCGTTATCGAAAGAGCTAGATAGCAATCTTCTACTATCTGGTGTAAAGGCCATAGAGTAAAGTGGTGTTTTATGTTCCTGTAGAGAATACAGTAATTTGATAGACAACCTAGATTTATTGATAGTGTATTTTGGTGTAGGTTCATCTACATCAGTGGATAAACTTTTATCGTACTCTAAACGTCTAACCGGATCGATGAGAATTTCAAATGCGGCATTAATTTTAGCCATCCTCTCATGGGCCTTAGGATCATCATCTACGTCTGGATGATGTTTTCTGGCCAACTCTCTGTAAGCCAGCCTGAGCGATTCATGACTAGCTTTCTGGGATATCCCTAATATTTCATACAAATTACTAAATTTATTCAAAGCAATTTAATTATGTAACACAATATTAGCAACCATGGCACTTTAGACCTACAATAGTAGAAATCCGCTTGCAAATTTAGGTATATTTACTGTTTTGTTTAACAAACTAATGAAAACTTTTACTTATCTTGCCCTGTTTAAACCCATTTAATAGCCCAACAATTAAAAATGGATTGAAATGAACAAATTTTACAAAAAAACTTTAATATAAAATGATGTTTTTTATAAGAAAAAGTGCTTTTGTACGTTAAATTATAAGGAGAGAACATATTATAGTATTCTTTAAAAGGTGTATATATGAAAATTAGTATTATTGGTGGAGGCGGAAGAGTTGGTTCGGATGCTGCATTTGTTATGCAGATGATGGGTTACGCAAAGGAGCTGTTGTTAGTGGATGCAAATGCAGACATGGCAGCAGGTGAAGCGTTAGATTTACTGCATGGTTCAGCACTATGCTCTAGTCAGAAAATTAGAAGCGGTTCCTATGATGACATGGGTGGTAGTGACGCTGTTGTCATTACTGCTGGTTTAAGAAGAAAACCAGATGAGAGTAGATTAGAGCTAATTAACAGGAATGTGTCTCTGTTTCAGCAGATTCTATCTAGTGTGAAGGGTGTAAAATTACCTTCAACTTCTAAGCTTTTCATTGTATCTAATCCGGTAGATATTCTTACTCACTTAGCTGTAGAGAGTGGAATATTGCCTGAAAATCAGGTATTTGGATTAGGAACAGTTTTAGACACTTGTAGGTTTAGGTCTGTTATTGCGGATAGATTGAATTTGAACCCTACTCAGGTAGATGCACTTATTTTAGGTGAACATGGTGATTCTATGGTCCCTATGTGGAGCAGCGCTACTGTAAATGGCATTCCTCTAGCGTCATTTGAAGGTTATAGTGAACAGTTCTGTGAAGAAGCTTTCGATTTCACTAAAAAATCTGGTGCTGAAGTTATCCGATTAAAGGGTGGCGCGGGAAGAGCTGTAGGTGTTTCAATCGCACATGTATTAGAAGCAGTAGCTCTAGATACAGAAGCAGTACTACCTATTAGCAGTTTGCAGAAAGGAAAATTAGGCATTAAAGACATCTGTTTATCATTACCAACTAGGGTAGGTAAAAACGGTGTTATGCAAGTAATAGAGCCAAAAGTATCTGATGCAGAAAAATCGGGATTATTAAATTCTGCAGAATCTCTTAAGAGTGTACTTAAACAGGTAAAGAACAGTCCTGCAGCTGTTTAAGTATTCACCTGCAAAATTACTGGAATCAAAGGATTCTATAATTTTGCAGGTTTTATATAAATTTTTAAACATTACACTTTTATAGTAAAATATATCTATAGATATAATATTTAAGAGATTGTTGTATGAAATTGTATAAGTGGTTACTAATAATATTTTGTGTTATGATTCATAAATGGATTCCGGCAAGTTTTTCTTCTCTATTAGGTTCTATAAATAATACTCTTGTTTCACGCCTACCTGCTTATTCTCCGGAAGCAGAAGGATTTTTCTGTACAGGTAGAGTAGTAGATAATCTTGTTGTTTGGACAAGATTGCATGATGAGGATCTACCTAATCTTGTAAAAGATAAGCGTGTGCTTGTTATGGTTCACGGACTTTTTGGTTTTCCTAGTAATATGAATACCTTATTTAGATTTTTAGAATCTGAAGTGAAAGTGAATCGGGATAATTCTCTAGATGTTGCCCCATTCGATGTAATGTTGGCATATAAGTATAACACCTATCCTTCCCTCTATAACATAGGCGACCTTTTTGCCAATCAGCTTACAACAATCACTGAAAACGCAAAAAAAACCTATCTTATCGCTCATAGCATGGGAGGCCTTGTCTCTAGATATGCTCTAGAACAGAAAGGATTAGGGGAGAAAATTAAACATCTCATAACAATTGGCACACCACACCAAGGAGTACCTCAAGAAGTCTTTAAATTCTGCATTAGCTTTGTTCCGTTTTCCGTAGTCTCCGTAACCGATATGTATGCAGGGAACGATCTAGATAACGAAGAGCTACAGAGTGGATTTTTGAGAATGATGAACGGCTATCAATCGTTATACTATGATAATGCTCACTATTACACGATTGCTGGAAGTGAGTATCTGAACTACAACGGCATAGCTGGCAGAGCTGTTAAGAAGTTATATGATAATTTTGGAAACCCTGATGAAGTAATTGACGGAATAGTATCCTTGCCAAGCGCACATAGCTTAATGTTAGAAAAAAAATCGAAGAGCTGGCAAGAGAATCCTAATCAGAGAGTAGCAGTGCCTTTGAATCATTTTGGTATTTTAGGAATGCCAAAAGAAGAGGGTGGCGATTACTCTATCCATGAACCCTTAAACAGCAATATCTCTTTGCAAGTAATAAAACGCTGGATACAGAGCTGGGACTGGTAATGAATTCCATCTTATAATGGTGGCCTAGCCGGAAGTTCAACGGAAATTCCCACTCTCTACAGCTCTTGATTTTAGCGAGTATCCACACGCAACTTATGAACATGTAGTGTTGAGCCTCTCCTTATCTCCTACCATTGCCACTCCGGTACGATACGTCCTCGCTGGAGACTATGATAGTACGATATTTAAATAACACTCAACAGCTTGCTAAAAACCGTAATACTTTTTAGAACCCAACTAACCATGGTATACGTGCTGATTAGATTCTTAATCAGCACGTATAAGCTATTCACACCATTTTATCATTACTCTGGAAAGTATATTAGAATCTTCCTATACTACTAAACCCGGTATTTCCAAAACTAATATTTCCAGAAAATGAACTATTATTTAAGCCTAGACTACTTCCCGATCCTACACTACCGGTACTGTATCCAGACCCTGTACCTAATCCGGAGCCACTACCTGTTCCAGTAGCCAGACCCGAGCTAT
This sequence comes from Fimbriimonadia bacterium, assembly GCA_030427425.1. Lineage (GTDB taxonomy): Bacteria > Armatimonadota > Fimbriimonadia > Fimbriimonadales > Fimbriimonadaceae > JAUICQ01. The sequence continues at coordinate 12,515 of JAUICQ010000010.1, read as the reverse complement.
AAGAAGTTCCAGTACTTAATCCGGAGCTACCTCCCATGCCAAGTCCTGAACTGTAGCCAGTTGCACTAGAGCCTAATCCGCCTCCCATATTATTCATTGTAGTAGAGGTTCGATAACCAGCCGATCCAGTATTTTGAATCTTCTTATTTGTAGAGAACGTAGCATCTCCACCAGACTGTTTTTTCTTTTTCTGAGCTTCTACAACAGGATCTTTAAGAATTGTATCCCGATTAGTATTATACATATCCTTTAAAATACCGTAAGCATCATCTAATATTCCTTCCTCCAACCAGATACTGGCTACCGAAGTGTTAACCGCACGAAGAATGAGATCTACCTGACTCTCAAGCTTCATGATGCCATCAACAGCTTTTTTGGTATCATCTTTTAGAGATTTACTTGCAAATATCTTGGCTTCTTTTTCTTTTAGGCTATTTATCGTATCCTTTATTTTGGCCACATTATTTATTTGAGCCTTATGTTTTTCAGACATTAACACTGGTTGCGGTGTAGGATAAGGTGGTTTATTATATATAGCAAACGGATTATATGCCCCCATACCAGCACCTGATAATCCAGAACCCAACACTCCCAAACCACCACCGAGCCCGCCGCCCAGACCAATACCAGAACCCAATGATAAAGAACCTCCTAGCCCACTAGTACCACCAAAACCAGCAGAACCACCTAAACCTGTAGAACCTCCTAGACCAGCAGTACCTGCTAACCCGACAGATCCACCTAATCCACCAGTAGATCCGCCTAGGCCTACAGATCCACCTAATCCGCCAGTAGACCCACCCAGGCCCGAACTACCTCCCAAGCCAGTAGCTCCTCCTAGGCCTGCAGTGCCTCCGAAACCTCCCAAGCCTGATCCGAACCCAGAACCTAGTCCGGCAGCTCTGCTCTGTCTCTTATCGGCATTATTCATTTCCTGCATTCTAGTAATATTATTAAGGTGATTTTTATTATCTACTGTCCCGCATCCAACCATAAATAGAAAAATAAATAGCAGTAGTTGTTTTTTCATTATCATCATATGTTTATTATTGGGAGAATATGAATTATAGGGATGTTTTTTAGTCTATTATTTTCAAAATTTTTAAATATATGATAGGAATCTAAGTTGAATATTAGAAATATATGACTTATGAAAAGCATATTACTCGGTATTCATTTATTATTAATAATAATTTATACGCAATGTGCAGAGGATATTAGTTGGAGTAATGATTCTGGAAAATTAGAGCATCATTTAATAGTATTCAGTAGTTTAGATATTAACAATTCAATTCCTATTTACTACAATATTAAAGGAATGGATATCACCGAAAGGAAAGTATATGGGAATGCTTATGTTGTAAGAGATAGATTTCCGTGTATCATTCCCTTTCAAGCATCTACAGTAGGTGGATGTGATAGTATTGAACCTCATTTTAGCAACCTTGTTTATCCAGAATTTACAAAGAAGTCTGTAATTCGGAAGGTAACAGACGATTGCAGCACGGTAATCTACTCTGTCTTTTCAGATAATTTCATTAGTCGACATATTCTTTTATCAACCAAACACACTAATATATCTATTAATGCTATAAACAACACGTATGTACCTTTCATCCATGTTGATGCAACTTCCAGTAATGGAAAGTATATAGCACTATCTGCTCAGTTCTATGATGCTAATTTGTACGGCAACTATATATTCAGTCTGGAGAGCAGAGACTGTATTCCTATCGATTTAGGTGAGACGGTTTATGATGCAAAAATTACATATATTTCAGATGATGGAAAACATTTAATAGGTCATGCTCAACAATTAGATAACAGAGATATAAAGCATGAACCTAGATGCGCATTCAGATGGGAGTTGGTAGGAGATAAGTATGATGTAGATTCAGTTTTCCAGCAACCTTTTACCTCAATGGATGATGTTAAAATAAAACCGGTTTCTGTAACTAATAACAGAGAAAAAATTCTCTTTAATTACGATCTTTATTTAGATAAAACTCTAGATCATAGAAGATGTCAGGGTAGTTATATTCTGCACAAAAACAATCCAACAAACTTAGTGTGTACATCTATGCCTAGTATGAAACATATTGTTGCAATGTGTGCTACGAATGATGGAAAGTATGTGTTTGGAGTAATGGGTGAAGAATGTATCCATGCAAGCAGTAAAGTAAGGTGTAATTCCGTCATTGAAAAAGACAAGTTGGTATCGTTTATAGCAGACACAGAGAAGACAAATGCTAATAATGAAATAGAGGTATATGCGTTAAAAGACGTTTTTTTAGCCCCAGTAATACATCATAATAACGACTTCGTTATTCACGAACTGGTACCTCTTAGCGGTAAGATAGACAAGGAACTCCCGCTTTCCTATAAGAGACTTTTCAAGGGTATTCGAGACGCAAGAAAATTGGCCATTATGGATAAATTAGTATTTAGAGATGTTAAACAGTGCGACATAGATAGTACAGGCAATGTATGGATATCCGGTTGTGCGCTTCAAGATGGAAAGAATTACCCCTATATGATATGTCTAGAAAAAGTTTTACTAGATACTTTTTTTTAAGAAATAGCGTTTAGATAAGTGGTATTATATAAATAGTATGGGGAGTTGCCCGAGCGGCCAATGGGAGCAGACTGTAAATCTGCCGGCGGAAGCCTACGTAGGTTCGAATCCTTCACTCCCCACCATCTCATTTCATCTCATCAAGCCCTCGTAGCTCAGTGGTAGAGCACTTCTTTGGTAAAGAAGAGGTCACGAGTTCAATTCTCGTCGGGGGCTCCATAGAATTTTTTGCTTTTTATTAGGTTCAAAATCGGTCTTAAGCACTAGTGGATGATTGTTTTACAGATACAATAATAATAAAGGGAATATAATATAATTATAAGTTATCAAAAGAGGCAAGAATTGGATATATTAAGAATGTTAGAAAATCTGCATGATATGGCTGTAGAACAACCCAAAACAGTAATGGGAGCTTTTACATGGGGACTCAACAAAGAGGAAATTGCTATGCAAATAGCAAAAATAAGAGCATCTCTTCCTACAGAATTAAAACAGGCAGCTAGTTTAACACGAGAATCTGAAAAAATTATTTCTAATGCAAAAGAAGAAGCTACTCTTACAGTAGAAAGAGCTAAGAAAGAAGCAGAACACATTCTTAATGAAACTAAGAAAGAAGCCGAAAGAATGCTACTGCAAGCTAGAGATAATCAGAAGAAGTTGATTGATGAGAGCGAAGTATTAAAGCATGCTAACGAATTGAGTGAAGAGATTAAAAACGCAGCAGAAAGAGAATCGTTCCAGATGAGAAGAGGAGCTGATAATTATGCGTATGATGTTCTTACTCAAATTGAAAGCACAGTTGGTAAAATACTGAACGTTGTAGAAAGAAGTAAAACCGAACTGGCTGCATCAAAAGAGAATACAAATGCAGAAAATAGTCCTGCTTCTACAGATACACCGCAGAATATAAAAGAAAGAGTAAGAGTATCTTAGGAGAATAGATCATATATCGAATTTGAAGAGGGTAGCGATTTCATCGCTACCCTCTTCTTTTAAGTTAGCCTGCTTTAGACTTTAGATACTACATTATCTGCTTTCATAGCTTGTGATATTTTTTTAACATTCTGAGATTCACTGCGAGGACATACAAAAGTTGTTTCTTCTGTCTGAATTACAACAGTATCATTTAATCCTAAGGTACAGAGTGCTTTATCTGTCTCATTAATAAGCACGCATTCAGACGACCCCCATGTCCTGATATTTCCGATTATAAAATTATCATTATCGTCAGTTTTCAGTACACCCGGTAACGCATCCCATGATCCGACATCGTCCCACACAAAATTACCTGGACAAACATAGATGTTACTACACTTTTCAGCAAGAGCGTAGTCTATAGATGTAGAAGGAAGTTTTTCAAATGCATGGAGCGATTCTTCCATACTTCCTTGGAGAACAGAGTCTCTTACTTTGCTGGATGCTGTGTAGATCTCTGGCGAGTATCTTTTCATACTGTTCCAGAATGTGTGGATATTCCAGATGAAAGATCCGCAGTTCCAGAAGTAGTTTCCTTCTTGCATCATTATAAAAGCATTCTTTTTATCTGGTTTCTCTACAAAGTGTTCCACTGGGAATATTTTATTGTTTTCATCAGCTGCATTAGCATTCCGTTTAAGATAACCGTATCCGGTTTCTGGCCTGGATGGTTTCATACCTAGCGTAATAATTGCATCATTATTTGCTGCAAAATTAAGAGAAGCTTTTACATCTCCTATGTAGGCTGTTTCATCTCCTACGTAGCTATCAGCAGACACATAGGCTACGGTTAAATTCTGGTTAGGATGTTTGCTTTCTAAGTAAGCCATACTCCATACAATGCAGCCTAGCGTATCACGTTTAAGTGGTTCACATACAACTTGTTCAGGATTAAGATATTCTACTTCTTTCAGGATATCGTTTTTAAATTTTTCTAAGGTTGCTATTAAGAGATTCTCTTTACCTACTACTTTAGCTGCCCTATCGCAGGTCATTCTAATTAAAGATTCTCCATTGCTACCAAAGGGAAGGAACTGCTTGGGTCGTTCTGGCGTGGAAAGGGGCCAGAATCGTTCTCCTGAACCTCCAGCCATAATTACAATATATTCGGAAACATTCATAACTTCTATTGTACATTGAATTTTACTTGATATAGATATCTGTTCAATGGATAATAGAAAAAGGATAGTTCTGAATGGATAAGTATATAGGGATAGATTTAGGTGGTACTAATATTCGTGGCGCTATAGTGGATAGTAACGGGAATATTTTAGGTCGCAGAATAGAGTACAAGTCTCATGCAACAGAAGGCACTGATGCTGTTATAGACGATATAACTAATATTATCCACGAGTTATTATCATCTCAGGAACTAGATAAGCAAGATAGAGATAACATTAGGGTAGGCCTAGCGATCCCCGGTTATGTAGATGCAGATAAAGGCGTAGTAAAATGGTCGCCTAATTTTGGAAGATATCAGGGCACTGAATTTATCTGCTGGAGAAATATTCCTGTAAGATCGATGCTTGAATCCCGATTGAAGAATACGATTGTACTAGGAAATGATGCGAACTTAGCAGCATTAGCAGAGTACAGGTTTGGCGTTGGGAAGAATCGTTCGAAATGTTTGATAATGTTAACACTTGGTACCGGAATAGGAAGTGGCATCGTATTAGGCACGGGATCGGTTCAGGGCGTTCTATCTGAATCTGTGATATTTATCGGCGGTAACGGTGGAGGCGCAGAACTGGGTCATGTGTGTATTCAGCCTGGAGGAAAGCATAGTGTAGCAGGATTATACGGTACGGTTGAATCGTATTGCGGGAAAGAGGGCATTGTCTCTCGGGCTATCCATAAGCTACGTAGTTCAGAACATTCAATCATGAGAGATATGGTTGAAAATAATATAGAGAATATTACTCCTAGGGTAATCTTTGATGCTGCAGAACGGGGCGATTCTGTTGCTTTAGAGGTATGGCAAGAGACTGGTTATTATTTAGGAGTATTGCTGGGAAATTGTATCAATATATTCACCCCCGATATCATTGCGATTGGCGGCAATATCTCTCATGCATGGAAATACATGGAGAAGAGTGCACTAAAACAGGCTAAGGACGGATCGGTTCCAGTCCATTACTCTAGCACTAAAGTAGTCTCAGCAAATCTGATAGAAGATGCGGGCATTTTGGGAGCAGCTGCATTAGCGATGCTGTAAATTTGATCATCCTAAATAGAATTAAATATAGAGCAAATAGGATAAAATGTACTTAATGGATATTTTCTGTAAAATTATTAACAAAGAGATTCCTGCCGAAATTATTTATGAGAACAATCATGTAATAGCGTTCAACGATATAAATCCGGTAGCCCCGATCCATGTTCTCATTGTTCCAAAAACTCACATGGAAGGACTCAACAATCTGCCTGAAGAGGGAGATCAGCAGCATATACTGAACGCTGCAGCTGAGATAGCAAAACAGCTAGGCGTTTCAGACGGTTATAGACTGGTTATCAATTGTGGCGAGAAAGCAGGACAGACAGTATTTCATCTTCATGCTCATTTAATAGCAGGAAGAGACTTAGCATGGCCTCCTGGTTAACTACTGCTAGTTATATTGCGACTAGCTTCTTGCTGCAGACTTCTCTTTGAGCACTGCAGCATTATATAATAGTTCACCAGAAATGGATTTAGGCGACGTAATATCTCCGCCTAAGGCACTATCAATAATATCTCCATTCACATCAATGTGAGAGCTGTCTAAAATAATTGCATTGCTAATATATTTACACGAAATTTGAACGTTATTACCAATGTAAACATTCTCCCCTAATTCAGCATGCACAGAGCTCCCCTTCCCAACTATATTACGACCGTTTAGTAAGTGACTATTCGCCTCCAGTAGAGATGGTAATGTGCCTGTATCGAACCAGGTGTTTTCGTAAATCCCAGCACGTACATCGTGATTACTATCTATTAAATACTGGATAGCATCCGTAATTTCATACTCTCCTCTAGCGCTAGGTTCAATAGCATGAATCGCATCCCATATTTTAGAGCTAAACCAATAAATTCCAGCCATAGCCATGTTAGACTTCGGCTCTTTCGGCTTCTCCTCCAATTGAACAATTTTATTCCCTTCTAAAATCGCGACCCCGTACTGCTCAGGATTATCAACAGGTTTCACTAAATTCAAATTATCAAAATTCCCTTTTAAAAATTCTTGAGCATATTTCTGTAGCGAAGTATTATAAATAGCATCACCTAAATACAGAACAAATTTATCTTCTCCACAGAACTCTTTTGCACTGAGAAGTGCATGAGCGAGCCCTTTCTGTTCACGCTGCACCGCATAAGAGATTTTTAAGTTATACTTATCGCCATAGCCAATAAAACTTTCCATCTCATCATGATCTTGGCCACGCACAATACAGACTTCCTCAATATTCATCTGCTTCATCTGGTCTAGGGCATGTTCTAATGTAGGCTTACCTGCTATCGGTAGCAATGGCTTTGGTACATGATGGGTTACGGGATATAGTCGAGATCCTTTTCCTGCGGCGAGTATAACGGCTTTCATATAATTCTTCTTCTTAATCTTAATCATATCATAATTAAGATTTCTTCTTATATACTTTAACTAAACTATAATCTAATTGTAACTTATAGTTAGATAACTGTGTGAGGTATGATGAAACTGTAATATTATCATATATTACTCACCACCCATCAATAGTATTGGAAGATAATGATCAACGTGCACTGTAAAATATACGATAAATCACTCTGGATTCTATTAGTATGTACGCTGATTGCAGTAGGTTGTAAACCAAATGAGACTCCGCATCTTCCAAAATGGATACAAGAAGAAAAAGCCTACATTCCCAAGTCCGATTCCGGCAATGCTTTTGATGCTTATGTTTTTGCAGCACTAGAAGCGGAAAATAAAGCAAAAAACTATATTAAACGAGTGAATTTTACTCCGGGTATCAAGAGAAAAATTATGAACCTACTCTCTCCTGCCTGTGAAAAAATTAGACATGCTCACAACAAGAAGTTTGAATTTAAATTTGTACCAACACCTCAAGAGGAATCATCCACATATCAGTTAGGTTGGAGTTTATTGGGAAAAACCCTGGTATGGAATATTGAATTCGCCATTTTCCAGAATAATTATCAAGAAGCAGTCTCCTATTTTTTATTAGGCACTAAATTCGGGGTAAATCTACTGAAAGGGGGAGCTATTGATGCCTCGTTAGGATTCACCATTATAGATGCATGCAGAGTGGCCATAAAGCCTGCTATGGTATCCCTTAATAATAATCAACTAGAGATTATCTTCAAAGAGCTATATGCGATGTTACAGACCGATATCAGTATACAGAATGCTCTGAAAAATGAGTACCAGAATATGTTGCTATCAGTTCAACATTTACAAGATGCGTTTGAAAATGATAATTATCAGTATCTGCAACCAATACTCGGATCGGATTATAAAGATCCGGTTCAGTTTCTAAGAAAATTGAAGAAAAAAAGTTATGAAACAAGGGTCAAATATTTTCATTCTTTGATGGAAGAGGGATCGGTTATATATGAAAAGTTATCACAAGATTCACTACTCCCTTTAACTAAACGTGAACCATGGAAGCCACTTCCAAAAAGAAACCGACCCTGGAAGCGATTTTCTAAACATTTTTTTTCCGGTATCAAGAGCATCCTTAACGTATATGATAGAACCCTTGCGCGAACAAGAATGTTGGCAATTAATGCTTTCATACTAAAAAGCATTAAAGAAAAAGGAGTCTCTCCCAAAAACTTAGATTCACTGGCAGATGTTATAAGAATAGATCCTTACAGTGGGAAAGATTTTATATATCACGCAGATGGCGCCGATTATGTTCTTTACAGCGTTGGAGAAAATGGTAAAGATAACGGTGGCGTTAGTAACGATATCGGGACAAGTCCAGATCTGATACTAGAACCATAGATTCTTAATCGGAATTCCACAATATTCGTTTTTAAAGAAGTTCAAGGACTACTTAGCAAGAGTCCCATCTTTATTCATTTCGAAAATGTATGGGATTCCTGTATCTAACTCTAGGGACATTACTTCAGCCGGAGTTAATTTTTTCAGCTTCATAATGATGGACCTGTTAGAATTTCCATGTGCTACTACGAGAACGTTTTTGCCAAGTGCGATATCGCCTAGAATACATCTTTCAAAGAATGGGATGGTACGTTTGGCCGTCATTTCAAGCGATTCCCCATCTGGTGGTGGTACATCGTAGCTCCGTCTCCATATGCGTACCTGCTCTTCACCAAACTCCTTAGCGGCATCAGCCTTATTTAATCCCTGCAGACTTCCGTAGTGGCGTTCATTGAGGGCTGCATCTTTTATAACTGGAATATCATCTTTGTCGGCTGAATCTAATAATCTTTCAAGAGTAGACTGAGCTCTTGTGAGCATACTTGTATAGGCAATATCTATCTGATGGGAATAGAGCACTCTACCTGCATCTGAAGCTTCTTGTCTGCCTTTTTCAGAAAGAGGAACATCTACCCAACCGGTGAATCTGTTTTCTAAATTCCATATCGATTGTCCGTGCCTTACAATAATCAGTCTGCTCATATTAAATAAATTCCACTATTAGCGTAATTTTGGCAATATTTCCTGTAAACGCTTCTCTAGAGTTCTTGCAAAAAATTCTTCGTTCTTCTCTCCACTAAGCTCTAGAATTTTGGATATCACATAGCTTTCAAAGATATTATGTGCTTGCATTAATTTCAACGTGCTCTTATTGGATATGCTATCTCCAGCAACAATGGCTTTAGATTGCAGTGCTTGGAAGTGGCGACAGCCAGCAAATGCTCTAGTAAGCAATTCTACCATCTTAACACCCTTAATCTGATTGTTTCTATAATCGCGTAGTCCAATCTGTATATTTTCTAACTGTTTGTTAATAAAGGTTAGATGTTGGGATGGCTTATACTCTTTAATAGTTAGCCACGGAGAAATTACTGTCTGAGGGAAGACATATGCTATCGAGAATAAAAATGTTAAAATTACTGGTGTTAATAATCTTTTCATATCTATTATGATACAGTTTTTATAGCGTAACAAACCAGTTTTATGAAAAATAAATTAGTAAATGAACGTATTAAGGCCCATCCACTAATTTAACTTTTATCGCCTTCATTGCAGCTTCCGTTCTACTATTAACTTGAAGAGCTCTCAAAATATTGCTTACATGATTCTTAACTGTTTTTTCAGCAATATTTAACATCTCTGCAATCTCTCGATTCCGTTTTCCTTTCACAATTAAATCGAGTATCTCAATTTCACGTTCACTTAATACAAAAAGTGGTGATTCTTCATCCTCACCGTCATCCTGTAAACGCCTAAAATCGTCAATTATTTTTGTGGCGATTTTAGGCGTAATTTTAACTTCTTTTTGATGAGCATGTTTAACCGCGTCGATAACTTCTTGTGGTGTAGAAGTTTTTAATAGATAACCCATTGCACCGTATCGGAATGCATCAAAAATTGTATCCTGATCTTCATCAATCGTTAATACTACCACTGCAACATTCCTTTCGTGCCTTAACAACCTTCTAATAAGTTCTAATCCATTCATCCGTGGCATATTGATATCTGTTAGTAGTACATTAGGCACTTTATTTTGGCATAACTCCAAAGCTTCCGCACCATCTTTACAGACACCCACCACCTCACAATCGGGAACCATATTTAGAGTTTTTTGAAGCGCATTTCTATATGGAGCTTCATCATCACATATCACTACACTAATTTTAGAACTCATACTTGATTAGTATACACACAGATTTTTTCGATATCGACCAACTTTTTATGCGAGAAACGTGTAAAATTTAAAATAATGGCTGTTTTAGAAGTACGCAATTTAGAAGTATGTTTCGGTGAGGTACCTATTTTAAGAGATGTCTCCTTCGATTTAGAAGCTGGAGAGACCTTAGGAGTAGTAGGTGAATCGGGATGCGGTAAGTCTATGACAGGTCTTGCCCTCATGGGAATGTTGCCTACAGGATGTAAGGTAACCAAAGGGTCTATAAGCCTAGAAGGTAGAGACCTTGTGCCCATCAGCAATAGAGAATGGCTGAAAATACGTGGATCGGAAATAGCACTGGTTATGCAAGATCCCTTTACTTGTCTTAACCCTATGATGAAAATAGGGGATCAGATAGCAGAAGCACTTATGCTACACAGAGATATGTCGAAATCTGATGCAAATAAAGAAGCCATTAAAATGCTAGAAAAAGTAGGAGTACCTATCCCCGAATCGGCTGCTAGCAAATACCCACATCAAATGAGCGGGGGACAGAGACAACGAGTGGTTATAGCTACAGCATTTGCTTGCAAACCTAAAGTACTTATAGCCGATGAACCCACAACAGCTTTGGATGTTACTCTACAAGCACAGATTCTACGCTTATTAAAGCAGCTAAAAGAAGAAGAAGATGTTGCTGTTATGTTAGTATCCCATGATATAGGGGTAATCGCTTCCCTAGCTTCAAATATATGCGTTTACTATGCCGGTAGAGTTGTAGAAGACGGACCCACTAAAGAAGTGCTCTACAATCCTGCACACCCGTACTCCAAAGCGCTCATGAATGCGCTCCCAAATCCTAATAAAAAACGATTAGAATCGATAGCGGGTCATCCGCCCGATCTTGCGAATCGTCCTCCAGGATGTAGCTTTGAACCAAGATGTAAATTTAAAACTAAAAAATGTGCACAAGAGCCTAGATTAGTAGAAATTAGCCAAGATCATCATGCTGCTTGTTGGAATAGCGAAAAAGTACTAAAAGAACCACACTTGGATGTGAGATAATTTTTATTTGATATACTGGAGTATCTGTTCTTTAATAAAAAAGAGACCAGAGCCCCCCTGCCATGACGGTGGCAGTTAGGGGGTTATTGTTAGTTTGTAAACCCACACTTGGTGATTACTATCCAAATGTGGGAGACACGTTATCAAACAATTCTACACGTTTCCGTCACCCCGGAAAAAAAGATCCAGGCCCAGACTTAATATTTGCCAATCCAACTGGAATACAGCTTTTTCACAGTAATTATATTATCTCCTGCTATAAAAGACGAGTCTTTCACCGATAATTGTTTACCCTCCAGAAGAAACTTGTCACCATCTTCAATAGCATTATATAACTCATCCGGAGTATATTTTTTACTAGCACCATGAATTTTCATAGGAGCATTCATCAGATAATCTTCACATAGGTAAAAATATTCTAATGATTTTAGATGATTTTTAACATCCTCAAAGGAGAAGGTTTTATAAGTCTTATCATTACCATCTGTATCTTTATACACTAGTTTAAATTTCTTATCACCTTCATCTATAGCTACCATTATATAAGGAGTCAATTGATACCAACTACTATAATATTTTTTATCGTCTAGAGTTTCATATACTCTAACATTCCCAGGTTTTTCCTTCATATTACGGTGTAATTCTTCAATACTCATGCCACTTTTAGCATTTTTAGTAGCGAGTTTACCATCATCTTTAAAGTAAAGTGCCCGGTAAGGTTCAATGTAAAAAGATAGTTCCTTATTATATTCGGATTCATACGTTTTCCTGAAATTTTCAAATTCATCAATAGAAAAATACTTCCAACCATCCGAAGACACAGAAAATTTTCCGCCCTCAGCACCCGCTCTATCATTCATAATAAAATTCAATCCCAAGATCTTATTAAGATGTGTAACTGTTAATTGATATACAATATTGTTCTGATCTAGATTAATTTCGTGATATTTTTTATCTATTTTTACTACTTTTATGTTCCTAAAATTATATACCTTTTTCTCATTATTATTAGGATAGATATCAAAATTTCCTAAAGAATACCTGATAGGTTTATCACTACCATCATCATTCTTTCTTGCACCTTTTATTAAAAATCTCT